>NZ_CP040710.1:2587500-3787500 GCF_005943945.1 Aggregatimonas sangjinii | reverse complement strand
AAATACCCACCACCGGTTCCGGAGAACTTCATGGTTTCAGTACGGTAAGCAATCCATTGAAAAGTGTTGTCCTGAAGCACTTTTAGCGTTTTTCGCGCATTGGTATCATCCCTTCGCTCTTGACCGTTATCAGGGCCTCTAGTGGCGAAGAGCCAATGGCCGTCAAGCTCCTGTTCCAGATTTTCCGGAGCGAGATATTCCTGTTGTGGTGTTGTGTGAAGAACAAGTTTATCGCCATGAAAAGTATAAGGGAAGGCTACTTTCGTAATGGAATCTTGCTCATAATTTGAATTGAATTCCAAATCTACCTTAAGCGTATCTTGTTGAATGGTAAAATAACCACCAATGGTCTTAACGAATTTGTTCGGATTGGTTTCATAAATGTTTTGAATCAGGTAATTCTCGTTGATTTTTAGTTCGTGTTTCACCCTTTTCCCATCGGTTATCTCTTGAAAATAGTAGACATTTGACGGAATTTGGGCATACGTAATAGCGGTATGGCTAAAAGTCAGCAGAAAAATTAGGGGCAGTAGCTTATTTCTCGTTTTCATCATAGTATAAATATGTTTGCAATAGGAAATCTAAAATACTAAAAATTAGTCCTTTAGTTTAAAAATGGGTTTATGAATAGACCTAATCGAACTAATTTTATGCTATGGCGGAATTTTTTTATTAAAAACTCCGTTTTTTTCTTTTCATTTGTTTCTGAGAACGTGGCAGCTTTCTTCAGATGTATTTTTCGTGGTCTCGGCCACCAGACGGTAGATTTTTTAGTCATTCTTTAAGTATGTAATTATGGACAAGCACGCGCATTTAAGAAGAGTAATCGTCGATTTTAAAAAGTTGACGCCAGAGGTACTAAAGCTTACGGTGGAGCGCTACCCAGATGGGTACGATGATCGCGATATCATTTCGTTTCGCAATGCTCATGGTGACCGAATCGAGGCGGTGGAAGTACTCACCGAGGATACCAAGTATTTGGTAAAAATCAGCGAGAAGTTGGAGTATACGATGGAAAATTATGATGAAAGCGATTATGAGGATTTCGATGACGATGATCCTGAAGCTGTCGTTGCTCCCAAACCTGAAGATATGGTGGATGGGGATGACGAAGACCAATAAGCTGAATTTTGCTTAATTCCGTATTTTCTAGTTAGATACACTATTTTTTCATACCGCATTTAAGGTTGTTCGGAGCGGATAGAATATACCAATAGTGCCTTTCTTGGAAATGAAATTAAATACGACATATATTGAACGATTTAAAAATAATAGGAAGTGAAGAGTGGTGTGTTTTTGAGAATTTGGGCATTCCGGCCATCAAGGCGCGGGTAGATTCCGGAGCAAAAACCTCATCGATTCAAGCAACCAACATAAAAGCCTATAGCAAAGACGCCCAGGAGTGGGTAAAGTTCGAGGTAAATCCCATTCAGGAGAATAGGAGTATTGCTATTCAATGTGAGGCGCGACTTGTAGATCGTCGTATGGTAAAGAGCTCCTCCGGTATTTCCGAGGAGCGCTTCGTGGTCAAAACCCCCGTAACGATCGGAGAGGAAACCTTTGAAATAGAGCTGACCTTGGCCAATCGGGATACCATGGAATTTCGGATGTTGCTGGGTCGAGAGGCTCTAAACGAAAGGTATATCGTGAACCCGGCCTTGTATTATCAGCAGCGGGCCTTTACCGATGCCGATGTGTATCGAAAATATGCACCGTTCTACAAAGAAAAGACTGGATTGAAAATCGCCTTGTTGGCAAGCAACCCGGAGCTTTATAGCAACAAACGCATTGTTGAGGCCGCAATGGCGAGAGGTCATGAAATCGTTTTCCTGAACGTTGAGCTGGCCTATATGAAACTGGATGCCCACTCCCCGGAAATACGGTATCGCGGTGGAAATATCCTTAAGGAGTTCGATGCGGTCATCCCAAGGATCAAGCCTTCCGTCACCTTTTATGGCTGTGCCTTGATCCGTCAGTTCGATAATCTTGGGGTGTATTGCCAAAATTCCGCGGAAGCGATTACCCAGTCAAGGGACAAACTCTTCGCATCGCAGCTGTTTTCCAAAAACGATATTCACATCCCGATTACCGGCTTTGCCAAATCACCGATGGATACCAAGGACTTGATCAAAATGGTGAACGGAGCGCCTTTGATCATCAAATTGCTGGAAAGTACACAGGGCAAGGGTGTGGTGCTTGCCGAGACCAACAAGGCCGCCGAGAGTGTGATTAACGCATTTAAGAGTGTCAATACGAATATTTTGGTCCAGGAATTTATCAAAGAGGCCAACGGTCAGGACATTCGCTGTTTCGTTATCAATAATAAGGTAGTGGCCTCGATGCAACGCCAAGCCACTAAAGGTGAATTTCGTGCGAACATTCACCAAGGGGGTACCGCTTCGATTATTAAAATTACCCAAGAGGAGAAAAAATTGGCTGTAAAGGCGGCCAAAGTGCTGAACCTCGCTGTGGCCGGTGTGGATATCATCCGTTCGAACAAAGGTCCGTTGTTGTTAGAGGTCAATTCCTCACCCGGTTTGGAAGGCATTGAAAATGCGACTGGAAAGGATATTGCCAATGAGATGATCGTAGCGATCGAGAAGAAATTGAAGTTTAGTATTTAAACGACCTTTCACACCGTATTCAACTGCGGGAAGCTGATTTTTTTCGCTACTTTAACGGCATGAATCCTATACTTCAATATTTACTGGTCGAACGTGCTAAAAGCAAGCTAAAAGGCCAAGTTTCGCAAGAAAAAATCTCAAAGAAGCAAATTGCTACCGAAGTAAGGGCCGGACAAGTAGAATTGGTACATGCCTTACGGGAAATACTGTTCATCGCCATCGGCATATTCGCCGCCGGCTTTGGTTTAAGGGGGTTTTTATTGCCGAATAGCTTTATTGATGGCGGAGCTACGGGGCTTTCACTATTATTACGGGTCTTTTATGACATTCCTCTTGGGGTTTTCCTCATCGCCGTAAACGTTCCCTTTGTCTTTCTGGGGGCCAGGGTAATTGGTACCAAATTCGCTATCAAGAGTATTTGTGCGATTTTGGTGCTTGCTATAGTCGTTCATTTTTTGCATTTGCCGACCATTACCGAAGATAAGCTGCTTATCGCGTTTTTTGGGGGATTTTTTCTAGGCTTGGGCATTGGTATGACCATGCGGGGCGGAGGGGTTATTGATGGTACCGAAGTACTGGCCATTTACCTGAGTAGAAAATGGCATTTGACTGTTGGCGATATCCTGCTGTTCATCAATATCATCATCTTCTCTATTGGGGCATATTTGCTTTCCGTTGAAGTTGCGCTCTATGCTATCTTGACGTATCTGGTCGCCGCCAAGACAGTCGATTATGTGGTAGATGGGGTCGAGGAATATATAGGAGTGACTATTATTTCCGAGAAGAGCGAGGATGTAAGACAGATGATTACCGAAAAAATGAGACGGGCTTGCACCATTTATTTAGGCAAAGGGGGGTATCGGGATAATCGCGGCACCGTTGAAATCGTCTTTACCGTACTTACCCGATTAGAGATCGCCAAGCTGAGCACCGAATTGGACAAAATCGACAAAAAGGCTTTTGTGATGATGAACGTGGTCAAGGACATCAAAGGCGGTATGATCAAAAGAAAACCACTAAAGTAACGGTGCCTATTTCAAATGGTCTAACATCTCGGTAGTGGTCTTTTCCAAATCAAATTCGGCCTGCCATCCCCAATCGTCCCGAGCCGCGGAATCATCGATACTCCCTGGCCATGAATCGGCGATAGCCTGCCTAAAATCAGGAGCGTACTCCATTTTGAAATCCGGAAGCTGTTTTTGAATGCTCTTGGCCACCTGTGCGGGGGTAAAACTCATGGCCGCCAGGTTGTAGGAGGAGCGCACTTTTATTTTCCCTGTATCACTTTCCATGATTTTCAAAGTGGCTCGGATAGCGTCGTCCATGAACATCATGGGTAGTTCGGTATCCGGTTTTAGAAAACAGCTATACTTGCCGTTGGAAAGGGCTTGGTGGTATACCTCTACGGCATAGTCAGTCGTACCACCACCAGGCATGGTCTTCCAGCTGATAAGGCCGGGATACCTGACACTGCGTATGTCTACCCCGAATTTTCGATGGTAGTATTCACACCAGCGCTCGCCCGACTGCTTGCTGATACCATACACGGTGCTGGGTTGCATAATGGTATGCTGAGGTGTATTTTGCTTAGGGGTGTCGGGTCCGAAAACGGCGATACTGGACGGCCAAAAAATCTTCTTTATTTTTTTATCCTTTCCAAGATTGAGTACATTGAAGAGCGAGTTCATATTCAGGTTCCAGGCCCGCATCGGAAATTTTTCGGCCGTTGCACTGAGCATAGCCGCCATTAGATAGACTTCTTCTATTTCCCAATACGCCACGATTTCCTCCAAAGCATCGAAATCGGTGGCGTCAAGAATCTCAAACGGACCTGATTCCATCAAGTGGTCATCGCCTTCCCGAATATCGCTGGCCACAACTTTATCCCCTCCGTATTTTTCCCTCAGCGTATGGGTAAGTTCCGAGCCTATCTGCCCGCAGGCCCCAATAATCAGTATCGATTTTGACATTTAAAATAGCGTTAAAGAGATATTAGGGTAAAGATAACCGATTCAAAAATCACTACATTAGTCCAATGCAAAGATTATTTTTCTACGGGGTCTTACTGGTCCTTGTCATCTCCTGCAAACAGGAAAAGAAGGAGGTGGCCCAGGAGGTGGTTTCCACTTTCGAAATCGATAACACTGCGTGGCCGAAAAAAGTGGCCATTGACTCCAAGGTAAAACCGATTATTGTTGACTGGAAGGAATTCGATGCCCTAGAGGATAGTTTTGATGCGCTTTATACCGTCGAAAATACGGAAGATTTGACACTGGTCATTGAAGACCTGGAAGTAAAACAGAAGGCTTTGGCGAAGTCTAGATTTCCCAAAGAATTCGATTTACCCCAAATAAAGGGACGGCTAACGCTTTTCAATACCTTTTTGCTGAAAGTAAAAGGAGACCTGTATTACCGACTGGATGTACAAGATTCGGTGCTTGAGATGATCAATGCCTATAATGCCTTACGCAACCAGTTTACTATTATCGTAAATAACACCTTGGACAAAAACCTTATACTAGAGGAGTAGGGTACGGTCATGGCTTATCAAAAAAAAGAGGGGTGTCTAAAAAGTACTTTCAGCCGTCTTTGCGAGGCACGAAGCAATCTGTAACTCGTTGGTGTAAACAGACAGATTACTTCGCCTTGCTCGTAATGACGTATAGGTTATACTTTTTAGACCCCCTCCTTTTTTACCTTCTTTATTTTTCTGATAGTAATCCTAATCTTTTTTCTCTGGGGCAGGAGTGCCGGCCGGTGGGCTTTTTCTCGATTCCAATGCTTGCTTGCTCAAGCTGGCCAGGTTGAAGTTGGGATCAATGGCCAATGCCTCATCTAAAAGTGCAATGGCACCATCAACGTTATTCTTGTCTTTGTTGTATTCTACAAGGGCCTTTAAATGAATAAAGGCCGCCTTAAGGGAGGTTTCGTATGGTTGTTGCCGTTCGTAAAAGGCGTACTTATCTTCCTCTTTGGCATTTGCGATACCATACGCGATGTTTTCAGCGGCTCCTGCGTTATCACCTGTTTGAATTTTTAGGTCTGCCAACTCATAGGCGAGGTATGCCCCGGGATTTCTTTTGTTGAGTACCTCGAACTGTTCCAAAGCGCGTTTGGGTTGATTAAGTGCCTTTAAAGAAATAGCCTTTACCTGTACGGCCAAGTCGGAGTCAGACTCGTTTTTTTCGATTCCGATGGTGTTCAAGGCTTGCAAGTGTTGGTTGTTGTTGGCGTACACATAAGCAAGTGTGTCTTTTCGTGCCGTGGTGGGCGCGATGACGTTTAGATGGGTCAAAGCGGATACGACACCGTTTACATCGCCCTGAAGCCTCATTTCCTTATAAAAGGCTTCATAGTGTTTTTGTAGTTCGTTCGTAGTCTGGGCGCTCATCGAGAGCGTTGCAAGACATAGTAATGCAATTGTAAAACGTTTCATGTATGATTGATTTTGGTGCGCAAAAATATTAAAATTATCCGTAGTTCGCTGTTAAGGAAAGCGTTAAAACAGATGAAAGATGGTTCTTGTAGGTCAAGTGGACTATTGCAAAAATCATTTTAATAGGAAAACGTTCTCTAAGAACATAAAAAAAGGATGCCGATTGGGCATCCTTTTCTATTTAGGTTTGGTCTGTTAAAAATTTAAGCTACCAGTACCCTATCATCGTTTTGATAGGATTTTAATAAACTGGCATAAAACGCGAGACTACGGGAGTCACGATCTAGGCACGATTTTAAAAAATCGCATAAGTTTCGGAACCATAGGTTCGCGCTTAATGTGGGCAGATCGGTGTTGACCGTTTTCGGATCGTACTGTTGATCATCCATCACAATATCCATCTGCACCCTTCTTCGGTGATAATCGATAGATACGTTCGCCGCATTGTAATACTTTTTTAATAGTGCCACATGCAGGTTTTCGAATTTTAGGGGAACTTTCGTCTCGGGGCAACTTTCCGAGATCAGACCCTCTATCTCTAGAAGAATCCGCCTTTTCAAATTGAAATTTTCCATGGCAAAAGTTTTAAATTATAGGATAAAGTTACCACTTAGTCGATGAAATACCACTTCTGTTAACACAATTCGGTCGACTTTGTTGTGAAACTGCTATTTCTTGTGGTGAACTAAGAGCGGATTGAAGTGTTAAAGGAAAACCCTTTAACATTAAGTAGGGCGAACGGAACGATTTTCTTTCCGATTTGGGTGTTTTCGACCTCGTATTGGGGAGGTTTGAGACCCCGTTTGCGAGCTTCCGATGTATAATATGCGTTTTTAGATGGATGGTAGGGATAAACCCCGTTCAAGATTTGATTCCACCATTGTGCGGTAATGACATGCTCAAGAATTTTGATACAATCATTTTGATGAATAAGATTGATGTAGGCGCTTCCGTTGGTCAAACCTGTTCTCCCGCTAAGCATGGTAATGGGGTGCCGATCATCGCCAATAAGACCTCCAAAGCGTACGATCGTAGTATCCAGATTATCATCCGCGCGAAAAATGTTTTCCGCTTCCAAAAGCTGTCTTCCCGACTCGGTAACGGGTTCTGGGGGCGTTTGCTCGGTTACTTCGCCCTGTAAATCCCCATACACCGAGGTGCTGCTTACAAAAATCAGTCTTTTTACATCAGAACGTTTTATTTTCGAGTGCAACAATTTCATCTTTCGCACGAAATTCTCACTGGAGGACCCTCGCAATCCAGGGGGGATATTGATGATCAGTACCGACACATCCGTTAGGAAATCCGATATATTACCATCGATACTATTTTCGGAAATACTTATGAGATAGGGCGCTATTCCTTTCGCTTGAAGTAGCTCGAGCTTCTTTTCGGAAGTAGTGCTACCACGTACCGAAAATCCCTTATTCAATAGCGACATGGCCAGAGGCAATCCCAACCATCCGCAGCCCAAAATGGCGATAGACTTATTCAAATCGAACGGTTTTGGTTATCAATACGGCATCGTTAAGTACAAATGGCATGGGAATACTCTGTTCTGGTCGCGGGGGAACGCTAAAAAGGGGATTGTTGAGCAAGTCGTTTGATGACTCGTAAAGGGTCAGTTCCAATACGTCATCTTTTGGTATGCGAAGTTCAAGGTCGGTATAGGCATTATCGCTAATATAATGGGTGAGTAGCTTTCCTTTTCTTCGATTTTCTAGAAAATACGCGGGCAACGGCGCTCCATTCGCTACCGCCTTGGTAATACTGATGTCATTGGTAAAGATATCGAGGCGATTCACATTCCGTTGCGGACTAATACAAATTTCGAGCAAGCGCTCGTCCCCCATAATCGTATCCCGACCTGTCTCGATTCTAGGTCCGCGCAAATTCTTTGACGGTGCTTGTGAGACATAGGAAAACCCGGAATTGTATTTACTGCTTATGGTTTGATCCGATAATTTTTGAGATACCTGCTTATCCTCCCCTAAAAATTGACCATTCCAATCGATGAGTGCTTTGTCGTATGTGGCCCACTTTGCAGTGTTCTTATCCGCATCGTATACATAGAGTAGGCTGCTGGGTTTAGCATTGTCCCGGTCAAACCCGGAATTAAAATGGGCGTAGATCATACATGCACCGAAAAGCAGGAAACATAGGTTGGCCAGGCGGTGTTTCTTTCGGTAAAAGCTAAAAACGGGAAGCAACAAGAAAAAGGTAAGGCTGACCAATAGGGTAGAGGCGACCATCATTTTAAGGCCCAGGCCAACGGGAAACATTTTAATGAACGGACCGTAGATCCATAAGGCCGGAATACACAAAAAAACCAGCAGATAGGCATTCGGCCTGCGTTGGTTTATGGTGACCATGAACGTTGCAAGTAGGCCAAAAACCGGAACGATAAAGAAACTTGCGCCTTTTAAATAAAGGCCAACAGCCGCGCAGATGCAGAGCCATAAGACCAAGGGTGCGACCAGAAGGTTGGCAGGTTGCACTTTTTTAAACTTATTGTACACCCAAAAACAGATGCCCGTTGCCAGGAGTACAAACGCTGCGATGTAGGTATACCCGTTATATGTAAAGCCATGTAGCATATCGCCGTACTGTGGGTAGAGAATTTTAAGTGCCGACCAACTAAAATACCCGACGACACCATTGGCGACGAGCGATATGAACAAAGGTGCAAAGCCCATTAATACCTGCTTGCCCCGTAAGCTCTTACGACGATAGCCATAAATCAACAATAGCATAAAAAAGAAGACCGCTAGGCCGAACATAGGCCATACCCATTCGTAAGGGTACGATACCATTTTAAAAAACGGTATGGTAAAGTAGATATGGTCATTCAAACTTTTTAAATTGTTCAGGTCGGCATTGCCAAAATGATGCAATAGGGGCATGAGATAACTGCCTTGATGTGCAAGGGTGTTTTTATCCAAGCGTTCGTAATTATCGCGAACCGTGTGATAGTCGTAATGATCGTCGATAAATGCGAAATTAAGTCCCTCTACATCCGCATCTTCCCTAAATACGGTAAGGTCGGTGTCATTAGGTAGCATTTTGTAGATACTGTAGACCAAAGAATTCGCAACTGGGTAGTCTGGATTGGCCTTGGTAAATTCCTCTATTAATCGCGCATTCCCGCGATTGGTCTCGATAAGCATATAACTTGGGCCTCCACTTCCCCTAGCTTCGAAATTGAGCACCAGGCGGACGTCCTCAACCCAAGGGTGCTTGTTTACAAAAAGATCGGCACCGTTCAAACCAAGTTCCTCGGCATCGGAAATAAGAATAATAATATCATTTCGTGCATGTTTTTTTTCGACTAAAAAAGTGCGTATGCCCTCTAAGATCGTGGCAACTCCCGAACCTGCATCGCTAGCTCCTAATGAGGAATGCGGATTGCTGTCGTAATGCGATAAGAGCATTAGGGCTTTTCCGGAATCGGTACCCTTTATGCGGGCCAGTATGTTGGTGACCTTGCTGAGATTGCCCCAGTCTCCAGGCGTGTATCCTTCCTGTAAGGAAGTTTCAAGGCCAATTCTTTGTAATTCGGAAACGATGTACTCCCGAACCTCGGCATGTCCCGTAAAGCCTACGGCATGTGGTTTCTGGGAGATTTGTTTTACATGGGATAGGGCGCGGTCGGTGGAAAATGAAGTATCGGCGACCGGGGTGCTATCATACGATGGCATCATACTCCAAAACACCCAATACAGGGCACATAACAGCATCAAGAGTGTGGTGACGGAAGGAAATCGTTTCATAAGGTATTCTGGTTGTCTAAAAGTATAAAATTTGAACGTATTGCTGTATTTCATCTAAAAAATAAAGGAAATTCTTTGAAAATTACTATATTTAAGATTAACCTAAAACCAATAGATATGGGAATCAAGAGTTTTCAAGGCAGAAGAGCAAAACCATTGGCCAAAAAAGAATTTGAGGCACCCATATTGGTGACGGACTATATGACGACGAAATTGGTTACCTTTTCACCAGAGCAGTCTATTCTTAATGTAATGGAACTGTTTACCAAACACAATATTTCAGGTGGCCCCGTACTCGATGAGAATGGTTTTCTTGTCGGAATCATCTCGGAAGCGGATTGTATGAAACAGATTTCGGAAAGCCGCTACTTTAACCAGCCGATTCTGGACAAGAGCGTGGAGAAATTCATGACTAAAGAGGTAGAGACCATTCCCCATGACATCAGTATTTTCGATGCGGCAGGTGTTTTTTCGAAACATAATAGAAGAAGGCTGCCCGTAATGAAAGACGGACTGCTCATCGGCCAGATTTCAAGAAAGGATATTGTCGTCGCGGCACTTAAACTGAGCGGTGCAAATTGGAAGTAGATCGTGCCTATCAGCGCCCTAATTCAAAATTTTTATTCAGAGTAAAGGATACCATCCAAGGTTTTTCGGATATCCTTTAGCGGCAAACGTAATCTTTTGATGTCGTTTCCTATTCGTACAGTATCCTCCTGCATCGAAAATCGCTCGCGACCGTTTAGGTCCAGGAATTCGATATTGTGCGCCAACAGCGAATCAAAATCTATTTTTATCCTTCCGGTCATACCCGTTTCGATATGTACGAGATATAGTTGATATTCAGGATCTGGGGCTTGACTTTGTTTGATAAGCACATGGTCGTCCAATAGAAAAACCTCCTCGATTGATTCCCAACGCAATTTTTCCGGACCCCCTGTCAGGTCATTGTCCGTAATGAACAACCATTTAAATTTGTTTTTCTTTTGCGCTAGCACTCCATGCCGTGTTCGGTAGATGGTATAGGTAGCATCAGTTGCCACGGGCATGTAATCTTTTTGGCGTGGTTGTTCACCCATATAATGTACTTGGCCGTAATATGCCAAAAAACCCGACGGTGCTGTTGTGGCCTTATTCAAGGAATCGTTCCGAATAGCGTCGTCTAAACGGTACAGGGAATCTCTTGATATTGCAACATAATAGTTCGACGGTATGGTAAAATTACCAGCCTTCCACTTGCTATTTGGGATAAAAATCAAGTCTACATAAGGATTATCGGCAAGTTTTCGCTTCGAAAAATTGGCGTTAAGTATCCATTGTAAAGATGGGTCGGGGGATTTTTTCAAATGCGGAAGCACTTCCCTTTGCATGGCTATATACACCTTCGCATTTACGTCTAATAATAACTGCTTTGGAACCGTAATAACACTCTTTATAGCACCCCTCCACGCAAAATCACCCCAATCTATGGATTCTTTTGTGAAACCATCGGTGAAAGTGCAGTGTACGCCAAGTTCGCGAATGCATTCCAAGCGATCATCAATTCCATCTTCATTAAAATCGTGAATTTCAAGAACATCATTAGGCTGCGCCCGTACACATATTGTTGACCATAATATAAGAAAGCCTATAATTCGTATCATTTAACTGCTCTGGAATTACTCTCTTTTTACGATCATATAGTAATCGTTATCAAGCGGTAGATAACCCAGATCATACACAAAATAATAGGTTGTGCCCTTTTTGGTGGTATAGAGATTGGTGATAAAGTCGAAATCGAAGTTTTTATCCAATAATCGCGTTTTGGTCGTACGTGTTTTGCCGTCTTTTAACGGAAAACTACCTAATATCCGATAGTTTTTACGCAAGCGGTTATTGATGTTTCGCACCAGGTTCCTGCTTGCGGGGTTCACTTTGTTGTGGTACGCATTTCGGCAGCCGTCGGAACAGAATTTTTTATCGATACGACCCATTAGTTCGCTACCGCACTCCTCACAGGTTTTTTTCATTTGACCACTCTTTTATAGTTGAATTTCGCTTGTTCCGATTTGCCCTCTTCCTCGATGACCACATAAATATTGATTTCATCATCGCTGATTTGCTCGAAGGTAAAATCATCGAAATAGATGCGATTTTCATCGATTTTGACCAATTTCGCATCTACCGTCTCATCTTTTTCTTCCCATCCCCTTAGGTCTCCCCCAAAGTGTTTTAACTGAAATACCAGCGTCTCATTCATCTCCCGAATATGCCCCAGTTCGTAAAACGTGACTTTCCCGTCGACGACATGCTTAAAGGAAAACATCATGGAACCTCCCAGGGGCGGACTCCAAATTTCCTCGACAACTCCCCCAAAAGCTTCTCCTCTCCAATGGCCTTCCATCCAAATGACCGATGACAAATCCGCTTTGGGTGAAATGGCACCTTCTTCAAATGATAAGGTACTCTGTCCGAACACACAGGTCGAGGCAAGAAAGAAAATAGCTGCGATACATTTCATTTTACATGGTCTTTTGAAAAAACAAGATACGAAATATCCGTTTGTAAACGGATGATGGGATTACACCTAAGTTCACAATCCCTACTATAGTCTATTGACGTTTTATTAGCAGCGAAAAGGGACATTTTTGTATGAAGTTATTCCAATTGTAGACCGCCCAGCATTTATTCGATTCGAATATCGTATTTGCGCAACAAGCCTAGGACCCCTTCTTTCGAAAATAGCGCACCTTTTAAGGGATTTTTCTCCGGGTCGATGTTTAGGTTTATTGCTTTGGAAAAATCAGCCTTTTGCAGCTTGGTCGCATCAAAAACGGCCTTATGCAAATCGCTGGTATCAAAATTGGCGGCGGTAAGATCGGCATTGGTAAAGTCTACACTGATCAATTTGCAAGCCAAGAATTGTTGGCTTTTCAGGCTGAGACCATAGAAGGAAGAAAAACTCAAATTGCAATCGTTGAAACTGAAGTCCATCAGAAAGTCATTGCACGCTTCGAATTTGAGCCCCATCATTTTACAGTGCAAAAAGGTCGTTTCTTTAAAAATGGTATGTGCTAGATTGACATTACTCAGGTTACAATCACTGAACGTACATTCCATAAAGTTTTGATTGTCCAAATAACCCTCCTCGAAATCACAGCCTTCAAATACGCAATTTTCATACTCCCCTTTGGGTAGGCGGGTTTGGGTATAGTTTTGGTTTTTGAAGATTTGGTCTGCTATGAAACTCATTCAGGAAGGTGGTTTGTCTGTGACTCTTTTAATCGGGCATGATCAATGCCGGAAGCCCCAATTCCTTATACATTGCATTATACGCATTCATTTCCTCATCGATAATGGCATCACGTTCGTTTTCATAGACCTGCCAGTCTTGTTGCAGATCGATCCACCGTTCTTTTGCACCTTTGGTAACTGCGGGCTCGGCCGAATTGACGTACCCTTTCAAGTGCAACAGTTGCGCATTCAGCTTGTTGTTGTAGTTGATGACGTCTTGAAAGGTTTTTTGTTTCGGTTGGATGAGGTTTTCTTCCCATGCGGTAATCCGCTTGCGTAATGAATCTCCTTTTTTTACCAATGCCGCTGCCTTTTCGTTGCCTTCCAGCAGCTCGGCATAATTTTTTAGCTGGGCCTTTGCCGAACGCATTTCATTAACGGAGCGGTGCATATTTCGCAACGTATTTTCAATGGCATCGAGTAGGGTCTGCTGCTCTTCATAATCGACCATATTGCCCTTTACTTTCGGATTCGAAAGCACGTTGACACTAGTCTCTGACGTCAAGCTATCCAACGTTAGTTTCAGGGAGTATGTTCCTGGGCCAACGGTGGAACCACTATGTCCTCCGAATACAAAGACCTTATCTATCGACGGCAAGTCTTCTTTGCCAAAGTCCCACGTAAAGCGATTATACCCCTTTTTGGAGGGCAGTACTTGTGGCTTGGAAGGTCCACCAGGCCATGACTTAAAGTCTTTTGCTTTTGTATTGGTGTACGTTCGGAGCAGGATGTTGTCCTTAAAGATTTCCAGGGTCAAGTCCATACTATCGGCGGCTTTATCCAAATAATAATCAATGGTCACCCCACTTTTCGGATTGTCTCCCAATCTGGGTCTTGGTTTATCACTACTTCCGCCCAAAATCAAGTAGGTGCTCTTGGGTTGAAAGATTTTCAGAGGAGCTTTTGGCGTATCGATATTTTGGATTGCGCCAAGGTCATCCAAAATCCAAAACGAGCGACCTGCAGTTGCGGCTATCAGATCGTTGTCCTGAATGACCAGGTCGTTAATGGGCACGACAGGCAGGTTCAGTTGAAAGGACTGCCAGTTTTGACCGTCATCCAAAGAAATAAAGAGGCCAGTTTCCGTTCCCGCATACAGCAATCCCTTGCGTTTCGGGTCGGCCCGAACAACTCGGGTAAAGGTATGCGCACCGCTAATGCCATTTACGATTTTAGACCATGTTTGCCCATAATCTGTAGTCTTTAAGATATGTGAACTGAGGTCCATCGACTTATACCGCATAACGACCACATAAGCGGTCGCAGGGTCGTGTGGAGAAATATCGATACTGTTGATAATGCCATCCGGAACATTGGGCGGCGTTACATTCGACCAATTTTCTCCCCCATCTTTGGTCATATGCAAAAGGCCGTCATCGCTGCCGGCCCAAAGGACGCCCTTTTCATGTGGTGATTCAACCAGATAGGTAATCGTATTGTAATTCTCCCCACCAGCGGCTTCGTTGGTGTACGGGCCGCCACCCGGACCGTGATTTTCGGTTTCGTTCTTGGTCAAATCCGGACTAATGACGTCCCAACTTTGCCCCTCATCGGTCGATTTGAACACCACATTGCCTGCGTGATAAATCGTTTTTCGGTCGTGGGGCGAAGTGATGACGGGGGCGTTCCAGTTGTAGCGGTATTTCGAATCTTTTGGGGCAATACTCAATCCCAATTCGGGATACTGTTTAATGGGTTTCGACTCCCTAGATTTGGCATCCCATTTGTCGAGATTTCCCTGATAGGTACCTCCATAAATGATTTCTGGATTGTCGGGGTCAAAGGCTAAAAATGCACTTTCACCTCCTGCTACTGCATACCAATCCTTCCAATCGATACCAGCATCGTTCGTACGGCTGGCAATGGCTACGGTAGAATTGTCCTGTTGCCCTCCATACACATTGTAGGGCACTAGGTTATCGGTAATGACGCGATAGAATTGCGCCGTATTCTGGTTTTGCTGGGTACTCCAACTTTGACCGCCATTATGGGAAACATTGGATCCCCCGTCATTGGAATTGATCATACGCTGATTGTTATCGGGGTCGATCCATAAATGATGGTTATCGCCGTGGGGCGTAGGTAGCGGTGTAAAACTTTTACCGCCGTCAATAGACTTGGTGACCGGGGCATTTAACACATACACGATATCCTCATTCTGAGGGTCGGCAAAAATTTCCATATAGTACCAAGAACGGGCGATATTGATGCGGTCTTTGTTCACTTGTGACCACTTTTTACCAGCGTCGGTCGATTTGTACACGCCGCCTTTTGTGCCTTCTGCTTCGATGACCGCAAAAACGGTTTCATTGTTCGCTCGCGAAACCGAAATGCCGGCTTTGCCAAATTCCTTTGGTAATCCCTCTTTCAATTTTTTCCAACTGCTTCCGCCATCGGTAGATTTGTATAGGCCTGAATCCTTTCCACCCGATTCCATAATCCAAGGATAGCGCCGATGTTGCCACATAGCGGCATACAGTATCGAGGGGTTTTTCATATCCATCGATAAATCCGATGCTCCTGTGGTCTTGTTAACAAAGAGTGTTTTTTCCCATGTCGCGCCGCCATCCGTAGAACGGTAAATACCGCGCTCTGCAGACGGTCCGTATTGCGCCCCTTGGGCAGCCACGAAAATGATATCGGGATTTGTCGGATGGATGATCACATCGGATATATGACGGGTGTAGTCGAGCCCGATATGTGTCCATGTTTTTCCTGCGTCGGTAGACTTGTAAACACCATCACCCATTGAGGTCATTACTCCTCGGGCGGCATGTTCGCCCATTCCGACGACAACAATATTCGGATTACTTTCCGAGACGGCGATCGAGCCGACCGTTCCCGTTTTTAGAAAGCCATCTGAGACGTTTTTCCAACTAAGACCTGCGTCCGTTGTTTTCCAGATGCCGCCGCCCACGGTACCCATGTAATAGGTCATGGGTTCGCCTTTCACACCGGAGGATGCCACACTGCGACCGCCACGAAACGGACCGATATTTCGCCATTTGAGTCCATGGAACATACTGTCCTGAACGATTATGGCCGGTTCGGCGGATTTCTTTTTTCGCTTTTGGGATTGTAGCGTCATGGGAATGACGAGCAATAAGAGGAGTAGAAATTTGAAGGTTTTCATAATAGGTGGTTATATGCTTACTTTTTTGTATTTGATGTATCATTGCGCTTCGCAGACCGCCGGGGAAGCAACCTTTTCCTGGTCATCATTGCGAAAAACGAAGCAATCTGTCGCGCATTCTAGATGGCTTACACAGTTTGCCACGTCGCTTTGAACTCTTTGCTTTAGTTACATTTTCTTGTAGCTCCTCGTAAACCTGCCTGCCGGCAGTCGCGGATGTCTACTTGTCAATAACAATTTGTTGTGACAATCTCATTTTTAATCCTTTCCCCCGTTACGCTCCGGAGCGCGAGGTTCCGGCCAAACCCCTTTCTCGCCTGTTCTGGGATTGATGCCCAAGACCGATTTTTCCCGTGATGTTTTTTCGGGGTCTTCGCTGGCCATATAGGTCATTATCGCTGTGAGGATGGCGTTGTTGCGCACGTCGTCGAAAACGATTTTGTCATATGTATCCAAATTGGTATGCCAGGTATAGTTCCAGTAGCTCCAACTTAGCGAACTCAAAGAAAAAGCAGGCGCCCCTACGGCGACAAAAGAAGCATAATCAGAACCGCCGCGTGCCGGGTTGCCGGGAAAATTTGTTTCGATGTGTCTAGAAATATCCTTGGGAACTGCTTCCAACCAGCGTCCGATGTAATCGTAGGCATGTAAGAACCCTTGGCCGGAAATGTTGACCACCCTTCCCGTGCCATTGTCTTGGTTGAAGGCCGCCTGTAGTCCTGCCACGATTTCGGGGTTATCCTCTACAAACGCCCGCGAGCCATTAAGGCCCTGCTCCTCACTTCCCCAAAGCCCGATAAGGATGGTTCGTTTCGGATTGGGATATACCTTCTTGAGAATACGTGCCGCCTCCATCATCGAAATGGTGCCCGTACCGTTGTCGGTGGCCCCAGTAGCCCCATCCCATGAATCGAAATGGGCGGAAAGGATAACGTATTCATCGGGCAGCTCCGTACCGGGAATGGTAGCGATGGTATTAAAAGTAGGAACCGTACCCAGTTCTTTGGATTCGGCTACTATTTTTATTTGTGGATTGTCCCCATGTTCCACCATTCGGTACAGCATGCCGTAATCTTCCAAAGAAATATCCACCGCGGGAATTTGATCCGTACCCGCACTAAAAATCTTGTTCGCTCCGAAGCCGTTCGACCATCTGGACTGTACGATACCAACGGCACCGGCTTTTTCGAGGGCCTTATTGATCGTTCGGCTGGTATAACCCGTATTGTTCATGTTTTGACGCCAGGCCTTCTCCAAAGAGTCGCGCTCGGTTTTCATTTTCTCGAAAGATTCCTCGGTCGCGAATTCCTTCCAATTGTATTCGGGGCGACCGGTAGGTTGGTGCATGGATACCATGACGAACTTGCCCTTTACATTCGGGAGCCATTTTACAAAGGCTATTGAATCAGCTATCTGGGGAAGTGTGATTAGATTTGCGGTAATACCTTTCTTACCGGTGGATGGGCTCCAGGCCAATTGCATTCCACTTAAAGAAACCACCCTTGGAGAAACCAGATCAATATGGGTAATGCCCCGTTCCCATCCGCGCCATTTGCCCCATTCCTGATTTTCGGCCGCGATGCCCCATTCCTTGTATTTGGCGACGGCCCAATCGTTGGCATTTTTCATTTGCGGTGTACCGACCAACCGGGGGCCGATAACATCCATTAGTTCATGGGCAAAATTTTCGAGCTGAGAATTTTCGTTGGCCTCTTTTTGAATGGCAGATACGATTTCTTCGGTCGTTTGGGAAAATCCGGCAACAAAAATTAATAGGCAGGCACAGCTAAGTAGTAGTTTTTTCATTTTCAAGTGGTCTAAGAGTGTTGAAGGGAACTAATATACTGATTTAAGGAAGAAGTTTCAGCGCTTTTTAAGTGCATCGATGAGCTGCAAGAGTTCTTTCCGATTCTTTTTTGAGGTCACCCATTTGGGCAGTCTACTTCCGATACTTCGATTACTGATTTTGGTAATATCCCGTGCTCTGCGGTTTGCAGCAATGTGATTTTCGAGCAATGTCAAATGCTCTAGATTGTAGGCCCAAAAGATGCCATCTTTGAATTTTTTTTGAAGCCACAGGGGATGACCGAAAAACGGATCTTTTGGTGTGCCAAGTTGATAGAAAGCAACTTTTTTACTCGTGTTGTAAGCGCAGGATATACAGGTCAGAATTGTATTTCCATCTGAATGGTCTACAACCTGGGCCTTCTTTGTACATTTCGGGCAAACAATGAGTATCTTGGCGATAAAGGCATCGAGCGTTATTTCGTAAGCATTATAAGTAGTCATCGCATGGAATGTTCTAGGTGCTTAAAAACTGTAAAAGACTTTCCTTGATTAAATAATCCCAACCTGCTTGACCACTTTCTCTTTTAAATTCGGGAATATCATTGGGAAATACATCAATAACGTAACTTTTCAGGGTAAGTGCCGTTTTAGTATCCTCTTTTGCCAAATCAAAGATGGTATACGCTTCCCCTGAATACTCCTCGAAGCGCCAACTATAACCGATAAATTTTTCCGGCACTACTTCTTTCACCTTCCAGATGTGGGTAAAGTTGCGTTCCCCGTTCTGAACAAGAAACCGGGTTTTGAAACCAACTTCAGGCCTGAAATCGGGAATGGCGTCGAAGTACCATTGCCGCATTTCAGCGTTGTCGGTAATGGCTTTCCAAACGGCTTTTACCGGAACATCGAATATTTGGTGTACGATGATCGGATTTTGATCTTTCATACCGCGGATCCTATAATTTTTTGTCCAAGGCTAAAATGGTATGGAGTAAAACGTTCGCTCCATTGGCCATATCTTCAGCCGTTGTAAATTCTTTTGGGGAATGGCTGATGCCTCCTTTACTGGGAACGAATATCATCCCGGTGGGCGTGATCATGGCCATATCTTGGGCGTCATGGCCTGCACCACTTGGCATTCTTTTGGTCGAAAGCTTCAGTTTTTCCGCGGATGCTTCGATTTCCGATTGAATGGTGGAATCCATTATCGCCGGGTCGGCAGTGGTGTCTAACGGCCGGAATTCAATCTGCACATTGGAAGCCGATGCAATCTGCGCTCCCTTTTCCTCGATGGCCCGATATACTTTTTCAATGACCTCCGAGGATAAATCGCGAATTTCCAAACTCGTAACCACTTTACCCGGTATTACATTCGGGGCTCCCGGTTCCGCCTTTATTTTTCCGACCGTACCCACTTGCGCTCCTTCAAAACTGTTGGTGATATCATTAACGGCTACGATAAATTTGGCAGCGGCAAGCAAGGCATCCTGCCGGGCGTTCATTGGAGTGGTACCCGCATGGTTAGCAAAGCCGGTAAATTCGACATCCCACCATTTAAGACCGACAATACCTTCGACGATACCGATGTCCAGATTTTCTTTTTCAAGGATACCGCCCTGTTCGATATGCAGTTCCAAAAAGGCTGCCAAATCTCCTTTTTTGCGGGCTACTTCAGCAATACGGGTAGTATCGCCGCCCAGTCGCATGATGCCCTCGCCCATGGTAAAACCCGTACTATTTGTGACTTTTAATGCGTCTTTGCCTAAATGACCGGCCAAGGCCCGACTGCCCATGACTCCGCCTTCTTCGTTTGAAAAAATAAGGACTTCCAAAGGATGCTTCGTTTTGATGTTATGCTCGTTCAGTACTTCCAACACTTCAAGGGAAGCCATTGATCCCACGCAAC
This sequence comes from Aggregatimonas sangjinii, assembly GCF_005943945.1. Lineage (GTDB taxonomy): Bacteria > Bacteroidota > Bacteroidia > Flavobacteriales > Flavobacteriaceae > Pelagihabitans > Pelagihabitans sangjinii. Next base: position 3,767,570 of record NZ_CP040710.1, on the reverse strand, counting down.
CGTCATAGTTTCCCCCGTTGGGTACACGGTCGATATGGGAACCGAAAGCGATGGGCTTCAAGGTAGCATCCGTTCCTTTGCGCATTCCAACGACGTTACCCGCAAAGTCGATATGCACTTGTAGGCCCAAATCCTTTAGTGTTTGCACCACCCATTGCTGGGCGGCAACATCGGCATCGCTAAAGGCGACCCGCTCGGTCTCCCCGTTTTCCTGGAGGCCGAACTGGGCGAGTTCCAGGATACGGTTTTCGAGGCGATCTTGATTTACCTTTGGCTGTTGGGCGTGCAGGAGTGTGTATCCGAGAAAGAAAAGAACGAGCGAGTGTTTAAAAAGCATATTAGATAGTATGAAGCCCTTAAAGTATGAAATTTTTTGATGTGCACCGTATTGAAAATAGGGCACAAAAAATGTCCGATACCATAGTGGTATCGGACATTTACTATAAACCTTGGGGGATTTTTATTTTTTGTAGATCACCTTGGCATTTTCGGTCATGGCATCAACATCGCCCATGTTGCTTACATAGGTATAGTTGTTATTGAAAACCCTGTCCGCTTTTGTACCAACGATGATGTGCTTTACATCCAAATCGGGCGCGTTTAATTCTACCTGATCTTGAATTCGTAAGGTTTTATCGCCTAACGAAGTTTCCATTTCCTCAATAGTAGAAATGACGTACAATTTATTATTGTTCGCTCGGATTTCTTGAATATCGATGGCGTGCTCGTTTCCGGAAACCTCCGCTTCGACCATTAGGGTCCGCTCCATTTTATCGCCTGGCATATCAACATCGATAACGGGAACTTCAACTTCCTCTTCTTCCATCACGACAACGATTTTGGGAACCTTGACCATTTTAGTGGTAGTGCCCACATTTACCTCTGCCCAATCTACATCAAATTCGGGTAGGCTACCGGCATCGGCATCCACATCCATATCAACGTCTACATCCGGCAGCTCACCTGATTTTTCTTTCTCTACTTTACAACTTGCCAAAACGGCAGCTGCACAAAATACGATTACTAACTTTTTCATTTTATTGTGTATATAGGTTATTATTTGTTTACTAGAAAAGCATGAATGACCCCGGGGAGCCAAGCCAACAATGTCAGTACGATACTGATCAAGAGCGTGGTGCCAACGCCGTGTTTTAAGAATACGGCCAATGGTGGCAGTAAAATATTTAAAATGATGGTTACTAAAGACATAATTACGTTATAGTTGTTTTATTCCAATATCGGAATGATGCAAATTTGGAGATACTAGATAGGGTTGCCTGACTCATTCGAAACAATTTTTAACAAAATAAAATGGTGTCTTAACATCTTACAATCAGCAAAGAGGAGTGGTGACTCGTGCGTTCTTGTCTTGGAATTGAGTTCGTATAAGGGTGCCAGAAAAGATGCGGGAAAGATTTTGAGTATAAAACTCGTGTTGCTGCAATACTGTACTGAGCCATGCAGCCTTGCTATGGAAAAGTTGCCGGTACAGAACCTATAGTTGTGTTTTTTTAAGATGCTACGGCCACATAAATAGTGACTTCGGCATTCGAGCGGTTGCTGGCCTTTTTGCCGTAAACTTCAAAGTCTGCCGTATACAATCGATTTAAGTTGGTATTCCAAATGTTGACCCAAGTACGGTAAACCGCTCCTTCGGTCACATTGCCTTTAGCGTTAAATTTGGCGAAGGTTCCGCCTACAAAGGTTTGCCCGACCATGCCGTCTGGAATTCTATCCAAAGAACTGACCTTGCATCCTAGAATAGTGTCATAAGGCCGGGTATGGTCGCTTTCATAGTTGGTGTAGATCGAAAGGATGTCGTCGTTAATCCTATGGGGTATTTTTTGTAAGATGCCTTCGGTCATAAACCTTTCCCAAAGTGAACCAATGTCCGAGGCCGCTTGACCGTTTTCGTTGGTGGTTCGTACGGAGATTCCGATGACATGAAAGGGCTTGATTTCGGTGGTTTGCATTGTCCATGATTTTAGTATTTGATACAAAAATACCATAGGATTATGTCAGGGGATGTCAGGGGTTTGGGTTTTAGTTTTATTTCTAATTTTTAATAATCTTAGTACAGACAAGATTTTCAAATTTTTTGATATGTATATAGTTCCCTTATAATCAGTATAAAAATCATTTGTAAACATTTACATCCGTATACAAACGTAAACAAATGTTTAGCACACGAATAGTATTTGGAGTCTGTTCTAAGTTTGCCTCGTCGAAACATCGGAACTCGGCGAAACAAATTGTTAAACCTGTCTGCACACTATGGCAGACGCTTAAAATGAGTAGTATGAACGCACTTAGAAATTCAGTTCAGTTGATCGGAAACTTGGGGCAAGACCCAGAAATCGTAAACTTGGAAAACGGCAGCAAGCTCGCCAAATTTTCCATCGCCACCAGCGATAGTTACAAAAACGCCCAAGGCGAAAAAGTGGAGGATACCCAATGGCACAACGTAGTCGCCTGGGGCAAGACCGCAGAGATTGTAGAGAACTATCTGACCAAAGGCAAGCAGGTAGCCATTGAGGGTAAATTAACGCACCGTTCCTACGAAACCAAGGAAGGCGAAAAGCGCTACTTTACCGAAATTAAATGCAATGAGCTTTTGATGTTGGGCAAGTAGGTACATCAGGTCTTGACAAGTAACCGAATACATCTTTTCAAGACTACAGTGGTAATGCGACGGGGTAATCTTTGGCTTTGGGACACCTAAGTAGCAGATTGCTTCGTCGCTTTAACCATTACTATCACCAAAGACAAATTAGCGGCTCCTCGCAAAGACTCCTTAAAGAAAACTAAGCGGATTGTAGCTTTCGCCCTACTGGCTGATCAAATGCTGAGGTAAATCCCGATCATCCTACATTTTCAATTTAAAACCAGTATAACATTCCATAACTTTACCCATGCTTGTAACTGACCGTAAAGAACACCTCTTACCCCTTCTTAAAACCCATTTTGGCTATGACAACTTCCGACCCAATCAACTGGAAGTCATACAGGACGTAATGTCGACGAACGACGTTCTGGCCATTATGCCCACCGGGGGTGGTAAATCGCTTTGTTTTCAACTCCCGGCTTTGGCATTGGAAGGTACGGCAATCGTAGTATCCCCATTGATCGCGCTGATGAAGGATCAGGTAGATGTATTGCAGGCGAATGGTATCGCCGCTGCCTATTCCAACAGTTCACAACCCTATGAGGTACAACAGGAAATCCTGCAACAGCTCAAGAGCGGATCGCTTAAACTCTTTTATGTCGCTCCGGAAAGCATCGGTCAGTTCGATGCGGTTTTTCAAGAGATCAAAATAAGTTTGTTCGCTATTGACGAGGCCCATTGTATTTCCTCTTGGGGGCATGACTTCCGACCGGCATATGCGCAATTGGGAAGTCTAAAAGCCCGATTTCTGGACATTCCCGTAATGGCCTTGACCGCTACGGCCGATAAGACTACCCAAGATGACATTGCCGAGCAACTTTCCATTCCGCATGCCTCACGGCACCTCGCCTCTTTCAATCGCCCCAACCTATATTTGGATGTGCGTCCCGGGCAGGATCGTATGAAACAAATCCTCAATTTCTTGAGGGAACGTTCCGATGAAAGCGGAATCATTTACTGCCTCAGCCGAAAAAGTACGCAGCTGCTTGCCGAGAAATTACAACAATCCGGTTACGATGCAAAGGCCTACCATGCCGGCATGAGTACGGAAGAGCGAACACAAGTACAAGAAGATTTCATTAATGATCGTACCCCCATCATTTGTGCCACCATTGCCTTTGGTATGGGTATCGATAAAAGCAACGTGCGTTGGGTCATACACTATAACCTGCCAAAGAATCTAGAAGGCTATTATCAGGAAATCGGTCGTAGCGGACGTGACGGGCTACCCGCCCATACGCTACTTTTTTACAGCTATGCCGATGTAGTACAGCTTCGAAAATTCATCGCCGATAGTGAAAACGCCCAAGTACAGTTTGCCAAGCTCGAACGTATGCAACAATATGCCGAGGCGTTGAGCTGCCGTCGGATCGCCTTATTGAACTATTTTGGCGAACATGTAACCGAAGGCTGTGGCAACTGTGACATTTGTAAAGCACCACCCTCATATTTCGATGCAACGCTTCTAACGCAAAAAATATGCTCGGCGGTTGCCCGTATGAACGAAAAGGAACCCATGGGAACCCTTATTGACGTGCTTCGTGGGGCACAAAATGCCCAAGTGTTCGAAAAGGGGCTGCAACATGTCAAAACCTACGGGGCGGTTAAGGAAATTTCATGGCAGGATTTGCAGCAATACGTCATTCAATTATTGAATCAGGGCGTTTTGGAAATCAATTTTAGGGAGAACAGTCGCATTTCACTGACTCCATTGGCCAAAGAAATCCTTTATGACAAAAAACCGGTACAGTTGGCAGTATTGAATCAAGTCGAGCAACAGGTCGAAAAGAAAGCCCGAACCCGAAAAGAGAAGCAGGGACTTTTCGAAAAACTACGAGTACTGCGGTATCAAATCGCGAAAGAGCAGGGCGTACCTGCCTATGTCGTCTTCGGTGATGCCAGTTTAAAAGACATGGAAGCCAAACAACCAAAGACCCTGCAAGAATTTGCCGAGGTATCCGGGGTCGGACAGGCCAAGTTGGAAAAATATGGCACCATTTTCCTGAAGGAAATCGCAGCACACCTAGAAGCATCAAAACCCAAAACCCCAACGCACGAAAAAAGCTGGGCCTTGTTTCAAGATGGACTTTCCCCAAAACAAATCGCCGAGGTAAGGCAGCTTACCGAGAATACCATCTACGGTCATCTATTGAAAATGCATGCCCTAGGCGAAGCCATAGATCTACATGAATTGGTTACTCCCGAAGAGCTTTCCAGCATTGAAAAGGCCAAAACCGACCTGCCCGAAGCAGAGGGATTGAAAGCTTATTTTGAATACTTCAAAGAGCAAGTACCCTATTGGAAAATCAAGATCGGCTTGTATTTGTTGGATGTATAGCATTGAACTCGTCTTGAGTTTCTCTTTTACCTACGATTTTCACATTTTGCACCCTAATCTCATCTTTTCCTCACACCATAGCTACGGCTATGCTGTTCGAAAAAGCCTTCGTTAGGGCACAAAAGCCAAAAATCTCGGTTCCAAACAGAAACTCAAGACGAGTTCATTTGGTTTTTTCGGGGAGCCGAATGAATCATGAAATTTTTCTAAAAGGTAGCTGCGACGAAGTAATTTGCCATCTAGGAACTTTTATGCAATGTATTGCTTCGTCACTTGTACCATTGAAATGGGATGAGTGCGTTTACAGCTCCTCGCATACACGTTCGGTATGTGACAATATGCCTCTTGAAAGTTGAGTAATACCTTGTCACTTTCAAGTTTTAAGAATATTGAATTTTATGGGAGCTTCTTTAGAAAAAGCGAAGCATGAAAATGTCTCACATTTACTTTATGGCTAATAAGAACAATACGGTTATCTATATCGGTGTTACGAGCAATATGGTGAGGCGAATCTATCAACATAAGATTAAATTTTATAAGGGATTTACGTCAAAATATAATTGTAATAAGCTGGTGTATTTTGAGGAATTCAATGATATAAATCAAGCATTAGCTAGAGAAAGACAACTAAAGGCCGGTAATCGCAGGCGAAAAGAAAAACTGATTAAATCTATGAATCCTGATTGGAAGGATTTGTCGGATGGATGGTTGTTTTACTTTTAACAGCTGAATATAATTCGTATTTACGAGGAGCCGAACGAATCACGAAATTTTTCTAGAAGGGTTGCGGCGACGAAGTAATCTCTCATCTAGGAACTTGTATGCAACGGATTGCTTCGTCGCTTCTACCTATTCGCGTATGACAAGAACGTTTTACGGCTCCTCGCAAATATGTCTGGAATTCGAATTTGTTCTGTTGTAAACAGCATGCTTCGTCGCTTATACCCATTACAGTGGAATGAGTGCGTTTACTGCACCCGGCAAATACGTCTGGAATTCAAATTGATTCAATAGTGAACAGATTGCTTCGTCGCTTCTAATCTATTTACATTTTAAGAGAACGTTTGACCGCTCCTCGCAAATACGTCTGGAATTCGAATTTATTCTACAGTAGACAGATTGCTTCGTCGCTTGTACCTTTGAAATGAAATGAGGGCATTTACTGTTCCGCGCAAATACGTACGGTAGGAATGGGACTACCTCCGATCAATAACACTTACCGGTTTGCGACCCAATTTTGAATGTTGCAACCGCTGGATTTCTTCCCTAGTACAGGTTTCAATGGTCGGACTTACCCGCAGCTTTGAACGGAAATGGTCCCTGATTTTCAGTAAGAGTCCTTGCGGGGCTTGCGGCGCGAATATCTTGATCCGAATTTCATCGGTACCGATGTCGTTGTGGTAAATTTCGATAACGTGACTTTTGACTGCTAAGAAGTCGGCCAAAAGGTTGTCCATTGCCGGAGGATAAAGCGTGGTGCCCTTGTATTTGATCATCTGCTTTTTTCGGCCGATTACGGGTCCCAGGCGCAAGGTGTTTCTGCCACATTGGCAAGGGGAGTCGTGCGCAACAACGAGGTCGCCGGTCTTAAAGCGAATCAATGGCATGGCCTCGACGCCCAGCGTGGTAATGACCAGTTCCCCAGAAGTGCCAGGGGCAACTGGATTGTCATGCTCATCAACGATTTCGGTAATGATCAGTTCGGGATGTTGATGACCGCCTTGTCGCTCCGAACATTCGGTAAAGGCCGTGCTCATTTCCGTAGAGGCATAAGTAGAATAGAGCTCGATATCCCAATCCTGTGTTATTTTTTTTGCTAGTACGTTCATGGAGAAATCCTGATTGCGAAGCGATTCCCCAATGCAAATGGCTCCCTTGATTCCAGAATCTGTCAAATCGATGCTGTTCGTCTTGGCGTATTGAATCAGTTTCAGCAAGAAAGAAGGTACTACGATAAGGTAGGTCGGCTTAAACTTTAATATCGTATCCCATTGCAATTCGGGAATACCTGCCCCTACACGGATAATACCGGCACCTAATTTGCGAATACCCAAAAAATAAGCCAGTCCCGCCATAAAACGCCGGTCCATTGTAGTGGTCAATTGTAATATATCATCTTCACCGATTCCGGCACAAGCGAAAGAAATGGCTTCGTTATAGGCTAAACGGTCTAAATCCTTGTCGGTTAGTCCGACGGTTACCGGTTCGCCCAAGGTTCCAGAGGTGGTCACAAAATCGATGATCTTTGATTTTGGAACACAAAAGAAATCATCGTTGTAACGTTGCAGCTCCTCTTTGGTCGTTACGGGAATTACGGAAAGACTTTCCAAGGTAGTGATATCGGAAACCTGTATTTTATGCGTTTTGAATATGCGACGGTAGTAGGGAGAATTTTCAATAACATAGTGCAGGGTTTCCTGTAGCTTTTCTTCTTGAAAGGCTTTTATTTCGGCTGTGGATGCTTGCTCGATTGCTGGAATCATCAGGTGTTACTGCGTTTAAGTTTGCGAATATACTTTTCTACTTTTTTCCGGTCTGGGACCGTCGTAATTTCCTTGGTCTGGGCGTTCAGGAAATGTTCCAAGGCCAACCGCTCGTAGCCTTTGTTGTAATTGTAAAGGCCGATGAGGTAATGTACTTCCCAAAATTCGGGATTGCTACGAATGAATTCTTGCTGTTCTTCGGCCGTCAAATCGGTTTCCAGCACAATGGCCTCTCTTACTTTTCGCGATAATGTACGGTAGTTTTCATAAGCATGAAAAGCTTCCGACCGCAGAAAAGGATCTTTCTCGATATTTGCTTGGGGGTGGGATAGCGAGGCCACCTTAACGCTTTTGTTTTTGCCGGTAAAAACGGTATTCAAGTCATAAGCTACAAACTCCCCCAATTGATAGGGATTACTGGAAACCCACACTTTTAAATCCTCGGGTTGAAATACGATACCGTGATGCGCCAACAATTGGTTCAAGGCCTTTTCGTTACCGTAGCCAATGGGCTGGTCATCCAACCCTTCTTTGTTTCGCAATAGGGATACGGCATCTCTCACGGTCATTTTCGGGCTGGCCTCTAAAAGCTCCTCCATACGGTCGAAACGGTACTGCGAATGGCTCTCCAAGATGTGTTTTTGATTGTCCTTATCATCGGCATAAGCCGCACTTTGAAAATGATTGGAGCAGATCAGCTGATTGGAATTGGGAACTTCATACACCCCGAATTTTTTAGGAGAAACTTCGATTACGGCGGCTTTTTTATCTTTCGCACTTCCGATAAATATGGATTCCGATACAAATACCTCTCTTTTTTTCGCGATGGCAATGGCCTCGTCAATCGTCGAGGCGTATTGCAGAATTTCCCTGGTCACGATTGAAATTGGGGTTTTGGCAATCAAGGGAATGGAAGACTTTCCGGCATTGATCGTCACGGTCAAGCCCTGGTCGTTCATTCCCGAGAGCACCCCGATAAAGCCGCCCCAGGTGACCGACATAAAATTATGGCCCTCTTCAGGTTCAACAAAGGCGATAATCTTGTTTTTAGCAAAATCGTCTCCCGCATAGAAGTCGAAATTTCTGCCTATGAGTAATTTTCCATCTTCGGTCTGTTCACCCCATGCGGCAAATGAAGAACAGCCTACCAAGGCCAAGTCCTTCAGCGCATGGCCAATATCGTGCGCGCCATGAAAATACAATACCCTGGGGTAAGGTTCCGCGATATAGTCGTAATCGGCCGAGGCATATTGCGAAATACCGTAAATTTCGGCTTTGAACTGTTCATCGATGTTGAGATACATTTTTCGATTGTACCAGGCCAGAAATTTCTTGAGCAGTTTCTGTCTGCCTTCGGAGGGTACCAGTTCATTTATTTTATCGATAAATACCTTCTCCTGATATTGGAACAGTTCCCGGGTAAGACTTCCCGTTTTGAGCCCGATTTCCAAAGGGTTGCCACTGACGAGCAATTCCCATTGTCCCTGCTTATTTTTCGTCAGAAAGTTATCCCCTAAAACATATGTGCTGTCCGAAACCTGTACCCGTTGTGGAATATCGGCTTCGTATTGACCGATATTGGGCATATCACGCAGCGACTTCGCGACCCCGCAGGAGGTGAGTATGAGCAAGATGCTGATACAGGAAAGTATGTTTTTTATGGATATTTTTCTTTGCATAGATTCCAAACTCTGCGCTGGGCGAAATGGAAGAAAAGATGAATTCTTGTTCTTGAGCCTTCAACTAAACCTGATTCCAACCCTTGGGATCTTCAAGAGTCACTATTTTTTACAGTGTTCAAATTACGGTGCGTACGACGAATCGCCCATTCGTTCTTATAGTCCAGCCATTTTTGTCCACGGAACTTTCGTGTAACATTATCGAAATTCCGCATGATAAGCACATTGTAAAGCATGGTCGCAAAGCGTTTGGGGTGGCGCGGCAAGGCCCGCAAGGTCATCGAGAAACCCCCGTTCAAATAGCGGATGGAATGCCAATAGCCGCTGGGCATGTATAGCGCATCACCGTGTTTCATTTCGGCCCGGATACACGCTGCATGTCGCAAGGCTGGGTATTTTTCAAAATCGGGATTATCCATATCGATATCCTCCAAATTATGAATGGAGAAAGGCACTTTGTACAAATATTTGGTCTGGGCCGGGGAGAACAGGTTGACCACTTTATCCCCGTGAAAATGAAAATGCATGCTATCCGGGAGGTCGATGTCGTAGTGCATAAAAACTTTTGATTTACCACCGCCGAAAAAGAGGGCCGGAAGCTTTTTAAAGAATTTAAGGCCGATGTCGGGATACTCGAAATCCTTTAATAATTCAGGCATTTCTTTCAGGATGTTATAGAAAAAGATACGCAAATCGGTCGGTTGGGTCTTGAGTAGTTCTACGTAATCATAGAGCTTCATTTCTTTTGCCGGGGCATAGACGCTTTCCTTGTCCTTTGCCGGCTCATTATCGTACAGCGGTACTATCTGATCGCCTGCATGGTCCTGAATGTAATCGAGTTTCCATTTTTCATAGGCCGGCCAGTCTTTCGTCAGACCGGTGATCAACACCGGAATTTGAGGCTTGTAGTGGTATTTGATAAAATCTTCCTTCGAAATGTGCTCGACCCGTTTTACCGGGCTGGTTCTAAATTGACCCATTTTTCAATATTCAAGTTTGAATTCAATTGCTAAATTCGATATAAAGTAAACTTTAAACGAACCGGTCACTTATTAATATTTTTAATTATCTAAATGCTATTCCCTCTCGAGGGAAATCCATTCCATATCTTCATGCTGTTTTTACCTTGTCGCTCACGGCATTGATTTTACGCACCAAATACTCTTGGCCAAGCAGCTCTGAACAGGTTAACACACCGCTGATGGTGACTCCCAATATACCATGCATGTTCAGACTCTGCCCTGTAAACAATAAATTCGGAACACGGGTACGGGGCGATATAAATGACTTCAACGGGTTGTTCACATCCTTAACGTAACCGTACATCGATCCTCGGTTGCAGCCGATATAGTCGCGATACGACAATGGTGTTGAGGTGTGAACAGATTGAATGCATTCCCTGATATTGGGGAATTTTTTTTCCAATTCGTTCAGGAAAATCTCCGTTTTCGCCTTTTTGAATTCGGTATACGTTTGGCCACGATCGTTTTTACGTGCTACGGTATTGAAGGTATCTTCCCACTGTGCCACTTCATTATAGTGCATATAGCTTATGGCCGTCAACTGGTCTCCCCACTCATCTTGGTTCTTGCGCACACCCATGCTCACCATATAGGTTCTGGGCCAATTCTCTTCGGTGTATTCGTGCCCGTTCCATACGGCATCGTAATCCTTGAAATGATAATAATTTTTGTTTAGGTATTTGAAGGTATTCGGCTTTAACACCGCATGAATGCTAAAGGCCGAAATGGTGCTGTCTATTTCCGCAATGCGTTTGCTATAGGATTTTCTAAAGTGTTCCTCGCCGACCAATTTTACCGTGGTTTTGGGTTCAATGTTCGAAATGAAAACATCCCCCTTTACAACAAGGCCTTGGGCCGTAGTGACCGAAACGACGTTCTTATCTACCACTTCAAAATCGATTACTTCTTGATGTTTAAAGGCATCGCCACCGTGTTCCTTTAATTTGCGAATAAGCAATTTGGTAATCTGGCTGCCCCCATCGGCACAACGGTAGGCACTTTCGATATAGGAATTAACGGAAAGGGCATGCACGTAAAACGGACTCTTTTCCGCGTCACCGGCATAGAGTAGGTTCGAACCTGCTAATACCGCGCGTAAGGTTTCGTTCTCCGTCAAGGAGTCGATAAAGGGTTTGGCCGGAAACTCGAACATATCGGAATCTTCGTAGTAGGGTTTGCCTACTTGCACGTTGTACAATGGAAATTTGGCACAGGTTTCCCGAAGCTTGGCCGTATAGGTCCTAATGGCATTTTCTTCCTCTGGAAATTGAGCGATCAAGCTATTCTCAAAATTGGTATAACCCTGTGCATGGGCATATTCGTTCGGATCATTATCGAAGGTGATGATATCGAAACCATCTTCGTTGAGTCGTTTGAACTCCAAACCCTCCAGGATATCCAAGTACTTGAAATAACGGTGCAAATTTTGACCTTCCGAGAGTCCGCCCAGATAATGTACACCGGTATCGAAAATGGTCCGTTCCCTAACGAACGTCTGTAGATTACCCCCGTATTGATTGTTTTTTTCCAACACACAGACCGATCTACCCTCACGTGCCATAATATTGGCGGCTACAAGACCGCCCATGCCACTGCCGATAATTACGATGTCGTAATGGTCTTTCATGTTGTTGGATTATTTTTTAAAAGAACCATAAAGTTATCGCTTTGTTCAGAAATAGCGAAACCCGATTCTTGTAGGCTATTGGAGAACCCGTGCACTGCTTCCTTAAGCAGTACTATGGTATCAAAGACTTCCCATATTTTCTGGTCAAGAGGGGTGTTTTCAAAAGTACCAAAATCCAATATCAAAACAGTTGCGGAGAGTTGCATGGCCCTTTCAATCGAGTCATGGATAGTGATTTTGCTATACTGTTGGGTTAGAAAATTGTTTTCAAGCAGTTTTTGAGCATCACTGTTCTTTAGAAACACGTTAATTTTTCGGTCGATGGAATCGAGCGCCAGAAGCAAGTCTAACTGACCGAAGGCATCCGAAAGATGTACGATACTATCCTTGGTGCCGACAACTTTTAAAATACGATGATAGGGCTCCTGATAGTGTGCGAGGTCTTTCTTAATTATTGAAAATACCGTATCGCCCTTGTATCGGTAGTGTTCCAACAATGTTTTCTGCCAATAGGTTTCGGTCTCAATGGTATTGCGAAGCCTCCGGAACTCCGTTCTAAAGTACGCTCCGATAGTTTTGGAACGTGCGGTATAGTTTTCACCATAATGCTTATCGTCTTGTTCGATTCGAGGCAGTAATTCAATGGTAATGCTTCCGTCCCGAATGATAAAACTTCCTTTTGGGAGCACCTCCGAATTTCCATGAATCAATACGGGCAACAAATCTAGGCCAAATTGTTCCGCCAAGTAGAACGCCCCTTTGTGAAAGCGTTTTATTTTGTTGCTGTTGGATCGCGTTCCTTCGGGAAAGGCGATCAAACTAAATCCTTGAGCTACCTTTTCCTTTAAATATGCTTCTCCTTTTTCCATGCCCGCGGAAACCGGATAGGCCCCGGCTAGTTTTGCCGCACTCCCGAAAATAGGCGAATTGTAGACCCAATCGTTGACCAAAAAGATAATTTTGGGATGCAACATCCCAACGACCAAAATGTCCAGAAACGATGTGTGGTTCGCAATGAGCATCGCCGGTTTTTCAAAGCTCTCGTTATGCGGATTTATGATTTTTTTAGAAACAAAAGGATTGGTATAGAGTACCGATCCCATCAATTTAGAAACCGTTTTGTGAAAACCAAGGTTCGGCCGTAGTCTACTTTTAGGGGAAATTTTGAGTCGGAACCCTGCGTAAACGGAAAGCAAAAACCCTCCTATTCCAAAATAACCGAATGACAATAAGGAATGTATCAAATACCGCGGCGAAATCGGTCTTTTTTTATGGCTACCGATAAATAAACGAAACAATAAGGGCTGTACGGTAAAGGATACGAAGGCGGCACATAGAATTCCTATAATCGACACCAATGATATTGTGTATAGCACGGGATGCTTGGCAAAAATCATCACCCCGACGCCGGCGATGGTCGTAATGACCGAAAGAATGATTGAAGTCTTATGCGTGGGCAAGGTTCGGTCGCCCGTACGGTATTGGGTGAAGAGCGCGTTCGTGATAAAAATACTGTAATCGACCCCCAGGCCAAAAATAAAACTACAGATGATGATGTTGAAGATATTGAACTCGATACCAAAAAGCCCCATGATTCCCACGGTCAAAAACCAAGTCAGGAAAATAGGGATGCTGGTGACCAAGGTCAATGAAAAGCGCCTATAGAATAAAAACAAAATCAACAACACGACTACCAACGAATAGCCGATCAGGCTGTTGAAATCGTTTTTCAGATTTCCTAAAAAGGTCTCGTTTACCTGTTGGCGATCGATCAAAAGGGTATTGGGCGTGTCTTTGAACATGGCTCGGATGGCATCGACGTGAGGGGCGTTGATCTTTACCAGGGAGGTAATGGTGGTGCCATTGTCGTCTTCGACAATAAAATCATCTATGGCGAACGAGTTTATTGCGCTGTAGTCCGCTAACTGCAATGGCTGAAAATCGGCGTCGAGGGTCTCGTAGAAATCGTTGAACGTCGTTGGTTTAAAACCAAATTCATCTCCGCTTTCCACAAGATTTTCCCGAACGGTAGCTTTGAGGTCGGGCTTCCAAAAACGGTTCCAAGCGGCGATTTTTTGCTGTTGGCTTTTCTGTGAACGAATCAATCCACCAATAGAGCTGTAGCTAATGATCTGCTCGTTTTCCTTGAGGAGTTTTAGCTTTTGGAAAATTGAATCGTTTCGCTGTAATACGGTTTCGGTATCCTCCCCGTAGGTAGACAGGTAAATCGATTTCGAACTGATGTCGGTCAATTTTTCCAACCGTACCCGGGCGTCCTTTAGTACCTCCGATTCATAATTGAGTTTAGTGAGGTCCTTATTAAAAATAACCGTTCCATAGGTAAAGACACTTATTAACATGACAAGGGCTACCAAACCAAGGGCCCATTTGTTCCGGTGCAGACGGTACCCGGCCAAACGGTCTAGAAAGGTCTTGGCATGCTCTTTTTTGACGGTTCTGTATACCTGTGGAATAAAAAGTAATGCGAAAACCGATGCGCCCATAACGCTGACCGCTGCAAAAATACCCAGGTCCTGCAGCGCTTGGGACTCTAAAAACAACAAACACAAAAAAGCGGAGGCCGTAGTAAGGCTGCTCATTAAAATAGAAGGCGCCACTTCTTTGTAAAGGCTTTCGGTACTTTTTCCGTTTCGGATGTGGGTCAGGATATGTAGCGCATAATCCAAGGTAACGCCGAGTAGAACAGATCCAATACCCAATGAGATCGCTGAAATCTTGGTGCGCAGCAAACAGAGAAATGCAACGGACAATAATACCCCGAAAAGAGTGGGAGCAAAGAGAATAAGGGGTAGCGTTACTTTGTTGTAGAAGAAAATAAGCAGTATGATCAGGACTGTCATGGCAATGCTTACCGTAAACTGAATGTCATACCGAATTTGTTTGGCATTGGCCACTGCCACCAGGGCCGCCCCATAATATTCGCTTACGGTTTTACCACCATATTTCTTGTTCAGCTCTTCCTGCAATTTATATAGCGCATCGGAGAAAGGAATGTTCTTGTCGGTACCGTTCGATCCGTAAGTTGGTGTGATGAAAAGAAGGATGTTCGTTTCGTCCTTGTCCAACAAAAAACCATTTTTAAGCTTGAAATCGTCTCCGATGCCCAGTTGCTGCAGTTTTTTTAGAGCCATAAATGACAATCCTAGAGGATCTTTTACAATGGTCTTTTTAGCGATGATGCCCGAAGGGGAAATGAGCGTTCGGTAGTTTTTCTCGGTGATTTTAGCGATACTGTCCTTTGACAGTTTGGTACGTATTTGCGCATAGTCCCCATTCTCTAAAAATAAGGGGAGATTTTCGTAGATAAGGTTCAATGTGTTGGGAATATCCTCATCGTTTACCCTCCCTTGCACGTTCTTGATAAATTCGCTTTGGGTGCTTTGTACACTGTCTAGAAACTCCGTGGCATATTGGGTAAGGTCATCAACGGAACCATTTGGGCCCTTTTGAATATTGACGACGATCTTATCGGTAAACGTAATCGACCTCAGTACTTTTTGAATTCGTTTGGCCTTATCGTTTGCTGGAATCAACGAAGTGATATCATCTTCGAACTGTATTCGGCTACCGACGGCCAATAAACCCAGAACAAGTAACAGGAGGCCCAGAAGGCTTACCCATTTATTACGGGCTATCCATGCATACGCGCTTGAGAAGACTTCACCCATTGTCGGTAACTATTTTTCGTTTTGCTGTCAGGATAAGCACGAGATAACTTATCGCTCCAAAGAGTACTGAAGCAATGGTCGCCAAAGTTAAACTGCCGATGATATAGGTTTTCAAGTGTTTGAGGGCGCCGAAGTTCTCCGTAAGGCTTTCCATGGAAAAGGAAATATCCTCCCCTGTAATCAAAACACCAAGTTGCACACTGGCGTAAACGATAAACGGAATCATCGGGGGGATGCTGATATTTGAAAAAGCGAAGGCAATGGCTTTGTTCAGTTTTAGGAATACTGCCAATGCAAATACCAAAAGGGTCTGAAAACCCCAGAAGGGGGCAATGCCCAAGAATACTCCCAAAGCGATGGAAAGTGCTTTCTTTTTTGGCGGATCGTTATGCTTTAAAACGTTCTCGATGAGGAACTTTTTAATCCCCTTTTTTTTTATTTTTCGAAAGAAATCGCGCGGTTTTATATAAAAAATGGCCACAATAACGAACCATGTATTCAAGACACTGATACGGGCAAAATCAGGGACGGTTCTAAAATGGGATACCCGCTCCTCGCCGTCATAGGATATTTTTACCGGTACATTTTCGACCAGAGTACCGTTCCAAGCGGCTTTTACAATAACCTCTATTTCAAATTCGAATTTCGGGGTATGCAACTTTAGTGCGCTAATTTCTTTCAAAGGGTACAAGCGGTAACCACATTGGGTATCTGTTAACCGTTTTCCCGTTTCGAATCGAAACCAAAAATTCGAGAACTTATTTCCAAAACTGCTCTTGCCGGGTACATCTGACTGGGCCATATTTCGCGCCCCGATATACAGCGCATTTCTAGTGTCGCCCTGCTCGAGGGCATCTAAAAAAACCGGAATATCCTCTGGAAAATGTTGCCCATCGGAATCGATGGTAATTGCAAAGTGATAGCCAGCTTTTAATGCCTCGGCAAAACCTATTTTTAGGGCATTTCCCTTGCCTTTGTTTTTAGGAAGGTGTATTGTGGTTATCTGGGCGTAGTCCGATAAGATTTCGGCGGTGCGGTCCGTAGCGCCATCGTTGACCACCAGGATATTTGGCGTATATTCCAAAACGCCGTCTAGAACTCTTTTCAGTGTGCCCGCATTGTTGTAGGTCGGTATAAGCACACAGCAATTCAGCTGTTGCATACGCTCGTTCACAGATAGGGTCGGGGTCGGCACGTTCTTTCTTTTTCAGTGCTATCCAGCACTGCAATTCGACACAAAGATAACGATATCGGCCCCTAAAACAACTGCTTTTCGGCCTCAGAAAAAGAAGCGGATTGGGAGACAAAGCCTTTAATGTATTTCTTCGTCTCGCCGTCTTTCAGGTTCGGGTAATGGTCTAGGATAAACTGTTTGTCTTCGTCGATTTCTTTGTGGTAGCGAACGATTTTCGGGGCATTTTCCTGAACACTTAGACGAATATAGCGGAGCTCTATATTATCGGGAGCGGTTGATATGGCCTGCTCTATCAGTCCTTTGCCTTCTTTGAAATAGGCCGTTTTTGCGGAGACCCCTTTCGCATATTTGGCCATAAGGGTCGCAGTGGCTCCTTTATAGCCGAGTAGTAACACTTCGTCGGTGTCCGAAACGGATGCTAGCTCAGTATAGAGTTTTTCGGCTTCTTCCTGGTTTTCGGAAGCACTGCGATAGTCCGCCCGAACCGCCGAAATATCCGGGCTAAGAAACGAAATGAACAAGAGACCGAAACAAAGAAGTATACTTTTCATTTTTTAGTTTTTGGGTGGAAGTCTTTCAATCCAAAGATTCCCAGACCCTGATATCGGACCTAAGGATTTGCAAACTATTGCTTGGTTAAGCAACGATTTTAAAGCTTGCGTTCAACTTTAGTGCCAAGGTTTCCTCAAAACTTACGGTATTCTTCACTTTTATTTGATTATCATCTTCCGAAAGATGCAGAACAAGATGTATCGTATCGTTTTTTTCGGGGTTGATGATCGCCATAAATTTGATATTCGAAGCCACCGATAAGAATAGCGTTTTGCCCGTAGCCTCTTCCGTGAGTTCCTTTATCATTTGAATGGCACACACGCCCGGTAGTATCGGGTTACCCGGAAAATGACCCTTAAAGACATCATGCGCTGCGTTTAGCTTGACGGTCGCTTGTATTTCCTGCCCGTTCTGTTCAAACGACTGAACTGTATATAATCCTTTAATCAGCATAATTGTTCATTTAAATTCCATCTTGGCTCACATAAAAAAAACCACGGTCAAAATATTGACTTGGGACTCTGAGACAAAGGACGATATTTTTTCTATAATAATATCAAAATGCATATTGTCCCCAATCTTCTAGCTTGTATTAATTGATGGCGTTGAGCGTTATTTTTAGTTTGATGTTCTCGTGCTCTATCACAATGTTTTCCGCACTAGTATCATTAATTCCCGAAAAATGATGTGCCACCTTGACTTTACCGTTTCCGGTTCTAATAATTTGCGCTAAACGACCGTTTTCAAGTAAATAATAGTGTTTTTTGTTTAAAATAAGTCCGTTTTGAAGCATTTTTGCCCCCTTTTCGAACATTTTAATATTTTTTGGATTTTCCGTAATCAAGGCAAGGAAATCCCTTTTAAGTATATTAATAAGTAGTTTCTTGTCCAAGTCTTTTAAAATTCGATTCACCTTAAAAGTACCATTCCGAAAAGTAAAATCGAATAGCGTATTTCCCATTTCTGTGGTAAAGGCCAAACGGTGATGTGATTGCCCGATTTTTTTGACCGCCAAAATACCGCCAAAGGTCTTGTCGAAAGCCTCGATTTTAGCTTTGTATACATAATCTTTGGAGGTATCCGAAAAATAGGGGTTTATGTTTTGTACCGGATTCTCGGCTGATGGTGAAAATCCGTTTTTCACTGGGTAGGAGGCACATCCTACCAATAGCAATAGCAGACTACTGAGCAAAATCCGCATCGGAGAGGGGTTGGTTCAGAATCCTGTTGCTGAAAAGTATCTGCGTGTAGTCTCCAGAGGGTTCTATCATTTTTACTTCATCGACTTCCCCATTGGTATTGAAGGTAATATGAAACGCTTTGATAAATTCGGCAAACTGTTCGTCCTTTGGTAAAAAATACACCAGGTTATCCTCATCTTTCGTAAAATAGGATATCGTAAACTGTTCCTCATCGAACATATCTCCTCGAATGCTGGAAGTGATCAATTCGTTCAATTGTTTGAATATCTTGTTCGAACCGACATCCATATTGCTTTTATTTCCATCATCGTTGATATACAATGTTTGGTTTTTGAACAGGATCGAATAGGCGA
Organism: Aggregatimonas sangjinii; assembly: GCF_005943945.1. Classification (GTDB taxonomy): domain Bacteria; phylum Bacteroidota; class Bacteroidia; order Flavobacteriales; family Flavobacteriaceae; genus Pelagihabitans; species Pelagihabitans sangjinii. The sequence goes on along the minus strand of NZ_CP040710.1, from coordinate 3,748,765 downwards.
AGGGTTCGGTATATTCCCATTTGACCAAATCCGGAGCCTTAAAGAAGAGCTTGCCATTAGATTCAATGTCGTTGGATAGGAAATCCAAATGCTTGAACTGTTTGAAATCGCTGCTGACCGTCTTTGTACTTTCCGCTTGTTCTTTCACTTTCTGGCGTAAGGCAACCGCATCGGCAGTATTCATCTTGGTTTGTGCCGACAGGACCGTTGTGCTTAAAAGGGAACAAAGAACCAGTAGGCAAATGCTCCACTTTGTAGGAACAACGGAAGGTAAGGTGAATGACTTATGCATAGGCTTTAATGTTCAACAATTGGTCTACAGAGACCGAACGTAGCTTTTTCTCCTCCAAAAATAACAATAACTGTTCCAAAACGGCTATCGTTTTATCGCTCGTATCGTGCAGTAGTACAATATCACCTTTGGAGATTTTCGAGGTAATGCGCTTTAGGACCCTCTTTTCCGATCGTGGGGTAGTGTCCAATGAGCGAACATTCCATCCGATAGAAAAGAGATTCAAGGCTTTAACTGCCTTCTCGATTTTCGGATTCGTTACGGCAAATGCGGGTCGGTAAAGATTCATTTGCAAACCGGTAAGGTCTTTGATCAACGCATTTGTTTTTTGCAGTTCTGACTTTACTCTGGCCAATCCGAAAAAACCGAACGCTTTGGAATGGGTATAGGTATGGTTTCCGATAGCATGTCCTTCAGCGATAATCCGTTTAAGGATTTCGGGGTGTTTGGCTATCTGCTGCCCGATACAGAAAAACGTAGCTTTGGCATTGTGTTTTTGAAGTAGGTCGAGTATACGTGGGGTAAATCGGTCATTAGGTCCATCATCGAAGGTAATGGACACATAGGGCTCAGGAATAGTCTTATTTGAATGTAGCGATACGAAATGGTAGTTCCATCGAATAAGAAAGGAACCCAAAAGCGTAATCCAAAACCAAGCGAAGAGAACAAGGAATACCAACCCCCACCATTTCACATCAAGAATAAAATAAAGCGCCAGAAATGTTACTAGAAGAATGATCGTGACGCTATTGACCACGCTACGTCTTAACATTGGCGAAGTAGCGTAAGGGTATGGTTTTCCCCTCGGTACTGATTGTAAAGTAAGATATTCTTCAAACGGTCAGGCACGATGGAATTCAACTTTACGGCTTCAGGGATGGACTGTGATTTCAGGATTTTAGCGCCCAGCCAAAAGGCAAAGCTTGCCGCAGTATCGAACTCCCCGGATAGGTGTTTGTAGTAGAGTTGACAGGTATTCTCGAACATACCTTCGCTTAAGATGGAATAGTATCCGTCAAAATCAACATCGCCATTGTTGCCCAATATGACCATATCGACTTCTTCGGGTCCCATGTCGTTTTCAGAAAGAAAATCAGACACAACGATTGCAAGCCGGTCTTTGGATAGGGTGTTGAATGTTTTTACCGCTACCAATTCCGCATAGGTAGTCGGTTGCTTTTCATCCGAAAGCACAAAAAAATTGGCGCCTTCCGAAGTAATACAGCCTTTGGTGTCGCTTTCAAGCAATTTTTGGGCAGCTACAGGTTCATTTTTAATATGTTGGATGAGTTGGTGACTTCGAACATGGTGGTCGGCTATTTCGTCGACACCTCCGACCAGCATATTTCGGGCTTCGTTCGTTCGCAGCTGAAGGATGGCATCGATCAGGCAGGATTCAAAAGAAACGGATGCATTTACGTAGGTAAAATTGTAACCGGTACATCCTATGGCCAAGGCAATCTGACCCGAAACCGTGTTGTGCGACGATTGGATAAAGCGGGTAGGGGTTAAAAATTGTTCGTTATTGTCGATAATATCACCAACGAATTTTGCCGAGTCGCCAATGCAGCCCAAACCCGTACCGACCATAATGGCATCTACATTTTCGAGACCTGCTTCATTTAAAGCGGTTCTGGAGGCCACCGTGCTCATTTTAATGCCCTTTGCCATACGCCGTGCGGCCGCAGGAGGAATATAGTCTTTGTAGTTGGGGTCAATTACCTTCATGACATTGGTGTCGTGATAGACGACTTCTTCCAGGAAATCGGAATTGTCAAAAGTCTTTTGGGGGGAGACCGAACCAACGCTATTGATGTATATTTTTTTCATTAGGCCTCTTTTGAAAATAATAGGGTGGTGCAGTTTCCTCCGAATCCGAAGGAGTTGGATAGGATTACGTTCAATTCTTTTTCTTTTAAGGCCACTTCGGGAAGCAGGTCGAACTCTTGCATGGGAGTTTTAAAATTAAGGTTGGGAAACACCATATTGTTCTGCAAGGCCAAAACGGAATACACAGCCTCTACCGCACCTGCCACTGCCAGGGTATGCCCGGTAAACGCCTTGGTAGAGCTGAATTCAGGTACCTGACCATCAAAAACGCGTAGCATGGCGCGACCTTCCGACAAATCGTTGTTCGGGGTCGCCGTGCCGTGGGCATTAACATAGTCTATCGCGTCAGGCTCCAATTCAGCGATTTTAAGTGCTTTTCGCATCGCTAAAACAGCACCGTCGCCATTGTCGGAGGATGCCGTTTGGTGATGGGCGTCGTTCGCGTTCCCGTACCCCTTTACATAAGCCAAAATTTCTTTGTTGTCGCGGGAAACGATAGCGTCGGATTCCAAAACCAAGAATGCGGCCGCCTCTCCCAGGTTAAGTCCCTTTCGATTATCATCGAAGGGGGTATTATAGGATTCGGAGAGGATCATTAGTGTCTTGAAGCCGTTGATCGTAAATTTTGAAAGAGCGTCGGAGCCGCCCACGACCACACGATCCAGTTCACCGGCCTTGATCATACGCGCTCCAAGCATTATGGCATTTGCCGCCGAAGAACAGGCGGTGCTAATAGTGGTTACAAAGCTCTCTTCAAGCCCGAGGCTATCTGCAATTTTTTGGGTAGAATCGCCTGCATGCAGGGTGTTGATGAATTTCCAAGCGGTGTCCCGTTCGAAGTAATCATAAAAATATTCTTCCGATTTGTCCATTCCTCCAACCGTGGTGCCTGAAATCAAACCCGTTCGGCAATCATTGATATCGGAGACGCCCGCTTGCTGAACTGCCTCTTTTGCGGCAATAACACCTAATAACGAAGTTCGAGACCAGGAATTTTCCTCCAGGCCCAATTGCGCTTCAAATGTGGAGTTGGTTGTAGAAATTTCACCGACTAAGATGTCATCTTTATGTATGGTGTCAATTTTGGAAATTTTGGAGATTCCCGTTCTTGAATTGAGAAGGGATTCGTAGTTCTCCTGTACATTGTTCCCAATGGCGGAAATAATACCCATGCCCGTAATCGCAACACCTTTTCCCATAGTCTAGTTCAAAAGATAACCTATTGGTAAAAATACGAATATCGAATGTTTTTTGAGTTCATGATGTGCGCATTTCATCCCAAAAGATATGGGGTGCTGGAATACCATAAATATTAGGGTCTAAGAGCGGTGGGCCGTAATATAATTTGCCATGGTCTCAACCGATTCAAAAATCTTTCGACCCTCTTTGGGGTCGGCCAATTTAATGCCATAATCTTTGTCGAGCATTACAATCAGTTCCAAGGCATCAATAGAATCAAGACCCAAACCATCACCGAACAGTTGATCGGTATCACCTATTTCCGCAACTGAAACATCTTCTAAGTTCAGCTGCTCAATGATTTTTTCCTTTAGTTCTAGTTTCAGATCGCTCATGGGGTTTGGTATAATCGATTGATTTCTTCGGTTGAATGTGTAAAAATACCATTCTTTGATACAACGTACAAAAAGCCATCATATTTTCCTTCATCCATATCCACCCAGCCGCAAAGTACTTTTTCCGCTTTTTGGGAGTCCAGGAGCACATTGGCATAGTCAAAAAGCGCATCGGCATTAAAGCGGTCGAAAACAAAAAAAGCATTCTCCGAATAAAGGCGATGTTTGATACTGATCTCGCCCAAACAGATATTGGGCAAGGTGTAAACGAATACCGCTGGGCTGGGATAATCGGCCATACTTGAATGGTGCTTGCGGTCGGTGTCTAGGCTGCCCGCCCTGTTTGAAAGAACCAAAGCCATGTTTTTTTCCTTTTCATTGTGCAACAACAAATCACTGGCGATGAATGCCAGTTTGCTTAAATGGTCCATCTTGAAAAACTTTCCATAGTCGGTGTCGAGTGCCTTATATGCGGCTTTGATAAATGATGGAAAATCTTCGGTATCCCCCTTAAAAATGGTTTCGCCATTTACCGCGATTTTAGAATCCCTGATGTGGCAATAGTCTTGTATGTACGCTGAGGCGGCCATATCATTTACGCTTTTTTGCACCTTAGCACGGTATGGTATTCCCCTAGCGGCCTATCGGCTGTGATCAGCAATCCGGCTTCGGAGATAAGGGTTTCGAATTCACTTGACTTGTACATCTTACTGTTTCCGTTCGCCAAGGCGGTAAAATATAGTGAAGTGGCTTCAAGAACGAGCTTTGCACTGCCAAATTTCTGACGGTCGGTAAAAGTTTCGATAATGATCAAATCGGTTTCGGCATCCATGGCCATAACCGCAACGCTCAGGATTTTGGCGATTTCCTCCTTTGAAAAACAGTCTAGAAACTGACACATCCAAATAGTGTCGGCACCCTTGGGAATCTGCGGGTTCTCCGATAACCAGTCAATTTCGGTACCTGTAATACGGTCTGCAAAACCTTTGGACTCGGCATTGGCAAGTGCTTTTGCCAACTGCCCAGGTAAATCGAAGATGTGAACTTTGATATCAGGGTCGGAAGTACAACAGGCGACCGCGAATTTTCCTGTATTTCCGCCAATGTCATATACGACCTTTGGTTTCTTTTGGAATAGCGTATCCAAGGCCACTTGAAATATTTCATCGGAATAATAGTGGTCGAACGAGAACCAAGCCTTTTGTTCATTATGGTTCAATTGCGATAGGCCATGGTATATATTTGGCCAATCACCCAATTCTTTTAAGCCCTCGGGATGGCCCTTTTCTATGGAATCCTTTAAGTGAAAAAGCCCCTTATAACAGATTTCATTCGTGAAATCGATATTGACCCCGGTTACCGGATTGTAGTTTAGAAAATAACCGGTTTTCGTCAATTCATAGCGGTCTGAGTCATCTTTAGAGACGACGTTCGCGCTTTCCGCCATTTCCAGTAAAACACCTAGGCCGTATTCACTAAGGGATAAGGCCGTTGAAATTTCTTCGATGTTTACCCCTCCCTTGGCATTATTGTCAAAAATAAAGTTAAGTATGCCTAACTTCTTGAGTGCTACTACGGTCTGAAAAATAAAGGGGGCGAGAGCTATTTTCTGGGCTTCTTGCAGCGCTTCGAACGCTCTCATTGGTTTTGTTAACATATGCTAGGTTTTCAGAAAGAATTTCTCAGGTGTGAATTTAAGAAGTAATGTGCTGTATATCATGCATTAGTTCACTTTTTTGAAGATTGCGGCGGTATTACAACCGCCAAAACCGGATGCGGTTTTTAAAAAAGTTTTCAAGGTGGTCGGGGTTGTTTTTTGAATAATGTTCAAAGGTTCCGAAACACCGAGTTCCTGAAAGCCTAAATTCGAAAAAAGTATGTTTTGGTGTAAGGAATGCATGCCAATGATGGTCTCTAAAAGTCCGGATGCGCCCAGCGTATGCCCGAAATATCCCTTTAAACTGTTGAGTGGGGTGTCTTGTAGGCCAGACCTATTGAAGGCAATGGCCTCCATCTCATCATTGAATAGCGTAGCGGTGCCATGGCCGGACACATAATCGATGGCGTCTGGGGTAAGATCAGCTTGGGCCAGGGCGGCTTGTATGCTTCGGTGCAATCCTTCTCCGGTTCTCGAAGGGCCGGAGATGTGGTTCGCATCGTTGCGGGATGCTTCCCCTAGTATTTCAACGGCCTCCTCGCTCAATCGTTGTACATCTTTTGTTACGAAAGCGCTAGCCGCAACCTCGCCGATGTTGATGCCGGTCCTGGTTTTGCAGTATGGGCGACAAATCTCATCGCTCAAGGCTTGAAAAGCATTAAAGCCAGATAGTATGAATTGTGTAACTAAATCACCTCCCACGACAAAAACATGGTCGTACTTACCCTGTTCAACAAATCGTTTGGCTATGGCTATGGCCAACACTCCGGAGACGCAGGCATTCGAGAGCACCAAAGCATCGTTTTGAAAACCGAAAAAATAGGTTAGTTTTTTTCCCAGAACTGAAAGGTAGGCGCGTTCTTTGGAGAACGAGTTGCCGCTTTCCAAGGTGTCGATATTCCCTTTGGTGGTAGAAATGATCAAGCCTACCCTTTCATTCAATTCGATATCGGATGCTTTGATGGTTTTGGAAAGTGAAATTGCCATCAACTGTTCCAGCTGGGTCATCTTTTCTGACGGTCCTAATTGTGCGAATGCTTTTTCAATAATATCATCTTCCAATCTCGAGGTATAAAACGGATTGGGAAGAATATTTTTGTCATCGGTCAATTTTAAGCTGGAGACCCCTTGTTTGATTTGCGAAATAGCCGAAGCGGAATCCAATCCGTAAGCGGAAACAATAGTGTTGTATGAGAGATAGACCTTATCCATCCAGTAGACCTACTTTTTTCTTCCATGCGATAAAAAAATCGGGAATAACCAAGGAAAGTTCCCCACCTAGCGCTACGAATACTTGAACGGTCCTGCCTTTGCAGACTACTTGGCCTTGTGGATTCAGGATTTCGTAGGTGAAAATCATCTTTGCCGCCTCACAATCTACATAGGTCGTTTTTACGGTAGCGACATCGCCATAGGTCAGCGGAAGTTTGTGCTCACATTTCGACTCGACGATAGGGGTCGAAAAATTGCTGTCTTTTTGGTCGAGATAGGAAATGCCGTGATGGCGCCCGAAGGCCTCGCGCCCATCCTCAAAATATTGAATATAGTTGCCATGCCAAACGATTCCCAGCGGGTCGACCTCTGCAAAACGAACACGCACTTCGCTGGTAAAACTAATTTCTTTCGGTGTATTAGACGGCATTTTTTCGTTTGTTATAAATGATGGCGATTGCCGTTACGACAATAAAAAAGAACAAGAGTAAACTGATTTCAGGAACGATTTCGACGAGCCCTACATCGCGCAAAAATACATCATAAAAGGCATTTAACCCCCAATTCATAGGTGATAACTGCGATAGGTGCTGCATGAATTTCGGCATGGCGAAAACGGGGACCCATACGCCACCAATTGCCGCCAAGATCACTACGAATGTTGCCGCGAAGGGTGCCGATTGCTCTTGTGTTTTGGCGATAGTGCCTAATAGTAAGCCAAGCCCGACGGCCGCCAAACCGGCAAAGAAAGCCACTGTAACTAATAACGGTAACCTACCTGATATTTCTAATCGCGGTAATCCCAGCATAGGAAAGAGATACACTCCGACCAAGAGCATCAATACGAATTGTACTAGGGCTACGCCAAGATAAACGATGGTTTTGCCGCCCAAAACGGTCGCATAGGATACCGGATTGGTACGCAGCCGTACGAAGGTTCCCTGATTTTTTTCGTTTACCATATTGATGCCCAGGGGCAAGATGATAAAAAAGATAGCGAAAAGCGTCCATGCCGGAATATTGTGTTGGGTTGAATTGGGGGTAATCGGTTTTGCTTCGTTGCTTGGGTCGATTTCGGTAAAGGTGATGAATTGGTCGGTCTCGAAGATAACTTCCGACTCATCATCCGTCAGTTGTTCCTGGAAGGCCTTGTAGATCGTTTGGCTTTCTATTTTCGAAATCATTTGGTTGATGGTACTGCGCACCGAGCTTTTAAAGGCTTGTTGTGTAGCGGGATCAAAATAGAGGGTTACCTGTTTGGGCTCCAATTTTGATTTGACCATGGGGATGTTCTCCTCTTCCATACCGAATTTTGCCAGAATACCTTCCACATTTTCCTCGATTTTAAGATTGAGGTCACGGGACAGGTTTTCTGGAATAACGATGGCCATTTTATATTCGCCAGTGCGGACCAACCGCTGTACCTCGGTCTCATTTTGATTTTCGACTAGCTCGAACAATTCCGATGCCCTAAGGCTTTCAGAAATGTTTTGGGCCACCGCTCCTTTGTCATTATCGACGAGTAACATCGGAATTTTGACAGCCTGAATGGATTTAAAGGTGTTGTCTTGAATTACCGTAATGGTAATGACTAGGAGCAAGGGCATAAGAAACAACACAGCCAAGCCCCCGATATCGCGGGTGAGGAGTAAAAACTCTTTGTATGTCGAGGCCCATAATTTATGCATGATCGCGAAGTGCTTTTCCGGTTAGGGCCAAGAAGACATCTTCTAAATGGAGCGCGTCTTTTTGTGCTTTGATCAATTCGGCAGGTTTGCCTTTACAGATAATGGTTCCTTTGTCGATGATGGCGACCCTGTCGCACAATTGTTCGGCTTCGTTGAGGTGATGCGAGGTATAAATAATGGTAGTCTCGTTGGTATTGACCTTTTTAAGGTGTTCGAGGATGACATTCCGGGATTGCACATCTACACCTACAGTGGGCTCATCCAGAAACAATATTTTAGGGCGGTGCAGCATACTGGCGATGAGATTGACACGCCTTTTCATTCCTCCCGAAAAGGTCTTAATTTTTTTGTGGGCGAAATCGGTAAGGCCGAGCAGCTCTAGTTGGGCATAAATGGCCTCGGACAGTGCGGTACCGCCCAACCCATACATGCTTCCAAAGTACTTGAGATTTTCGTAGGCGGTCAAAGTGGGGTAGAGCGCATATTCCTGGGGTACGATTCCGATCCGTTGTTTAAGCTCGGTGGTATTGGTTTTGTAATCCAATCCATCAATGGTAAAACTACCCGAGGTAGGTTTCAGTAATGAACTGAGCATCGAAATCAAGGTAGTTTTTCCGGCTCCGTTCGGACCCAGAAGCCCAAAGATTTCACCTTTATCGACCTTTAAGCCCAAATCGACGACCGAATAGCGGTCGGCACCCTTGTATTTTTTGGAAAGTCGGTCGATTTGAATCATTCAATCTTATATAGCTTTTTTCAATTTTCGGAAAAAATCCCGCTCTCTATTCCCGATGCTGTCCAATTGATCGGCGACTTTGTTGTACGCATCGGTTTGGGCACTTCGGTTACGGTAAATGCGAGAGGCTTCTAACGCGAAATCGCGCCACAAATCCCCGATTTCAGTCATTTCTTTTGATAATTCAGAGAGCGTATCGTTTTGTAGAACATCGCTTGCCTCTTGCAGAAAAGCTGCGTATATATAACGAAAGCCCCCACCACCGGTGCCGATTTCCTCTTGCATACGTACAATTTGACCCAAGTAATGATTGGCGCGTTTCGTTCCTTTTTTGATAGGCCATTTTCGAATGAGCTTGGCCACTGTTTTAATGCCTTTATATCCTACGATGGGTACTGGCGCCAGCATTTCGCGACAGGTATGTTTGATGCCCTTTTTGATGGCATGTTCCAAATTCAGCTTTTCGGGAAACGATATCGGATAATACATATGTCCTTTTGGGGCAAAGGCTCCCTTGGCATAGCGCACTTTCTCGAGCTGTTGGGCCGTAAGGGTGGTCACTTTTTCCATGGTAGGGTCGCTGATCAAATAGGTATCGTCTTCTTTACCGTAAACAACCAAATTATGGGCATTAAAATGAAAACGGTACTCGTCCGGGAAATAGACCAAATGATATACCCCTACTTGAAGTCCAACTGGATTGTTCTTCCTTAAATTTTCGTCTAATCGTTCCTGTGCTTTTTTAGGGTCTTTGAATTTTTCCCTTTTGATAACGATACCCACTCTTTTGGCGAAGCGCTTGAATATGAAACCGGCCATGGCCCTATAGGTAATAAGCGGTGCACTGTCCAATTTTACGAAGGGGATATAGCAGAATAAAAGACCGGAACCGATACCGAACACCATAGGCTCGCTTACTTCATAACCGTTAAAACGCATTAGATTTGATGCCACTCCGTTTTCGCAGTGCGCAGACTGTTTGTGTTCAAAAGCTATCTTCATGAATCCGTATCAAAATGTTTTAACTGCTTGAGGTCTATTTCGAACACTTCGGCATATTTTGTCAAAGTCTTATCGCTTAATTTTTTAAAAATGGAGGGCTTGAAATGTCTTTTAACGCGCCATTGCCACATACCCATATAACTGGAAAGCACGGGAACATCCATACGGCAGTATTCCATAAAATATTCGATTGGGCTTGTCTTGTTTTCATGTACCCTTGTCTTGGCATCTGCAATGCGCTCTTCAATGCGGGCCAAAGCATTGTTCAGGGCAATGGTTTTGGCCTCCCATCCGGAGCTAAGTGCAGTAGTATAGTTGCCGTCTTTATCTACGGCATAATTCAATTCCTTGCCGTGCTCCTCTTTTAAAAAGCCGTCATCCTGTGGTACTTCATCTTTTTTCATATCCGATAAGAAAGATTAAATCGCCTGGATCAAAAAATTAAAGGTACAAGCTACGATTAATTCGCCGTTTCTAAAAGTGGTCGATTCTACTGTGCAAAGGCTGAAATTTTCGTCGTCGAATCTTGAAAGTAGCTTGCCTTTGGTCATAATTCGCTCATTGACTACCGGCAAATCGGTGATCTCTATTTTTTTAATTGCACTTATAAAACCAATGGCCTGCCCTACAATTTCGTTGCTTTCGTTACGATGTGCATAGCTTTGTGCCACAATTGCACCACAACTCTGTGCGGCATTTTCTATGAGTCCGGCTTCAGTGAGTTTTCCATTTTGGAGAAAAATGCATTGGGGGCTGATGTCGAAGTTGGTCTCGCAAGAAGCAGTATCTAAATAGGGCATATGGCTTACCATAAGCATAGGCGCCCGATGGGGGAGAAGTTTTTTGATATCGATATTTCGCCGAATCACGTTCATCGGTTGGCCAAAGCGGTTTTCATTTCACTTTGAGCAAGAAGTGTTCCGTTGCTTTCTATCTTGACGGCGACCATGGTAACCCCCATGATGTCGTGCAAGATCTCTACGGTAGTCTGTAGTTCTTCACCTATTTTGGGCAGTTGAAGAACTTCTGCTTTTTTAATCGCCCCGATGTAACCGACAGGGGCGGGTTGCTTGGCGAGATAGTATTTATAACCGGTATGCAAAGCAACGGTCTGGGCCATGTTTTCGATAAGACCGGGCGCTAGGAATATTTGATCGAGAACGAAAAGATTATCCGAAGGAACGGTAAAACCGGAGATGATTTTGGTGTCGGAGTAGTACAGTAGCTTATCGACCATTACGAATGGTGCTTTCTGCGGAATCAGATTTTCGAGCAAGCTGCGATCTGTTATTTTTTGCTCTAAAAGATTCATTTAATGTACCGTTAGGTAGGTGTGAATGTAAGAAAACCGACTGCTCTCGGGAACGAACAATAATATGCGGTCTCCTTTTTTCAGGGTTCCCGAATTCATAAGTTCCTCTAGCATGATGTAGATGGAGGCAGCTCCTATATTCCCTACCTTATCCAGGTTCAAAAACCATTTTTCAAAAGGCATCTCGATACCGTTTTTCTTCATTTCGTCATAAAAACCTTGCTTGAAAAAATAAGATGAAATATGCGGAAGAAAATAATCGATATCATCCGGGCCTATATTGTGTTTCGTATAAGCTCTTTTTAGGCTGTCGGCGGCTTTTACCAAGATATGCGCCCCGAGTAATTTTACATCTTGCTTTATGGAAAAGACCGATTTCTGTGACCATTCCTCTGTACTGTAATCCGCCCAAGGCTTTAGGCTTCCGTCTTCGAACTTCTCGCCGCCGGCGTACATACAAGTTTCCATTTCATGGGCATAGGAAAACCCTTCCATCCACTCTATTTTGAGGGAGATATCTTTATTTGGCTTATTTTCAAGAAGTACAGCGCCGGCGCCATCGGAAAGCATCCAACGCAAAAAATCTTTATCAAATGCGATAATGGGATTGTTTTCAAGCTCTTCTAAATGAACCATTTCGTTGGTGAACATACTCGCTTTGGTGAGCGATGAGGAACGCTCAGATCCGGTACAAATGGCTTTCGAAACCTGTCCTGCCTTGATGGCCATAAAACCATATTTTAAGGCGCTCATTCCAGAACAACATACCCCTGCGGCCGTATTCACCTCCATCGTACCGTTCTTTAAAAGGCCGTGTACCATAGAAGCTTGGGCCGGTAACAGGTGGTCGGGCGTTGAAGTGCCGCAAGAAAGCAACTCAACTTCCTCAAGCATTTCGTCATTGCCAAGGGCGCGAATGGCTTCTGCGGTCAGTTCGGCATTGTTATGGGTACTGCCCCCATTTTCGTCAATGGCGTAATATCTCGTTTTAATCTTATTGCTGCGTAAGATAATACTTCTTGCTCTGGAGGGTTTGCCACCGATCATACCCAAACGTTCCTCCATATGATCATTATCAATGGGGTCGTTAGGCAGAAATTTAGCTATTTTGGTAATGTAAACGTCTTTCATTTTGGTGCTCCTGATTCTTTGATCCACATCATGACCGCTACTTGCGCAGGGCTACCGAAGAATAATATTTCTTATCCTTTTGGTGTTTACCGTACAGCGGGATATAAGTCAGCAAAAATACAATAAAAACGACAGGGGCGATAATCCAGATGGCAAATTGTAGGTATCGTTTAAAATACCGAAGCCACCTTTTTCTGCTTTCCTCCCCTGCCTCACTTTTCTTCGTTACAAGGGCCGCCCATTTCGAGAAAATGACATTTCCTCTTTTATCGGTCATCGCAAGTGCAATCTTGACATTTACCGCACCGAGTGCCACTAATTTTTGCTGAAGATTTTCTAAGTTGTTCTCTAAGAGTGCTTCTTTTATAGGGGGGCCGAATTTTACGGCCTGCGCAATATCTTTGTCGGATACCCCGGGTTTTGGCAGAAATCCCCACATATGGTCTTTTTTGCCCGTCATCATCCAATATTCGATGGTTAGAACACTGATATTGTTGATGTTTCTGTCGGTCAGAACAATGTTGCCTACCAATTTGGCGTTGCACTCCAGCAGCAGTCGCTTTAACTTTTCTTGGGCTTGGTACCACATATTCCTCGCCCCGATGACCGTGATCACAGGAGTGTCTTGTAATATTTTTATGGCTGCATCCGATTTTAAAAAGGAATTTACGGGGATAGACGGTGACAGGTACCAAACTTGATGCCCTAAGATGACCAAATCGTACTTTTTGTTCATTGTTTCAGGTTCCGGCTCGTTGATCTCGTGCGGAACCTGAAGAAAAGAATCTGGAAACGCACCCATAAAATCCTCGTCTTTCCATGGAAATTCAAAAGGTTTTTTGGGAAGAATCCTGTGATATGTAATGGTTATTCTTTCGTCTTTGAGGGTAGAAACGATATTGGTGATGATATCCGCCAGCTGTCCTGTCTGTGAGTAGTAAACGACTAAAACTTCTTTCATCTGATTTTTTTATCGTCCCAAAAATCGAAATAATTAAACCATTGCAGAGGGTATTTCTTTAAAATCCATTCTAAACTTTCTGTGTAACCTTTCAAGAGGCCTGCGGCATCACCTCGTTTGACCTCTATACTTCGGGCATACAGATGATAGTGTTTTTTTGGTTCTTTCATCACGTATACGAAAAGCACGGGTACCTTAAGTCTTGAGGCCAGCAAATAAGGTCCTAACGGAAATTTTGCAGTGGAGCCCAATAGCTCTTGCTCTAAAAATTTGGTGCCTTCGATATAGCGGTCACCTGTAAAAACCACTAGTTCACCGTTGCTTAAGGCTTGGTGTATTTCAAAGATATGGGACATGTCGTCCTTTATCAAAATAAATTTGACGTTCGATTTGGAGGTAACGCTCTCCATATATTCCTTGATTGCCTGATGCTCCTGGTCCCAAGTGACCATACTGATCTTGTCGACCATGTCAAAACCCTCGTCGTCAAAGAAAAACTCCGATACTTCAAAATTCCCCACATGGGCGCTTAGTAGAATACCACCTTTTTTTTCTTTGAGTAGGTTTTCGATGTTTTGGACCCCGTCAAATTCGTACGTGAAACGGTCCCTAAATCCGGCTGAGATAGTAGCTTTATCAACCAGCGTTTGCCCAAAGTTATAGTAACTGGCGTAAATATTGAAAAAGGCTTTGATATTTGAATACCCTTGTCTTTTTCTAAGATAATAGTAAATAGCCCTTGAACTTTTTATAGAGAAAAGGCAGAAGTAAAGTACAACAAAGTGAAGTATGAAATAAGAGGCACTGAGGCCTAAGTACTTTATAAAAAAGATGTAGATCTTATAGCCTAAAACGGTGCCTCGCGATTTCCCCTCCCATTCCGTTGCCATTCATCTGTACTTGGGTTAACCCAGCTTTCGCTCTATGAGGTCGTAAAAATCCTGTAGGGTTACTATATTGGCAAAATCGTCGCCCACTAGTTTCACCCCGAAGTTGCTTTCAACGGCGACGACAAGGTCAACAAAATCCAGACTGTCGAGACCTACAGAGTCCTTTAGGCTGGCTCCTGGCACCAACTCCTCTGCTTCGACCTCGAATTCGTCGATGAGAAATTCGTCAATTTTTTCAATAATAACTTCCTTGGTCATTACCATTATGCTAGCAATTTTTAATGATCAATGCGGAATTGGTGCCACCAAAACCGAATGAATTAGACAAAAATACGTCAATTTTTTTATTTATCGTTTCCCTTGCGATGTTCAGCTGTGCCGATACCTCGTCAGGATTCTCAAGGTTAATGTTCGGTGCAATAAACGAATGTTGCATCATGAGCATCGAATAAATAACCTCACTTGCGCCTGCCATCCAACATTCATGGCCGGTCATCGATTTGGTCGAGCTTACATAGGGATTACTTTCGCCGAAAACCTCCAAAATGGCGGCGGCCTCATTGGCATCGCCCACGGGGGTCGAAGTGGCATGTGCATTTACGTAATCTACTTCATTGGCCAACATACTGGCTTGTTCCAAGGCCCTTGTCATCGCCCTTGACGGGCCTTCAACATTAGGCGTCGAGATATGATCGCCGTTAGAGGAGAAGCCGTACCCTACTATTTCTCCCAGAATGGGCGCGCCACGTTTTATGGCGGACTCGTAACTTTCGAGTACCAATGAAGCGCCTCCACCGCTGGGAATGAGTCCGTCACGATCTTTGTCGAAGGGCCTTGAGGCTTTTTCGGGATGATCTAGATGCATGGCAAATACGCCCAACCCATCAAAACTGCCCATGGCCAAATGGTTTATTTCTTGTGCACCCCCGGCAATGATGCAATCCTGCATTCCACTTTTGATGAGATTGTAAGCCGTACCAATGGAGTGAGAACCACTTGCACAGGCGGCACTTATCGTGAAGTTGATGCCCCTGAGCTTAAAGATGGTAGAAAGGTTCATCGTTACCGTAGAATTCATGGCTTTGAAAATAGCGCCTGAACCTACCAGTGTAGTGTCTTTTTTTGCGCGCATGACATCTATCGATTCGATTACGGAACGTGCCGTACTATCGTTCCCATAGATGATGCCCACTTCATTTTGATCAAGGAAATCTTGGTCGATTTTGGCATTTTGCAAAGCCTCCATCGTCGCCATATAGGCATATTGGGCCTCCTCGCCCATACTAATTCGTTGTCTTCTGGTAAGAAACGGTTTGAGGTCCGGTTCCTCTACCGCCCCGGTAAGGGGTGAACGGTAGCCAAAATCGGCACGGGCCTGGTCGTACACAATACCCGACTTGCCCTCATAAAGGGAGGTCTTGACTTCGCTTAAATTCTTGCCAATGCAAGAATAAATGCCCATTCCTGTGATTACAACTCTTTTCATTGCCCTTGGGGGTGGACCTACGAGTAAATACCACCATTAATGTTTATTATTTCACCCGTAATATAGGATGATTTTTTGGATGCGAGAAAGGAAACCAAATGTGCTACTTCAGCAGCCTCGCCAAAACGGTTTGCCGGCACCATCTTCTTCAACTCCCCTTCGTCAAGTTCGCTGGTCATATCGGTTTTTATGAATCCCGGCGCAACGGCATTTACAGTAACGTTTCTTTTGGCAACTTCTTGTGCAAGGGCCTTAGTCGCCCCGATAACCGCCCCTTTTGCCGCCGAATAATTGGTCTGCCCGGGCGTACCTTTTAGGCCCGAGACCGATACCATATTAATAATACGTCCGTATTTGTTGACCAATAGTTTTTGAATCAAGGCGTTGGTCACATTGTAGAACCCGTTGAGGCTGGTGTCGATAACCTTAGACCAATCTTCTTGGGTCATCCACATGAACAAGCCGTCTTTGGTTACTCCCGCATTGTTGATGACGACTTCTATAACGCCATTCTCATTGTTCTCGTGCCAAGCCTCTAAAACCGATTTGACACCTTCTGCATCAACCACGTCAAATTGCATCAGTTCGCCCTTACCACCTGCATGTTCAACGGCCTTCAAAGTTTCCTTGGCTGCTTCTTTATTGCTATTGTAATTGATGAGCAACGAATAGTCCAAGTCTTTGGCGAGTTGTTCGCATATAGCACGGCCGATTCCCCTAGAACCTCCAGTTACCAAAGCGTATTTCTTCTTTTCTTTCTTTTCCATAAATCCTTACCGCTCGAGCTATTTCGCTCTTATAATTTTACAAAGGGTTCCGCTTCCTCGTACCAGGTATTCCCCAACAATTCGCCTTTTTCGTTTAAAAATCCCCAACCTTCTTTTGATTTTATCCGTGCAAGGCCATCAATAAAACCTTTTTCCTCGCCACCGCTCTTCAGGAATCCAAATTTAACGGAAATATCATACTCTGCAGGAATGACCAATTTCCCGGTCTTATCGATGAAACCCCAACGTTTTTCTTTTATCGGGGCCAAGCCATTGGCGGCGAACGTTTCAGCATCCCTGAATTGGTAGTCGATGACCACTTCTCCTTCTTCATTAATATAGCCCCATTTCTTATCGTTATAAACGGGTGCGAGGCCATTGGAAAAAGCTCGTACTTTATCGAACTGTGGCGCAATGACCCATTCTCCTTTTGAGTTCACAAAACCGACTAGATCCTCTTTTCGGGCATAGGTGAGCCCGGAATTTTCGTTAAAGTTCCATACTTTATCGGCACCGGCTATCACGTTGAAGTTACCATTGGCGTAAATACCGTACTCACCATTTTTACTGACATATACGCCGTTCGGGCTATAGGTATTGCCTACTTCTTCGAATTCAATAGGAATTACGACTTTGCCCGTGGCATCGATCATTCCCCATAGCTCTCCCTTGTTCGCTTTGGCATGACCATTTCTGAATTTTTTGATACCATCATACTCTGGCTCCAAGACCACATTTCCATCGGTTCCAAGTAGGCCGATTTTATCTCCCTTTCGGTAGAGTGCTACTCCATCTTCAAAATCATAGGTTTTTTCCAAAGTCGGCGTTTTAATTGCCTCCCCTTTGGTATTGATGTAAATCCACTGGTCATCAGCATTCACCAAGGCAACCCCCGAATCGAAATATTTGACCTTATCGAACTTAGGTGCTATGGCCCACTCTCCGGAAGCGTTGATGAAACCCCATTTGTCATCTTTTTCGGCAGCGGCAAGGCCATCGGAGAACGACTTTGAATTTTCATATTCAAGTGGAATGACCGTCTCGCCCGACTTATTGATGTAGCCGTATTTATCGTTCTGTTTTACTAAAGCCAGTTCTTGCGAAGTCGCTGCAAAAACCGTTAAAATCGCCACTAAAGTAGCTATGCATCTTGTTTTCATGATTTTTTATTTTGATGGTTGATAATATAATCCTTCACTTGATTTACAAAGGGATACATCACCATATCCTCTTTGAAAGGGGGAACTATATTTCGAACGGCGTCGTACATCATTCTTGTCTTTGAGGAGACCTGGTCCTGCACACCTAAATATTCAATGGCCTGCACAACGGTAATCATTTCGATCGCGATGACCTCGAACGCATTTTCAATGACCCTCTTGGTAATCAATGCGGCATTCGTACCCATGCTTACGATATCCTGATTGTCATTATTATTGGGGATACTGTGCACGTACATAGGGTTAGACAACATTTGATTTTCCGCAGTTGTCGAGGTCGCTGTAAACTGCACGCCCTGCATACCGAAATTAAGGCCCAAAGTACCCAAATTCACAAACGGGGGGAGAATGTCGTTCAATTTTGAGTTCATGAGGTAGTTCAACTGTCTTTCGGCCAACATACTCATTTTCGTCACTACGATTTTCAGTTTGTCCATCTCCAAGGAGACATAGTCCCCGTGAAAATTACCTCCGTGATATACATTTTGCTTGGCCACATCAACAATCGGATTGTCGTTGGCCGAATTCACTTCCTCGATCATGATACGTTCTACTTCATCCAAGGTATCCAGAACCGGCCCCAGTATCTGTGGTACGCAACGCAACGAATAGTACTCCTGTACTTTTTCCTCGAAAACTTCGATTTCATCGGTGGCCACGTAGAGGTGATGTTCCCGTTTTCTGGTCAAATTGCTATCGGCCAAATGGCTTCGCATAGAACGTGCTATTTCTCGCTGGCCCAAATGCTTTTTGGTATAATTGAGATCTTCGCTCAAATGGTCGTCGTATGCCTGAACGATTTCATTGATGGCCGAGGAACAGCAAATCATCCACTCCAGCAATCTTCGGGCGTAGATGGTGTTCACCACGCCAATACCGGTCATGACGGAGGTACCGTTAATGAGTCCCAAGCCTTCCCGCAGTTTTATCTCGATAGGGGAGATGCCAAGTTTTTTAAAAACATCGGCAGTGTTTTGTCTTTTCCCTTCATAAAAAACCTCCCCCTCGCCAATAAGTACCAATGCCAAATGTGCCAATTGCACCAAATCGCCACTGGCACCCACACCGCCATGTTCATAAATCAGGGGTATGATATTTTGATTGATCAAGGTCGTCATGACCTCAATGACTGTAGTATTCACCCCCGAATTTCCTAAACTAAGGGTATTGAGCCTAGCGAGCATTGCCGCTTTCACATATTTAGGGCTAATCGGGTTTCCGGTTCCGGAGGCATGGCTGCGAATAAGATTGTACTGCAACTGTATGGTCTCGGAGTCCTTTATTTTATACTGAGCCATGGGACCGAAACCCGTATTGACCCCGTAAATAATCTTATTCCTTGAAAATTCTTTTAGAAAATCAAAACTCTTTTGAACGGTTTGTAGCAATTCGGCATCAACAGATATGGGCTCTTCGTTAAAGATAACATCATAAAACTCCTGTATTCCTAATTGTCCTTTAATTTTTGGCATGTATGGTGTGTTCAGTCGGCTGTAAAAAAAGTCCCTAAAGACTAAAATAGTGATTTTGGATTGCAAATTTATAATAATTGGCGAATCAATTGCTTAAATTTGGTATGTATCGACTCAAATGAGTCAACGTGTCCCGATATGCTTAATTCCCTTGTGGTTTATTAGTCATATATATTCAAAAAGGTTAACATAGAACGCATGCAAAATGAAATAGTTGACGTGTTGGTCATCGGTGCTGGACCCTCGGGTTCCGTTGCGGCCGCCTACCTGCACAAACAAGGTCTGAAGATTAAAGTAGTGGAGAAAAACAGCTTTCCCAGATTTGTCATCGGAGAAAGTCTAATTCCCCGATGTATGGATCATTTTGAGGCTGTTGGATTGTTACCTTGCCTAGAAGCCGAAAAATTCGAGATCAAAAGGGGCGCCCGCTTTGTTAATGGAAAGGGTGAGATGTGCAATTTTGATTTTAGCGAAAAATATACCGATGGGTGGGATTGGACATGGCAAGTACCGCGTGCCGATTTTGATAAGGCCATGACCGATGAGCTCCAACAATGGGGCGTTGATATCGATTTTCAGAAAGAGGTCATCGCCGTCGATTTTACCGAGGATGGTGCTTCGACGACTACGATTAAGGACGTGGATGGTAACGAATCGACCATACAAGCCAAATACATTATCGATTCAAGTGGATGGGGTAGGGTGCTACCACGTTTGTTGGATTTGGACGCCCCCTCCAGTATCCCCAAGCATGCCACTATCTTTACCCATGTAAAGGATATAAAACGTCCTGAAGGACGTGAAGGGACCATGATTACCTTCGACGTGGTCGATACCGAAACCTGGTTGTGGGTCATTCCGTTTTCAAACGGTGATTGTAGTATAGGTTATGTAGGGCCGATAGATTACTTGGCCTCCTTTGAAGGAACACCGACCGAGAAACTGCGGGAAATGATGAAGCTCTCGAATTATTATTTTGAACGTTTTGATGGTGTAGACTACAAATTCGAGCCACGTCAGATCAAGAATTTTTCGGCATCCGTGAAGCAATTATATGGTAAAGGCTATGCCCTTACAGGTAATAGCGCGGAGTTTCTAGATCCTGTTTTTTCTTCGGGAGTAACCTTCGCTACCGAATCGGCACATCTTGCCGCCCAACTGATTTCCAAAGAATTAAAGGGCGAATCTGTAAACTGGGAAACCCAGTACAAAGACTATATTATGTACGGTGTAAACGTCTTCTCTACCTATGTAAAGGAGTGGTATACCGGAAACCTTCAGAAAATATTTTTCCACCCAACGATCAATTTGGGAATAAAGGAACAGATTTGTGCAGTATTGGCAGGTTACGTCTGGGATAAGAGCAACCCCTTTGTTAAAAACCATGACCGCTTAGTAAAGACGGTGGCGCGAGTGACTGAAATGGAACAGGAAGGTACGGCCTAGTCGCTGTGAAATTGTTTTATCGAACAAAAAAAGCGGAAACCACAGGGTTTCCGCTTTTTACTTTTTTATGGGTAGCTGAACTTATTTCATTGCCTTTTTCTTGATGTACTTTGCAAATGTCTTTGCAGTTTTTGCGTAGCATTCAGAGATGCGAAAGCCGGTGTTAAAGTCATAACCCATAGCACCTTCTCCTTGCGCTCGGGTATATTCTCCCTTAAAAAGTACATTATCGGGATTCGCCGTTTCGAATACGGTAATAATCGCATCTATTTCGGCGTTCCTGCGTACAACGCCTACATTATATCCGGCGTAGATTCGGGTCGAATGCACCATCATGGTATATTCGGCATCCGGGTTTACGCCAACACTTACCTCGCCATCATCGAAACGCTTGTTGAACGATTCGGTGAATTTTGGCCGGTAGCGCTCTTCGCGGTCGCCGAACCATGATTTTTTGAATTTTTCTCCGCCTCCGGCTTCTTTCTCTTCCCGCTTGGCCATCTTGTCGGCCAAGAAATCTTCCTCCGAATCAAATTTCGGGATTTGAACATCGGTATAGTCGAATTCGAGATTGTAGGTGGTAATATCTTTTAGATTTTTGATATCGCCGTCCAATACCTTAAGTTTTTGCGCAAAGGCAAGGCTTGAAAACATTACGAGGGCCAGTACTATTGATTTTTTCATTTTGTTTGATTTTATGTTGTTGTACCCTCCAAACGGTATATGTTCAACTATAGTATCCAGTAGCTGTTATAAAATTAATGGCTCTCGCCAATAATTATGAACTTATATACGCTCGTAGCGCAGAAGGTTAACGTTCTGAATCATTTTTGAGATTTGTACCGTTATGATTTCTGCTTGGTTATCGATATTTTTGGCGATGGATGAAAATGTAGGATCCGAACCGGTACGGAAAAAGTTCAAGATAAAGGATCTGCCGGGCCTTTTTGTAACCACCTTCAATAGTTGGCTGGCCAAAGAACCTTTTAAACTGGGGGCTGTGGTAGCGTATTATGCAATTTTGTCATTGCCTGCCCTTCTTATTCTTGTCCTCGATCTTGTAGGTGGTATTTGGGGAAGGGATATTGTACGGGGAGAACTTACCAGTGGTTTATCGAGTGCTTTTGGTAGCGACACGGCCCACTATGTGAAGGAAATAATGACGAGAAAAGGCAGCGGGTCAACTTCGATCATTGCAACGGTTCTAGGCCTGGGAACATTAGTATATGGGGCAACTGGGGTCTTTTATCAACTGCAGAACGCCCTTGATGCCATTTGGGAAACCAAGTCCAATTATTCGAACAATATCATCGCCACTTTGGTCGGGCGGTTAAAGAGTTTCGGATTTATTTTAATTTTTGGTTTTTTGCTCTTGATAAGCTTCGTTCTCACCTCTGCGTTATCCGCTTTTTCACGACATATCAATGAAATGCTACCGGTTGGGTTCTTGGAGGTTGCTTACCTTTTTGATGTACTTATTTCATTGATTTTCATCTACTTTCTTTTTGCTGCAATGTTTAAATATTTACCGAGCAAACAGGTGCCTTGGAGGGCCGTAAAATCAGGAGCAGCCTTAACGGCTATTCTCTTCGTGTTGGGCAAATACATCCTTTCATTCTATTTTTCAAAAGCTGAACCGGGATCTACGTATGGAGCCGCGGGTTCTATAATTCTGGTCATGCTCTGGGTTTCCTACACCAGTCTAATCCTGTTCTTCGGGGCTCAGTTTACCAAAGTGTATTCCGATCGGTATAATTTGTAGCGTATTCAAAAGAAAACTTCTTTAGACTCTGCTAACCTTATTTTGTACCCCTCTATGTGATACCTTAGCACACTGGGGAGTGCCACTGGTATTTAGGGTGAAAACCACTGAGTGAACGGGGGGTATGGATATATTTTGTACTTTACGACTTTTGAATTTTCTATAAGATTTTCCTCTATGTCCTTATTGGATAAAATAAACGCCCTCAGCACGGTAAATACCCTTTCAAAACATGAGCAACTGGTTCAGGGTATTATAGAAGCCATTGATTCCGAAGTACTTTCAGTAGGGGATCAGCTGCCTTCGATCAACATGATGGTAGCCGATTTAGGCTTTGCCAGAAAAACAATAGTAAAAGCCTACGAAGAGCTTAAGGACCGTGGTTTGGTCGAGTCGAAAAAGTTGAAAGGCTATTTTATCATAAGTACCGAAACCAAGGTTACTTTAAGAGTGGCTTTGCTTATGTTTTCTTTTCACCGTTTTCAAGAAGAGTTTTACAACACCTTTCGGAAAGAATTGGGAAAACGCTTTCAAATAGATGTTTTTTTCCACCACAACAATGTATCAATCTTCGAAACCATTTTTACGAATATTAAAGGAAAGTATGGCATGTACGTGGTGGCTCCTATTCCAGACCCGAAATTACGCCCACTTTTACAAGAAATCGAGCCAGGAAAATTATTGATCGTTGATCGGTATCTTGAAATGGATTCTGCATATTCCTATATCTGCCAGGAATTCGAGGACACGACCTATCAAAAATTGGTGGAACTATTACCTCATATACAAAAGTATAAAAAGATGATCTTGTTCTTTAATGAGGATAGTGACTATCCCATAGGAATTAAAAACGCTTACCAGCGGTTTTTAACCGATTACGATATTGAGGGACGGGTTTCCAAAAAATATAAATCTGGTACAGTGAAAAAAAGTACTTTATATTTCTTTACTGGGGACACCTATCTTTGGGAAGTGCTTCGCGACTGTCGCAACAATGAGTATACGATAGGGAAGCAGGTAGGCATTCTGTCGCACAACGATCATGTGGTCAAGGAAATCGCCTTTGGGGGAATTACGACCATATCCATAGATTTCAAGGACATGGCCAAAAGAGCTGCTACTCATATCAAGGAAAGCGCGTTTACACAAGAGCTCATACCGGTCAATTTGATCAAGCGTCATTCCTTATAGGCAAAGTCACTTTTTTCGAACTCAATAGTATCGAATGTGTGTTGACCTACGGCTTTCCCTTGAACAATGCCGAGTTCAATAGCGGGGCGGTAATGTATACCACCGTATAACCGACTAATGGCGGCCTCCTCCGAAGCTTCAAAGAATGATTTGAAACTGCGTTCAGGGAGTCCGTAAGGCACTTCGGTAGCGTCGACGTACTGATAGTTATCTCCAAAAATGTTCGTAAGTACGGTGGCCGCAGCGTTAGAGGCCACACTATGTCCCGAAGTATGTTCGGGAAATGCCGGTGTCTGCAAAATCGGCATCCAATCAGGATCGATATAGTTGTTGATGTAGGTCTCGGGCCGGGTAAGTGTGCTTTTGTACTTTTGATCCCAACAGCTGATAAAACCATCCGCTAGGGCGATACTTGTCAGGGCCATGGTCTGGGCAGCTTTGACCGGGTTCGCGTTTTCCTGTTCCAGGACCTGTGCAGCGATATGTATCCAGTGGCCTCCTGGAGATATTTGTTGTTGAAAATACATGACATGCCCTTTTGTGGTCGAAATATTCGGATTGCAATCCCAGAATTTGGCTATTTCAACTTGGTTCGAATCGAGTTCTGTTACCGTATTATAGACCTCCATGGCTTCTTGATAGAACTGCGATTTCTCATTAGAATCGAAAACGGTGGGTAGTCCTGGGTCGAACTGATCGGCAGCGCTCAATGTAAAAGGACGTAAGGTATTCCAATGTGGTTCTATGGCTTCCATGTAGTCGGGAGGAGTTGGGCGCCAACGTGCCGGTTCATCATTAACACTATATCTAGGTAAGGCGGTTCGTTGTAAGTAGCCGTCTTTGGAGGCCCAGGCCAAAATGGCCGTAGCCAATTCTTCGCCATAGGCGACGGAATTCGTATAGATTTCGGAATCAATACCGATATCCTGCACTTCTTGCAATATTTGCTTTTCCAACGCATCCACTTTTTCCAAATCAAAGACCAAAGCTTTACCTACATTCATAAAAGCAACCATGGAAGACAAGGGGAAATAGTACTCCTTCTTGGTATCGGGAAGCGGCAGTGCTTGCAGCCCGTTCAACTGACCCGCAAGAGAAACTTTCGAGGAATCCATAAATCGGATGCCCTCATAGGCCGCAATATTCGGATAGGCGTAAATGCGGCTCGCTACTGGAGGGGTAAAAATATCGGAAACGATAACATTGGTGAGCGCTCGATTGTACCGCGATAGGCCATTATCAAAATAGGTGTTCAGCTTTTGTTGTTCGTGCTTAGGAGCGCAGGCAGCAGCCAAGAGCAATGTTAAGATAAGCATCGCACTATTTGATGCCCTCATATTTATAAATCGTTTTTGAAATCCCTTCAACATTGGTCGTTTTTATCTCTTTAATGTGTTCATTCGGTACAATAGTTCTCGTATAGGCCGAAAGATATCCTGATCCATAGTAATATTCCAATTTATACTGTCTACCATCGGCCAGGAAAACTTCGACAAATTGCACATCTTTCGCTATAGAAATCGCTTCGAACCGTTCTTTCGGATCGGTAATCGCGAAGACTTTTGTGCTATCGTTATTATTGGCTGCAATAATCAAAGATGCTCCAGAGGCACCCCGCAAGACGGCAAGTCCGCTCGCGTCCGAATCGTTGAGAAATCCGCTCTTCTCCAAGGGGACCACATCAAAACCACCTGTTCCGTTCCCTCTCAAGAAAGCGCCCGTAAAGGCGTCATATCTGCCCGTGGCAGCTTCTGTTGCATAGGAGTTTCCGGTCAACAGCGCATCAAGATAGCCATCTCCATCTATATCAAGTACGACAATACCCTCAATAGGAGCAGCTTGCACGGCCAGCGGCAATGGGGTGAGTTGAAATTGCCCATTGCCTAAATTTTCCAAATAGCTACTGGCAAAATTATGACTTTTTACGACATAGGCTTTCTCCAGTTCTTCCGGTAAAAACGATGTTTTAAAAGTAGCGTTCGCATAGGATTCGTAGGTTTTAAAACGACCCCTCATGGCGTTGATTTGCCCAATGAGCTCATCCCTGCCGTGTGCCAGCTGATTGACCCCATCGATAAAATAGCACATCACGGGATCTATACTGCCATCTTTATCGAAATCGCTAGCATATATGCAGAGCGGTTCTTCGGCAGACGCACGATATTTAGTGTTGAGCCCTAAATTACCTAGAAGGTAATCGATATCTCCATCCTGATCAAAATCACCTCCATTAATACTGTTCCACCAGCCTTCCGACTTCTGTAAGCCAGAAATTTCGGTGATTACCAATTTTCCCTCCTCGTTGTGAAAAAACGTAATCGGCATAAATTCACCGACTACGATCAAATCCGTCCAACCGTCGTTATCATAGTCTGTCCAAAGTCCGGCGGTCACCATACTTAGCGTATCGAATCCGTGCACATTATTGCTAATATCCTTGAACTTTAAATTGGTCGGATTTTCCGAGGCGTTATTCTCGAGCAGGTAACTCCGAACCGGCATGGGATATGCACCGGGATTTACCCGTCCGCCGACGAAAAGGTCTAGATCGCCATCCTTGTCGTAGTCAGCTGCGGAAACCGATGAGCCGCTGACAGCGATTTTGGGAAGTGCCTGTGACACTTGAAACGAACCTTGGCCATCGTTCAGATAAAGCCTGTCCTGATAATCGCCGGAGCGGGTTACCCCACCACTGACCACGTATAGATCGGGATAGTCATCTCCATTGGCATCGAAAAAGAGTGCGCCCATATCCTCGTAATCCGATCCGAAATCTTGAGGGGTAATTTCAAAAGTGCCGTCGGGCTTTTGAAGGTGAAGCGCTCCCTGTTGTCCGCTTGCGCCACCGATAAAGAAATCTTCCAAGCCATCACGGTTCACATCGGCAACGGCAAGGCCGGAACCGTTTCTGGAGTGCATGTGCGGAAGAATAGGTTGCCGTTTAAAATCTACGAGGTTGTCTTCTTTATGGGTGAAATTCACTCCCAGGCTGTCTGTGACATCAGTGAAAAGGGCAGGTGTTTCTATATTTTTTGGTGCGCTTTCCGGCCCCATTGCTTCCGATTGGGATAAGGTAATCAACTGGTTCGGTTGTAGCGCTGCAATATGCTCGTACGAACTATCTGGCCACCAGATCTCCAGTTTTTGGATGGCATCTTCTTTTCCAAGGCCGAAATGAATGATCGGGTCTACACTCGATTCGTATCCCCTGCTTAAAAAATGCTGATAGAATTGGCTTGATGTAGCCGTAGTTATTTTGACCTTGGCCCCGATACCTTGTAAATTTCCCCGTTTGCCCTGAAGCTTGAGTCTGAGAAAGTTGTTGCCCGTCTGTTTTTCACTTCGGTTTTCATAAACAAAGGCGGGTCGGTCAATGTTGTTGACCAGTAAATCTAAATCGCCATCATTGTCCAAGTCGGCATAGGCCGCACCGTTGGAGCAACTCCTCTCGGTAATGCCCCATTTCTCCGAGGTTTTTTTAAAGGACGCACCTCCTTTGTTTCGGTATGCGTAATTAATCAAATCTGCTTTTGGAAGTTCCCTGATGGAATTCCGCTTTTGCTTGATTTTAGCATCAATGGTACCTAAGGGGTTGTCGTAAATGCCTTGGTAATGAATGTAATCTAAATTCCCCAAATCCCTTAAAAAACCATTGGTTACATACAGGTCTTTGTGACCGTCATTGTCATAATCGGCAAGGAGCGGACTCCAACTCCAATCGGTGCTGCTTATTCCGGCCAGAAAACCGATTTCGCTGAATGTATTCATCCCCTGATTCAATTGCAGGGTGTTTCTGCTGTACTGTGCCTGGTACCCTGCTTCGAGCATCAATTGAAAACGGTCATAGCCGGTTGAGGAAATAATCAGTTTCTGGCGTTTGTTATCTTCCGGCCGCATGTCTAGGACCAAGATGTCCGGCTTACCGTTGTTGTCGATATCGGCAAGATCGTTCCCCATACCAGCGTAAGAGGTATGTTTGATGTGCTCGGTAATTTCATCTTTAAAGGTGCCGTCTTTTTGATTGATGTATAGGATGTCGTTTCCGATAAAATCATTTGAGATATAAATATCCGGCCAAGAGTCGTCGTTGATATCCGAGATGCCTACACCAAGGCCATAGCCTTCCACCAAAATACCGGTATCCACCGAAACATCGGTGAACTTGCCATTGCCGTCGTTCCGATAGAGGCGGTCGTTGCTTAAAGCAGTGCCGTCAAGCACCCGTGGTTGACTCACGTTTACCTTGTACTCGTAGGCCGCGGGATTGACCAGTAGGTACATGTCCAGATCCTGGTCCTTGTCATAATCGAAAAAGGCCGCATGCATGCTCTGACGAGTATCGGCAAGACCGTATTGTTGGGCGCTCTCGGTAAAAGTAGGTTGTCCCGTATCTGCCGAAGGCCCGTTATTGATATACAGCATATTGGCTCTTTCAGCAAGTGCCGAGCCCCCCGAAACGCAAACGTAGATATCGAGCAAACCATCCTGATTGATATCGACCATGGTCGCTCCTGTTCCCCAGCGGTTGTTTTCGATGCCCGCACTCTCGGTGATGTCCTCGAATTTGAAGTTGCCCAAATTTCGGTACAATCGTCCCGAAACCATATTACCGCTAAAATAGACGTCTACCAGCCCGTCATTATCGATATCGCCTACGGCTACACCGGCCCCGGTATAGACGTTCATATATTCAAAAATATTGATCGAATCATTTTCCTGAATCGTATTTTTAAAATCGATACCGGTCTGGGAGGCATCCAATAATTTAAAAAGCGTCGGTTCTTTTTGACCACAGGAGAGCGCCAAAAGGAGCATTGAAAATAGAAGGGATGTCTTGCGGCACTTCATGGAACTGGAAAAATTTCGGTTTCATTCCCATTGATATCGGTAACGGACACGGAAGCCACCCTGATCGGAATTTTCAATCGTTTTGAAGACTGGGATAGATAACCCGAGCCTTTGTGAAATTCCACCTTGCGTTCTCTTCCATCTTTAAAGCGGAGCGTTGCGTACATATCGGTTGGTTTGCTGTCATAATCACCTTGTATTTTTCGCTCATTGATGTGTGTTTTTAAAAAACCATTATTCAACGCGGTCAAAATGCCTTCCCTTCCTTTAATGTCCAATTGTACCATACTCTTGGCATCCCCTTGCACGAAAAAACCACTCTCGGAGACGTCTATGGATTGAAAACCCCCTTTTCCATCACCTTTCAAAAACCACCCAATTCCGGCATCGTACTGGCCTGCAAATACTTCTCCACTATAAAAGTTACCTACTGCAAGTACGTCCAAGTTTCCGTCGGCATCAAAATCGTCGACCAAGGTACCATAGATGGGCGCAATTTGTGCCCATCGTGGCAGTTCGGAAAGCTTGAATTTGCCTTGTCCCAAATTTTCCAAATACGCACTGGCAAAGGTCTCGCTTTTTACAATGTAAGCGGATTCCAATTCTTCCTTTAGGAAGGACTTTTCAAAAGAGGCTTCCGCATAATCGGCATATGTCCTAAACCTTGCGCGCATAGGGTTTATCTGGTCGATCAGGTCGTTACGGGAGTGTGCGATGTGATTTTCTCCCTCGATATAATAACACATGACGGGGTCGATACGACCGTTTTTGTCGTAATCATTGGCATAGATGCAAAGGGGTTCTTTCGCACTGGCCTTTAATCTGGCATTAAGTCCTAGATTGCCTAGAATGTAATCGGTATCGCCGTCGTTATCAAAATCCCCCGAATTGATACTGTTCCACCATCCGTGGGTGTTTTTAAGATTGGTTTGATTCGAGACTTCTCTTAATTCACCATTGAAATTTTGAAAAAACCGAATCGGCATGAACTCGCCTACCACGATAAGATCTTGCCAGGAGTCGTTGTTAAAATCCGTCCATAGTGCAGCCGTGACCATGCCCAAGTTATTGAAGGTTTTTTGGATATCCTGTTCGGTATTTTTGAACGAAATTTTCCCGTTTGCACTTTCGTTCTGTAGCAAACTGCTCATCGGTGCCAATGGATATTCCCCTGGTCTTACCCGGCCACCTACAAATAGGTCTATATCCCCGTCCTTGTCATAATCCGCAGCGGTTACCACAGAACCACTGTGATGCGCACGTGGTAAGGCGGCCACTCTTGTATAATTTCCAGAGCCGTCGTTCTGGTAGATGCGGTCTTGATAACCGGAGTCATTTGCAGGTTGCGAAGAACCACCGCTTACCACATAGAGGTCTTGATCCCCATCGTTATCCGCATCGAAGAAAAGCGTACCCATATCTTCGTATTCGGTATCCTCGAATGCACGGGATACAAAGGAACCGTCTTGCTGTTGCAGCAGAAGCTTTCCGGCCTGTTCTCTTGCACCGCCCATATACACATCTTCTAGACCGTCATTGTTGGTATCAGCCACCGCCAGTCCGGGCCCGTTTCGGGAATGCATGTGGGGCAGCAGGGGTTGCACTTTATAATCGACAAATGCATTCTCTTGATGAGGCAAGTCTAATCCGATGCTATCCAATTGCCGAAAGAGGGTGGTAATAGGATGGCTAGATTCCATTTGTGGAGGATTACGAGCATCCGCATATTTGAGCGCTGCTGTCTTATTCGTTGTAATGTCGGGCAAATGTTGGGTTTTGCCATCCGGCCAAATTACCCTGGCACTATCGATTTGTGATACGGCCCCAAGCCCGAAGTGAAGGGCTTGCTCTACGGTAGAAAGATAGCCCCGATACGGCGTAAAATATTGTTTCTGATAGCCGCCTTGGTAAAAAAGTTCGACTTGACTGCCCAATCCTTGAAGGTTGGGTGCCTTTCCTTGAAAGGTAAATCTCAAGTAATTGCCATTTGCAGTTTCACTCGCATTGTTCTCGTACAATCCGGCGGGGTCATCAATATTGTTGATGACAAGGTCAAGGTCGCCATCGTTGTCCAGATCAGCATAGGCGGCACCGTTGGAGTAGGTGGGCTTGGCGAATCCCGCCTCCTCGGTGATATCGCTAAAGCTGAACTCACCGGTATTCTTATACATGTAATTGTGCTTTTTGATCCCGGAGAGCTTGTTCAAGGCCTCAAGTCGCTGCTTTCTGTTCGCTTCTTCGGTTCCCATGGTGAGGACATTGTTGCCGTACACCATAAAATCAAGATTGGTGATATCCTGACGGTAGCCGTTGGTGATAAAAAGATCTTTGTTGCCGTCATGGTCGTAGTCTGCCAAGAGGGCGCTCCAGCTCCATTCGGTAGCAGAGATACCCGCTAGTTGCCCTACTTCGCTAAAGGTGCCATTGCCATTGTTCAGCTGTAGGGTATTGCGAATATACTGCGGTTGGTATCCGTCGCGGATGCTATTCTGAAATTCGTCATAATTATTCCCCATCATGGTCAGTTTCCAGCGCTTGTTATCCGGTGGAAGCATATCGAGCACGACCACATCCATCAGGCCGTCATTATTGATGTCCGCAATGTCGTTGCCCATGCCATTGAAGGTCAAATGCTTGAAATAGGAGGCGTTTTCGTTTTCGAAGGTGCCGTCTTTTTGATTGATATATAAAAAATCATCGGTCAGGAAATCGTTGGAAACGTATATATCTGGCCATCCGTCGGTATTCAAATCGCAAATTTCAACGCCGAGGCCAAACCCTTCGATAAGAATACCCGAATCGATTGAAACGTCGGTAAAGGTTTCATCACCGTTGTTTCGAAAAAGTTTGTCGGCCGAGGGGGCCTTGCCCGTGCGGTCTTTTGGGCGCGAAGTATTTCTGTTGAAGTCGACTAGGGCGTTGCTCAACAAATACATATCGAGATCACCATCGGCATCATAATCGAAGAAAGCTGCCTGAACGGAATAGCTTTCATCGGCAAGGCCCCATTTGGAGGCGGATTCCGTAAAACTGATGCTGCCTTTCTCTTGGGTCGTGTTGATAAAAAGAAGGTTGGCCCGCTGTGCAGCGCTAGCACCTCTTGGGCCGCCCCTAGACACATAGATATCGGGATAGCCATCTTGATTGATATCCACAATCGAAACGCCGTTCGACCAATCGGTCGATCCTGCATTGGCCGATTCGGTAATGTCTTCGAATTTCCACTCCCCAAGATTCCGGTACAGTCGATTGCTGACCATATTTCCGATGAAATAGATATCCTGTAAGCCATCTAAATCAAAGTCTGCAACGGCAACTCCGGCACCGTTGTACATGTATTCGAATTCCAATACCGAAGGGTCGCCATCTAGGGTTAAGGTATTGGCAAAGGTAATGCCGGTATCTTCAGGGGACAACTCATCGAATAATGTGCTTGGCGAATTATCACAGCCCATAAGTGCAACGAATAGCAAGGAAAAAAGCAGGCTGTGGAGCCGCATCATATGTTTAGTAACAGGCATAAACGAATATAATACCTTGGTAGGAAAGAAAAGGAATCCAATCAGTTAAAATAGATTGGATTCCCTCTGGTCTAAGAAAACCGAATACTTAAAAAAATAGAGAATTTTAATAGCCTGGATTTTGGGTTAAAAGACCCTGCGAGCGATCCACTTCGGACTGCGGGAAAGGGAATACTCTGTAATTATCGTTCCAAGCACTGCCGAAAATCGTCGGCCCTAAATCCCAACGTACGATATCGAACCATCGGTGAGGTTCAAAAGCCAACTCGATTCTCTTTTCTTGGATCATCGCCGAAAGCAAATCCTCACCATCTTCCAAATCATCCAACCCGGCTCTATTTCGGATGTCGTTTATCTGCTCTTCCGCGATATCCAAATCTCCACCGCCTCGTATAAGTGCCTCGGCATACAACAGCTTTAATTCTGCGAAACGCAGCCATCGTTCATTATTGAAATCGGCCTGACCGTTGGGAGCGTGATTTCCGGGAACCGTGTTTGTTTCTCCTCTATACTTTTTCAATGTATAATTAGTAGATGACCAGTCGGTCTCATAGTCTACGACCGTTTGCCCATTTCCATAGGTGTAGTACGTATCGCCTTCCTGATAAAGTATGGTGTTTCTTCTTTCATCACCGTCCTCAAAAGAATCGACCAAATCCTGTGTTGGAGCCCACCAACCCAATTTTCCTGCAGGTGCACCGTTACCAGCATCCCAATACCAGCCCCTTCCTGTCCCTTGTGATGCCTTGAAGTTTTCAGAGTGGGTGTCGTCGAATACCCAAAGGTTGTCATCTGACTGCGGCCCGCCGTATTGAACTTCAAAAATCGATTCGGAATTGTTTTCGTTGGCAAAAGAGAATACCTCTTCGTAGGTGGAAACAAGGCTGTAAGGTCCGTTATCGACAACGTCGGCCAATGCGGTAATCGCTGGCCCCCAATCTTCC
Organism: Aggregatimonas sangjinii; assembly: GCF_005943945.1. GTDB lineage: Bacteria > Bacteroidota > Bacteroidia > Flavobacteriales > Flavobacteriaceae > Pelagihabitans > Pelagihabitans sangjinii. Next base: position 3,715,823 of record NZ_CP040710.1, on the reverse strand, counting down.
TTGAAAACATTTACCTTGCCTATAAAGGATCTGGCTGCCCATGATGTAGCTCGACCAGTATTTCCAGAATCCCACGATTCCGGTAATCCAGACGCTGCATCACCGAAATCACCCAATATGGAGGCATAAAGTTCTTCTTGCGTAGCATTCGGTAAGGCAAGATTCGCGATATCGGTCCTAATTTCCAAAGCCAAGGGAGGTGTTCCGAACATCTTCATCGCTTGAAAGTGAAACCAAGCCCTTAAGAACTTTGCTTCCGCTCCGAGTACTGTCTTGTCTTCAGCGGAAAGTTCATTCTCGCCATCGAGATTTTCAAGCACCAAGTTGGCCCGGTATATTCCCTCGTAAATTTGTGTGTAAACTGCCGCATACGGGACATCGGCCGCCCGTATTTGTAGGTTATCGATATCTATTGAAATCTGATCTCCCGCGGCAGTCACGGGATCGGCCATAACGTCATCGGTGATGACCATTGACAGTTTCCAATATTCTCCTCTTTCGGATAAGGTTTCCGTGCTGGTCCCCCAAAAATCCTGAATAGAGGAATAGGCTGCGAAAATTGCTCCGTCGAAATCACCTTTGGTATTGTAGAACGAATCGGTGGTAATACTATCCAAGGGTTTAAGGTCTAATTCATCGCTACATGATACTATCGTTATAGCAAAGATTCCTATAAGAATTAAAGCTTTTGTTTTCATAATCTTCTTTTATCTTTTAAAATAACAATTTTTAATTAAAACTAACGGACCAACCGAATTGTAAAATACGTGGTAAAGGAGCCTGACCGTCATCCTGTCCGGTAGCCAATGGGTTGTTCCCTTTTTGAAAACTTTGGGCCCTACCGACTTCAGGATCAAAACCGGTATAACCGGTAAACGTGGCCAAATTCTGTGCACTAATGAAAAATCTCATGTTAGAGACAAAGTCACCGGTCCAGCTTTGTAATTTCTCCTGTGGGATGGTGTAGCCCAGTTGCACATTTTGAATACGCAAATAATCGGCATCTTCTATAAACCGATCAGAGAGACGGTTATTTCCGTTTGGATCTCCAGCCGCTAGTCTAGGATTCAAACTCGAATTGGTAGTACCTTCCGCAGTCCATCTGTTCAAAACCTGCGTGCTGAAGTTATTGGTTCCCGTCATTCCTTCTAAGGCGATTCGGGAAGAGTTGTAAATTTGCCTGTTGCCGACGCCTCTGAGGAGCATAGAAAAGTCGAATCCCTTATAATTTGCCTGTAAGTTCAACCCATAGAATAAACCGGGATATGGGCTTCCCAGAATAGTCCTATCACCCGCGTCGACACGGCCGTCGCCATTCAAATCAACGAAACGTATATCACCTGGCGAGGGCGTACCATTGGCATCTGGCACAGCTGCCGCGACTTCAGCATCGTTTTGATAAAGTCCGTCGGTTCTATAGCCATAAAAATGACCCAAACTTTCCCCAACAATGGTTCGGTGTGATTGTGCACCCCCGACACCGGAAATAATCTGATCTACTGGGCCGAGACTTTGTACCGTATTCTTGACTGTGGTTAGATTACCGCCAATTCCCCATTCGAAATCATCTCCGATCTTATTTCTGTAATTGATAGCGATTTCAATACCCGAATTCGTAATCTCTCCGGCATTCGTTGGGGCCGGTAAGAAGAATCCACTGGAGAATGGAAGTGGTAATTGTACTAAGGCATCTTGATTGGTTTTCTTATAATAATCAAAAACCCCTGTAATTTTTCCTTGAAGAAGGCTAAAGTCCAATCCGATGTCGATTTGCTTCGACGTTTCCCATCCGATGGTTTGGTTCGCGAATGTCGTTGGCGCCGGACCTACGACCGTGCCCTGACCGTCACCGACCACATAAAATATGTTGTTGTTCAAGGTCGTCAGGTAAGGAAAGGTGTTCGGGGTGCCATCGCCAAGGTTTTGGTTTCCAAGTTCACCGTAACCTACCCTTAGCTTAAGGTCATCTATGGCTTCTACATCAAAGAAATCTTCTTGTGAAATTCGCCACCCCACGGAAATCGAAGGAAAGACGCCCGATCTGTAATCCTCAGCGAATTTTGATGTGGCATCGCGACGAACATTTACAGTGGCCAGGTATTTTCCCATGTAATTATAGGTCAGACGACCTATTATACCTTGTAGCGTCCACAAATCCGCCTCATTTGCACCGGCCACCGTGGTGCCGCTACCCGCAAAATTGTCGTTGAATAACTCCCGCCCTTGCAAACGCACCTTATCATATCGGAATTTAGTCTGTTCAACCCCTACGAGTGCACCAAAATTATGGTCGCCTATGGTCTTATCGTAGGAAAGCGTGGCACCCGTGGTAATTGTAAGCTCGATCGGCCTGGACTGCACTAAAAGTGATTGCCGTGTACTATTAGGAAGACCTACAAGTTCTGTTCGTGCCTGAAAAAAGTCTCCAGATCCTACGTTGTAATCAATACCGATAGAAGGTCTAAGTTTGAGATTGTCGATGATTTCCCATTCCCCGAAAAAATGGCCAAGTACCTTTCGATTTTGTATGGTAGTGCTATTGACCCGCTCATCGGTAAGGAATACATAGTTGCTAGAATTCTCTCCCCCTGTGGAAGGATTGGCAAAATTGTAGCCAAAAGGACCATCGCCAAAGACTTGAAAATAGGGAGCATTCAAGGCGGCATTATATCCCGCATTCAATGCACCTTCACTTTGCGTCAGACGGTCGGTCTGACTTATCTGGAGCGATTCACCGAATTTTAATCTTTTTCCAATCCTGAATTCCGAGTTCGCCCGTAACGAATAGCGGCTAAATTCTTGCGCTCTTTGAATACCCTCGTTGTCTAAAAATGACCCCGAAATGTAATAGGTGCCATTCTCGCCACCACCGCTCACACCAACATTGTGATTTTGAACGAAGCCGTCACGAAAGATAGCTTCTTGCCAGTCTACGTCTTCCGCTCCACTGAATTCCGAAAAATCCCGACCCAACTCGTTTTGGATAGCGATATATTGTTGCACGTTGAGTACATCCAATTGTTCTCTGGCGGATGCTACGGATGCATAACCATCGTAGGTAACCTTTGGGTCTCCCGCACTACCTTTTTTAGTGGTAATTATGATGACACCATTTGCACCTCTAGCTCCATAAATAGCTGCGGAGGCTGCATCTTTCAAGACATCTATCGATTGAATATCGCTCGGGTTGATACTGGCCAAGGGGTTCGAATCCGTAGTTGAAGAAGTATTTACAGTGATGTTATTGGTACCGACTATCGGAACACCGTCTATCACAAAAAGAGGGTTCGCATCGGCACTAAGCGTACCTACACCACGTATATTAACGCTAACGGGAGCACCTGGGTCCCCACTTCTATTCGTGATATTTACACCGGAAATCGTACCCGCCAAAACTTGATCAGGACTTACGATGGGCTGTTTCACGATATCAACGGCTCCTATAGATCCGACCGATCCCGTTAAATCAGCTTTTCTTTGCGTACCATAACCAACTACGACGACCTCGCTCAACGCTTCCGCGTCTTCCGATAATATAACGTTGATGGTCGATTGTCCGTTAATATCAGCTTCTTGCGGCGCATAGCCAACATAGGAGAAGACCAGCGTAGTTACGCCGTCGGGAACAGAAATACTGTAATTGCCATCAAAATCGGACACTGCGCCCGTGGTGGTACCTTTTGCCACTACACTGGCTCCTGCAAGTGGGCCATTGGCATCGCTTATCGTTCCCGTAATTAGATTTTGCGCAAAAAGTGATTGCGATCCAAATAAAAGAGTTAGCACAAACAGCAAGCCTATGCCCTTCAATCCGCCCTGTTTCGAGAAGTTTTCTTCCATAATCAAATAGTTTAGGTAGTTAATTGTGAGTTGTTCTACAGGTATACTAGTACCATAATTTATTCTATGATACACTATGCTACCCAATCAAAAGTACTATAAATAAATTAATACTTTTAAAATTATCTACATAAAAATAAGGAATTCATAAAAAATTTACACAATTTAAATATTATGAAAGCCGAATTCTTTGAATCCTATTCCATCAATTTATTCAATATCGGTAAATTCAGATTGTAAGTTTTGTACTATTGCAAAACGCCTTTTACTACTAAGAATAGCCTCGGTGGAACTACGATAAGTAGAAAATAATGGAAAAGAAGACCAATACTATTACAATTTTATACTATTTTAGCTTATAGCATAGTATATCATAGTACATTTTTAGGCGGATATTAAAGGTAAAGCGAAAAATTTCCACCGACTACATCAAAAAAAGTTTGAGTTAGTTTATTAAGTTTGACAAAGCCAAGTAAATTTTTGCTTGGCTTTTGTTCAAACTAGGGCCTATGTGCTTTGGCTTTTTTCAAAATGCGGATTTCGATAAGTATATAGATGCAACGACTACTGGTATGACTCCGATGCAGACGACAACAATCAGTGAGATTTTTATAGATACACCACAATCAGGGCTACATCCTGAATTGAATGAAATTTACCGTAGGGATGGTCTTGTTCTCTATGATTTTAAAATTGCAAGTGATGGCACATCGTTTCTTGACCCGGTCACCCTGCGCTTTAAACTACCCGGAACCAATGTTAAAGGCATATGGAAACCCACGGCTGATTTCTCCAAACGGATTCAAGCCGATTGGGAATTAAATCATATGGAGTCCAGGATATCCATAGACGCTCCGGTCATCTCCCTATTCGGGAACAAAGATGAAAATATACTTACTTTTTCCTGTTCGAATGCCATCAACACGGTAGAGATGAATGCCCGATTACGGGAAGAGGATAATTGTTTTTACTGTCATATTACTTTTTTCTCGGAAACCGAACAGGCCATCGACTATTTTAAGGTGCAGCTTCGCCTCGATTACAGAAATATTCATTTTTCGAAATGCCTTCGGGATACCGCGTCATGGTGGGAGGGTTTTCCTCAGTTGAAACCCGCCTTCGTTCCGGCAATCGCCAAAAAAGCACTGTACTCTACATGGTACCAATTTCATCAGAACCTGAATTTGGAAGAATTGCTCGAAGAATGTCGCTTAGCCTATGGAATGGGATATGAAGTACTGATCATAGATGATGGTTGGCAAACAAGCGACGGGAATCGGGGCTATGATTTTACCGGGGATTGGCAACCCGAACGCTTTCCCGACGTCCATGATTTTGTAAAACAGCTACATAAAACCGGAATGAAAGTCGCCTTTTGGTATTCCGTTCCCTTTTGTGGAAAGAAATCGAAAGCCTACCAAAAATTCAGGGGTAAGTTCTTGACCGAAAACCATCGCTGGGCCCCTGTCTTTGATCCGCGCTATCCGGAAGTACGGGAATACCTTTTGGGTCTTTATACAAGTGCTCTAAAAGATTGGGGGCTTGATGGCTTCAAACTGGACTTTATAGACGATTTCCATTTATATGAAGACACGCCTTTGGGCGCTAGAGATGGGCGCGATTATGCTTCGATCAATGAAGCGGTAGACCGCTTGCTGACCGATGTGAAAAATCGGCTAACGGCTATCAATCCTGAGGTTTTTATCGAATTCCGTCAAAAATATACCGGTCCCGCGATGCGGAAGTATGGGAACATGTTCCGAGCGTTCGATTGCCCTGGAGATGCGGTCATGAATCGGGTTCGCATCGCGGATATCAAAATGCTTTGTGGGAATACGGCAGTGCATTCCGATATGGTTACCTGGCACAATGAAGAGACTACCGAGGTTGCCGCCCTTCAAATGATCAATATTCTCTTTGGCGTGCCACAGCTTTCGATTTTCCTCGCCAAGGCACCTACGGAACACCTTGAAATGGTGGAATTCTACACGCGCTATTGGAACGAATATGCCGATGTATTGCTCCATGGAACCTACCAGCCCTCCGCGCCACTGGCCAATTATCCTACCCAGCGTGTCACCATGAATGGCACCACGATTATTGGGGTGTATCAGGCAATGGTCACCGATATCGATAGCCCTGATGCGCACATCCACATCCACAATGGCCAACTGGCCGAGCAACTGGTTCTTCGCAATAATTCGGATTTCGGTGCTTATAATTGCACCGTTTTTGATTGTCGAGGTACTGTGGTACTTAAAGAACGAGTGGACTTCAACCGGGGCCTATTGGAAATTGCAGTACCACCTTGCGGAATTTTAATCGCTGAAAAGGAATCGTCGTAGCCACTCGCTTTTATATTTAGCGTAAAATCTTATCTTGTACCGCCTTCCACAGGCACTATTATTAGCTATCACCATATGACCGAAAGGGAAAAAATGATTCAGGGGCTGCTATACGATCCCATGGACAAAGAACTGATTAAGGGCAGGCTTAACGCTAGGGCCTTATTGAGAAAAATCGAAGAAATTCCTCAAGATAAGGAACGACAAAGAAGGCATCTATTCAAAGAACTCTTCGCAGAGACCGGGGAACGGTTTTACATTGAAAATTCTTTTAAATGCGACTATGGCTACAATATATATTGGGGTGAAGACGCCTACGCGAACTTTGGATGTACTATATTAGACGTGGCACCCGTGCACATTGGTGAGAACGTCATGTTGGCACCTTCGGTCATGATCATGACCGCAACCCATCCGCTGGAAGCCAAAGCACGAAATTCGGGAAAAGAATATGCCAAACCCATAACCATCGGCGATAATGTTTGGATCGGGGCCGGTGCCATTGTAAATCCAGGTGTAACCATTGGCGAAAATAGTGTTATTGGTTCGGGTGCCGTGGTTACCAAAGATGTGGTCCCCAATGTTTTCGCCGCCGGAAACCCCTGTCGGGTCATCAAATCAATTGCTAATTAATATTTTGAACACGATAATACCAACCAACTAATCATAAACTATCACATATGTTATCGATACTTACCTTTATTGGATTTACGCTTTTAGTCGCGGGAGTGGCATGGTATGCTACCCGTGGTACAGATGAAAGCTCGGCAGACGGCTTTTACCTTGGTGGCCGAAGTTTAGGGGCCATCACAATCGCGGGCTCATTGCTTTTGACGAATCTTTCAGCCGAACAGATCGTGGGGCTGAACGGGCAGGCTTTTACCGAGGGAATTTTGGTAATGGCATGGGAGACGCTGGCGGCAATTTCCATGGTAATTACGGCAGTTTGGTTGCTTCCCAAGTATATGAATAAGGGGATCACCACCATTCCCGAATTCATTCAGGAGCGTTTTGACGATAACACCAAGGCCATACTCTCCGTACTGTTTTTGATCGCCTTTGGCATTGTGCTCTTGCCTACGATTCTCTACGCGGGATCGAAAGCGTTCATTACCATGTTCGAGTTACCGGAACTTTTAGGAGTGTCTGAAACGGCTTCATATTGGATTTGTGTTTGGAGTATTGGTTCCATCGGTATTGTATATGCGATTTTTGGTGGTCTCAAAGCGGTTGCCGTATCTGACTTGATCAACGCCATAGGCTTGCTCATTGGCGGATTGCTGATTCCGGTTTTTGGATTGGCTTTAGTAGGAGACGGCAGTATCGCTGACGGCCTGAGTACCCTATGGACCGAAAATCAGGATAAATTCAATGTTGTGGGCGATGTTACTTCGTCCATCCCCTTCGGTACGGTATTCACGGGAATGATGATCGCACAAATGTACTATTGGGGAACCAATCAAGCGATTTTGCAACGTGTTTTCGGTGCGAAGAGTTTGGCGGAAGGGCAGAAGGGAATGATGCTTGCCGCCTTTGTCAAATTTTTGATTCCGGTTATCGTAGTGCTGCCGGGAATCATAGCTTGGCATCTGTTTGGAAGCGAGCTTAACGATGCCGACGCGGCTTATCCGGAATTGGTACGGCGTGTTTTACCTGCGAGTCTCTTGGGCTTTTTTGCCGCGGTGTTGTTTGGGGCGGTATTGAGTTCGTTTAACAGTCTATTGAACAGTAGTGCCACACTTTTCGGTTTTGACCTCTATAAAAAGTTCTTCAATCAGCAAGCTTCGGAGCAGAAGGCGGTAAGGGCTGGAAAGTTTTTTGGATTAGGCTTGGCCATCATATCCATGTCGATAGCCCCGTTTATTCGTTATGCCCCTGACGGACTTTTCTCGTACATCCAACAGGCTTTGGGAAGTTTGAGTGTTCCGATTTTAGCCGTTGTGGTGATTGGAATACTGACTAAAAAAGTGCCTGCAATCGGTGCGAAGATCGTCTTGATCGGTGGCGTACTCATGTATTTGGCCAGTATTTTATATCTAGGACCGAAAATGATCGGTACGGCCATGGCCGAAGCTGAGGCAAACGGAATCACCGATGCTGCCCAATTAGCAGTTATAAAGGCAGAGGCCTATCCGCATTTCTTACATATTATGGGTATTCTTTTTGTTGTAAATGTGATTATCATGCTTATCGTAGGTGCCATCAAACCTAAGACCGATATCTATATACCCAAGACCACGGATGTCATCGATACGACGCCGTGGAAATATGCATGGGTCGCGGGGGCGTTAATTACCGCGCTGGTGTTGAGTACCTATTTCATCTTTTAGGAAAAGTAAACTAGAATCAATTAAAAATTCATACTGACCCCAAGGGTTCCCGGGCCAAAATTAAGGTTCCAGCTGACCATTTTTTTGCGGTTGTTGTACTTTTCGTCGTACTTCCTGTCCAGATAACGGTCAATCGATTCTACGGTGGCCACGCTGATGGCGAGGGCGAAAACAAAATCACTGAGGTAATGTTGGCCGTCCCAAACACGTGAGATACCGGGAATGCCCCCTATGAGATAAATACCGGCCTTTACCCACGGACTCTTAAATTGCTTCGCAATCGCGTAGGCATTGGTAAAGGCCAGGATTGCGTGTCCTGACGGAAAGGAATGAAAATTTCTACTCGAATTGAACGGGTCAAACGTATCTTTTCCCAATCCGGCTATGGGTCGGGCCCTACCGACCACCGACTTTAATACCTGCTGCAATAGTCCCGCGGAGGTTGCCGATCCGATCAAGAGCACACCGGTTCGGCGTAGCTTTTCGTTTTTTGTAAACAGTCCTACGAGGTAAACACCCGTGGTTGCCATATAGTTGTTTTCGGGACTGCCGTAAAATGTACCATAATCCCTTATCCATTTAGGTACACCTTCCCTGTTGTTCCGGATAAATCGGGACGTATCATCGTCTACAAGATAGGTCAAGCCCGTGCCTGCTACTACACCACCGAACTGTGCCCATTGTTTTCCTTGCCAGTGAAATGGTCTCGCATAGGAATATCCCACTCCTTTAAAAATATTGACCGCATCATATTTGAACATGTTCCAGCGGGTTTCTACGGTATCTTTCTGCACGTCTTGGGCTTGAACGGAAAAAAACCCGAACAAGGTGAGTAAAACAAGTAGTCTTTTCATAGGGTAAAAATAACGGCACCGCGACTTTAAAAATTGTTGTTACGGGAAAAATTAGACCTCTTTTAAACAAGAACAGTTTAGAAATAGATTTGTTGTGCAGCGCGAAATGTATTGGCATGGGCCTCGACAATGGTTTTGATATCCGGGGAATAACCGCCGCCCATACTGCATTGCACCGGAATTTGTAGCGCGTGGCAGGTATTCAGAACGAATTCATCGCGTTGTTTACAGCCGGCGACCGTCATACCCAGCGTTCCCAATTTATCGGAGGCGATCACGTCTACCCCGCAGAGGTAAAATATAAAATCGGGCTTTTGCTGTTCGATCAATTGGGGCAGGGTATTTTTCAAGAGGGTCAAATACTCCGTATCACCGGTGCCTTTTTTAAGCGGGATGTCCAAATCCGATTGTTCTTTTTTAAAGGGATAATTGCCCGCCCCGTGTATGGAAAAGGTAAATACGGAAGTGTCGTTTTGAAAGATTTCGGCTGTACCGTTACCCTGATGCACATCCAGGTCGACAATCAAGATTTTCTTCGCCAAGCCTTTCGATTGCAGGTATCTGGCGCCTATGGCCTGGTCGTTCAGCATGCAAAAGGCCTCGCCACGGTTTGTATAGGCATGATGCGTGCCACCGGCAATGTTCATAGCAATACCATTTTCCAAGGCGAATTCACAGCCTTTTATGGTACCGTCTGCAATGATGCGTTCCCGCTCGACCAAATCTTCCGTCAATGGAAAACCGATTTTTCGAGCTTCTTTAGGCGGAATCTTGATATTCAATAAGTCATAAAAATAGATGGGATCATGAACCGCTACGATGTGTTTGTCGTTCGGGATTTCCGGTTCAAAAAAGTTATCGGGTTCGGACGTTCCTTCATGCAAAAGTTGCTTTGGTAATAAATCGTATTTCAGCATTGGAAAACGATGACCTTCTGGAAGTGGATGTTGGTAAATGGGATGGTAAGCGATTTTGAGCATTGAAGAGTATAATTTTTTCATTTCCGAGCCTGCTCTGAATTCATTTCAGTGAATGGGGAAATCCGTATGGTGCAAAGATAAACCCAAACGTCTTTATGAGGAGGCACGACGAAGTATTCTCTCGATTGTGTTACAAGCCTTCTTGAACAACAGCTTGCTTCCGTACTATACTCTAACTTATTGATCAACATCTTCCGATCTTCTCGCAAAGAGAACTGGTCAGATTTTTTGAATAGTGCCCACTTTCAATTTCCCCTGTCGATATAGTTGTCCGGTCGAGCGCAGTCGAGACCTCAGGGAAAACCCTGAGTTTTCTTTTTCAGGGAATACCCTGAACGATATCCTATTTAGGTTCGGCATCTTGCAGTTGTAAATAACTATAAATACCAGAACCATGAAAACTTCGATTGTCTTATTAGCCCTTATCGTCTTGAATACTTCCGCCTTACTCTCTGAACCTCTCGCTGTTTTGGTGAAGGGGATCAACCCTTGGCTATTGGTCGCTTTCGAAATCGTTTTACTTCTCATTCTCTATATAAACAATCAACTGAAAGGATTGCATGAGATTTCTAAGATCGATTTAAGCGGTATCGAACTTTTCGTCATCAAACCAAAAGGCAAAACTGATAGCAAGTCTTGAAGGAGTCCCCTAAAGTCTTTCCAGCGGCATCCGACGACCTTGCAATAGAAACACCTATAGAAGCTAGGTGAGCATCGCTAGCCCAGTAGAAATGAATATAAATCTAAGAAACCATGTGCATCAACATCCTTAAAATAGCAATCATGATAACATGCTGTATTAGCCTAACAAGTTGTGGTGAAAACGAACCTCCGGCAAAGCAGGAGTTAATTGCCTCAAGTCAGGGCTATGAATTGACCGAATCACATTTTGAAACCTATTTAAAGTATGTGGAAAACTTTGCGGGAGAGACAGCTGACCTAAAAACACAAATCGCGATAAAATCACAGCTAAAGGAGACTTTTTTAAAAGAGCCCGAAGCACTTTTAAAACAATTGGACTCATTAAGTGCCGAGGAACTTAAACCACCATTTATGCTGGAGAACAAGGAAGCCCAGTCTTCGGCCGAAACGTATGAATCCGTCGAAACACCTATGGCCGAAGGGCATAAAATCGTACGCGATCTTCTGGGTAGTGATATCGGTGAAATGCGGTTTGATACGCCAGCGGCGAACACTTTTCGAACCTATGTAGCGAATACCTTACTTACGGCTACAACCGGAAATTACAATACTGGTATAACCGGTAGCGATAGTAGAAATACGAACAGCCAAACCCAATTTTGCGCAAACGGAACCTATACCGAGGCGCTTTCTGGGCATGTAAGCATTCAGACCAACGGGGCAGGGGCCGTAAGTTCTGGTACGACCAATATCACAGGATATTGGGATGTTGCCTCATTGCCCAATGGTATGATGATCATCGTGATGTACAGCACCCATCCCTATGTTTTGGAAGATTGGCCAAACGGGATTATGCCTTTTGTCGTCGCAAAATACGGAGCCGATTTTATGGCCTTACCAAGTGGAGACCTATACCGCAGAGCTGCGAACCAGTTTTGTAATTAATTCAAATTTTTAAATAATAAATCATGAAAATTCTATTAAAGATTACCTTACTACTTGTAGTTATAAACTGCTTTCAAAGCTGTAGTAAAGATGATACGCCCGCACCCGAGCCAATTGCTCAACCGAACCCTGAACCAGAACCTGAGCCAGAAAATCAACTGCCTACGCAATCTGTTCTTTTGAGCCCAATAGCAGATGCCATAAATGTTGATGTAAAACCAACTTTTAGTTGGGAGGCAGCAACTGATCCGGACGGGGATACGATTACTTATGAGATTTATGCGGATACCACGGCAAGGCCAAGCAAATTGATAGGCACGACAACCGAAACCAATTTTGAGACCGATGAGCGATTGTGCCTACTGGAGAATTATAATTGGAAAGTGCTGGCGAAAGATGATAGAGGAGGGGAAACGGAAAGTGATAGTCAAACTTTTGACACCCGAAATATCCAATTCTCAAATGCTACCCAAAATGCCGATTTCCCGGCTAGATATGCCTTTTCAAGTGCTGTGTTTCAAAATAGGGTGTGGTTGTCAGGGGGAATTCAAAGTGACGGTCGAGGCGGTTATGAAAACTCCAATGACGTATGGTTTAGTGAAAATGGCGTGGATTGGACATTGGCAACAAGCAATGCCCAATGGCCTGTACGCAGATATCATACCATGACGGCCTTTCAAGATAAATTATGGATTATCGGTGGAGATTATGAAAGTGAAGATGCGGATGTCTGGAATAGTGAGGACGGTATAGAATGGAATTTAGTGACCAATGCTGCTGGTTTTGGTAGAATAGCGCGTCATACCACGACGGTATTCAATGATAAACTTTATGTTATCCATAGAAATAAGGTATGGTTCAGCGGCGATGGCATCGTTTGGACTTTGGCCTCCGATAATCTTATCGGAAATAGTAGGACTCGTCATACCGCGCTCAATTTTAATGATAAATTGTGGATAATAGGTGCCTCAAGTTCTACGGATTCAAACGTCATGTCAAGTTCAGATGGCATTTCATGGGAATTAGTGAATGATGATCCGTTTTCCGGTGCGAATTCTAACAGAGATAGTCATGCAAGTGCTGTTTTTGATGGAAAAATGTGGGTGATCGCGGGTTTTGGTTCCCTGAACTTGAACGACGTTTGGTTTAGTACCGACGGAGTTACTTGGACTTTAGCTTCAGAAAACAGTGCTTTTAGAGGCAGATTGTTTGCCCAAAGTCAGGTTCTCGATGATAAAATCTGGCTTTTCGGAGGGACCACCATAAACCCCAGTAACAATATCATTGACGGCACTACGAATTTAAACGATGTGTGGTTTATAGATTAACAAACTGCTCAAAAAAGTGAAATTATAAGAATTTAACATTTGAAATATAAAACTTATGAAAAATTTAATTTTTACAACAATCATTTTCTTCTCATTTCCAATTTTTCAAAACCTTAATGCGCAATCAAAAGTAATTTCCCAAAAGAAAAATCAAATTGAAAATCGAAAAGAGTTGAATGCAAAAAATTACTATTCTTTGAGCGACAAACAATATAGTAACCTTATGAATCTAAAAGACAAAAAGGAAATTACATTAAAGGATGGTAGTTTGGGGTATATAATTGGCATAGAAGAAATTGTAGTGGCAGGTTTTCTAACAAGGGAGCAATTAGACCAATTAAGACAAGTAACATGCTTAGTTCCATTGGCACCAGGCGCACCTTGTGGTGGCGACAACGAATGTAGAAGTTGTCCCGAAGGCTATATCTGCACAAGTATAACACGTCCTAGAATAAGTTTCGACTTAGAGCATATTGATCAAAATGATTTACCTACAATAACGGAAAAAGGCGAATCAGCGCGAGGCAATATTGCTATAATACGCCCAGTAATTAAAAAGTGCACCGCTTTACCGAGTAATTTACGCAACTAATCACTTCGTTTAGTTAGAAAACTCAGGGAAAACCCTGAGTTTTTTATTTCAGGGAATACCCTGAAGGTTTGCCCATCCTATCAAAATACCTTGCGACTATAACTTTTAAATACAATTACAATGAAAACCATATTTAAGATTACCCTACTATTTTTAATGATTAACGCCTTTCAAAGTTGTGCCAAAGATGATGCGCCACCGTTAGAACCTGTTGTAAAAGCCGAACCTGAGCCAGAAAACTTGCCGCCCAGTAGTTTCTCTATTGATGTAACGACGAAAAAAAATACAGCGCAAATTAGTTGGGCTGCCCCAACAGATCCTGAAGGCGACACCATACTTTACAAAATAATGCTAGGAGATTCTCTTGTTACTGAACAAAGCGAAACAAACATCGAATTTTCGAGCCTTTTATTTGAACAGGAGTACCAAGGAAAAATCATTGCTGATGATGGCAATGAAAACCAAATTGAGGTGGTTTTCAATTTTACGACCGGAATTTTATGGCTTACCCAATACGAATCCAATAACGGTTCGGGAAATGGGTATGCATACGAATACGATATCTCTGAGGCATTAAGTGCCATAGTCTTTACCAGGACCAACGAGCGGAGTAACATATCATATGATAATGAAGGTCGGTTATTGTCTTTTAAGGATATATCCTATAATTACAATAATAATGGTCTTCTTACTAGTATTAGTGATGGCAGTGGATTAGGAGATATAGAGCTACTTTATGACGATGAAGATAAAATTAGAGTGCTAAATCTTACGAGAAATGAACCAGATCGCCAAAATTATATTAGTAGAGTAAAAATCGACTTTTTTTACAACGATGCAGGTGATTTGGTTATAATGAATCGCGAAAGGAGATACTCCAGAGTTAATACAGATGGGAATGTTTTTCAATTTAATAGACAAAGACTAGTTTACGACACTTCGGGTAATGTTGTGGAGTCTATTTCTGAAGACAGCGATGATGGTGTTACATATACGGAGAGTAACAAGTTTGTAATGACCTATGATGATAAAAAGAACCCTTTAACCAATATAATTGAGAAACAAATTAAGATTGATTTTCAGCTTTTATTAGGTCTAACGAATGTATTCGATCCATTGAATTTTTCATATTTACAAATTGAGGGTTATCGCTTTGCTCTTAATCGAGGCGTTCACAATATTAAAAGCCAAAAGTTTTTCTCTGGAGAAGACTTACTTTTAGGCTATGACTATGAATATAATTACAATGCTAGTGGCTATCCCATTAGTGCTAGAGCTGTAGATAATGAGGGCAAAGAAACCTTCCCAAGGTGGACTTACGCCGATGGCCAATAGACCATCGACCAAAAAACAGCTACACCACAATTCCGTATCTTTAAGGCGCTGAAAACCAAACCTATGAAAATCAACCCCTTTAAAATCTCGCTCTTTTTTACGCTTTTGTTTCTACTATTTTCGGGATTTGGCTTAGGGCAAACTAAGGAGATTGATAGTTTAGAGGGTAAGCTGAAGACAGCGACTACTTCGCTAGAAAAAATCAGTCTTTATGATAAGTTAGCAAAAGCATTTATACATAATGACATTTCAAGGGCCAAGGCTTATAACGATTCGCTATTTGACTTAAGTCAGAAAGAAGGCAATCAAAAAATGAAGATGACTTCCATTTACAATAATGGGGTGTTTTCTAGGCTCAAAGGCGAGTATACCGAAGCGGAGAAGTCCCTAAACGAATTTTTAGATTATACTCTTTCTATAAAAGATAGTGTTGAAATAGTCAAAGCCAATTATCAGCTAGGTTCGGTTTATATGTATTTGGATAAGAAAGAAGCTGCGATTTCTAAATTTTTCGAGGCTTTAGAGTATTTAGAAAACTCCGACGATGTTGTTCAAAAGGGAAAAGTTTTGAATGGCATTGCTATTGTTTATTCGCAAACTAGTCAATATGAAAAATCAAAAGAATATAACAGTAGGGCAGTGACTATTGCTTTAAAAGAAAAAGATTCTTCATTTCTATCTATCCTTTATAATGGTTTAGGCATTACGTTGAAAAATCAAGATAGTACGGCAAAAGCCCTGCATTATTTTGAAAAATCACTCGAAATCGCTGAAAAGACGAACAATTTAAGGACAATGGGGTACCAATACCGAAATATTGGAATTATACATTCTTTGAATGAAGAATATGCCAAAGCAGAACCTTTCTTGGTAAAAGCACTAGCCATTCGCAGACAAATGAAGAATAAGAGCACTATTGGGGGGTCCTTATCAGATTTGGCAAATGTGTATTTAGAAACCGGGAGATTAGAAAAAGCTGAAGTTTATTTGAAGGAGGCCATCGCTATTTTCAAGGAAAATAAAACGGTTTCAAATGAAAATACGATGTATTATTATTTGGGTTTGCTCGAAGCCAAAAGAGGTAATTCCGAGAAAGCGCTAGCACTTATGGACAGATATTATATCACAAGAGACAGTTTGCAAAATATTGATTTACAGGAAAAAATAAATGATATTGATGTTAAATACCAATCCGAAAAAAAGGACAAAGAAATCGCCGAACAACAATTGGCCCTGGCCGATTCCCGATTGGTTATTCAAGAAAGCAACTCAAAAACCCGAACTATGAGCATATTGATCGTTTCCCTCCTTTTAGGGTCAATTTTACTGTGGTTCTCTTTCCGCCAACGCCAAAAACGCATGCAGCAACAATTGGTCGCCATCGAACGGGAACAAGAAGTAAGAACCTTGGAATCGTTGATGGAGGGCGAGGAAAAAGAACGTTTCAGAATCGCCAAAGAACTGCACGATGGTGTAAATGGCGATTTAGCCGCTATAAAATTTAAATTGACCTCACTATTGGAAACCAACAATCAAGTCATCAATGAAGCGGTAGCGATGATCGACAACAGTAGTGAACAAGTCCGTGCCATTTCCCACAATCTGGTGCCGCCCTCCCTGCGAGATTTCAATTTGCTGGAAGCGGTCGCAACCTATTGCGAGAACATGAATGCCATTCACGACCCTGAGATCAGCTTTCAACATCTGGGCGAGGATATCGTTTTGGAAAAGAAACTGGAGGCCAACCTTTTTCGTATCGTCCAAGAACTGGTGACCAATAGCATCAAACATGCCAGCGCCAAAGAAATACACGTGCAGTTAAGTAATGTTGAAGAAAATTTGCAATTGACGGTGGAAGATGATGGTAAAGGTTTTGATGTTGGCAATATAGCAAGTGACGGTATCGGAATGCAAAATGTAAAATCGCGCGTAGAGTACCTGGGGGGTCTAATGGACATCAAGTCCGACACAAAAGGCACTTCCTTTACGATAACCATAACCGATAAATCTGAAAGAGCATGATTAAAGTAGCCATAACGGACGATCATTTGTTAGTGATGCAAGGCATTGAAACCATGCTGCAACATGAGGCTTCCATTGCGGTTGTCGGTAAATATCCATCAGCGCAGGTAACCCTTGAAGAGCTTTCCTCGGAACGTCCCGATATTCTGTTATTGGACATCAACCTTCCCGATACCAATGGTATCGATCTTTGCAAACAATTGGTCGGCCTATATCCCGACCTAAAAATTATCGCCCTAAGCAGCCATGACGATACCAATTTTGTAAAACGCATCCTGAAGAACGGCGCCAGTGGTTATCTTCTAAAAAACACTAGTAAGGAAGAGCTGTTGGAGGCCTTCGAAACCGTACTTACCGATGGGCAGTACCTGCAGGCCACCATCCAAAAAAAATTGCTCAACCAATCCCTCGGTAACCAAAAACGAAATACCCTTAAACCCAAACTAACCCGCAGGGAAAAGGAAGTGCTGGCTGCTATATGCGAAGAATTGACTACCCAAGAAATCGCCGAGCAACTTTTCGTAAGCCCCAAAACCGTAGAGACCCATCGTATGAACCTGATCAGTAAATTGGGTGCTCGCAATAGTGTCGGACTAGCCAAAATCGCGATTGAGCAGGAGTTGTTGAAATAACATCCCCACCCTAGCCCTCCCCAAAGGGGAGGGATTTCTACACTACTATTTTCCAACCTTAAGATTCATTTCATTTATAGGGTATTCCCTCTCCCTCGGAGGGGGCTAGGGGGAGGACTCAGGGAAAACCCTGAGTTTTTTCTTTCAGGGAATACCCCGAAGGTTTTCAAACAAGCTAACAATACCTTGTAGCCATAATAGTTAAAACCATAATGTGATGAAAACCATTTTAAGAATAACCTTTTTCTCTCTGCTCTTTATAACCTTTAGTTGTAGCAAAGATGAAACGCCGACACCGGAACCTATTGCTCAACCAGATCCCGAACCGACTCCTGAGCCGGTATCGGAAAATCAGCCGCCTTTGGAATTTGAATTGGTTGCGGTGTCCAATAATGCCATTGCCGTAGAATTATTGCCCACTTTCAGTTGGAATGCCACGACAGATCCCGATGGCGATACGGTCACCTATGACCTTTATGTAGACGAAGGCGAAACCGCCGAGCAGCTGTATGCCGAAAATCTGACTGAAACCAGTTTTGAGGTGACCGAACGTTTGGGCCTGTTACAAGACTATACATGGCGGGTGGTTGCCAAAGATAAACAAGGTGCAACGGCAAGTAGTGCAACCCGTACCTTTACTACAAGAACGATAAATTTTGATGTTGGTGCCGTGACCGAAAATGCACAATTTACCGGGCGTAGGGGGCATTCTTCCATAGTATTCGATGATAAAATGTGGGTTGTCGGGGGCTATGATGAAAATTTTGACTATCAAAATGATGTATGGTCCAGTGAAGATGGTATTACCTGGACCGCGGCGACTACTTCGGCAGCGTTTTCAGGGCGAACATTTGCCAGTTCGGTAGTTTTTGACAATAAACTATGGATTATTGGAGGGTATAACGGCATTGAAAGATACAATGATGTATGGTTCAGTAGCGATGGAGTTACTTGGACAGAGGCTACCGGGACAGCGGCGTTTGAAGAACGATACAATCAAACTTCCTTGGTATTCGACAATAAAATGTGGGTGCTGGGAGGGCAGATCGATAGCAATGTGAGACTGAACGATGTATGGTTCAGTGAAGACGGGATTACTTGGGTAGAGGCTGATGTTACGAGTCCCTTTGCGATACGTGAAGCGCATACATCGGTGGTATTCGACAATAAAATGTGGGTCATTGCAGGATTTGGTCAAGGAGACTTGAACGATATATGGTCTAGCGAAGATGGCCTGGTATGGACCGAAGCGACCAATGAAGCGGCATTTTCAGGGCGTCACGGGCTCACTACCGTAGTATTTGACGATAAACTTTGGGTCATTGGCGGTACCGATCGAAATTTTCAAAGGCGGAACGATGTATGGTTCAGTAAAGATGGTATTACTTGGAAAGAAGCCAGCAGTGAAGCGCCGTTTACCAAACGGTATTACCATAGTTCTGTAGCTTTTGACGATAAAGTTTGGGTCATAGGCGGCGATTATGACAGTGGAAGAGGAAGGGATAATGATGTATGGACCTTCGATTAAGTTCTATACGGTATGTTTTAAAATTAAAAGCTCTCGAAAGAGGGCTTTTTTCGTAAATAGCCCGTCCGGTAAAGCGAGTAACGAATAGCATTTAGCCTTTGTGTAACTTCAACTGAATCCGCTTTCTAGCAATATCCACGGACAGCACTTTAACGATAATCTGCTGCTGCAAACTCACATGCGCATTTACATCGATTACAAAACTGTCGGACAGATTGGAAACATGAATCAGTCCGCTCTCCTTGATGCCGATATCCACAAAGCAGCCGAAATTGGTGATGTTGTTGACGATACCGGGAAGCAATTGCCCCTCACGTACATCGGTTATTTTGCGTATGTTCTGGTCAAAGGTGAAGACTTTGGCTTTTTCGCGACGATCGAGACCAGGTTTTTCCAATTCCTCGATAATATCCTTAAGTGTGGGCAAACCGACGTTTTCCGTCAGGTAGTTGTTCAAATCGATTTGCTGCAGTTCGCTCGTGTTTCCGATGAGGTCTGAAATGGACTTCCCAGTATCCTTCGCCATTTGTTTGACAATAGGATAGCTTTCCGGATGTACGGCGGAATCATCCAAAGGGTTCTTGCCATCTTTGATGCGAAGAAATCCTGCGCCCTGCTCAAAAGCTTTTTCCCCAAGACGAGGCACTTTTTTGATAGTGGCCCTATCTGCAAAAGAGCCATTTTCAGTGCGGTAGGCGACAATGTTTTCGGCCAATTTTGGTCCGATGCCCGATACATAACTCAATAAGGGAACACTTGCAGTATTGATATTTACCCCAACGGAATTTACACAACGCTCTACGACACTGTCTAGCGAACTCTGCAACTTGCTTTGGTCTACATCATGCTGATACTGCCCCACGCCGATGGACTTCGCATCTATTTTAACGAGTTCGGCCAAGGGGTCGGCAAGTCGGCGGCCAATCGAAACCGCACCACGGACGGTCACATCGTAATTGGGAAATTCGTCCCGCGCGATTTTGGATGCCGAATAAATAGACGCCCCAGCTTCGCTTACCACATAGACTTCAATGGGATTTTTAAAATGGATGCGTTTAATAAGTTGTTCCGTTTCCCTTGAAGCGGTACCGTTGCCAATGGCGATAGCCTCGATTTTATGGGAATCGACCAAACTGCTTATTTTTTTAATCGCTTCCGAACTTTTGTTTTGGGGCGCATGGGGATAAATGGTTTCATTGTGTTGCAAAGCGCCCTGCGCACTTAGGCAAACGACTTTACAACCACTTCTAAAACCAGGGTCGATTGCTAAGATTCGTTTTTCGCCCAAGGGGGCAACCAAGAGTAGTTGTTTTAGGTTTTTTGAGAATACTTTTATGGCTTCGGCATCGGCCTTTTCTTTAGCCACTTTTAAGAGTTCGTTGGATAGGGAAGGAAATAGCAAACGTTTATAGGCATCGGCTAGTGCCATACGGATCTGTGGTACACAGGAATTATTCGATTTGATGATACGATCGGCTATTTTGGATAACATATGGTCATCGTCAATTTCAACTTTGACCCGTATAAAGCCTTCGTTTTCAGCACGAAGAATCGCTAAGAATCGATGCGAGGGACATCTTTTCAAGGCTTCGCTCCAATCAAAATAATCACGGAATTTTTGGGCCTTCTCGCTTTCCCTTTGGGTCCCGATGACCTTGGTAGTAAGCATGGCCGACCGTTCCAATTGATTTCGAATCTGGTTGCGAACCGAAATACGTTCGTTCAGCCATTCGGCAATGATATGGCGGGCACCTTCCAATGCATCCGCAACTGTTTTAATTTCGGTCTTTACATACCGCTCGGCCGCCTGTTCGACATTTGTATGGTTTTGCGCCATGATGATTTTGGCCAAAGGCTCCAATCCGTTTTTTCGGGCAGTTTCCGCTTTGGTCTTTCGTTTTTTCTTAAAGGGGAGGTACAGGTCTTCAAGGGTGACCAAATTTGCTGCTATCTCAATTTGCGATCGGAGTTCGTCCGTTAACAAATCTTGTTCTTCAATGGATTTTAGAACGGTTGATTTTCTTTTTTCAAGTACCTCAAAAGCTTCTTTATACTGAACTATGGCCGTAATCTGAACTTCGTCGAGATTTCCGGTTTTTTCTTTGCGGTAACGGGAAATAAAAGGCACGGTACAGTCTTGGTCGAGCAGTTCAACGGTGTGTTGAATACTCTTTTCGGGGAGCTGGGTGTGTTTGGTAATGTAGGGAATGAGTTGCATTTAGTTGCCTGAATTAAGAATGCAAAACTAAGCAAATACCTTGTTTGCCGTCCCAGAAGGGTTAAAGTGATTTTTTAGTCCGGCTGCAGAAAAGTCTTGAACATGCTGCCCCAATTCATATTATCATTCGTATTGGGCGCGCCATTATCGTCCAAGAGGGCATTTTGGTCTTGGGAATTCCGGTTCCATAGCCATGCTAGAGCACCAATGTTCAAGTCATCACAGGCTGTCAGGAAGTCTTGAGGGTTGCTCAGTGGAGCACCTTCGGTAATCACCCCAACTTCGCCAAATATAAACGGAATCCGTAGCTGCTTCAAAGCGGATAGTCTACCCGAAATACTTTCATAGCTGCTATTTTCGTTCCATTTACCATATGCATGTAAATCAAATAGAATGTCATCATATTGCGCTAGTAGGGCAGCACCTTTTTCCAATAAGACCGCCTCACTTTGACCCTGTTCATTCCCGGCAACAAGTATAATGTTATCAAAACCGGGAATCGTTCGAAGGTTCGCTACCATGTCTTGGTGATCGGCCAACCATAGTTCATGGGAATAGTTGTTTTCATTGTTGAAGTGATACGGCTCGTTCCAAACTTGAATCCAAACATCATCTTGGCCTTTAAAGAAATCGGCAATCGCCCTGAGCTTGAGCTTGTAATCATCATAAAAGGGGGTTTCGCTTGGATTTTCACCGGTAAAGAGCGTCTGTTTTCCCTCGGTATCGACCCAGCCGAACGGACACAAAATGGTGATTCTCTTATTCTTGCGATGTTCGACAACAATTGAATCCAAGGAATGCAAATACTTTCCTTGTGTATCTTGAAGTGGC
Organism: Aggregatimonas sangjinii; assembly: GCF_005943945.1. Lineage (GTDB taxonomy): Bacteria > Bacteroidota > Bacteroidia > Flavobacteriales > Flavobacteriaceae > Pelagihabitans > Pelagihabitans sangjinii. The sequence goes on along the minus strand of NZ_CP040710.1, from coordinate 3,693,401 downwards.
CAACCCGCTATGGGCTGTTCCCTAAGGTTGCCAATAAATTCCCTAACGATGGTAATATGCCATTCGGCCATTTGGCCGTCTTTTGAAATTCCAAAAGAGTTTAGCGCATTCACCCCTTTAGGCTGTATGAATTTGCCATCCTTTAGAATAAGGCCATCTTGTATTGTATATCCAGAAGCCGCTTCTAGCGTGTCGTTGGTTGGATTTTCTACGGGTTCTTGAAGATTATTATTTTGATTTTCTATGGGCTTAATTTCATCAGTCGAACAGGATAAAAAGAGCGCCATTAGGGAAATCAGCGAATAAAGTCGGGAAACTTTCATGATACCTTAACGGAAGATTTCCCATTTTCTTGTTGCGAATTAGGTGGTCGCTACAGGTCGGTAATTATTAAGGTAACATGCCCTGATACTCTGTTGAATTTCGCGCCATGGTCGCAAAGTAGGGTATCCGTTGTCGCGTGAATCCAGAGGTCTACTACCTCATTTTTGAGCATCCTCAGAAGATATTTGATTTTTATCCGGTTTTTTCTTTGCGGTAACGGGAAATAAAAGGCGCGGTTCGGTCTTGGTCAAGAAGTTATACTGTATTTTTAATTTTCTTTTCGGATAGAAGGGTATGATGTTTTAGGATGTAGCCTACTAATTGAATAGAATCAATTTTTGCTACATGAAATTGAAATAATTTTTGAAGAGAACCTTATTTTGCCTTTCGTTAATTCCATGATCTTGTTACCAAAGTCACGAAGAGTAGTTAAATTAAAATTAACTACTGTGCTGACCTGTAGTCCGATTGTTTGCTGTACTTTTTGAATTAACCGATTCTATTGTAGTTAGATAGTGATTTTAACACGTCAAAAGTTATTTTATAGCTCTGGAATCATTCTGAATCCATTGATTTTTTTAATTCCCTATATTTTTGCAAATCTTTCGCAGCTAAATGATTTTTATTCATAGCAGTATAAAGCTTGCTTCTCAATAAGTAATTATAACTATTGTTCTTGTTTAAGACAATAGCTTTTGAAATTGAATTAACTGATTCATCATATAAACCTTTTTCTGCATACAAAGCACCTAAGTTAAGATAAGCTAAGGATGAATTTGGATCTAATTTCAATGCTCGTTCATAGTGCAAAATACCGCTGTCGTAATCTCTAAGTCTAGTGTAACACAAACCTAAGTTTATGTGTCTATTTGCCTTTTTAGGATTAAGTGCGATAGCTTTTTGAAATTCTTTTATCGCCTTATGGTGATAAAATGGGTCATTTGAAACGAGTCCAAAATCTGATAGAACAGCTCCTTTTTGGTTAATATAACTTCCATTTGGAGTAATTGCTATTGCTTTTTCAATATTGGTTAAGGATTCGGTGTGGTTTCCTAAAAGATAAAAAACTATAGATTTGTTATAGTAAACATAGGATAGGTTTTCATTCAGCTTTAATGCTCTATCATAGTTTGACAGCACATTATTTTTTAAAAGCTGAATGTCTAGCGTTTGCTCGGCTAGATTTAAGTCCTCCTTTATAAAAACTTCTGATGAAGTCGCTAAATTGGACTTGTGTATATAGAGGTTCAAATATGAAGTTCCTAAATAGAAATAAATATCAGGATTTAACTTATTGTAAGATTTTGCTTTTTCGAATAATTCTACAGCATCATTGTATTTTTTCAATGTAAATGCTCCAAGACCTTTAATATAACTAGATTTAGACTCTTTTATAGCATTTTTGGCAATTTCGTAAAGCTGTTCCTTACTGAATCCAGTTTCTTCTAGTATATCGAAATCACTTGAATTACTATTTTTGATGTATGCCTCCAAGGCTTTAAGCTCAATTTCATTTTTCAGACCTGAAACCGCTTTTAATATCTCTTTTTTGTTTTTTATTCCCTCATCAATTATATCGGTTTTATCTTGTTCGCTATTTTTATCGCTAAGGTACTGAACGCTCAGAGTAACCCCTAAAGCGACTAGTCCACCAATGGTTAGCAAGATGTAAATCATTTTATTTCTTGACATTTTCAATTTCTAACTAATTCCCTCCCCATTCCCAACCCCATCTTCATCCGGGTTGACAAACACTAACTTCCCATCGGCATTCTCCGTCATCAGAATCATGCCTTCGCTATCTACACCACGCAAAGCTCGGGGCGCCAAATTAATCAGCACGGTCACTTTTTTACCGACGACTTCTTCTGGTGTAAAGCTCTCCGCAATTCCCGAGACTATGGTTCGGGTATCCAGACCGGTATCGACTTTTAGGACAAGTAACTTTTTGGTCTTGGCCATTTTTTCGGCTTGCACTATGGTACCTACACGCATGTCCAATTTGGTAAAATCATCAAAAGTAATCGTATCTTTTTGTGGCATCAGTGCTGCGTTTGCATTTTCATTGGTCTTTTTAGTGGCTTCCAATTTGTCCAGTTGCGCTTGAATTTCGTAGTCCTCCACTTTTCGGAACAGCAGTTCTGCTTTATTGATTTGGTGTCCGCTAGAGAGCAGCATATCTTTTGATGAAACATCTGCCCAGCTGAGGCTTCGACTCCGCTCAGCCTCCGAAGAGCGGTCACTGAGCGTAGCCGAATCGCGGTCACTGAGCGTAGCCGAAGTGATATTTAGCATATTTTTCAATTTTTCTGAAGTAAACGGCAAAAAGGGCTCACTCAGCACGGCCAAGCTAGCCGCGATTTGTAGGGCTACGAACATGATGGTTTGTACGCGGGCTTCATCTTCCTTAATAACCTTCCAGGGTTCCTCATCGGCCAGGTATTTATTTCCTAGACGGGCGAGGTTCATCAACTCTTGACCAGCTTCCCGAAAACGGTAACGGTCAATAGAGCTTGCAATGGTTTCCGGAAATTTTTTTAACGCCGCCAAAGTTTCCAAATCGATTTCAGAGAATTCGGACGGGGTCGGCACTATTCCGTCATAATATTTGTTGGTCAGTACTACCACGCGATTGATAAAGTTTCCAAAGACAGCGACCAATTCATTGTTATTGCGTGCTTGAAAATCCTTCCACGTAAAATCATTGTCCTTGGTCTCGGGCGCATTTGCGGTTAGCGTGTAACGCAAGACATCTTGCATATCTGGAAATTCCACCAAATATTCATGCAACCAAACCGCCCAATTTTTTGAGGTCGATAATTTGTTTCCCTCTAAGTTCAAGAACTCGTTGGCCGGAACGTTCTCTGGAAGTATATAACTTCCTTCCGCCTTTAGCATGCATGGGAATATGATGCAATGAAAAACAATATTGTCTTTCCCGATAAAATGTACCAATTTGGTATCCTTGTCCTTCCAATAGGGTTCCCAGTCCTTACCTTCACGGGCCGCCCACTCTTTGGTAGACGAAATATAACCGATGGGCGCATCGAACCAAACGTACAATACTTTGCCTTCCCCGCCTTCCACAGGAACGGGAATGCCCCAATCCAGATCACGGGTTACGGCTCTAGGTTCCAGACCGCCATCGATCCAACTTTTACATTGGCCGTATACGTTAGGCTTCCAATCGTGTTTATGGCCTTTTAATATCCATTCCGTCAGGAAATCCTCGTACTTATTTAACGGTAAAAACCAATGTTTGGTTTCTTTTAGGGTCGGTATCGCTCCCGATAAGGTCGATTTCGGATCGATCAAATCCGTGGCATTTAAACTCGATCCACAATTTTCACATTGATCCCCGTAGGCTTCTTCGTTCCCGCATTTGGGGCAGGTGCCAATAACAAAACGATCGGCCAGGAATTGCTCCGCTTCGGCATCGTATAATTGCGCCGTGGTCTCTTCGATAAAATCGCCCTGATCGTATAGTTTTTTAAAGAATTCCTGCGATGTCTTGTGGTGGATCTCCCTTGAAGTACGGGAATAGTTATCGAAGGTAATCCCGAATTCCTGAAAGGATCGGCGGATGATGTCATCGTACTTGTCGATGATTTCGGATGGACTCACCCCTTCTTTCTTGGCTTTCATCGATATGGCAACGCCATGCTCATCACTACCGCACACAAAAAGCACATCTTTACCGATACCCCTTAAATAGCGGGCATAGATATCCGCAGGAATATACACCCCGGCCAAATGCCCAATATGTAGAGGGCCATTCGTATACGGTAATGCCGCGGTTATAGTGTACCGGCCCGCCGCAGCGGAGAGCTTATTTGAATCGGTAGATTGTTCTGCCATTGGAATTATTTTACTAGCGCACAAAAATAGCACATTTCGTACGGAATCCGGACAGACAAGCGGAATAGGGTTTTATATCAAAACGCAAGACCCTCGAGGTAGTGTAGGACTACTATCGAGGGTCTCGCTATTGTGGGGGTAACATTGGGGACGAAAAATCTTTCTAAATCATATAAGTTATCAAGCCACTAGGACCGATTTTGCCATTTTTTGGTCTTGCACCATAATTCTGTAAATGTATTTGCCAGTGGCCAGATTTTGGCGAACACCGTCGCGAATGTTGATTTCACGGGTACCTTCCATCACCATCTCATTAAAGATCGTTCCGACTTTCTGTCCCATGATGTTGTACAATTGAATGTCGACATGAGCGCTAAACGGCATTTCCAAATAGATATGCGGATTTTCATCGCTAGGATAAAAAGGCCTGTGGATAACGGCATCGGCAAGTTCTGGATTCGGAGTGGTAGGGTCGCCGGAATCGGGTTGGTCCGGTGGCGTTACCTCACCATCACTGTAAACGATATCGGGAAAATCCACACCGCTACAGTTAAAGCCAAGATTGATGGGATTATAGGTATACCCTCCTAAAATATGTTGTTCTACCAAAGGAATGGGGATACAGAGCCATTCGGCCATTACCGTGGCATACAAGTGTCTGAAATCCATAGTATATTCCAAGTTGCCGCGCCCATCAGGGTTGGCCAGTGTGGGGTGATCGCCTACGAAAGCGCTGCCATTAAGTCCTGCACCAAAGAAAAGGGTTGGTGCTGCCTTCCCATGGTCGGTACCGTTGGAGCCATTTTCGAATATACGTCTTCCGAACTCGGAGAACGTCATGCTCAGGACTTTATCGTCTTGTTCCGTAAAGGCCAAGTCATCATAAAAATTGTCTACGGCCACCGAAAGGTATGTCATCAATCGCTCGTGCGCCAAAGGCTGATTGCCATGCGTATCAAACCCGCCCAGAGTGATCATATATACTTTCGTGCCCAGATTGCCTTTGATCAGTCGTGCCAACAAAGCCAATTGCCGCGCAATACCATTGTCCTGATATTCTACCTGGTTTTGGCCGCGTGCGTAGGCATCCGCGATGGTACCTGAATATTCATACGTAACATTGGCGACACCCCTTAAAAATTGCAATTGGTCCCCGTACATACAGTCGTCAAACAGGGCAGGGTCTAGATTATACTGTAAACCGGTTTCCGCGATTTCTTCCAATTGGTCGATATTGGAGGCCACAAAGGCATAATTGGTTTCTTCGCCCTGAAAAACAAGGCTACCAAAGTTACCAATTTGCACAGCGGCGGGTGCCGGCGGCGGATTGAATAGGTAATCGGGATAGATATTTTCGAAATGCCGTCCCATCCAACCCGTATCCTCCCCATCGAAGCCCGTAGTATTCAGATCGGTATTGGAAAAGATATCGGTTCCGGTAAAATGCGATAGACTCTGGCCTTCATAGCCTACTCCGTGTACGGCCTTAAATTGCCCGTCTCCCCACATTTGTTCTAGTGAACCCATATAGGTGGGCACACCAAATTCGTCGGTCAACTTCAATACCTTACTTTCTGGAATATAGATATTGGGTCGTGCATTGGCATAGAGGTCGTATTGATTGATCGGAATCACGGTACTCAGCCCATCGTTCCCGCCTGAGAGACGTATCAATATAAGTATGTTATCGGTGTTTGCCGCAGAGATGGCCGCACTCAATGGAGAAGGTGCCGAAGCGGTCAACATATTGCCGCCCAAAAGCATAGAACCGGATCCGGCTATGCCCAAGGCCTGCATAAAGGAACGCCTACTCCATGTTTTGTGTTCTTCATCGTGGCCGTCGTGTTGAATGCCCTTGTGTGGACTATTATCGTGGGTATCGCACATAATCGTAGGTTTTATTTTAGTTGAAATTCAGGTTGTCTTACCAAATGCAGCAATAAGAGATAAACTTGTGAATCGGCATTCTGGAGCATCATGTTCCAAGAATTGTTTTGATAGACCATATCCGATTCGTAGGGCTCTTTGAACACATCGATCGCCGCACCATAATCGATTTCGGTAAGTAGGCCTTTGGGTGTGATTTTATCGATAATGGCCCGTGCCACCTCGTCCGGGTCGTTGGTAGTGGCACCATTAGCACCTGTGGCCTCAATTCCAAAAGTCCGGAATTGCTCCTGATCGTTATTCCAATAGTCTTGTACGAACATTTCCATGGTGAGCCAACGCCCGATCATGAAATTGGTATTGATCCAACTTCGGTCACGCTGCCAACCGGCTACATCTACAGGGTTGAATAAGGTTTGGCTCAGGAGGCTACAATTGTCTATGGCACTATCCAAGGTATCGTTCGAGTAGGTGAAATCGGTTTCTTTTACGAAGTTCAGATATATGTCGTAGGGGCTTTTGATGATGACGCCGACGGCAGTATCGTCGAAAAAGTGTGCACTTTTAAGAAGCTGGCCGACCACTGGGGCGATTTCGAAATTATTCGCTACGAAGGTCGCCGCCATTCCCGAGATGATGGCTTCGGCGTTACCCGTTGCATCTTTTGAGTCTGGATGTACGAAAAATTCGTAAAGCTTTCTGCAGATAAAGGCTGCTATTTCATTAGAACGTTCTTCGAAAAGAATGTTGATGACATCGTCGTAACCCCAATTTCCTGTTCTACCGAAGATGGTTTTACTGCCGCTGTCGTGACGTTCCGGGTTAAAGGCGACTGGTGTCCACCGTACGTCACCGCGATCTACATAACCTGTTAAGGCCCTTGCCGTTTCAATGATATCCTGCTCGGTGTAGCTCGGACCATCGCCCAATGTGAACAGTTCATATAGTTCCCTTCCGTAATTTTCATTGGGATTATTGCCATTGTTGAAAACCCCGTCTAGATAGAACAGCATGGCATCGGTCAGTCCGATTTCGCTCACGAAGGTTCTGAAATTCCCTAGTGCATTACGCTGTAGACAATTTGTGTAGTAATAGAGAAAAGGATTGCTTTCGTACACCTCATATTCAGTAACGAAATGATTACTCCAAAAAAAGCTCATTCGGTCTTTAAGGCCGTTATCAAGGAGTGCATTGGTATAAGCTAATCGCCATTCATTGATTTGACTTCGAAAAATTGGGCGGGCATCCTCGCTCTCCGGAGGATAGTTATCCCTGTTCCAATCGGCCCATACCGGTGCCGGTATATCCGGGGCAGCCAAGGCTTGCGCAACTAAATTGTCTACCAGGGTACTGGCATTCTGGCCTATCGCGGCATCAATTGTCTGAACCGATGCACTAAAACCCAACCTTCTATAGAGATGGGCGGCCTTTGTTTTGTCTAAGGGTACTGTATATGCCGTTAAGGGGGCTGTATTACAGTTAACAAAGTATTCCATAATTTCGGTGGTTAAGAACCTGTTTATGATTTGGGGGCATTCTCTAAACGGTAGAAGATTTTGCTTAGTGTATGAATCCTAGTATTTTCGACGTATGGTCGTTCGGTGTAGGTAGTATCTGGCAGTGATGGGAGCTTAATTGGATATTCTATCGATAAACTGCAACTCTAGTCGATCTTCAATAAAACTACATGGGTAAGCATAACGAATTCGGAAAGGAAGGAGAGGAAATTGCGGTCAATTTCCTTTTGGAGAAAGGTTACCGCATCCTGTACCGAAATTTCAGGTATCTCAAGGCCGAAATCGATATCATAGCGGAAAAAGATGATATCGTAGCAATAGTGGAGGTGCGGGCCAGAAGCAATGACCAAATTATTGCCATTGCGGATACCATTACCCCGAAAAAGATAAAACTATTGGTAGCGGCGGCCGATTATTATGTGACCGAGATGAAGCTTGATAAAGAAATACGGTTCGATATCATCGCGATTTTAAAGAATAAAAAACTTTTTAAAATCGAACATATGGAAAGTGCATTCTATCATTTTTAAAAATTTGTTCAATTTATAACAAATTGTTATTTTTGATTCAAATTAGTATCGCATGAAAACCATCTCATCCGTAGTGGAGGGCTACATCAAGAAAAAACCGTTTTTACAAAGTGCCTTGGCCCAAGGTATTATCAACTTGACTTCGTTATCGCGAATCGTAAAACCCGAAATTCAGGACGAATTGGGAAAAGAGGTGCGTAATGGGGCTATCGTTATGGCATTAAAACGCCTGTCCGATGATTTGGAATTTCGGGCTACCCACAAAATATTGAAAGTGCTCAAGAACATCGGCGAGATCACCGTTCGTTCTTCCCTGACCGATTTTACCTTTTTGGTCTCCGACACCATTTTATCGCAGCAAGCCAAATTGTTAGAGGAAGTGAATACCAACCAAGATGTGTTCTACACTTCTTCCCGAGGGGTGAATGAGATGAATATTGTGGTAAGCAATAGTATGGATGCGGTCGTCGAAAAGCTTTTTCAAGCGGAGCGATGCACACAGAAGGCAACGAACCTGTCTTCGATAACCGTAAAATTACCTGCCGAAAATGTTTCTGTTCCCGGAATCTATTATTTTATTTTTCAACGTTTGGCCTGGGAAGGTATCGTGCTTTACGAAGTCATATCGACCACCAATGAATTTACGATTCTCGTAAACGACGATCAGGTAGATGTCGCCTTCAAAACAATAAAGGATTTGAAGACGCTCTGAACCGGCAGTTAAAGATTGCTATTTAAAAAAGTAATCACCTCGCTATCACCATCGGGCTTTGCTATGATTTTCTTTTCGGTATCCAGAACATAGTAAGTTGGTGTTTTGTGGATGTCATATAGGTCTGCATATTCGCTATCCCATTTTCCCAAGGAAATGAGATGTTTGAAATCGGGAAGCTTCGCCGATTCTACAGACCAAGTCGTGTCATCATCTTCCAAACCAATGGCCAAGACCTTCACATTCGAAACATTTTTCAGCGCTTTATGCAATGCCGGGAGTTCGCTTAAACAGTGGCCGCATTGACTGCTCCAAAATACCAAAAGATAATGTTCTGCGCCATTTAGACCACTTAGTTTTTGCTCGGATCCGTTTTCCTCCCAAATCATTTCCGGGGCGATTGCACCCAGGCGAAGGCGATTGTGTCTTTCAATATCCAAAACGGTTTGGGCATTGCCCGTTTTTAATGACAATGCTTTCAGGTAGTTGGAATAGATGAAATCGGCAAGTTCGTTCAGTCCACTCTCCGAGGCCTGCGACCATAATTTTTTATACACTATGAACTTAAAACCATCTTTAGTACTGGCTAGTTCTTCGGTTACGGTCTGCACATTTTCCTGCATGGCTATTTCGGTTTCAGCGGCAGTCATTTTTTTTAAGGGTAGTGCCGAAAATACGTAGTTTTCTATTTTATCGCTTAAAAAGCCCGAGGCTTGTAGGGCGGTATCGGTCACCTTAAAAGCATCGAAATAATGCTCCTTTCTATTTGCGACGAAATCTGGTAAGGTTTCATAAACTGACGGAATGTAAGGTCGATTTGCGGAAATGAATGCATGGGCCAGTAAACCTTTTGTTTGTTCTTCGGAAGTCTGTTGAAAAGATTTCAAGCGTTGGATTATAGTATTGTACTCCCTAACATCATCATTTCCGTTGGTGTAAAAGCCGACCAATGTGCTTTCCATTTCATGTATTTCCCTAAAATATGTACCGTAGGGTATATTCTCTTTAGATACTGTGAAATTTACGCCTTCGGAACTATCGAAGTGTAATTGAATATCTTCTTCGCCATTGTAGAGTACATCAAAATAAAACTCGTCCTGAGGCACCGCATAAACCATACGGTATATTCCTGAAGGCTTATTCGATCCAATTTCTAATGAAAACCTACCATCTTTGATGGCGGTATCCGCGACGTACTCCTGACCGCCGGGTGTGAGGTGATAGGCAATGAGCCAACTAAACTCTTTGGCTGGTGAAAATGTGCCCGAAATAGTGTGCTGCGCCCGTATCGGTATCAGCGATAAAAGGAATAATACGATAATGGAAACTCTCATGGTAGCTGTACTTCAACATTCAAACCATACTGAAACTCGGTCAGTCTTTTATCAGCTGTTCTTCGTTGACCTGAAAAGGTGCCGGTAAGCAACACTCCTGTGTCCCGCCCACTTCAACCGTTGAAGATCCATATACTTTGATGGTTGATTTTATAAAATCTTCCTCGTCGGCCTCGAAGATGTTGTCCACATATTTTTGTGGATTCCGGTCGATATACGGGAACCAGGAACTGTGGATTTGGATCATAATGCGATGCCCCTTTTTAAAGGTATGGAGCACATCCTGCAATCGGAAGTTCACATCGGTGATTTCGCCCGGCACAAAAGGCTCTGGTTTTGCAAAACTATTTCTGAACCTACCCCGAAAAGTTTCCGCACGCACCAATTGCTGGTATCCGCCCATGATGATGTTTTTTTCGTTATGCTCGTAATTCGGATGGTCTTGCGGGTATACATCAATGAGTTTTACGATAAAATCGGCGTCCGTTCCCGTCATGGCTACTTTCAATTTGGCCATAATCTCGCCTGCAACAGTGCTATCGTCTGTAAGTACATCGGTCTCAAAGGTCAACACATCCGGTCGTCTGGAAGCTTCCCTTTGGTCGTCTGACATATATCGCCTTGGTGTAAAGGTGAGTCCTTCTATTTGCGAGGTATAGGGCACCGGTTTCTTAGGGTCGCTCGTATATTCGAAAACCATATTCTGGTCTGCCGTTTCGTTGATACCCAAATGCCCGTTTTCCCCAAAAGACAGCATTATGGGAGGGACGTTCTTAGGTGGCCATTCCGTGTAGGATTCCCATTTTTTAATACCCGTGTCGAACATATATGCTTCGGGAAGTGTATTGGTACCGGTACCTTTTAAATGGTGTGCAAAGAATTTCTTTTCGATTTCCCGCTGAAAATGAGTCGATATACTGTCTCCGAAATAAATGTGGTTATGCGTGGTCTGTCCTTTTTCGCGTGCCCAGCCACCATGGTCCCATGGTCCCATGACAATGGTATTAGTCGCTTTAGGACTTGTAGCCTCGACAGTTTTATAAATGTTTAAAGGCCCGTAAAGGTCTTCGGCGTCATACCAGCCACCAACGGTCATTACAGCATGTTCCACGTTTTTTAAATGGGGTAAAATACTGCGTTTCTGCCAAAATTCGTCGTAGTTGGGGTGTTCCGTAACCTGTTTCCAGAAGAAATTATCATGATGAATTTTTTTCGTAATATTTTTCAGCGGACCCATTTTTAGCCAAAAGTCGTAACCATCCGCAGGAGGTGCTTCGTAGAGGCGGGTAAGCTTGTCCATATACCAAGGTTCTCGTGTAAGGCTGTCCTTCTGATAACCGAATACCGCGAAAGCGGCGGTGTAGCTCTGCAGAAAGGCACCTTGGTGATGAAAATCATCAAAGAAAAAATCGGCAATGGGTGCCTGTGGGGAAGAGGCTTTTAATGCGGGATGGGCATCGACAAGGGCTGCCGCGGTATAAAATCCCGGATAGGAAATGCCATACATCCCAACATTGCCATTATTGCCCTTGATGTTCTTGATCATCCAATCAATAGTGTCGTAGGTATCGGAACTTTCATCGATGTCTTTTTTGTTGTTGGGGTCGTTGCCCGGAATGTTCGGGGTCATATTATCAAATTCACCGTCGGACATATACCGACCTCTAACGTCTTGAAATACCAAAATATAGCCTTCTTCCACCAAATACATGGATGGATAACCCCCATAGTTGTAATTGGAATATTTAGAGGCATTATAGCAAGTCCTGTTCAATAAAATCGGATACCTTTTCGACTTGTCCTTAGGCGTGTATACCACTGTAAAAAGTTCGGCCCCGTCCCGCATGGGAATACGATATTCCTTCAGGTCGTAGTGTTGTCGCAAATAGAGTGAATCGGCAGTTTGAGCCTTTAGGGACAAGACCATTAGGAAGGCGAATAAGACGAATAGCAAACGTACTTTCATAATATCATTTTTATTAGGCTGTCTAAAGATAACGAATCAAGCGAATCTTCGGATTTTCTTTTGGTTAGAATTCATTGGGTGAGAGCAATAGGTTAAAAGACGTACCTCCGCAACCCACCGAAATCACGTAAAAACGATATCCATTTCAACCAATTGTTCAACAACACCCAATAGACTACCATTCACACGGGTATCTCGTATGACAGCACATTATATCGGAATGCCGTAGTTGTTTAGGTTAGCTTTAAAAAATCTTAATCCATAGAATTATGAAAAATTCAATACTTTTTCTTGCAATTGTTTTCTGTTTGACCATGGGCACCGCCCAAGAAAAAAGTCGGGATATCCCTTCAAAATCATCGAGCACGGCAAACAAGATGAAATCATCGGAAGTAGTGTCCGATAACGCCACACCCCAAGACCAAGCCGATATCAGTATGGAAAAAAGAATACAGGATTTGGAGAAGCGCATCGAAAAGCTACAGGCGCAACTTGATGATCAAAATACAAAATCGAGACTCGCGTTCATGCAAATTAGTTCAAACCCTATGAACAACAGTACTTTTGAGGATTTCGTCTTTGCCAGTGATGAGTTTTGGAAAAATCCGGTAGACGTGGGATTCGCCGAGTGTAGCAAGAGTTGTGGAAAGGCGGCTAAAAAGAGACGGGATAGTTGTGCTAAAATGGGTGACGGACAAGGGAAAATCGATTGTTACGATGCCTCAAGAGCTTCAGCCTCCAAGTGTCAGAAGTCGTGTCGAGAACTCCATCCTTTTAAAGGTTAAATAAATTCGATAGCGGCAAAGATTTGGGACATCAATGCCGTTTCTTTTTTATGAACGAATCCGTCTGAATTGGCAACTTCCTTTAGAATGCGCGCCAAATCCGTCTTTTTATTGTCCGGCATCTCCTTTAGAATTTTAATGTCGTGCCCAGCGGGTATATTTCTCGCTTGAACGATAAAATTACTGTCGAAATCGATAGTGTGCATTAGTTGCTGCACATGGTCGATTTCGCCGTTATGTACTACTCCGTCTGCAATTACAATTGCATCGACTGCTTTAACAATAGCTAATTTTTCGGCAAGGGTAAAGTCCATATGGTGGGTTAAGCATTCTGCAATTCCTGTTTTTCGAAAGGAGCGAGGGCTTTCAAGGCCTTTTCCAAAGAATTGATACCTTCGAAAATCAATAACAGGCGCAGCCCGTTCCGGGTTTTTTTCTCTTTCATCTTGCAGCTGCCCGGGTTTGATTGTACAAAGCGAAGTACCTTGGTAAAGGCCGCACTTTGGTAAAATTCCGACTGTTGATCGGCGATAAAATAACCGATCAACTTTTTGTTTTTCATGACCACTTTTTCCAATCCGATGCTATTGGCGATCCATTTCACCCGAACGGAATTCAGCAAATCTTCTGCCTGCGACGGTAATTCCCCGAAGCGATCAACGAGCTCTTTTTCGAATTTTAACAGCGATTCCTCATCCTTCACTTGGTTCAGTTCGGTATAAAGGTTCAAGCGTTCGGTAATATTATTGATGTAATCGTCGGGAAAGAGCAGCTCAAAATCCGAATCGATTTGGGTTTCCTTTACAAAGACCTTTTCCTGATGGCCTTCCACCTGCTCATAAAGTTCCTTAAATTCATTTTCCTTGAGTTCGTCAATGGCTTCGGCCAGTATTTTTTGATAGGTTTCGAATCCGATTTCGTTGATAAAGCCGCTTTGTTCCCCTCCCAGTAAATCGCCTGCCCCACGAATCTCCAAATCCTTCATGGCGATATTGAAGCCGCTGCCCAGGGCGGTAAACTGCTCTAGGGCCTCGATACGTTTGCGCGCATCGGGGGTCATGACCTCGTAGGGTGGCGTGATAAAATAGCAAAAGGCTTTCTTATTGCTCCGCCCGACCCGGCCGCGCATTTGGTGAAGGTCGCTCAAACCGAAGTTATTGGCATTGTTAATAAAGATGGTATTCGCATTGGTCACATCCAGACCGCTTTCTACGATGGTCGTCGATACCAGGACATCGAATTCTCCATCCATAAAGGAAAGCATGAGCGATTCCAGTTTTTTGCCTTCCATTTGCCCATGACCGATGCCGACCTTGGCATCCGGCACGAGACGTTGGATCATGCCCGCCACTTCTTTGATATTCTCGATACGGTTATGGATGAAGAATACCTGTCCGCCACGTTGTATCTCGTAGCTGATGGCATCGCGAATGGTATCCTCGGTAAAACGTATGACACGGCTTTCAATAGGGTACCGGTTGGGTGGCGGGGTGTTGATGACCGACAAATCCCTTGCGGCCATTAAGCTAAACTGTAAGGTTCTGGGAATGGGGGTCGCGGTCAGCGTCAATACATCAACGTTTTCTTTGATTGATTTGAGTTTGTCCTTGACCGCAACGCCGAACTTCTGTTCTTCGTCAACGATGAGCAGACCGAGGTCTTTGAATTTTACGTTTTTGTTCACCAATTGATGTGTGCCAATGATGATATCGATGGCGCCGGCCTCCAATTTTTCAAGGGTTACCCTCCGTTCTTTGGCGGTACGGAATCGGTTGAGGTAGTCTACCGTTACGGGCATTTCCTTTAGGCGTTCGGTAAAGGTTCTGTGATGTTGAAATGCCAAGATGGTCGTAGGTACCAAAACGGCGACCTGCTTGCCATTTTCGGCGGCTTTAAATGCGGCACGAATGGCCACTTCGGTCTTTCCAAAGCCCACATCGCCACAGACTAAACGGTCCATGGGACGCTCACTCTCCATATCACGCTTTATATCTTCGGTCGCCGTGCTCTGGTCCGGGGTGTCCTCATAAATAAAGGAGGCTTCCAATTCGCTTTGTAAATAGCTATCGGGGGCGTACTGAAAACCTTTTTCAAGCCTGCGTTTGGCATATACCTTGATCAGGTTGAAGGCGATTTTCTTGACCCGGGATTTGGTTTTTTGTTTGAGTTTCTTCCAAGCAGCGGAACCCAATTTGTAGATTTTGGGAACAGCACCGTCCTTACCGTTGAACTTTGATATTTTGTGCAGGGAATGTATGCTCACGTACAGAATATCCCTTTCACCGTACATTAATTTAATGGCTTCTTGCTTGTTGCCCTGCACATCAATTTTTTGGAGACCACCGAACTTGCCGATACCATGGTCGATATGGGTGACATAGTCCCCGATTTCGAGTTTGTTCAGTTCCTTTAAGGTGATGGCCTGCTTTTTGGCGTAGCCATTTTTCAAGTTGAACTTGTGATAGCGTTCAAAAATCTGATGGTCGGTATAGCAGACGATTTTAAGGTCATTTTCGATAAAACCCTGAAATAAGGGAAACACAACGGTTGTATAGGCCACATTTACGGCTACATCCTCAAAAATATCCTGAAAGCGCTTTGCCTGTTGGTCACTGGCACAACAGATATAATTGGTATACCCCAAGCCATGGTATTCGTTCAGATTTTGAATCAACAAATCGAATTTCTTGTTGAACGAAGGCTGGGGATCGGTATTGAAAACGATTTCAGAGGTCGCTTTCTCGGAAGCTTGCGAGCCGATGACGAGAAAATGCTGTAATTCGTTTTTGAATGAAGCGGAGTTTACGAATAGGGCCTTGGGCGCAGCATGTTCGATTTCGGCCGTAAGCTGTGCAAAGGCTTCTTCGGCTTTTTTGTAAAAATCATCGAGCCGACTGAACAGCAAATCGGTGTTTTTCGAAAAAACGATGGTCTTGGGCGAGATGTAACTCAAGAAATTCTCCCTTTTTTCCGTAAGTACTTTATTCGCTACATTGGGGATAATGCTGATTTTTTTCACCTTGTCGGTAGACAATTGCGTTTCAATATCGAAGGTGCGAATACTGTCGACTTCATCGCCAAAAAATTCCAGGCGGTAGGGTTCGTCATGGGAAAATGAGAACACATCTACGATACCACCGCGTACCGAAAATTCGCCGGGTTCGGTTACGAAATCTACCCTTTTAAATTTATATTCGAACAGCACTTCGTTCAGGAAATCCAGGGAAAGGGTATCGTCGAGCTTTATCTTGAGCGTATGCCTATCCAATTCTTTCCGCGTCACGACTTTTTCGAAAAGTGCGTCTGGATAGGTAACAATGACCGCAGGTTTTTTTCTGGAATTGATGCGATTGAGTACTTCAGCGCGTAAGAGCACATTGGCATTATCGGTTTCCTCGATTTGATACGGGCGACGGTAACTGCCGGGATAAAAAAGTACGTCGTCTTCGCCAACGATTCGTTCCAGGTCGTTCAGGTAATAGGCAGCTTGTTCCTTATCATCAAAAATCAATAGAAAAGGGACTTCGGAACTTCGGAAAACATCACCTAAAACCAAGGAAAGTGAAGAACCGGCAAGACCTTTAAGCAGCAGTTGAGGTACACCCTCGAACCCTTTTTTTACGGGCTCCGAAACTCCTTTAGCGACATTATTGGCAATGACATCCCGCAGTTTCCGTAGTTGTGGAGACCGTTCAAAAAGTGTTGGAATGACAGTATTGGGCAAGCGTATTTTTTTTTGCAAATATAGTGCATCTCTATTGATTGATGGATTGCGTCCGTTTTTATTGAATATGGATTAGGAATCGGCTCAAAAAAGCACAAACTTGTACTATACATAAGATCGCTACGACAATGGATTTACAACTAAAAAATAAGGTGGCCCTCGTAACGGGCTCTACTAAAGGCATCGGAAGGGCGATCGCGGAAACCTTGGCACGAGAAGGAGCCGAGGTCATCATCAACGGACGTTCAGAAGATTCGGTGAAGGATGCGCTCTGCGAAATGAACAAGGTCGTGGAGAACGGAAAAATCTCCGGTATCGCTTGCGATTTCTCGAAGCAGGAGCAGATTGATGAGCTGATCGCGTCTTGCGGAAAAATCGATATTCTGATCAATAATGTTGGGATTTTCGAACCGAAGGACTTCCTGGATATTCCGGATGCAGATTGGCAGCGATTTTACGACATCAATGTAATGAGCGGTGTACGGCTTTCCAGGGCATTTTTACCACAGATGCTGGAGCAGGACTGGGGGCGTATCATTTTCATATCTAGCGAAAGCGGCATTAATATTCCCGAAGAAATGGTGCATTATGGGATGACCAAAACCGCACAATTGGCCATATCACGAGGTATTGCCGAAACTACGAAAGGTACTAGGGTAACCGTAAATTCGGTATTGCCCGGCCCCACCTTGTCGGAAGGGGTCAAAGATTTCGCAGGTATCGGCGAAGAAAAATCAAAGGAAGAGGTAGAACAGGAATTTTTTGAAACGGAAAGGCCTTCGTCATTGATCCAACGTTTTGCCACTACGCAGGAGGTTGCCAATATGGTCGTTTATGTGGCAAGCGAATTGTCGTCGGCTACCAACGGCGCGGCGCTCAAAGTAGATGGTGGTGTTGTGAAAACAGCATTTTAAATTATGGAAAAGACGGAAGCAAAAAAATATGATGTATTCGTAATCGGAAGCGGTATCGCCGGGCAGACGGTTGCTAAAGAGTGCGTTAAGGCAGGACAAAAAGTGGCCATTGCGGATAAGAGGGAATTCGGGGGTACCTGTTCGAATCGAGGATGTGATCCAAAAAAAGTACTGTTGGCCGCTATCGAGATACGGGAATCGGCAGAAAACCTTTTGGGAAAGGGTGTTCGAAAGATGCTGCGGACCAATTGGAAACAACAGCAGAAATACAAACGGAAATTCACCAAATCCATTCCGTCTGCGACGGAAAAAGACCTGAAAAAGCTGGACATCGACTTGTACCATCAATCCCCAAAGTTCTTGGATACCCATAGGCTCTCCGTAGAAGGCAAAACCGTTCAGGCGGATAAAATCGTAATCGCAACCGGATACGAACCACGACCGCTCGATTTTAAAGGAAGCAAGCACTTAAAGACGAGTGATGACTTTTTAAATTTAAAAAAGTTGCCCAAACATATTACGTTTATCGGTGGGGGTTATGTCGGAATGGAATTTGCACATATGGCCGTCCGTTCCGGAGCAAAGGTTACGGTAATCGAATCCGGAGAACGTATTTTACCGGTATTCGATGCCGATTTGGTCACGGAATTAATCACATACTCCAAGAGAATAGGTATTGCGTTTATTTTTAAGGCCGATACGACCGCTGTCAAAAAATTGCGCAAGAACTTCAAGCTGACCTATACCAAGAACGGAAAGACGAAGACCATGAAATCCAGGGCTGTATTTAACACGGCGGGCCGGATCCCCGCTATTTCAGAACTTGATTTGGAGAAAGGTGATGTTGCCTTCAATGAAAACGGAATTGCCACCAATACCTTTTTACAAAGTAAAACCAATCCCGACGTGTACGCCTGTGGCGATGTATCCGATAACGGACTCCCCCTAACACCATTGTCCGGTCGGGAGGGTTATGTGGTAGCCGAGAACCTAATCAAAGGGAATCACAAGAAATTGGATATTCCGGTCATTCCCTCGGTAGCATTTACTCTGCCGAACATGGCTTCCGTAGGGTATTCCGAAAAAGAAGCCAAGGCGCGTTACAAAAATGTAATTGTAAAACATGAATCTGTTCCAGGGTGGTTCAACGCTAGACGCATGAACGCCCCGGTATATGCCTATAAAATCATTTTGAACCAGCGGACGAACGAAATCGTGGGGGCGCACTTGCTGGGCCCCGAGGCCGGAGACACCATCAATATCTTTGCTATGGCCATCAATATGGGTATGACGGCCGACCAAATAAAGCAGACGATTTTCACTTACCCATCCTGGGCGAACGATGTAAAGAGTATGGTGTAAGCGTGAAATTGATTTTGCCCCGGAGTTTGCTGTTGGAAGGTCATCAACATATGATTTCAAAAAAACTATCACAAGTGGATTTCAGAAGGTATTTGAACATTTTTAACGGCCGGTAAAACAACTTGAACTTTATAACTCACCCCTTAATTTTTGAAAAGGATTCGTTTCCCTATTCCGATATCCGTGAATGGCGGTGGCGATAAGAAGAACAACACTACACCCCAGTGCAGTATAAGCTATGGAAATATAGTCCGTTTGATGGCGCATAAAAATAGCGACCAGTGCCCATATACCTACTAAGGCGAATTCCCGCATATTTCGTTTATAGACCATGAGGAGATTTACCAAGGTCGCGACGCTGATCATGATGAACGTCCATGTAATTTCGGAAAGCGGACCACCTTCCCAACCGATTTTTATCAAATAGGCCGAAATATTGGCAATGGTCGCGACGGCGATCCAACCGCTATAGATGCATATGGGCCACCATACAAATGCGATAGTGCCTATAGGTGCGTCCCATCGTTCCATATCGGTATTCAAAATTATTTTTATCAGGGAAAAGAGAATGCCCAACATGACCAGTACGGAGAGGCCCGTAAAATCGTAGGCGAACACGATGACCCAAGTGCAATTCAGGAGATTGGCCAATATGAACCAGGGTCCGGTTTGTTGAATAAAATTTGAGGTGTCCTTCGTGGAAAAGGCCTTTCGCACTTGATACACCCCGTAGGCCAATAAGAGCAGGAAAATTATGCCCCAAATGGAAAAGGCGTAACCTGCCGGAGTAAAAAGGTTGTCGTACCTCCGGCTCATTTCGCCGATGGTCACTCCGTTGAATTCGACAATTTGCGAGATATAGTTGACCACTATGACCAGAACCACCGAAAGTAGGTTGAAAATGGAAAGCGATTTTTTCATGATACGATTTTGGCGAAAGATACTATTTCGCAAAAGCTAAAATTAACGCGAAAAGCGTTTTCTTTTCTTCGATTCGGTAAGCGTTACTGGAAAGACTTCTTCTCCCGTAGTGGCAAAAATCAATGTATTTTGTTGGGGTTCCAGCACATAGGTACCCGTGAACTCCCCGAAGGCGGGAAGAATCATTTGATCCGGCGTGCTATAAAAGCAGGAAAGGCGTACCGTTTGCCGGCCCGCACCGCGGAGTCTTACCGCAGGATGGATGTGCCCCGAAAAGTTGAAAAACCCTTCGCGTTCTTCTGGATGATGGGTCAATAGGAAACCGTCTTGCTGAATCTCGGAAACGACCAAAATCCCCAAATCCTCATATTTTAGTGGTGAAATGATATCGTGGTTTCCTGCGACGAGAATGATTTTGGCATTAGTGTTTTTGACCCATGTTTCGAACAGATTCCATTCTTTGTTCAGCGAAGAATGAAACAGATCACCCATAAAACAGATGACTTTAGGCTGAAAGTGTTCGAATGCAGTGGACAACAGCTCAAAATTTTTCGCCACGGCCTTCTGAGGTACGGCCGCACCAAACTTGCGAAAGTGGGAGACCTTGCCCAAATGTACATCGCTGATCAAAAGCGTGGCCTTCTCCTCCCAAAACAAAACACCCGACGGGTGCATGATAAAGTTGTTGTCATTTATTCGAATGGATTGGGTCATGATGCAAAAGTACACTAGAATTTCTTTATCCGCCTTCTTTTGTAATGCATGTGTCCGGATGTTGATTTTTCCGATTTATCGACGGATTAATCTCCGTTTATTTCATCGATGACCTTTAGGATGGCATCGTCCCCATCCTTTACATCCTCCAAAAGATACTCATAAAAATCTTTTGAGCGCACGGGATAATCGAGGGTAATATCCGGCGAAATCCCAACCTCCTCGTAACTCACACCGTCTACCGATTCATAAATCATATTCGATAGACCATATTTCCAACCGTTGGGAAGTTTTTTGCGCAAAATATCGGAAAAAACACCCTCGGTGGTCCCACCTATAATTTTAGCGTTTGGCAATTCCTTACTTCCTAACACCAACAATTCAGCCGCGCTTGCAGTCTCATGACTGGTCAAGATAAACAGTTTTCCTTTAAATGGCCTTTCGGACGGTGTAAGCATAATGGATTGTTTTTCGGTAAACCCGCCACCTAATTTTACTTTCTTCGTGCCTATTTCGGTCTTATTATGTATAAAGTGGTTTAGTATTTCAACGGATGCATCGTCAAAACCACCACCGTTAAACCGCAGGTCGATGATAAAGGCCTTCGCGTCTGCCACAGTACGTACAATGGAATCCATAATAAATCGGGTGCCTTCCGCCACATCATCGTGATGATTCTTGGCTTGGTTCAGTTTTTTCCACCATTCCGACCAAAATTGGTCCTTCGATAAACTATCGGCAATGGGGTAATGTGCCCAACTTATCATATTAGAGGTTTGCATATAGGCGACGTGCGTATCGACCATGCCCCATTTGAGTTCCCCTTGGTTAAATCGACCGAAGGTCTTCAGATGTTTTTCAACGATTCGGTCCTTTACTCTTTTTTCCAACCCCTCGGGAATGTCCTCGTTCGATTCCTTGCCATTGTCGGCTGTCTGATTTTCGTAAGCCTCTTCCAATTCGTCGGGAACGTCAATAGAAATGTGACCGTCCTGTATTTCTCCCAGCATCTTCTCGAATAGTAAAAAGAGCGGCAAGGGTTCCATGTTTGATTGAACTTGGGGCGCATAGTTATTGTATAGCGCTTTCCAATCGATACTTCGCTCCTTAAAATAGCAATACTGTTCATTGAACGTATGCCATAGCACCTCGAAATTATAATTCGGATCGTTCGACAAATCTTCATGTATATCTTTTTCGAAATCCTTGTCGCTTCTAAAAAGTTTAAAGGTCTTAACGCCATCTTTTAAAAGAATGGTGTCATTGGATAGGGTGTCGACCGTGTAATACTCAAAATAGTCCGATAGGTTGTTATCCGATAAAGGCACATTACCAACCGATGAAATATGAAACCCTTTAACGATACTGTCGTTAATGCTAATCGCTTTGCCGAAACCGAGGTATTCCCAATTTCCCCTTAGGTCGATTTCTTGATTTTCGGTGGATTTGCTCTTATTTGTTTCACAAGAGAGTAGTAAGATCGATGTAAAGAAAATCGAGATGAGTTTATGCATATGTTCGTTGTTTAATAGGCTTTGTAATATAGTAAAAACAATGGTTGTCCTTTCGCTATCGGTAATAAAAATAGATTCTACCCTGCCGACTGACCGACATTGGTCTATTACAAATGGTGCCTCCTTTGGCTGGAGAAAAAGTGATGCATCTTAGAAAATGGATAATAAACCGTCAACCGTTATGCAATCGCCATTTCTACAGGACACGATGCGGTGTTAAGCTTCTCCCAATACTGTAATTTATGGGCGATGTTCACGTCTAATGCGGAGTGTAGATAAGGGTGCTTATTGTACCCATCACAAGAAGTAAAGAAGAAGTACAAATGAAGAATACAAAGAAACAACATATTGAAAACAATGCCAGCCTTGACAGGTCCACGACCCGTCACGAAAGCTGGCGAAATCACCGAAGACATACCGCATTAAAACTGATACGGTTTTCATAAGGGTAGTAACTATTAAAATGAAAGGGAGGGCGAAAGCCTTCCCTTTTTTAATGCGCAACAAACAACATTAGGCTTTAGTAACAGCGCTATAGGTATCGCAGTTCATGACGAGTGAAAGCGGGACAGTATGTTGTTCGCGGTACCTAATCCAAAGGTTTTGTGACAATAAGTACTTTGGTATTTGGTTTTCTTAATACCCCACGGCGGCACCGTCGCCGCTTGAAGAATCCGAAGCACCGATCAGGATTTTTCTATTTTTATCCACTACGATTCCCATTAGAGACCCCAGATTACCTACGGGCCTTAAGCGATGGCCCATACGTTCAAGATTATTCTTTGTATCCGGCGAAAGCAGGTGCTCTTCATATCTAATCACATCGGGTAACCACTGGTGGTGGATTTTCATAGCTTCTATCGCCTTGTCGATACCCATATCATATTGCACCACACCCAATACCGTCTGGAAAACTGTGTTGATGATGGTTCTCCCTCCGGGGCTCCCGATGACGAGATACGGTCGGCCGTCTTTGGCGACAATGGTCGGGGTCATACTGGAAAGCATTCTTTTTTCCGGTTGAATGATGTTAGGATCGGTTCCGATCAAGCCGGTATCGGTGGTCGTATTCGGTTTCGGATTAAAATCCCCCATTTCGTTATTGAATATAAAGCCGAGTTTGGGAGAGCCCATTCCAGAGCCATAGCTGTGTTCGAGTGTATAAGTTACCGAAACGGCAGTACCATTTTTATCCACTACGGAAAAATGAGTAGTACTCTCCCCATCATAGAGTTGCCCGAATTTGGAAGCGTCGCTCGTTGAGGCCTGGGCCATGTCAACATTTTTAAAACGGGATTTGGCAAACTCCTTTGAAATCAAAGACTCTAATGGAATATCCGGATTGAAATCGGGATCTCCGAGATGCTCCGCCCTATCGGCGAAGGCCCTTCGCATGACCTCGGCCAGCAAATGCACGTAGGCGGTGGAGTTGAAGGGAATGGAATCCAATTGCGCCAGCTCCATCATATTCATCATCTCGATAAGGGCGACCCCACCGGAACTCGGTGGCGGCATTGAATAGATTTCGTATTCCTTGTAGGTACCCTTTATTGGGGTTCTTTCAATCGCTTCATATTTTTTCAGGTCCTTTTTGGTGATGATTCCACCGTGCTCTTTCATATAATCGGCAATTTCCTGCGCAACTTCGCCTTTGTAGAAACCATCCCGTCCCTTATCCCGAATAGCGATTAAGGTAGTGGCCAATTCCGGTTGCTTCCAGGTTTCTCCGAATTGTACCAAATCGCCATCGTCGGATTTAAAATAATCTTTCAAGAACTGAATTTCTGAATTGTCGTTTAAGAAGGTAGCAGCTTGGGAGAGTGACCAGGTTAACGGAAAGCCGTTTTGTGCCAAATCGATAGCGGGTTGCACCAAAGCTGCCCAAGGGAGCTGACCGTATTTTTTATGCGCCATGTGTAGGCCCGCCACGGTTCCGGGCACCCCAACGGATTTGAGACCGATGTGATTGACCGATGATTCTTGACCATACAAATTCGTACCGTTCAACAATTCGCCCGCTTCGGTCAGGAACATATCGGCGGTAGCTTGCAATGGCGCTTTTTCACGAAAATCGATAGTAGTCGCGTTCCCGATGGTATCCATCAGCACCAGAAAACCACCACCGCCCAGATTTCCAGCTTCGGGATGGGTGACCGCCAAGGCAAATGCGGTAGCTACGGCAGCATCTACTGCGTTCCCACCTTTTTTCAAGATATCGACCCCGACGGTAGAGGCAATTTCGCTACTGGAAACGACCATAGCTTTTTTGGCATAGGTTTGCGCTTTTACACTCAGGCAACCGATGGCGGTAAAAAGGCCAAAAGAAAGCACGAATTTAATTTTTTTCATCTGTTTTTGATTTTGAGAAAGGTAGTTTAAAAAAAGCGTCGTCGGTATGATAAAAGTGCACATTTTCGGTCTTACATGCTATTTAAGGGCCGTTACGGGCGTTTAAAACGGCACATGTCCCGTCCTGATATATAAATATCCTATCTGAAAATCGATCTGTAGAAGGGCTATCTTGAGGCTGGGATATTTGGTCAAAGGTTTTGTGCAAGGGTTACCGTTGTTGGCATTAGGTTATTTTTCGTCAGGTATTTCCGAGCATCCCCCAATCTTTAGGACAGCTTTCTTACAAATCCAAATTAATTAATCATTTTGATAGACAAAATAGGAAATAACCTAATGGTTAGCATAGCTTGTTTCAAACTCGTTTCGCCAATTTAATAACAACGCAGCACTATCCCCCAAAGGCGGACAAGTTGTGAAGCCTGCCTGCCGTAAGGCAAATCCGCGCAATATTGTGGAAATATAATGAAAACCTTTTTCGGTTTTAAAGACCGCCCACTTTTGTAGAGGGGTATTAGAAGTACAATTACACAGTCCTCGTGAGCGCAGCGAATACATGAGTTCCTAAGTAAACAATAAAAAGCTATGACTAATGCTACTTCATCGGCTCGGTCACGTTGTTGAGGCACGTTATTACTCGTACACGGCTTGTTCAGCGATTTTTCGGTTCTTTTTTAAATCCGATTTGACGCTATCCAATTTCATTCCGATTGTCATAAGTGGAACTTTGCCAAGAGGTAATCGAAGTGTTATATTTTCAGAGTAGACCGCGTCAATAATTGCTTTCGATGCTTTTACAGGATGTCCTTCTTGTTTTCCATCAACTCCTTTCAGTTTGGTTCTAAACGCTCCTGCCGTATCGGAATAATCATCAATTACTTTTTCGGCTTCTCCAAGTCCATTTCCTGCAAAATTTGTTCTGAACGGTCCTGGTTCAACTATCAAAACTTTAATTCCAAGAGGCTCAACTTCTTGTGACAAAGCTTCGCTGAAACCTTCCAATGCAAATTTACTTGCATTGTAAATCCCAAAACCTGCAAACGCCTTAATTCCACCGTGAGACGAGATTTGGACGATGTGTCCATTTTTTTCATTTCTCATATGTGGAAGTATTGCCTGTGTCAATTTCAACGTTCCGAAAAAATTTGCTTCAAAGACTTTTCGGGTCTCTTCCATCGATGTTTCTTCAATCGCCCCTACAAAACCAACGCCGGCATTATTGACCAAAACGTCAATACTGTCGAATTTTGAGACCAATTTTTCTACATTTCTTTCAATACTTTGTTCATCGGTAATGTCTAAAAGTATTGAAAAGGCTCTATTGGAATATTTCTCGTTGAATTCGTCAACTTGGGATTGCTTGCGAAACGTGCCGATGACGAAGTCGCCTTTTTCAATTACGGATTCGGCAAGTGCTTTACCCAAACCGCTTGATATACCTGTGATTAACCAAATCTTGTTTTTCATAATTCTTAATTTATAAGTGAGTATATTTTTCCTTTTTGGAAATAGTTTGCTGTCAAAAATAGTATGGTTGGTAGCAACCAAATGACATTGCCAACAAAGTCGTGTGCAACGTGAAGAACAACTATATTGAAAATTACAAGGAAGCCTTCAAACCAGCCCACAATTTTTGTTTTTGGGATAGCTAATAAAATTCCACCAATAATTTCAGCAATGGCAACAACTACAGATAGGTATGTTGAAAACATCGTTCCCATAAATTGCTGAGCAGTAGGGTCAGTTGGTGGTTCTACCGGAATAAAACCAAGAAACTTGTTAAGCTCAAAAAACGACCATTAAAATCGCCAATAGCCAATTTATGATGTTTTGAATTGAGTTTTTCATTTTGACCCATTTTCTAAATGGTTAATTATTTCAGAAGTCTCAACACGGTTTCTGTAGTCGCCACCCAATGATTTTGCGAAAGAAACGGTTGAATCCTTTTCAATGATGAATACCGCAGGTATTGGCAATTCTCTTGAATCGTCCGAATAGTGGGCGTCATAATCAAATCCGAGTTCAGTCATAATATTCACTGGTGCATCAGCATTTTTAAATACGGTTGTATATTGTCTTGCCACGATATTACCATTATCACTCAAAACTTCAAAATTGAGTTCATTTTTTTCTTTTACATTTAAAGATTCATCTGGAGTTTGTGGCGAGATTGCAACTAATTCTGCTCCTAAATCGTGAATCTCTTCCAACGACTTTTGATAATGTGACAATTGTAAATTGCAGTAAGGACACCACGAACCTCTATAAAATGTAAGGACGACTTTTCCTTTTTTAAGCAATTCTGAAAGTCTTACGGTTTTGTCATTTGCATTGGTGAGCGAAAAATCGGGTGCTTTCTGGCCTTCTTGTAATTTCAAGATGGAATTATGGTTTTCTTGAAGACTTTCTGCGTCATTGTCAAATACCGCAAGTGCTTCTTTTGGAAGCATATTACCTAAATTATCTCGCAAGTCTTTTAAGTTTTCTTGATAGGATTTTTTTTCTGTGTTCATTTTACCTTGATTTAAGTGAAGTCAAAATCGACAATACAAAGGTGTGGCGACTTACTTACTTTAAAAATGAACTGGATTATGAAATAGTCTTGAACTAGATTAAGATTTTGAAGCGAGGTCTCTTCTTATCTTGGAAAGAAATTCGGGTGTAAAGCCCAAATAGGAAGCGATAACTTTTTGCGGTACACGTTTGATCATATTTGGATAGCGATTGAGTAATTCCAAGTAGCGTTCTTCTGCTGTCAAGCTCAAATTGGATAATGCACGCTTTCTTGAAAAAGCAAATGCTCTTTCGGTCGAAATTCTAAAATATTCGCTCAAGGCGTGAATTTCCTTGCAAAGCCCTTCGATATCGTCATAGGTCATTTGAAGTATGGTTGAATCTTCTAAAGCTTCCACAAAAAGTGTTGCCGGCGTTTGGGTTATGTAACTGTAAAAATCGCTTACAAACCAATCCTCAAGTGCAATTTGAACGGTGTGTTCTTTGCCCTCGTTATCTATAAAATAAGAACGGAACGCTCCTTTGACTACGTAATTTCGGTATTGGCAAACGTAATTCGGTTGGTCAATAAACTGTCGCTTTTTGATTTTCGTAGTTCTGATTATGGCAATCAATTTTTCCGTTTCCTCGTTGGTAAGAGTTACGTATTTTCCGATATTTTCTAATATGCCTTTGTATTGTTCCAATGTTTTTTCAAATGTGCCACGAAGCAGTGCCATCCGCCAAAGGCGGACAAGTAGACGTCCCTGCCTGTATCCTATGGTTAAAACAAATATTCTTCATAAATTTTTTCTATCATGAGATGAATTTCATGGTATCGACATACGGTGTGCCGCGCCTTACCACTGCGAACGCCCTGGCCAGTACCTTGTTCCTTATGATGTTCATTGTGGACATTTTGTCCTTTCCCTCACCGATCCTTTTTTCATAGTATCTTTTCATTTCGTGGCTGTACTGTACGGCGGTACATGCGCACATGTTCAACAGCACCTTTCCTTCCTTGTTGGCCATCCTGTTGACCTTCGTCCTTCCCTTGAGACTGGTCCCGGAGGTATTGGGGAAGGGTGCGATCCCGACGTAGGAGGCGAACTTCCTCCAGCTTGCGAACCACTTGAACCCATTGGTGTACACGATAAGGAACCTTGCCGTGACCTTTCCGATGCCCTTGACGGTGAGCAATAGGGTGAACATCCCATTGAGCTTCGGGTCCCGTGCGATAAGCCCGTCGATATCGCTCTCCAACGCCGCAATCTCTTTGTCCAGGCAGTCGATGATGGCCTTTTGACAGCTGTACAGGCGTTGGTGCGGGTCTCCGCCCAATACCCTTCGCTGCTCACCCAGGTTCGCGATATGGCCCGCCCGTTGGGCGACCAGTTTCCTGCGCAGGGACATGAGCCTTTTCATGTCCGCCAGTTTCGCATCCGGTCTTTGGCGCGGTACGAATTCCTCCCTAGTGCGCCATCCGTAAAGGGCTATCCGCTTTGCGTCCGCCCTGTCGTCCTTTCCCCTGGCAATGCCAAGGGAGCGTTTGATCTCCAGGCCGGGAACGATACGGTAGGGCAGCCTCGCCGTATCGAGGAACTCTTCGAGCGTGTCGCTATAGAGCCCCGTGTGCTCGAATACGAAAAGAAGGCCGTCCATGGCCGGGCCAAGGTTCTCATTTGCCCATACGCACATTTCCTTGATGCCATCCACGGTATTGGTGAACCTTTCCGCAACGCCTTTTAAGTGGATGTGGGCGTCCAATGTTAATTTACTCACGTCGATACCGATAATTTCCTTGATTTCCATAATTTTACCATGTTTGAAAATGGTCGCTTAAACTAAGACCTTTAAAAGTCGAGGCTGAAATCCTATATGGTTCTGGGCGACCGGTTAGAAGAACGGGGACTGATACAGGCAATAGGTCGTCAACCTTGGCCGACAGAAAGTTCACCCCGTTCTTTTTTTATGTTTCAATAAAGTTATGAACATTTATAGGAGTTATGAGTCTCCCCCGGACCCCCTCTTTTCAACACGATCATCATAATAGATTTTATCTATAAGGCAAATCTAAAGGCCGGTCAGGTCTGCGCAATTATATGGAAATATAGTAAAAAATCCCGTCAGGATTTTTTGCGGTATAGGGAAAGCGAACATGCAGACCTTTCGAGCGCAGCGAATACATGAATTCCTTAATAAACAATAAAAACTATGAACTAATGCTACATTATCGATTGGCAATATGAGACGGTTGGGTTTACGGAAGGCATCTATATCAACTGAGGAAAAAGATGATTCGAGAACGAAAGCCCTGTAAGGCACCGAATACCAACTGATTAAGGTGTGTTAGGCACTGGTATATTTAATTCAAAAGTATTATTTTAATTACCATTCCCGGAGCAGAGATATCACCTTCATCACCGGCCATAGTTCCTACAGAATCAATCAAATCGCCAGGAATGATTACTTTGTTACCTTCAACGGATACTTTTTGTGTAATATCAATGGCAGTATCCGCCATTAAATCCTGACCATATACCTTCACATTTTCAGACAAATTTTCTGATATTTCTAAGGTTAATGATTTATATTGACCAAAAATTCCAATATGCTTATTAAGCTCTATCTCTTTAAGTATGATATCAGCCTTCGGTTGTTGCCAGCTATTATTGGGGGTAACTCTACCTTCAGTAGCAATTGCCACAGCACCACTTGGAAATTTTGAAGCCATGACAAAAGGTGCCAACCCATTTACTTTAACCTCGGGCAAAGATAGGTTACGTGTCATTATTGCAGGCGCGCTTTGCCTCACCATTTTACCATGAGAATTTTTAAACCAGGTATGCGCTTCTGTAAAAACAATACTATCAGTATTAAGGCGTGAAGAAAATTCATAAGTACCATAGCCTGCCGGCATAGGAGGAGCAATTCGTT
Source organism: Aggregatimonas sangjinii (assembly GCF_005943945.1). GTDB lineage: Bacteria > Bacteroidota > Bacteroidia > Flavobacteriales > Flavobacteriaceae > Pelagihabitans > Pelagihabitans sangjinii. The sequence continues at coordinate 3,663,560 of NZ_CP040710.1, read as the reverse complement.
GCCAACGTGCAAACCTATCCATTTCATTCAAGCGTTTATCGACATGACGGTCTCCTGCAATTTGCAAGTGATAATCCTTTCCTTTATACATTCTAGGGGTCGTCATTGGGTGACGTTTTACCCCAACAACAAGACCCAAAGCTGCTGCAATATTACAATCATCTTGAATATTAAGTACAGCTCTGTATTCACTATGACCAGCAGTATTTTCTAATATATCGTGTACACGTTGCATAGTAACCGTACTTACTAGTAAAGGTGCTGCATCGTAGGTTCTGAATACATCAGTGTTTTTAATCACTTCTAATGCTTGTTCAATTCTAAAGCCTTTATTGTGAATTGAAGAATCTGCTTTCTTATCGATAGTTTTTTGATTGCTGTATACGGATGGATATTCACGTAATCCTTGTATATCCCAAAAATTGTTTAGAGGGCCACCAGCACCTGTAATATGCTCCAGTGTAAGCTCAGGATAAATTTTATTCTTTATTTTTGTAGCATAAAAATGTTTGGTGTCTCCCCCGTCAATTTTCCAATATTCAATGCCCGCAAACTTGCTCCATTCCACATGCTTTCCCATTTCTTCTTCAGTAATTCTTCCTCTAACCCATAATGCGAGACCTCTCCAGCCCAAAGCTTTAATTTCCCTGTTCATTTCCTTTATTTTTTCTTTAGGTCCTAAATGGTTGTATTTAGGAAAATCAAGGGTATCCATCATCAAGGTAAAGAAGGTGTTTTCTTCAATGGTTTTATCTTGCCAACCGTGGTCTATCAAAAAGAAATAATCACCTCTTGTTTTGGGTAACATTACTTTGGCCATCCCTTCTTTTCCAAAGATTGTTTCCTCGTTCATGCCTTCTCGAGCAGCTTTATTCGAATACACCTTTTTTGGATCAGGATTTTTCACTTCCTGCCCTTTATTAATCAAATAATTTTGCCAATACCATGTACACCAATAATTTGGGGCTTTACTAGCTTCATTAGGAACAAGATTTATAAGCTCTTCTTTTTCGTTACATCCAAACAAAAGGCATGCTGTAAGAACTGTTATAATTGTTTTTTTCATTGTATTATTTTGTTTCTATTCTAATGGTTGTTATCAACTTGCTTGCTAGTGCCTAACGCAGCGCTAACCTCCAAAGGCGGACAAGTTGTGAAGCCTGCCGGCCTTTAGATTTGCCTTATAGATAAAATCTATTATGATGATCGTGTTGAAAAGAGGGGGTCCGGGGGAGACTCATAACTCCTATAAATGTTCATAACTTTATTGAAACATAAAAAAAGAACGGGGTGAACTTTCTGTCGGCCAAGGTTGACGACCTATTGCCTGTATCAGTCCCCGTTCTTCTAACCGGTCGCCCAGAACCATATAGGATTTCAGCCTCGACTTTTAAAGGTCTTAGTTTAAGCGACCATTTTCAAACATGGTAAAATTATGGAAATCAAGGAAATTATCGGTATCGACGTGAGTAAATTAACATTGGACGCCCACATCCACTTAAAAGGCGTTGCGGAAAGGTTCACCAATACCGTGGATGGCATCAAGGAAATGTGCGTATGGGCAAATGAGAACCTTGGCCCGGCCATGGACGGCCTTCTTTTCGTATTCGAGCACACGGGGCTCTATAGCGACACGCTCGAAGAGTTCCTCGATACGGCGAGGCTGCCCTACCGTATCGTTCCCGGCCTGGAGATCAAACGCTCCCTTGGCATTGCCAGGGGAAAGGACGACAGGGCGGACGCAAAGCGGATAGCCCTTTACGGATGGCGCACTAGGGAGGAATTCGTACCGCGCCAAAGACCGGATGCGAAACTGGCGGACATGAAAAGGCTCATGTCCCTGCGCAGGAAACTGGTCGCCCAACGGGCGGGCCATATCGCGAACCTGGGTGAGCAGCGAAGGGTATTGGGCGGAGACCCGCACCAACGCCTGTACAGCTGTCAAAAGGCCATCATCGACTGCCTGGACAAAGAGATTGCGGCGTTGGAGAGCGATATCGACGGGCTTATCGCACGGGACCCGAAGCTCAATGGGATGTTCACCCTATTGCTCACCGTCAAGGGCATCGGAAAGGTCACGGCAAGGTTCCTTATCGTGTACACCAATGGGTTCAAGTGGTTCGCAAGCTGGAGGAAGTTCGCCTCCTACGTCGGGATCGCACCCTTCCCCAATACCTCCGGGACCAGTCTCAAGGGAAGGACGAAGGTCAACAGGATGGCCAACAAGGAAGGAAAGGTGCTGTTGAACATGTGCGCATGTACCGCCGTACAGTACAGCCACGAAATGAAAAGATACTATGAAAAAAGGATCGGTGAGGGAAAGGACAAAATGTCCACAATGAACATCATAAGGAACAAGGTACTGGCCAGGGCGTTCGCAGTGGTAAGGCGCGGCACACCGTATGTCGATACCATGAAATTCATCTCATGATAGAAAAAATTTATGAAGAATATTTGTTTTAACCATAGGATACAGGCAGGTAGTGCTTGATATGTGGCGTTGACAAGCCGTCGTGGCGTTGTCGGCGGGAATACCTAACGCCTACGCCCTAATGTGATCTGTCATAGCGCTGCGATGATGTAGCATTTCCCGCTTGCCTCCGACGAGCCCTTTTCAGGCGAGAGGAAGGCACTTGGGAATCGAGGTACGAGATGTAGCCTATAGGGTCGCCACAGGCGAATGCTACATCATCGGTTGGTGTATGAGCAGTAGCGGGTTTTTCGCGACTGCTTTCAGATAGCAATATACTTTTTTTAAACAAAAAACGGTTCAAGTTTGCACTTAAGCCGCTATTGCTTATACACCGTGTTGGGTGCAGTATTTTATTCGGTTAATTCTTTACGAATTCTGCTTAATGAATTCTTTGTAATTCCGATGTAAGAAGCCAAGTAGTTTAATGGGATCCGATTAACCAAGGTCGAAAAACGATTATGAAATTCAGTGTATCTGGTTTTGGCATCTTCGGCAAGCATTGGACTTATTCTGTTTACTTTCTCCATCAGTGCTTTGTTAGTTATTTTACCAATTATTTTGTCCCAACTGATTATTGTGTCTGATAGATTTGTAAGGTCTTTTCTACTAAAAATCAATAATTGTGTAGGTACAATTGCTTGAATATATTCGCCTGACGGAATTTGAAAATTGTAGCTATTTAGGTCAACTGCAAAATTGTTTTCGTCAATAAAATAACGAGTAATTTCTTCGCCCTCTTTATTGTAATAGCAAACTCTCAAAATTCCCTCTTGGACAAACGCGACTTGATTCGCTGTTTTTCCAGCTTCTGAAAAATAGTCCCCAATTTCCAGTTTTACTGACTTAATCGAGTTTTTTATAAGCTCAATTTGTTGTGCGTTTAGTTGTTCATATTGTAACAAATAATTGATTAGACTTTCCATAGTGGCAATTTACCAATTTCCTACTTTTCTTTCATAACGATATAAATTACCACTTTCCAACTCATCTTTCATAACGGTTAGAGCATTAGTCATTGGTGTTTTTATTCGTTTTTTTACAATGATGTTAACCAAAAAACGAGCAAAAAAATTCCTTGGAATAAATTCGTAAGTCCATTCTATATGAATTTTACCATTTTCGGTTTCTGTAAACGTCCAACTGCCGTTAATTTGTTTAATCAATCCTTTTAGAGAATTGGTGAAACCATTGACTTTGTAAGTAAAAGCCGAATGAGGTGTAACGCTTAAAAGTGTTTCTTTAGAAGACGTTCCGTCATCAAAAAATACCATTCTCGTCATTCCCGGTGTGTACCAAGCCTCTTTATTGCTAGTACTATCAACAGCAGGAATATTTTTATACCGTTTAAAAATATGCTCCAAGTCAATTGGTACGATATATTCAAAAGTCTCCTTTAATGATAAAGTACTTTGGATATCAACTGAAATTGTCGTTTTGGGGTAGCTTTTTTGAGCTTGTATTTGTGTAGATGCCATAAAAATCAGAACTAATAATATTACTGTTCGCATAATTTCTTCGTTGAATTACTATGCCACAAAACTATTGCTCTGGTATTAGACCTCTGTTACCAATTGGTAACAAAAGAAACTTGGTAGTTTAGCTTATTATTTTAACGATTTAGTTTCATACAGCTCTTCACCTTCAGAAGTTTGTATTTCTAGCGTTGCAATTTGCCTCTGTCATATTGCACCCAACGCAGCGCTATGTGTAGTCCTGCGCATTTTGTGGAAATATAGGGAAAACTTTTTCTGTTTTTCCGGTATTGGGAACGAAATGGGCAGGTCCAGATTACATATAGTGTTTGATATGTGGCGTTCATGGGCCGTCGTGGCGTTGTCGGCAAGAATACCTAACGTCTACGCCCTAATGTGATCTGTCATAGCGCTGCGATGATGTAGCATTTCCCTAGGTACGGGAATCGAGGCACGAGATGTAGTACCTAGGGTCGCCACAGGCGAATGCTACATCATCGGCTTCGGCTATGGCAAGTAGGGCGGTCGGACGGCACCGGCCATTCCGCCAAGCCCTTAGCCGAATCTTTTGCGTTCGTATTTATCTTATTCATTACAAATGCCGAATCCAAAAGATTCGGCGGTGTTAGCAAGTACGCCCGGGCCAATGGGAATGGGACTTTACGCCCTATTTGCTATAGCCATTTTTGCCATTAGTTTTTATTCCACATTGTATGAATAATCCAATGGAAGTTCAATTTCATCTCCCGTCGTTACCTGTCTTGTAAAATAATGGATGTCCGGATTATTCATTTTTAGAATTTTCAATTTAAAATTGTACTCTTCATAAATTTCATTAGGGTTGTCCGAAAACGAGTCCTTTCTAATATATTTTTCCGTAATTATTCCGTCAATCAATAAGTCTTTCGCGTTGTCAAATTGCCAATTATTGTTTGGGCAATTATAACTTACAACGCTCTTATTATTCGAGAATGTACTTACAGGCATTTGAACGGAAATTGTATCATTAACTTTAAAACTGTTATACAATTCTTTAGCTTTTTTCTTTCGACGGTTTTGGCAGTCCACGGTAGGCTTAAGCATTTCAATAATTCTGTTTACTTGTTCTTTAAGATTTACGTCCTTTTCGTTGAGATGTCTATGATATGATGTCAAAATTATACCTGACATATAGTCAAAATGATGTATTTTCAAATCATTAAAAAATTTTACAATTGAGTCCGATTTTGGATTGTGTCTAAGAAGATTATTTCTAATATGCAGTCCGATTCCGAAATGATAATCCCTAGGGGTGGTATCATTTTCTGATATACTCTTGAATTTATCAATCTCCTTTTTCTCCCAATTTTCGTTCAAATACTCAAAAGAATAAATTAGTTCTTTAGGTATTTCTTCACGTTTTTGGCAAGACGAAAACGTCAAAATTAGTACTAAGATTACAAAGTTCTTCAATGATTCAAATTAATGGCAACGCAGCGCTATGTGTAGTCCTGCGCATTTTGTGGAAATATAGGGAAAACTTTTTCTGTTTTTCCGGTATTGGGAACGAAATGGGCAGGTCCAGATTACATATAGTGCTTGATATGTGGCGTTGACAAGCCGTCGTGGCGGTGTCGGCAAGAATACCTAACGCCTACGCCCTAATGTGATCTGTCATAGCGCTGCGATGATGTAGCATTTCCCTAGGTACGGGAATCGAGGCACGAGATGTAGTACCTAGGGTCGCCACAGGCGAATGCTACATCATCGGCTCCGTATATGAAAAGTAGCGCTGAAAATAAGCGATAACTTTTCGGTTTAAACACAAACCGAATTTTTAAATTTTACTAGTTATCTTTTTTATTTGGAAATCGTCAAATTTAAAAATTTGGCGACTTTTCAAAAATGCCCAAACCTTTGTGTTAGCAATGATTCGCGCTATTTTTTATATACAATGTTACCCACAGGTTTTTTATTCATATATCATTTTTCGAACACTTTTTTCAGTCCGCTTAATATATTCAGCGTACTTTTCCTTTTCAGATTCTGTTGTGTAAATCAGTTCGTTGTTTTTATAGTAAAACAAGCGTTTAGTTTCAGTGCCTTTATTTCTTCCACGATTTTTAAATTCGATTAATTTGGCGAATATCATTTTTCCATCTTTGTAATAAAACTCAAATTCGTCATAACCTTTTTTTGCTGTTTGGCTATATTTAATTCGCAAAGGTGGATTGTCATTTTGATTTTCATAAAGATAGTATGCTGTCCAACCTCCATTTTTTCTGAATATGCTTTTGTAAATAATTGGTCCTTCTGCAATTCCTTCGTTAAATTCTTTTTCGGTTAGATTTATCTTAGCAACTTCTCGAGTTATTCTTGTTATTTTATTCAGATTTTCAACATTCGCATCATTGTTTTGTCCGACTAAAGTCAGAGGGAAAAATAGAATAATTATTATATTTCGTAATGTTTTTTTCAACTTGTGGGTAACGGTAAAGTATATGAAAAGTAAGGCAGTCGGTCAGCATAGTTTTTTCGGTTTAGCCTTGAGCCAAATCTTTTGCATTTTGTTTTTATCTTAATTCTCTAAAAGCCAAATCAAAAGATTTGGCGGTCATCCAAATGTACCCAAACTCTTGGTTTAGCAACTACTTGCCTTATTTTTTATATACAGTGTTGTAAGCTGGCTTTTATCCATAGTTTAATGCGAGTAAAATCAAAACAGTGATAAAACTAATTAAACAAATTGCTATAGATATTCCGCAAATCCAACTCCATAGTTTAAAGTAAAAAGAATCATTGTTTTCGCTGAAAATTTTGTTGATTTTCTTATCTGAAAAACCGAAGGCTGTTTTGAAAATATTTTTCACATATTTATCGGCTGTTTTGTACTCATTTGTTGACCATTCAGCTAACCGTTCATATTCGGTTTTTAAATAATCGACATAATATTTTTTTGATTCCTTTGACTGGGCTTGATTGTAAAGATTGACTACATCAAAATAATCGTGGTCAAAGTCCGCTTTAATATTCTGATAAATTTCGTGAATGTCATTTGGTTTTTTTAATTCCCTCGTTTCGGTTGGCATAGTCCTTTCTTTAGAAAAAGCTCCCTCCAAATAGAACATAATATTTTGATACTTGGTTAGAAATAGGAGGGCAGAAAATCTATAAACTATTCCCGAAACAAGTGTAACGGTCAATAGGCTTAGTACTAATCTCAATATACATTCGGAATAAATTTTATTAATGTCCGAGATGTTTGAAATGATAAGTGAAATTGCTGTTACTGCAAAGCCAACAATCCAAACGAGTATTTTGTCGTTTTGCTGAAAGTTGAATACAAAATTTGCTTTGGTTTTTTCCAAAGTCCCGTAGGTCTGTCTCAATCTTGTATCAAATGGTCTTTCCATTCACAGAAGTCTGTTTAGCTTGCTTACAACGGTTTCGTGTATGGCTCGTTGCGGAAAACGTCCAACGGACTTTTCCGCCGTAACCCTAAAGATAGCTGATTGCGGTGATTTCCGATTAGGAAATCCAACCGCAATGGGCTATACACAATGTGCCTGTTGCACAAGTTAGCGAAAAAGTCCGTTTTGATCATTGCCGATCCGATGATCGATCGTAACTTTATGTATGCAGGGAAAAAAGGATTACCAAGAAAAGCTGTTCGCCCATTTCCAGTTGAGCGAACGGATTCCGAAGGACAATTTCTACAGGCGTTTGAAAAGCGCCATCGATTTGGATTTCCTCTACAAACTGACCAAGGGATATTATGGCGATAGCGGCCAGAAGAGCATCGACCCGGTCGTGTTCTTCAAACTATGTCTGGTGTGCTATCTGGAGAACATCATCAGCGACCGCAAGCTTATCGACCATTGTTCGATGCGCTTGGACATCCTCTATTTTATCGGTTACGGTATCGACGAGGAACTTCCCTGGCACAGTACGATAAGCAGGACGCGGCAGCTGTTCCCGGAGTGCGTTTTCGAGGAGGTCTTCACAAGGGTATTGGCCCTGTGCGTTGAAAAAGGAATGGTCGGCGGCCACACCCAGGCCATCGACTCGGCACCGGTGAAGGCCAATGCGAGCATGGATACCCTGGAGCTGAAGGTGCCCGAAGAGGAACTGGACGAACACCTAAGAAAGGTACGTGCTCTCAGTTCGATGGACAGGGAGGAGCCGCACAGAAAGTCCAAGAACGACAGGTCCGACAAGGGACAGCGCAGCGTGACCGCCAACAAGAAGGAACTCGATGCGGTAAAGGGTCGCACCAAGAAGTGGGCCAAGGACCAGGACCAACGTCCCGGTGCGGGAAACAAAGGTTCGAAATACACAAGTAACAAAACGCATTACAGTCCCACGGACCCCGATGCCAGGATAAGCGTCAAGCCGGGCAAGGCGCGCAAGCTGAACTACCTCTCACAACTGAGCGTGGATACGGCACACCATGTCATAACGGATATCAGGGCCTACCATGCCGATGGGAAGGACAACCAACAGCTTCCCGATATCGTCAAGAGACTTAAGAAACGGTTGTGGGAGCAAGGACTTGTATGGGAGAACTGCGTGGCGGACACCGGCTACAGTAGCGGGGAGAACTACCGTTTTCTAGAAGAAAGGAACCTTAAAAGTTTCATTCCACCGCACGGTACGTATAAGGGCGGCCCCGATGGTTTTGTGTACGTTGAAGAACATGACCATTATATATGCCCCCGGGGCAAGGTGATCCCTTTTACCAAAGTTTTCCTTGACAGTCGCACCAGGACAAAGAAGAAGGAGTACCGTGCGCGGAAACATGTCTGCCTGGGCTGCCCCATACGGGAACGGTGCCTGGGCAAGTCGGCACAGGAGAAGAAGTTCAGCGTTACCTATTACCGTGATGAGTATGAAAGGAACATAGCAAGGGTCGAAAGCCCGCAGGGCAGGCACATGAAGGGCAAGCGGCAAAGTACGGTCGAGCCCGTGTTCGGCACGCTCACACAGTTCATGGGGCTACGAAAGATAAATACCATCGGCCTCGCACAGGCGAACAAAGGCATGCATCTGTCCGCTATGGCCTACAACTTGAAAAAGTACCTTAAGTTCGAACAAAAACGCTCGAAAAGCGGGGCGGGCCAACTCACTTTGGCCACTTTGTCGAAAAGCACCCTTGGGTTCCTCTTCGGGGCTCCGGGCGAGCATCCGAAATTTAACCTTCACTAATGATGGGACAATAAAAAAGCCCCGAAAAGGGGCTTATAATAATCCGTTTTCTTGCTGATCAAGGGCTTGTGCAACGGTTACCAATTTTGTAGCCAGTTTTTATTCCGCGTGTTCAATTATTTTGTCCGCTAAAATGCTCAATTTTTGATGCACTTCAGGCCCAGAAACATTGGTTATGATAAATACTCCTGTGTTAGTTTCTGGTAATAAGGTCATCCAACTTGAAGTCCCGAATGCTCCACCATTTTGAAAAATCTTTCTCGCCTTTTCTCCATTTTTAAAGATTTGCCAAAACAATCCGTTTTCAAAATCCCCGTATTTACCGTCAAACAATTCTTGATGAGAAATTTGAATTAATGGGTTGTTTGTATCTAATCCGAATTGCATATATTTTATCATATCATCGAGAGTTGAAATTATACCTCCCTCGGCATTTAGTTCTTTTTCGGCTCTTGCGGGCATTTCGATTCCTTTGACATTTAGTCCTTTGGCTAAAAATTGACTGTTATTATTAGAAATTCCGACATAGGTGTTTTCCATTTCCAAGGGTTTGAGAATGTGATTTTTTACTAAATCCTCGTATGGGTTTTTATACATTCTTTCAAGGCACAAGCCTAGTAGGTTTGCACCCGAGTTTGAATAACTAAATTTATAACCCGATACCGTATCCAATTTTACTTGATGCAGTTCCTCCAAGAATTGTTTTTCGGTAAATCCAGTCTGTAATTCGTTAATTCTAAAAGGTAGTTCGTCCCAATCTGGGTTCTCAAATATTTCGGGTCGATTGGGAAACATGTTCGGTAATCCGCTTGTGTGGGTTACCAAAGACCTGAATGTAATAGGCTGTCCGTTGAATTCCAAGTTTGGGTAACTTTCGGGTAGATATTTTCTTATATCATCATCAAGTCCAACTTTTTTGTCCAAAATTGCTTTTGCCAATAAAGTGCCTGTAAAGGTTTTCGTTAAAGAAGCTATTTCATAAAGAGTATGTTTGCTCGGACTTTTGCCGTTGGTCAATTTGCCTTTATGGAATTTGTAAATTTTGCCATTTTTTATAACTCCAACCGAAAGCGATTTTATTTCTCCATTTCTTAGTAAAGAGTCGCATTCATTGCTAATGAAATTGCCCAAATTGTCCTGACTTTGACAGCTTACAACTCCTGAAAAGGTCAAAAGAAATAGTAATAAAGAGGATAGTTTTAATTCCATTGTTCGGTTTTCCCTAAAAGACGATTGAAAAAACTGGATGTTGCAACTATCTATAGACTTCATTTAAATTGGCTACAACACGTATATATGTGCATGTTTTTAGTATACCCTTCTAAAGTACGGTTTTTTCACAAAGCACAACACCAATCGACGGTACAAAGTGATTTTCGATTACGCATTTTGTATATCAATTTACTATTTTTAGTTTTTTTGATATACAAAATGCGCAAGTGATATACGAAATGCGTAATTGGAATTAGACACCAATTACGCCCGCTTTTTTATTTTTTCATCAAAATGGCGGTCATCCGTTTGATACGATCGGCCAGTTTTTCGCTCGAAAGTTTTTCACGGCTTAACCGATCGGTAATCAACGGAAAAGAGAAGGGGGTGACCTGGTCACAGGCCTTCCAAACGATGGTTTGGGTCGCGATACGTTCCAGGGCCAGTCGCAAACGGCCTTCCTCCAATTGGTGCTCGAAGGTCTCCGTAAAGGCCTGCTGGAACAACAGATTGTCGGCCTCATAATCCCGAAATACGTCAAATAGCAACTGCGAATTACTTTGTAGGTGTTTCATTTTTATACCCTTATTGGGGTAGCCCGTAAACACCATACCACTAATGACCGCAATATCCCGGAACTTACGCCGTGCCATCTCGGTAGAGTTCAGACTTTTCTGTAAATCGTCCAACATATAATCCGTGGTGAACAGATTATTATCCAATACCTGTTGCATATCTATTTCCTTGTCCGAGAGCATCTCGAAACCATAATCGTTAAAAGCCAGGGAAAAGGTGATGGGGGACAGCAAACTAATACGATAGCCCAATAAACTGCCCATGGCCTCGTGTACAAAACGCCCCTCGAAGGGGTAAAAAATATGATGGTAACCATCGCGGGTCTTAAAGGTCTCGATTAAAAACTCATCGGGATTCGGTACGATGCTTTCCCGACGCTGCCGTTTAAAAATATGGTCGAGCGACCTGATTTCCTTCGATTGGTGTTTTCGGTCTTGATTGGCGGTGTAGAGTTCTTCCCGCAGTAGTTTCGACATCTGGGCCGAAAGGGTCATGCGTCCCCCGGCCCATGCGGGCACCTTGCTGGTTTTCTTGCTGGAATTTTTTACGTGCACCTGCATCTCCTTAATGCGTATGAATTCCAGATTGCGACCGGCGAAGGTAAAGACATCGCCACGGGTCAATTTGGAAACGAAATATTCCTCTATGGATCCGATATAGCCTCCTTTTTGGTACCGTACCGTAAGATTGGCATCGCCTACGATGGTCCCGATCTGAAAACGGTGCCGCATGGCAATACCGCGATTGTTCACTTTGAACAGGCCGTCCTCTTCGATTTCGACCTTCTTGTATTCGTCATAGGATTGCAGGCTCTGGCTGCCCATGACCAGAAAGTTCAACAGCCACTGCCACTGTTCTTCCGTCACCGCCTGGTAACAGAATGTCTGCTTGATTTCGTGAAAGATTTCATGCGGATAAAAGCCATTCGAGATGGCCAGGGTGGTCAGGTATTGCAACAGCACATCAAAACTGTTCAGGTAGGGCATACGATCTTCTACCGCCCTTTGCTGTACCGCCCGCTGTAAGGCCGAGGCCTCGATCAATTCAATGGCGTGGGTCGGTAAAAAATAAATAAGGCTTTCCTTGCCGGGTCGGTGCCCGCTACGCCCGGCCCGTTGTAAAAAGCGCGCGACACCCTTTGGTCCACCGATCTGTACCACCGTCTCCACGGGGGCAAAATCGACCCCCAGGTCCAGACTCGAGGTGCAGACGACTGCCTTTAGGCTTCCGTCCCGTATCGCATTTTCTACCCAGACCCGGGTCTCTTTGTTGATGCTACCGTGGTGCATGGCGATTTCACCGGCGTATTCGGGATGTTTTTCCAGTAATTTTTGAAACCAGATTTCGCACTGGCTTCGGGTATTGGTGAACAAGAGCGTGGTCTTGCTGTTGTTGATGACCGGTACCACATCTTCCAACAAACGCAGCCCCAAGTGGCCACGCCAGGGAAAGGTTTCCATTTCCTTGGGGATGATGCTCTTGACCGTAATCTTCTTTTTAAGGTTGGCCTTGATCATGACCGAGTTTTCCAAGGCTTGGGAGGTGGGGCCCAGCAACACTTCGCGTGCTTCCTCTAAATTGCCGATGGTGGCCGAAATGCCCCATATCCGAATTTTTTTGGAAAGTGCCCGCAGTCGGGAAAGACCGAGTTCCATCTGAACACCACGTTTGGTACCGAGCAGTTCGTGCCATTCGTCAACGACAATGGCAGCGCAATCCTTGAAGATTTTATCATAGCCCTTGGTCGCCAACAATAATTGCAAGCTCTCTGGGGTGGTGATGAGCAAATCGGGCATTTGCTTTTTTTGCTGGGCGCGCTCTTTGGTCGAGGTATCCCCGGAACGGATACCAACGGTCATCTGGGTCCCCAAATCGGCGGTAACCCTTTCGGCCGATTGTTTGATTTCTTGGGAGAGGGCACGTAGGGGGGTGATCCATATGGCCTTCAAGCCCTTCTTATGTTTGGTGCGGTACTCCGGATTATTTTTAATGTAGTTCAACACAATCGGAAACCAAAGCGCATAGGTCTTTCCGCTGCCCGTTGGGGCGTTTAGGAGTCCGTGTTTGCCCTGTAGAAAGGCCTTCCACGTCTGTTTCTGAAAGGGGAAAGGCTTCCAGTCCTGCGCGGCAAACCAGTTGTCGGCTATTTCGTAAAGTTGTTCTCTGTTCGTCATGGCGAGCGCAGCGCGGCAATTTGTTTATGGACTGCTCAAAGGTTTATTCTATGTATTATCTATGGTTAAAAAATTCTTAGCTATCCCGTTCATTCCGATGAACTCGAGACGAGTTCGATGTCTTCCCCATTCGTATTACTGGCGTTTATCAATTCTTCTTTCTTTTTTCTACGCCATGATTTTAGCTGACGTTCTCTCACAAATGCATTGTTCACTTCTTCGCATTCTTCAAAATAAATCAAAACATAATAATTGTATCGTTTTGTAAAAGTATTCGGGTAAATTCTGTAATGATGCTCATTTAGTCTACGTTCAATAGCATTCGTTGCACCGGCATACAGTACGGTCTTATTTTTATTTGTTGTGATGGATGTATATCCCTTCTTCTCTAGATTGTGCACGCAGCACAGCTGTCTATTGAACCTTTTTCGGCTATTAATTGCTACACGCTCCACTACCTGCCTAATTTAACTGTGACTACATTGCCTATATCCTTGGTTCGAAAGCGGAAGCGGGTGCAACAGATTCCGGCGTTACACCTGTCTACCCGGCAGTTTCGCTCGGAATCAATGCCTTTAGATCATCCAACGTATTCGCATCTTCAATCTTTTTATCCTGCCGCCATCTTAAAATTCGCGGAAAGCGGGTGGCGACCCCGCTCTTGTGCCGTTTTGAAAGGGCGATGCCTTCAAAGGCGATTTCAAAAACATGATGTGGCGTAACCGAACGTACGGGGCCGAAACGTTCCAAGGTATTTTTTTTGATCCACGCATCTACCTTTCGGAACTCGGCATCGGTCAGCCCCGAATAGGCTTTGGCAAAGGTGACCAGCTCTTTTTCCCCTGCGTCGTTTTCGTTCCAAAGGGCGAAGGTATAATCGGTAAACAAGTTGCTACGGCGCCCGTGGCCGCGCATGGCGTAAGTGAGCACGGCGTCGATGGTCAGCGGGTCGACTTTCCATTTCCACCAGTCGCCTTTTTTACGGCCGACCAAATAGGGAGAATCTCTACGTTTTAGCATCAGCCCCTCGCTCCGCATTTCACGGGCACGTTGGCGTTCTTCGGCTACGTCGTCCCATGAAGTAAAGTGAATGGTAGCGGAGAGATGCAGCGGGATTGGCACGCTGTCCGCCTGAAGCGGACTTTGGCTTACCTTTTTGTATAATTGTTCCAAGTGTTTTCTTCGTTCGATAAAGGGAAGTTCGCGAATGTCTTTGCCCTCCCATTCCAATATATCGTATGCCTTTAGGATAACGGGAACCTTTTCCAGCAAGGCCTTCGAAACTGTTTTGCGACCGATGCGTGTTTGCAGGTCGTTAAAAGTACCGATTTGACCCTTGGGATACGGCAATATTTCCCCGTCTATGACCGTACCATTCGGAACCACCCCAACAAAGGCATTGAACTCGGGATATTTATCGGTCACCAATTCCTCCCCGCGGCTCCACACGAAAATGGCATCATCCCGTAAAATAACCTGGGAGCGAATGCCATCCCATTTGTGTTCTGCCGACCACTCCGCTACGTCGCCCAAGTCGGCCACTTCGCCCTCTATCGCGTAGGCCAGATAAAAGGGATAGGGTTTGGAAAGGTAATCACTGGCATTTTCCTCCAAGATGAGTTCCTGAAACGAAATGGTATTCGGATCCCAATTACCCATAAGCTTATAGGCCAGAATATCCTCATCTATTTCCGTGGCTTTCGATAGGGCCCTAGTCATTAGTTTTTGGCTCACCCCGATACGGAAGCCACCCGTAATCAATTTCGTGAATACAAAGCGTTCGTAATAATCGAGGGTTTTCCAATTGTCATAGAGGTAGGATTTTTTGTCCTCGTCCGACTTCTTCTTCAGCGCGATCATCTCCTCTAAGAACTGGGTCAGGTTTTTTTCGGTGGATGTTTTCGTAGACGGAATGACCAAGGCTATGGTTTCGGCCAGATCGCCTACGATATGATAGCTCTCCTCGAAAAGCCACAAGGGGATATTGGCCAGATCGGATGCCCATTCCCTTAAGAGGGTGGTGTTCACCGGCCGTGGCGGTCTGCGATGCGAAAGAATGGCGATGGTCCATACCTTGTCGGCATCATTGGCCACGCTAAAGTAGTCGGCCAAGGCCTGTACCTTTACATTGGTTTTATTGGTGCTGTCTAGGGTTTTGATAAGGGAAGCGAAATTTTTCATGTACTTGTTATTGTGAGCAAAGCGTGGCATTCTTATACGGCGTTGTTCAAAAGTAAAAGTTTGCCACGTCGCCTCACTAATTTGTTTAATTCACCATGCTATCCGGCTACTCGCAAAGGCGTCATTGCGAGCTTGCTTGCCAAAAACAGGCTCGGGCGAAGCAATCGGTTCATTCAATAGCTACAGGTTCTTCCTTGGTGGCATTCAGCTCTCCCAGTTCCCCTTCGTACTGGGTTTCCTCGGTTCGGGCGTCATAGCCTTGTTCCCGTAGGTAGCGCGAAAAGATTTCGGTATATCCATGGGTACAGATGATTTTTTCGGCCCCGGTGGCCTCGATGCTTTCCAAGAGCCCTTGCCAATCGCAATGATCGCTGAGCACGAAACCCTTATCTATGGCCCGGCGTCTTCTAGCGCCCCGGAAGGTCATCCATCCGCTGGCGGAAGCGGTCACATAAGGCACCATTTTACGGATCCAAGTACTGCCATGGGCGCTGGGCGGGGCCAAGACGATATTGCCGAGCAATTCATCTTTCTTGGTTTCCCTGGTAATCAAGGTCGTGTCCGGAAAATCGACCAAAGGCCGTAGCACTCGGGTCATGTTTTCAATGGCACCGTGGGTATAGATTTTTCCGATTTCGGGGTTCAGGTATTTCAAAAGCCGTTGTGCTTTTCCGAGGCTGTACCCAAAGAGTATCGATGTTTTGCCCTCGGCCCGGTTTGCCGCCCACCATTGGTTGATGTCGTGCAGTACTTCCTTTTGGGGAGTCCATTTAAAGGCGGGTAGGCCAAAGGTACACTCCGTAATGAACGTATCGCATTGCACGAGCTCGTAAGGTGTCGAAATACCGTCGTTTTCGGTTTTGTAATCGCCGGTAAAGACCCAGATCTCCCCCTTGTGTTCTACACGGATTTGCGACGAACCGATGATATGGCCGGCGGGATGCAAAGAAAATTTTACGTTGTTCACGACAAAGGTCTCGCCCCATTCTTTGCCAACGACATTGATGTCTCCCAAGCGGTGCGAAATAATGGGTACGTTGCGGTGATGGGTAATGTAGTGCTTGTGCCCATAGCGGCTATGGTCGGCATGACCATGGGAGATAATGGCATGGTTCACCGGTTGCCACGGGTCGAGATAGACCTTGGCGGCACTGCAGTAAATGCCCTTGTTCGTGAATTCTAAAAGCGGTTTTTTCATAGCTATGGAAAGTTACGGAATATATTCTTGAGCGGCTTTTAAAACGAGTCGCCGAAAATGCACTTTCGCAGTACCAATGCCCGCGTTAGTGATTGCAGTGGAAAACCCGCAGCCGCAAATAGCGGTGAGGATTTGGAGCGGAAAGCACGGCCTGGTCGCCAATCTTAAATAGGCGGCCAGGAAACGCCAAAATAAATAAAAGGATACGCAATTATGACTCCCAAAAAAATTATATTTGTCCTCATAAAAAATTAAGAAGTATGGGTTTTTCAGATTTGTATACGAGTGGTGAACACCGCAGAAATTTGGCGCATTTCGCGTCGATAGCGACCTTGGCCGCCATTGATGGGGAAGTGAGTTCAGAAGAAAAACATATGCTGGACCGTTTTGCCAAGAAGCTGGATATTACACCGTCGGAATATGAAGAGGTGATGAAGAAGGAAAATAAATATCCGATCGTGCCTCCGCACGATTCCGAAAAGCGGTTAGAGCGGTTGTACGACCTGTTCCGGATTATTTTCGCGGACCATTTGATCGACGATGAGGAGATGGTATTGTTAAAGAAATACGCTATCGGCCTAGGGTATTCCGGGGAAAAAGCGGACGAGATCATCGAGAAGTCCGTTGCGATTTTCAGTGGCCGGATCGATTTTGAGGATTATCAGTATCTGCTTAAAAATTGATTCGGTAGCGCTTAAATGATGTGAAAAAGGGGCTTTGAGCCTCTTTTTTTAGGACTGCCGAGTTCTTTTGACACTAAAAGGTTTTTGTCCAACTTCCAGCATCCAGCATCCAGCATCCAGCATCCAGCATCCAGCATCCAGCATCCAGCATCCAGCATCCAGCATCCTACATCCAGCATCCAACTTCAAGCTTCCAACTTCAAGCTTCCAACTTCCAACTTCACGCTTCACGCTTCCAACTCTGTCAATGGTACTTATCCAAAAATTCCTGAAGTTTTTCGACCATTTTTCGGCTTCCACAGAAAAAGGGTACCCGTTGGTGTAGTTCCGTTGGCTGAATGTCCATGATCCGATTTCGACCTCCTCTGGCCAAGCCATTTGCCTGTTCCGCTAGAAAGGCCATGGGGTTGCATTCGTAGAGTAAACGTAGTTTGCCACTTTCGGTAACGGAGCTTTTAGGGTACATATAAATACCGCCTTTGATCATATTTCGATGAAAATCGGAGACCAAAGAGCCGATATACCGAGAGGTGTAGGGCCGGTCCCCTTCTTCTTGCTGGCAGTATTTGATATAATCCTTGACCCCTTGATGAAAATGCACGTAGTTTCCTTCGTTTACCGAATAAATTTTACCGGTTTCGGGAAATTGCATATTCGGGTGGGACAGGTAAAACGTACCCAAGGCGGGATTTAGGGTAAAGCCGTTCACGCCATCACCCGTCGTATAGACCAGCATTGTTGAGGTGCCGTATACCACATACCCGGCGGCTACTTGTTTGTTTCCGGGTTGTAGAAAATCTTCCAAGGTCACCGGGGTACCGACCGGAGTAATCCGCCGATAAATTGAAAAAATAGTCCCGACCGATACGTTCACATCAACATTTGAAGATCCGTCTAAAGGATCGATAAGCACCACATATTTATTTTGGTGTTTTTTATCGTTGCTATTGATGGTAATAAAACTATCCTCTTCTTCGGAAGCGATACCACAAACGATTTCCCGATTTCGTAAGGTCTGAATGAATTTATCGTTTGCGAAAACATCCAATTTCTGTTGGTCTTCCCCTTGTACGTTGGTATCGCCGGCCGCACCGAGAATGTCGACCAAACCGGCCTTGTTCACTTGATGGTTCACCACTTTTGCCGCCAAGCGGATGGCGTTGATCAATTTTGAAAGTTCTCCTGAAGAATACTGAAAGGAAGATTGGTTGTCGATAATAAACTCTCCGAGGGTCTGATTTTTTTGGGTCATCTTAAGGTTCGTGTTGTTCTGATTACAAATATCCAATAATTTGTGACACTATATGGTTTTCGTTGAAGATTCATTTTTTAAATTTATAACTTTGTGTTTTATTTGTAACAATTATGAAGTACACAATTCGACCTGCAGCGGCAGATGACATGCCGGAGCTTTTGGATCTGATTCAAGAACTGGCATCTTTTGAGAAGGAAGCACATGCTGTGGAAGTAACCGTTGCCGATTTAACGGCGGCCGGTTTCGGTGATGAAAAACTGTTTCATTGCTTTGTGGCCGAAGCGGGGAACAGTGTCGTGGGAGCCGCTTTGGTGTACCCAAGGTATTCTACTTGGAAAGGACCTGTTCTGCATCTGGAAGATTTGATCGTTACCGAAAAATTACGCGGGAGCGGAATAGGGAATGCCTTATTGACCGAGGTCGTAAAATACGGTCATGGTCTTGGGGTAAAGCGTATTAGCTGGGAAGTGCTGGATTGGAACGAGCCTGCGATTGCCTTTTATGAGAAGAAAGGGGCAAATGTCATGAGGGATTGGGATGTGGTGCAATTGAACGAGGAAGGAATGAAAACGTTTTTGGAAAACGTATGATCGATTACGACAACAAAAAGTTCTACCCCATCGAAAGTAGCGAGAATGCGGAAGTCGACAAGGATACGATTTTTCATTACAGACAGGAAGCCAATGTATTGACCTCGGAATATTCCGGCGGTGATATCATAAAAGGTCACCTGATCGGGCTGGTCGATGAAAATGGGCATATTGAAATGCGGTACCATCAGGTCAACACCAAAGGAGCATTACGTACAGGCATTTGCCATAGTATGCCTGAAGTGAGTGCGGACGGAAAAATCAGATTACATGAAAATTGGGAATGGACGTCGGGTGACCGGTCGAAAGGCACATCCGTTCTAAAGGAATTATAACAAAGGTTATTTATGCGAATATTCAAATTCGGGGGAGCCTCGGTAAAAGACGCCGCGGGCGTTAAAAATGTAGTGAAGGTATTGCAGGAAACGGGGCACGGAAATACGCTCTTGGTCGTATCGGCCATGGGTAAGATTACCAATGCCATGGAAGCGATCGTCAATGCCTATTTTGCCGATAAGAACAAGTTGTCCGACAGCATTCAAGAAGTGGTAGACTATCATGATACCATTTTAAAAGGCCTGTTCGAGAATCCGAACCATGCCATTTTCTCCGCGACCAAGGTGTTGATAGATGAGGTAAAAGGCTTTTTAGCCTGGAACAAATCGCCCAAGTATAATTTTGTGTACGACCAAGTCGTCGGCTATGGGGAATTGTTATCGACCACTATCATCAGTGCGTATTTGCAGGAAGTCGGTATCGAAAACAACTGGGTAGACGTTCGCAATTTTATAAAAACGGATAATAGTTATCGGGATGTCACCGTCAACTGGGAAAAGACCCAGGAAAGGGTTGCGGCAGGCATCGACCGGAAAAAGCTGAATGTCACTCAGGGCTTTTTGGGCAGTGACGATAACAATTTTACCACCACGCTCGGGCGCGAAGGGTCCGACTACACCGCCGCAATTTTGGCCTATTGCCTCAACGTCGATTCCGTAACCATATGGAAGGATGTTCCCGGCGTTTTAAATGCCGACCCCCGTTATTTTGAGGAAACACAGCTACTCCATAAAATATCGTACAGCGAAGCCATAGAACTTGCATTTTACGGCGCTTCGGTCATTCATCCCAAAACCTTGCAACCGCTGCAGGGCAAGGAGATTCCCTTGCACGTAAAATCGTTTGTCAACCCCAAGGAAGCGGGCACGACCGTAGGTAAGGGAATAGGCATCGAGCCCTATGTGCCGTGCTTTATCGTAAAAAAGAATCAGGTGTTGCTCAAACTCTCTTCATTAGACTTTTCGTTTATCGTAGAGGATAGCATTAGTGAACTTTTTAAATTGTTTCATGACCATAAAATGAAGGTAGACCTCATACAGAACTCCGCCATCAGTTTTTCGGTCTGTTTGGACAACCGTTTCGGTCGTTTACAAGATTTGCTGGGATTGCTTAAAAGTAGGTTTAAGGTAGAGTGCCATGAGAGTGTTTCGTTGTATACCATTCGGCACTTTACCGGAGAGGCCATCGCCTCGCTACAAAATGGGCACCAAGTACTTATGGAACAGCGGGCGAACGAGACCTTGCAGTTGGTGGTCAAGTAAGGGTTTTTTCAGCGGTCTTAAATGTTAAAACAAGGGAGCGAAATTTTGATTTCGCTATATTTACGGCTACCTAAAACGAAAACACCATATGGGTTTAGTGACCGCAAAGGAAGTTGCCAAAGCTACCAAACTAGATAAATATGGGGTTTTCGGCACTTTCCTAGCCTGGACGGTACTTAAGGTCACTCGAATTTCCAATATGAACCGCAGGTACGATAAAATCAGTCACCTGAAGGACACCGATTTTTTGGACGCCGTCTTGGAGCAGTACGAGATCGATTATGAAATTCCGGAAGAGGATTTAAAAAGACTCCCAAAAGATGGTGCGTTCGTTACGGTCAGTAACCATCCGTTGGGCGGCATAGACGGCATTATTCTGTTGAAATTGATGTTGAAACATCGTGTCGATTACAAGGTAATGGCCAACTTTTTACTGCAACGCTTTGAGCCTATCGCCGACCATATTTTTCCCGTCAATCCCTTTGAAAATAGAAAGGACGCCAAAAGTAGCCTTACAGGTTTCAAAAATGCCATGCTGCATTTACAGGAGGGCCATCCCTTGGGAATTTTCCCGGCAGGGGAGGTTTCTACGCGCAAAGAGGGTAAAATGATCGTCGATAAGGAGTGGGAAGAAACCGCCATGAAATTGATCCGAAAGGCCAAAGTGCCCGTGGTACCGATTTATTTTCACGCCCGCAATAGCAAACTTTTTTATCGTTTGGCCAAAATCGCCGATGTTTTCAGAACCGCAAAATTACCTTCCGAAATCTACACCCAACACAAGCGGCCGATCAAGGTGCGTATCGGACAACCGATTTCGGTAAAAACCCAGGAAGAACATACCTCTCTAGAGGAGTTTAGCGAGCTGCTGCGCAAGAAAACTTACATACTTTCGAACGCCTATGCCAAGGAACGTTTGATCGATCAGCTACCGACCACCTTAAAATTACCCAAGCAACCCAGAAAGATCGTTACTGCCGTACGTACCGAGCTGATCGAAGGTGAAATCTCAAAGTTGATCAAAAAAGAACGGCGCATGCTCGAGAGTAAGAATTATTCGGTGTTTTTGGCGCCGGCCAATGAAATGCCCTCAATTCTGAAAGAGATAGGAAGACAGCGCGAGATTACCTTTCGTGAAATAGGTGAGGGAACGAACAATTCTACCGATATCGATAAATTCGATGCCTACTACCACCATATGTTTTTATGGGATAATGCGGCCAAAGTAATCGCCGGAGCGTATCGAATGGGTCTAGGCTCGGAAATTTTCGCTAAGTATGGCATCGATGGGTTTTATTTGCAAGACCTTTTCCGTTTTGAACCGGAACTCTTTGGGATGATGAAGCAGTCCATTGAGATGGGTCGGGCGTATATCATCAAGGAGTACCAACAAAAGCCCATGCCGCTCTTTTTATTGTGGAAGGGAATCGTTCATACCACCTTACGACATCCTGAGCATAAATACCTTATCGGGGGAGTGAGCATCAGCAACCAATTTTCAAATTTTTCGAAGTCACTGATGATCGAGTTTATGAAAAGCCATTATTGGGACCCCTACGTGGCCCAATACGTTCATCCGAAAAAAGAATTCAAGGTGAAATTGAAGGATGCCGATAAGGAATTCGTATTCGATGAAACTCAGGCCGATTTGAACAAGTTCGACCGGATGATCGATGAGGTCGAGCCAGGAAGTCTTCGTTTGCCCGTGCTCATCAAAAAGTACATCAAACAGAACGCCAAGGTAGTCGCATTTAACGTAGACCCCTTATTCAATAATTCGGTGGATGGACTGATGTATATTAAAATCGCCGATCTTCCCGAAAGCACTGTTAAACCCGTAATGGAGGAATTTCAAGCGGAGCTGGAACGCAAATTTGCCGAAAACGGGTACCATGGTGATCGTTAATCGAGTTCCTTAGCGATAAAGCTTTTGCAAAAATCCCTGATTTCATTTCGAGCCTTCAGAAAGGCCGCGTGTTTCTCCACCTCTGTCCCGACAACCTTCGAGGGGTCGAAGAAATTACGGTGCATGCGTTTGGCACGGGGCGCGGCAATAAACGGACAGTTTTCTTTCGCATGGTCGCAAACGGTAATGATATAGTCCCATGGGATACCATCATATTCATCGACATGGTTGCTGGTGTGACCGTTAATATCGATGCCATCTTCGGCCATGATAGCGACCGCCCCGGGGTTGAGTCCGTGTGTTTCGATTCCAGCGCTATAGATTTTGGCCTTTTCTTGCTGTAGGGTGCGTAAATACCCATGTGCCATTTGGCTTCTACAGGAATTGCCTGTACAGAGTACTAATATGTTTTTCATTTTTGGTTCAAGGTTCAAGGTTCAAGGTTCAAGGTTCAAGTATTTAGTAAACAGTCGCTGTTGGCAGTTTTACAAATTAGTACGATTCCACAATTGTCATTCCGAGCTTAGCGAAGTAATCCGTTTATCGCCGCTCTACCGCAGTCAATCGACCCCGATGGTTTTACTTCGTCTTTCGAAAAGGAGGTTGTCCTTCCATATGCCATCCAGTTTGCCGACCCGTTCGCGCTTTCCGATATAGCGAAAGCCCATTTTTTCGTGCAATTGAACGCTGCCCTTATTTTCTGGAAAGATTCCGGATTGGAGCGTCCAGATGCCGACGGACTCACTGTCGTGTATCAAGGTCTTCATCAGTAATTTTCCAACGCCTTTTCCGCGACTTTTCTCCCCAATATAAACACTTACTTCGGCAACGCCCCCATACACACATCTGTTCGAGACGGGGGATAGGGCCGCCCAGCCAAGAATATTCCCATTTTCGGAGGCTACGATCCTACAGGATTGCATATGGGCGGCGTCCCAAGATTCATACGAAGGAACGTCCGTTTCAAATGTAGCGAAACCTGTGGCGATGCCTTCTGCATAAATACGGGAAACCGATTCCCAATCATCGGAATGCATCGGCCGAACTACGAGTTGGTACGTTGTTTTCATATTAACAGCAAATTACTTTTGTACGGCAATTGTTCCAAAAAGCTTGTGGTTTTTTGAGCATCAGCACAAAATGAAGCAGTGCCAAAAGCAATGCCCCTGGAATGACATTTGCACTTATGAATGTAAAAAATTCATACCCGGGTGAGGGAGCAAAAGTGCTCACGAACTGTACAGCCGAATCCGATACGCGCAGCTTAAAAGCAAGAACGAGGGCAATAGCGGAGAAATGAAAAGCATTCGAGAAAAGATGAATGAGGTATTCCCATCTAGGGAGTCCGCCCATAAAGCTCCTACTTTCCTGTTCGGAATAGGCATCGATTGCCAATACGATCAAATCGATAACCACCAAAGAAACACCTAGTAAGAAGCTGGCCCAGCTGGTCTCATTTAAAAAGAGACACCAAACGATCAAGGGGAACAGTATCGCCCTTATCGTATGTGTTTTGTGCTCGAAAGCGCTTTCCGGCCTACGGAAGAGCTCGTATTTCCAGATATGGAGAAAAAAACCGTCGTAGGTTGCCAAAATCATGAACAACACTAAGCAAAATGTGGCCAAATAGAAGAGTATTTCCATCACAATTTATTTTTAGAAACCTGATTCGAAAGTTTAACAACAGCCGCTACCGGGCGCACAGCTCGTATTATCCGATAAGTTGTTCACTTCTGCTGGCACCCCACAGGTTTCCCTAGCCTTACAGTCGGTTTGCTCAACACCGAGCTTGAGCATTAGCGTATCGTCCTGTAGCATCACATCGTTGACAAAAAGTTGGGCGGTATGAAAATGCCGGTTACTGTACTCGAATTTTACTTCTACCGCCCGTTCCATGGGTTTGATCTGGTCTACTTTGTTCAGAATGCCCAAGGCTTTGGAAGCTGTCATATAATCTAAGGTGTCTTTTTCATCCGGACTCTCCCATAGTTGAATGATTGTTTCTTTCCAGAAATCGACTCCGGCCCCGCAATCGACCGAATCGATGGTGATATTCTTTACCTCGGTGATGTGGTAATTGGGTGCCACATAGTTGCCGGGCGTGTACTCGAAAAGTAATTTCTTGTTCGGGTGTTCATTTAATAGCGATAGCAATTCGTCTGTTTTCATCTGTTTTGTTTTAGCAACAATTAAACTTGGTCTTGTTAAAAAAGGAATTTAGGAGTTCCTGTATTTCTTTCCATTTATCCAG
Organism: Aggregatimonas sangjinii; assembly: GCF_005943945.1. GTDB lineage: Bacteria > Bacteroidota > Bacteroidia > Flavobacteriales > Flavobacteriaceae > Pelagihabitans > Pelagihabitans sangjinii. The sequence goes on along the minus strand of NZ_CP040710.1, from coordinate 3,638,807 downwards.
GTTGATGCAGTAGCAAATGCTTTTACCATCAATTTCCCCATGGATCAAGTCAATACTTTTGAGCTCTCTCAGATGTTGGGATATGGTGGGCTGGGCAAGTCCAATTTCGTCGACGATGTCATTACAGATGCAAGCCTTCTGGTTGCTTATGTACTGGAGTATGGCAATACGCGCGGGGTTCGACAGCACTTTAAAAATAGTGGCGAGCTCGTTTTGCCTTGTATTGAAAATCTCGGTTTTGGTGATGCCCATTTCATATTTATATATTGCAATATTACGATGATAAATTTAATTAAAAAAGCCAAATCGGATAAATTTGGCTTTGAGTAGGATACAAGCCTTCTAGAACCAAGGTTTTCTTCCGACTTGGTAGGTGTTGTAAAACTCGGCATCCGATTTGGTGAGGTAAATAATTCCCTCGATCAATCCGATCAGGCCCATTACCGATGCTCCTATGCCACAGGTAATCGCTCCTAACGCAACCGTACATACCAACATGATGATGCCTTCTTTTTGATATCCCAAGATAAATTTGTGGATTCCCAAAGAACCTAACACGATAGCCAAGATTCCCGCGATCAATTTTTTGTTTTCCCCACCAAGCTCATCCATAGCTTCTTTAGCCCCTTCGGTGAACTCGTTTGCGGCTTTTTTTGCTTCGTCGGCAAACTCGTTTGCAGCCTCCTTGGCTTCGCCGGCAAATTCGTTGGCCTTATCCTTGGCCTTATCGAAAGAATCCTCGGCCTTATCCCCAAAATCTTTATTGTCTTCGGACATACTCGTTGTTTTTAGTGGTTAAATCCACTAAATGTACTGAATATTACGACATCATAAAAATGCGGAGTCAACGGGCTCCCACAGTTCTAGTTTATTCCCGTCGGGATCGAGTATCCAGCCAAACTTTCCGTATTCGAATTCTTCGATTTCCCCTACGACGGTAACCCCTTCCTTTTTCAATGCTTCCAGTAAGGCGACGAGGTTTTCAACTCGAAAATTCATCATGAAGGTCGACTTACTTGGTTGAAAATAGGTAGTATCGGACTTCATCGGGCTCCACTGGGTCGAACAATCGTTTCCCTCTTTGTCCTTCCACCAAAAAGTGCAACCGTATTGATCGGTATCGAGTCCCAAACGGTCTTTGTACCACTTCTTTATGCCGTCTGGGTCGTCCGTTTTAAAGAAAAATCCGCCTAGTCCTGTTACTCGTTTCATAATTGTAATGATTGCATTCCCTAATCTTGGCGCCGTCCTCAGACGTGCTCAAGGTTTCGGTTCTGGTGAGAATTTAGTTTTTTGTGCGAATTGCACATTAGTTCATATTACCGCTTTATATTTTTTTCATACAGGTCGATCCACTCGCTCACGGTCATCTTGGTGCACAATTCTTTGATCAATTCGTAGGGAATATCCTCCATATATTTAAACCGAATGCAACTTTTACCCATGTCCAATTTGCGTTTGCAGTGTTTGGGATATTCCTCTACAAACCAGTCGTATAGGTTTTGATCGGCATAGATACCCGAATGGTAGAGGGCTACAAAGTTCTTTTGGGAGGCTAAATTGATAAAAGGCAATGGTAATTTGGGATCGCAATGATAGCCGTCTGGATAAAGAGAGTGCGGGACCACATAACCCAGCATCCCGTAGCTGAGCTGCTCTTCAAAGCCTTGTGGGATGGCATTCAAAATAGTCTGTCTGATTTTCGAGATTACCGCCTGTCTTTCCTCTGGAAGCTGGCGAATGTAGTCTTCGGGCGAATTGGCTTTGTACTGCATGTCAATTTTCTTTTCGTTGAAGTATCATGGCAGAGATCAATGAAATTATAAAACCTATGACAAAAACGGTCATCGACATGACAAAAAAATGCAGTAACGGATTCATGAAGAACGCTTTTTCGGATTCCAGTTCCGATTTTCGGATTTCAAATTCATCGGCCGGGAGGTCGATTTGTAGCTGCTCCAATTGTCCGGTGTAATAATCCGTCATAAAATCGGGATTGACGAACTTTACGTAGATGAGGTCTAATATCCCGAAGGCCAATGCGGCCATCAAACTGATGAGCATACCGATCAAGAGTGCTTTCCCGAATGACACCACACCTTTGTTCTCCTTGTCCCGAAAGTGTTTTATGCCAAAGTAGACAAAGAGCAGCGACACCACCATCGAGGAGTACCCGATAACCTCGCCCCATTTATCATCTACGACACCGATAAGGTACCATATTAAAAAAGATAGCGCGGTGATGGTCAACACGCCGTAACTCCCAAAACGTAGAATCGTACTTTTCATTTTTCCGATGGAATTGATTTGGACAAATGTAAACTCGCTCCCTAAAATGGCACTCATACTAAAGTACCAAATTGATGATGAACTTGGCGTTAAGCCCAATTTAGAACAATGGAGACCATCAGATAATCTGCATTTCCTTGGCTTTTCGAATGGCTTGGGTTCTTCGTTTGGCGTCGAGTTTGATGAAGAGGTTGGAAACGTGGGTTTTGATCGTACTCTCCGACAAAAACATTTTAGCCCCTATTTCCTTATTCGACAGGCCCAGTGCGATTTCTTGAAGCACCTCATATTCCCTTTCGGTCAGACCGGGAGCAGCCCCGCCGTTTTTCTCCACTTTGCTATCCAGGGGAGGTCTCTTGGAAACACTACTTTTGCTGAGATAGCTACCGATGAGAAAGAAGACCACGGCAATGACGGCGATACCGAATTCAACCGAAATATCGCCGGAAACATAGGCATATTGACTTAGCTGGAAAAGACAAAGCAGTGCTACGATCAATGCCGAGAAGATAAAAACCGTCCGTTTCACTGTAGCAATTTAACAAAATTCTTTCTTGATTTTATCGACTACCGTTTGTGCCAGCTTGATTTTGCTTTCTACAGTCCAACCCGCTACATGCGGACTCAATAGGACATTTTCCGATTTGATGAGATATTCAAAGGCTTCGGGCAATTTACCATCCGAGAACATGTGCTCAAAAGACGTTTTCTCATATTCGAGCACATCGAGACAGGCCCCTAGAACTTTTCCCGATTTTAGCCCGGCAACCAAATCTTCGGTAACTACGCATTTGCCGCGGGCAGTATTCAATAGCCATATCGGATTATGGAACTTTTCGATGAAAGCGGTATCGACCATACCGATCGTAGCGGGTGTTTGGGGTACATGCAGGCTGAGCACTTCGGTGTGTTGGTGAAACTCCATAATACCCACCTGGCGTGCATTATCGTCTTCGACACCACCTTCGATATCGTAACAAATGACTTCGTCAACATCGAAACCTTGTAGTTTTTTGGCAAATGCCTTGCCCATATTGCCATAACCAATAATCCCAACGGTCTTGCCTTCGAGCTCTACCCCGCGATTGCCTTCTCGATCCCATGTTCCCGAACGCACCTCCCTATCGGCCTTGTTCAGATTGTTGAAAAGCGATAGGAGCATGCCCAAAGCATGTTCCCCTACGGCATTGCGATTGCCCTCGGGGGCCGCAGCTAGAAAAATATCGTTCGCCTTGGCATAGTCGGTATCAATATTTTCCAGGCCTGCACCTAGGCGACCGATAAATTTAAGGTTGGTCGCTTTTTGTAAAAACTCGGCATCCAAAGCAAAACGGCTGCGGATGATCAAACCATCATAAGCGGCTATTCTTTGTTCGATTTCCTGTTTGGAGGAGGTATAGTCCTCATCGTTTTCGAAACCCAGTTCCGAGAACTGTTCGATAATAAGTGGGTGATTGCTATCTAAGTGCAGTACCTTCATTGTTCTTTCCATTTCTGTTCTAGCCATTCCCCAGCCTCTTTTAGGAGCTCAATATACGCACATGCTTCATAATGCGAAAGGCCGTCAGCAGCTTTAAAGATGACTTCGGAACCTTTTTCTTTGGTTTGGTTCACCCATTTTTCGGTTCTCGCAATATCGAAAAGCTCATCTTGCTGTCCGTGGATTACGTATACAGGGATATCAATTTTTTTGGTAAGGGCATAAGCGCTCGCCATGGGAATGGCCGCGGAAAACATACCGGGATATTTTTCGGCAAAATACCAGCTGCCATTGCCCCCGTTGCTATAGCCGACCACCGCTATCTTATTCGAATCGACGTTCCAGTACTTTTTGGCGTTCGTAACGACAGACAATACTTTATCTTCATTATTGGCTGAAGACCATAATTGGTTTTCTCCTTCCGGGGATACGATGATCGGATTCAGGAACTCCAAGCCGGGCACGACCAGACAATCATTGAATTCTCGAAAAGTATCACCGCCTCCGGCCCAATGCAGGGCAATAATCAAGGAGTTCGCCTCTTTGGTATGTTCAGGATAGTTAACCCGCATTTTCCATTTTTTACCAAAGTCGTTGGCCACGGTCACGTTTCTTGTGCCTTCTTTCATACCGATTTTGGCAAAGGATTTTTCCGCTTTGCCCATTCTTTCCTGTGCATAGGCATTCGAACACAATAAGATCGCGCTGATCAAGAAACCGTACGATAGCCATACCTTCATATCTTGGGATAATGGTGTTGCGTCATTTCATGGTCAACGGTACCGGTATGTGCTGTGCTTAGTTTTTCGAAAAGCAACAAATGCACCTCTTCGCCATTTTTGGTCGAAGGGCGATGCTCAACGCCTTTGGGTACGACGATGATCTCGCCTTCTTTTACTGTTTCGGTTCTGTCGCGAAACTTCATGTACAAAGTTCCCTTTAGAACTTGAAAAAGCTCGTCTTCATTTTCGTGCGCATGCCACACGAATTCGCCCTGTATCTTGGCCAATAGTACCTGCATGTCATCGACCACCGCGATTTGATGTGGATGCCACTGTTTGTCGAAGGCGGCATGTTTTTCTTTTAGATTGATGGGTTTCATGGTGTTGCCCGGATTGTGTCCTAGAAAGGACGGTTTCTTGATTTTTTACTCGATAATCGAGATTTGAGCCTGACTGCCTGACGCCAGTCAGGCTCGCGAGGTCGTTAACGGCTGGCTTAGGTATGTCGTGAACATTTTCTAAGTTGAATCGAATTGTCAACTTTAAGGAGCATTTGTGAGTAGCTATTTGCCGCTAACTTCTAACAATAGAAAAAGTCTTTTAAATATACTGAAAAATACCACGGTTATCGTTCTTTGCGGACAACCTGAATCTGGTGAATGGCCGCGTTAGGGATTGCAGCAGGCTACCCCGTAGCGCGGAAAGCCCGGTGCCCGTATGGGCAAACGCCCGAAACAATTTTAAATACCCAGTATCATCTTGGCTATCATAAAGTAGATCAGGATACCGAAAATATCGTTGCTAGTGGTGATGAATGGCCCTGTTGCGATGGCGGGATCGATGCCTCTTTTGTGTAGGAACAGCGGGGTGAAGGTCCCGATAAACCCGGCGACCACGATTACTGCGATAAGGGATACGGATATGGCCAAGGCGGTCATAAAATTCCCTTTCCAGATCCAGGTAAACAGCAGCAGCAGACAGGCCAAAATAATACCATTTAAAAGCGCGAGCAACATTTCCTTGATCAGCCGATTTCCGATACTGCCCTTGATGTCGTCATTGGCAAGGCCCTGTACGATGATGGCGCTCGATTGCACGCCTACGTTACCGGCCATTGCGGCTATAAGTGGGGTAAAAAGGAAAAGCACCGTATATTGGCGGAACATTTCCTCAAAACCGCCCATGATGACGGCCGCCCCGGCACCACCGAACAGCCCTAGAATAAGCCATGGTAATCGGGCACGGGTCAAATCCCAAATACTATCGTCGGCCTCTACGTCTTGAGAGATACCCGCCGCCATTTGATAATCTTTATCCGCTTCTTCCTTAATAACATCTACGATATCGTCAATAGTGATTCGCCCGACCAAACGACCGATTTCATCCACTACGGGAATGGCCTCCAAGTCATATTTGCTCATGATTTTGGCGACCTCCTCGGGTTTTTCGTTTACGTTGACCGAATCGACTTTCGGAATATATACTTGTGCGATATGGGTTTTGGTGGAGGTGGTCAATAAATCCTTTAAGGACAGCCGACCTTTTAGATGGTCTTCGTCATCGACCACGTAAATAGAATGCACCCGGGTCACGTTTTCGGCCTGTGCCCGCATTTCCTTTACACAAGTAAGTACGTCCCAGCCTTCCCTAACCTTTACAAGCTCTTTGGCCATTAGACCGCCCGCCGAGTTTTCATCGTAGCGCAGCAGGTCGACTATATCTTTGGCGTGCTCCTTATCCTCGATTTCGGAGATGACCTCTTGCACGATTTCCTGGGGAAGTTCCCCGACAATATCGGCGGCATCATCGGTATCGAGCTCTTCCAATTCCCCAGCGATTTCCTTCGCCGAGAGGTTGCTAAGAATGCCTTCCCGAACATCTTCGTCAAGCTCTGTAAGCACATCGGAAGTCTTGTCGCTGTCGAGCAACTTGATGAGATAGGTCGCCTCTTCCTCATTCAGCTCGTTGATGATTTCGGCAACATCGGCATAATGTATTTCACCCATCAAGCCCACCAGCTCGGAATCTCGACGTAGTTCGACGAGTTCGTTGATTTGCACAATAAGCTCTTCTGTAAGTTTAAAGGGTGTCATGCCAATACCGGGGTGATTTTATGAATGGCGCAAAGCTAAGAAAAAACGGGCAAGAGTTAAGTATTTCGGGGCTTTTGCCGAAAAAATCACTTCATATCCGATTGTATTCTTGACGTAAGGGCTATAAAATCGGCTACGGAAAGTTGTTCGGGGCGCAAATCGAATATTTCATCCGTACTGAGGTTGTCGGAGAGCTCAAAGTTTTTCAGGCTATTGCGGAGGGTCTTGCGCCGATGGTTGAAGGCACTTTTAACCACTCTGAACAACAGTTTTTCGTCGCATTCCAAATCGAAGTTGTCTTTCCTGGTAAGCCGCAAAACGCCGGACTGTACTTTGGGCGGTGGATCGAAAACCTCGGGATGTACGGTAAAGAGGTATTCCGCTTCGTAGAAGGCCTGTGCCAATACCGATAAAATACCGTAAGTCTTACTTCCCGGTCCGGAGCAGATACGTTTGGCGACTTCTTTTTGGAACATGCCCGAAAATTCCGGAACCTGATCCCGTAGTTCCAGCATCTTGAACACGATCTGTGTGGATATGTTGTAGGGAAAGTTGCCGGTAATGCCGAATTGTTGATCACCAAAAAGTGTGCTCAGGTCGTAGTTCAGGAAATCGGCTTCCAGCACCTTAAAAGAACCTTCCCTTTGCAATACTTTTGGATGTTCCAGCGGAAAGCTGTGGTTGAGGTAGATAATGGAATCGGAATCAAGATCCATCGCCACCAAATCTATTGGCTGCATGAGTAAATATTTCGTCAATACCCCCGTGCCGGGTCCGATTTCGATGACATTCCGATAGCCTTTTAAGCGAAGTGTTTCGGCAATCTGTTTGGCAATTCCTTCATCCTTTAAAAAATGCTGACCTAGGTATTTCTTGGCCTTTACGGGGCTTTTGTCCTCCCACGGTTTTTTGTCCTTCCATTTTTGGGAGGTTTTTGCTTTCTTCTTTTTGCCCATATGTTATTCGTGCTCGCTTATTACTTCCAATTCCGTTCGAAACGATACGAATTGGTTTGGAAATCGTCGCATCGCGTCTTCTCGCAAGCGCGCCGCATCCTCTGCGTAGTATTTCTCCAGTGTGGTCTTATCTCTTGCGGTAAATTGAACGGAGTAGGTGGTTCCACCCATATCCTCTTCGACCAAGACCTTACACATTTTTGCTTTTAGGAACTTTCCCGAAGCCAGGACATCGGGAATATGAGTTTCCCTCATCCATTGGAGCCATTCGTCATGAACGGCGTTTTCGATATTTGTGGTTACGTTATAGATGTACATTAACAGTATGTTTTTTTCATTCCCGTGAACTTGTCCGCCAGCAGGCATGGTCGGGAATCTCAATCATTTTTCAAGTTCATCGCTTCGTGGCGCAGATTCCAAAATAGTTTACTACGCCGTCAAACAGTCTTTGCGAGACCCTTTTTGGTCGAAACCGTCTGTTCATCGCAGCTCGGGCCTATTTATATGCTTCTCTTTTGATTCAACAAATCACTTTGGCCTGTCTCCTGGCCAACCCGCGCCCTGGTCGAAAGGAGTTGTCTTAGTTTAGCGCATCGCCCCGCAGCATTCTGAAATTCTTCCGCGCCTGTGGAAAAAAATAACTGTCCTGATAGTTATAGATGATTTTTTCATAGTGCGCTTTTGCCTTTTCGGGCTGATCCAGGATGTTTTGATAAAGTTCGCCCAGGGCAAAGTGGGCATCATCTGCTAGGATACCTGTGGGATAAAATTCGATGATTTTCAGGTAATTGAATTCCGCCGCTCCGTAGTCCTTTAGGAATACCAACAGTTCCGCTTGTTTTAAGAGCGCATCGTCCTCAATTTTTTCGCCTTTGTGGTTTTCAAGAATGCCGTTGAGTTCTGAAACGGCTTCCTTTGTCTTTTTCTGATAGCTGAGCAAATCGGCGCGGGCATATTTCTTCAGTGCTGTTTGGGTAGAATCCTCCAAGGAATTATCCGATATCAATAAACTCAATTGCATGGCGTCGTTTGCGATTAGCTGCGAAGTAGAGCCTCTCAACACCTTTAATTGGGTCAAGGCCCAATCGAAATCACCCTTATAAAAACTGGTCTGCGCGACTTTATAGCGGGCATTTTGTCCTAAAATATCGTTTTTGAGGGATTTTTGAATCTGCGAAAAATAGATGAGTGCTTCATTGAACTTTTGATTGAAGACCAGAATATCGCCCAAGGCCGATTTTATATAGGCCTCTCCCCGTTGGTTCAAAGGCAGCTTTAGACTTTTCTTCAATATGGTGATGGCAGGCTCGGGACTGTCTTTTCGAAACGTCAAGAAGTTGGCGTAGGCCACTTGTAATTGCAGGGTCAGGCTCTCATAGCCATGATAGGTCATTAGTGCCTCGAACTGTTCTTGAATTTCATTCAATGATTTTTCATCGGCATCGACCAGTTGAATGTCTATTATGTTCAATTGAGCATCGAGCTTGGTGATTTCGTCGTTTGTTTTTTCGATGATGTATTCAAAGACTTCTTGGGCTACCTCGTATTCCTTTTCAGCTAAAATCAGTGCACCGAGATTCACCATACGCTGTAGCGAAGTTTCATCCAAACGCTTGTAAATCGCCTTTTCCTGACGAAAGGCACTTCCGAACTGTTTTTGCTGTACAAAAAGCCAACTGAGCAACTCATTGTAGAGCACATCTGGATTCTTCTGGGCGTTCTCCAACAGTATCCTTTTGAAGGAAAGGTTGTTTTCGTTTTCCGGATCTGCGGTGATAAAAGCTTCGATTTTACGTAAAACATTTGACTTGGACGTACGCCCGCCGGTCACCAGATTCAGGTAGGAATCGTACATTTTATCGATATCCCCTTTCTCCCCGTAAATGGCGGCCATTTGAAAATTGAAATCCAATTGCGGATTCAGTTCCATGGCGGTGGCATAGGCGTTAAGGGCGTGGTCTAATAAGGCGTATTTCTGGAAGCGTTCGCCAATGGCGTAGCCGTAATTCGGATTTTCCCGTACCTGCTCTTGCGCCTTTGTATAGTATTCTTCGCTATTCGGGCCATTACCCATGAGCGTGGCATTATAGCCGAGCTCTACGTAGATAGGGGGGTAGGGTCGGCGATTGCCCAATGTTTTCAACAATTGTTCTTCGGCATCGGTATACCGTTCCAATTGCTGATAACAGGCGACCAACGCCTCAACATAATCGATACGGGCATTGTTCTTTTGTACTAACTTTTCATAGTATACCGATGCTTTTTCATAATCTCCATCATTGAAGTACTGTTTGGCCAAATTGTCTTCTTGGGCAAAAGTAGAAGTGAGTAGTACGAGGTACGAAATGAGAAGTAACAAAAATCGCATGACTCAAAGATACGGAGATTGTTAAAGAAGGATGTTAAGAACGATCTAATCAATCATCTCAAATCCACAATAAGGAACCAATACTTTCGGTATTTTGATGCCTTTTTCGGTTTGGCAATTCTCCAAAATTCCGGCCAAAACCCGAGGCAATGCCAAGGCACTACCATTTAAGGTATGGGCAAGTTGGCTTTTTCCATTTTCATCTTTGTAGCGTAATTTCAGGCGATTGGCCTGATAGGTCTCGAAGTTGGAGACCGAACTGATTTCTAGCCACCGATCTTGCGCCGTTGAGAACACCTCGAAGTCATAGGTGAGTGCTGCGGTAAACCCGAGGTCACCGCCACAAAGACGAAGAATGCGATACGGAAGTTTTAATTCGCGCAGAATGGTTTTTACATGTTCCACCATGCCATCCAAAGCCTTATAGGAATTCGTAGGATGTTCTACGCGAACGATCTCTACCTTATCGAACTGATGCAACCGGTTCAAGCCACGCACATGGGCTCCATAGCTTCCTGCTTCCCTTCTAAAACAAGGGGTGTAGGCCGTGTAGCAAATCGGAAAGTCTTTTTTGTTCAACAACTCGTTGCGGAATAGATTCGTTACCGGTACTTCGGCCGTTGGAATCAAATACAGGTCATCTTCCCCCACATGGTACATTTGCCCTTCCTTATCGGGCAGCTGTCCGGTGCCATAACCAGAAGTCGCATTCACTAAGTACGGTACTTGCATTTCAGTATAGCCGCTGGCCGTATTTTTATCCAGGAAATAAGAAATCAGCGCACGTTGTAACCGCGCCCCTTTACCCTTATACACCGGAAATCCCGCACCGGTTATTTTCACGCCCAGTTCAAAATCGATGATATTGTATTTGCTGGCCAGTTCCCAATGGGGCAAAGCGTTCGGGATTAATTTGGGGATGTCGCCCTCGACAAAAATCTCTTCGTTGTCTTCCTCAGAGTTCCCCGCTGCCACCGATTCATGGGGCACGTTGGGGATTTGGTACAGCAACACCTGTAATTCCTCGGCCGTAGTGTTCAGGGTATCGCCAAGTGATTTAGAGTCTTCCTTTAAGGCGACGGTCTTTTCCTTTAAAATGTTGGCCTCCTGTGCCTTTCCGCTTTTAAAAAGCATTCCGATTTCTTTGGAAAGCTTGTTGCTTTCGGCCAAAACGGCGTCGAGTTGGGTTTGGGTCGCTCTTCTCTTTTCATCCAAGCGGAGCACGTTCTCAACCAATGGCGCGGCATCGATGGTACGTTTTTTCAACGCCTGTATGATTTCGTCTTTTTTCTCACGGACCGTTTGTAGCTGTAGCATGCCAAATAGTGTTTAAGCCGCAAATTTAGGCTTAATCGTGGAATATGGCAATGGAAAGCTTATTCCAAATTCGAGGGCAGTATCCATTCATGATGATTGAAATGATTCCATTCCTCATTGGCCAAATCTACTTCAGGGTCTAAAAAAGGTCGGTAGGGTCTTCCGTTAATACTAATTTTGGAATCGACCACGTAGACCGACACGTTCTCCCCTTTTTCGGCGTATTCTTTTTTTAAGCGCTGTGCGAACTGCCAAGCGAAGTCAGGGTAAGCGGCAACCCTTGGCCGTTGTTTCTTACTCAAATATATTTTGGTATCCGCAAAGGTAAAATTACCATTTTCGTTGTTCACCACTTTAAAATTCGCTTTTCCACGGCGACTACGCAACATCATACGCCAACTGAGGCGATGGCCTTCTTCGGTCCATAAAACGGCATCCTTGAAAAAATAATGCCGAACGGGGAGTGCGAGCTGTACGAGGAAATAGATCCCGAAACCAGCGAGCAAAAAAGATTTGTAAGAAGGTATTGCAATACCGCCATCTACATAAAGAACCTTCTTTTTAAAGAAAATTCCCCTTATGGTCTCCGCCTCAAAAAAGAATACGGTAAAGGCAAGTGAGAGATAAGGAAATATGCCGATCTGAAAAACGATGGAATTGAACAAATGGAAAAAAATCGATGCAAAAAAGGCCCACTTTCGGGTAGGTTTCCAAAGCAATGCCGGTACGATCAAGAGATCAAAAAGAATACCACAAACACCGATAACTTTATGAACCCAGGGTTCCTGTAAAATAGAGCCGATAACATAGTAATCCGCTTTGTTCGACATTAGAACCTCTACCATACTAAAATCGAGCCAGTCGCCGTAGAGTTTAGCAATTGCCGCGTAGGTATAGACGATGAGCAGCTGTAACACGATCGTCCATTTTACCCAGCTCGGCATGTAATTTTTTTTGATCGAGGGATGCCGCTTCGCATCGACCGAGCAAAAACGATGGGCAGGGTAGCACGCCATAAACGCTGAAATAAGTACCAACAAATAATAATGGTTGTTGTAGGCCGATTTTTGCATCAGGTAGACCGCTGTCCATAGGAGTGTAAAGCTGATTACGGCAAACCGATAGTGGTAACCAATGGCTATCAACACCCCTAGTGTGCCCATTACGATAAAGTAAATGTACATGCCGGGCCCAGGGAGTGGCTGTAACCATTCGAAACCGATGAAATTAAAGGTGAACTGGGGTGCAACCAGCGTACGCTCGACCCACCCCGTAAGTATGGCGCCATAGCATTCCAAGGCCACTAAAATCCCAAAAAATATCCTAAAAATAATGAGCGGTGAATTGTCGACCTTCGAAAAAAGCAATCGGTTCAGCATCACTTGGCGATTAGTGCAAGAGCGGTCTTTTGATCCTTCTGAAGCTGTACTTTCAACGCGTCGACCGAATCGAATTTATGTTCGTCCCGCAGTCGGGCAAAACAGTTTACCTGTAATTGGCGGTCGTAGAGGTCATTTGCGAAATCGAAAAAATGGACTTCAATACTGCGATGTTTCCCGGCTACGGTAGGGTTATAGCCGATGTTCATCATACCGAAGACCTGTTTTCCGTCGATTTGGGAATGTACGACGTAAACTCCGTTCTTTGGGATAAGCTTGTAAGGCGCGTCTATATGTATATTCGCCGTTGGAAAATCGAGGTGGCGCCCGAGTCCCTTACCTTTTTTAACCGTTCCGGTGAGCATATACTCGTAACCGAGAAAGGCGTTCGCAGTCACAATATCGCCATCTTCCAGGGCTTTTCTGATTTTGGTGGAACTGACCGAGACACTATCGACTTCCATGGCTGATATTTCCTCTACCTCAAAATCGAGTGCATTGCCGAAAGCCTTTAAGTCGGTAATGTTCGCCGTTCTATTCCGACCGAACCTATGATCGTACCCAATGATTATTTTTTTTGCTTTCAAGGTGTTGACCAAAATGTCCCGAACGAATTCGGTCGCGGTTAAGCGCGAAAACTCTTTCGTAAAGGGATGCACAACGAGAATGTCAAGTCCAAGATTTTCCAAAATCCGGGTTTTTTCCTCTATGGTGTTCAAGAGCTTTAAATCGGTGTCTTTCTGAAGCACCATTCTCGGATGAGGAAAAAAAGTAAGTACGGTTGATTTGAGCTCTAGGCTCGTGGAATTGTTGATCAAACGTTTCAAAATCGTACGATGACCGATGTGTACACCATCAAAAGTGCCGATAGTTATCGCTGTGGAGTGTTTTTTATCGTATTTAACAATGTTTTGAACTGTTTCCAATATTTCGATACTAATAAAAAGGCCTATATTTGAGTTTAGGAAAATACCCCGAAAATGATTGCTAAATTACGTCTTGTTTTTACAATTACCATAGTATTTGCTTCCTTTTGGGGTTATTCACAGGATAATTACTGGCATCAGGTCCAGCGCGCGGATCATCCATCCAAAAACTTTTTACAGCAAATCGATGTCGAACATGCCAAAGTATTCGCTGTAGATGAGGGCAAGTTAAAAAGCAGTTTAAAAAACCTTTCGGCGGTTTCCAGGAATAGAACAAAGATTTATTTTCCCGATGAGACGGGGAAGAATTTGGCATTTTTCGTTTACGAATCCCCTGTATTGGCTCCCGAATTGGCCGCGAAATATCCGAATATCAAATCCTACAGGGGCCGAGGTATAGACGATGTCAATAGCGAGATTAGGTTCAGTGTCTCCCATAAGGGGTTTCAGGTGATGATGGTACATCCCGAAAAAACAGGGCATACCTACATCCAAAAAACATCCCAAAATGACTATGTAGCCTATTCAAGGCAAGGCCTTAGCAAGAAAGATAATGACTTTGTCTGCGAAACGAAATCCTCGGTTTCCAAGAATGTAGCCGGCACTACAGCGCGGCCAGTCGACGATAGGGTTTTGCGAAAATACCGACTTGCGGTCTCCGCCACTGGCGAGTATACGAATTTTCATGGCGGTACGATTGCCGATGCCCTGGCCGCCATCAATGCAACGGTAACCCGTATGAATCAGATTTTTGAGACCGATTTGGCCGTCACATTGGAAGTGATTGCCAATAATGATCAAGTAATCTTCACCAATGCTGCCGACGACCCGTACAGCGACAATCTCAATGTAGAAGTGCAAAGTACACTAACGGATATTATCGGAGAAGCGAATTACGACATTGGGCATTTATTTCATCAGGCAGGGAATGGGGGCGATGCTGGCTTTATAGGTAGAATTTGTGTAGACGGACAAAAAGGAAGCGCGTATTCATCAGCAGTAACCCCAAGCGGGGATACGTTCGACATAGATTTCGTTGCCCATGAAATCGGACATCAATTGGGGGCGAACCATTCGTGGTCCTTTGAGTCGGAGGGCACCGGAGTACAGGTCGAGCCAGGAAGTGGTACAACCATCATGGGGTATGCCGGGATTACCCAGGAAAATGACGTTGCCCTTAGGAGTGACGCCTATTTTCACTATGTAAGTATTGTCCAGATTATTGAAAACCTCAAGACAAAATCCTGCGGGGAGCTGTTGGTCTTAAGTAACAATCCACCGGTAATCGAATCTATCCCAGATTATGTGATTCCGACTTTTACGGCTTTTCAATTGGAAGGGAGCGCCGCGGATCCCGACACTGGGGATGTGCTCACATACGCGTGGGAACAAATAGATGATGGCGTTGTTGTACAAGGCTCTTTCGGCCCGGCTAGTCTGGTCGGCGCAAACTTCAGGTCGCGGGAACCGTCAACAGACCCAGGGCGATATTTTCCTTTGCTTGAACGTGTTCTGGATGGAAATCTTACGCAAACCGTACCGAGTGTTAATTCGGCTTGGGAAACGGTTTCTTCCATACAAAAAGATATGAATTTCGCCCTAACAGTACGGGATAATGCCGTCGGTGGTGGTCAGGTGGTTTCCGAATTGGTCAACGTGAGCGTCGTCGATACCGGTAGTGCGTTTAGCGTGAGCTCACAGCCCTCCGGAACAAGCTACGTTGCGGGCGAGATTCACGAAGTAACTTGGGTAGTTGCCAATACCAATGAAGCACCGGTGAATACGCCCTTGGTGGATATTTTTCTCTCTGTGGATGGTGGACTCACCTTCCCGATACTGTTGGCCGAAGCAACCGTGAACGATGGTTCGCACAACATACAACTTCCGGGTACTGCCACCACGAATGCACGGATCATGGTCAGGGGAAATGGGAACATTTTCTTTGCGGTGAACGAGGCGGATTTTACGATAGCGGAATCTCAAATAGTCCTGAACACCCCCCAAACCATCTATGAGGTCTGTCAGCCAAACGCGGCTGTGGTGCCTTTTGTTTACGAAACATATTCCGGTTTTTCGGAGGAAGTAATGTTTGAAGTCTCCGGACTCCCGGCGGGGGTCACAGCCGTTTTTTCACCTGCCTCGGCAAGCGCTAGCGATACACCGGTAACATTGACCATTAATGACACGGCCAACGCCGATGATGGCGATTATGCCATTACTGTTCGCGCGGTAGGAGCTTCAC
Organism: Aggregatimonas sangjinii; assembly: GCF_005943945.1. GTDB lineage: Bacteria > Bacteroidota > Bacteroidia > Flavobacteriales > Flavobacteriaceae > Pelagihabitans > Pelagihabitans sangjinii. Next base: position 3,623,035 of record NZ_CP040710.1, on the reverse strand, counting down.
AAACAAAGGAGTTGCCCCTGCAACTATTGGTGTCGGGTAACGTTTTTCCGGAAGTAGACATTCTTAGCCCATTAAATGCTGCAGTAGACGTTTCTAAATGGCAGCTTTTCGAATGGGAAGACAATGCACTGTATACTTCCTACGATATCCAAATCGCTACCGATTCCGGTTTTGCGAATGTGATAGAAGCGGCCACCGTTTTCGATACGACCTTCAAGGCATCCAATTTGGATAATGGGGCGACGTATTTTTGGAGGTTACGCCCTAGGAACGGTTGTGGTGAAGGCAGTTTCGGATCTGGTCTAAGTTTTACGACTATCGAAGAAAATTGTGCCAACCGATCGGGTATTGGTTTGCCAATCGCCATTACTGATGAGGGCACACCTACTATTTCGTCAAAACTGATTTTTTATGATGACTTGCGGCTAACGGATTTGAAGGTTAATTTAGAACTGGACCACACATACCTTTCCGACTTGGTTATTACGCTAACTTCACCATCGGGAAAGGAAGCCGTTTTGGTCTCCAATTCGTGCGGGAACCTTCGCAATATAAATGCTACTTTCGACGATGATGCCAATGACTTCGTTTGTGGGGGTAATCCAGGAATTGCTGGTACTGTCGCTCCCTTGATTGGCTTCGATAACTTTAACGGGGAATCCATCGCAGGGGAATGGGTCTTAACCGTTAGAGATACCGAAAATATTGATGGAGGTTCGCTAATAGGCTTTTCGATGGATGTGTGTGTGGAGGGCGAATTTGCTCCCGATGAGGATAGCGACGGTGTTTTCGATGCTAACGACCTTTGCGCAGGCACTCCGCTCGGAACGGAAGTTGATCTGACGGGATGTCCCATATACAGGTTCGCAAACGACAACTTTACCATCCAGGCCACCAGCAAATCCTGTAGGACCGAAAATGATGGCAACATTACCATAGAATCTGCACAATCATTAGACCATACCGTTGTTATTACCGGTAACGGTGTAAATATAAGCGAAGGTTTTACCACAAGTTACAATCGTTCCGATCTCGATGCCGGGCTTTATAACGTATGTATTACGGCTTTTGATGATGGTAGGGAATACGAAGAAGTCTGTTTTGAAGTGACTATCTCGGAACCCGAAGCCCTTTCGGTCACCTCTAGACAAAGTTTAAATGAAAATAGTGTGGTCTTAAGCCTGAGTGGATCGGAAACGTATACTATTGAGCTTAATGGAGTCTTATCGCAGACCTCCGAAGATGAGGTTACCGTAGATCTTGAAAAAGGAAACAATGTTCTGAAAGTTACAGGAGCACTTTCTTGCCAGGGGTCTTATGAAGAGCGATTTTTTATCGCTAGCGGCATTTTATTCTATCCCAATCCAACGACTACTTCTTTGAATATCTATATCGAAGGGGGCGGTGAAGTCGATATAGCATTGTATGCCATTGATGGAAAATTGGTGCTAAGCCAGCGAAAGAATTTACAGCAAGCCGAAATGGAGTTGGATGTTTCCGATTTGTCGGCTGGTACTTACTTTCTAAAGGTAGATGGAAAAATGCAAAAGGGAAGCTATAAAATAATAAAGCAATGAAGACACTGAAAATATTTTTGATGTGCGCGCTTCTTGCAATAGGTTGCAAAAAAGACCCCAGTCCCCCAGGTGATGTGGTGCTGGTCTCACCGGAAAAGAATTCTGAATGTAGTCCTGTCAATAGTGACAGCGGCAATACCAATCTTGTACAGTTTTCGTGGCAGGCGGCGTCAAATACCGACTCCTATACGTTGCGGGTAAACGAACTGGATGCGGGAACGACCCAGATGAAGACCACAACAGCGCTTTCCGAAATCTTGGCAATTGAAAAAGGAACGCCTTTTTCCTGGTCGGTTACCGCAGAGAATGAGGAAGTGACCGAGACCAGTGTTAGTGAAACCTGGTTCTTCTTTAGTCCGGGAACGGAAACCAGTTTTGCGCCGTTTCCTGTCGAGATAGTTCGACCGAACGGCCCCAAAGTATTTATAGATGGGAATGGGGAAATTCTCTTGGAGTGGATCGGTTCCGATTTGGATAATGATATCGAGGGTTATGAATTGTATTTTGGCACAGTGGATAACCCCCCGGTCTTTGCATCACTGGGGGCAAATGAAACGAGCACCAAGGTATCGGTAATTACCGAAACGATATACTATTGGCGTTTGGTCACTACCGATCGCGAGGGGAATACATCGGATACGGGTATCTTGAGTTTTGAAGCCATATAGTAACTTTTACAATAGTCTATGTTCCGTTGTACTGGTTCATTGTAATCGACACTCCCGCGAGTACGAACGACCGTACCATTTCCGTAGCTCTAGCAATCCGCTCCTTGAGGGAAGCGTTTTCTTCATCGCCCCAGTTACCCAGTACGTATTCAATTTGCCTCCCTTTTCCGAAATCGGAACCGACCCCAAAACGCAGTCTGTTGTAAGCAGTTGTTTGCAAAAAGTTCTGAATGTCTTTCAATCCATTATGCCCACCGTCACTTCCCTTTGTTTTAAGCCGTAACGTGCCAAATGATAGATTGATGTCGTCGGTAATGACCAATACATTCGCCAATGGAATTTTTTCCTTTTCCATCCAATATTTGAGTGCTTTTCCGCTCCTATTCATATAAGTAGAGGGCTTTAGGCAAAGTACTGTTCTTCCTTTGGTCTTAAAACTTCCTACATCGCCCAACTTTTTGGTCTCAAAGACAAATCCTTCTGCCTTGGCAAGCGCATCCAAGACTTTAAAACCGATGTTATGCCTTGTTTCCAAATATTCGTCACCGATATTTCCCAGACCGACCACCAAAAATTTCCTCATACTATCTTGTTCTTCCGATATGCTAGGCGCAATAAATATGGATTTTAAAAAAGCTAACATCGTTTCCGTTGCATTTTCGTAAAAATACGAAAGCATCCCGAATCAGGAGAGCCCTGATAGGGAATGCTTTTGTTATACTATCAATAAATGGGTTATTCCCCACCTTCAGCTGCGGGAGCTTCAGTAGCTGCACCTTCCGCACCTTCTGCTGCGCCTTCGGCACCTTCTTCTCCTTCAACATCTTCCTCATCTTCCTCGACCTCTACCGCGGCACGGGCTGTTTTGACCTGTACGACAACTGTAGTATCTGGGTGAAGTATGGTAAAATCGTCGTTAAGCAAAGTAGCGACCGAAATGTTGTCACCGATTCTCAATTTGGAGATATCCACATCGAAAAAATCGGGAAGTTTGTCCGGCAGTGCCTTAATGGCCAGTTTCCGTTTTCTGAACAACAAACGACCACCGTTACGCACCCCTGGGGAATTCCCTTGAAGGCGAACAGGAATGTTCATGGTAACTTCCTTATCATCGAAAAGTTGGTAAAAATCGATATGCAAAATGCGATCCGTTACCGGATGAAACTGAATATCCTGCATAATGGCTTTTAGCTTTCCTTCTCCCAAGTCAACCTTTACGGTATGCGCGGCGGGGGTGTACACTAAATCCCTAAAAGCTAGTTCGGGTGCTGAAAAGTGTAATGGTTTTTCCCCTCCGTATACCACGCAAGGAACCAATCCAGCATTACGTAGGGCCTTCGTTGCCTTTTTGCCCACGCTTTCTCTTTCTGATCCTTTAATTGTAATTGACTTCATTGTGTTTAATTAAAAATGTATAAATAAAAACTAATAATTCGTTTCGTTACCATGGTCACTTCAGCTCCGCTTGGCCTTCTTCTCTCGTCTCTTTTCACCACAAAGCTACGGCACGTGGCTGAGCGTAGCCGAAGTCACATTAAAAACTTCGACGCAATCGAGGTGTTGTGGTGCACTCGGTGCATCACATCGGCAAAAAGGTGGCAACAGCTCACCACTTTTACCTTGTCGCTTTGCTTTCTTACAGGAATGGAATCGGTTACGATCAACTCCAATAACTGCGATTTTTCAATTTTTTCATAGGCATCTCCCGATAAAAGGCCGTGGGTGGTAATGGCTCGAACACTAAGTGCACCGCGCTCCATCATCAAATCGGCGGCTTTCGTCAAGGTACCTGCGGTATCGACCATATCGTCAACAAGAACCACATTTTTGCCTTCTACCTCGCCTATGAGTTCCATATGTGATATAACGTTGGCCTTTGCACGCTGTTTGTAACAGATAACCACATCGCATTCCAATGCCTTAGAATAGGCGTAGGCCCTTTTTGACCCACCCATATCCGGAGAGGCAATCATCAAATTGTCCAAGTTCAAATTCTTCAGATAAGGAAGGAACAAGGTGGACGCGAATAAATGGTCTACTGGTTTCTCGAAAAACCCTTGAATTTGATCGGCATGCAAATCCATGGTAATGATACGTGTCGCACCGGCCGTTTCCAACATCTTTGCGATCAACTTGGCGGCTATCGGCACGCGAGGTTTGTCTTTCCTATCCTGTCTTGCCCAACCGAAATAGGGCATTACCGCTGTTATATGCCTCGCCGATGCCCTCTTGGCTGCGTCTAGCATCAACAACATTTCCATCAGGTTCTCGGTGCTCGGGTGTGTTGACCCGATTAGAAAAATTCTGGCACCGCGAACAGACTCCTCGAAAGACGGTTGAAATTCGCCGTCACTATATCTTGATATGTGCACATTTCCCAAATCAGTACCGTACGACTTCGCTATTTTCTCAGCTAAATCCCTACTGTCGGAGCAGGCAAAAAACTTGGGTTCGGGAACTTGGTGTGACATTCGTATTTGTTTGTTTGGGCCCCTGATTTCTAGGGAGGTGCAAATTTAGAAATTAATTTGTCTTGCTAAAGGATAAATGTTGTTATTTTCAGTTTTAGATTGAAATATTTTTTTAGCTTTGCAGTCCGTTTGGAAAGATGTTGTCTTTATGGCCAACTTGCTCGAATGGCGGCCCCGAAGCATCGGGAGGTAGGCGCTAGATTTTAAATGGTTAAAACATAGTAGATGCTCGAGTGGCGGAACTGGTAGACCTGTCTGTCGACAGGCAGGCGCGCTTTGTTTGAAATAATGTAGTATGATGGTTGTTTACGCTATTGCGAGCATTGAACATAATTATATTTATGTTGGAATGACCAATAATTTGGAGAATCGATTGGCGAGGCATAATGGAGGTCGTGAAAGAACAACCAGGTTTTACGCTCCGTTTAAGACGATATACATTGAGGAGTGTAGTGATAGAGAATTTGCCAGGGTCCGGGAAAAATATTGGAAATCCGGAGTGGGCAAAGAGAGATTACGTGAATTAAGAAATAAGAAGATGCTCGAGTGGCGGAACTGGTAGACCTGTCTGCCGACAGGCAGGCGCGCTTTGTTTGAAATAATGTAGTATGATGGTTGTTTACGCTATTGCGAGCATTGAACATAATTATATTTATGTTGGAATGACCAATAATTTGGAGAATCGATTGGCGAGGCATAATGGAGGTCGTGAAAGAACAACCAAGTTTTACGCTACGTTTAAGACGATATACATTGAGGAGTGTAATGATAGAGAATCTGCTAGGGTCCGGGAAAAATATTGGAAATCCGGAGTGGGCAAAGAAAGATTACGTGAATTAAGAAATAAGAAGATGCTCGAGTGGCGGAACTGGTAGACCTGTCTGCCGACAGGCAGGCGCGCTTTGTTTGAAATAATGTAGTATGATGGTTGTTTACGCTATTGCGAGCATTGAACATAATTATATTTATGTTGGAATGACCAATAATTTGGAGAATCGATTGGCGAGGCATAATGGAGGTCGTGAAAGAACAACCAGGTTTTACGCTCCGTTTAAGACGATATACGTTGAGGAGTGTAATGATAGAGAATCTGCCAGGGTCCGGGAAAAATATTGGAGATCCGGAGTGGGCAAAGAGAAACTGCGTGAATTAAGAAATAAGAAGATGCTCGAGTGGCGGAACTGGTAGACGCGCTGGATTCAAAATCCAGTTCCTTTGGAGTGCGGGTTCGATTCCCGCCTCGAGTACTCAAAACCTTCCTTTTACCAGGGAAGGTTTTTTTATGACCTGTTACGTGGGTTCCCCCGAGGCTTCGGGGCCACCTTGAGTTCTGAAGACCTTCTCTTATTTAGAAAGGTTTTTTCGTTTTTTACTCTTTGTAGGGTTAAAGCCTACAGGCTTGCCTTTTTCGTGAATTTAAAGTTTGAAAATGTTGATTCCTAGTTGGAAATGCTTCAAGGCTTCATTGGAGAGTACATTTTTCCAATTGAAATGGAAAGCCTTCCTCACTCTAAGACTTCCATCATATCTTAAAAGGTTTTAAGTATGTGTAAGAAGTGTTCATTTCGCCATAGATTCCAACTGATTTAACTTGCGCCTATCTTACAAAAGCGTTGGCCATGCCGCCGTCGACGTTGATGATGTTCCCGGTGGTCTTGTCCAATATGCCCACGCATGCGAATACGCCGTTGGCGATGTCCTCGGGATAGATGATCTCGTTGAGCAGGTTGCGCTTGGCGTAGTGGGCGGGCAGCTCCTCGACGGTGATGCCGTAGGCCTTGGCCCGGCCCTCGGCCCAGTCGCCCTCCCATATCTTGCTCCCCACGATCACCCCGTCTGGGTTGACCGTGTTCACGCGTATCTTGTCGCCGCCCAGCTCGGCCGCCAACAGGCGCGCCATGTGCTGTTGGGCGGCCTTCGAGGTACCGTAGCCCACGTTGTTAGGCCCGGACACCAGCCCGTTCTTGCTCGCGATGCTGATGAAGTCGCCGCCCAGTCCCTGCTTGCGCATGATCGCGACGGCCTGCTTGGCGAGCTGGAACTGCCCCTTGACCAGTACGTCCTGCAGCAGGTCCCAGTCCTTTTCGGTCGTGTCCTCGATGGGCTTCGATATCGCTAGCCCCGCGCTGTGCACGACGATGTCGACGCCCCCGAACTCCAGACAGGCCTTCCCGTAGGCCCCGGCGATCGATGCGCCCTCGGTCACGTCGCAGACGGCATAGCTGGCGGTATCCCTCCCGTAGGTGGAAACACCTTCTTTGAGCCTGTCCTCCGCGATATCGGTCAGTACCACGTTGGCGCCTTCCTCGGCCAGTTTGTCGGCGATGGCCTTGCCGATCCCGCCGCCGGCGCCCGTTACCAGGGCCACTTTTCTGGATAATGGCTTTTCCTTGGGCATGCGCTGTAGTTTCGCCTCCTCCAGGAGCCAGTACTCGATATCGAAGGCCTCCTGCCGCGGCAGCGAGGTGTATTCGGTAATGGCCTCCGCACCGCGCATCACGTTGATGGCGTTCACGTAGAACTCGTTGGCGACACGGGTGGTCTGTTTGTTCTTGGCGAAGCTGAACATGCCCACGCCGGGGTATATGATGATCACCGGGTTGGCGTCGCGCACCGCCGGGCTGTTCTCCCGTTTGTGGGCATCGTAATAGTCCTGGTATCCTTGCCGGTACTCCTCGAAGGCCGGACGGAGCTTGGCCAGGACGGCCCCGGTATCGGAGAGGTCCTCCTTGGCATCCAAACGGAGTACCAAGGGCTGTATCTTGGTCCTGAGGAAATGGTCGGGGCAGCTGGTGCCCATTGGCGCTAGTCGCTCCAGGTCGTTGCTGTTGATGTACTCGAGCACCACGTCGCTATCGGTAAAATGGCCGATCATCCTGTTTTCGGAAGAGCACAGGCCCCGCAGCATGGGCATGAGTTGGGCCGCTTTCTCCAGGCGTTCCTCCTTGGGCAGGCTCTCTATTTTCTGTCCGCCGAAAACGCTCCCGTTCTCCTTTATCTTTTTTTCGATGAACTCCGAGGCCATCTCTATGACCTCCAGGCTGTTCATGTAACATTCGTGCGAGGTGTCGCCCCAGGTGAAGAGCCCGTGGCTGCCCAGCACGATCCCGCGGATGCCGGGGTTCTCGTTCAGGCACTTCTCCAGCTGTAGCCCCAGGTCGAAACCGGGCCGTTGCCAGGGCACCCAGCCCATGGTATCGCCCCAGATCTCCCTGGTCACCTTCTCGCTGTCCTTGGCGGCGGCCACCGCGATCAGCGCGTCGGGGTGCAGGTGGTCGATGTGCTTGAAGGGCAGCAGCCCGTGCAGGGGCGTGTCTATCGAGGGGGCCTTGCTGTCGAGGTCGTAGATGCAGTGGTTGAAGAGCCCTACCATGCGGTCCTCGTCGGCCAGGCCGCCGTAGACGTTCTTCAGGTCCCGCAGCCTATCGGTGTACAGCCCGGCGATACCCGCCTTGGTCAAGGTGCCTATGTCGCCCCCGGAGCCCTTGATCCACATCACCTCGACATCGGCATCGGTGAGCGGGTCCTTTTCGATGGTCTTGCAGCTGGTATTGCCCCCGCCGTAGTTGGTTATCCTCAGGTCGGCCCCAAGGATGTTGGAGCGGTAGAGGAACAATGCCACTTGGTCGTCGCCGAGCGCGGCGGCCTTCTTATCGTCCCAAAGGTGGTCGACGTACTTGAATCGCTGTGTAGTACTTTTCATCTATTCGTAGTATTGGTGTTGGTCAACGAAAATAAAATATACAGCGTGGTATTCTATCCTGTACTGTACCGTTCAAATATACAATCGAATAGGTTGTTTGAAGGTGGTTTCAGATTAGTTTTATGGCCACTACCGTAATAGACTGTATAAACTATGGTTGGGATGCTGCGTTAGCTCTTCAGCTTTCAAAATTTTTCGCCTGTAGGGCTGACAATTATAAAAAGGCAACTTTTTTTGGCAAACCGTGTTCGCGTCAACCAAAGGTTCACGGTTCAAGGACATCGCTAACGGAAATCGATGCTTTTGCCAGAAGTATTATGATACCTTATTGGGTCGCCCATTTCTTTTAGCTCAAAATCACAAGGAATAAGGGTTATTTCTTGGCGCCTAGAGCATCTGTCTTTTTAAAGTAGCCTGTCTCGGTTTGCGCTTGGTAAACAGTATACCACAGGATGGTTCGCACGAAAGCAGGCCTTACTTTTAGAGGCAACAGAAAATGATATAGGTTTATGAAAAAGTATATTTTACTCTTTTTGGGATTACCGCTAGGTGTTTTCGGGCAGGAAACGGAACTCTCGCTGCATGCGAGAGAAGCGAATGACCTTCAGATGGAAATCACGGAGAAGGGAGTTTATGATATTGAAACCACAGGTAAGGATCCTTATCTGTTTTCCAATCCTTTAGGTGCAGATTTGGATAAAGAGAACGACTATTTGGCATTTGAATATTTTTGCCCGACCGGGGTCGATTTTATCGAAGTTTATTTTTATCCGTTAAAAGAAGTGTTTGAACCCAAAATCGTCCGGGATATCGGGTCTACGGAAGGCTGGGTCGAATTTAAGATAGACATTAGTGAAGAATTGAAGGATTGGGGCAAGAAGGGCGAATACCTTCGGTTGGATTTTGGCGCGGCCCCAGCATTGAAAATTCAGATACGAAATTTGAAGCTCCGCCCACAAACCGAACGTGAAGCGGAAATAGAAGCAAAAAAAGAGGATCAGAAGAAGCAGGAAGCGATTCTCGAGAATAATTTGACTTCCTATTTGAATAATGACTTTCATAATCAAATATCACACGTCTTGGTATCCGATGACAAAGTACGGTTAGAAGGAACCGTATCGGATAGTAAAAATCTTTTTATCGCCGAAGTCAGTCCCTATGAACATAGTACAGAGCTGAAAACCTTTGAATCTGTGATACCCTTGAATTCTACCGAAAGTAAATTCAATATCGCCATAGACCGTACTGTGGATCGACATGGATTTACTCAGGATCGTGTTCTTTCAAAATGGATGGTAGTAGAAAAGGAGGGTGAACACTACAAAGCCGTCTCACACGCGCGGTATGCCGATTCCATCGTTCCTAAACATAACTATCCCTTTGTAAAACCAGCCACCAAGAAGGGATTGGGCGGCTACAGTATTGATCGTGAAGCACCCTATACCGATCTCGATGATTTGGGTATCACCAGTGCTACGGTCAATATTTTGGTTACCCGGCTGCTACGGTCGGGACCTTCGCCAAATAATATGGCTTTCGAATATATGGGGGCTACCTATTACGTAGATAAAGAAACCCTTGCACAACATGATAAGACGTTTCGTTCTACCGCGGAAAGGAACATCGAGGTATCGGCTATTTTGTTAGTAGACAAAGCCTCGAAAACCGAAGACGCTGAAATCGGGCGCATTTTTCAACATCCCGATTGTGACCCTGCTGGAATTTATAGTATGCCCAATTTAACTACTCCCGAGGGCGTACAATATTATGCGGCGGTACTTGATTTTTTGGCGAACCGCTACACAAGGCCGGATAAGAAGTACGGGCGCATTCACCATTGGATCATTCACAATGAGGTGGATGCGGGATGGGTTTGGACCAATGCCGGGGATAAAACTGCGCTGGTTTTTATGGATCTCTACCACAAATCGATGCGAATGTCACACAATATCGCTCGAAAATACAATTCCAATTCGAAGGTTTTTATCACGCTGACCCATTTTTGGAATTGGACTAATAATCCACATTTCTATCACTCTAAAGAACTGTTGGAGCAACTGCTGCAATTTTCCAAAGCGGAGGGTGATTTTGAATGGGCCATTGCACAACACCCTTATCCTGAATCGCTTCGGGAGCCAAAAACATGGTTGGACGAAAGAGTGAGTTTCGATTTTGATACCCAATTGATCACCTTCAAGAATACCGAGGTTTTGGACGCGTGGGTGCGTCAGCCCGAAGTTCTCTTTAAAGGGAAGACAAAGCGCTTGGTGTATCTCTCCGAGAACGGAACGAATTCGCCAACATACAGCGAACAAGATTTGCTGGAACAGGCCGCCGGAATGGCTTATGCCATGAAAAAAATCAAATATCTGGAGGGTATTGATGGTTTTCAGTACCATAACTGGCAGGATAATCGACAAGAGGGCGGATTGCGCATCGGGTTGCGCCGTTTTCCGGATGATGAGGAAGATCCGGGAGGTATCAAGCCAGTGTATCGGGTGTACCAAGCTTTTGGAACGGACCAGGAAGACGAAGTGTACGACCCGTACAAAAAAATAATCGGAATCGAGAGCTGGGACGAGATTCGGCGTGAGGTAAAAATCGATTGATTCAAGTAATACTGGTACGAAAATGACTTATTTCAAGACATGCTTATATGTTGTGCTGCTCTTTGTACTTGGTTGTAAGTCTACGACAAAAGAGGAAAAAGTAGCAGAACGAACGACCACACGACCGAATATTATTTTTATCCTTGCCGATGATTACGGTATTATGGACAGTCAGGCTTATGCCCATAAATTTACGGATAGCCCTACTTCCGATATGTTTTATGAAACGCCTAATATTGACCGCTTGATTCACGAGGGGGTAGCTTTTTCGCAAGCCTACGCCAATCAATTATGTTCGCCGACACGCGCCAGTATTTTAACCGGAAAGTTCGCAAGTCGAATGGGATTCACTACGGCCATGCCGCCTAGACCTACGTATTACAATCAAAATTTACCGGCGCCCCAAGGCTATCTTATGCATGATGTGTTAGAACATAAAGATGATATCAAAATCGAACAAGCCCTTATCAACGGCACTTCCAATTCCGCTGTGTCCGCAGGAACGACATACGATGCTGGCAGGGATGAACTCTCGCTTGCCGAGGCTCTGACCGATTATCATTCCGCTTTTATCGGGAAATGGCATATTGGCGGTTTCGGGGCCAACGGTTACCAACCTGCCGACCAAGGTTTCGAACCCTTGGCCTGGTATGATGCTGGTGGTTCCGATTATTTTGATTGGAGAAAGAGCTGGGACAATACCTCTACCGCGGGATACCCGAAGATTCCACAGGAAAAGATGCATATGGGAAATTCGGGTCAAGAAACCGGAGCCAACTATTTGACCGATGATCTGACGCTCCAAGCATTGAATTTTATTGAAGAAAGTTCGAAATCCAAGACACGACCCTTCTTCCTCTATTTTTCACATTTTGCCGTGCATGCGCCGTATGAAGGTAAATCCGATGAAGTCACTTATTTTGAAGAAAAACCTACGAAAGGATGGAATGGGCACAAAGACCCCGTCTATGCAGCCATGGTAAAGAGTATGGACCGTTCAGTGGGGGCGATTCTGGACAAGCTCGAAGAGACGGGCCTAGATGAAAATACCTTGGTGGTCTTTATGTCGGATAATGGCGGTATCGATTCCAGTATTACCCCAAATGATACGGGAACGGATAACAGTCCATTCTTAGGAGGGAAAGCTTGTTTGACCGAAGGAGGCATTCGTGTGCCCCTACTATTTCGGTGGAAAAATAAAATTAAGGAAGGACAATGGGTAGACACGCCCGTAGATTGTACCGATATTTTCCCGACCCTGTTGGAAGCGGCTGGTTATGATTCTGAAGCGATATCCAAGAAAAATTCGCTCGATGGCCAAAGTATGTTCACCGTGCTTTCCGATGTAACGAATAGCAAAAACAGCTATACCAAAAAGGTCCGTTATTGGCACTACCCTTTTAACGTGATCTATAATAGTCCTTTTGAACCGTTCGCGCTAACCCCGCATTCCGCCATTCGTGATGGTAATCATAAATTGATTTTTGATTGGTACGGGCGATTGCATCTCTACGATATCGAAACCGACCCATTTGAAAAAAATGATTTGGCGGAAACACGGCCGGAACTACGAAACAAGCTGTTTGAAAAATTAATGGAGTGGTTGTCAGCCAATGTAGCGCAGCGATATTGGCCCGCATTGAATCCAAGCTATAACCCGGAAAAAGAGGCACGCGGTACTCCTTTTGTTAATCTATTCGAAACCTATCGCCAAAATCAGGAAAATGGAGGTTAGCCCTTAATCCATTTCAGCGATTTTAACGTATATCATGCATTTTAAGAATTTCTAAAGCACTTATGATAAATATTAATTTCATATTCAAACTTTTAGCCTCACTCGTATTAAGAGCTTTTCCCTTAGGTCTCGCTAGCGTATTGGCCGTACTTTTTTTGTCCTGTGAAGAAAAGAAATCCCAAGTGCCTGCGCGACCTAATATCATCTTGATTGTTGCAGATGATCTAGGATATAGTGACATAGGTGCTTATGGTGGGGAAATCTTTACACCTAACTTAAATCAAATGGCAAAGGAGGGAATACGTCTTTCCAACATGCACAATGCCGGGATGTGTGTCATTTCCCGTAGCTCTATGCTCTCGGGGCAATGGTGGCCAAAAGTCGGTTTTGGGATTGAGAAAGGCACCAATCTTGCACAGGTGCTACAAAGTGAGGGCTATCGCACCGGATTGGTCGGCAAATGGCATCTGGACGGCGAACCAAACGACAAAGGTTTTGATTCGTTTTTTGGATTTTTAGGCGGCTATTCGTCCTATTTTAATGGAAGTACCGATTATCGCATGAATAAAGAGGTATATGATGATTTTGGTGAAAATTTTTACAGTACCGATGCCTTTAGTGCAAAAGCGGTTGATTTCATTAGTCCAAAGTCAGATGAAGAAGATGATCCTTTTTTCCTCTATCTGAGTTATCAGGCTCCGCACAATCCATTGCAGGCGTACAAGGAGGATATCATGGCCTACCGTGGAAGCTATTCCAAAGGATGGCAGGCGGTACGTGATGCCAGGGTCCAAAAGCAGTTGACCCTCGGTTTGTTGAATGCCGATACGCCTTTGCCCGAATACCCTGAAAATTTACCTGATTGGGAAACACTCTCCCCAGCGCAAAAAGATTTAGAGGATTTACGAATGGCCGTCTATGCTGCGATGGTCGAACGAATGGATAGAGGTATCGGCCAATTAATGGCGGCTTTAAAAGCCAATGGGCAAGATCAAAATACGTTGATTTTGTTTTTGAGCGATAATGGTACTGATTCTTTTTCGGTCATGGACTCCGTAATGCTCTCAAAAGGGCTTTTGCCCGGTGATGCGGGTTCTAATTACCAGCCAGGTACCGGATGGGCATATGCCAGTGTCACTCCAAAAAGGCTTTATAAAATCAGTCAACATGGAGGAGGGGTAAAAACAGGTGCCTTAGCTTGGTGGCCGGCGCGTATCGACCGACCGAATGTTATCAAGTCGGAACCCCTGCACGTAGTTGATATTATGCCTACGGTTCTAGAGGCTGCAGGAATCACCGATTCCAACACTTTAGCAAATAGTAGCGCTTTTGCGGGGAAATCGGTGTTACCCATCTTAAATGGAGAACCCTGGGAACGCAAATCGCCACTTTTCTTTCAATTTATGGACAATCGTGCCATTCGCACTGACACTTGGAGTCTAGTGGAAGTTGATGGGAGCGGTTGGGAACTTTATGACAATGACAAAGATCCCTTAGAGACCTCTGATGTTTCCCGGGAGCACCCAAGTATCGTAAATGAATTGGAAAACAAGTGGTTGGCTTGGTGGGTTGCCGAAAGCGGTACTAACGATTATAAACCTGAAAGTACAATGAAGAGCCCACACTATTCTCCCCAAGGCGACCGGGGTTCGGGTAAAGTGTATGTGCCATCGGCTATGCCTGACAGCCTGAGTTTTGAATTGGGCAAAGTGACCATTGAGTGATTAGTTCGATACTTCTTTCAATTCCTGTAATAGTTCCAAGGGACTCTTATTCATTTGGTACCCCCATCCTTCCTCCGGCCTTGCTTCCAGAAAATCCGATGGCCCATAAAACTTGTCCTGCAAGCGTCCCATCCATTCCCAAGTCATCTTTTCTAACTTCTCTCTTTTCGCACTGTATTTCGGGTTTCTAAAAAGATTGTTTAGTTGATTTGGATCGTTCTGGCGGTCGTATAGCACATTTAAAATTTCCAAAGAATCCTGACCTATCGCAAAAGTAAACTCCTTGGTCACCACCCCGCGCCAATTGTTTTTCTGTCGCTCACCTCTGTTCATATTCCATAAGGGAACGTAAGTTGGGCTATCGGCGGATATATCTTGCAATTGCTTAGAAAGGTTTTTGCCATCATACTTTTGATTACTTTCGATATCCATCAAACCCAATACCGTTGGCATGATATCCATGGTACCGAGCAATACCTCGGAACTGGCTCCTTTGGGGATTTTTTTAGGAAATTTTATCAAAAACGGTATATGGTTGGAGTAATCATGGGGATACTGTTTGGGTAGCACTGCATTGTGGGATTCCAACATATCCCCATGATCTGCCGAAAAAAGTGTTACCGTATTTTCTTCTAATTTCAGCTCTTTAAGTTTATCCATCAACATTCCAAACGCCTTATCCACACCACTTATCATGGCCATATGGCCATGATACATTCGTTTTCGGTCGGGAGTAGATTTCAATCCCGGCCGCATTTTTATAGAATCCCTATCGTATAGTGCCATCAGCTCCTCCAAAGTATCATATCGGTAGTGCATTTTCCCATCCTGCCCCTTAAATTTGCCCCAATCGTGCGGTGGGTGCCAAGAAACTATTAGCGCAAAGGGTCTTTCGGGATCAATATCGTCCAAATAGGAGAGCGCCTGTTTCGTTTGCCCATATACTTCCCATTCGTCAAAATATTCCTTTTCACCTTTGTCGTTCCAAAAATAAGCTTCACCAGCTCTAAAATCCGTTTGGCAATTGTTGGTCAACAACGTATCAAAACCGTAGCGCATTTTACCTTTTGGAATGGGTCTATCCCGATCGCCTCCCAGTAAATGCCATTTCCCAATATAGGCGGTCTGGTAACCTTCTTCCTTTAAAATCTGACCCAATAACTTCGTCTTGTGGGGTAGGAGTGGGGTATCATTCGTAAAAGCACCATTTTTTAAAGGATGCATACCACTCATTATCATACCTCGGAAGGGCGTGCAAACGGGTTGGCTTGAGAATGCATTTGCGAGGAGCATGCCTTCTTTTGCGAACTGATCCAGATTCGGGGTGAT
Organism: Aggregatimonas sangjinii; assembly: GCF_005943945.1. Classification (GTDB taxonomy): domain Bacteria; phylum Bacteroidota; class Bacteroidia; order Flavobacteriales; family Flavobacteriaceae; genus Pelagihabitans; species Pelagihabitans sangjinii. The sequence goes on along the minus strand of NZ_CP040710.1, from coordinate 3,607,219 downwards.
AATTTGCTCGTTACCATAGGCCCCTATCATATCAAAAGAATGCTGATCGGAGAGTGCGATAAGAAGATTGGGACGCGAAGATCGCGTGTTTTCAGATGCTTGTTCTCCGCCATCTTTACAAGAGAATAGAAAGCAAGAGATACACAAAAGAAATACGGAAGTCTTTTTCATGGGATGTTTCAAAATATGCAACGGACTATACGCTCGCTCCGCAAATTTGCCTAATTCAAAATGAATATCTTAAGAGCTAAGAATACGTATTTATGATGAAAATAACCTATATCGCACTGCTTTGCACAAAACGCGAATATTATATATCCGTAATTTCTCCAGCTCGAATACGTTCGAGATATTTTCTTGTAATAGGATATTTTAGAACCGGAATAATCGCTATTGCAGCAAAGATAGCGGCGGAGAGAAAACCGACCATGGTAACTTTTTCCATGGTTTCCATGGAGTAACTTTCTTGCGCTGCCTCAAAGCCCATTTGGGTCAATACAAAACCGGAGAAAAATACCCCTAGGGATTGCGATGCCTTAAATACGAAACTCAACATTGCCGAATAGGAGCCGTCCCGCAATTTACCCGTTCGTATTTTACCGATTTCCGAAACGTCGGCGACCATGGCAAAGGAAGTCGGAATCATAGTACCTACGCCCAACCAAAAAAGATCATGAAAGCCCATAAAGGTGAGCATTCCTCCCGAAGATTCCATACCAAACAATTCAAAAGGCGCAAAATCTTTTGAAACGATGCCCCCTACGAATAGTATGCATAGTAAGATATTACCGATCAGCCCAAGGGAAATTCCCGCTAAAATTGCACCTTTCTTTTCGATACGTTTGGCAAGCGCACTACCAACTAGAGAACCAACGGCAAAGGCGACCATTGTAGAGGAATGTACTATGGTCTTCTCCACACTGGTAAACTCCATAAAAAATTCATACACATAAATTTGAACGCTCCCGACAAATGCGGCCGAGGTAATCCCGACAATTGTCATGATATAGACCATACGCAATAAAGGGTCTTTTAAGGTATGGGCGATTTCTTTGAACATATTGGCAATGCCCCCATTATCCCTAGATTCATTGCGTGAATCTATGGCATACTTTCTGGTAGCGAACATGACAATAGCCAACAAGAGAAGACCTACGACGACACAAGCAATGATCAAAGAGGTATAATTACCGGCTTCGGCGGTCGCTTTGATTTCGCCATCGGCATTATCGGGAAAAAAAAGCACCCAGCTGAAGGCGGTCAGGATATTGATTGCCATGCCAAATGCAAACCGGACCCCTTGTATTTTGGAACGTCCGTCGTAATCGGTACAGATTTCAAAACCAAGGGCATTGTAGGGAACCAAAAAAATGGTCATTCCTGTACGCATTAAAAGATTAAAACCCATTAACCAAGCGAAAATGGCATATTCGCTCTCCATACCATCCGGTACCAGCCAGAGTAGGGTAAAGAAGAATAGGGAAAGTATCCCGCCCAAGAGCATGTACGGATGTCTTTTTCCCCATCTACTTCTGGTATTATCCGAAATATGGCCCATAATGGGGTCGGTAATTGCATCCCAAAAAATAGAGATGCTAATGGCAAGACCGGCCAAGGTAGCGTCCAGCCCGATAACCTGGGTATAGAACAGCATGGCAAAATTCAAGATTGAATTGAGCAAAACGGAGGTTACACCATCACCGGCGGAATACGCCATGATGTCTTTCATACGGGTCGGGGTTTCTTTCTTCAGGTCGGTACTCATTCTAGTGGTATTTAAAGGCGGTTTATTTTCGTCCCCTCTTTGTTGAAAAAGTCTTTCGGCACATCTATTTGTAGAGGTTGACGAAGAATTTTTGTAAATCAAGAGAAAAAGCATCCGAGCGTAGACGCTCTTTATAATATTCAGGATGGGTGCTTCGCCAATCGGTTGAATTTAAGCGTATCCCTAAGAAATCGCATCCTGTGGTACCCTGTGTTATTTGGGGATAAGCCCCACTTTTCTAATTCGTCGGGAGGGCGATATCGAACTCCTGTCTTTTTCGAACACCTTAGCGCGGTACTTCCGTTGAGAATATTGGTCCATACGTTATACCACTGCTTAGCGGGGATTGCCACGACGGCCATTACATTTTAATGGTAAATGAATATTTTCCGGAGCCGACAAGTACTATGGTTTCGGTTTCGTTGGATGCCAATACTTCTACTTCCGATGTTTTCATAAGAGACGTATTCCCTTCTTTTATGCGACTCGGATCGGATGTTGGGATATAAATTTTAGCTTTGGTATTGGCGGGAATTTCTACGTCCATCTCCAAGCGGTTCCCCTTCCATTTCCAAGCGGAGGCTATGGTGCCGTTGATGCTTTTATAACTTCCCTCCATAAATTCCATTTCTTTGCTCACCGCCGGCTTGATGAGAATATTTCGATAGCCCGAATCTTCCGAATCGATGCCAAGGGCAAACTGAAACATCCACTGCGCTACGGACCCAAACGAATAGTGGCTAAACGAATTCATTTTGGCGTTTAGATCGGAATTCTTCGCATCGCTCTTGGTATAGCTATTCCAGCGTTCCCAAATCGAGGTGGCCCCGTTTTCTACCGAATAGCCCCAACTGGGATACTCGGTCTGTTGGTATATTTTATAGGCGACGTCGTTATGCCCGTACTTTGAAAGTGCCAACATCACATGCTTTGTTCCTAAAAATCCAGTTGCGAACTTGAAGCCATTATTCTTGATTTTTTCTGCCAGACGGGCAGCACCTTTATGGGCCAGATTATCCGGGAATAGATCAAAATACAGGGCCAGCGCATAGGTAGTCTGGGTATCTTCGGTGGTTTGGCCGGATTCTGTGATATATCTTTTGGCAAAAGCCTTGCGAATATCCTGGAACAACTGACGGTATTTAACGGCATCATCGCTTTTCCCCAAGACTTCGGCCATTTCTGCCATCAAATTGGCATCATAACCGTAGAAGGAAGAAGCGATAAAATCATGACTTGTCTCTTCGTTGACCGAAAGCCAGTCGCCCCAATTGTTACCTCCACCGGGCCTTAAATAATCGGTGCTCGCATCTTCTTGGAATTGCATAAATTTCTCCATTCCATCATACATATATTCGAGGATACGTTTGTCATTGTAAACCTTGTACATATTATAGGGAATAATGACCCCGGCATCCATCCAAGCGGGTGAGTATTGGTTGACCCGTGAAAATGGAAAAGGCGCGAAATTCGGGTAGGCACCATACCAACGCTGGGCGTCGTCTAAATCGACCAAAAACTTGGTGATAAATGCGGCAACATCTGAATTGTAGGTGGCCGAACGTACATACGTATGCGCATCGCCCGTCCAGCCCAAACGTTCGTCGCGTTGTGGGCAATCCGTAGGCACCTCGAAGAAATTGGCGCTCTGCGTGGTCTTGATGTTTTCGAAAAGGGTATTGTTCATTTTGTTTGCCGAATCAAAAGTACTGGCGTCAGTATCGATTGAGCTTAAAACAATTCCCGTAATAGCATCGGCAGTGGGTACACCGGGGTAACCGGTGACCTCTACATACTGAAAACCGTGATAGGTGAATTTGGGTTTCCAAACCTCGATTCCCTCTCCCTTTAGAATATAGGTATCGGTTGCCCTAGCTTTTCGAAGATTGTCCGTTTGGATATTGCCGTCGCTTCTAAGAATCTCCCCGAAGCGTAACCGTACCTTGGTACCTGCTGGTCCCTCCACTTTTAATTCTGCGATACCGGCTATGTTCTTCCCTAGATTGAAAACATAGGTGCCCGGTTCGGGCTCTGTAACTTCCACTGGCTTCAGTTCTTCCCTTTCCTGAACCAAGGTACCCGGATGCGCTTGCAACTTTCCGTTAGGGTAGGTGTAAAGTTTTGGTGGATTCCAATCGCTATCGTCATAGTTCGGTGTATCCCAACCTGAATGTTCCAAGCGGGCATCATAAGTCTCCCCCATGATGATATCCGCCTCTCTGGTCGGACCTTCATTTACCGTCCAGGTTACGTCGGAGGCTATGATTTCGGTGCTTCCATCTTCATATTCCAAATGAATCTGGCCCATGAAAGCAGGATTGGTACCGTAAAACTCCCTTACTTTATCAAAATAAATAAATAGCGCATACCCGATATAACCGGCGTACCAACCATCAGCGATAATCGCACCGACTACGTTTTCACCAAGTTGTAGGCTGCTAGTAATGTCATACGTCTGATAATACAGCCGCTTATCGTAATCGGTCCAACCCGGTAAAAAATAATCTTCCCTGACCTTGTTTCCATTAAGTCTCAATTCGTATAATCCCAAAGCCGTGGCATAGGCGGTGGCTTTTTTAACTTTTTTCGATAAGGTAAACGACTTGCGTACATACCTAGCGGGGGGCAGGTAAAGGCTATCGTATTTATCCGCTGTACTGTAGCCGACATCATGACCAATAAATAGGCCTTGCCAATTGGAAAATTTTAATAGGCCCATCGACCAATAACTCGATTCGCTCCATTCGGATTCTTGATCTTTTTCGTCCCATACGCGTACTTTCCAGTAATATTTCGTGTTGGATTTAAGGGGCATACCGGCATACTCGATCTGGTTCGTTTCTTGGGTAGACACTCTGCCGCTATCCCAAATATCACCTGTGGTATTTTCAAGCTTTTGTGCTGTAGAGGCGACTATTATTTGATAGGCCTTCTGCGACCTATTTCTACCTTCTCCTATCAGTTCCCAACTAAATCTAGGCCGGACTACATCGATGCCCTCCGGATTTTGAAAGTACTCTACACGTGGTAGGTTTATTGTCAAAGGTGCCTCTTGTTGGTTTTTGGGATATACGTTCTTCAAGGATAGTAGTGTTAGCATTAGAATTCCTAAATGGGTCTTCATCGGTATCATGTTACAATATTCATAAAAAGAGACTACACAACAAAGGTAGTCTCTCTTTACGAATTGATAAATAAGTGTGCTCTTAATAGCCGGGGTTTTGTACTAGATTTTCGTTTGCGTCAATTTGGCTTTGTGGGATGGGCAAAAGTTCAATCGTCGGGGAATATACAGTCCCGAATACGGCGGCATCCTCATTGTTTTCCAACGATGATTCGATGTCTCCCCATCGCTGTAAATCAGGATATTCGGTATATTCGCCGGCTAGCTCCCATTTGCGTTCTTGTTTTATGAAATCTCGCAATTCTCCTTGGTCTGTTGTATCTACATCCTCTAGTCCTGCTCTATCCCTAACCTGATTCAGATACGGAAGTGCTTCTGCGGAATCTCCAGATTCGTTTAGCGATTCCGCGAGCATTAAGAGTACATCGGCATACCGCATAAAAATAAGGTCGTTTTCATGAGCAAAAGGTGAGACATCATTTTGACCATCCTTTAATTTTCCAAAGCCGATACCTTTGGGGTCATTATACCCCCCGAACGGTAGCGGCGGGTTGTCGGGATCGTTAAAAGTTACCGATCTACCCATGGCATCAGTATAAGTGAATAAAAGAGTTGCATCCCTCCGCAAATCATCCTCGTCAAAGGAATCGTAAAAATTTTGGGTAAACCCGAACTGGTATTGGCCGTTTCTATTGGCAAAAGGCGAATTGGGAACCCCGGCAAAAAAGGTCAATACCGTTCCGCTGCCTGTTTCCCTGATATTGGGTCTTGCAAAAATAATCTCCGAATTGAACTCATTGTCAATCGAAAAAATCTGCTCAAAATCGTCCTGCAGGGCATATGCCCCAGAATCGACGACCTCCTGTAGCTTGTCTGCTGCCTGCTCGTACATTCCCGTCATTTCCAATGGTTTCCCGGCCATATTCAAATATACTTTGCCTAAGAAACCTTTTGCAGCGCCAGAAGTGGCCCGACCCAGGTTTTGGGCGTTCCAGCTATCCGGTAATCTCGTTTCCGCATATTGAAGATCCTCTACAATTACGGTATACACTTCTTCGATACTACTTCTCGGTTTTTTAATGGATTCATCGGAAAAGTCGGTTGTCTCTTCTAACTGTAAGGGTACGCCACCGAACCATTTCACCAAATTGAAATAGAAAAAGGCCCGTGCAAATCGCGCTTCCGCTATTTTCTGTTCTTCAAGTTCCGCATCCAAGCCAGCGAGGGATACATTAGCGATTACCGCATTTGCCCGATTGATACCGCGATAGAAATTGGGCCACCAGACACCTAAGGCGTCACCAGCTTGAAAAGAGAGTGAAGAGGCGCGGCCTTGATTTCCATCTCCTTTTAAGCGCACGACCACACTTTCGCCCGGTCCGGAAGTATATAGAAAGTACCATAAATCATTATTGCCATTGTTCAAGGCTGCATACACCCCGAATAGGGCGGCGTCTACATCGGCTTCGTCCTGATATAGGTTATCTACCGCAAGTGATGAAAAAGGTACCTCATCCAAGGGCTCACAGCCCCAAAAAACTACTAAGAGTACGATTAATTTTATACAATTTTTCATGATTATTTTTTTTGTTCCTTAAAATTTAAGATTGATACCTAATGTATAAGCTTTTTGGCGCGGATATGTCCCCAAATCGACTCCTGGAGATAAAGTATTGGCGCCTAGCGAACTTACTTCAGGGTCAAAGCCCGTATAATCCGTAATGGTCAATAAGTTTGTGCCAGTTAAAAAGAACTGGATGTTCGAAAAGAACAGGTCCTCAGTGGGCACATTATATCTAAGCGATATATTCTTCAAACGAATATAGCTAGCATCTTCGACCATGTAATTTGCAACCGGGGGCGAATTGCTGTTTATTGAGGGGTAACGAATATCATTGGTAGGGTTCTCAGGTGTCCACCTGTTCTCGTACCAATCGACGGACTGATTTTTATAAGCCTCATTGTTATTGAAACCCGAACTGATGACCGTTCCGATAGTATTATAAACATCGTTGCCGATAGATCCCTGAATAAATACATTCAAGGAAAGATTCTTATACGTGAAATCATTATTCCACCCGAAAAGAAAATCAGGATTTGGATTTCCGATTACGGTTCTATCCTCATTGTTGATAATGCCGTCGGGAACGCCCTCAGGGCCACTGATATCCTCGAATTTCCAATGTCCTAAACGGGTATCGTTGTTTCTGACCGGAAAAGTGGCATTTCCCTCTGCATCAAAATCGCTTTCTTGAATCAGACCAATGGCCCTAAGTCCATAGAATAAACCATATTCGTCGCCTGGCCTATAAATATGACCATTTCCGAAGACATTCTGACCAAGACCTGGGCCGAATATTTCTTCATCGCCACCCAATTCGATAACCTTTGTTTTGTAAGAGGTATAGTTGATACCCGTGCTCCAGCTAAAATTAGCCGATTGAATGGGGTATGCATTTATTGCCAATTCTATGCCTTTGTTCTCGATACTTCCAAAATTGACGAGTGCTCCGCCGAAGCCGGATTGACTTGGTATCTGGATAGACTGCAGCAAGTCGATGGTCTCTTTTTTGAAATAATCGAAAATAAACTCCAGTCGATTATTAAAGAAACCGATATCCGCTCCGATGTCCAACTGTCTGGTGGTCTCCCATTTCAAGTTCGGATTGGCCACACTTTGAGGAATAAAACTTAAACTTGCCGTATTCCCAATTCCGTAAACAGCTGTTCCGTATCGTGCCAAGGACTGATATGGGGCAATCGACTGACTACCTGTTTCACCCAAGGATGCGCGTAATTTAAAATTGGATAAGGTATTGTTATCCTTCAGGAAATTCTCCTCGGAAATTCTCCAGCCGATGGCAGCCGAGGGGAAATACCCCCACTTTTCATTAGCGGCAAAACGCGAGGAGCCATCGGCTCTCATCGTGGCAGTTAATAAATACTTGTTCTTATAAGAATAATTTAATCTAAAGAATCCAGATTGTAATATGCTCTGCGTTCTATTGGAACCTACGTTTGCATCTCCCGTACCAATTCCGATATTGTCAAAACCTAGAATTTCGATTGCAAAATCATTCACGGAGCCGCTGGAACCGTAATCATTGAACTCGCTGTACTCAAAACCTGCCGTACCCGTAAAATCGTGGATGTCGTTAAAAATCTTTTTGTATGTAAGATAGTTACTTACGATATAATCGAATCCCCGACCATTTGAAGTATTGGCCAAGCCATTCACATTTATACCTGCTCCAACATTGGAGGGCGTATAAATATCCCTATTGTTAAAGGTATAATTGATACCACCGTTAAAGGTATACGAGAGATTATCGTTCAATTTCAAGGTAGCTTCCGTACTGGCCAATAAATTGGTTGAAAATTGGCGGTCATCCTTTTCGGTTACCTCCAAATACGGATTGTAGAATTGATTGCCTTCGCCTGTAAATCCAGAAAATCTTAAATCAGGTACTATTGGCTCGGAAGTCAAAGCATTGAAAATTGGGCCTGCCGAGGCGGGAAAACCCCTTGTCGCTGTTATCGCCCTAAAATTTTGACTTTGCGTTCCATTGATGCTTACTTTAATGGTTAAATCATCATTCAAGGCACTGATATCCATATTGGCCCGCAAACTTCCCCTTTTGAATTTAGAGCCTAACACGATGCCCTTATCGTCCAATAGGTTGGCGGAAACAAAATACTTGATATTCTCTGCCCCTCCGGAAATACTTAGTCCGTAATCGCTTCGTATTCCAGTTCGCAGAATTTCGTCCTGCCAATTAAATCCCTGTCCCGCAAATTGAGAAGGATTCTCAAAAGGCTCCGGACGACCGAGATCGGCATTAGCCTCATTTCTAAATTCTGCATAATCCTGTCCGTTCAACACATCATACGTCTGTATAACATTGGAAAAGGTATTGTTTTGGGTGAATGAGATTTCCGTCTTACCGGATTTGCCTCGTTTGGTAGTTACCAAAATTACACCATTTGCACCCCTAGAGCCGTAGATTGCAGTTGCAGAGGCATCTTTAAGTACTTCTAGACTCTCTATTTCCTGAGGATTAAAATCTGGTGTGCCGGTAATCGGAATTCCGTCAACTACGAATAAGGGTGCATTGCTGCCTGATATGGAATTGTTCCCTCGAATTCGAATGGATGCGGGCGCTCCCGGCTCACCGGAGGAGGAAGTTACTTGAACACCTGCGCTCCGCCCTTGCAAGAGTTGATCTACATTGTTGAAAATCGCTTTTTCCAGATCTTCACTGTCTACCGAACTGACCGACCCGGTAATATCGGTTTTCTTTTGGGAACCATACCCGACGACAACGACCTCGTCAAGATTTTGTGCGTCTTCTTTTAACGTTACATCGATGTTGGTTTGGCCGTCGACGCGTCGTTCAAGTGCACTAAATCCGATATAAGAGAAAACTAGCGTACCGGAACTGCCTTGAAGGGTAATGGAATAGTTGCCGTCAAAATCAGCAACAACTCCGTTGGTCGTTCCTTTTTCGATTACGTTGGCACCCGGCAATACCGAGCCGTCGGATGCCGTAATCGTTCCCGTCACGGTTTCCCCTTGTGCGAAAGCTCCAAGGGTAAGGATCATGGAAAAAAATAATAGTATTTTCTTCCGAATTTTCTTGTGAATAGTGTGTCCCATAATTTGTTTGTTGTTAGAAGGCTACAATGAAATGGCCCCTGTTAGTTTCAGCAATGATAAACGTACTTTTTTGTTGATGCATCCTGTACTATGCTGATGAAATTCCATTTTGACAATTAATTACGCTCTTTTTTACATATTCCTAAATCGACCATGTGTTTTCAAGTAATCCACCCCGGAAACCTTTATTTCATTGGGTCTTTTAAGGTTTCGATATTCGATTCAAAATTGTAATCTCCTGAACCTCTAATAAGTACACTGTAGTTTTTTTTGATTGTTGAAGATTTCAATGATTTTTGGTCTACCAGTTTCCCATTTTCTTTAATTTGACCATTATTTTTATTCGGAATATGGATTTTTGCGATCGTGTTTACAGGAATGTGCACCTCTAAATAAAACCTATCGTTTTTTATAGACCAAGATGACTTTATAGGGCCGTTTATTGATTCATAGGTCGCTGCAACATGCGTTAATTTGTGATTGCCAAGATGCGGTTGGATTTTTATCGTGTTGAAACCCGCATCCTCTGTTGCTATCCCGGCTATTTCACTGAACAAGTACTGTGAAAAAGCACCGAAGGCATAGTGGTTGAAGGAGTTCATTTTGGCGTTCATGGCCCCATTGAAGCCTTTTTCCGGGGTGTAGCTGTTCCATCGTTCCCAAATGGTGGTCGCCCCGTTTTCGATTTGAAACCCCCAACTCGGGTAATCTTTGTTCAGCAGTATTCGATTGGCCAAATCAGACCGGCCTATAGCTGCCAAAGCAGGTAACAATTGTCGGATGCCCAAGATGCCAGAGGAAGGCAGATAGTCATTGGCCTCAATGAGCTGTACCAAATGTCCTCCGGCTTGTTGCTTTAGATTTTCTGGAAATAGATCAAAGTAAATCGCCGTGGCATAAGCCGATTGCGTATGACCCGTAAACCCCTTTTCGCCCTCAAAATAGCCTTTGCCATCGCCATAGGCCGTCTCATCGATAACAAATTTCCTTTCTTCGTTTATATAGTGTGCGATAAAGTTTTTGACCGAGATGTTATAGATGTCCCGATACCTTTTTGCAGCTGTGTTTTTACCGATTGCCTCGCTCATTTCCGCCATGATTTTAAGGGTGTACTGGTAATACATTGATGCCATGATATCATGCGCAAGATGTTTTTCGGTCATGGAGAGCCAATCGCCAAAACCACCTTTGGGACCGACCTCGGTCCAAGAATTTTCAGGATAGAAGTAATCGGTTTCACTGCTCTTTTCGATATGATACTCCATAAAACGGGTCATAGACTCGTAATGCTTTTCGATCATCTTGGTATCCTTGTAAAATTTATAGGTATTGTAAGGTACCATTACACCGGCTTCCATCCACCCCGGAGAATACCAAACGAGTTCAGGATAAGGCCGAGGAGCAAAGGTCGAATAAGCCCCGAAATCGTACTGTGCATCGCGCACATCGGCAAACCACTTGCCGTTAAACGCGCCTAGATTGGCATTGTAAAGGGCAGACTTTGAAAAAATCTGTACGTCCCCCAGCCAACCCAGACGTTCATCGCGTTGCGGGCTGTCGGTAGGTACTTCCATAAAATTGGACCGCTGTGTCCAACATACGTTCTCGTACAAACGGTTCAACATGGGATCTGAAGAGGTAAAGGAGCTATTCATCGGTATCGAGGATCCGAATGCAATTCCCGTGATGGTACTGGTATCAGGTGCGGTTTTCAAACCGGTAACTTCCACGTATTGAAATCCGTGATAGGTAAATTTGGGTTCCCATTCCTCCATTTCCCCACCCTTAAGGATGTAGGTATCGGTCGCCCTAGCGAATCTCAGGTTTTCGGTCATCAAGGTGCCGTCTGGGTGCAAACGCTCACCGAACCGCATAACGATGGTGTCGTTTTTATTTCCCGAAACCTTTAGTCTTGCATGACCGGCAAAATTTTGCCCAAGATCAAAAATAAAGGTACCTTCTTTAGGCTGGGTAATGGCTACGGGTTCTAGCTCATCGTACACTTGAATACTGTTTCCGGGATAGGCTTGCAGGATTCCCTGTGACCCTTTGTGCAGTTGTACATTGCTCCAATCCGTGTCGCTGTAGGTTGGTTTGTCCCAATCCGTTAATTCCAAATTGGCATTGTAGCCCGTTCCCATAAGTAGATCTGCATAAAAAATCGGCCCTTCGGAGCCTTTCCAACTCTCATCGGAAACGATCGATTCCTTTTTACCGCTCTCGTACTCGATTTCCAATTGGCAGAACAGTGCTGGCTGCAGCCCGTACAATTCCCTATTTCGGGGATTCGACAGTTCCTTCGGGCCAACATAACCGGAATACCAACCATCGCCCAAAATACTTCCTAGAACATTGGTGCCATCCTGAAGCCCCTCGCTGAGGTCGTATGTTTTGTAGTATATGCGTTTAGTATAGTCCGTCCAACCGGGCGTGAGGAGGTCTTCACCTATCTTCTGCCCGTTCAATGACATTTCGAACACACCAAGGGAAGTAACATATAAGGTAGCGCGCTTTATTTTTTCGGAAACGGAAAATGGTTTTCGCAGGTACGACGCAGCGGGTAGGAAAAGGGAATCCGATACTCCCGAATCGGTTGTCTTGAATGAAATCCAGTCTGCTTTCCAGTCTTCCTTAGCGAGCAGTCCAATGGTCCAGAAATGGGTTTCGCTCCAGTCTGAAGCGGTATCGTTTTCGTCCCAGACCTTGATTTGAAAATAGCACTGTTGTCCAGACTTTAAGGCAGGCCCGTCGTAGCGTACCTGCGTATTTTGCGAGGAGCTCAATTTCCCGCTATCCCAGGTAATGTTCTTATTTTCCTTAAGTTTGATTTCGGTATCAGCGACTCGTATTTGGTACGCCGATTGCCTTTTGTTCTTGCCTTTGGAAGACATCGTCCAGGTGATGCTTGGTTGCCGGTCATCCAAACCCAAAGGGTTTTGTAAATAGTTAACGGTTACGCTCTCGACTACGATATTTTCGTTTAAATCTTTTTGATCGCATGAAACGAATAATAATCCAATGAGTAGAAATAGTACAGGTTTGTTCATGAGCTTTAATTGTTTAATGTTCAAGATATAGTGGAGAGAAACAATACTATATGGAAAATCGTAATAAGGCATCCTGTGCTTACCTGTCCCTTTTAAAAGGATATTGTACACTTGAAAATGCCTACATGATTTTTGGGGACGGATGTTTCTAGCAGTATGGTACAGGACGGATATACACCACCCAAGATATACTTTTATGCAAATTGTTAAGATTAGGTAAGCATTACTACCTTGTAAAGGAGATTTGAAAATGAAAAAATTAATCTGTACAACAGTCCTGTTACTATTTGTTCACTGTATGATAGCACAACTTCCTCCCGTTTTCGGAGCTGATTACGAAGATAAGGCAAGCCATTCCGATATGGTGAAGACCTACCTTACCCCGCAACGAATCATTTGGCGATCCGATGAAAGCGATACCTTCATCAAAAATGCCGAAACCTTGTTGCAAAAGGGCTCGGGTCAGGTGGCGGTCAATGATAAAGACCTTTTTAATTTAATAAGTACCGAAGAGCATAAACCGGGAATTTTATTGGATTATGGTAAGGAAATACATGGTGGGGTAAAAATTTCGATGGGTATTCGACCTAGCAAGACACCGCTTAAGCTACGTCTGCGTTTTGGGGAATCGGTCGGAGAGGCCATGTCCGATATTGGTGGCGAACGCAACGCTACCAACGAGCATGCTTTGCGGGATTTTATAGTAGAAGTGCCTTGGCTCGGCTCCATCGAAGTAGGGGAGACGGGTTTCCGTTTTTTACGTATCGATGTAGTGGAAGCTGATGAAGATGCCCCTATAAAATCAATCGATGCTTCTTTTATATACCGTGATATTCCGTATCTCGGAAGTTTTGAAAGCAGTGATAAACGTCTAAATGATATTTGGATGACGGGAGCCTATACGGTGCACCTAAATATGCAAAATTACCTTTGGGACGGGATCAAACGTGACCGATTGGTCTGGGTTGGCGACCTACACCCCGAGGTGATGACGGTAAATACGGTATTCGGCAAAAATGAAGTAGTCCCGAAAAGTTTGGATTTAGCCCGAGATCAGCATCCGTTACCGGAATGGATGAACGGAATCAGCTCCTATTCGATGTGGTGGTTGTTGATTCATAAAGAATGGTACCAATACCATGGTGACCTAAATTATCTAACGGAGCAAGAAAGCTATATGATCGCGCTTTTAGATTTGTTGGAGACCTTTATCGATGAGGATAATAAGGAGGTTTTAAACGGAGTCCGTTTTTTGGATTGGCCAACAAGCGAAAAACCAAAAGCGGTTCATGCAGGGCTTCAAGCCATGATGATCATGACTTTCGAAGCGGGAAGCGAATTGATGAACGTTCTGAATAAACCGGAACTAGGTCAAAAATACGATGCGGTGGCCAAACGACTCCGCAAGCATAAGCCTAAAGGAAATACAACTAAACAGGCGGCTGCCCTTATGGTAATGACCGGTCTCGCCGATGCACAAAAGACAAACGAAAACGTATTGAAAGTAGACGGCGTTCAGCGCATGTCGACCTTTTATGGCTATTATATCCTGGAAGCCATGGCGAAAGCCGGGGATTATGAAGGTGCTTTGAAAGTTATAAGTGATTACTGGGGTGGCATGCTCGACCTGGGCGCAACATCTTTCTGGGAAGATTTTGATGTGCTGGATGTTCGCAATAGCACCCGAATAGATGAATTGGTACCTGCCGGTAAAAACGACATTCACGGCGATTTTGGGGAGTATTGCTATGTAGGGTACCGGCATAGCTTTGCCCATGGCTGGGCAAGTGGACCGACCCCTTGGTTGAGTCAACACGTGCTTGGCATCAATGTTTTGAATGGTGGCGATACCGTTAAAATTACCCCACACCTCGGTAATCTCGAATTTGCAAAAGGCAGTTTCCCGACCAAATTCGGGGTACTTAAAGTACGTCATGTACAGGTCGATGGTAACATAGAAACCACAATAGATGCCCCCGATGGGCTTGAAATATTAAGATAATATCACATGAGAAATAAAACTATGTCATTAGTATATCGAATACAGCAAAAACAGCCTTGGCTTCATAATTTGATTTTCTTTGGGGTATGCACGTTTTTACTGGCCATTTGTCCACATACCCTACAATCCCAAGAAGAAAAGCAGATGAACGTTATCTTTATCCTTGCCGATGATTTGGGGTGGAGCGACACGAGTCTCTACGGAACCACAGATTTTTACGAAACTCCGAATATCGAAAGACTAGCGGCCCGCGGTATGACCTTTACACGTGCCTACGCGGCCAGTCCGTTGTGCTCTCCGACGCGGGCCAGCATTCTAACTGGGCAAACGCCTGCCAGAAATGGTGTTACCGCACCGCAAGCGCATTTGCCGGAGGTTCGGTTAATTGCTTCTATCAACGATAAAGCAGCCCCTAACAACAAAGTGATCATTCCTAATTCTGCCACTAGGTTGAACACCAGCTTACCTACATTGGGAAAATTAATCAAGGAAAAAGGGTATGCAACCGCCCATTTTGGGAAATGGCACTTGGGTCTTCCGCCTTACACTCCATTGGAACACGGTTTTGATGTGGATCTCCCACATTGGCAAGGACCAGGACCTGCGGGTAGTTTTGTCGCACCTTGGAAATATCCTGATTTTAAGGCTAATTACGCCAAAGAACATATAGAAGATCGTATGGCGGAGGAAGCTGTTTCTTGGTTGCGCGAACAGGATAAAAACAAGCCTTTTTTTATGAATTACTGGCAATTTTCGGTACATGCCCCTTTTGATGCGAAGGAAAGTTTGATCAAGTACTACCGCACCAAGACCAATTTAAAGGATTTACAACATTCCCCAACCTATGCGGCTATGGTACATTCGATGGATGATGCGGTAGGTTCGTTACTGGATGAAATAGACCGGCTGGGCATGACGGACAATACGATAATTATTTTCTTTAGTGACAACGGCGGTAATATGTACGACGGTATTGTAGAAACGCTGCCCAACGGAGAAGAATTCCTCACTTCGCCCACCAGCAATACACCCTTGCGAGGGGGAAAGGCAACCATGTTCGAAGGTGGGGTCCGCGTTCCCTGTATCGTGGTTTGGCCCGGACTTACCGAACCAGGAGCAAGGTCGGATGCATTGATACAATCCACGGATTTTTATCCGACCTTAATGAAACAGCTGAATCTTGAAACGCCGGAGAACCATGTCATCGATGGGGTCGATATCACTGAAGCATTACAAGGTAAAGCACTTGAAAGAGCACCGATTATCAACTATTTTCCGCACCAACCGCCCGTACCGCAATGGCTGCCAGCATCTGTATCGGTTCACGATGGCGATTGGAAATTGATTCGCCTTTTTAACAGGGGCGAAGATGGAGCACATGATTACAGATTGTACAATCTGAAATGGGATATCGGGGAAGCGAACAACCTAGCAACGATATATCCTGATAAGGTGAAGGAATTGGACTTGCATATCACGAATCACCTCACTAACGCCAAAACCGTTGTTCCCGTTCCCAATCCGAAGTTTGATGTTTCGCAATATATTCCCGAGGAATATGGTGTTCGACCAGGCGGTTTATCGCATAATCCAAAAATAAAACTGTCGAAAGACTAGAAGCTTAATGTATTTATCACGTAGCAGAAGGATTTTTTTACCAAAAATATACTAAAAATGAAAAATCGATATTCCATATACATTGCCTTTGCGCTGGTTCTTGCCGCGCTTTCCTGCAAAGACGCCAAAACCACGCCGCCAGAAAAACCTGAGGATGAGAAACCACTTAATGTGGTACTTATTTTGACCGATGACCAGGGCGGTCATTTAGAGGCTATGGGTACGAAGGGAATACATACGCCTTTCACGACAGATTTGGCCAAGGATGGCATGTTGTTTACAAACGCTTTTGCTTCAGTACCTTCCTGCTCGCCGAGCCGAAGTTCTATCATGACCGGTATGTTCCCCCATGCAAACGGTCACTGGCGCAATACGATTACTCCGAGATTGGTAGACGGTGACAAGGAATTTACAAGGGAATCTTCGACCATCGATAAGGTGGGTATTCATGAATACATCAGTACGTTGCCAGAACTGCTTAAGGAAAACGGCTATTTTACGGCAATTACTCAAAAATTCCACATGAGCCCTCCCTGGAAGTTTCCCTATGACGCTCGGAACGAAATTCAGAATAATCCAAAGGAATTTAAAAAGGTAATTTCCGATTTTATCGTGGAAGCAGGGAACAAACCGTTTTTCTTTCAGGCCAATGTTGCCCCTCCACATCGTAACCTGGACAAACACATGAAGGACTTTCCGGAATTTCTTCCGAACAAAGACAGTATAGAAGTTCCTGCCTACCTACCCGACACCCCGAAAATGAGGGATGATCTGGCTAAATATTATGGATCGGTACAGTTGGCCGATGCCTGTGCAGGACAAATTATAGCCGCACTACGGGAGAATGATCTATTGGAAAATACCTTGATTATTTTTACGGGGGACCAAGGTGAGCCTTATCATCGGGCTAAAGCTTCTGCTTATTATGCCGGCTTGCATGTGCCCTACATCGTCAGTGGTCCCGGAGTGACAAAGGATAAGGTTTCCGAGGCGCTTATTTCACATATAGACATCATGCCGACCATATTGGATTATGTGGATATCGCCATCCCTGAAACAGTGCAGGGAAAATCCTTACGACCTATTTTTTCCGGTAAAGCCGAAAAAGTCGCAGAACGGGATTATATTTTCGGAGAGCACAATTCCCATGGTCCGCCGCGGGTGGAGCATTATCCCAGTAGGATTGTTTTTGACGGGCGTTTCTATTACATCCAGAATCTTATGCACGAAAAGAGCTACGAACTTCCGGCGGATTTGAGGGTCGAGGAAGCTTGGGCCAATAGAAGTTATCAGGCGACTTTAGAGGCGAAAGATTCGCATCCTTTACAATACAGACTTTTAAAGCAATTGGAATCGGGAAGACCTTTTGAAGAATTGTACGATATGGATAACGATTCGGGACAATTGACAAATCTTGCAGGTGACCAAGCCTATGCCGAAAAACAGTCCGAGTTAAAAAAAGCACTGGAGAATTGGCGCGTCGAAACAGGAGACCTTGCAGACGACCCGCTCGAGATCAAGACACGGCAGACCGAGAAATAACGGATTTGAGTGCATTAGATCTACCTTTCCGAAATCACCTTGTCGACGCGAATTTGCGTAAGTGACAAGCAGCTTCAAGTTTGAAGCCGCAATGGAAATCGCTTGAATCCAAAAAGTTGGAATTCGCAACCAGCCGCACACTTGTTTGGGGGATCGAAACGAATAAAAGGTTTTGCTCCATCAACGCGATTCGAGTTCCTCACAAATCATGCTCTCGGTACTGCTGCGACATTATGAGACCACCATTTAAATAAACAATGAATTGATTTTTAGCGTCTTACCTGTAAGTACAGGATGGTTTCTCCATTTGTACGCGCTACTTTTCCCACAAATTAAAAACTATGAAAACAAAATTACCCTCATCACTTTTTTTATTGGTTTTTGTACTGTTATTCGGCCTTAATTCGAATGCACAAAACCTTACACTCGAACTTAATCCAAGTTTGAAAAATCAATTGGCCGTAACAGAAAACCCAACGGGTACTTACGAGCTAGCTACCCAAGGGGCCGACCCATGGATTCAGACCCGACCTATTCCCGATTTTGATCCCGATGCCGTGTATGTCATCAGTTTCGATTATATCGCGGAAGAAGGTTTGGACAATTTTCAAATTTTTTATGGCGCACCGGTCAACCCGGCTCGACGTGTAGATTTCGGCCCTTTGGTTGCCTCTTCTACCTATCGCACTTTCAAAGCGTTTATGAAGTACGAGGCACCCACTTGGGACAGCGCTTATGAACGTATCCGTTTTGATTTTGGTAAAACGCCTGGGCAAAACCTGACTGTCAGAAATGTACAATTGCGTGCAGCGGCTCCGGGTGAGGTAATTCCCCTGAATCTAGATGGCAATGCGGTCAACCAATTGACACTTTCCTCCCAGCTGCCCGATGGCAGTTATGACGTCGCGACCTTAGGCAACGATCCGTGGGTGGCGAGTGAAGAAATAACGACCACCTACGATCCGAACAAGACTTTCGTAGTCAGCTTTGATTACACTTCGCAAAGTGGTCTGGACGATTTGCAGATTTTCTTTGGAACGCCATTTAGTGGAGCTAGAAGGGCACAATTGGGTAGTCTGCCAGCCGCCTCGACACCAACGAATTTTAGCGCCATAATGTCTATTAGCGCACCCAACTGGAGCGATGCTACCTATGATATCCTGAGATTCGATTTGGGCAGGTTGCCCAATCTCGATATCAATTTAAATAACCTGGTGCTTAGAGAGGCGACCAACGCCGAGCAGCTAGCATTGGAAGTAAAGGAAACGGTGGCTTTTGAGTTGGACGTGAATGCTACAAGTCCTTTTCTGGTAGGCACCGAACTGCCGGACGGGTCTTACGAGCTGAACACCTCCGAAAATGACCCATGGATACGGTCTAAACCCATATCCGCCATTTACGATATCGACGATACCTACATTCTAGAATTTGAATATCGATCCGAAGAGCCTTATAATGAGTTGGAAGTTTTCTACGGCCCGCCAATCACCGGTGCCCAAAAGTTGGTCGCCGGAGAAATCCCACCCGCCACCGATTGGACCAAGTTCACCATCAATCCAAGATTGATCGTCGATAATTTTCAAGACACGGAACGCACGGTGTTCCGTTTTGATTTCGGAAAAAACGAAGGGGAAGAGAAAACCATATTCGTTCGAAACTTTACCTTACGAAAACCAACCGCACAGGAATTGACCGATGAGCAAACGAGCGATAAATTTGTGAGTAGGGCCATCAACCAAGAGTTCCTGAACTATCTAAGTACGAATTTCACGGATAGTATCACCAAGGTGCAGGTAGATTTGGATTCCGTTCGTATCTCCGGAACAATTAATAACGGGTCCGATGGGCTCTTTCTGGCAGAAATAGAACCCCATCTATACGGATTTGATCAAAACGAATTTGATGTTGTCGTTCCCCTAACCATTAAAGATGGGTCTTTCTCGGTGAATTTGGAAAGATTTCAAGCACGTTCCGATCATAATTATGACCGCCTTTATTCGCGCTGGGCAGTGGTTTCCAAAACCGGTGACACTACCTACGAATACACTTCGAATGCAACCTGGGCGAGCGACATTTCCAGAATTAGCGAGAATAACATAGCCGAAGATAAGGCCGAAACCATAAAAGGGCTCGATGGGCTAACGCCTTCCACACTGTCCAATTTTCAGGATCTGGAAGACCTTGATATCAAGAGTATGAAAATCAACCTCTTGTTGAATGGGGTTTTCAGTTTAAACCCATCGGACTTAACACATGAGTTTAACGGAAAGACCTACAACATCAATACGGGATTTGTGAATAATTTGGACACCCGTCTCAAGCGATTATCCGATAGCGACATCAAAGCTGCCTTTGTTCTCTTGATACCCATTAACATAACGAATGAGGATGTAAATCGGATTTTCGTTCATCCAGATGCAAGTTTAGGGCTCTACAGCATGGCCAATGTAACCAGTGCCGAAGGTGTTGAATACTATGCAGCCATGGTTGATTTTCTTTCGGAACGCTATTCAAGACCGGACAAATTATACGGTCGTCTCGACCAATGGATCATACACAATGAGGTGGATGCCCATACGGCTTGGACACATGCCGGACAGAAGCCAGTGGAATTGTATACCGAAATTTATAACCGTTCGTTGAGGACCGTACATTACACGATTAGAAAACACAACCCTACGGCCAAAGTGTTTACTTCCTTCACCAAACACTTTAACAGTAAACCGGTAAGCGCGGTCAATTTTAAATCAAAGGATATTTTGAATGTGCTCGTAGACCTTAGTAAAAAAGAAGGGGATTTTGAATGGGGCATCGGATGGCATTCCTATCCGGTAAATCTATTCAATCCCAATGTTTGGAACGATCCACCGGCAAAAACACAGTTCAATTTCAATACGCCTGAGATCACACCGAAGAACCTTGAGATGATCGATGCCTACGTACGGCAAAAAGACCTATTGTACAATGGTAAAAAAGTACGGACGATTTTGTTATCGGAGAACGGGTTCAGTTCCAATCCAGAAAAAAGTCCCAATGCCAACGAAACGACGCAAGCGGCCGCATTGGCTTACTTCTGGAAAAAGACCGACCAACGTTTGCCTTCCATAGAAAACATTCAGTTGCACAGATGGGTCGATAACCCCAATGAGGCGGGCTTACTATTTGGATTATGGACCGTAGAAGAGGGAACTTTTGACGGCTTCGATCAGAAAAAGGAAGGTTGGTTTGTATGGAATGCTGCTGGCACTCCAGAAGAAGATGCCGTTTTTGAGCCCTATAAATCCGTCATCGGTATCAGTGAATGGTCGGAGATTTACAATGATGTACCTACGGAGACGACTCCTTTTACGGTGCAAATGAATATCGCTAACTGCGGGGCTGATCTACAGGATCTTTTGGTCAGTTTTAATGGGGAGTTAAAATTCCCACAAGAAGATGGATCTTTGAGCTTTTACAACGTGGCATCTAATGTTCCCCAGCCCTACACGATTTCCAAAAACGGTACTATTTTGGCTTCGGATGTTCTTAGTGTGTCCGAAAATTTAGAGATTATTATCGACCTTCAAGCAATTGAGGCAATTTCGGCCAAGGGGATCTCCCCAACGGAAGTAGAAATTACGTGGGAAAGCAGTTTGTCCGAAAGTTCCGGATTCGTTTTGGAATTCAAGACCGAAGACGGTGATTTTGCCGAATTGGCGAGATTGTCTAGCAATGAAACAAGCTACATACACTCGGGAGTAACTTCCGGTGAAGGTTATACCTATCGAGTAGCGGCATTGCTCGAGGAGGACAGTTTTTCCTGTTATTCCGAAGAAGTAGCTGTTATAGCGCCCTTTCTTATTGTCGATTACCAAGATGGCGATAAGTACAAGTTGGATAATTCCGACATTAAACCGCAGCTTCTGTTGAGAAACGAGTCGGATAGCGAAATAGATTTAAATCGGGCTTCGGTGCGCTATTGGTTCACGGCCGAGGACTTTAATCCGTTGAATTTTTACATTGATTATGCCCAGTTGGGCAATGAGAATATCGCTGGTGAGTTTACAGCATTGACCGATGCGCGTGATGGTGCCAACTATTATGTGACATACTCATTTGCCGAGGGAACTTCCGTTGCGGCTTTCGGGAATTCCGGAGTTATTAAATCTCGAATTTCCAAAAGTGACTTTTCCGATTTTAATGAAAGCGATGATTATAGCTATGCCGATTTTACAAAGCTCATGGAGACCAACACCATCACGGTGTATTGGGACGGTAACCTCATTTGGGGAGAAGAACCTGAAGTTTCGGAAAATCAGGAGCCACAGCTCAGGGTGCTCCATCGCAATAGGGATAATGTAACCAACAACAGAATAAAGCCTGAATTGCAGCTTATTAATGTAGGTAATAGGGGAGTGACATTGGAAGATGTTACGATGCGCTATTGGTTTACACCGGAAAATACAGCTGCATTAAACTCGCGTATCGATTATGCTCAACTTGGAAAGGACAACACTATAGGGTCATTCGCTACGGCCGCTAACGGTTCGGAACAGTATTTTGAGGTCGGCTTTACGGCCGATGCCGGCGATTTGTATGCCTTTAGTGGAACAGGGGACATCAAAACCCAGATATTTAAACAGGATTGGTCTTCTTTTGACGAGAGCGATGATTATTCCTTCAAAGAAATTGGTAATCGATTCGATGAAACCACGACCATTACCGCATACATCAATGGGGAACTGGTCTGGGGCGTTGAGCCTAACGGAAACAGTGCTGGCTCAACCATTGCTTCCAAGGGTGAATTGCTGTATCCAAATCCTGCCAATACCTTTGCGACCATCTTATGGGGCACTACCGTATCGAACATTGATACATTCGTACTTGTAGATTACATGTCGGTAAGCCATGAGGTGAATACAACGGTTAGAGGAAGAGAAGTAACCGTAAATCTCGCAACCATTTCAGAGGGTCTGTATATTTTAAAAGGGATGGTGAACGGTGAGGAAATTTCACATCGGATCATGGTCCGGAAATAGAATTTCCCAAGAAATTCCCTTAAAAGTAACATTTATATAAGCGATTGCTTAAAAATCAAGAGCCAAGAGCAAGTTCCCGCAAAGGGGAGGGACTTGTTCTTGGTTCTTTTTGTTGGAAAAATAGCTTCTAGGCAGAAATTCCCTTAAAGTGTAGGGCGGTCAAAAATGCATTGCTGACATTTATAGGCTAGTACGCCATTTTCAACTTTTTACTTAAGGAATATTCATGCAAAACTACATGGTTTAAAATCAATCGATGGTAATGAACAGAACTCTCACAACTTAGGTTCCCAACCCATGGCATAGTCGCGTTTCCAAGCTTTCATCGCATTTTCGTTATTAAGGACTTTTCCGGTAGCTGGATCGATTTTTAAGGTTTCACCCGCATCTTGAGCCATATTCCCGAGATGACAAAGCATGGTAGAGATACTGGCATCCTTGATTTCGGCGTGCAATGACTTGTCGGTTCGTATGCCATCGAAAAAGTTGCCCACGTGGTTGACATCCAAGCCTCCCTGTCCCATAGTGTTGGTAGTGGCACTGTCGGCATCTTCCATTTCCGATTTTATAAGGTTTCCTTGTAAATCGAATAATTTGTAAAAGTTGCGGTCCATGCGAATGGCACCCTTGCTACCGTAAATTGTCGCTCCGCGTCCCGGTTGTTCGGGTTGCATCATGCCGCGACTATGGCCTGTCCAGGTAATGAATTTATCTTCAGGGTAGGTAAAGGTTACTTGTTGGTTATCTGCGAACTCCCAGTCATCTTCATAGGTATATTTACCTCCGAAGGAAGTAACGCTATCCGGAAGGTCAACGCCTAGGGCCCATCGACAAAGATCGATTTCGTGCGTGCCGTTGTTGTGTATTTCGCCCGTTCCCCAGGTTCGGAACCAATGCCAGTTGTAAGGGTGAATGTTATCCCTATAGGCCTCCCGAATCGCTGGGCCTTGCCACATTTCCCAATCCAAGGTTTTAGGCACTTCGATTTCTTTACCGATACCGATCGAACCGCGATTATTTGTATAATAGGCTTCCCCTTTGTACACCTCTCCGATAATACCCTCTCTGATATCCTTTATGGCCATGATGGAAGTCCTGGCCGAGCGTTGCTGGTTGCCCATTTGCACTTTCTTTCCATACTTTTTTTGGGCAGCGACCAACAGATCGTTTTCATGGGGGTTGTGACTGCATGGCTTTTCCAAATACACATGTTTACCTGCTTGCATGGCCAGTATGGCCATTGGGGCGTGCCAGTGTTCCGGAGTTGCGATAAATACGGCATCTACATCTTTATCTTCGAGAACTTTCCTGAAATCCTTTTCTACTTTCGGGATATAACCGATGTTTTTTTGGCACCAGGTATTGTGTTCCTCCAAAATGGTATCGTCTACATCGCAGCTATAAAGAATCTTGGCATTGTCGCAGCTATGAATGGCCAAAACGTGTGCCTTGGCACGGCTACGGACCCCAACGACCGCACAATTGATCTGGTCATTCGCGCCGAGGATATTGGCGTTGGCCATTGAGGGTAGTGTTAGCCCGGCCAAGGATAAAGCAACGCTACCAGCTGAGGTCTTTTTTATAAAACTGCGTCTCGTTGTCATAGGTTTATTCTTTGGTAAGTTCTTTGATTTTAATGTTTTTGAAGCTGACCCGATCACCATGGTCCTGCAATAAAATCTGACCACTGTCCAACTCCCCGAAATTGGGCCAATTAACGTACTTGCTGTTGGCAACCAATGCTCTGTACGCATCGCTTTTACGGTCGTATTCCAAGACTTTGGCGCCGTTCAGGTAATGCTCTACATGATTGTCTTTAGAGATGATATGAGCTCGATTCCATTCCCCGATGGGATTTATCGGCTTCTTCGGATCGGCCTGTATAAGGTCGTACAAAGAGGCTACGGTTCTACTTCCTTCATGATTTCCTTCTTTGGCGTCAGGATGTTTGTCGTCGTCAAGGATTTGGTATTCCAGACCGATTGAGGAGCCCTCACCCTTGTTGATTTCGGTATCGACGTAATACTTGATTCCGCTATTGGCACCTTCGGTAAGCTTAAAATCGGCCATCAATTCAAAATCGCCATAATTCTTGG
The DNA here is from genome assembly GCF_005943945.1 of Aggregatimonas sangjinii. Classification (GTDB taxonomy): domain Bacteria; phylum Bacteroidota; class Bacteroidia; order Flavobacteriales; family Flavobacteriaceae; genus Pelagihabitans; species Pelagihabitans sangjinii. The sequence continues at coordinate 3,582,351 of NZ_CP040710.1, read as the reverse complement.
TCGTGACGATATCACCACCAGCAGCGGATTCTTCGCCACCAGTGGAAAGTACGATAAGCTCCCCATCTTCGATGATCCAGCCTTGCTCTGGAAAACTATCCAATTTCGCGCCCCTCCACCCTTCGGTAGTTTCGCCGTCCCAAAGCATTTTCCAACCTTGATCTGCTTCGTTCTTGGTAAGTTCATTCTTTTTATCGACAAGGGGCAACGGTGTTTTTTGGGCATACTTTTCCAGATCTTCAGTCAGGATACGAATATTTTTCCAGAGTATCTCGGTCCCGGCTTTTTGGGTGTCCCGTATGGAATGTACCTGTAGACCGATGAATCCCTTATCGGTTTGATCATCGACCAAATGTGCAGCGGGAACACCATTGATCCAAGTTTTCAGGGTGTCGCCCAAGGCTTCGATGCGGTAATGGTTCCAGTCGTTCTGATTAAAGGCTTCTTTTGCGGCGGTGTTGTCGTCTGCCAAAGGGTGCAGCCATCCTCTGCGAGCCTCGTCGAAGATTCCTGCACTCCACGCGCGGTCCGAAGGGTCTATTTCAATTTGATAGCCATGTACTCTGCCATCTTTATAGTGGGGATAGCTATTGCTTCGTATTTGAATTCCCGAATTCATAGAGGAATCTACTTTGTACTCTAATTCCAATATAAAATCCCCGTACATTTTGTCTGAAGTAAGAAAGGAGTTTGGCGTACCGGAAACCGTAGTCCCTACGATAGCCCCATCCCGAACTTCGTAAGTTGCTTCACCACCCAGCTGCGACCAACCATTAAGTGTTTTGGAATCGAACAGCTCGGTCCATGGGGTGTCATCCGGTTTTTCCCCGCATGACAAAAGCGCGAGGGTTAGCGCAAAAATTAGTGTTTTCGTGTAGTTGATTGTTTTGAATTGCATATTGGGTTGTTTTCAATTTTAAGTATCTGACTAATATAGTGAGATTTCAAGAATTAGGGGGATTGATTTGCGGGAGGTTTACATTTTAAAATATGTTTTAGGCAATAGGGATGAAAATAGGGTTCTAGTAGAATGATGTGGGCAAGGAATTTCTTGGACAAAAAGTTACGGAGTCAAAAATAAGTAGGTCTACGGTTTTTTTATGCCGTATTAATTTGGATGGTTTGTAACGAAAATCTCGCTATGGAGCGATTAAAACTACATTAAAACTTTACGGGAAGGTAATGGCCAAATTGACGCACAGTCGATTCTTGGGAAGCTTCACGCACTTTTGGAATGTGCCATAGTAGCTAAATCAACTTTTTTTCTATCGCTATTTTGATAAGGGATGCCGCATTCGAAACCTCCATTTTCTGCATGAGGTTACGTCGATGGGTTTCCACCGTAAGCGGACTTATAAAAAGTTCTTCCGCAATGGTATTGGTCGTTTTACCCTCGGCGATCAATTTTAGGATATGGGTTTCCCTTCGTGTAAGTTTTGGAATATCCTGCGTTTCCTGGGTCACCGAATCCGCCAAAATTTTTTGTACTTCGCTTCCAAAATAAAAATGACCTTCGTGAACCTGTGAAATCGCAGTGACCAGTTCATCGGAAGTGGCATTCTTCAGCAGGTATCCTTTCACACCGTTCTTGATCATTTGGTTGATGATGCTCGGTTCGCTGTAGGTGCTCAAGCCGAGAATATTGATGGTCGCGCGTTTGTCCAGAATCATTTTTACCATTTCCACACCATTGATATCGGGAAGGTTTACGTCCAATAAAATCACATCTACGATTTCGGTCTCCAAAAAATCAAGGGTGTCTTGCCCGTTGGTAAAATGGGTTTTTATGGCAACCCGTTCATCATCGCTCAAAAGGGTTTTTAGTCCTTCGATGACCATCGGGTGATCATCTACGATCAGTACGCTAATAGGTTTATGCTGCATCGATATTGATATGTACGTTAACCGTTGTCCCTTCGTTGACTTCGCTATGAAAATCGAGGTCCCCTTTTAAATAGGCTACTCGGGTTCGTAAGTTCGATAATCCCATTCCATTATCGTGGGTGTTATTCTTATTTTTTTCAAAACCGATACCATTGTCTTCGACCGTGATGTCCACATTGTTTCCCTCGCGCATATATTGCACCAAAACTTCCGAAGCCTTTGCATGCTTAATGGCGTTGTTGATCAGTTCTTGTATCACCCGATACATCGTTACCTGCTGTTGTATTCCGATGCCTTTGTCCCCACCATAAAATTGCAGTGTTACCTTGGTGTCCTTTCCGGTCATGCTGCTGCAATAATCTTTCAATGCTGCTTGAAGTCCGAATTTCACCAAGGTTTCCGGCATCATGTTCCTGGCTATGGTTCGCAACTCGGTGAGCGAATCGTCCAGGTCCTTCATGACCTTTTGTAATTGTTTCTTCGGATATTGTTTGGGCTCGTCCTTATCCAACTTGGAAAGGTTCATGCTAATACCGCTTAGCCTTCCCCCAAGACCGTCGTGAAGATCTATGGCCAGTCGTTTGCGTTCTTTCTCCTGCCCTTCTATCATAGCGGAAAAAATCTTGTTCTGCTGTTCCTGTTTTAGCAAATTCACCTCTGCTTCCTGCCTGAGCTCTTTCTTACGCGCTTTTCTCAGTTTTTGGTTATAGGCATAATATCCTATGAAAAGTATAAAGGCCAGTATACTGGCCAAAGCACCTAAAAGATAGGCATGCGATTTCTTTTCCTCGTTTTTAACTCTCAGGCCCAATATCTCTTTTTCCTGTTCGGCAGTCTCGAATTTGATATTTAGTTCTTCAAGCTTGGCTATGGTATTCATAGTTTCCAGGCTATCGTAGATATCAACGGCCAATAACAGATCTTTATAGGCATCTTCGTAATGCTCGGCCGCGGCATGGTACTCCGAACGTTCATAAAGGCCTTCGAACCAACCCATTCCGCTTTGCGTCGCTTTTGAGTTGGCGATATACTTCGTAGCATAGTCAGAAGCACGTTCAAAGTCCTGTATTCCTTTATAGGCTCTGGCATAGCGCTGCATTACCATTCCGTACAGTTTGGAGTTTGTATCGTTCTCTACCAGGCCTAGAATCCGGTCAAGTGATTCGATGGCGTTCTTCGGTCGTTCGGTACGCAGATAATACTGGCTTTCTTGTAGGTTGTAATTGAATTTGTCGAAGACATTGGGGTACTTTTCAAGAAGAACTTTGGCTTCGGCCAACGTCTTCTTCATCTGACCCAAAGAATCTAGACCTTCGAAGGCCATTGCCATTTGAATGATATTAAACGTCGTCTCCTGTGGGTCGTTCAGCGATTTATAGATTTCCCGGCCTCTTCTCAAGCTGTGATATCCATCTTTATGATTGACTAGATTCAGGTATTTCACACCTAGGTTGGTGTAAATATTCGCTAGAAAAAGGGAATCTCCCAATTTTTCAACAACGGGAATTACCTGGCTGGTAAACTCGATTTCCTTTTGGTGTTTTCCCATATAACCATAGCTAAGGCCGAGATTATAGGTCCCATTTGCCCAAAGTTTTAATAGTTTTTGCGAAGAATCGTTTTTAACAAGTTTGTCCGCCAGCAGATACCCTTCCTCTAGATAACCGGCGGCCTCGGTGGGATCGATATACATGAATGCCCTTCCCAAAGTAAAATTGGCGTCGATTACGCCAATCCGGTATTCGCGCTTCTCGCTGATTTTTAGCGCTTCGAAAGCGAAATCAAAGGTTTTAGTAGAATCAATGCCATCATATTCCCTCGCGAGTAAACAAAGGAGGGCTACCTTGTCACTCATGATGTCGGCGTCTTGCTGTTCTTTTTCGAGGTTTTTTAAATGCTGCAGCTCCATAAGCAGGCTATCTCTATACTGTTCCCCTTCTATTTGGCCAGAAATACTGAAGGGTAGATATAGTAGAATTAGATGGAATAAAACGCGCATTCGATTTCGGTGTTTCATCATTGCTAAAGCCAATATACTATATCTATATGGTACTATAAATACCTAAAATTCAATATACTGGAAAACCAGTAGAAAAAAATACAACTTAGGGGGTATTTCGCTGGATAGGCTTTCTCTATACCTTTCTCCCATCTAAATAATCGGATGTTTCGAGAACACGAAAATCCATAATCTTCAAAAAATACGGACTATGAAAAATTCTGCAAAAGTACTTATGGTTTTAATGGTTGTAATGGCAAGCTTTTCGACCCAAGCACAAATTTTTGGTGTTAGAGGTGGTATTGGGCTCGCGAACATCACGTCCCCAGACCCGGGTGACGATGCTCTGTTTGGGAGGGCATTGGGAGTCAAGATAGGAGGCACCATCGAGTTTGATCTGACCGACGACTTTTATCTAGGTTCGGGACTTGGTTTCGCAAAGAAGGGAGCTTCTTCCGCTGCCGGAAATTTCAATCTGTTTTACCTTGACCTTCCTGTGGGAGCGCGCTATGAATTTTTTGAAGTGGGGGGTTCGGGATACTTTTTTGCTACTGCCGGATTGAATGTCGGGGTGCTGGTCTCCGCAAATCTTGCAGGTGAGCGGTTAGAGATCGGCAATACTGCGGGCAATAATTTCAAAAGCTTAGATCTAGGTTTCCATACTGGCGTTGGAATCATTTTCAATGATAGTTTCGAAGTAGGTATCGGAACGGAATTCGGTCTATTCGATATTTCTACGACCAATACCTCCAATTTGAAAAACTTGATGCTTCTGGCCACGTTTGGCTACAAATTCGGACAATAAGAAATTACCGAAGGTTTGAGTTGGTTTGTTTGAAAGCCCTGTTTCCGATTTTAGGAAACGGGGTTTTTTGTACCTGCAACCTTATTCGTATCGCTAGGGGCAAAATCTATTAGATTTCCTTTCAAAATGTGAAGAATCGGTCGCTACTGTGAAAAACGATCTTTAAAATGCATACAATTCGGTTAAGCTGCAAAGGTGTTTCCTTTCAACTGAATTTTTATCCTTTTAGCTGTTATATATACTAAACTTCCTATCTAGCACCATCTTTGCAGTAGACTATATAAAATGAAATGCATATGAAGACAACTTTACTTATTAGGGAAATTTATTTAGAAGGATTTAGAAATTTGGGAAACTATTTGTTGAAAAACTACATGAAAATTTACGCATGGTTTAGTTTCACATTAATTGCAATGGGGCTCTACGCATTGCTTTTTAGAATAGCTACAGGCTTTGCGTTTGTATAAAAGCACTTAACTATTCAATCGATTTAAGTACTAAACGTCCTGCTCAATGCAGGACGTTTTTTTATTGTAATATATTGGATATAATCCAAAAAATAGGAATAATTCCATATATTAGCTATCCGTTTTTAGGATAGCAATGAACAAAACAATCTTACATCTAGATCTCGATACTTTTTTCGTATCGGTAGAACGCCAAATAGATAGCCGTTTAAAAGGCAAGCCGGTCCTTGTCGGTGGGCTGAGCGACCGTGGCGTAGTGGCCGCTTGTAGCTACGAGACCCGAGGGTATGGTATTCATTCGGGCATGCCCATGAAAATGGCGCGGGAATTATGCCCCGAAGCGGTAACGATAAAAGGCAATGCGGGTACCTACAGTAAACATTCCGATTTGGTTACCGAAATCATCAAGGAGTATGTACCACTTTTTGAAAAATCGAGTATCGATGAGTTCTATGCGGATCTAAGCGGAATGGATCGATTTTTCGGCTCCTATAAATATGCCTCCGAACTACGCCGGAAAATCATAAACGAGACCGGCTTGCCCATTTCCTTCGGATTATCGGTCAATAAGGTGGTATCGAAAGTCGCCACCAATGAGGCCAAACCCAACAATCAGTTAAAAATCGATTACGGCCTTGAGAAGACCTTTTTGGCGCCACTTTCCATCAAAAAAATTCCCATGGTAGGCGATAAGACCTATCAGACCCTACGTAATTTAGGCCTTCGCAAAGTAGGTACCGTACAGGAAATGCCCATGGATGTGATGCAGCGTGTACTCGGTAAGAACGGGACAGTAATCTGGAAGCGTGCCAATGGTATCGACAATACTCCCGTAACCCCTTTCTGGGAACGAAAATCCATTTCTACCGAACGTACGTTCGACAAAGACACTATTGATGTGGTAAAACTAAAAGGCATCCTGATCGCGATGACCGAAAACTTGGCCTATCAATTACGACGTGGTGAAAAGTTGACGGCCTGCATCATGGTTAAGATCCGGTATTCCGATTTCAATACGTACTCCAAACAATTGCGCATACCGTATACGAGCGCCGACCATATCCTGATTCCGAAAATCCTTGAAATGTTCAAGATCTTATATAACCGAAGGCTGTTAGTGCGTTTGATAGGCGTTCGATTCAGCCATTTGGTGTCGGGCAATTACCAAATCGACCTCTTCGATGATACCGAAGAAGCTTTAAACCTCTATCAGGCTTTGGATGCGATTCGAAACCGCTATGGCGACAAAAGCGTGATTCGGGCCTCGGCCATGGGCTCTAAGACGATCGGGCGAATGCACAATCCGTTCAATGGCCAGCCGCCGATCGTGCTGGCGCATCGAAAGCAGTAGGCCCCCTAAACCCCAAAGGGGGAACAATTTAAAGTATGAGGGTAAAAACATACAACCTACGTTTTCGCGAGGCCTTTTTTGGCTGAAGCGACCTGTTTCATTTAGTACGAGGGGCACCGCGGATACACTTGTGCTATAATTCAACAGATCGCTTCGTCGTGCCTCCTCGCGAAGACGTTTTTCATTCAACACCAAACACCAAATAGCTAACATCTAAAATCTCAATCTACCATCTATCTAAACTGTCACACATATTACAGCATGCGATACGGAACCTTTTCGGAGTTGGAACTCCTGAAACTGGCGCAGGAAAACCGGGTAACGCAATTGGTGCTGACCGATATCAACAATACCTCGGCCGCACTCAATTTTGTGCGAAAGGCTCCAGAATATAACGTGAAGCCCATACTTGGAATCGATTTTAGGAACGGTGTCGATTGCTGTTTTGTGGGAATCGCCAAAAACAACGAAGGTTATCTAGAGCTGAATGATTTCCTTTCCGAACATTTGCACCAAGCAAAAGAACTACCTCCCATCGCCCCGAAATTCGAACATGCCTATGTCGTGTATCCTTTTGAAAAAGTGGTGAAGGACAATCAATATGATTTTGCGGCACATGAATATATCGGAGTTTCCATTGCCGATTTAAGGCGCCTACCTTTTTCTAGACTACTACAATTGAAGGATAGGTTGGTCGTACAGCAGCCCGTTACATTCCGCAATAAGGGGGACTTTAACGCGCATCGATTACTGCGCGCCATCGACAACAACATCTTGTTGAGCAAGTTGGAAAAGACCGAGGAAGCAGACGAGAACGAGAAAATGTTTCCGATGGAAAACTTGGCGGCAGTTTTTTCGGAGTATGCTTTTATCTTGGAAAATACCGAGCGATTATTGAATGCCTGCTCCATTCATTTCGATTTTTCAAAAGGAAGGGAACCACAGAACCTTAAAACCTACTTGGCCACAAAGCAGGATGATGAGAAAATGATCGAGCGATTGTGCCAAGAAGGGCTGCCTTATCGATATCCGGACGGGGGAGATGGCATCATCGAACGTTTGGAAAAAGAATTGGAACTCATTAAAAGCATGGGCTTCGTTTCCTATTTTCTCATCAATTGGGATATTGTCACCTATGCCCGAAAGCAGGGCTTCTTTTATGTAGGTAGAGGTAGTGGGGCGAACAGTATCGTTGCCTACCTTTTGCGTATTACCGATGTAGACCCGATGGAACTCGACCTTTATTTCGAGCGTTTTATGAACCTGTATCGCGCCAATCCGCCCGATTTTGATATCGACTTTTCGCATCGGGACCGGCCAACGATGACCGAGTATATTTTTAAGAGGTTCGATCATGTGGCACTTCTGGGTACCTATGTCACCTTCAAGCATAAAGGTGTTGTTCGGGAGTTAGGCAAGGTATTCGGACTCCCCAAAAGCGAAATCGATTTTCTTGCCGAAGGCAGGTATACCCTTTCACAACTCGATGAGGTATCCCGATTGGTCATCAAATACGGCCGTTTGATTATGGGGATGCCCAATTACCTGAGCATTCATGCCGGGGGTATTTTGATCAGTGAAAAGCCTTTGCATTGGTTTTCGGCCACACATTTGCCGCCCAAGGGGTTTGCGACGACGATGTTCGATATGGTCATTGCCGAAGATGTGGGTCTCTATAAATACGATATTTTAGGGCAACGGGGCTTGTCTAAAATCAAGGAATCCCTTGAGATAATCGCATACAATCAGCCTAAGGACAGCGGCACTTTTGATATTCATGATGTCAAGAAATTCAAGAAAGATCCCAAGATCAATAATCTGGTCAAAACGGCACAATGCATGGGGTGTTTTTATGTAGAGTCGCCCGCCATGCGTATGCTTCTAAAGAAATTAGAGGTCGATACCTATCTCGGATTGGTCGCTGCAAGCTCCATTATCAGGCCAGGGGTCGCAAAAAGCGGGATGATGCGTGAATATATTCTTCGTCATCGGAACAAGGGCAGGGCCGAGGAAAAAGCACATCCGGTAATGCTCGATATCATGCCCGACACCTATGGGGTCATGGTATATCAGGAAGATGTCATCAAAGTAGCACATCATTTTGCGGGGCTGGATCTGGGCGAGGCCGATGTACTGCGTCGTGGTATGAGCGGTAAATTCCGATCGCGGGAAGAGTTTCAACGGGTCGAGGAGAAATTCATCGATAACTGCCGAAAAAAGGGGTACGCCGACACCCTTATCCATGAGATTTGGGAACAGATTGCCAGTTTTGCAGGCTATGCCTTTGCCAAGGGGCATTCGGCCTCCTATGCCGTAGAAAGTTATCAGACCTTGTTTTTAAGGGCATATTATCCGCTGGAATATATAGTTGCCGTGCTCAATAACGGTGGTGGCTTTTACCGGTCCGAATTTTATGTGCACGAGGCTCGAATGCTGGGCGCCACCATTTATCCGCCCTGTATCAATAGGAGTTTTAACAACAATGTTATTTACGGCTCGGCTATTTTTCTCGGATTCGGATATTTGCGGGAATTGGAAGATCGCGTATCGGAACGCATCTTAAAAGATAGAACGGCGAATGGTAGCTATGTTTCATTAGAGGATTTTTTGGACCGCGTTTTTATCACGGTCGATCAAGCGAGTATTCTGATCCGTATCGATGCATTTCGGTTTACGGGAGTGAACAAGCATCAACTGCTTTGGAAAGCGCATCTCTTTCTCAATAAGAATGTAAAAATAGACCATCCGAAGTTGTTTCCGCCCAAGCATCAGGATTTTAAGATTCCTCGATTGCATACCACCGACCTCGAAATGGCCTTTACGCAATTGGAGCTTTTGGGCTTTTGTTTGTGTAGTCCGTTTGAATTGCTGGCGACCCCTCCGAAAAATAAGCGCTGTGTCAAAGACCTCGAACGTTTTCTAGACCATCACATCGACATTTATGGCTATCTGGTCACGGTCAAGAATACCAGTACCCACACCGGCAAGCGAATGCATTTTGCCACAATGATCGATCAACAGGGTAAAGTCTTTGATACGGTGCTTTTTCCGCCCGTAGCTGCCAAATATCATTTTAGGGGCAGGGGCATCTATCGCTTTTACGGCAAAGTGGTGAGCGAATTCGGGTTTTTGAGTATCGAGGTCATCAAAATGGAAAAACAACATTATGTTCCCGACCCCAGGTATGCCGATATGAAGACCAGTGTGAAAGTTTTTCAGCAAAAGAAAAAGGACGAGGACAGGGACAAAGCCGATGCAAGGAATTGAATTCAGGAAAGGCCCACCTAGAACTTTTCATAGGGAATCGCTTAAAGAGTTTCCAAACCGAATTTAAAAATGCCAAGTGTTCGACCGGTTCATTTCCTCGTTGTTCGTTGAAACCCTGCTCCCGATGGCTGGGGAGATTACAGGCTTTCGTTTCTATAAAAAGCTTCATTATTCTGGTTATTGAGTTTCTTGGTTATTCGGTTAATAGGCCAAAATTACCAAACAACATATTTACCTGATTACCCTGGATTTTCCGGGCATTGCTCTTCTAAACCTATGAATGTCTAATTCATAGTGGTTTAGTTTTACGAAGCGGAAAAGGTCTTCGGTACACTGGTAAAAGCCCGTTCCCTCATGCAACAGGTCGGTTCCCTCATTGCTTGTTTTTAATGTGTCGGCAGTCTCTTAGTTTTGAGGTCTAAACAGTCAAACTATGAAGTATACCATCACTATTCCGGAACCTTGTCACGAAAATTGGGAAAATATGACCGCTACTGCAAAGGGCAGGCTATGCGACAGTTGTAAAAAAGAAGTCGTTGATTTTTCGAATACTTCATTCTCGATGCTTTCCCAAAAGCTCGATTCGGGAGCAGAGCTATGTGGTCGGTTTCGTCCGGACCAACTGAACCGTACCCTTCGTTCGCGAAAAGGTAATGCTATAAAACACAGTGGCATTTTAGTGGCTTCGGTAGCCTTGCTGTCTGGAATTTCGCCGGTAATCGCTCAAGACCGCACCCCTACGCCGACGGCAATCGTCATGGGCAGGATCGCCGTTCAGGATGATGTTGGGACAAAGCCAATTGCAACGGACGATAGTACCATTTCCGGGAAGGTCAGTGACAGTCAGGGGCCATTGCCCGGAGTGAAAATCGTATTACAAGGTTCCGGAATTGAAACCCAAACCGATTTTGACGGAAATTTTAGCTTGACCATTCCACAGGATTCATTAAAATTAAACGCGGTACTCGAGGTGCTCCATATCGGTTATCGGTCTAAAACGATAGCTATCAATAAGGCAACCAGTGACTTAAAGGTAGTTTTAACGATGGAGGATTATATTATGGGCGAGATTGCCATTGTTGATAAACCCAACCTCTTTGATAAAATAGGGCGCCTATTTAAAAGCAAAGAGTAGAATGTTACGGCCATTAGTTGGGCGGCAGACCGAATATATTCCGAGAGCTATGTTGGGATTACCTATACCAATGAAATGATGTGTCAGGTTGCGATTTCAAGCTTCCACATTGCTTCCCAACAAGGTACAAACTAAAAAGAGCCTGATCAATAAAGACCAAGCTCTTTTACGAGAACACTATATGAAAATGAAAAATTTTACTCTTTTTTAATAACACTGTAAACTTAGGTGCTTACACCATCTTGGGGAAATAAATGATGTGAGCCTCTTAAAAAGTGTGGTGAGAAGCCATTATTCTGTGGTGCAACCGATACTCATCCAACGGTATTTTTGAAAATGGTATCTCTTGGTCCTATAGCGTGCCTTGTGAAAATTAGAAATAACGCGATTTCTACAACTGTGGCAGCGCATATGGATAAACAACGATCTGCGTCCGTATAGGAACAAAAACCTGCATCAATTTGAAGTTAAATAGCAATTGATTCCGTTTTTCTGTAAAATGGTTCCAAAAGGGTAAAACTAAAAAGAGCCTGATCAATGAAGATCAAGCTCTTTTACGAGAACACTATATGAAAATGAAAAATTATACTTCTTTTTTAATAACACTGTAAACTTACATGCTTAGTCCGATTTGGGGAAATAAATGATGTGAACACTCCAAATTCTGTTGCGAAAAGGCGTTTTTTTGTTTTTTAAGGTGAAAAAAGGCGTTTTTCATATACTTCTTATGAAAATTTAACGTTGTTTTTAAATAGGCCTTCCACTACATAATGGTTTTTAGGCTAACTTTGAGTGAATGCGGAAAATAACCACCATACTACTACTTGCTATTTTAGCGGTTTCTTGCTCGGCCGACAATCCGGAGGAAGGAGTCGTTAATGTTGATTTGGAAGGAAATTGGGTGTTGGAGAATGTTTCCTGTTTCTGCTTTTTTGAACCCGATACCGATTTCAGTACCCATCGTATTTCTTTTGAAGGAAGCAAATTGACCGTTTCAAGCACGGACGATAATTTCTTTCTGATGGAAGACGGAAAATACAACTATACGGTTGCAGGAAATTTAATAACATTTCCCGACGGTGTGCAGTACCGTTATCAAGTCGATAACCAGCAGCTTCAACTTAATTTTGTCGACAATCCGGAGCTTGCGGATGATGAAGTAACCTTCACTTACTACAAAAAATAATCCTTATTTAAAGGCTTGATGTCCGGTAATATCGGCACCTGTAATCAACAAGTGTATATCGTGCGTACCCTCATAGGTGATAACGCTTTCCAAATTCATCATGTGGCGCATGATACTGTATTCTCCGGTAATGCCCATTCCTCCCAAGATTTGACGTGCTTCACGTGCGATATTCAGGGCCATATCCACATTGTTTCGTTTTGCCATAGAAATTTGGGCCGTTGTGGCGCGCCCTTCGTTTTTAAGCTGGCCCAAGCGTAAGGCCAATAGCTGTGCCTTGGTAATCTCGGTGATCATCTCGGCCAATTTCTTTTGTTGCAATTGAAATGCCGCAATCGGTTTCCCGAACTGAACGCGTTCTTTTGCATACCGTAAAGCGGTATCATAACAATCCATGGCAGCACCGATGGCCCCCCATGAAATTCCGTATCGCGCAGAATCCAGGCAACCCAATGGTGCACCCAAACCGGATTTGCCTTCCAGTAGATTTTCTTTGGGCACTTTTACGTTGTCGAAAATCAATTCTCCCGTGGCGGATGCCCGTAGCGACCATTTATTGTGTGTTTCAGGAGTGGAAAATCCTTCCATAGCACGTTCTACGATAAGGCCATGAATACGGCCTTCCTCGTTTTTCGCCCAGACGACGGCGACATCGCAGAAGGGAGAGTTCGATATCCATAGTTTTGCCCCGTTCAAAAGGTAATGGTCTCCCATATCCTTGAACTTGGTTTCCATTCCCCCAGGGTTCGAGCCATGGTTGGGTTCGGTCAATCCGAAAGAGCCCATCCATTCCCCGGAAGCCAATTTCGGAAGGTATTTTTGGCGTTGCGCTTCGTTGCCATAAGTGTAAATGGGGTACATGACCAGAGAAGACTGTACCGATGCCGTCGAGCGTACGCCACTATCGCCCCGCTCGATCTCCTGCATGATTAGGCCGTAACTGATTTGGTCCAGTCCAGCACCGCCGTATTCCTCTGGAATATAGGGTCCGAAGGCACCGATTTCCGCAAGTCCCTTGATGATTTGTTTGGGAAATTCCGCCTTTTGGGCATATTCCTCGATAATTGGGGAGACATCCCTTTTTACCCATTGCCGGGCGGCATCGCGAACCAATTTATGTTCTTCAGAAAGTAAATCGTCAAGCTTATAGTAATCGGGGGCCTCAAATAAATCGGGTCGCATAGTCGCAAATTTTTATCAAAGATAAATAAAGAAAATATAACAATAGACCGAGCGAATGTTACATATTTAAATAAAAATCTTTGGTAAGGGCGATGTATTCCTCGGTGTACGAATGCCTGCCCACTTCAATAACCAGTTCACTGATTTTTGGGATGCTTTTTTCAAAACGGAATTCCAACAAGCTCCTTTTGAATGCCGCTGACGGGTTGCCCTTTACTCTCGTTATCCGCTTGGGATAAAGTGAAAATCCGGCGGCCAGTTTTAAAAAATCATCTTCCTCGGCAAACGGAAGTATGGTGGAGAAAGTTCCTTGCTTGTCTAGTAATAGAGAAACGCCTTGCAGGAGTTCGTCAAAAGGCAGGAATTGATTTTGGCGTGCCATATCGCGGGCTTCATCACCACTAGAAATCGATTCGGGATAGAAGGGCGGGTTGCAAATAATTAAATCGTAAGGTTCATCAATCTCCGCTACGAACTCATCCAAACCGGCGTGAAAACAGAATAAACGGTCGGCCCAAGGGGAATTCTCGAAATTTTCCACACATTGCTCGTAGGCGGCTTCCATAATTTCAAGGGCTTCGATGGTTTCTGCGGAAGAGCGTTGGGCCATCATCAAAGCGAGAAGACCAGTGCCGGCGCCAATGTCCAACACCGAATCAGGATTGGTTTCAACTGAAGTCCATGCCCCGAGCAACACGCCGTCTGTACCGATTTTCATGGCACAACGGTCTTGATGTACTGTAAACTGTTTGAACGCAAAAGGATTGGGCATATAGGGGTGTTTTAAAAAATTGTAAGTAAATAATTATAAAAATGGTAGCTTTTATTCTATAGCGTTAAGATTTTATCGATAAAAGCAAACCTTTGCTCCGAGTTCTACGTATCTTTTCTAGATAACAAACATATAACTTATGAAAGCAAGATTAAAACGATTTCCAATGCTGACAATACTGGCAAGTACGCTACTATTTGTTGGTTGTAACAATGATGATGACGTTTCCACTCCTCCAACGGATATGGACGAAATGGCAACTGAAGTAGCTTCCAAAACCTACGACTTGGCAGCTGTAGCAGATCCGGACATTTCAGGTACCGCAACTTTTATCACCTATGATAACGATTCTACGGTCGTAAACCTAAAATTAGATAATACGCCGAATGGGGGAATGCATCCCGCACACATCCATTTCAATACTGCTGCCGAAGGTGGGGACATCGCGCTCAGCCTGACCACTGTTAACGGTGATACGGGGGAAAGTTCCACGAACATTACAACTCTAGATGATGGTACCGCCATTACCTATGACGGCCTTTTGGAATTTGATGGATACATTAATGTACACCTTAGCGCCGACGATTTAGGGACTTTAGTGGCTCAAGGTGACATCGGCCAGAACGAATTGACCGCCGAATCTAAGACATATGCCTTGGGCAGTGTTGACGTAGAAGATATCGAAGGTACAGCTACCTTCACTAAACGGGTGAATGGCGAAGCCTTAGCGGTTATCGAATTGAGCAATACCCCGGAAGACGGAATGCATCCCGGGCACATCCATATGAACACGGCCGTTGAAGGTGGCGACATTGCCTTTACCTTTAACCCTGTCAATGGTGCTACAGGAATCAGCAAGACCAATGTTGCTGGATTGGATGATGATACTGCCTTTGGTTATGACGACGTCATAACGTATGATGGCTACATCAATATTCACTTAAGTGCTGACGAATTGGGTACTTTGGTAGCCCAAGGGGATATCGGTCAAAATGAATTGACCACTGATTCTAAAACGTATGCTTTGGGGAGTGTTGCAGTCGAGGATATCGAAGGTACAGCGACATTTACAAAACGTGTGAATGGTGAAGCCTTAGTGGTTATCGAATTAAGCAATACACCGGAAGACGGGATGCATCCCGGACACATACACAGGAATACCGCCGCCGAAGGTGGGGACATCGCTTTTACCTTCAATCCGGTGAATGGCGCTACAGGTATTAGTGCGAGTAACTTGGCTTCACTTGATGATGATACGGCCTTTGGTTATGATGATGTGTTGGCATATGACGGCTACATCAACATACATTTAAGTGCAGATGAATTAGGAACTCTAGTTGCACAAGGCGACATTGGTCAAAACGAGTTGACCGGGGAAAGCAAGGAGTATGAACTTGCGTCGGTTTCCAATGCATCGATTTTCGGAATCGTCAATTTCGCGGAACGTGTAAACGGCGAAACCTTGGTGACCATCGATTTGGAGGGTACCACTGATGGAGACGACCACCCTGCCCATATTCATATGGGTAACGTTGCAAATGCTCCAGGGGCTATCATAGTCTCCTTGGGAAGTGTTGACGGTGGCTCAGGGTCTTTACAGACTAACGTTACCGCGCTCAACGGCTTGGACGGACTGGCCAATACAGGAGACGCAATCGATTACGCAGGAATGGTCGCCATAGACGGTTATATCAACGTACATTTGAGCATTGATGAGCTGGCCACTTTAATCGCGCAAGGTGATGTGGGCGCCAATGCCGATGATGATGAGGAGGATGACGATGAAGATGCAGTCAACTTCGACGTAACCAATACAGGAACTAGTGCATATGTTTTTGATGGTGGTGGACTATCCGCAGCGAGTAATCCTAATATCTCCTTGGAAAGGGGAAAAACCTATACATTTACGGTGAATGCCTCAGGACATCCTTTCTTTATCAAGACCACGCAAGGAAATACGAATGCCAATGCCTATAATGACGGGGTAACCAATAACGGCGAGCAAACGGGAACGGTTAGTTTTACCGTGCCTATGAATGCCCCGGATACCTTATTCTACAACTGTCAATTCCATTCGTCAATGACAGGGCAATTCAATATTACAGGTTAATATCCTATAATAACATAATAAAAATCGAACAGGCCATTGTACCGAAAGGTGCAATGGCCTGTTTGCTATAGGTCTGAAGTCAGGATAGGTATAAATCTACGAGTCCGTCCGGAGTACTGACAAAAATGGTCTTCTTCTCCCGATTTACTTCGGTGATGATTTCATCCGTAATAGGAATGAGCAATTGCTTCTCGCCCTTTTGTACTTCGAAAAGGGCTTGGGAAGTGGTGTCGTTCACGCCGGTTATCGTGCCAATATCCCCGTGAATGGCATCGTTCATAGCAAAGCCGATAATCTCGTGAAAGTAGAATTTGTTACCTTTTAATTCGGGCAGGAAGGAAACTGGCAGGTATAATTCGGAACCCATAATCGTGTCGGCCTCGGCCTCTGATTTCACCTCCTCGAAATCGATACGCAATAAACTGGATTTGTGCAACCGACAGTTGTCAATAAAAAATGGAATCAGATTGCCGCGCATTGAGACAAATACTGATTCCATATTTTCGTAAAGCTCGGGTTCGTCGGCATCTAATTTTGCTAACACCTCACCTTTAAAGCTATATTTAGAAACGATCTTGCCTAGGTAGAAACAGTCTTCCTTTCGCATCGCTTCCTTTGTGTTTTATTCTTCCTCGGCCGACGGGGCAGGTTTTACTTCCTCATCGCTGTTTTCCATCACCTCTTCTACGCTAGGTGCTTTCTTCATATCGTCATTCGCTTCCACTACTTCCTCTTCCACTACGGGAGCAACAGGAGTATGGTCCGCATTGTCGGCATCGGGTTGTGGGACTTCAGGAGTTTCAACGACTGCTTCCGTTTCTGGCTCAGCTGCCGCACTGCCTTCGGTATTTTCGCTTTGTGGAATATCCGCTTCTGGTTTCGGGGCATCGTCTAATGCCTCAACCTCTTCTTCAGCATCTACTGCTTCCGGGGTTTCCGGTAATTCCGCTTCAGCGGCGGCCAATGCACGTTTTTCGTTTACTTCTTTCTCTGCTTTCAAGGCAGCGGCTTTCGCCTCGGCTTTCTTCTTATCCAATCCACCTACTTTAGCAGCTACCAGGCCTGCTTTCTGCTCCATCCAAGCGTTGAATTTCTCTTCAACTTGCTCTTCGGTCAAGGCACCTTTTCGCAATCCACCCAACAAATGATGTTTCATCATCACACCTTTATACGACAAGATCGCTCGGGCCGTATCGGTCGGTTGTGCCCCGTTCTGTAACCACTGAACGGAATGGTCTAAATTCAAATCGATTGTAGCAGGATTGGTATTCGGATTGTAGGTTCCTAATTTCTCCAAATATTTACCATCTCTCTTTGCACGGCTATCGGCAGCAACGATCCAATAAAATGGCTTTCCTTTTTTTCCGTGTCTTTGTAATCTAATCTTAACTGGCATATCACATTAATTTGTAGGGTGCCCGACCCTGGTTATTAATACATTTTACTTTTATTTCCATTCCAGCGAAGACCGGAATCTGTTCGCTCAAACGAAACTCCATTTAAAATGGGTTTCTCAAAGCGGATGCAAATATAATACTTCTATTTGAAGTAGCAACCAAGAAAATTAAAAATGAAAACAGTATTTATTCCTAAGAAACTTTATAACCTTGGAGCGCATGTTTTGAATCGACATAAAACTCCTGTGAATACGGTTACTTGTGAATCTTTATGGGATGACGCCTTTCATTCCCTCTCAACCAATTGATCCTCACCGACGACCAGATTGGCTTTATGTTCTGAAATCAGTTCTTGAATCTGTTGCAAAATTTCGGGATGCTTTGAGGCGATATCGTATTTTTCCCCAACATCGTGACTTAGATTATACAGCATGGGCGTTTGATGTGCTGCCCGCGCTCCCAATTCCCCATAGGCACCCTCTGTAATAAAGTGGGCTTTGAAATCACCGAGTCGCGCTGCATACAATTCCGTACCCCGATAATAGAGTATGCTGTTTCTCGGGCTCGGGGCGAGATGCAAGAGGGTTTCGCTCAAATCAATACCATCTATAATGCGATCATCGGGAATTTTGGCGCCGGCGATTTTGCTGAAGGTGGTGAACAAATCCATAGTAGAGCCGATTTCAGAGACCAGTCCTGGTTCAATGTTTCCCGGTCCCCAAAAAATTCCCGGTTCGCGCATGCCCCCTTCCCAAGTAGTGCCCTTTCCTGCTCTTAGTGGTCCGGCGCTGCCCCCGTTATTTTTAAAGGGTAACCAAGGACCATTGTCAGAGGTGAAGACGACAATAGTGCGCTCATCTAGCCCCTCATCTTTCAAGGTAGCCAATATTTTTCCTACTCCGTCATCGATTTCTTCGACCACATCGCCATATAGGCCGCGCTTGCTTTTACCGGCGGCTTCTTCGGAAACGAATAAAGGTACGTGAGGTAGATTGTGCGCCAAATACACAAAAAAGGGTTTGTCTTTATTTTTTTTGATAAAGGAAACAGCCTCCTCGGAATAGCGCTTGGTGATGGAATGCTGATCCGCTGGCCACTCGATAATTTCGGTATTGCGCAAGAGGGGGACATTAAAATGTTCCGGTTTTATGGAATCATTGGGTTGATGACAATAGTCCCAATACGGCAATAATCCGTCTATCTTATCCATATCATTGGAATAAGGGATACCAAAGTAATAATCGAATCCATGGTTGGTGGGCAGGTAGGGTTCTTTATGTCCGAGATGCCATTTTCCGATAGCCGCGGTTTTGTAACCGACTGTTTTCAATTGCTCGGCCAAGGTGATTTCGGAAGTCGGTAATCCGTTTTTGGAATCAGGAAAGAGCACGCGACGTTCGTTGCTCGCCATACCGCTTCGTGCCGGAAGTCTTCCCGTGAGCAAGGCTGCCCTACTGGGCGTGCAAACACTGGCGCCTGCATAAAAGTTGGTCCATTTTTGACCTTCGTGGGCCATACGGTCCAGATGGGGCGTATGAATGGTCGGATTGCCGTAAGAGCTCAAGTCCCCATAGCCTAGGTCATCGGCAAAGATGATAATGAAATTCAATTTGTTTTTTCCCTCATTTTGGTGAGTGTCCTGCTGCTTTTCTACACACCCTATAACAAAAGGAATACATAGTGTCGCGGCAAGTTTGTTAAGGATTTTCATCGGTTCGTTGTTGTGTTTCCCTAAATATAGCCAATGTTCATGATTCGCTTAGAACGAAATTCCGCAAGTTGATAACTCCTAACAACTCCCTTTTTTGAAACTGCCCTATTATTGTATTTTTATCGTTACTTTTTACCATCAAAAATTCCATAAAACGAATCCTGTATTCTTATGCCCAAGGGTAGAATTACTACAAGGAATGCCGTTTTGTTTTGACGGTAAGCCAGTTTCAACACATTCCTTCCGCTATGGAATAAAAAACATATATAATGTACCTCATTTTCGATACCGAAACCACTGGCCTTCCTAAAAGATGGGATGCGCCTATCACCGACACCGACAACTGGCCTCGTTGTATTCAAATCGCCTGGCAGTTGCATGATGCGATGGGTCAGGTTATCGAGCATCAAGATTATTTGGTGCGGCCAGATGGCTTCAATATTCCATATGATGCGGAGCAGATTCACGGTATCTCTACCGAGCTGGCCGAGCAAAAGGGGGTGCCCTTGGCAGAGGTCTTGGAGAAGTTCAATACGGCCATGTCGAAAACGAAATTCATTGTCGGGCAAAATGTCGGCTTTGATCTGAATATTATGGGTGCGGAGTTCCACAGGCTAAAGGTGGCCAACCCTTTGCAGGAACTACCGGTTTTGGATACCTGTACCGAGGAGACGGCGACCCTTTGTCAAATTCCAGGGGGGCGTGGCGGAAAATTCAAACTTCCCACCTTAACGGAGTTGCACCAGCATTTATTCGGGGAGCCTTTTGGGGAGGCGCACAATGCCACCGCCGATGTAGAGGCTACGACCAGATGTTTCTTGGAGCTCGTTCGAAGAAAGCATTATCCCCTTGAAAAGTTGGACGTTCAACCCGGTTACTTCGAAGATTTTTTAGAGGCGAATCCGCAACCGATTCAACTTATCGGCCTTAAGCACATCAATCTTAAAAAAGCATCGAAGAAAATTGCCGATGCCCTCTGGGAAAAAGATACGGATGGGGTATCGGAAGCCGAGATCGAGAAGAACATTCAAACGCTAGAGGAAGCCTCTTTTGCCCATCTGCACAACCATTCACAGTTTTCGGTACTGCAGTCTACCATTTCGGTAAGGGATTTGGTAAAAGTTACCGCAGAGGCCAACATGCCGGCGGTCGCGATTACCGACCATGCCAATATGATGGGCGCCTTTCATTTTGTCAAAGAAATCAAAGCCCACAATACTGCCGTCAAAGAACGAAATGCCGCGGCTGTCGAAAATGGCGAGCAGCCGACCGAAAACGAAATCAAACCCATCATCGGCTGCGAATTTTTCGTCTGCGATGACCATACGAATAAAAGTGTAAAGGACTACGGTTACCAAATCGTGCTTTTGGCCAAGAATAAAAAAGGCTATCACAATCTGGCGAAAATGTCGTCCATTGCCTATACCGACGGATTTTACTACGTACCCCGAATCGACCGAAATATAATAGCGCAGTACAAAGAGGATATTATCGTGTTGACCGGAAACCTGTATGGGGAGGTACCGGGAAAAATCCTCAACGTTGGTGAAAATCAAGCAGAAGACGCGTTACTATGGTGGAAAGAACAATTCGGGGAGGACCTGTATGTCGAAATTATGCGTCATGGGCAGGAAGATGAAGATCGGGTCAACAAGGTCTTGGTTCCGATGGCCCAAAAACACGAGGTCAAACTGGTGGCGACGAACAACACCTACTACTGCGCGAAGGAAGACGCCGATGCCCACGATATTCTCTTGTGCGTAAAAGATGGTGAAAAGCAGGCCACGCCGATCGGGCGGGGCCGTGGTTACCGCTACGGACTGCCGAACCAAGAGTACTACTTTAAGTCTCAGGACGAGATGAAGCGTATGTTCGAAGACCTTCCGGAATCTATTTTAAACATTCAGGAGGTCATCGATAAAGTGGAGCCTTATGATCTCGCCCGCGATGTATTACTGCCCAAATTCGATATTCCCGAGGAATTCAAGGTGGCGGAAGATGCTGTAGATGGAGGTAATCGGGGCGAAAACGCCTATTTGCGACACATCACCTATGAAGGTGCTAAAAAGCGATACGAAGAGATTACGCCGGAAATAGCGGAACGTATCGATTTTGAACTGGATACCATCAAGAATTCAGGCTATCCCGGTTATTTTTTGATTACGGAGGATTTTATCCGCGAGGCCAGGAATATGGATGTTTCGGTAGGGCCGGGGCGTGGTTCAGCGGCCGGCTCGGTAGTTGCCTATTGTTTGTGGATCACCAATATCGATCCCCTAAAGTACAATCTGCTTTTTGAGCGGTTTTTGAATCCGGAGCGGGTATCGATGCCCGATATCGATATCGATTTTGATGATGAAGGCAGGGGTCGGGTGATGGATTACGTCATCAAGAAGTATGGCGCTAACCAAGTCGCACAGATCATCACCTATGGTACCATGGCGGCGAAGTCATCGATTCGCGATACGGCGCGGGTGCTCGATCTGCCCTTGGGCGATGCCGATAGGATCGCGAAGTTGATTCCGACCATGTCTAAACTAGGCAAGATTTTCGGGCAGTCGGATGCCGATTTGAAAAAGAAATTCAGGGCCGAGGATTTGGAGAAAGTCCACCAACTGCTCAACATCCATGATGGCGACGATTTGGAAGGTCAGACCGTAAAAATGGCACGTACGTTGGAAGGTTCGGTGCGAAATACGGGAATTCATGCCTGTGGGGTAATCATTACGCCCGACGATATTACCAATTTCGTACCCGTCGCGACGGCCAAGGATTCCGATCTGTACGTCACTCAATTCGATAACTCCGTTGTTGAGAGCGCAGGACTGTTAAAAATGGATTTCCTGGGATTGAAAACCCTGACCCTGATCAAGGATACGGTCAAGATCGTAAAGGCCAAACACGGCATCGAATTGGTGCCGGACGATTTTCCGTTGGACGATGAAAAGACCTACGCACTTTTCCAAAGAGGGGATACGGTAGGGATATTCCAATACGAATCGCCGGGAATGCAAAAACACATGAAGGACTTGAAACCTTCCGTTTTTGATGACCTGATCGCCATGAATGCGTTGTACCGTCCGGGACCGATGGAGTACATTCCCGATTTCATTCAACGGAAGAACGGAATGGCCGAAATCAAGTACGACCTGCCCGATATGGAAGAGTACTTGAAGGAAACCTATGGTATCACCGTTTATCAGGAGCAGGTGATGCTGCTGTCCCAGAAATTGGCCGGTTTCTCGAAAGGCGAGGCCGATGTTTTGCGAAAGGCGATGGGGAAAAAGATTTTCGCGGTACTCCAGAAAATGAAACCCAAATTCTTGGAAGGGGGCGAAGCCAACGGCCATCCGAAGGAGACCCTCGAAAAAATATGGAAAGATTGGGAAGCCTTTGCCGCCTATGCCTTTAACAAGAGCCATTCGACCTGTTATGCGTATATCGCCTATCAGACCGCCTATCTAAAAGCGCATTACCCTGCCGAATACATGGCCGCGGTATTGAGTAATAATATGAACGATATCAAACAGGTGACCTTCTTTATGGAGGAATGCAAGCGTATGGGATTGGAAGTGCTGGGACCCGATGTGAATGAATCGTACTACAAATTTGCCGTAAACAAAAGAGGGGCCGTCCGTTTTGGGATGGGGGCCATCAAAGGGGTCGGGCGTTCGGCGGTCGAGACCATTGTGGAGCATCGTAAGAAAGACGGCAATTATACCTCCGTTTTTGATTTGGCCAAACGTATCGACCTTCGGGCAGCGAATAAAAAGGCCTTTGAGAATTTGGCCGTAGCCGGCGGATTCGATTCTTTCGGTACGACACATCGCGCACAATATTTCCATACCGAGGGGGATGGCATCACCTTTTTGGAAAAAGTGATCAAGTCCGCCGCGAAATATCAGGAAAATAAGAACTCCAGCCAGATGGATATGTTCGGGGGCATCAGCGAGGCCCAGATTCCGGAACCAGAAGTACCTCCCTGTGAGGAGTGGGGCACTATGGAAAAGCTTCGTAGGGAAAAAGAAGTGGTCGGTATCTACATTTCCGGACATCCGTTAGACGATTTTAAGACAGAAATCAATGCCTTTTGTAATGCCAGTGTAACCTGTGCCAATGAATTGGAAAACTACGTAAACCGAGAGCTATCGTTTGCCGGGGTCATTACCGACGTACAGCATCGGATTTCCAAAAACGGAAAGGGCTGGGCGCTATTCACCATGGAGGATTATACCGATTCGCACGAGTTTCGCATTTTCGGGGAAGAATATTTAAAGTTCCGTCACTTTTTGATGATCAATTCATTTGCCTACGTAAAAATGTATGTGCGTGATGGCTGGGTAAACCGCGACACCGGCAAAAAAGGCGACCCCAGAATGCAGTTCAATAGTTTTATACTCTTGCAGGAAGTGATGGAAGCCTATGCCAAGAAGCTGACCATCAAATTAAACATCAACGAGTTACAGGAAGAGAACGTACATCAATTGAAAGATACTTTGGTATCGCATAAGGGCGACCATACCTTGAATTTCGTGGTGTACGAGATGGAAGAAAAAATAAAAGTGAATTTGGTGGCTAGAAAGCAGAAAGTACGGATCTCGAGTGAATTGTTGCAGCAGTTGGAAGAAAACCAGGTGCATTACAAATTGAACTAGTAATTATACTTTTTTGAATCCAATTAGCGACCATACGTGCGATGGAAATTCGGAAAAAGGATGGTTGTACGAAGTTCATTCAGCAAAAATTAAAGGAAATAAATAAAGTGACTTTGAATCGGCCATCCGTTTGTGCTATTCACGATTGGGGTTTTGCTTGCGAGGTGATGATTTCCATAGGCCGAAGCATTTGAGTTTAGCGGCCTTACTTTCAATAAATTCCCCTGATGACGGCATAGTCAAAAGGAATACGGAGAGGGTAAGGAAACAGCGGAATATTTGACTAACTTTGTGTAATTATAAAAATTAAACAAAATGGCATTAGAAATAACAGATGCTACTTTTGACGAAGTAGTACTAAAAAGTGATAAACCAGTAGTCGTTGATTTTTGGGCAGCTTGGTGCGGACCCTGTAGAATGGTCGGCCCGGTTATCGATGAAGTAAGTACTGAATATGAAGGTAAAGCGGTCGTTGGTAAGGTCGATGTAGACGCGAACCAAGAATTTGCGGCTAAATACGGCGTTCGAAACATACCAACGGTATTGGTCTTTAAAGACGGTGAAATCGTGAGCAGACAAGTGGGCGTGTCACCTAAGAAAGTATATACCGACGCTATTGACGCGGTATTGTAAAGGTCGCCTAACCCCCAAAGGGGGTAGTATAAGACTGAAAATCCTGCCCTAAGCAGGATTTTTTTTGCGTAATAATTAAATTATTCCCCCTTCGGGGGTTAGGGGGCTTTTTCTATCTTAGCGTTATGAATCTCCAATCCGAATTAAACAAGACATCCCTATTCCAGAATCTTGAACTTACGGCGAATCAGGTAGTCGAAGGATTCATCAGTGGTATTCATAAGAGTCCGTTTCACGGCTTTTCCGCTGAATTCGCGGAGCATAAAATCTATAATAATGGCGAGAGTACCAAGCACATCGATTGGAAGCTCTTCGCCAAAACGGATAAGCTGTATACCAAGCGCTACGAAGAGGAGACCAATCTCAGATGTCATATGATTCTGGACAGTTCGGCATCGATGTATTATCCCGAAGTAAAGCAGTTGGGTATCGGGAATCTTAACAAAATCGGATTCGGAGTTTTGGCCATCGCGGCCTTGATGAATATTCTAAAGCGACAGCGCGATGCGGTCGGACTCAGCGTGTATTCAGATGAATATCATTTGTATACACCTGAAAAGGGCAGCGAACGTCATCACCAAATGCTATTGGCCAAGCTTTCCGAAATCAGTATGCAGGCCAAGCCGGCAAAAGCCACCGAAACCTACACCTATTTGCATTTGATCGCAGAAAAGATAAAGCGAAGGAGCCTTATTTTTCTGTTTACCGATATGTTTCAGACCGCTACCGATGATGAAAAGCTTTTCGATGCGCTGCGGCATTTGAAGTACAACAAGCACGAGGTCATTCTCTTTCATTTGTTGGATAAGGATAAGGAGTCGCGTTTCAATTTTGAAAATACCCCAAAGCGTTATATTGATGTAGAGACCGGCGAGCATATCGATTTATATTCCGACAACATCAAGGAGGCCTATGAAAAATCGGTCGGCGCCTATTTTCAAGCCTTAAAAATGAAATGTGCCCAGTACCGCATCAAATACGTCGAGGTGGACGTTAAAGGCGATTTCTCGACCATTTTCAACACCTACATGACCGAGCGCCAGAAATTTCTCTAGGTGCCGCTTCTTTTTTAAAGAAAATTGTTTGTGCAATAGAAATAGCAATGTATATTTGCAGTCGCTTACCGAGAGGTGGGCATTTGAACAAGATTTGAATTCCGCTGTTGCGGAAGTTCGCCAAAGGCGGATAAGATTATTGGTCTGGTAGTTCAGTTGGTTAGAATACCTGCCTGTCACGCAGGGGGTCGCGGGTTCGAGTCCCGTCCAGACCGCAATAAGCCTCAACATTTGTTGGGGCTTTTTTATGGAGTTTGTTTAAGAGAAAAAATTGGAGGGACGAGAAGTTTACCCGCCGTAGGAGGGAGTCCCGTCCGGACCGCTAAAAAGCCCTCAAGTAATTGGCAGCTTTTTTAGTTGTCAAATTTTGATTTCATACCTAGTACTGCGACCACCACCTATAGGCTTAAAAATTCCCTTAGCCACCAAATCTTGCAAATCCCTTGTAGCGGTTGCTTTCGAAGTCTTTGCAAGTGATACATATTTACGAGCGTTCATCCCCCCTTCAAAACCTTGGTGCTCTTCTTCCAGCATTCTGCGAACAACTTTTTGTTGACGCTCGTTGAGTTCATCTTTGTTTTGGTCAAAGAACTTGGTTTTCATTAAAGCAAACTCGATTTCTTGCTCAGCATCGATTTGAGCATCCAACACCGTTTTGACAAAGTAATTTATCCAATCGGTGATTTCATTGGAACGCTGAGCTGCTTTCAAAGCATCGTAATAATTGGTCTTATTGCTTTCGATGGATTTGGAAAGACTGAACAAAACTGGACGACCAGTACTTTGAGAAAGTGCCTTCTCAGCTACAGCCCTACCTATTCTGCCATTGCCATCTTCAAAAGGGTGTATGGTTTCAAAATACAGATGGGCGATAGCTGACCTTATAATAGGTTTTTTGATACTATTTTGAGATTCATTGAACCATGTTATAAACCTGCTCATTTCAGAAGAAACGGTATTTGAAGGTGGAGCTTCAAAATGAACTACTTCTCTGCCAATTGCTCCAGATACTATTTGCATGGGTTCTTCATGCGAACGCCACTGACCAACTTGGATTCCTTTACTGCCTTTCATGAGCATGGTATGCCAACCAAATAGTATCTTTTCAGTGAGCGGAGCTTTAAAATGTTTGCGGATGGCTAGCATTAAGTCTGTTATCCCTTCCACTCTTTTATCTTTCGATATGGGGAGTTCAGGATTTAACCCTAAATTTCTTCTGATGGAGGACATAACGTCTTTACGGCTCAGATATTCGCCTTCAATCTCCGAGGTTTTGATAGCCTCGGAAACCATCAGGTTTATCATAGCATCTGTCTGCTCCGATTCTGAAAAACCCTCTAAAACTCCACTGATACGACCAGTTCGCTGCGCGAAATCATACAGTAAATCTTCAATAACATCTGTCTTGTATTGAAAATTAGGCCAGTCCTTCTGTTGCCAATTGTATTTCATGAGCCGATTAGGAATAATATTCGGCTCAAAAATAATAAAAAAATGAGTTGAATAAAATGATTATTTGGCTCAATTTGTATCTGCTTAGCATTTAATAGCTAGATGATAATTAAACGGTCGTTTATCTAAACTATTCCAGGTTCCAATGTTCATTACTTCTAAAAAGTTCATTTCCCCGTACTAATTAAATAGTCTAAATTTCAAACTTTGAACATGGTTTTTGGGTATGCGAGACTAAGTAATGCAGATTAGTCGTTGAATCTACAGATCGACGCGCTTTTAAAAGAAGGAATCGATCAGAAAACATATACACCGATAAAGTTTCAAGAGCAGTATAAGAACGCAAAAATCTCCAAAAACTATGGCAGTATGTTCGAGAGGGAGATACCATCGTAGTCTAGAAATTGGACCGCCTTGCGCGAAGTTTGATACATTTCATCAAGTTAATGAACGAACTGGAAGAAAAAGGTGTGAAATTTAAGAGTATTACCGAACCCTTCATAGATTCTACCAAAAATCAGCGCATCCCAAATTTTAGTTAATATGTTCGCTGCGCATGCCCAACTTGAACGCGATCGTATAACCGAACGCACCAAGGCTGGTTTGTAATCCGCTAGACGTCGTGTCAAAATCTTGGTCGCCCCAAAGAGATTGAGCAAGAAAAATCAACAAAAAGCGGTACTTTGCGAGGAGTATTTCAAACAGGGAAAATGACCGTAACTGAAATTTGCGAGCTATTGGATATTTCTAGGGCAACCTACTACAAATACTTACGGATTAGAGATCCAGCTGGGAAGTTGAGGCCCTATAAACAAGAAGTTTAAATGTAGGAATATATATTAAGGAGTCATAATATAAACAATGGCAAAAGGAAAAAGGGCGATAACTAAAGCGGAAACTGAAACAATATTACTTACGTCAAGTTCTAGAAAATGTTGTCTTTGTTATGGTATTGACAATGATTTTAGAGAGAAATATGGCCAAATAGCACATATTGATGGTGATAGAACGAATAGTAGTTTAAATAATCTTGCCTGGTTATGCCTGGTGCATCATGATAAATTTGATGGTAAAACAAGTCAGAGCAAAGGTTATACTATAAAAGAACTTAGGAGCTATAGAGATAAACTCTATTTAGAAGTATCTGCAAAAAGGGAAAAGTCACCTAATCCATTATATATTGGTAGAGGTGGAAATATAGAAGTCGGTCAAATTAGGTTATTTAAAGATATACCACCTTTACCAGAAAATGAAATTGGATTATATCAGCTGTTGTTAGGTAAATGGAAATATATAACTAGAACAGTTAATAGATCTATTGTCAAGGTTATACATTCAGGTGATGGTTGCCCAGACTTCAAACCAGATTACATCGAATTTACAACTAACAAGAGGTACATCCAATTTGCCTTTTTAGACTGCCAAGAGGAACTTAATACACATTTTCTTTATAAACTAGAGGGCAAGAAAATCATGGTTTCCTATGAGGATACAAATGAAGCAGCATTTGATAGTGAAATTATATACATAAATGCTAAAACTCTTATTCTAAGAACAAGATCTGGAGATATTGTTTTAGAAGAAGGTTTTAGTAAAATTGATGATTAAAGTTCAAATAAACGATTATTTTTTTTATGAGTCAATTTAGATGTCCATATTGTAATGGGAATGAGATTTCGAATCCCTATTTTTCAAGAAAGGACTGGGCTATTTCGGTCTTGTTGTTAGGCTTCCCTTTATTGTTTAAAAAAAGAGGTTTCTTTTGTTTTGATTGCTCTAAAGAGTTTAGGAATTAGCCTTCAAATGATTTATTTTTTTAGTTGATTAAAATCTAAATAAAGGATAATCAAAATTGGAAATAGCACTTACTTTTAAGAGGAAAGATTTCGAAGAGCTTTATTTCATCAACGGACGCGGTAACTATGTTAAAGATGAGTGAACAAAATCATCCTTTAGAAATCTATTAATAGCTGGTTTTGTGTTGTTGGGACTTTGTATTTATTCCGTTGTCAAGAATAATTATGACTTCTTTGCTTTTTCATTAGTAATTATTGCAATCTTCCTATTCGTTTACGTGGATCGAGCTATGGCTGTTAGAAAATGGAGGCGTCAAATAAAAGAATACCTTGACTCTCAAGAAAAGTATGAAAGCCACAAAATAGTGGTTACCGATGAATATTTTTCAATCATTCAAGATAATGAAGAGACGATTGAAAAATGGTCCAATTTTAAAAGAGTGAAGATATTTGACTCGCATATATGGTTACTTGGAACTGAAAATTTTATTATTCCTGCGAAATCCATGAGTCCGCTGGAATTCAATAACCTAAAAAGACTTGTTTCAACAAAATTCAAATAAACGATTGTTTTCCTAAAGGATATTTATAAAAATGTCCAATTAATTTAGTATATTAGTCTAATATAGGATAATAAAATACGTCATAATGTTAGACATTGTATACGGATACCAGAATTTATTGGAAAATATTGGTTGTTACATCGATGACAGTAAATTCAAGAAAGAGTACTTGATTGAGCAACTTGGGATTTCCCGTGCTACATTCTACAACAAGGTGAAGAAGAAGAGTTTTACTATTGATGAAATGGTAATTCTTAGTAATATTCTTTTTCCTGAAGAAGCCAAGGCCTTCGAGATCAAGGAAGCTTTGAGGACTAGCCGTGAGGATAGCAAGAATGGTAGAACAAAGGCCCACATGGAGGTTATGCATGATGTACGTAAAAAGCTGCGTGCATGAATGTGAGGTGGACTAGAAAGGCAGACCAGTCCTTCAACGGAATAGTCGATTACCTATTGGATATTTGGATCGTTGAGATTGCAACGAATTTTGTTGATATGGTAGACCATACTATCACGTTGATCCGGAAGAATCCGGAAATGTTCAAGGTTTCTCAATATGATACTATCAGTCGAGAAGCATTTATCACAAAACATACAACTATGTTTTATCGAATCTTGGACGACATAATTGAGATTGAATACTTCTGGGGGAATTTTGATGACCCTGAAAAGATGAGTGAATTACTTAAGTTCAATTAAAGGATAGTAAAAATAGCCTGAGATGAAATTCACTCGCCCTCTGAAGGTAATTTTAATATTGATCGTCTTAATTGCTGGTGGATTCTTTTTTTGGTTTTACAATATCCTAAATAGCCCTATAAGCCATAGTAATTCTGATAATTATATTACAATCAAACAAGGCACTCCTTCTAATAGTATCCTTGAAATGTTGGGCGAACAAAATATTCTCCAAGCACCTCTTGCAACTAAGATATATTTACGATTCTTTAATAGCGATGCTAGGATGGAAGCAGGTGATTACCAATTCCCATCTCCAATAAGCCCTATAGAAGTAATTAACCTACTTAAGACCGGAAGAAAACGCACCAAAACACTTACTATTCCAGAAGGCTGGACGCGCTTCGAGATTGCCAAACGTATTGTTAAAGAATTTCCGGTAGAACCATTGATGACTGAAAAGGAGGTGCTGTTATTGATGGATGATACTAGCTTAATTGAAGATATTGATTCAAAAGCACAAAATCTTGAAGGCTACCTTTACCCTACAACTTACGAGTTTAAATTGGATGCTCACCCCAAGGAGGTAATTGCTAAAATAGTGCAACAATTTAAATCAGTTTGGCTTACGGAATGGGATGGATTGGCACTGGAGATGGGAAGAACAAAGCAAGAGATTGTTATAATCGCAAGTCTTATTGAAAATGAGTCAAAGATTGATGCTGAGCGCGATTTGGTTGCTTCTGTAATTTATAATCGTCTTGAACGGGGAATTCCCCTGGGAATTGATGCTACCAATGTATACATTGCCAAACTGCTCGGCCGTTGGGATGGCATAATTCACAAAAGTGATGTTGAAGTAGACCATCCTTACAATACTCGAAAGATTCGTGGATTGCCACCTGGCCCTATCAGTTCGCCTAGCAAGACGGCTATTGAAGCGGCCCTAAATCCAGCAAAGACGGAAAATATTTATTATGTTCTAAATGTAGAGGCCAACGATGGTTCACATCACTTTTACTCCAGTGCAAGTGAGTTTGCTAAGGGCAAAGCTGATTATCAAAAGTGGTTGTCTGGCCAACGAGGGAAATAATGTAAAGTTCAAATAAAGGATTCTTAAATCGAAGTAAGTTCAAAATAGAAATACGGCAACTTGTTACTATATAGTAATCGTTATTTACAATTTAATGAATCTCAAAAATTTCACTATTGAATCATCTTTTACTGAAATTTCCTATGGTGATATTTGGATAGATCTTCATAATGATTATTTGTGGACAGAAACAATCAATGATAGTAAATCTATAAAGTTGTTTTACGAAAAAAGAGAAGCGGAATGGGTGAATGAAGCCGCTCCCGTTTGGTTTTGTATAAAGATAGATGGTGTAAAAGGCGTGTGGACTAAAGAAAATGATAATGACTATCCTATCGAACATTTGGAGAATGATAAAAATACTCCTGACCTATTTGGATTCGGCTATTCGGGTAATGAAATTATGGATGAACCAACTGATTTTAAAAAGAGTAGTGAAGAATTAGAAGCGTTGATTTTCACTTTTGTAACTGGACGGACTCTAAAAATCTCGGGTCAAACTGCGGAAATTATAGAACTAAAAAACTTTAACTAACAAAGAACTAAGTTCAAATAAAGGATTAGTTATGCGTGCAAAACAACATACTATTCAAGAAAGCTTTAAGAATTTATTAGCTGAAAAATTCCCAGAACTAAAACCCATTGAAAAATGGAAACAAACCATGTGGCATCATAATGGGGATTTAGTAGTTTCGCTAGTGCCGCTTTCAAAAAAAGTCAAGTTCTGTTTCTTTAATACTCCCCATTTGGAATTGGATAAGACGCAAAGATGGGGGACGACCACTAGCTCGGAAAATTTGGAAATTCCCGAAGGTTCCTTGGTAGATTGGGAACAAATAGAAACGTTAATTGCGAGTATACTGCATTGATAGAAATTAATGAACCCAGATAAGTTTGAAAAACTCGAAATAGCTTCTAAGAAGCAGCTTCGTAACTGGCTGCAAGAACATCATTCTCAAGATGAGAGTATTTGGTTACCTATAAAAAGAGTACTCCTGATAAATACGTCGATAGAGACCTAGTTCTGGAAGAATTGTTGTGCTTTGGCTGGATTGACGGCAGGCGCATGAAACTGGATGATGAACGTACAATGCAGCTTATTTCACCAAGAAAAGTACAGCATTGGAGCAAAACGTATAAAGACCGAGCGGCCAGATTGATTGATGAAGGCAAAATGGAGGAAGCGGGCTTCCTGTCAATCGAAGATAGTAAGAAAAGTGGTCTTTGGAACTTTCTTGATGATGTGGACAAGCTGATTGTTCCAGATGATTTGGAAACAGCGCTTTCGCGAAAGCAAGAAGCCAAGGATTTCTTTTATAACATTAATGACTCGAGCAAACGATTTGTCCTGCGCTGGGTTAAACTGGCAAAGACGAATAAGACAAGAAGGAATAGGATAGACAAAATTGTAAACCTTTCGGCCAGAGGAGAAAAATTACCTGGAAGTTGAACCGTCGACTAAATTAAAGTTAAAATAAAGTATGACTTTAAACAATTTTACCAATAATCAGAATTCAGGACTTCTTTGAATATTAAACCTATGTTAAAAGGTGAGCCTCGCGGTGCGCCTTAAAATCGACCCCTTGGCAGCCTTTTAATCCAGGGCGTTTTCAAGAAAAGTTCCCCCGAAGCCTCGGGGCCGTCCAGACCGCAATAAGCCTCAATATTTGTTGGGGCTTTTTTATGGAGTTTGTTCAAGAGAAAAAATTGGAGGGACGAGAAGTTTGTCCGCCGTAGGAGGGAGTCCCGTCCAGATCGCTATAAAATCTCTAATAAATTGGAAATTTTTCTTGTTTTATGGATTCAATCCCCTTCAAATAAGAGGAGCGAGAGGCCCGCCCGCCGTAAGAGAGAGTCGTTAAAAGGGCAATACTAAATCAATTGATATTAATGGATTTTTGTGCTGTTTTTAATATATTTGAACTCTGTCCCCAAAAGAAATGTTGGATTTAAAGGAAAAAAACCCACTGGAAATGTTGCGGCAGTTTGCTGTCAACCTGAACGGAGATTTGCTGGAGGATCTCGGTGCGGCAAAACTATCGTTGAACAATGGTAACGGTAAGGGCTATATTAGCCTTTACGAGGTGTTTCCCGGGCTCACCGCTTGGATTTACAATATCGAGTTTACCAGAGATTATACAATCGATCTGAATTTCTCCAAGAATCGCTTATTCTATTTCGGCTATCATCTCTCCGGGTACCAAATGACGAAATTTCCGAACGAGGGCATGGCTAAAAAGATAGGCGAGCGCCAGAATTTTATACTCTCCGGCGAACCCGACTCCAAAGCACAGTTCAAAATTCCGGGAAAAATCCGATTCGAAAGCTGCTTCTTGATTATTGAGCCAAACAAGTTGGATAATCGGAGATCAAATACCAAGACGCAATTAAAGGCCCATCTTTCCGAAATATTCGGGGAGGCGAATGCAAAGCAATCCTACCGGTATTTTGGTAATATCGATTTCAGGACAGGGTTTTACACAGAAAGAATCGTTAAAAACAAAAGAACAGATCTGGTCGGCAGATTGCTGGTCGAATCGGCAATTTTAGGTATGCTTGCCTCCCAGATAGCGGCGCATGACCACGATATAGATACTGAAAGTCTACAGCCCGACCTCACAAAAGAGGAGCTTTCGGGTATTGCTTTAATGGGCGATTACATTAAGGAGAATATTGGTGAAAAATTACCCGTGAAGGAACTCTCCAGAAGAACCGGCCTTAGCCCGAAAAAGCTCCAAAGCGGAGTGCGCTTTCTTTACGGTCATTCGATCAATAAGTATACGGCGAACATACGTTTGGAGCGTGCGCGTGAGTTGTTCAATGAAACGGACATGAACGTTTCCCAGATTTGTTACAAAGTGGGTTATACGAGCAGAAGTTTTTTTTCCAAACAGTTTCAGGACAGATACGGGGTGCTTCCCAGTGACTACAGAAACACATTGCGTAAGGACAATTTGCTCTATGAGATTTCCTATCGGTCTATGGCCAAGCCAGATGTCGATGGAGAGACCGTGGGGGATATCCTTATGACTTCCAAAAGCAATAACAATTCCCTAGATATTACGGGGAGCTTGATTTACCATAGAAATGTATTCTTTCAGCTGATCGAGGGGCCTAGAAGGGACGTACTGGAACTCTATGAAAAGATAAAGAAAGATTCTAGACATTTCGATGTGCAGACGATATGGAAAGGTTCGAAGCCTTCACGGGATTTTACGGAATGGGACATGGCCATGATATCGGATGAAGGCGTTTTGACAATACCACATGATGGAAATACCCAAGAACTGGGTCTTGGTCACCTTATGGGTGATATCGGACAGCAGAGCCTGGAATCGAAGAACCTGTGGCGGAAGGTGAGAAACGTGTTGAAGACATCCTTCGAAAATGGTGACATCTCCGATTAAATCTTGCAGTATCCCAATTCAAAGACCTCCCATCGAAATGCATAAAGCTTTTATGTTGAGGTGTATGATTTAGTTATTCATTGCCTCCTCTTTACAACCTTTGCATATTTAACATCGTATCTAAGATTGGATTCGGGAACTCATCCTTTCAAGACGTGACAGACGTATTGTGGAAGATAAGTTGCCACCGATAGGATAGCCAACGATTCTAAAATCGGAATTGACTTTACTCGGCTTCTTGGGTCATTTGAAACCTTTAACACATCATAATTGTAGATGATACGAAGAACGATAAATCGGTAAAGGGGCTGCATTCATCGGTTCGCACCAGTACTAAACCTGAGTAGAGGTCAAGAAAATAATTTAATTGGTCATAGGAATTTCCATCACGAGCAATCGGGTACCCGTATTTACTTCGAATGCAACAGCGTCGGTACCCTCGATACCGATGGCATCACGGGCCATCAATTTTTCACCTGCAATGGTACCTTCCCCTTCGAGGATAAAAATGTAAACGCCATTGCCCGATTTTTTAAGGTGGTAATGAAACTTTTTTGCCGAATCGAATTGCCCTAAATGAAACCAGGCATCCTGATGGATCCAAACCCCATCATCATCTTGGTGCGGCGATAAAATCTGGTAAAGTTCGTTTTCTACGGCGATTTGCTCTAGGCTGATTTGATCATACCGCGGGGAAACATTGGCCTTATTAGGAATGACCCAAATCTGAAGGAATTCCACCGCTTCTTCCTTACTGTGATTGTGTTCGCTATGCTGCACGCCCGTACCTGCCGACATCACCTGAATATCGCCTTCTCGAATTATCGTGGTGTTGCCCATATTATCCTGGTGTTCCAAATCGCCTTTCAACGGAATCGATATGATTTCCATATTGCTATGACCATGGGTGCCAAAACCCATTCCTGCCGCCACATGGTCATCGTTCAACACGCGCAAAACCCCAAAACCCATTCGCTCCGGATCGTGGTAATTGGCAAAGCTGAAAGAGTGGGCACTCTTGAGCCAACCGTGATTGGCCTGACCTCTTGAATCTGCTGTGTGAATCGTCTTTTTCATGTTTTAAAAATAGGCATTTTCGGGTGTACGATCGTTTTAGGTACTAATCAATCTAGGAAGTAAGCCCTGAAAATCGACCAATGCCGTGCTATCTCCATCGATTTACCAATGGTCGATTACAATATAGTCCCCTTTTTGCAAGGTGTTTTTCAAGGAGTCGGCAATTGTTCTTTTTCGGGTATTTTGATCAAGCTTTACCCCGCGATTCCCGGGTGGGGTGATAATAGGCATATAGCCTATCTCTTCCGTTAGGAAATCCCCTTGCTCTTTCATCCAAGCGAACATATCGTGCGTTAAGCTGTATTTGATATCCTGATATGCTGGTCTTTTAATCAGATTATCCAGTTCGTAAGGGTCGCTTTCCAAATCGTATAGTTTCTCAAAAGGCACGTCCTTGAAGGCCAAAGCACCTCTTTGGATAAAGGCATTTACTTGGGGTTTATCACCCAAATTTTGATCTAATACTTCCATAGCATTGAAATTCCTGATGTACTTGAAGCGTTTGTTCCGAATCATTCTTGAAGGGAAAATTTCAGATCTTAGAATATTTTGATTGGTGCTCACCCCGTAAATATAGTTGTTGATCTCGATATCCTCTCCCCTGAGCAACGGCAAGAAACTTTTTCCATCCATGTTCTCGGTGGCTTTGCCGCCGGCAATTTGCATGAAGGTAGGAAGCACATCGGTATAATGAATCAATTGGTGCGATGTAGCCCCGGGCCGTATTACGTTCGGCCAGCGTGCAATGAACGGCACTCTCAGGCCAACGTCCCGAACGGTGAATTTACCCGATACCCCATGGTCGGCACTGTAGATGAAAAGGGTATTCTTGACATCCAAATAAGTGTCGACAAGCTCCAATACCGAACGTAATTGTTTGTCATCTTCTTCGATACTTCGGTAATAGCCGGCTTTACTTTTTATCATCCCTGGGTTATCTTTTTTATGCGCGTTAAAAGGAAACCATTTGATAGCTTCGGCCTTAGCATTCGCTACATCATAGTACTCCGCATGCGGATATCCCGATGCGATAAGCATGAAGAAAGGTTTTTTGGCCGTTTTGAAATACTGCTCGATGCTATCAAGAGGGATGTATTTTCTCGGGCCGGTGGGTTTTTCTATGGGATTCCATTCCACGTCCCAATCGTACACCTTTTTTGGGGCGATATGGCTTTTGCCTGCCCGTACTACCTCGTAGCCCAAATCGCGCATATGTTTGGTGATACTTTCAATATCGGGCTTGGTGCGGGTATGGTTGGCAAAGCAGCCGTTTTTAAGCGGATATTTTCCTGTAAGCAATTGAGATCTACTCGGGGCGCAGATGGCTTGGCCCGTAAATGCGTTGGTAAATAGCATCCCCTCGGATGCCAAACGGTCAACACTTGGTGTTTTTACCTTGTCGTTTCCATAACATCCGTAATCATAGACGTCTTGATCATCGGAGAGGTAAAAAATAAGATTTGGTTTTTCGCTCGGTAAGGCTTGCCTCTCCTGTTTGCCGCCTTCGGCCTTGTTTTGGGCACAACTGACAGCAAGTAAGCTAACAATCCCCGATACAAATAGCGAGAAGAGTATTTTTTTCATGTTCAAACTTATTTCTAGTATAGGATTTCAATGCTTACCTAAGGTTTTTAAAACCATGATCATGGTCTGTAGCCTCCTTTTTTAACTTCACTTTTTCAGCGAGTTCGTTAATGACCTCTTTGTACTGGACTTCGGAAATGACATTACTGGTTTCCATAGGATCTTTCTCATGGTCGTACAATTCGCGTTCTAGTACCTCTCCCGTTTTTAATTGTACCCATTCAACATAGTTGTATCGATCGTCCGAAACGGAATACCCCATAACGGTTTTATCATAATTCCACCGATTATCGGGCCAAATACTGAATGCATAGGACTTTTGTCCCGGCTCCGATTCGGGGTCGTCGAGGATGGGTACTAAACTTTTGCCTTCTAAATGGGATGGGGGCGTTAGCTTGCAAAGCTCGGCCAAAGTGGGATATAGGTCTAAGACTTCTACCGACTGGTCGTACGTGACCCCTTTTTTACCATGGGGAACACTAAAAATGAACGGGACGTTGGTATCGATATTCATATTCGACCATTTACACCAGCTCCCATAATCCCCCAGCTTGTAACCATGATCGCCCCATAACACGACAACGGTATGCTCCCTTAAATCAAGTTCATCGAGTTTGTCCATTAGCTTTCCTACTTGGGCATCGGCATAGGAAACACTGGCGTAGTACCCTCTTCTCAGGGTGATGGCGGTTGAGTCGGCGATATCCTCGAACGCTGTTGGCATACCATAATAGTTGGTCAGTTCACCTCCGGGCCGTACCGTATATTTGCTCGTATGCTTCGGTCGTTCCTGGAACTTCGATAATATAACGCTCTCCTCTGGGTACATATCCCAATATTTCTGGGGCGCTACAAAGGGAAGATGTGGTTTGACCAGGCCAATGGACATGAAAAAGGGCTTGTCTATTTTTTGCAGCTCTTCTAATTTGCGCATGGCGTTCAGAGTATTGAGTCCATCTTGGTATAGCGTATCGTGCACATCGGCAGCTTCGTAGGCCGGACCGCGGCCTTCTTTTTCCGTCAACTTCATTTGGGCGATTGCTTTCTCGGTAACATAGCCCAATCCTCTCCAAGTGGGATTCGGGGCTATATAATCATCCCCGAATTGCTTTTTGGTATCTTCCCCGTGGTGGTAGATTTTGCCCAAGGAGGCAATCTCATAACCGTTTTGGGCGAAAAATTTGTTCATGGTCAACACCTCCGGTAAGATATCAGTGACGGACTCTCCTGTGTAGATACCGTGTCTTTCGGGCCTGATTCCCGTTAAGAGCGAAGCACGGGACGCCATACAGATCGCCTGCTGTACATGCGCTTTGGTAAAACATATCCCGTTGTTGGCCAAACGGTCGATGTTGGGTGATTTGATATGTTTGGCACCATAACAATTCAACTCCGTTCTCAAATCGTCGACTGCGATGAAAAGAATGTTCAAAGGCCTCCGGTCTTTTTCCTTATCGGGCTCAGCTTCCTTGCAAGAGGAAAAAAGAACAAGGAGTATCGTAGCTACTTTGAATAAATTCATATGTATTGATTCAAGTTAAAATAGCGGAATGAAATTACAATGGGCAAGGATATACGAGTAGAATCAAACCATCTTGGACGTCTTTAATTTTATCGATTTCGCAATACGCTTGAACGTTAAAAGTGCTGCCAGC
This sequence comes from Aggregatimonas sangjinii, assembly GCF_005943945.1. GTDB lineage: Bacteria > Bacteroidota > Bacteroidia > Flavobacteriales > Flavobacteriaceae > Pelagihabitans > Pelagihabitans sangjinii. The sequence continues at coordinate 3,543,437 of NZ_CP040710.1, read as the reverse complement.
CATTAAGAATAGCTCCTGTAGGATTGCAATTTCCTTATCCAAGCTTGAAATTTCTGCCAACTCCCATTCCTTTTCGCGGGTGGCAAAGGGGTATAGGAAGTCAAATGCCCTTTTGATACCTCCGCCATTCGTTGGCGTATAATTCCATAGGTCTACCTCCAACTTTTTTCCGAAATTCGCCAAGTGCGTAAAGGCCATGAGGTTATAAATACTATAGTGTAGCGGTCTTTTTCTCGCAAGTTCCAGCGGCTGCCGGCCGTCTGCGGTAATCTGGGTGGGAATCCTGATTTCTTTTGCCTTTTCAAGAACGGCCTTGGCCTCATCCGCCCGATTTAAAAAAAGAAGTAGGCCTACTTCTTGGGCGTCGTACCAAGTGCTGTGATTGTTCTTAGTATTTTTTTCGAAAACCCCGTTTTCGCTCTTTTGCAACCAGTTGAGGTATGCGGCCGTCCAATGGCGTAGTCCTTGGCTTGTTCTAGTATCTAAAGTGTCATTTTGTTCTAAAAGTTCTATGGCGGTAATAATATCCAAAATGCCTATGAATTCGATTATTCCAATGCCCCTACCATGGTTTTTTCCGGGAATGCCTTGTGCATAGTTCAAGTTGGGGTTCATACTGGTTTCCGGGTTTAGGAACCATACCTTTAAAAGTTCTATGGCCTTGTCGGCATATTCGCGATTGCCTGTGAAGAAATGGGCCAGTGCCAACCGATAGGTATTGTTGAACATTTTATTTTTCCGTTTCAAATCGTACCCGTCGCCATCCACGGAGGGGTTCTTTTGGCCGTCTTTGCGTACCCAAGGCAAACCATCGGGTTTTTGTGGATCTGGCCACCAATAATACCCGATGCTCAAATAGTCTTTTTTGTCACCGCTTATCGGCGTTCTTGATTTATTTGTAACGCTATAAGGGCCGCTGTTCAGGGCCTTATCCGCAGCTCTAAGCAATGTGCTCAAGGCCGGTTTGTAATATTCATTCCCCTCTTTTAAGGCTTTTTTTACATGAAGGAGTGCCTTTATGTGAAGAACGGTCAGGTTTTTGGTTTTGGAAAGATGCACGCTCTGAAACCCGGCCACCTTACCACTTGAAAAATTGGTGGCATAAGCGACTGTCCAGATTCCGATAAAAAGTACTATGACAGAAAAGCTCTTGAAGGATATCGATTTTAAAGAATGATTCATCATTTAAAATTATCATATAATAGTACCGGGACTATCCTGTACTATCATGCCATACGAGTCCATCATGAATAGACAATGGTGTCCATTTTATATCGTGGGGAAAGCGAGATGATACCAAACTCACTCTAAGCGCCGCGCAGGTCGCTGGTCATAAACTTCAGCATAGCATAATTCGATAAGAATTGGTCGTATGCTCCCAGCTTTGATAAAGCATTTGAGGCGTGACAAACGAAACTAGAACCCATATTATGGTATGGAAGTTTAATTGTGTACAGCCTACTGCATCCTTCACACATTGCCTGATCAACGCTCTTTACTCCAGATATAAATTCTCTCTTTACTGCTATTGATATCCTAAGAACTAACGAAAATCAACGTCATTAAAGCTCCACGTATTGAAGCTGTCGATACCGTCATAAAAAAATATAGTTTTTAGAGGTATTTAAAATAGCATAAAACACCTAACTTAGGAAAACAACCAATTACATCTCCATGTTAGGGTGGAATAATTATTTTATCAAGATAAAATGTCATTGAACTATAAAGGCGATAATAAGAGATTTGTCTTGTATTTTGCAAGTCTACTGCTCCTATTTTATGCTTGTTCGCCTCGCTTTTCCAATGTAGCCTTGCCGATTGAAGATGTAAAGGAATTTTACTATACCGGCGAAAGTGTTTTGGAGGATAAATGGTGGACGGTCTTTCAGGATGAAAGTTTGAATACTTTGATTGATAGTGCAATGCAATCCAATTTTGATTTGGCGGCGACATGGCAACAATTTTTGGCGGCTAAGGCCACCGTATCTAGAGCAGCATCGAATAAATGGCCTCAAATAGAAGCCTCGGCGCAGACCGCGGAGAATTTTCCTATCAATGACTTTAGGGGTGGTGAAAATACACAGTTGGGGCTATCGGCCTCTTATGAGGTAGATCTTTGGGGCCGTATACGAACCGCCGTACAAGCTGAAAAGTTCAGGGCAGAGGCAAATCTCTTTGATTACCGCACTGCGGCCATATCGCTTTCCGCGGAGATTGCCACCACATGGTACCAGCTACAGGCCGCAAAAGAGCAATTGAAAATTACACAAGAACAAATCGCTACCAATGAAAATATCATCAAACTGATTCGTTCTCGTTTTGTGGGCGGCCAAATACGTGCGGTAGATATTCTAAGACAAGCACAACTATTGGAAAGCACCCGCGAACAGCAGATTATTTTTAGCACCAATGTACGTTTGTTGGAAAATCAATTGGCTATTCTTTTAGGTCGGCAGCCTCAGGAAGACTTGGCTTTGGATGCGGTTGCTTTACCTGATTTACCGGACCTGCCTCAGGCTGGACTGCCTTTGGAATTGGTGCGTCGTAGACCCGATTTGCAACAATCGTACGCGCTCCTGCTTGCTGCAGATAGAGATATGGCTTCGGCCGTGCGAAACAGGTATCCGAGAATTTCGATTAATGCCAGGGGACAACTGAGGGCCAATAACTTTGCCGATCTTTTTGAAAATTGGGCCTATTCCATTGCGGGAAATTTGTTGGCGCCCATTTTTTACGGCGGGCAATTGAAAGCAGAGGCCACTCAGGCCCAGGCAATCAAACAACAACGACTTTACGAATACGGACAAACTACCCTAGAGGCCTTTCGGGAGGTCGAAGACGGACTTGTGCAAGACGTGATGCAGAAACAACGGTCTGTCAACATAGGGCGACAATTGGAACTTGCGGAAAAAAGCAACAAACAATTGCGCACCGAATTCCTGAATGGCTTTAGTCCCTATTTGGATGTACTGATTGGCTTAGATCAAGAACAGCAATTGCGCAGGGATTACGTGGCCGCGCAACTGCGTCAAGTTCAAGTTCGCATTGGCTTGTACAGGGCATTGGCGGGAAGCTTTGAGACTGGGCGAACCATAGAAAATTAAAAAAGTAAACAGTTGGTATGAATAGCAAAAAGATATTGTGGATTTGTTTGGCCATTATCGGTGGTGGCATCGTGATTACCGCGCTTATTTTTTCTACCGAGCCCGAGGCGAAAAGGGAAGGGGCATCGATTGAAACGGCGATGCTGGTCGATGTAATTCCCGTAAGACAAGGCACTTTCGAACCCATCATCGTAGCAACGGGCACGGTACAACCCGTTGAGGATGTGGATTTGAGTCCGTTGGTTTCGGGACAAGTCATTCGTCGAGACCCAGCATTTACCCCCGGTGGCTTCGTCAAAAAAAATCAAGTGCTTTTGCAGATCGATCCGGCCGATTACCGCAACACACTCGAATTGCGCAAGAGCGAATTTCAGCAATCGCAGACGACGCTGGACACTGAGATGGGTCGCCAAAAGATTGCGGAACAGGATTTACAGCTTATTGCCGACGATTCCCTTTTTGGGGACAATCCGCTTTCGGAAGAAGAGCGGCAACTGGTACTGAGAAAACCACAGCTCAACGCGGTCAATGCGACCATAGGCGCCGCAAAGGCCTCGGTAGACCAGGCGAGGTTAAACCTTGAGCGGACGACCATACGCGCTCCGTTTGACGCCCATATTCTGAGTCAGAATGTCGCCAAAGGTTCCTTAGTCGCTCAAGGTGATATCTTGGGACGTATTGTCGGTACAAAAGAATATTGGATCACCGCAACGGTTCCTGTTTCCAAATTGCAGTGGCTAAGCTTCCCGAACGATGATACCGAAAAGGGAGCTCCGGTAAGGATCGAGAACCCATCGGCATGGCCTAGCGATAGTTATCGCGAAGGATATCTCGACCGGCAGATAGGTGCATTGGATGGCCAGACGCGATTGGCCAGGGTATTGGTCAAAGTCGAAGATCCTTTGGCGACAACCAATGAATTGAAGGGCAGGCCAAAGCTGATGATCGGCACTTTCGTGGAGGTCAATATCCAAGCCGACCCGATTAAGGACGTGGTGCGTCTTAGCCGCGATTATATCCGGAGCAATGAGACCGTTTGGGTGATGAATGATGAAAAATTGGAAATACGTCAGGTAGATATCGTATTGACCGATGATGCCTACGCCTACATCGGCAAAGGTTTGGAAGATGGCGAAAAAGTGGTCGTCACCGATTTGAGCACGGTAAGCAATGGTATCGGGCTGCGCACTGCGACCGATAAGCCAGAGCAAGAAACGAAGAAGTAAGAAAATTGGGCAAGATGGAAAAGAAAAGGAAAGAAAAGACGATCCGAAAGGAAGGCGCCATTGCTTACATGGCACGGAACTCGATTGCAACGAACTTGCTCATGCTGATGTTGTTGGGCGGGGGCCTCTTTACGATGTACAACATTCAGAAGGAGGTATTTCCGGAGTTTCAACTCGATTTTGTCGAGGTATCGGTAGCCTATCCCGGAGCTTCCCCAGCGGAAGTCGAACAAGGCGTGCTGCAACCTGTGGAAGAAGCCGTGCGCGGGGTTCAGGGCATCAAGGAAATCGTGTCGGAGGCCAATGAAGGTTCTGGCCAGATCAGTATCGAACTGGTGGCGGGTTCGGAACGAATGAAGGCTTTTCAGGATATCGATCAGGCCATCAATCGCATCCGTACGTTTCCCGATGATATCGAACGCCCCGAGGTGCGATTGCAGTCACGTCAAAGGGATGTATTGCAAATAGGCCTCTATGGTGCCGCCGATATATGGACCTTACGGCAACTTGCGGAGCGATTGAGGACAATCCTTCTAAACAATCCCGAAATCACACAAGTAGAATTGGGGAACGTGCCCGATTATGAAACCCGTATCGAAATTCCACGACGAACCTTACAGAAGTATAATTTGACGCTGGGGCAAGTGGCCGATATCATTCAACAGAGTAGCAATGATGTTCCGGCGGGGGCTGTTCAGACCCAGAGTGGAGAGATTCTGCTGCGTATGCAGGAACGGAAACAATGGGCAAAAGAGTATGGGGATATTACCGTAGTATCTTCTGAAGAAGGCGCGAAAATCGCCTTAAAGGATATCGCTACGATTACCGATGGTTTTGAGGAAACGGGTTTTCACGGGCAATTCAATCAACAAAATTATGTGGAGCTGCGAATATTCCGGATTGGGGACCAATCGCCTTTGAAAATCGCCGATGTAACCAATAAGATTCTAGAAGACTTTCAATTGCCTCCCGGCATCAAGTACCGAACCGACAGCAACCGCGCCGCCGATTATCGCGAACGTCTTTCCTTACTGACCGAAAACGGGATACTAGCCATCGTTATCGTACTGATCATATTGACACTTTTCTTAGAGTACCGCCTAGCCTTTTGGGTGATGATGGGCATGACGGTCTCCTTTATCGGCGGAATGATTTTGTTGCCCCTCATCGGCATTAGCGTGAACATGATCTCTATGTTCGGTTTTCTAGTAGTGCTGGGTATTGTTGTGGATGACGCCATCGTGGTGGGGGAAAATGTTTACGAATACCGGCAAAAAGGGCTGAGTCCGATTCAGGCGGCCATTGCAGGAACCAAAGACGTTTCGATGCCCGTGGTCTTTAGTATCGTTACCACCATTATCGCCTTCGTCCCGCTGCTATTTATGCCCGGGGAAACCGGGAAATTCTGGCAACCTTTACCAGCCGTGGTGATTGTTATTTTAGCGGTTTCCCTGCTCGAGGCCCTTTTTATCCTGCCTTCCCATTTGGGGCATCTGAAGAACAAAGAAAGTAAGAACAAATGGGTCCTTAAATTGGAAGGATGGCAACGCGCGTTCGCCAAGGGTTTTGATGGATTTATTGAAAAACGTTACCGTCCCTTTCTCGATTTGTGCCTGCGCTATCGGTACATTACCTTAAGCGCTGCGGTAACCTTGCTACTCATAGTCGGAGGTTATGGCTATAGCGGGCATATGGGCCTGATTATGATGCCGGAGGTGGCGGCCGATGAAATCGAAGCGGGCGTTCGCCTACCGGTAGGGACGACCCCAGATCAGGCGGCAAAGGTTGCCCATGATATTTCGGAATCGACCCAGCGGATGTTCGAGGAACACAATCTTTATGAAGTAGCCGAAGGCATTAAGACCAATGTACGCGGGCAAAATTTTATCGATGTGGAAATTGTAATGCTGCCCCCCGACCAGCGGGATATCACCGCAGCGGAAGTTATCGCCTTGTGGCGGGATAATATCGGGGATATTGAAGGGGTCGACCAAATTACTTTTGAGGCCGAGAGGGGTCCTGGAGGAGCAAGACAGGATATCAGTATTGATTTGAGCCATTCGGACATTGACGTGTTGGCACGGGCCAGTAGCGCTTTTGTAGAACGCATGCGCGCTTTTTCGAATACCCGCGATGTAACCGACAATTATAATAAAGGTAAAATGCAGTACGACTTCAAGCTGCTACCGCAAGGTAGAAACTTGGGGCTGACCTCCGATGAGGTGGGCCGTCAGGTCCGCGATGGATTTTTCGGAGCCTTGGCGATGCGGCAATTACGTGGGATGAACGAGATCGAGGTGCGTGTAAAATTACCCATGGAGGAACGCAAGGATATCAAAAACCTGGAAAAATTTCTGATCCGTACGCCGAGCGGCGTTGAAGTACCGCTTATGGATGTAGTGGAAGTTGAACAGCGGGAAGCCTTTAGTAGTATCAATCGCAGGGATGGCCGTAGGGTGGTGAACGTAGGAATGGACGTAGAACCCGCCAATGCCGTAGGCCGTGTTATCGCTTCGGTACAGGAAGAAACCTTACCGCAATTGCGAGCCGATTTTCCCGGCATTACCTGGAGCTTTGAAGGCAGCCAGGCCGATATGAGGGAAAGTACCAATACCTTAAAAGCAGGCTTTTCTATCGCGATGTTATTGATATACGCCTTACTGGCCATCGCCTTTAGCAGTTATCTGCAGCCCTTGATCGTAATGACGGCGATTCCCTTCGGTATCGTAGGTGCCGTAATCGGTCATATTCTATTGGGGTACGACTTATCATTGGTTAGTTTGATGGGCGTAATAGCCTTATCCGGAGTGGTGGTCAACGATTCGCTGATCATGATCGATTACGCCAATAAACGCAGAAAAGAGGGCGATCCCATTTACCAGTCCATTCATGAGGCGGGCCTACGGAGGTTTCGCCCGATTATTCTGACGACCATGACCACGTTCGGTGGTTTGGCCCCGATCATTTTAGAGACCTCCAGTCAAGCATTTTACTTGATTCCCATGGCGATTTCGCTTGGCTTTGGAATCGTGTTCGCGACGGCTATTATTCTGGTTATCGTTCCCTGTTTGTATTTGACCTTAGAAGATTTGCGACTCTTGATGGTAAATGGTAGAACCGTAAAACCGGTGGATGTTTCCGATACCGAACAATCAAAAAATCCTGTGCTCGCAGATAAGTAAGCGCGGTTTTCTTGGGATTGGGTCACAGCGACGCTAAACCCTCAAGCGCCTGTTGAAATGGTTTTTGAGAAAAGATATCTGCACGACGAACATGCTTGCAAATAGTATCGCTGCATAGAACATGGCTTTGGAAGATACCAAATCGGACAGTTGATTACCGATTCCGCTATTTGTAAAAACGCTGAAATCAACGGTCTCGAACCAATTCGGTTCTGCCGTAGTGTTAAAGAAAGAATATATTACGGTACCGACAAGCAAAGCGCAGAGACCGATCCAAACGGATTTGGAAATTAACGGTCTGTATGTGGTTACCTCGCTAGTGGCGATGGAGTCTACTTGAGACAAAACTTTGGACGTAAAATCCGCTGAAGGCGTTTCAAGAACGGTTTCCCTCATCAATTTATCGACCAATTCTTCCAATTTTTTATTGTCCTTCTCGTTCATAATTTGCTATAATTTCCGGTTCCAATCTTTCCCTCAATATGCCTGTCAACTTTTTTCGACTTCTAAACAATTTAACCTTCACATTATTTACGGTTAAATCTACGATTTTTGAAATTTCCTCTAACGATAACTCCTCGAAATAAAATAGGGTTATCAACGCACTGTCGGTACTCGGAAGCAATTTCAAGCAGTCCTGAATAGCTTCTTTTCGCTCTTCTTTTTGCATCATGTCCAAGGCGTTATCGATCGTTGTGATCTGATGCTCGGTATATTCGTCTATGGCAACGACGTGTTGCGTTCTTTTCTGTTTTTTCAGGCGATCGAGACAGGTATAATAGGCTACTTTATAAATCCACGTAGACAATTTTGATTCGCCTCTAAATTTATGGAGCGAACGAAATACCTTGATAAAAGTATCCTGTGAAACCTCTTCGGCTTCTTCCCTATGTTTGAGCATACGCAGGGCGAGCGTAAAGACCAAATCTTTGTAACGGTCTACGATAATGCCAAACGATTGCGTATCGCCTGCCAAGATAGCATCAATTAGTGGTTGGTCTGTAGTGCTCATTTGTTGATAGGACGCCATTTGTTAGCTGTAGGTTACATCCATTAAAAAAATAATCGAATAAAAGTGTAACCTCGTTTTCAAAGCTATCGTCATATCCGATGAATCCAATTAAGTTAATCAATTAAAAAATCAACAGTTATGGACCCAGAAATCATTATTCCCATTGTCTTTTTCGGATCGATCTTCGGAATATTTTATTTGTATATCACCAGTAGAAACAGGGAGCGATTGGCGCTTATCGAAAAGGGTGCCGATGCCAGTATCTTTGCGAGGGGCGAAGGAAGATCACCAATTTGGAAGGTCATGATCCTCAACCTCGCCTTATTGCTCATGGGTATTGGTACGGGAATTTTTATCGCATCGATTATAGACCATTATTCCTCTTTAGAGACCGATGCGATTTATCCCGCTACCATCTTCTTAATGGCAGGTATCGGTTTGTTCGTCGGCTTTAAGATGACCAGCGCTATGGATAACAAGTAAAAAGAAAACGATTCATCAATCAACACGCCACTTTTATCAATTGGGATGAAAGTGGTTTTTAATTTCATCAAAATGAAAAAATCACTGTGTTTCAAGTATCTCCTCGCCATAATTAGTATTACATTCTTCAATTATCAATCCGCTATTTACGGCCAAACTTTCGAAGCATCCATCGATAGTATATTACTTGAAAAATATCCCCCAAATGCGCCTGGAGCAACATTTCTGATATCTAAAAATGGAAATATCATCTATCACAAAGCGTTCGGTCTTTCAAATCTAGAGTTGGCCGTTCCCATGAAGAACGGAAATGTTTTCGAAATAGGGTCTATCACAAAACAATTCACCGCGATTTCTATTATGATGCTCATGGAAAGTGGTTTACTGAATCTGGAGGACGAGATAACGAAATATATTCCCGATTACCCGACTAATGGCAACACAATTACAATACACCATTTGTTGACACATACATCTGGAATAAAATCGTTTACTAGCATCAAGGGATTAAATACCATAGCAGAACAAGATTTGACTCCTATGGAATTAATCGATTTTTTTAAAAATGAACCTATTGATTTTCTTCCGGGTGAAAAATTTAAATACAATAATTCAGGATATATTTTATTGGGCTATATCATTGAAAAAATAACCGGACTGGATTACGCCACTTTTGTCGAAGAGAATATTTTTAATGAACTGGAAATGAAGGCCTCTCGGTATGCAAGTCATAGCAAAGTAATTCAGGACAGAGCTTCGGGATACCACCATAAAGATGGCTATACGAATAACAAAATGATAAGTTTTAGCTTACCTTATTCTTCGGGTTCCCTGATGTCTACCACTGGTGATATGTTCAAATGGCAGGAAGCTATAAAAAACAACCTTCTAATTCGTAAAGAGACTGCCGATATAGTATTTACCAACTACACCTTGAATAATGGCGAACATATTGACTACGGTTATGGTTGGCATATCAAAAAGATAGAAAACGCGCGAAGTTTGGAGCATGGGGGCTCAATTTTCGGCTTCAAATCAATGGGTGTCTATATACCTGATTCGGATATCTACGTTATCGGATTAAGTAATTGCGGCTGCAATTCACCAACTGAAGTGACACGGAAAATAGCAGTGTTGGCCATGTATGACTGAAGTCTGTTTGTAGATTTTCAAAACATCTAAAAAGTATTTAAGGAAACCGGTTTTGAGAAATCCTTTCGGTCATCCTATGGTATGTCTTGCGTAAAAGGACTCTTTCTTGGTTTTTCGTTTTCTCCAGAAGCATTGTTGGTCTAAAGTGAAATAAATTTTGTAATCTTTTTTAAAGTAAGGCAATAAAGCATTCGGAGAAGGTATGCTGTTCAAAGAAGAAAGGTAATTGCTAATGAGGGATACGTCCGTTAAGCGGAATATCGCAGACTTTAGCAAAACCGAAAGTAGCCGAGATGAGCGAATAGAGCGCTCCATTTGAAACAGTCGTAGCCATCTTGCCGTATTCTCGCCCCTTCCTTATCTTTACAAAAAAAGCTTGCATACGCATTGTTATGAAATTCACGCTAGGCCTTCTCTTTTGTTGTCTTGTCTTTTCCTGTCAAACACCGCCCGTTGAATTTTATGAAACCGAGGTGGGTTTGGACGAATACCGCCTAGAAAAGGGGTTTGAGTTGCAAGTGATAGCCGCAGAACCCCTTCTGAAAGCTCCGGTCGCAATGGATTTTGACGCCCAGGGTAGGATATGGGTAGCGCAGATGCCCGGCTATATGAACGATATGCAAGGTTCTGATGAGGAGAAACCGGTCGGCAGTATTCAAATCCTCGAAGATCTGGATGGCGATGGTGTCGCCGATCATACCAAAACATTCCTCGATAGTCTCGTAATGCCCCGCGCATTGGCTCACGTCTACGGCGGGCTATTGTACGCTGCACCACCGAACTTATGGTTTGTAGAAATCGAGAACGACGAACCTACAAACCGTGTATTGGTAGATTCCATCTATGCGGTCGAGGGCAATCCCGAACATCAACCCAACGGTTTGCTGTTGAACATCGATAATTGGATTTACAATGCGAAATCTAATTTCAGGTACCAACGCAAGAACGGAGTGTGGAAAAAAGAGCCCACTACCTTTAGAGGACAATGGGGCATTTCAAGCGATAATTTCGGAAGACTCTACTATAATGATAATTCCCGACAACTCTTGGGAGACCATGTGCTGCCCAATCGCTTGGTCAGGAACACCTATTTTACTCCGAAAGTGGGTGTGGACCAATTGCTGACCAAGGATCAACGTGTATACCCCTTGCACGCCACCACCGTCAACCGAGGGTATGCCAAAGGGGTGCTTAATAAGGATAGTATCTTGTTGAAAACCACCGCTGCCTGCAGTCCGTTAGTGTATCGGGGCGGTGTTTTTCCGGAATCCTACGCCCAGAACGTTTTCGTTTGTATTCCGGAGGGAAATCTTATCAAACGGAATATCCTCACTTTTACCGGAGATTCGACCATAGCCGAACAGGCTTGGGAGGGCAAAGAGTTTCTTGCTTCGACCGATGAAGGTTTTCGTCCGGTGAATCTCAACAATGGACCCGACGGCAGCTTGTATATCGTAGACATGCATCGCGGAATGATAGGACATCATGCCTATTTGAGTCCGTATCTGAAGGAGAAAACCAAGGGCAATCGTCTGGACACCTTAACCGATTTCGGACGCATATTGAAGGTAAGGAAAATTGATGGAGCCCAAAAGCCGCTACCTGATTTCGATGCTTTACAAGGAATTGAATTGGTAGGCCTACTCGCGCACAAAAACGGATGGGTGCGCAATCGCGCACAGCACTATTTGGTATTCAAAGAGATGAAGCATGTGCTGGAGGAGGTGCAATATGTAGCGCAGGATACCGAAAATGAATGGGCGCAAATTCATGCCCTTCGCATTTTGGAAGCGTGGGATGAGCTCACTTTTGAATTGCTAAGCGAGGTTGCTGAAAAGAGCAAGCCTCAGGCTATTGCACATGCCATCGTTTTGATGGAGTCTTTTGCATCTACCGAAAATGCTAAAAATGCGGAGCGGCTTTTTATAAAGTTGTTGGAAAGGGAGGAAGCAGCGATTGATTTGTACTTGGGCAGTACCTTGGGTAAATGGATGGCCGTTGACAACGACAGGTTTTTCGAGCCTTTGATGATGGTGGTCAATAAGCACAAGCAGAACCGGATTGTCATAGAGGCAGTTCTAAGCGGTTTGGACGGAGAAGAGGATACATTTTTAAAAAGTTTAAATACACTGACGTCTTTCAATGAATCCGAATTTGGAGATAGGCTCAGCCGAATTATCGAGAACCGAAAAAGCGGAAACGTAAACCAGATTTTTTCTAGAAAATCCCTAGCCGAGGACAATCGTACGGCGGGCGCTAAAATGTTCTACCAAATCTGTGCTTCTTGCCATGGCGCCAATGGTCAGGGTATCGATGGCTTGGCGCCACCGTTGATGAATTCCGAATATGTGGCCGATGCGAAACGTTTGGCTCTTATCGTATTGCATGGTTTAGAGGGCCCTGTTCATGTTAATGGTGAACTGTACGATATGAATTTGGCCATGCCCGGGCTCATCAGAAACGAGGATATTTCGGATAAGGATATCGCGGACATCATATCGTATGTGACCAATGCTTTTTCAAATAGGCCGGCTGCACTGAAACCTGAAAGGATAAAGGAGCTTAGAGAGGTGAAATCGGTTTCTGGAATGGAGTATACAGAAGAAGAGCTAAATGGGTTTGTTAAGTAGGTTCATGCTTAGTATAGTACCGGTTGAATAATTCACTTTCTATCTTACGCTAATTTTGTAGTCAACCTAGTTTCTATCCAGAATTTTAGCGATTAGGGGTATTTTAAATCGCTACCAGTAAATTAGCCCGGTGCCCAAGTATTTTTCCGCAGTAGAGCGGTATTAGTCGATTCATTTTCCAGGTCGTATATTTTTTTACTTTCTGTGTAAACGTCAATAAAGGCGAGGCCGCAATGACGATTTCGGTCAAAGACCTACCTCCTAAAAAATAATCGTCCCGGGTGTCCAGTGTGTAGCGGCGTAATTTCCATGCGACATAAAAGGCCACAAATCCGGTAAACAAGGGCAAGGTGTGCAATGTTCTAGCTATGAATATAATGACATTTTAAATTACATTGGAGTCCGGAGTGCCATGCATTTGATTCAATTTCGATGGGAATGAAGTGTAGAGACCAATAAAAAAATCCATATTTTTATCGATAAACCTGAGCGTTCCAAGGGAACTTCGGAGGAGTAAATCAGAAAAAAGCAGCTATGCGTTATCAGGCGACAACTAGAATGGCGGTCAGTGTTTCGATTTGCTTCCTACTCATTTTAGTTTCATGTATGCAAGAAAAGAAGAAAGTCGGAGTACCGGAAAATAAAAGTAATCCTACCACTTTACACTCTTTAAAGACAGAAAATTTCACCATCGAAATCGATGGAAAGCAAACTGGTCTATACACGTTGAAGAACGATAATGGGGTCGAAATTACCTTTACCGATTACGGTCAGCATTTGGTAGCGCTATATCTGCCCGATAAAAACGGAAATTTTGAGGATGTGGTCCTGGGGTTTGACACTATTGATGCGTATATAAATGGTGGAGGTGCTTACATGGGCTCTGTTATCGGCCGGTATGGAAACCGTATTGCAGAGGGTAAATTTACATTAGATGGTACCGAATACACTCTGGCGCAGAACAACAACGGAAATCATCTTCACGGAGGTATCAAGGGTTTTCACGCAGTGGTATGGGATGCCAACCAACTATCAAATAGCGAAATCGAGTTTGAAAGGACTTCTCCCGATATGGAGGAAGGCTACCCGGGCAACCTTAAAGTAAAAGTAACTTATACCTTATCCGACGAGAACGAATTGAATATTAAGTATACCGCTACAACGGATAAAACCACGGTACTCAACCTTACGCATCACTCCTTTTTTAATCTCGAAGGGGAGGGCAACGGCACTGTTGATAATCATGAGATGAGGATCAATGCCGATGCTTTTACCCCTGTTGATGCTGGTCTCATCCCTACGGGCGAAATTAAAAAAGTAGCAGGAACGCCTTTTGACTTTCGCCAGATGAAATCCATCGCGCGTGATATTGAATCGGGAGACGAACAATTGCTTTTTGCCAAGGGTTACGACCATAATTTCGTGCTGAACCAAGGTCCTACCGATGAAAACGGACTCGTTCTTGCGGCAGAGGTTGTTGCTCCAAAAAGCGGTAGAACCTTGCAAGTGTATACCAACGAGCCCGCAATTCAATTCTACGGGGGTAATTTTTTAAATGGAAAGGATATTGGCAAAAGTGGAAAGCCCTATCCATTTCGAGGGGCTTTTTGTTTGGAGACGCAGCACTATCCCGACTCACCCAACCAACCTGGTTTTCCTTCGACTGTTTTAGAACCAGGTGAAGTGTATTCTTCGGTCTGTATGTACAAGTTCGGCCTGATAGAATAGTCATGCTAGCGTCTTGAAAATTATCAGTTGCGAGAGTAAGCTTTTTCGAAAATCGCTATAACGAAACCAAATTTTCCCTAGTTACCTCTTTCATGTATACCAAGTGATCGAGGGCCTTCTCGGTAAAGGCAAATAAACTCGCCGAACGGTCTAGGTTTTGATTTTCGTAGCTGACCTTGTAGTATTTATTATTGTTAAGATAATCGGTCAAGGCGCGAAGACCGTGTAGGAACGGCATAAGCACCGCTCCGCTTGCTAATGACTGTATTTCCTTGTCGGAGAGAAAGGCACCATTGCTGGCCAAACCCATCACCAGTGCTTTGAAAAGCGGTTTTTGAAAATTGATTTTGGAATGATCTTCTTCATCTTCGGAAGCTGTATTGGCAATGGTGCGTACGGCATCTCCGAAATCATATGAGAAGCGACCGCACATCAGGGTGTCCAGATCTATCAGGCACAGCGCTTTTTGGGTAGTTTCGGAGAATAGGATGTTGTTCAGCTTTGTGTCGTTATGACAAACGCGAATGGGAAGATCATTCACTTGCATGGTGAGAAGTTTCCCGAATGTCTCCTTCGCGAATGAAATAGCATTACCCGCCATTTTTAGCTGATCTGAAGATGCAGAACCCAAGGCTTCGAAAAATTGATCGCTGCGCAATTCAAGTTCATGAAAGCGAGGTATGGTCTCGATGTATTGGGAAGGGTCGGCCTTTTGTAAAAGCACATGAAACTTGCCGATAATACGTCCCGCCTCGAAAGCGACTTCTTCATTGGGAGCGGTATCATAGGTGCGTGTGTTTTCTAAAAAACCTATTAACCTCCAGTACGATATGGGTTCATCTTTTCGCTCGTAATAAGAACCACCTTCTTTGGTCGGTACCAGATCGAGTTGTGTATAGTCGCTACCCCTTAGATGGTGAAGCGCATTTTGAAAATTGCCCATAAGGCCGGAGACATTTTCAAAGACCACATGATTGATTCGCTGTAGCACATAAATCGGGCGAACGGCATTCGAAACCAAAAAGGTGTCATTGATCAGGCCACTGGTCATTGCCTGAAAAGTGTAGTTGTCCTCGGGGATTTTAAATTGCCCTAATATTGCACTAAGCGCTTCGTCCGTATTTGATGCTATTGCCATAAGGGAGACACGTACTGTCCCTCGTTCGTTTTTTGTTGTAGGCTTTTGACCGCAACTTCCCTGTCACTGGCATAGGTTACTCCAAACCAATTGTCTTGCGATGGCACCACTTTCACTTTAGCCTTACCTGCCTGCAATAAATTCTGAATCGTTTTTGGGATGTAAAGTTCGCTGGTTCTGATCATATGATCATCTTCTAAAAACTCGCGAAATTCGGTCTCGATTTCATCGAAGATAGCGGGACGACATATCCAAAAGTTCATACTGGCCAATTCGTCACCGGTATATTCCATACCCGAATCGGCATCGATAACCTTGTCGCCCTCTTGTGCCAGCTTTAATCGTTCATCTACTGAAATTAAATTGTCGCCATCGGTCATGCAAACACCTCTTGAAACGGTACCGTGTTCCGAAAGGGTGTCTTTCAAGGTGTACCCTATCAGGGCATAGTGGTCATCTTGGGGATGCTCCTTGATAAATTTTGCGGCGTTGGCGTAAGCGGATTGTCCGTAAAAATCATCGGCATTGATCACACAAAATGGTGCATCTATGACATTTCTAGCGGTCCAAACGGCATGGGCCGTTCCCCATGGTTTTGGTCGCTCTCCAGTGAAAACAACACCGTAGGGCAAATCGGTGATTTCTTGTGCCAAAACATCTAACCTCACATCGGAGGGCAATCTGTCTTCTAAATGCTCCTGTAGGAAATTAACATTGTCTTTTTTTGTGATTACCACGATGTGGTCAAATCCGTTTTTAAGGGCGTCGTAGATGGCGAACTCCATTAAGAATTCCCCTTCTGGACCTAAATCATCGAATTGTTTCAGTTTTCCGTATCGGCTTCCGCTTCCTGCGGCCATTAAAAGTAATGTCATGAATATGGTATTTATACTACAAAAGTAGTTTTTTGATTCAAAATAAAGGGCGTTGACCCACTAGTTTCCTATAAAAACATCCTTTTTGAAACTAAATGAGTTTGGAATTTTATATTTTAACGGAATGTGATTGCAAATCGTATTCTACTTCCAAACTTAAAAACAGCACTATGAATTCTAGACGAAAATTTATTCGAAAATCAGCGCTGATAGGTGCTGGGACTGCTTTGGCCCCCAACCTCACCTACAGCATGTTCGATACTAACCAAAATAATAAATTAAACGTGGCACTCATTGGTGCAGGACTGCGGGGTACGAACCATCTCGAGAACCTGCTTTTGCGTAAGGACGTAAATGTGACCGCGGTATGCGATATCGACGCAGATCGTATAGCCATAGCAAAAGATAAAATCGCCAAAGCGGGTGGGAAGGCCCCAAAAACCTTTGGGAGCAACGACTTGGATTACCGGAATCTTTTGGCGCTAAAGGAAGTTGATGCTGTTATCATTGCTACCCCATGGTTATGGCATGTACGAATGACCGTTGATGCCATGAAAGCTGGAAAGTACGCAGGTGTTGAAGTCTCTGCGGCCAATACGATGGAAGAGTGTTGGGACCTGGTGAATGTTCACGAACAAACGGGCAACCACATGATGATTTTGGAGAACGTAAACTACCGACGCGATATCATGGCCGTTTTGAATATGGTGAAGCAAAATGTCTTTGGAGAGCTGGTACATTTTAGATGTGGGTACCAACACGATTTGCGCCATGTAAAATTCAATGATGGAAAAACCGCTTATGGTAAAGGGGCCGAGTTTGGGGAAAAGGGTATTTCTGAAGCGAGATGGCGTACAGAGCATTCGGTAAAGCGCAATGCCGATGTATACCCTACTCATGGCGTTGGTCCGATTGCGGTGATGGCAGACATCAACAGGGGCAATCGATTTGTATCGATGACCTCGCACGCCACGAAGGGCATAGGATTGCATAATTATATCGTGCAAGTCGGAGGGGAGGACCATCCGAACACAAAGGTAAAGTTTAGGCAGGGCGATGTAATTACCTCTACCATCGACACTGCCAATGGCGAGACGATTATCATAACCCATGATTGCAATTTGCCAAGACCATATTCCTTAGGATTTCGGGTGCAAGGCGCTAACGGTTTGTGGGAAAATGACGGCGATAGAATTTATATCGAAGGCCAATCAAAAGAGGCGCACAGTTGGGATGCCGATACCGAATGGCTTAAAAAATACGATCATCCGTTATGGCAAAAGTTTGGGGAGTACGCCCTGGATGCCGGCCATGGGGGCATGGATTTCTTTGTACTGAATTCTTTCGTTGAATCTGCCAAAGCGAACATTGCACCACCACTGGATGCGTATGACGCGGCTGCGTGGAGTGCCGTAACCCCCTTGTCGGAAGCCTCTATTGCGAACAACGGCGAACCTCAGGACTTTCCCGATTTTACACGGGGTATGTGGATAAAGCGACAACCGTACCAATGGATCAAGGAGAGCTATTAGCCTTACTGGAATATGGAATAAGAGCCTAGAAACAAGAGACAAGAATCAAGACAAAGAGGGAATTTGGCAAATAAAGGATATCGTTTAGAAGTGTAGTTTTTTACTTTCTCTATTCTCTATTCTCTATTCTCTATTCTCTATTCCCTAATCATAATTTTCTCGCCTCGAAAATTTTCATGAACAACATCGTACTCATTTTTTGAGCGCGGTTTTTGACAATCCAAGTGTTTTCGCCCTCGAAAAGTTCGTCCAAGGTTTCAAACCAGAGGTTGAGCCATTGACCGAAATGTTCTGAGGTAACCGTATGATTCACTTTTTTATCGACCTCTTGATGTACGGTGACCGGATTGCCGTGGTATTTGCGTTTCAGGAAGAGCTGCGTTTCCCAAAAATCGGTAAGCAATTCAAAGTGTTCTTCCCAGTCGGTGATGACCGTTTCAAAAATAGGCCCAAGTTCGGAATGTTTTCTGATTTTCGAATAGAAGGTACGAACCAAAAGGGCGATTTCGGACCTATTTGCTATATCGGCTTTAGCAGACATTTATAGTGTATAATCGTCAAGGTAAGGAATAAAGTTGATGACTTACTTAAGGCTTGTTCAAGGGAGCCAGAATTTATCCGCCTCAGGCATATTTTTTTGCTTGCCAAGAAGTAAAGGGTTAAAATTCATTTGCGCAAAAAGGTACCATACGGTCGATGATAAGGCAGGGGTAATATCGGCATGATCCCATAGGATCGTAGCTCCGTAATTAGTTCCGTGATTGGTCACATAGGGGATTCCTTTAGCACTATTCATTTCAAAACTTCGAATAAATGTCTTTTCGATTTGCGTTAGTAGTTCTTGAGATTTTTCTTGATTTCCGATAGTCTGAAATGCGACAGCCATTTGGGCGGTACCCTCTAACCAGATGACGTCTTTGTCCTCGTCAAAACAATAGCCTGTAACCTCCTGGCCTGAAAGTGTACTGGTTTGTGATGTAAGGAAAAGGGTATCAGCAGCATCTAGACTGTTAATTGGAAAATCTGATAAAATACTTTGACTTAAAGCCAGAACATCGAGTGCATTGGTATAGCTTTCATTGTCCGGCCAAGCGACAAGATTCTGCAGCTTCGCGTCCCAACGGTCGTTTTGCAAATAGTGGAGAATATTCTTATGAAAGTCATCATAGCCGGGAATGGCATTGTAAGCAGTAAGGATGCCTTCGGTCACTTTAGGGATTGCCGTACCATTTTCATTGTAACCTCCGAAAAGACCACCGTCCACATCTTGCAAAGACCGGATCCAGTTTTCGAGCTTATCGGCCATGAGGGCGTATTTTTGCGAATTGCTGGCCTGATGATAATGACGGATTGCCATAAGTAACCAAGCATTGTCGCCCAACCATTTACGGCTTCCGTTTTCACCGGCTTTATTTCTAAATTGATAGAATCCGCCTGAATCTATTCCGAACTCATTTTCTATGCTATTTGCGAAGAAATCCAATACTGATTCCGCTTTATGCAACTCTCCCTGTTGAATGAAAAATATGGCAGCCAAGGCGTTGTCGTAAAGCGATACGAAATCCTGATTTTCCGAGCTGGTCAATAGGCCGTTCGTAGCTTGAAGATGATCGATCCAGTTGAGAATAGGTTCCGTATCATTCCTTTCAATACCACTGTTTTTTTCTTCCTCCGGTAGCAAGACGGTTTCGACCATGGATACGGGATTTGTTACCAATTCTTCTTTTTGGCAGGAAACGGCAAGACCGACAATGAGAACATAAAAGATGTATTTTTTTACCATCGTCTTTTATAAGTATCTGTTTTGAGATTAAAACAGATTCCAAAATTAGGATGGATTTCTTAGTGATGGCTCTTTACACGTTCTATGGTGTTGAAGTTCGACGAGGTGCAAACAGCTTGTGGCTAATCCTTAATTCAGGTTTTTCGACCGATAAGGGCAACTTGGCAAATCGAGAATAGTAGCGTTTTATCGATATAACAAGCCGTCTTAAATCTACTATTTTAAAAATTAGATTTGATGTTTCGTGCATCACGAATGCCATTTAATTCAAAACCTTTGTTATATTTGTGCCGTTGTGTTGTGACTCGAATCTTTTTAGTTTCGAGCCAATGAAAGGCTTTCCAAGTTGGGAGGCTTTTTTTATGAAGTATATTCTAGGATGAGACAGAGGAAAAATATGTGGACACAAGGCCGGTATTAGGCAATTTCTTTAAGTGGGGAGGAATCTTCGGGATTACTGTCTTTTTCGGACACCTTTTTAAGCTTGGATGCTTTTCTAATCTCTTCCTCTTTCTTTCGCAATTCTTGCAAGCGTTTCCAATTTTCTTCGGCTTTCGCAACTTTGGCTTTTGAACGTGTTCTTTCCATAGGGGGGAATGTTGAGTCTATTTAGGATATATAGCCACAAACCCATGTACTCCAAATTGATGGTACGATGCGATTAGTGGTTAGTGTTTCTGCAAATTTAAATCACAAACGATTTACTGTTCTAAATTATCGTTGATTGGTTAATGCTTACGATAAAAAGCATGATTTGGACTTTATAGTGAACTTTTAAAGATTTTTTGTTTGACGGGGATTGAAATTCGCTTGGAAGCCATTTTGTAGATGAGCGTCTCTAAAGAAGCTAGCTAAATCGAATGAATTACAAAGTGAATCAGACTTGCGGCCAATTTAGCAGTTTGATTGTCGATGTCGTACTTCGGATTCATTTCCGCCAGATCAAGACTCTGCAATTTTTTTGATGTAATAATTTTTTCCAAGCACTTTAGCACGATGTCCGGGGAAAAACCCATGGGAGAAGGGGCACTCACCCCTGGGGAATAGGCAGATGAGAATCCGTCTAAATCTATAGTCACGTATATATGGTCTACACGCTCAATGAATTTATCAAGTGCGTTTTCTACTGTTGTGAAATGGCTGAGATCAAAATTCCTATTTTCAACATAGTCTACACCCAACGTTGAGGCAGTTTCAAAAAGCAGCTTGTCATTGGCGTCTTGGCGAATGCCTAAAGCCAAATAGTGGAACGGTTTACCTTCTGTCTGGCAATCTTGGGCTATTTGGTAAAACGGGGTACCGGAGTTGTTTCCGCTTTCGTTGGAGCGAAGATCAAAATGGGCGTCAAAGTTAATGATGCCAATGGTTTTATCCGATCCCATAGGGGTTTTTAAACCATTGTAATGACCATAGGCAATATCGTGGCTACCCCCCAACAGTATTGGAAACACATTCATCTGAAGTAAATGGCTTGTTTTGGAAGCTAATAATGCTTGTGCATTTTCCATCTCGTCGGCAGGTCCTTTAATGGTGCCGAAATCTGAAAAAACAACGTTTTCAGCAAGATGATTGGGCATTTTGCCCAACACTTTTCTGATGGCATTTGGTCCTTTCGCAGCACCTTTACGGCCTTGGTTCCTTTTAACCCCCGCATCACAGGCATACCCTAAGAGACCAATAGATTTCTCATTGGATAGATTCCATTCCTGTTCCAAATCGACACAACGTATTTTTTGGTGCAAGTATAGCTGCCGATTCGATTCTCGACCGATATATATTTCGGGCTTGGTAGCGATATATCTATTCATACTGGTTTTTGACTTTAAGTTACCGCTTCATCGAACAATCCGTGCAATAAAGCATCATCTACCAAATTCGGTAGGGTAACCTTCAATGCCGGTGTACGGGCCATTTCCCTTTTAATTGCGAACAAGGCTTCTTCATTGCGTGCCCAACTGCGTCGGGAAATACCATTGTTCACGTCGTAAAATAGCATATTTTTCAATCGCTTTGACGCCGCTTCCGAGCCATCGAGCAACATGCCGAATCCGCCATTTACCACTTCGCCCCAACCTACGCCGCCACCGTTGTGTATGCTCACCCAGGTAGCGCCACGAAAACTATCTCCAATAACGTTATGAATGGCCATGTCGGCAGTGAACTTGCTGCCGTCGTAAATATTACTTGTTTCCCGGAAAGGGGAATCGGTACCGCTCACATCGTGGTGGTCCCGTCCCAAAACTATGGGCCCCTGAATTTTCCCAGACCGAATGGCTTTGTTGAAGGCCTCCGCAATTTTAGCACGACCTTCTGCATCGGCATATAGAATCCTGGCCTGGGAACCTACTACCAATCGGTTGTTTTCCGCCTCAGTTATCCACTTAATGTTGTCCTGCATTTGCTGCTGAATTTCTTCCGGAGCTTCCGCTTTGATTTGTTCCATAACCTTTAGGGCAATGGTATCTGTCTTTCGCAAATCTTCGGGATTTCCCGAAGTGCATACCCAACGGAAGGGTCCGAATCCGTAGTCAAAACACATAGGACCCAAAATATCCTGAACATAAGAAGGGTATTTAAAATCGATGGTATTCTCCGCCATGATATCCGCTCCTGCCCTGGAGGCCTCCAACAGAAACGCATTGCCGTAATCGAAGAAATAGGTGCCCTTTGCAGTGTGGTTGTTAATGGCTTGGGCATGGCGTCTAAGCGATTCCTGTACCTTTTCTTTAAACAGGTCAGGGCTTTCACTCATCAAATCGTTGGCTTCTTCAAATGAATAATCGACCGGATAATACCCGCCCGCCCACGGGTTGTGCAAAGAGGTTTGATCAGAGCCGAGGTGAATAAAGATATCGGCCTCATCAAATTTTTCCCAGACGGTCACTACATTTCCTATAAACGCCAGGGAAACTGTTTCTTTCTCTTTAATTGCCTTTTTGGTTCGGGAAACCAGCTCTTCCATATCGTCCAATAATTCATCGACCCAACCTTGTTCGTGCCTTTTTTTTGCCGCCGCCGGATTTACTTCTGCGCAAATAGTGATGCAGCCTGCGATATTTCCCGCTTTAGGCTGTGCACCGCTCATACCGCCCAGCCCTGCGGTCAGGAATAGTTTCCCTGCGGGATTTTCATTCCTTTGTAAGACCTTTCGAAAAGCGTTCATTACCGTAATGGCGGTACCATGAACGATGCCCTGGGGGCCAATGTACATGTAGGAGCCAGCGGTCATCTGTCCGTATTGGGTCACCCCCAGCGCATTGTATTTCTCCCAGTCGTCCGGTCGCGAATAGTTGGGGATCATCATCCCGTTGGTCACTACAACGCGAGGCGCTTCTTTTGAAGAAGGAAACAGGCCCATTGGATGTCCGGAATAAACGTGTAACGTCTGCTCCTCGCTCATCATGGCCAAATACCGCATGGTCAATAGGTACTGCGCCCAATTTTGGAATACCGCACCGTTACCCCCATAGGTGATGAGTTCCTCGGGGTGTTGTGCCACCGCCGGGTCTAAATTATTTTGGATCATCAGCATAATACCGGCGGCTTGAAGCGATAGGGCCGGGTATTCGCCGATTGGCCGAGCGTACATGTCGTATTCCGGCTTGAACCGATACATGTAGATACGCCCATGCGCCTGTAATTCGGTCGCAAATTCCTGGGCCAGTTCTTGATGCCATGCTTCCGGAAAATAACGCAAGGCATTGCGAATCGCCAACCTTTTCTCATCCAAAGAAAGAATGTCTTTCCGTTTTGGCGCGTGGTTCGCACTGTAAACATATTCCCTTTTCTCTGGAAGACTGGCAGGTATCCCCCGTAGAATTTGTGATTTGAAATCTAGACTCATTTTCCTTTTTTACTTATACCTAATCTCTAACTTCTAATTTTGTACTTCTACTGATGTTTATCAAAAACGGCCTGCCCATTTTTCCAAACCACACACGGCTTAAACGAGCCTTGGTTGTAAAGGATTTCTCTGTAATCGTTGGTGTGGAATAAGCAGAAATCGGCTAAAAACCCTAGAGCCAATTGCCCCCTGTTTTTTAGATTCAAGGCCGCAGCCGCCCGATAGGTAATGCCTGCCAGCACTTCGGCATTGGTCAATTTTTCAAAAGTGCCCAAGATAGCGGCTTGGGTAAGCAAATCACCCATAGGTGCGGAACCCGGGTTGTGGTCACTGGCTATGGCCAAAGCGCCGCCTGCGTCCAATATTTTTCGGGCCGGTGTAAAGCCACACCCCAAGCCCAAAGAGGCACCGGGTAGCGCAGTAGCGATGACATTGCTTTTTGCCAATAGTTCGATTTCAGCCTGCGTACTGGCTTCCAAATGGTCCGCACTAACCGCACCGAAAGCGACGGCGACCTGGCTACCGCCGGTAGAAAATTGGTCCGCATGTACGGTGATGTCAAACCCCATTTCCCGGGCTTTTTGAAAATATGGAGTGATCTGAGCCTCGTAAAAGGCACTCTCTTCAATAAAAGCGTCGATGCGATTGGTGAGTTTTTCTTCCTTCAAAACGGGAAATAGTTTTTCAGCGATTTCCGTTAAATAATTTTCTTCATCCCCTTCAAAATCCTTGGGCAACATATGCGCGGCCAAACAGGTGGAAATCAAATCTATCGGAAGTTCCTTGTTGGCTTCCCGAATGGCCCTGAGCATTTTAAGTTCTTCGTCGACCGAAAGGCCGTACCCGCTCTTTACCTCTATGGTGGTGACCCCGTTTTTCAAATGTTGTTTGGCCCGTTTGATCGTTTTTTTGACCAATTCGGCCTTGGTCGCCTTTCTGGTTTGGGTCACGGTATCCCAAATGCCACCCCCGGCTTTTGCAATTTCCAGATAGGATTTTCCCGCATTTCGCATGGCATAATCATTGGCCCGACTTCCGCCAAAGCAGATATGCGTGTGCGCATCGATAAGGCCAGGAATACAAACATGGTCACCCTTTAATGCTATGATGTCCGCTTTTCGGGATGAGGCATCCGCAAGGATTGCATCATAAGGACCTATTTTTAATACGCGGTCATTTTCTAGAAGCATTCCCGCGTTTTCGATTACAGGAAGCTGACCGTCAGAAAGTGCTCCTTTGAGCGGCAAGCCAGACATGGGGAGCAGTTGCTTAAAGGGGCCTATAAATTGGTAGTTGTTCATGGTTTATTTTTAGTACTGGGTAAGTAGTACCTCGTCTTTTGATTCAATTCAATAGTTCTCGAACTCACCCGAATAGGTGGTGTTCAAAGATATTCCTTTTTGTTTTCTGACTCTTTCGATGATGGCAAGCACGAATTCTTCCTCGATCATTTGAATACCGATTTCGATATCATCGGCAAAAACACGGTCCATGGTCGCGAAAGGAACTCTTTTACGGATTTCCTTATGAATTTCATCCAAGAAAATTCCGGACTTCATCGGTTTTCTGAACTCAAAGGCCTGCGCTGCGGTCAGCAGTTCTATGGCCAATATTTTTTTCACATTACCGATTACTTGCAAGGCTTTTCGCCCACTGATCGAACCCATGCTCACATGGTCTTCCTGTCCTAAGGAAGTGGGAATGCTATCGGCGCTTGAGGGAAAACATAGGCCTTTATTTTCACTCGCCAATGCAGCCGTGGTATATTGCAAGATCATATAACCCGAATTGATACCGGTATCTTTCATGAGTAGTTTAGGGACACCGGGGCTATTGCCCTCGAGCGCCAAATAAATTCTACGGTCCGAAATATTCCCGAGTTCGGAAGCGGCCAGACAGGCATAATCCAAGGCCATAGCCAGGGGTTGGCCATGAAAATTGCCACCGCTAATCGTCAGCTCCTTATCAAAGATGACCGGGTTGTCGGTGACCGAATTCAGTTCAATTTCAAGAAGCTCCTTTAAATGCAACCATGTATTTCTAGAGGCACCATGTACCTGTGGAATACAACGTAAGGAGTAAGGGTCCTGAACACGTTCGCAATCGATATGGTCTTCCATGATTTCCGAACCTTTTAGCAATCGCTTTACCCTTTTGGCCACATGCACATTACCCTTAAAAGGGCGCAACGCATGCAGTTCATTGTAGAAGGGTTTTACGGAACCTTGTAGGCTCTCGATCATCATGGCCCCTACAACATCGGATTGGGCTAAAACGGAATGCAATTCGGCAACGACTTTCACGGCATGGGCCGCAATGAACTGCGTGCCGTTGATCAAGGCCAAGCCTTCCTTTGCTCCCAATGCCAAAGGTTTTAGCCCGACTTTTTTAAAGAAGTCGGCCGTTGGTTGTACGGCACCTTCATGTTCCACTTTGCCCAATCCGATCAATGGCAAAAAGAGATGTGATAAGGGCGCTAGGTCCCCGGAGGCTCCAACAGAACCCTGTTCTGGCACTACAGGGATGGCGTCGTTCTCGATATGCCATATAATTCGGTCAATGGTACTTTCAGCGATACCGGAATAGCCTTTCGAAAGAGACTGTGCCTTTAGGATAAGCATTAGTTTTGCCAAAATGGAAGCGATCGGCTCACCCACTCCAACGCTATGACTTTGTAGAATATTGGTCTGCAAAATCCGGGTTTCTTCCTTGGAGATTGTTGTAGTACATAATGGGCCGAACCCCGTATTGATACCATACACCACCGCTCCTTTCTCAACAATATGTTGCACCGCGGCCGCACTTGCGCGTATCCTATTCCGCGCTGTTGTCGTGAGTTTAAGTTGTGTCCTGCCTTGGGCAATGGCGAGGGCAATGCCGGCCGTAAGCCAGTCCTCCCCCAAGTGGAATGTTTTTGGAGCGGTCACCATGGTATCTGTTTTGGTGTTCTAAAGATATAGTTTAAGTTTGATAATTACCAATATCAATTTGGTCAAGAAATAATAACTATGGGTTATCAATTAGAGTTGCGGCATTTTAACTATTTTATGGCGGTTGCGGAAGAATTACACTTTCGAAAGGCCGCCGAAAGACTCTTTATTTCCCAACCCGGATTAAGTCGGCAAATCAAGCAAATGGAGGAGATTTTGGAAGCGCAGTTGTTCATCCGCAATAAGAGGAAGGTAGTGCTGACCCAAGCAGGAACCTACTTGAAAGGAGAGCTTGAGTTTATCTTGAACCATCTGGACCGCACCCAAAAGCAATTAAAATTGATCGATGCCGGAAGTTCCGGAGGGCTTCGTATCGGTTTTTTAGGCTCCGCGATGCAAAAGGTGGTGCCCGATTTATTGATTCGGCTACGCGATAAATTTCCTGAAATCAAAACCACCCTGGACGAACTTTCGAACCGCGCTCAGGTCGACGCCGTGTTAAAGGATAAACTCGACCTAGGTTTTGTGCGTTTGGCCAGAGTTCCAAGCGGACTTCAAATACGGCCTGTATTCGAAGACACCTTTTCGCTGGTGTTGCCAAAAGACCATCGGCTATCTCAAAACTCTTTTCGCACCATAAAACAATTGCAGGAAGAACATTTCATCCTATTTTCCAAAGAGTACAGTCCCTTGTACTTTGACAAGGTTATGAGTATTTGCGAAGATGCCGGTTTTACACCCAAGGTTTCCCACCGATCGGTGCATGCGCAGACGATTTTCAAGCTGGTCGAAAATCATATGGGAATTGCTATCATACCGACCGCTTTACAATACGGTTTTCAAATGGACGTCCAATTTATCGAACTTAAAAATATAAAGCAGAAAGCGATTTTATCCGTTATTTGGAAATCCGATAACCGGAACCCTGTACTCAAACACAGTATGGATTTGCTTTTAGCGGAGGATTGAAAATACAAACGGAAACGCAGATTTTGAATTCTGAATTCTACACTCAAAATTCAAGATTCATATTTATTGGTTCCCTTCGTGTCCGACCCAAAAGTGTATTTTTGTTGGATAACTACAAGCGTAGATGTCCGAATAAACTATGTTTTGTATAATAAACAGATTCACTCCTTCGGGGAAATGACACTAAAGTACCAATTTATGATTTTCGATTTAATAAAAAAGAGACGTTCCGTTTTTCCATCTTCCTATAACGACAAGCCAATTGCAAAGGCCGATGTCCTAAAAATCCTCGAGGCCGCTAATTGGGCACCGACCCATAAAAAGACCGAGCCTTGGCGATTCAAGGTCATGCAGGGGCCTTCACAGGAAAAATTGGGTAGATTTTTATCCGAGAAGTACAAGGAAGTTGAACCAAGACCCAAACAAATCAAGGTTAAAAAATTGCTCGAGAATCCTGCAAAGGCGGGAGCGTTAATAGCGATATGCATGCAACGTGATGTCAAGGAAAGTGTGCCCGAATGGGAGGAAATCGCGTCGGTGGCCATGGCCGTACAAAACATGTGGTTGTGCTGTACCGAACTGGGTATCGGGTCGTATTGGAGCTCTCCGGGACTGATAAAATATATGGGGGAATTCTTCGATTTAAAAGAAGGGGAAAAGTGTTTGGGTTTCTTTTATATGGGCTATTATAAGGTGGATATACCGGAGGGGGAGCGAACTCCGATTACGGATAAAGTGGTCTGGTTGGATTAATGTTACTTTGTTTTTGAGTAACTTAACCTCTATAATTCGGAACTAATGAAGGTGAACTATCGAACAAAAAAAGAAAGTAAAAGAGAGCAAGAGCTAAGGTTTTTAAGCCTTTCACCACAAGAACGTTTTTATGCTTGGTTAAAGTTGCTGTATCAATCCAAGAAAATACTTCCCCATTCCAAAAATTCCCCTGCTAATGATAATTTCGAGATTGTGCTTCAAGTCGAACAACAATGAAACATTGGCAAGAAAATCTGAATAGTTTTATAGCCTTGACAACCAAACATGGAGTTCGTATGTTGATGGTTGGCGGTGCAGCAGTTCAATTTTATGGATATAATCGAAATTCATTGGATGTCGATTTTTGGATAGATACTTCGGAGAAGAACTTCGATAAGCTGCTGAGTGTATTTAAGGAGATGGGCTATGAGATCAGTGATTTTCCAAAAGAAGTAAAAAATAAACGGCAAAACATTTCAATTACTTTTTCTCCAATTGATTTAGATCTTGAATTGATCACAAATTTTTCGGTAAATAAAACCTTTGAAGAAGCATATCTTGACGCTAAAGAATTTGTAATCGATGAGACTCCCAGCAAAATTTACAAAGTATTATCATTGAACGATTTAATCATCAGTAAAGTTAAATCCGGAAGGCCGAAAGATTTGCTGGATATTCAAGAGCTGAAACGGATTCATAAATTGCAATAGATGAAATAGGATTTATTTCTTTTGGCCTACTAAAATGAATTCAATCCAGTTAATCTTTCGTTGATGCAATCTACGAATGCATTCTGATCATCCATATGAAGCAACAATAGGTCGCACTCCTCGGTAAGCCCATATAACTTTTCAATGGTTTGTGGCTTCGTAAAGTGAATCGCAATATTGTGGCCGGTACTTTCTTTTGCTAGGCCGAGATTTGCGACTTTTAGCTCATCGGATTGCATTTCTTTAGAACACAATTCAATTTTTTCAATCGCCTTCAAGTCAATGTTGATGTCGGCGATAAGTCCGTTTTTCAAGATTAGTTTGTTTGGAGTAAGAACGGATGGACGATATAGTAATGCTTTAACGTGCCCAATAATCATAAACCCGGTATAAATGCTTGTTGCGGTAAATAGCCAAGCGGCAAGGGAGCTCCATTTTTGTAAGAGTACGTGAAAAGCGACCGTCTCGATACAAACGACCATCAATAGAGCACACGCCAGGGCAATGGTGGCGTTTTCCTTATAATTGGTAAACTCATTGGGTCGTAGTTTCGCCTTTTTCCAAGCAAAAAAAGCATAATACAGCATTGTAATTTCGGACGCAAAAAAGGAAGCATATTTAGATTTTCCAAACAATTCCTGTGCGCTCTTTTTGCTAATCGTGTAGAAATCCTTCGCAAGCGCTGAATTGGATTTATAGATTGTTATCCCATCGTATATCTTGCGAAGGACAATGGTAAAAACGGTCAACTCTATAACAGGCAATACATAGCTAATGATATAATCAAGATGTTCTCGTCCGTTTTCGGGAAGTAAATACGTAGCGATCAGTGTCCCACCAACAAAGAATGGCACTGCTTTTAATTTGGAAACCTTACTTTTTTGCGACAAGAATAGAAAAAGGAGCGGCGCGGTAAGGGTGAAGTCATAGGTGAGGGCCGTGGTCAGTTGCGGATACTTTGATAGTAAGGGGCTGATGGCAATGCCTACGGAAATCAATACGACCAGTATTGGTAAACCATAGGTTAACAGTTGTATTCTGTTCAATTTTATATCTCCCATACTCAGATTTTAAATCACTTTTAATATAAAAATGGAAACAGTGCTTCGCGATAATCCCACATTTTTCCTAAAAATAAACCAGTGAAAACCATGGCCGTCACGAATTTCAGGAAGGTGCCGGTTAGGAAGCCCAGGAACGAGCCAAATGCCGCCTTTGCAGCGGATTTATTATCGGCCTTGTTGATAAGCTCCCCAACGAATGCCCCTACGAACGGGCCGATAATAATACCCCCCGGAATCGGAGCCAGCAGGCCCACAACGAGCCCGATTGTGGCACCGATCATACCATACCTGCTTCCACCGAATTTTTTGGTTCCCATGGCAGGGATGACATAATCCATCGCGAAAATCAATAGGGCAACAGCTGCGGTTATTCCTAAAAAGGTCCAATTCTGTGGTACCGCATTTGTGAGGTGCAGGAGCAGCAATCCGACCCAACTAACAGGCGGACCGGGGAGTACGGGAAGGAAGCTACCTAAAATACCCAAAAGGCAGAGTAGGAAACCGATAATGGTCAAGGCTATATCCATGAATAATTCGTTTGCTATTGGACGAAGATACCAATCATTTGTTACACTTTTGAAAGGCGAATTCCCAAGTCAACCATCCCACTGGTCCTAAAATTAAAAACTACTAGCTAAAATAAAAATTCAAGTATTCAACTAAAAAATTAGTTTGAACTATAATTTTAGTTATATTTGTTTCAAAGTTCAACTAAAGAATTAGTTCAAAATGAAACAACTAACCAAGGCGGAGGAAGAGGTGATGCAGATTTTATGGCAGTTGCAAAAGTGCAATGTGGCCGCCATTATCGAAGAGCTTCCCGAACCCAAACCGGCCTACAATACGGTGTCGACCATAGTGCGGATTTTGGAAAGCAAGGGTTTTGTAGATCACGAACAGGAAGGGAAGGGGTATTTGTATTTTCCGGTTTTAAAGAAGGCGGACTATAGCAACCAATCCATCAACAAATTGGTAGATGGCTATTTTCAGGGCTCGTTCAAAAGTATGGTATCGTTTTTTATGAAAAAGAACGAAATGAGCTTGTCCGAATTGGAATCGATTATGAAAGAAATAAAAATAGATGCCCAGTCCGAAGAAACGAATAAAAAAAATGATAGCTAAAATTTTGGTTTTATGATACAATATATCTTAGAGGTCATCGCCTTTCAATTGGTGTTCCTCATCATTTATGACTTTTGGTTAAAGCGGGAAACTTTTTTTCAATGGAACCGCGCCTACCTCATTGGCACCTATTTGCTCTCGATGGTATTGCCTTGGATAAAGATCGAGGCGTTAAAAACCAGCGTTCCCAAAGCCTTCTACAAGTATCCGGAATTTTTATGGAGCGCGAACGATATGGCTGCGGTAACGGTACCTGCTAACGACGGAATGGAAATGGCCGTTTCTTGGGAATTTGCACTTTTAATCGTTGGCATGTGTCTTGCCGGTTTGTTTTTCATTAACAAACTATATCAACTACAACGTCTTAAACAAAAAGGTACGATTCAGCATTTCCCCGACTTTACACAGGTTATCATCGTCAACAGTCGCGTGGCCTTTTCTTTTTTGAAGTCCATTTTTGTGGGCGATAAGGTATTCGAGGGCGACTACCAAAATGTTATCGCCCATGAGTTGGTGCACATCAGACAGCGGCATACGTATGACCTGCTATTCTTTGAATTCATGCGTGTCATTTGTTGGTTCAATCCCTTGGTCTATGTCTTCCAAAGCCGAATATCGGAATTGCACGAGTTTATTGCCGATGCCCAAGTGGCTAAGACTAATAAAGAGGCCCACTTTCAGCTGCTATTGTCCCGGGTCTTCGAGACGCAGAACATCTCTTTCATCAATCAATTTTTTAAATCCTCATTAATTAAAAAACGAATAGTCATGTTACAAAAATCACAGTCGAAACGAATTTGGAAATTAAAGTATTTGACCTTTGCGCCCATTCTTATTTTAATGTTAGGGTATACTTCCTGTGAACAGGATTTCAGCGGTACTGATGTATTGCACGAGACCATATCGGTAGTAGATATAGAGAGCCTTTCATTACAGGAGGAACGTGAAGTGTTCACGAGATTGATCGATCTTTCCGTACAGCCTCAAGATTGGGAGTTGTTGATTAAGGATAGTAACAAAAGCTCAATCCGATTTTCAAAACCGCTATCCGAAGATTCCTTTATCTCCGGACCTGGCGGATTGCCTTTGAAAGCGAGAATGCAAATCGAGTCCAGTATTCTGGACGAGGATTTCACATTGTTCAATGAAAATGAAGTTCATAGCATACAAATTTCGAATGGGGGGAGGGAAATTCCTTTTGCGGTGGTAGATGAAGTTCCGATTTTTCCGGGTTGTGAAGATTCGGACAATTCTCGAGCATGTTTTCAAGAAATGATGCAAAAACATATCAGTAAGCATTTCAATTATCCCCAAGAAGCACAGGAAAAGGGGATACAGGGTCGGGTGAGTGTGATGTTTTTGATTGGCCAGGATGGGGAGATTTCGAACATAAGAATGCGCGGTCCTGACAAGCTTTTAGAAGCTGAAGTAGCCCGTATTATTTCAAGATTACCCAAAATGACTCCTGGAAAACTAAACGGTGAGGTAGTCAACGTTCCTTTTTCGATTCCGATTACGTTCAAATTGCAGGATGATAAA
Source organism: Aggregatimonas sangjinii (assembly GCF_005943945.1). GTDB lineage: Bacteria > Bacteroidota > Bacteroidia > Flavobacteriales > Flavobacteriaceae > Pelagihabitans > Pelagihabitans sangjinii. The sequence continues at coordinate 3,510,661 of NZ_CP040710.1, read as the reverse complement.
GTAAATTCTGAGACAGGCCAAACGGAGTATGAGGAAATCAAAGCTTCACAATTGGCCGAAATGCCTGAAGGCTCCAGGATTCTCTTTCAAGATGCCATCCCGTTTATGTCGGTTGCACAGGCACCGGTTTTCCCGGGTTGCGAGGATTCAGCCGACGCGAGGGCCTGCTTTCAAGAATCGGTTCGTAAGCATATCAGCAAGAATTTTAATTATCCAAAAGAGGCATCGGATAGGGGCATTCAAGGTCGGGTGAGCATCATGTTCTTAATTTCTAAAGATGGATCGATTTCCAGTATAGCCAAAAGAGGCCCCGATAAACTGTTGGAGGATGAAGCGGTACGAATTATTTCCAAGCTTCCTAAAATGAAACCCGGTAAAAATGCGAAAGGGGAGCCTGTGAATGTACCTTTCTCCATTCCGATTACCTTTAAACTTTAAATTTAGTTCTTGAGAACAATAACTCTTTGTATTTTAATATTTACGTGTAAAGGAATTGCACAGTCCACTGCCGTTGCCGATAGCCTATACGCCACAGGCAACTATACCCAAGCTATCAACACCTATGCTACCGTTGGAAATACGGCTTCAAATCTGCAGATTGCCCGTGCCTATAATGCCATTGGTAATTATGACAAGGCCATAGCACAATACGAAGCCGTTGTTAACAAGGACTCAGATTTACGAATCTCCCGCCTGGAATTGGGCAAACTCTATCTTAAAACCAAGCGGTACAACGATGCCCGTAAATTGTTCACCAAATTGGTATCCGATGATAATACGAACCCGGAGTATTTCTATTATCAAGGAGAAGCCTTTCGGGAATTGGAGCAGTTTTCGAGTAGTCTCGTCGCCTATAAAAAGGCAATAAACATCGATAGTACCCACTTACGGAGTCTGTTTCAATTGGGCAAATACTTTATGGTGAAGCAAGAAAACCTCCAAGCCTTGGAATATATCGAAAAGGGACTTGCATTTTACCCCAACGATGTGGCGTTGATTAATTTGAAGGCGCTTGGACATTATAATAACAACGATTACAGGCAAGCGATTCCCGCATTTGAACGCTTATTGATAATGGGCGAAGAAAAAGAGCATGTATACCTTAAACTAGCGCATAGTTATTACAAAGAATGGGAGTTTGAAAAAGCGATAAAACGCTATAAAGCACTTTTGGAAATGGATGATTCCGTTTCAGAGGCTTACAATGGTCTTGGGGAAGTCTACATAAAAGCCAAACAGCTCGATAGTGCCGAAATGAATTTTAAATTGGCAATAGCCGCACAAGATACGGATTTGAGTGGTGAATACAGCTCGCTGGCCTATGTTGCGCGTCAAAGAAATGATCTAAAAACGGCCCTGGAGTATTATAAAATGGCTTATGAGGAGGATATGACCAATGAAATGGCTTACTTTCAGGTCTGTACGGTTGCCGATCAATTATACCAAGACCCTAAAGTAAGGTTGGCGTACTATGAGGAGTTTGAAAAGAAGTTCAAAAAGAAGCATCCCTTTTTCACCGAAACAGTCGAAAAACGGATTCGTGAACTCCAAGAGGAAATACATTTCGCCGATAATTGATTGTCGCCATAAAATCGTAATTTCCGCCTGAAACCAAGGTGGAATGAGACAGCTATTTATTTTACTGACGATGTGTTCGCTCGCTTCCTGCGGTTTTTTTACGTCAAAGGAAGAGAAAACGGCCGAGTTGGTCAACGAACAACTACAGCAAATCGATTGGAGCGATGTGGATAACTATCCGCTGTTCGAGAATTGTGATGAAACGGTTTCCAAGCTGTCCCAGCGCCGATGCTTTGAAAAAGAATTGCTCAAACATTGCTCTAAAACCCTGATGGAATACGATTATCACCTCAATACGGAAACAAATCCAAAAGTACTGGTTGATATTCTGGTCGATCAAGATGGCCGAATTTCGGTACTGGCCATTCAAAAAGATTCCGTAATCGATGTTCAAATACCGGAATTCGACAAAAATGTTACGCAGGCGATAAAAAATATACCACCTTTGGCACCCGCCTTAAAAAGGGGTATTCCGGTAAAGGCAAAGTTCCGGATTCCGATTGTCTTGAAAAGCGGTTAGGTTTTTTGCCACTAGAGAAATGTCATCCTGAGCGCCCGGCTTCCGAAGTCTCGTACGGAGGGTAGGCATTCGAAGGGCTACAAGGTTAAAGTGCATAGTAAAAAGTAACGATTGAAAACAGAAAAAATCATTCTTGGAATAGACCCTGGAACCACCATTATGGGTTTTGGCTTGATCAAGGTGGTCGGGAAGCAGATGGAGTTTCTTCAAATGAACGAACTCCTATTGACGAAGTACAAAGACCCATACACCAAACTCAAGTTGATTTTCGATCGCACGGTAGAATTGATCGATACCTATCATCCTGATGAAATTGCTATCGAGGCACCCTTTTTCGGTAAGAACGTACAGTCCATGCTAAAGTTGGGCCGAGCACAGGGAGTGGCCATGGCGGCCGGACTATCCAGACAGATTCCCATTACCGAATACCTTCCAAAAAAAATAAAGATGGCCATAACGGGCAATGGAAATGCCAGCAAGGAACAGGTAGCCAAAATGCTGCAAAGCACCCTACAATTAAAAACGCTCCCTAAAAATTTAGACAGTACCGACGGATTAGCCGCTGCCGTCTGCCATTTTTACAACGCTGGTCGAGTTGAGGTGGGCAAAAGTTATTCCGGTTGGGATGCCTTTGTGAAACAGAATGAGGGGAGAGTGAAAAAATGAGTTTTTAGTGGGAAGTGGTAGCGGGCAGTGTAAAAAATGGAGAAATTTGTGATTTCAAGACCTTTTAGCATATCAGTAACCTTTCCAAAAGAAATCCTATATCAAATTCATAAACAAGCTTAATGACAGTGATGTCAGAAATATATTGACGCAAATAAGATGAATAACACTGATACATTTGGTTCGAACTAACTGGCAACTGCCTCTGCCAACTGAATACTCACAATGAGCGGAATCTACATCCATATCCCTTTTTGCAAACAGGCCTGTCACTACTGCGACTTTCACTTTTCAACTTCAATGGAAAAGAAAGAGGCGATGCTGGGTGCCTTGGAAAAAGAATTGATGCTTCGCAAAGGGGAGTTCGCGAATGAAGAGGTAGAAACGATATACTTTGGCGGTGGAACCCCATCGGTATTAACAAGCATGGAAATCAAACAACTCATTGATGCGGTTTATGCCAACTATACTGTTTCCGAAGATCCAGAAATTACACTGGAGGCTAATCCCGATGATTTGACTAATATCACCCTGAGCACAGTCGAAGGGCTAGGAACGAATGTTTTTGAAGTTTATTTACAAGCCGGAATTAACCGCTTAAGTATTGGTATACAATCCTTTTTTGAAGAAGATCTGAAATTAATGAACCGGGCGCATAATGCACAGGAGGCGCAAAGCTCTATTCGGGAAGCTTCAAAATACTTTAATAATATCTCCATCGATTTGATTTATGGTATGCCCGATATGAGCGACGCCCGGTGGCGGGAGAATATCCAAAAAGCACTGTCGTTCGGAGTCCCGCATATTTCCAGCTACGCCTTAACGGTCGAACCCAAAACGGCTTTGGCCCGTTTTATCGAAAAGGGCGTAGTCGCGCCCCTTGACGATGAAGTAGCACAAGCACATTTCAACATTCTTTTAAAGGAAATGGAGGCGGCAGGTTTCGAAAGTTACGAGATTTCCAATTTTGGAAAGCCGGGTTATTTTTCAAAGAACAATACGGCCTATTGGCAACAAAAAAAGTACATCGGTATCGGCCCATCGGCCCATTCCTATGATGGTGTTCGGAGAGGGTGGAACATCAATAACAATCCAAAATATATCAAATCCATTGGAAAAAATGAACTGCCTATGGAGGTGGAGGTGCTTTCCAATACCGATAAATACAATGAGTACGTGATGACCGGCCTGCGAACGATTTGGGGCGTTTCCTTGGAAAAAATCAATGCTGAGAACGGCCCGAAATTCAAGGAATACGCCTTGCAACAAGCCCAAAAACATATTGAGGAGCACTTGTTGTACATAGATAACGATACCTTATTGGCCACTAAAAAGGGAAGATTTTTAGCCGATGGTATTGCGGCGGATTTGTTTATGGTTAACTTGTCTTGAACTTTAGTCTTTGCGAGGAGCCGCGATTAAATTCGTAGTATCGGGAAGAATAAATGCGACGAAGCAAACTGATGAAATTTGTTCTAAACTAAACAGTTTGCTTCTTCCGATAGCAATCGGAATCGCAAAGACGTCATGAAACGAAATTCCGTGCTAGCAAAAATAAAAAACGACCTTATTGACCTGTCCAAACCTTTGGATATCTCCATTTCTATAAAAGGAGATACGTCCAATGTGAACGCATGGTATGTGGGGCATCCGAAGATCGAGCCACATCAAGAAGGTGATTTTACCGGTAGTGTTGCTGCGGGGGCGAGTACCAATTTCAACGATATTTGGTTTAACCCGCATGCGCACGGTACACATACCGAATGTGTGGGGCATATTACTAAAGGTTTCCATTCCATCAATCAAAATTTAGATCGCTATTTCTTTTTGGCGGAAGTGATTACCATTGCCCCGGAGAAGTATCAGGATGATTTTGTGATTTCTCGGAAACAACTGCAATACGCCTTGGGAAATAAGAAAAGAGACGCCCTCATTGTACGCACGCTTCCGAACATGAGGGAGAAACTAACTAGACAGTATTCGAATTCGAATCCACCCTATTTTTTGGAGCAAGCGGCTGAGTTTTTGGTTGCCAAGGGTATCAAACACTTGTTGGTCGACTTGCCCTCCGTCGACAAGGAAAAAGACAGTGGCGCGCTTTTGGCGCATAAGGCTTTTTGGAATTTTGATGGTAAATTGCGGAAGAAGGCAACGATCACGGAATTTATTTTCGTGCCGAACGCGGTAAAAGATGGCAAATACTATCTGAATTTACAGGTGGCCCCGTTTGAGAACGATGCCAGTCCGAGTCGTCCCGTATTATATAAAATCGAAGATTGATGAAAACTATATTGAAAATCGAGGAACTGGCCATGTTCGGTCTTGGCATATATCTTTTCAGCCTTTTACCGTATGAATGGTGGTGGTTTTTGGTGCTGCTATTGGCACCCGACATCGGTATGCTCGGATATCTATTTGGCAATAAAACAGGGGCTTTTGGCTACAATATCTTTCATCACAAGGGCATTGCAATTGCGATTTACCTTGGGGGGATGTATCTTTCCATTCCGATAATGCAATTGGTCGGGGTAATGTTATTCGCGCATGCGGCCTTTGACAGGGTTTTTGGTTACGGGCTGAAGTATGAAAAAGGATTCAAATTCACCCATTTGGGGGAAATAGGAAAAGACAATGGATAGTATTTTTGATTCTTTTCTCGGGTTGCTGCTAGGTGGTATCGCTACCTACTGGGTGTATTCTTTTTTTCGAAAACGACGGGGCAAGGAGGTAACGAAGCACCAGTCGGTGGTGTTATTGGAAAAAATAAAAAGTGTCTGTAAATTGGTTTCTGTAGAAGGTGATTTTGCAGAAATCTATACGTACGAAAATACCAAAGATCGTTTCCTGAGCATGATCAGCAGTAAAAAGAAAGCCTTGATCGTGGTAAAGGCGAAGGCGCATATCGGGTACGATTTGAAGAAAATACAGATAAAATCGGATGTTGATATTAAAAAAGTAACGCTTACGAGTTTCCCCCAGCCCGAAATACTATCCGTGGAGCCTGATTTGGAATTCTACGATATTAAAAACGGCATGTTCAATGCATTTACACCGGACGATTTGACACTTTTGAATAAGGAAGTCAAGGAACATATACGAGCCAAGGTTGTCGAAAGTGGTTTGATGGTTACGGCCCGGAAAGAAGCATTGGATACCATTCTTTTGGTCGAAAGTCTAGCCGAAACCATCGGTTGGAAATTGGATTATTCGGCACTACAGCTCAATACTGCCGACAAAGCTTTATTGGAAGAAAATAAATCCGAGATATGATGTTCAAAGTAAGAGATATAAAGACCTTGACCAATGAAAAAACTCTACAGCGTTCTATTACTATTCACCCTATTAAGCAGTTGCGGCCAAAACCGAGATACCGATATGAAAGAATTTGATGAGAACTTTTCCCACACCGTTTATTTTTGGCTTAAGAACCCCGATAGCCAAGAAGATAGAAAAGCCTTTGAAACCAGCCTGAAGAAATTTTTGGACCACTCGGCCTACGCCAAAACAAGGTTTATAGGTACCCCGCCACGTACAAGCCGAGATGTGGTAGACGGGTCATTTACGTATTCGCTCATCGCAACATTTGAATCTGCCGAAGCGCAGCAGAACTATCAGGATGAAGCACCCCATAAACTTTTTGTCAAGGAGTCGGAGCATTTATGGAACAAGGTCATCGTTTACGACTCCCAAGGAATCGAGCTTGAAAAGTAATGGTATTCAGGCCTGCGTCGAAAAATGATGCGTGTGCGATTGCTGCGTTGCACGCAAAAAGTTGGCAGCAGAATTACCGCGGCGCCCTGAGCGATGCATTTTTAGATGAAAAGGCTCCTTCGGAAAGATTAGCTGTGTGGCGGTCAAGATTAGAAAATAGCCCTTCGGAACAATGTGTGTTGGTTGCCGAGAATGGTGGGAAGGTAGTTGGTTTCGTTTGCCTATATTTTGACCATAGCAGCGAATACGGTACCTTATTGGATAATTTACACGTGTCTTCTGAAATGCAGGGTAATGGAATCGGGCGACAATTGATGCGTTTGGCTGCGGAAAAAATGGAACGGCGACGGCCCGATTCGTCTATGTACTTATGGGTACTTCAGCAAAATCTGGCCGCTATACGATTTTATGAGGCCTTGGGCGGCCTTAAAGTGGAGGCGGTTGAGGAAATGGATATTGGCGATATCCCCGTCATCAAATCCAGGTATTATTGGAACTCCCTTTCCCCCTTATTGCAAATAGAGTAAGCTAAGATCATGAACATCGAAGAATTCCGAAATATGTGTTTGGCCAAAAAAGGAGTAACCGAAAGCTTTCCCTTTGACGAACATACGTTGGTGTTCAAAGTGATGGGTAAAATGTTTGCTTTGTCTGGACTTCAACGACTTCCTCCACAGGTAAATTTGAAATGCGACCCGGAATACGCCACCGAACTACGCGAAAAGCACGACGGGGATATTATTCCCGGGTACCACATGAGCAAGGTACATTGGAACACACTTTTTCTAGACCGCTTGCCACCTGATTTAATTGCTCACTCAACCAATCATTCCTACGAGCTGGTTGTTTCGAAACTGCCCAAAAAACTAAAAGCCGAATGGGCCGATTTAGAGGATGTTTGACAAAACAGTAAAGCAGCAGCGATGAAAAGCGAATTGAAAATAATCATCGAAAACTTAGTCGAGTGTTTTGATGGTGAACCCTGGTATGGCATTTCCGTCATGGAAAAATTGAACGCTGTACCTTGGCAAAAAGTGAACGAAAAGCGATATGGGGCGAAATCCATTGCTGTACTGGTGCAACACATCATCAACTGGCGTATTTTTTGTTTAAGGAAACTGCAAGGCGACCTAGACTATGATTTGATCATCGATGGGCCTACCGATTGGTCGGACGTTCACATCGCTTCCGAAGGGGAATGGGAAGCGCTAAAGTCCACCCTAGTTGAAACGCAGACCGAAATCCTCGCTATGCTTCGCAAAACCGACGATTCACTATTAACGGAGCAAGTGCCTGGAAAGAAATACACCTTTAACGTAATTCTGACGAGCATTGCCCAACACGATATCTATCATTTAGGGCAAATCGCCATGCTCAATTCCAAGGAAGGTAGCTGAGGTAGAAAAACTATCTTTGCGCTTCAATCCGGAAAAGTGCCTTAATGCAAGACCTATTTACCTTTTACCAAGACCGTATCGATGTACATAAAGACAGCTTGTACGTTATAAAAAAACGGCTACTTCGGTCCAGTACCCTACGACTGGTCGTTTTCTTTTCGATTTGTGCTGGAATCTATTTTTTTTATGGGCAGACGAAACTTTTGATCGCCCTTGTTTTAGGGGGGGGTGCCCTCTTCCTTTTTTTGGTTGCACGTCATGGCGCACTACAGCACAAGAAGAACAGATTGTTGGCATTGCTACAGATCAACGAGACCGAAATCGACGTACTTAACCGTAATTTTCATTCTTTACCGGATGGTGACACGTTTAAGAGTCCGGGGCATTATTACAGTCAGGATATCGATTTGTTCGGGGTAGGCTCTTTTTATCAATATGCAAATAGAACGGTCTTGCCGCAAGGCAGCATCACCTTTGCCGGTCTGTTGCTCGAGAATTCCATAGTCAATATCAAAACGAAACAGGAGGCCATCGCTGAGTTGGCGCGAATGAGTGAATGGCGACAGGATTTTTCGGCCACTGCGTCATTGGCCCAGACCGAAACGGCTACGGACACCATCGTAAAATGGTTAAAATCGTATCAAGTATTTGTTCCCGGAAGCATGAAAATACTTCCGTATATCTTTTCAGGAGCATCGTTGCTGTTGTTCGTCGTTTACTTTTTAGGGTATGTGCCGGAATCTTTGGTCATTTTATGGTTGTTTCTAGGGCTGGGAATAACGGCGCTGTACATGAAAAAAATAAAAAAGCTGGGAACTGCGGCCTCGAAAATGCAAAGTACTTTCCAGCAGTACAATCAACTGTTACAACAAATTGAGAATACCGAGTTTACGTCAGAATTACTTCGGTCAAAAAAGAATGCGATTCTCTCCAACAATGAGAAAACATCCGTGGTGATCAAAAAGTTCTCGAAACTGTTGAACAGTTTGGATAAAAACAATCACTGGCTCTATCTGTTTTTCGCAAACGGCTTTCTATTGCGTACCATGACCCACGTCTACCATATTGAACGCTGGGTCGAAAAGCACGGTAAATCGGTTGAAAAATGGTTCGATACCATAGCGTTCTTCGATGCGTACAATAGTTTGGGGAACTTCGCCTTCAACCATCCCAAGTATACGTATCCAATTTTGGAAGGTGAAAAAGCGGTGCTTAAATCAATTGGTGCGGGACACCCACTATTACCTCTCGAGAAAAGTGTCTTGAACGACTTTGAGATAAAAGGTGAGCAATTTTTCATCATCACAGGGGCCAACATGGCGGGGAAAAGCACGTTTTTACGAACGGTGTCCCTCCAAATCGTAATGGCGAATGTCGGCTTGCCGGTATGTGCAAAACAAAGCTGGTATTCGCCCATTAAGTTGATAACGAGTATGCGCACCACGGATTCCCTCACCGATGATGAATCGTACTTCTTTTCGGAATTGAAACGGCTAAAATTCATCGTCAACGAAATTCAAAAGGACCGCTATTTTATTGTGCTTGACGAAATACTAAAAGGCACCAACAGCACCGACAAGGCCAAAGGCTCCAGAAAGTTCGTTGAGCGTTTGGTCGCTTCAAAGTCGACGGGAATTATTGCGACCCATGATTTGAGCCTGTGCGAGGTGGCGGAAGAATTGCCGGAAGTAAAAAATCATTATTTCGATGCGGAGATTATCGACAACGAGCTACATTTCGACTATAAATTCAAAAATGGCATTTGTCAGAACATGAATGCCTCATTCTTGTTGAAGAAGATGGGGATTGTGGAATAGGTTTGCGGTAGGCGACTTGAGACAAAGAGTGTGGGCTGGGAAGAAAAGGGTAGAGAACGGCGAAAGGAATAAGGAGTAAAGACTCATAAAAAGAGAAATGAGTGCAGGTAGAATGGAAATACTTATAATAAAACGATAATTATTCCCCCTTTGGGGGTTAGGGGGCCTATGGATTCATTAACACAAATCGTATTAGGAGCAGCAGTCGGTGAGGCCGTACTCGGCAAAAAGGTAGGCAACAAAGCACCCTTGTTCGGGGCGATAGCCGGAACCATACCCGATTTGGATGTGCTAGCCCGTTATTTTGTGGATACGGTTACCGCGACCGAATGGCATAGGGGGTTTAGCCACTCCGTTTTGTTTTCGGTGCTCTTCGCTCCCGTTTTCGGATGGTTGGTGTGGAAGCTACTCAGGAAAAAAGAGGCGACATGGCGCGATTGGTCCTGGCTTTTTTTCTGGGGCTTGTTTACCCATCCGATATTAGATGCCTTTACGACCTGGGGCACCCAATTGTTCTGGCCGTTCCAAACACGATTGGCATTTCAGAACATCTTCGTTATCGACCCTTTGTATACCCTACCATTTCTAGTGTTCTTAATACTCACCATGAGTCAAAAACGGACCTCACCCAAACGAAGACGATTCAATACGCTCGGGTTGGTCGTCAGTAGTGGATATTTGTTGCTCACCCTTGTCCTTAAAGGTTTGGCGTATAAAGTCTTCGTCGATAGCCTAGAAGCCCAAGGAATTTCGTATGAGCAAATCAGCACACGCCCAACCCCATTTAATACGGTCTTATGGACGGCCAATGTAGAGACCAAAGCGGCGTATTTGATCGGGAATTATTCTTTTTTCGATTCACGTTCCATTGTGTTTAGGGCCTATCCTAAAAACCATGAATTATTGGGGAGTTTGGAAACAAATGACAAGATTAGTCGTCTTATCACTATAACCGAAGGTTGGTATACGATTACAAAAGAAGATGAGGTCTTGTTCCTGAACGACCTCCGTTTCGGATTGATGAGTATGGATCCGAACGAAACTAAATTCGCATTCACGTACAAACTGGAACCAACCGAGACGGGGTGTAAGGTGACCGAAACCCCCAAAGTGCCCGGTGATGCAAAAGGGCTTTTGGCAAGCCTTTGGAAACGAATAAAAGGAAATTAAGAAACGCAACGAAATGAAAAAGATGATAGTTTCTAGTTTGGGAATTCTAGGAGCGCTACTATTTATTGTTTCCAGCATCTTAGGAGGGCTATGGATCGAGGGCTATAGTTTTGTGCATCAATACATCAGTGAAAGTTTCGCTACCGGGGTACCTGATGCCGAATATTTGCGATACCTATACATGGCAAGTGGCGCTTCACTGTTGCTTTTCGGTTGTACCGCCCCGTCTTATTTTCCAAAGTCAAAGGGTATAGTTGTGGGGTTTTTTACTTTTGCCTTGTTGTATGGTTTTGGTAATATCGTGGTTGCTCTGTTTCCTTGCGATTTTGGCTGTCCGACCGATATTGAAACTGCTAGCCTTGCGCAATTTGTACACAATACTTCGGCACTTTTAACTTATAGCCTTGTGCCTTTTTGTTTGTTGGGCATAGGGTTTTCCGCTAAAAAGGGTAACGTAAGGCCGGGTTTTGTAAAAATGGCTACCGGCTGTGGTATACTAGCTCTAATTTTCGTAGTGGTATTATTTGGTAATCCTCAGGGACGATTTGTCGGCTTGTTTCAACGGGTTATTGAAGGCAGTATCTTATTTTGGGTGATATATACCTCACTTTATATTAGCAAAACCACTACTGCGAATAATTAAAATTTTATAATAGTACCGTTAGCGGGCATACGGGAGCTATTCACATAGATTTATGGAGCTGAGCATCTTATTACCAGCTTAGTGTCTCGTACTATGAGAACTATAAACTCTTGATTTGCATCTCTTGGAATGCATCGGCCTGCAGTTTAAGCAGTTCCTCTGCTTTCCGCTTTTTGTGGGCATAAACGGCTTCCTCCTCTGCAATCTCACCGTAGATTTTTTCATTCAATGCGGTATCGGTAGCCAAAACTTGCTTGCGCTGGTGTACCTTTTGCGCCACCCAGGTCTTGATAGCGCTTTCCTCGTCTTCAAGTTTCAGATCGTATTCCCCTTTTGGGGCCAATAATTTCGCGATTATCGGCGAGGTCTCAATGGCCAAAAACAGTAAAAAGATAAAGAAGGAGGGTAGCCAAGGCAGTTTTTCCAAAGCGGTAATACGGGCCATAAGTCCGTCGAAACCGTCGATGATGGGTTGGGAATTTTTAACGACATCGGCATATTCCACTTCAAGGGCGGAAATCTGGGATTCGATGCCCGAGATTTTCATCGCGTTGGCTTCTTTAAGTTGTTGTAATTCCGCGAGGGCGGCATCGTGCTTTTCCCGTTTCTCCGCGTACACAGGTCCTTTGCCCAAAAGCATACTACCGGCGGTACCTTCCGCCTCGGTGATATAGGTGTCATAGAGCGCATTGGTCTCCGCTTCTTGAGCCGCAACCTCCGCTTTTAAATCGGCAATAGCTTGGTTCAGCTTTTCGACAGCTGGGGTGTATTGCAGCGCGAGTTGTTCTTTGTTCGCCAGGGTCATTGCATTCTTTTCCTCCAAAAGCACTTGATTGATTTCCTTTTCGAAAATTTTCATTTCCAAGGGCTTGGCAATGACGATGGCGATGATGACCGCCAAAACGATTCGAGGTGTTGCCTGCAATAATTCGGAAGCAAAACTGTTTCGTTTTTTAATGGTGGATACGATAAACCGATCCAGGTTGAAAATGAGAAGCCCCCAAAGCAAGCCGAATAAGACAGCGGCTACTACGCTATCGAAAACTGTGTACAGCGCATAACTGCTTGCAATAAAGGCCATGACCGCGGTAAAGAAAACAGTGGCCCCAATGCCGGCGTATTTATTTTGTTCGCCTTCCGAACAGCTTTTTAAAATCGTGGAATCCGCCCCAGAGCAGAGCATAAAGAAGTTTTGTAACATGTGATTTGATTTTGATTGATGCTTCTTTCAGTTTCTGTCTGTTATAGAAGAGTCGAGAACGAGATTAAACGATTCTTTGGACTCCATTAGGATCGACAGTGTTCTACAACTATAACTGGCTTTTGGCTATGTTAGTATCGGCTGTAATACTATTTGTTACATAAAAAGCCTTCAATTTGAAGGCTTTGGCTATAATTTTATAGGTAGACGTCTTTGCGAGGAAGCAAACTTAAAATTGAACGTAGTTTCTATCTCAAGCCCGATGAAGCTATCTCTTGACAATTTGTACCACGGAAACAGATTACTTTGCCCCAAGAAGTGGCTTGTAATGACGTTTAATTCATCAGTCTATGGTGATGGGTGCTGTAGACAGCTTCACGACAGGTTTATTTCCATTTGAACCCCTAGTCTCAATATTGATACTTTTGTTTTTCTTTAAAATGGAGATGGCCTCGTCAGACGATATTTTGTTGCCTTCGTAGTAGAAAACGGCACCCTTTTTTGCCATTTCAACGACATGGTCTAACGGGGATTTTGGAGCGGGTGGATCGCTGGGCTTAGGGATAAAATGATGCTCATTTAATTCTTGTCTCTCGTCGATTTTTTGCATCGCGCTATTGTGCTGTATTGCTTCGCTACCACGATAATTCAGGGTAGAGTTCGAGGAATACGAAGTAGCCACGGGAACTGTGACAAAGTCATAAGGATCCTGATTTGCAATGATTTCATCAACAGCCTCTTCAGCGAATTCTTTTTCATTTTTATCGGGTGTGCCGGTCGGTTTGGGTGTTTTTGGCGGTGGCGGAATAGCGCTTTGCTCTCCTTTGCTCACTTTGGGTGCCTTTGGGGCTTTTGGAGATGGTGGTGGTTCTGGAAAATCCGGGAAAGTTTCGGCATTTTCCTTTTGTTCTTGGGTCATTAGTGCGTACAGGTATTCCAAACGCTCTACTTCCGGCTTATAGATTCGTATATTTTTTTCCTCGCTTAGCTGTCGGTTGTACTTTTTGGCCAAAGCGTTGTATTCTTTTATTTGCTTTTTGGTGGCGCCTTGCTGGCTATTTTTCGGTAGACAATTTGGGAATGGTTGCGCATCCTGTTTTTGGATATCCGTCATATTGTTATAAATAGTTTTCAAGATTTTCAAGTCTTTTGAGGGGATAATGCGCTTTTCAATGGGTATTGCGTTGTATTTTTTTGAAAGGCGATCGTATTCCAGTAGCTGTTTTTCAGAAGGACTTTCATGAACCTGCCATACCCCACCACTAAAGGCGGATAAAAGACCTTTGATGTTGTTTTCGGAATTGTCCTCATTTATAAGGGCGAAATGAATATTTGCTCCCTCGTCATTTTCGGAACTAGGACCATATGTGGTATCTAAATAGGTCAACCAATCCATACCGGTTTCAAATGTTTTCCCTTCTATGTCCAGTTTATTGTCATAGAGGCGTATGGTCAGGTGCTCTAGGTCTTCACATTCACTACGAGTTTCAACGTATATTTCGGATGTAGCCTCTTGATAAACGGACTCTCTGTTGGAAAATCCATATACCAACAGGGCCAAAAGAGGTAGTAACAAAATACTTCTAAGTCCGATTGACTTTCTTGATGTGCGTGTTTTCATGATGGTAAAACGTTTTTTGATTGATGAATACGATGAATAATTGATGGCATTGGCCAACGACGGCTGATACTTCTTTTCGCTATCGGGTGATAAGTACGATAACAGGGTATTTTGATAAGTGGTCGGGTTGATTTCCTTTTGCAGTACGGCACTATCTGCCAGAAATTCATGGTTCAATTTAATGGCCTTTTTAAAGACATATACAAATGGATTGAACCAGAAAATAACCTGAAGTAATTCGATAGATACGACATCTAAGCTGTGTCTTTGCCTTGCATGCGTTTCTTCGTGCAATAAGACTTCTTTCGGGATAGCATTCGATTCTAGTTCTTTCTTATTCAAAAATATATACTGGAAAAAGGTGTGCGGCGGAAAACTTTCTTGCAATAGCACTTGAATGAAGTTGCTGGATTTTTGTTTGGGGTTTTTGCGAATACGTGCGATAACCTGCCTGAGGTTTTGGATGAACCTTAAACCGAAAAAGGTAAACCCTAAGAAATATATGGTCCAAAGCACGGGTTCAATATCTAGAACATCTTTTTCGAATGCGCTGGGGATGCCGATATAATCGTAGTCCGTAACCACGGTCTGTGGAGTTTCTATGTAGGGAACGGGTTCGACGACCACATAATCGGTGAACACAATTGCGGGAATCAGAAGTGCTGCGCCCACAGCCAAAAGCAAATAGAATCTTTTAAAAACATGTACACTTTCTTTCTCAAGGAACACTTTGTAGAATACAAAGAAAATGGCCATACAGGCGACGGACTTTAAGATATAGAGCAGCATGATTATTTCTTTTTTATTTCACTATCGATAAGCTTTCTTAATTCTTCGAGCTCGGTTCTGCTTAGGTCGGTCTCTTGGGTAAAGAAAGAGGCAAATTGCCCCGGGCTGTCATTAAAAAAATTTTTAATGAGGCCGTTTACATGTTTCGAGAAATAATCCTTCTTTTTGACCAAGGGATAATATTCCCGTAATCTCCCCAAGCTTTTGTAGGCGACAAACCCCTTGTCGGTCATGCGCTTGAGCAAGGTCGCAACAGTGGTGGTCGCCGGTCTAGGTTCAGGATAAGCCTCTAATAGGTCTTTCATGAAAGCCTTTTTTTGCTTCCAGAGGATGTTCATTAATTCTTCTTCAGACTTTGATAATTGCATTGTATAAAATATTTACTCTACAAACGTAGAATAAATATTTTAATTCTACAAATGTAGAGTAATAAATTTTGAAATCAACGGGAGAAAACAGTTAGCGTATCATCGGCCCTGCCTTTGGACGGCCAACTTCGCTATTTTGCGTTAGGGATTGCAGTGGAAAGCCCGGAACGCATTTTTTGCGTGAGGACTTGTAGCGTAAAGCCCGACCCCTTTTTAAAAAGGGGTAACGCCCAAATCGTTTTGATTCATAAAATTCGTCGTTCGACTAGACTAGAACTCGGCAAGAACGAGTTGGGTCGATTGCTTCTTGAGTCGTCGAAATGATGGACGGAATAGTTTGAAAGTGGTGGTGTCTAATTTCTAATACTTCTAGAGCTCGTTAAAATGGAGACCAACGCCGAACAGAAGCCGATAACCAATAGTAGGTTGCTGTTGAGTATTCCGATTTCCCAATGAAGGATCTTAAACAGGGCCGCCACTACGATGTAGACCGCTGCAATGTCGGCCAACAGATAGGAAATGCTATCGCCACCCAAGCCGTCCGATAGGAGTGTACCGCTCTGGGTTAGCTCTTGAAGGGATGATATAATCTTTCTTATGTACAGTAAAAGGAAAACCATGAGCGCCAATTTCATGAGCAGCGTCGTGATATGGGCATAGGGACCATTGAAAAAGGCGACAGCACAATGACCTGAAAAAGAAGCAATCAGCAGTAGCCGGGCGTAATCCAAGGCTACTTTTTGTTTTTTCTGATACAATTGAATACCGAGGAAAGCCACCATTCCCACAGCTCCGAAAATAGTCAGGAATGAGGGTATGAAGGTGAATAGTGCGCTGAAAACGGTGATGGAAATGCTCAACTTGAAAAGCAAGGAGGTTTGTTGGTCTGAAATCATCATGACAAGTAGGTTGTTTTGGGTCAGTTTTTAACGAAAAAAAATGAGGGGTAGTACAATCCCATTAAATTTCTCGACCATCTACCTACTTCATCGCTGTTAAAGCCATATGTTTATTCCAAAGTCATAAAACCTTTTATGCGCATAAAAAGGGAAGTAGCTCCTTACTATCCGCAAAAGTGGATGTTGTTTTACGCATTACGGGAAATACATCGTAATCTCAGTGAAGCAAGTGGGTCGAGCACTCGATTATGAAAAGTAATTTAATGTGTACATACGTTACACTTAGATTATCCTTTGATTTACAGAATGTAGTTAAATTTAATTCTAAAAATTTTAATTGGTCAGCTTATGGTATCTTCGCGCATGGCTTTAAAACTCAGTAGTAGCAATGTGATGGAGGTTCTACAAAGTATCTCCAAAGATCTTGGAGGACACTTTGAAGAGGGAATCGACTGGGCCAGAATGACCTTGGACAATAAAATGGGCAAGGGTACAATGACCGCCACCTACGTATTTCCCGGTATGGGTGCCATTACATATGATATCGAATTTCATAAGGATTTTGCTTTTACCTTGGTCAAGGATGCCATGGATCCTATGTACTTTATT
This sequence comes from Aggregatimonas sangjinii, assembly GCF_005943945.1. GTDB lineage: Bacteria > Bacteroidota > Bacteroidia > Flavobacteriales > Flavobacteriaceae > Pelagihabitans > Pelagihabitans sangjinii. Next base: position 3,493,672 of record NZ_CP040710.1, on the reverse strand, counting down.
TTTTGCCAAAAAGGACATTTCAAGCACAAGTACGGAAAAGAGTCCGCTTATTCGAATATCGAAAATCAACAAAATGTCATTCTTAAGGGCACCTCATCGGAAGAGAACGAAGTCGTCATACCGGAAAATGTACCCCTATTGGTAAGTATGATTTATATCGACGAGAATAGATTAAAGCGCATGAGGAATAATGGGAGGAAATCGATAGCCCTTTATCTCGACGAGCTGTTTTCGGAAATCGATGATGATAAGCCATTCCGCTATCTGGGCAAGGTCAGACCCATGACCTCTGAATATGTTAAACTCCTCATCGAAAATAAAAAGAAGGGTATCGTAGGCAGGATGATTACTGAAAGTTTGATTTTCAGGATACTCTCTTCCCAAATTGAAGACCATGATAGTGCCACCGAGAATGATGGATTCAGCGTTCCATTGCGAAAAACTGAGTTAAATAAGATTGTCTCGCTTGGTCAGTTTATCACCGAAAACATCAGTTCGACCATAAGCATAGATGTTCTCAGGGAAAAATCGGGTTTATCTCCCAAAAAGCTTCAAATCGGTTTTCGGGCCCTCTTTGGAATGACCGTTAATTCCTATATCTCGAAAGTTCGCCTTGAAAAAGCACGTGAGCTCATCGAGACTACGGAGATGACCATTTCCGAAATCGTTTATTCCTGCGGTCTTTCCAGTAGAAGTTATTTTTCTAAAGTCTTTTTTGAACGTTATGGTGTGCTACCATCCGATTACAAAAAATCTTTTGTTACGCAATAGTATTTTTGTAACCCACTATTAGCTGGCAATCCATACTATCGTCATGCAACGATTGCAAATGCCTGTGTCTCAAGTTCACTCCTGATAATACTGAGTGATAGATTCGAAGCTTAAAGCGTTACTCTTCATCAGAAATAAGGTATGGCTTGTTCGCAGCGTTTTTGGTAGAGCACGAAAATGCCGAATTCATTGAAGACAGAGTCGGGCCGACTCAGGCGGTGCTTGTAAAGAGGTATATTAAAAAGTTATAAAATCGTCTTTGCGTGGAGCTTTTCGCGACGAAGCCATCTGTCGATTAAGAGGTTTTGATTGACAGATGGTTTCGTCGGCTTTAACAGCGTATTTTATTTAATTCTAGTTTTCCTTCTCGCAAAGACGAATGGGTCAACCTTTGTTCATCTCCGTAAAGAATTTGTAGAAGTAGGGAATCGTCTCAATGCCCTTGAGGTAGTTCCAGACTCCGAAATGCTCGTTGGGGGAGTGTATTGCATCGCTATCCAGCCCAAAGCCCATCAGTATGGTTTTGCTTCCTAGCTCTTGTTCGAACAAGGCCACGATTGGAATGCTGCCGCCACTGCGCTGCGGAATCGGTTTTTTGCCAAAGGTGGTTTCATACGCTTTTGAGGCAGCTTGATAACCGATTGTATCGATAGGGGTTACATACCCTTGGCCGCCATGGTGTGGTGTTACTTTTACGGTCACACCTTTTGGGGCGATGGCCTCAAAATGTTTTGTAAAAAGCTCCGTGATTTCCGGCCAGTCTTGGTTCGGTACCAACCGCATCGAGATTTTAGCGTAGGCTTTGCTTGGGATGACGGTTTTGGCACCCTCACCAATATAGCCGCCCCAGATTCCGTTTACATCCAACGTCGGTCGTATGGCATTGCGTTCGTTGGTGGTATAGCCTTTTTCTCCATAAACGGAATCGATGTCCAACGCATTTTGATAAGCCTCCAACGAAAAAGGGGCTTTGGCCATTTCGGCCCTTTCCTCGGCAGAGAGTTCCTCCACTTTATTATAGAACCCAGGAATGGTAATCCGGTTATTCTCGTCATGCAGAGCGGCGATCATTTTCGTAAGAATGTTAATGGGGTTGGCTACCGCTCCGCCATAGAGGCCGGAGTGTAGATCCCGATTCGGGCCGGTTACTTCCACTTCTACATAACTAAGACCGCGAAGGCCAGTCGTAATCGAGGGCACATCATTCGCGATCATGCCCGTATCCGAAATCAATATGATATCGTTGGCCAACTTCTCGCGATGTTCTTTCACGAAAACTGCAAGGTTGTTGCTCCCCACTTCTTCCTCTCCTTCGATCATGAACTTTACATTGCAAGGCAACTGGTCGGTCTTTACCATAAACTCCAGGGCCTTAACGTGCATGTACATTTGCCCTTTGTCATCACAGGAACCCCGAGCGAAAATGGCTCCTTCGGGATGGATCTCCGTTTTTTTGATGACGGGTTCGTACGGGGGCGAGTCCCAAAGTTCCAAAGGATCCGCAGGCTGTACATCATAATGCCCGTAGACCAATACGGTAGGCAAGCTCGAATCGATTTGTTTTTCGCCATAAACAATAGGGTAACCAGCTGTTTCATGTATTTCGACGGTATCACAACCAGCTTCCAATAATGCTTTTTCTACCGCTTCGGCCGTATCCAATACATCTTGGGTAAAGGCCGGGTCGGCACTTACTGATGGAATTTTCAAAAGGTCTATGAGCTCTTGTATAAAACGATTTCTATGCGTTGCGATGTATTCCTTTGTATTTTTCATTGTACTTCTTCTGATTTTGACCTCATGGGGATAAAGCGAAAAGTAGACAATTTTTGTGATTTAAGATCATTCTTTGAATGGTAAAGTCTGAATCATTCCTATTCGCAATGGTATTTTTGAAACGAAGTGGGCGGTGCGTTTAGCAAAAAGATGTGGGAGCAGATAAAGAAAAGGTCTGTCTTTGCACAGATAACGCAGGTATTTTCCAAATAAAATAAATGGATTATTTCGTAGAAATAAATAAATTCTTACATTTAAAAACCAAAAAAGACTACTTAAAATTAGTAGTTTATCTGACTTCAAACCAAGAGATCAATCCAGAATGACCGAAAAAGGCAACGCATCTGAAATTCCTGTTCAGCAAGATATTTTTCTACCGGAGACCCCAGACATTATAGAAGACTCTAGAATCGTAGCTATAGGAGCCAGCGCTGGTGGCCTTGAAGCATTGAAGGAATTTTTCAACAATGTGCCTCCCGATTGTCTTCACAGTTTTGTAATAATTCAACATTTAAGTCCGGATTACAAATCACTGATGGCCGAGTTGCTGGCCAGAAATACGACATTACCCATTTATGAGATAAAAAACGGTATGCCGGTAGAACATGGTTGTATCTATCTTATCCCACCCAAGAAAAATATGACGTTGATCGGCAATAAACTCATGTTGACCAATAAGCCAAAAGGTAATGATCTCAATCTTCCGATAGACATTTTTTTCAGGTCGCTGGCCCAAGAGTGTAAGGAAAAGGCCATATGTATTATTCTTAGTGGTACAGGGAGTGATGGTACGAGTGGTTCAAGGGCCATAAAAGAAGCGGGGGGTATGATCATGGTGCAGGACCCTGATCAGGCAAAGTTCGATGGCATGCCCTTAAGTGCCATCAATACCGGATTGGTAGACTATACGCTGCCGGTCGAACAACTTCCTGCCGAGCTAATTCATTTTATTGACCATCCGAGAATCAATGGCGCCTCGGTAAGCCAAATTGAAGAAGATGAAGAAACCGTAAATGGTATTCTACGTCAAATTCGCAACGTTACGAAGCTGGATTTTATTCATTATAAAAGGCCTACGCTCGTGCGTCGTATTGCTAGAAGAATCAGTGTAAACAAATTTCATAACCTGAAGGAATACCTTGATTTTATACTCGAAAATTCCAAGGAAGTACACATCTTGGCCCGTGAATTCCTAATCGGGGTGACCAAGTTCTTTCGGGATACGCCTGTATGGGAGAGTATGGCATCGAATGTAATTCCCGATATCGTTAAATCAAAGTCCGCCAATGATGTCTTTAAGGTATGGTGTGTGGGTACCAGTACTGGGGAGGAGGCCTATAGTATGGCCATTCTGATTTTGGAAGAATTAGAACGCCAAGGTAAGGAATTGGAGGTAAAAGTCTTCGCTACTGATTTGGCCAGTAGTCATCTGGAAATCGGTAGTAGGGGCATTTATTCGGAAAGTATCATCGCCAACGTTTCCAAAGACCGACTAAGCAAATACTTTACGCGCAAGGGCGATGAATATCAGGTCATAGATGCCCTTAGGAGAACTGTCATTTTTAGTCAGCACAATGTGTTGCGGGACCCTCCTTTTAATAAGATGGATATTGCGGTTTGTCGTAACCTGCTCATCTACATGCAACCGATAGCCCAGAAAAAGATTATCGGGCTTTTGCACTATTCCTTGAATTTGAACGGGATATTGCTGTTGGGCAGTAGCGAAACCTTGGGAGATTACAAAAGTGTGTTGCAGGAGGTAGACCGAAAGCTTAAGATATTTCAAAACATAAAGCCCGCCAAATCATTGGGAATGGAACCTTTGAACTATCCGGATATCCAAAAACTGTCGCCCACAGGTTCTTTTGTCAAAAGTGCCGCAAAGGTTGAAAGTAAGCTGGCCGAAGTAATGAACGAGGTCGTCGCCGAAGAATTAGGCCTTGCCGGTGTTTATATAGACGAAAACTTGAACATCTTACATGCTGTTGGTGCCTTTAAAAAGTTTATCGAGCTTCCTGAAAAGGGTTTCAGTATCAATTTGCTTAAAATGCTTCCGGATAACGTCTCGGTCACTTTGGGTGCTGCCGTACGAAAGGCCTTGAGGACCAAAAAAAGAGTACTTTATAAAGCTTTGAAAATCCGGAAAGAGGAGGAGACGATCGTATTGGATCTTTTGGTCGACCCTTTTGAAATAAATAGTATCGCATCGGGTACCGGATGCCTGCTACTTTTTATGCCAAAAGAGGAGATCGAGGGTACCGCAAATGTCGTACAGGAACTTTCGGGCTTAAAAGGCGCCCGAATCGCCGAACTGGAGGAAGAACTGAAAGAATCGGCCCAAAATCTTCAATTGGTGGTGCAGGAAGTCGAGACAAGCAATGAGGAATTGCAGACGACCAATGAAGAACTTTTGGCTGCCAACGAAGAGCTGCAAAGTACAAATGAGGAGCTACAAAGTGTCAACGAGGAACTACATACCGTAAATGCTGAACTACAGCAAAAAATCGAGGATTTGGCGGCCTTGAACGCCGATATGGATAATCTTCTGAAAAGTACGGATATTGGGACTATTTTCCTGGACAAGGAAATGCGCATTCGAAAGTTCACGCCGGCCATTAGAGAACATTTTAATCTTAGGGACGGTGATATCAACAGACAAATCGAACACTTTACCAGCAATTTTGGAGATGATGAGGGTATGTTCGAAAATGCCAAAAGAGTATTGGAAGATGGTCAGATATTTCAAAAAGAGGTACAATCCAAGAACAAGAATTGGTTCTTGGAGCGAATAACACCTTATTTCGACAATAATGACAAAATCGATGGGGCCGTTGTAAGTTTCGTGAATATTAACGAGTTAAAGGAGTCGGAGCGGCAAATCAGGAAAAGCGAGCAGGAATTTAAAGCGCTCTACAATAATGCTCCGGATATGTTCGCGAGTTTCAACCTAGACGGCTACATCATTAATTGTAATATGCGCTTGGTAAATAATTTGGGATATGATGATATTTCGGACGTCATGGGACTTCATCTTTCAGATTTATACGTTAAAGAAGAATCAAAAACCGCCAAAAAACGTCTAAAAGCCTATAAGGCTGCAGGAAAGATGGTCAACCAAGAAAGAAGCCTGCGACGTAAAGATGGTTCTTTGATCGAGGTGAGCGTCAATGCTGAGATACTATATGATAAGAACGGTGAAGAGTCGTATTCTATCTGCTCGCTCAGGGATATTACCGAACTAAAGGAAGCGCAAAAACAACTTGTCGATAGGAATAAAGCATTTGAACAGCTGTTGGAAGGAACGATGGCCGGACATTGGGACTGGTTGATTCAAGAAGGTACCGAATATCTAAGCCCAAGTTTTAAGGAAATGTTCGGGTATAAGGATGAGGAGATGGAAAATACTCCCGAAGCATGGCAAAAAATCATTCATCCCGATGATTTGCCCGGTGTTTTTGAGATGTTCGAAAAACACACCGCTTCAAAAGGGGAGGTGCCGTTCGATAATCAGGTGCGTTATTATCACAAAGACGGAAGTATTGTATGGGTATACTGTAGGGGAAAAGTCATTGAGTGGGATGACAAAGGTAATGCAGTACGAATGGTGGGCAGTCATGTGGACATCACCCCACTCAAAAATATTGAAGAGGAACTCTATCGTAGCAATAGGGAATTGGAGCAATTCGCCTACGTGGCGAGCCACGACCTGCAAGAACCACTGAATACGATTACCGACTTTGTCGGGCTATTTGAGGAGCAGTACAAAGACAAGCTAGATTCGGAGGCCGACCAATATCTGGAGTTCATAACGCAGGCCGCAAATAGAATGAGCAGCCTCGTCAAGAGTGTTCTAGGATATTCCCGTATCGGAAAGAGTAAAGAGATAACCACAATTAACTGTAACACGATGGTACAGGAGGTACTCGACGATCTAAGTAAAAGGATCAAGGATACCGGTACAAAATTGGAGGTAGGTGATCTCCCGGTCGTCAAAGGTTATCGCATGGAGCTGAATTCCCTATTTCTAAACCTTATCGCAAATGCCGTCAAGTTCAGAAAGGAGGGCCGTACGCCGAAGGTCACCATTACCGCTAAGGAGGAAGAACAATTTTTTATGTTTTCAATCAGCGACAATGGCATCGGTATCGAGGAAAAAAACCAAGACCGCATATTCAATATTTTCCAACGTCTTAATAATATGGACAGCTATGAGGGCACAGGTATAGGGCTTGCACAATGCAAAAAAATCGCCGAGTTGCATGGCGGCAATATATGGGTAGATTCCGTCCCGGATAAGGGAAGTACGTTTAATTTTAAAATTAAAAATTTCGATAGATGAAAAACAGATTACGGTCGATTATGCTACTCGACGATAATCCAGCAACGAACTTTATACACAAGAAGTTTATCAAAATGGCGGCTTGTGCCGAAAAAACGGTAGATTTTCAGAGTGGCAACAACGCACTGAAGTATCTACAAACTAATTCGGATTTCCTTCCGGATATCATTTTTGTCGATATCAACATGCCCATAATGAGCGCTTGGGAGTTTTTAGAAGAGTATGGAGAACTTGTTGATAATGTGGAGAAGAAGCCCGTTGTAATTCTTTTAAGTACATCATTAAGCCCAGCAGACAAGAAAAAAGCTGAGGATATTGAAATTATCGATGATATTAGATTAAAGCCGTTAGCAGTGGATGTGATTCACGATGTAGTTGATAAGTTCTTTCCTTCATTGCCATAGAAACAAGAAATCCCGAATAATCTTACCACAAAATAGCAGTATTTGACCACATAAATTCGCTTTTTCACAACAATTACCAAATATGATAGTACTATTTTGTCATAATTTGTAGGAAAATAACTCACATGATACCAAGCCCAAAAACCGTTAGAAACACTAGTCTACTTCAACAACTTCCCACTTCTATTGCTCTGCTGGATACCGATTTCAGATTGATAGATGCTTCCAGGCACTGGATGGAAAAGTTTGGGCTGCAAAGTAGTGATATTAAAGGAAAGACCATTTTTGAGATATTCCCTAGGTTATCGAATGATTGGAAAACAAGATTGGAATATGCGATGGATGGCCTCAAGGACATCCAAATAATGGACAGGGTAAAGACATCAAAACAGATTAGCGAGAATTTTATTTGGAATCTAAATCCGTGGAAGGATGGGTACGGCAATGAAATCGGCGTCGTAATTACCGTAAAAGAAGTTCCCAAGACCAAAGAATTACAGCTCGAACTAAAACGAACTAAAAACCTTCTCGATCAAAAAGGTAAAATAGCGCGTATTGGTAGCTGGGATTATAGTGTGATAACCGATGAGCTTTTTTTAGCGCCAGCAGTACGGGAAATCTTCAATGTCAATAACAATTCGAAGATTACCTTAGACATGGCTACCGGTTTCTATAGACAAGGTGAATCAAGACGATGCATACAGGAGGCGATTCAAAATGCGATTCATAATGGTTTGCCATGGAACGAGAATCTCGAGTTGTTGCAGAGGGATGGAAAACGGATTTGGGTGAATACGATCGGTCGTCCAAAATTCAAGGATGGTAAGTGCACGCGAATCATCGGAACTGTTCAGGATATTACGGAAAAAATGAATAGTGACACCACAAAAGTGGTTCAGACAATAGGAAGCAATTTTGAGGATTTTTTTGATTTCTCACCTGTTGGTATGGTCATTACGGATTACAAGTCAGGAAAAATTCTCAATTGTAATGAGGCCCTTAGTTCGATAACGGGATATACCAAGGAACAAATGACCGGAAAATTCTTTCCGAGATTCGTAAACCTGAGTGCTGCAGGGGGTAAATCTAAGATTGCCAAGTGCCTCAATGAAAAAGGAAGCTTTAAAATCGATAGGGTCGTTTTGGGTACCGAATCCGGCGAAAACATTATTATTAGTATCAAGAGCAAATTGCTGACCAATAGTTTGAATGAGACTCAGGTATTATCAGTAGTTCAAGATGTGTCTCCGGTAAACCACCAAATCAAAAACCTAAAAACCCGTATATCGGAATTCGAGATAAGCCAAGAAAAACTAGTCAATTTTGCCCACATGGTTTCCCACAATCTCAAAGGGCACGCTACCAATTTTTCATTACTTCTCGGATTTTTAAAACAGGAAACCAATGAACGGGAACGAAATAAGGTCGTTTCGGTGCTCTGCGAAGGAGCCGAACACCTCACCGATACGATAAAGGGGCTTAGGGAAATCGTATCGATTCGAAATAATGAAAGGTGTAAAAAAGAAGCAATAACTTTAAACGATGCCATATACAAGACGGAACAACGATTGGCAGGGCTCGTCAAAAGGCAGTCCGTTAAAATAGTAAATGAAATACCCGATTCCTTAAAAGTGAAGGCGGTTCCTGTTTATCTTGATAGTATTTTGGGTAATTGTATGTCAAATGCCATTCGCTATCGCAAAAAATTCAAAGCACCGGTGCTTGTTTTAAGCGCTACTGTTCAGGGAAAATATACCGTGCTATCAATCGAGGATAATGGCATCGGAATAGACATGGCCAAAGATGAGGAGAAATTATTCGCACTTTACAAGACCCTTAATAACGAAGGGGATTCCCAGGGTATGGGACTCTATCTTACCAAATACCAAATGGATCTTATGAAAGGAAAAATTGAGGTAGAAAGCGCTATAGGGGAAGGGGCAACATTCAAATTTTATTTTCCCAATAATTGATATTATCTGCTTATCAGTGGTTAGTTAGTAAAGCTCCGTGTGTTTTTTACCACGGAGCTTTTACTTGACTGGAGGCTATCTTACCTTCAAGAGGTGTATGGCCCTACGAAATTTTAGTTCAAGTGATTTGCGCAGGTTTCGATTTTTGCTTTATATTTGCAGCCCAATATTTATTGGATTGTGCTGGCGTGGTGGCCCCGAAGTCGCGGGAGGTAACCACGAAAACATATAGAAATGCAGGCGTGGTGGAATTGGTAGACACGCTAGACTTAGGATCTAGTGCCGCAAGGTGTGAGAGTTCGAGTCTCTCCGCCTGTACTGAGTGAAGGCCTTTCGGAAACGAAGGGCTTTTTTGTTGCGATAGATTAGGTAAAGAAAAAAGTAGGAGAGACGAGAAGCCTGCCTGTCGGCAGACAGGTTTAGCCGCCCTTTTTTGGAGGGAGTCTTTCTGCAAATATGTAGCCTTTATTGATTATAGGGAAAAGGGCTACCTTACTGAAGTAAACCTTCTACATATTATAGATAAACGACTATAAGAAGACCTCATCACATAGCTGAGTCCGATCATCGTGGGAGAATTAGGGATTTTTATTTCAATTTTTTCGGAGGATATCAAAGTTTATATTCTTGATTCCTTTTTTTACGACATCGAATATCTTAGGGAAAGTGCAGCAACTATAATTCTTGCCATTTTGGAGAAAAATAGGTCGCTCGACCGCCTAATTTGATTTTTTGTATTTCCGTTCCAGTGTGGTGACAGGTCGCCCCCTCTCTTCTAAAATGCATCAAGAAATTTTGGGAAAATCGCTGTAATGTGCATCGTTTTCAATGGCCACTTCAATTACCTTTTTCATCGCGTTATAAACAGTTTCAATATCCTCTTCCGACATATTTTCCACCCTTTTCTCCGGATGTATTTTAGCTTGATATAAGATTTCGTCTGCCATCCAATTTCCCACTCCGGCAGCAACACTCTGGTCCATGATAATTTTTTTAACGTGCGTTTTACGATTGCTGAACGATTGTTTAAAGGTTTCCAAGGACAAGTCCCTCGCATCATCGCTCAAATCGTGTTCCAGTTTATAATCTTCAATGGAATCAGTAAGGTCCCACCATCCAAATTTACGTTTGTTCTCGAATGCGAAATGAAAACCGCTATCGAAGGCGATTACGATATGGCCGAACTTTGGTCTGTCTTCTTCATCTTTATAATATTTGGGGCGGCCTGTCATCCCAAAATGTAGGACGAGAATTTTGGCTCCTGACGTTTTCACGAACAAATATTTCCCGATTCGTTGAGTTCCGGTAAGCTTTTGTTGTAGGAGATGTTGTTCGAATTCTTCCTTTGATTTCTTCAATAACCTGGTATCGCGACAATCCAATGCCGTAATAGTTTGATGTAGCGCGGTACTGTCTATATATACTTTATAACCGTGAACTTCTGGCAATTCTGGCATACCTTTTTATTTTTAAAGGTAGAGAAATAGGTTGCTTTAGAATTTTTTTTTACATAGTTATAACACTCTATTCAAAAGCTAGCCTTTGAAGAACTTCTGAAATTGAGGGGATTGGTAGTAATCGGTAATCTAATTGGCGGCGCCTTTATCACTGTCCTTATTTGTGGGAAAGGAAAGGATTGGGAGTGATTGCGAAAGAAAGTATCTCGGAAATCGCCCAACAGGTAATACATCGTTCTCCCTCGATTATTTTCGGAAGCGTGGTACTGGCGGGTTGGCTTATGGCTTTACTATCTTGGTTGGTCGTTTCCTCGAATGAAACCAGCAGTCGTATTTTTGGCATCTGTATGATTGCGACAACGATCGGTTTTGCAGGCCTACATCATAGCACTGTCGGCAATATTGAAGTGCTGGCCGGACTCATTTTCATCAATGACATATCAGAAAGTACTTATACCATTTTTCACTCGACCGCCCTTTTTGGAAACGCCTTTGGCGGAGTGATATTTGTGGCTCCCTTAAAATATAGGTCATGCGCCGCCAACCTATAAATGACCGGTTAGTTGAGACAGCTTTTCCCAGGTGACGATATTTTATGCAGGGGTGTATTTCGAAAATCGAATATGGGTAGGCACAGACCGTTTGAAGCCGATTCAAGCAGCGCGGGTTCTTTATAAGGCCAGCGTACTAAAAGATACCATAATGTAAAGCACAATTAGTACCACTGCGACGGATATGATGATGTCCCAGATGGTGTAGCTGTTTTTATTGGTCGCTTTTTGTTCCTGCGACACGGTGCCAAAAGTTAAACCTGCCAATTGCTGTTTCGTAGGCGCTGGGTAAAACATGCTGACAACCACGGCAATGGCAATACACAGCGCAAAGAAATAGGCCCCGAATACCAACCAATTGATATCGGCCAGATTGAACAGGAAACTACCTTCCGAAAAATTCGATTTTAAGATTTCCAGAGTCAATTTTGAGAATCCGATAATGAACCCGCCTACCAATGTCGCGATAGCACCGTTGGCGTTGATACGTTTGTAAAAGATTCCCAACAGAAAAACAGCGGCGATAGGCGGTGAAATGTAAGCCTGTACGTTTTGTAGATATTCGTAGAGTCCGTCCGATAGTCTCGAAATAATCGGAATCCACAATAAGCCCAATCCTACCACGAAAAAAGTAGCAATACGGCCGGTTTTTACCAATTCGGCTTCCGGTTTTTCAGGCTTCAATTTTTTGTAAATATCCAGAGTGAAAAGTGTAGAACAGGAATTGAAGACCGAAGCCAGTGAGCTCATCAAAGCAGCCAGCAGTCCGGCAGCGACCAGGCCTCGTAAGCCCGAAGGCATTAAATTACTCATCAGCACAGGGAAGGCTTCATCGGGGCTATCCCAATGCAACTTACCCTGTAGCTTTAATCCTAAAGCGATAATTCCGGGCACTAGAAATAGAAACACGGGCATCAGTTTTAAAAGCGCTCCGAAGATACTTCCCCTGCGCCCTTCCTTGATGTTTTTGGCGGTCAATACGCGCTGTACGATAACTTGATCGGTACACCAGTACCAGATACCTACTACGGTGCTGGTAATGAACAAGGGCAACCACGGATAATCCGGGTCCGAATTGGGACGCCACATATTAAAGTAATCGGGACCGATTGTCTCTTTGAGTTCACCCCAGCCCCCGACGGCCTCCAAGCCTAAAAACGTAAGAATACCGGCGCCTAAAACGAGGATAATCGCCTGTATGGTCTCGGTGTAGACCACGGCCCGCATTCCACCTAGTACAGTATAGATTCCCGTGAGGACCACGGTAGCCACAGCGCCTATCCAAAATGGGATGCCCAACAAGGCAGAAACGACCACGCCACCCGCGTAGATCGTGACCGATACCTTGGTCAAAATATAAGCGACCAAGGAAACTATCGAGAGTATCCATCGGGAACGGGCATCGAAGCGTTTTTCCAAAAATTCGGGCATCGTAAATACACCGCTACGGGCATAAAAGGGCAAAAAGACCCAACCGAGCATTAAAACGATCCACGCGTGCAACTCATAAATCAACAGGGGCATTTTATCGCCAGCACCATTCCCGGCAAGACCGACTACGTGCTCCGAGCCGATATTCGATGCGAAAATCGAGGCACCCACCATAAACCAACCGATGTTGCGGCCTGCTAGAAAATAGTCTTCGGTATTTTCCTGTTTTTTACGGATAACCCACCAGGCAACACCAAGGAGTAGAAAAAAATAGGCAACGATTACTATCCAATCGATTGTATCGAGTCCTTTCATAAGTAGGTTGGTCTAGTTGGTTAGTTGGTAACTTTTAGATTTGAAAGATATCTTTATCCAGTTGTAAGCGTTTCCCGTACTTCCTTCAACAGTTTCAATCAAACGTAATCCAAGCTAAAATAAATCAAAAAATCGAAACAGAATCATGAAGAAAGAGTTTATCGAAAATTCGTTGATGGCGTCCTGTGCGGAACAGCTTGCCGCATCCCGATAGACTTCGGGATGTCCCCGCTGCTCAGGAGATGAAAAGGTCGAACATAATTCACGGAGTACAGGTCAAAAGAAAGTCCTTCCCAAAGGAAAGGACTTCTATTCATTTCATGAACAATAAGGTGGATGGTAGTAAGATTTTTTTGGGGAACTTAATCGGGGGTTAAATAATACCGAAGAGCGAAAGAAAAACGGCAACTACAACAGAAAGCAAAATGCCAACGAGGATAACGACCATTACTCTTAAAAACCCATTCAACATCTTTTCGCCAAAAGTGATTTCTTGTTCCATAATTATTTAATTTTCTGAAAATTAATAAATTTTTAGGTTTGATATCGTTTTTTAATCCATTATTTCGACCAATGGCGTCAATTTTAGTATTTGGGGCCGTTATAATACCAGATTAATCGTTAAAGCGTATGGTAGCCATTACGTTAGCAGGGTCAGCGGCTAAGTTTCTTTTCCAAATCTTCCAATGAGACTCCTTTGGTCTCGGGCATCATAAAAAGTACAAATAGCAATTGCAGTACCATCATCCCCGCAAAGAAGATAAAGATAGGCCAAGGGTTGTCCTTGAATATGCCTTCATCGGCATCAAGGAACACGGGGGTTATCAATGTTATTATGGCAGCAAAGACCCAATGTGTTCCCGTTCCCCAAGACTGTCCGTAGGCACGTACCTTATTGGGGAAAATCTCCGAAATAAAGACCCATATGACTGCGCCTTGTCCTATGGCATGCGAAGCGATAAAGACGAGCACAAAGGTCAGCAACACCATTGAGCTGGCCCCTGAGTAAAAACACCAACCCACCGTGGCAAGACTTATGATATAGCCTAATGAACCTATTTTCATCAGCTGTTTTCTGCCCCATTTATCGAGAAGGCGGATGCCTACGAAGGTGAATATCAGGTTTACGATTCCAATGGAAATTGAACTGAACAACGACTCTTGGGCAGCTAGGCCAGCTCTTTCCAAAATCTCCGGAGCGTAGTACAGGACAAAGTTGATGCCTGAAAGTTGATTGAAAAAGGCGAGTAAAAACGCCAATAACAAGGGAGTCTTATATTTTCCGGAGAACAGTTTTTCCTTTACGATGCTCACCGGGTTCAAGTTCTTGATTTCTTGGAGCTTTTCTTTCGCTTCATCGGGAGATGTTAGCATCGCAAGTGTCTTTAATGCGCCCGCATCATCTTTTTTGGTTATGGCCAACCATCTCGGACTGTTGGGAATACTTAAAACCATTAAGGTATAGATGATGGCGGGAATGGCCTCGACCCCTAGCATCCAACGCCAGTCATTTTCGCCTCCAACACCTTGAAGCAAATAATTGGAAATAAAGGCGATAAGGATTCCCAAAACCAACATGAACTGATATAACCCACCCAATTTTCCTCGATTCTCTTTGGTCGAAATCTCCGATATGTAGATGGGTGCGGCTACAGATGAGGCACCAACACCGAGACCGCCGATAAACCTGAAAAAGGAAAATAGATAGGGGTCTGCTGCGAGGGCTGAGCCTAGCGCCGAGGCGGCATAGAGGACACCGATCCAAAACAGGGTTTTCTTACGCCCTAACTTATCGCAAGGTATACCGCCCAGCAAAGAGCCGATTACGGTTCCCCAAAGGGCCATGGACATGATAAAAACCCCATGAAAAAGTGGTGAGGTATCCCATAATTCCCTAATGGGCAAGTTGGCCCCGCTAATGACCACGGTATCGAATCCGAAAAGGAAACCGGATAGCGCAGCGGTCATTGAAATGCGAAAAAGTTTAGAATTCATTTGGTCGATTAATTAGTTGGCCTAAAGCTAACCAAAAAAACCAACCTACCATCGCCATTATGCCTGCTTTGGTTTTAAAGTGTCTATACTTTTCCGCTTAGTTTTCTTTTGGCGTCTTTGTAAGAGCGAATCTTGTTGTTCGCGAAGTTTTTGGAATTCGACGTCTTCAAGTTCATGAAGCGGTTCGCTTTCAGGTTGTTTCCCTTTCTTTTCGGTAGTAAAGAAATTGCACGCACCTAATGAGGCCGCAAAAAGAAGGATCAGTAACCGGGATAAACGCATAACCTGACTTTAAAGGAGTCTAGATTAATGTACGGATGTATTGCATAATTTGGACGCTTGCCCCCTTGTTTTTGGTAATATATGTGGCATTGATCTCGCCGGTTTTTTTCCTAAGTTCGGGATTGTCGAGCAATCGTTTCATCAATTCTCCAAAACTCCATTTGTCGCCAATGGGTAAAATACCCTTTAGTGCCACCAATGCTTCTGCCTCCTGAAAACCATGATAGTTCGGACCAATGATAACGGGTACACCAAAAACCGCAGGCTCTAAGGTATTGTGCAGTCCGGTGGCGAACCCACCACCCACATAGGCAAAATCGGCGTAGCTGTATACTTTTGTCAATAACCCGATATGGTCGATGATCAGTACATCGTAGTCCGCCAAATCTTGGTTAGCGCGTTTGGAATACAATGCGGTCTTTTTGGTCAACGCACCGGCCAACCCTAAAATCTTGTCAATTTTAATAGTATGCGGGGCCAAAACGAATTTCAGGTTCTTAGGCGAGTGGTTGATGTAATCGATTAAAATGGCTTCATCTTCCGGCCAAGTGCTTCCTGCTACAAAGCAGCTGCGGTCTTGCTTGAAGTCTTCCATGAAATCTAGATGGTTGTCCCTCTCCAGAATTTCGGAAACCCTATCCAAACGGGTGTCACCACAAACGGTAACCTCAGTAATTCCTACAGATTTCAATAAGGAGGCAGAGATGTCGTTCTGTACAAAGTAGTGCGAAAATGAGGAAAGTGCCTTCCGCATAAAACCTCCATATCCCTTAAAATAAATCTGTTTTTCGTTAAAAATCGCTGAAATCAGGATGGCCGGTATCTTTCTGCCCCGTAATGCCCGTAGATAATTGGGCCAAATCTCATATTTCACAAAAATCGCCAGGGAGGGTGCTACGACATCCAGAAATTCGGTGACGTTTTTTCGGCTATCCATGGGTAGGTATACCACTGTGTCGGCAACTGAGGTGTCTTTCTTTATTTCATAACCGGAAGGTGAAAAAAAGGTAATAAGAATTTTGTGGTTTGCATAGGCTTCCTTCAATTTCTCTATGACGGGAAGTCCCTGCTCAAATTCTCCTAAAGAGGCCACATGCATCCAGATGACATTATCTCCTTTCGAAAAGGCCTGCTTTAAAACGCCCATGGCATTCTTTCTACCTGTAACGAAGAGTTTTATTTTAGGATGAAAAAGCGCCACTACTTTCAAGTGGAACCAAGAAATCTGTACGATCAGATTATAAATGAAGTGCACGCCCGGTATATTTTGCCGCTAAATTACAGTTCTTTCAAGAAATGATTGTCTGCGGTTTCGTATTTTTGGGTGGAATTATAAATGCAACATCAATGAGGAAAATCCAGATGGTCGATCTTGGAGGTCAGTACAGGGGCATTCAAGAGCAAGTAAATGCCGCTATAACTAGTGTTATGGAAACTTCGGCCTTTATAAACGGTCCGGAAGTACATGCTTTTCAGAAAGAACTTGAGGCGTACTTAGGAGTAAAGCACGTGATACCATGTGGCAATGGAACCGACGCGTTACAAATCGCCATGATGGGACTTGGTCTTGAACCGGGTGACGAGGTCATCACCGCCGACTTTACCTTCGCGGCAACCGTTGAGGTGATTGCCCTCTTGCAACTTACCCCGGTACTAGTAGATGTCGACCCGGAGACGTTTAATATCGATGTGGCCGCCATCGAGAGGTCCATAACCCCGAAGACCAAGGCAATTGTTCCCGTACATCTGTTCGGTCAATGCGCCCCTATGGATGCGATTTTAGCCTTGGCCGAAAAGCATGACCTCTATGTTATCGAGGACAATGCCCAAGCCATTGGTGCGAATCATACGTTTAGCGACGGTCGCAAACAAAAGGCGGGTACCATAGGCCATGTGGGCTCTACTTCTTTTTTCCCATCCAAAAATTTAGGCGCCTACGGCGATGGTGGTGCCATCTTCACAAACGATGACGACCTTGCCCATACCTTAAGGGGAATCGTGAACCATGGGATGTATGAACGGTATCACCACGATGTCATTGGTGTAAATTCAAGGTTAGATTCTATTCAAGCCGCCGTTTTGCGGGCCAAATTGCCAAAATTAGACAATTATTGCAATCGACGCAGAGCCGCTGCCAGAAAATATTCTCGGGCCTTTTCAGGACAACCCAATATCACAGTGCCGAAGACCGTAAATGGCTGTGAGGGCATTTGCAGTACATGCGACTGTCACGTCTTTCATCAATATACGTTAAAGATAACCAATGGAAAACGGGACGGGTTGGTCGCACACTTGAGCGAAAACGGAATACCTTGCGGGGTTTACTATCCCATACCCTTGCATCGTCAAAAAGCGTACGCTGACGCGCGTTATGACGAGAATGATTTTCCGGTGACCAATCAGTTGATAAAGGAAGTCATCTCTTTGCCCATGCATACAGAACTTGATGACGAACAGATTGCTTTTATTACGAAAACCGTCATTGATTTTGTAATTGAATGATGTTATCGCAACTGAAATTTTTCTGCCCAATAGTTTAAAATAGATTACATGAAAATTCTCGTAACAGGAGGTTTAGGCTTTATCGGATCACACACCGTCGTAGAATTACAGAATGAAGGTTTTGAGGTAGTCATCATCGATGATTGCTCGAATTCCGATGTCAAAGTACTTGATGGGATTTCCGCAATAACGGGCGTGCGACCGCAATTTGAAAGATTCGATTTAAAGGAAAAGTCAAAAGTGGAGGATTTTTTTTCGAGGCATAGTAATGTAGCGGGCGTAATTCATTTCGCGGCATCAAAGGCTGTCGGGGAAAGTGTTGAAAAACCCTTGTTGTACTATGAGAACAATATCGGTACTTTGGTCTACCTGCTCAAGGAGCTAAGCCAAAAGAATACCGCAAGCTTTATTTTTAGTTCTTCCTGTACGGTGTATGGCCAGGCGGATCAAATGCCCATTACGGAAGACGCTCCGGTAAAGCCGGCAGAATCACCCTATGGCAATACAAAGCAGATGGGAGAGGAAATCATCTTCGATACCTGCAAGGTAACTTCAGGCCTTCAGGCCATCGCATTACGATACTTTAACCCAATGGGTGCCCATCCTAGTGTAGAGATTGGGGAATTGCCCGTTGGCGTGCCGCAGAACCTTGTTCCTTTTATCACACAAACAGGAATCGGAATGCGCGATGAACTTTCGGTTTTTGGAGACGATTACCCCACCGAAGACGGTACCTGTATTAGGGATTATATCTATGTTGTCGATTTGGCAAGGGCACATGTATTGGCCTTGAAACGCCTGCTCGAAGGTAAGAATGCCCAAAACTTCGAAGTTTTTAATGTTGGTACCGGTAAGGGCAGCTCGGTTTTAGAAGCGATTCAAAGTTTTGAACGTGTTTCGGGTAAGAAATTAAACTACAAAGTAGTGGATAGGCGTCCAGGTGATGTCATCGAAGCCTATGCTGATACCACTAAGGCAAATACGGTCTTGGGCTGGAAAGCGGAATATACCTTGGATCAAGCCATGAAATCGGCTTGGGATTGGGAGCAAAAAATCAGGGATTAGGGAAATCCACTTTATTTAAGAATACCACAACAAGGGGAAAATATTGTGTATATTTCCCCTTAGCTATTCTAAATTCCGCCAAAAATGAAAAAACTACTTGCATTGGCCGTCCTCTTCGGGGCAGTATCAGTAAACGCTCAGGACATATATCTTCAATGTGGAAGCATCGTTGATACCGAAACCGGTAAAATATCAAAGGAAAAAACCATTGTGGTTTCCGGGAAAACCATAAAAAGTATTCAGGACGGATTCGTTGGTGGTTCAGAGGAAGACACGATCATCGACCTGAAAAACAAGACCGTACTGCCGGGCTTTATCGATATGCATGTTCATATTGAAGGGGAGTCGAGCCCCACGAGATACTTAGACCGCTTTACCAAAAACCCGGCCGATGTTGCCTTTCAATCGACCGTTTACGCCGAGCGTACGCTCATGGCCGGTTTTACTACCGTTCGTGATTTAGGCGGTTCAGGGGTGAATATCGCATTGCGCAACGCCATTGAAAAGGGTATCGTTAAAGGCCCCCGAATTTTTACGGCGGGCAAGACTATAGCCTCTACAGGAGGTCATGGCGACCCTACGAATGGCATGCGGGAGGATCTTCGTGGCGACCCGGGCCCAAAGGAGGGAGTCGTTAATTCTCCCGAAGATGCGAAAAAAGCTGTGCGCCAGCGTTATAAAGATGGATCTGACGTCATCAAGATTACGGCTACGGGTGGAGTGATGAGCGTTGCCAAAAACGGACAAAATCCGCAGTTTACCATCGAAGAGATTAAAGCGATTACCGCCACGGCTGGGGACTACGGTATGCTTACCGCAGCGCATGCCCATGGTGATGAAGGCATGCGCCGTGCCGTTTTGGGAGGTATAAAAACAATAGAGCATGGTACTTTGATGAGCGAGGAGACGATGGATCTAATGGTCGAAAATAACACGTATTTGGTGCCAACTATTTCAGCGGGAAAGGCTGCTGCGAAAATGGCCGATATACCAGGTTTTCTACCTCCGGTGGTAGCAAAAAAAGCTCGAGAGATTGGCCCGGTGAGCCAGATTACCTTTGGAAAAGCTTATAATAAAGGTGTGCCGATAGCCTTTGGTACCGATGCCGGAGTTTCTCCCCACGGTGAAAACGGGAAGGAATTCGGATTTATGCATGAGGCCGGGATGCCGATTATGAAAACGATTCAAGCGGCGACCGTGACCAATGCGGGCCTTTTGGATATGGCTAACGAATTGGGTCAATTGAAGGTAGGCTTTCTTGCTGATATCGTTGCGGTCGCAGAAGACCCAACAAAAAATGTGGCGACACTTGAGAATGTGGTCTTTGTGATGAAAGAAGGGATTATTTATAAAGAGTAAATGAATATTGTCATTAACGCTGGCCAGAAAACAATGTAGGCGGGGTCACGTACATACTATATGAAGGGAAATTTACAGAATAGTGAAGCACTTTTGGCAAAAGCCGAAGAACAAAAGCTATATGGTAAATTGGTCGCTCAACTGAAGAAGGATTTCGGCTTGGCGAATATCCATATCGATTTTCCAATTGACGTTCCGAGGAGTGAATTACCCAAGATCCTACACGAAAAATTGTATGTGCTTCTTATGGAGAAATTTTCGGATTATCTGAATCTAATCTACGTGATAGACATACCCGAAAAGGCTTTTAAGGAAATTCAGGTCACCGATTCGGTCGAGGTAGCCGGACAGGTTTCGTTCTTGATTCTTAAAAGAGAATTGCAAAAGGTTACTTTAAGACAAAAGTATGATGTCTGATGCGAGATGGTCCAAGGTGGTTTATGGGCACGAGACCGTTCCTTTGCAAAACGAATTACCTTGATCTTTCATGCCTCGTAAGTAAACTCTTTTTGATAATTCGGACATTGACGTCTTAAAAATAGAACCGCACAAAAGGTGCCCAAGGGTTGAGGTAAATACTTCGCTCATCATCGTACAGGACATCGTAGCGAATACCTACAGTTGCGAACTGAGTGCGGTAACCGATACCCAAAAACAGGGCCGGTACCCAGGCGCTACTGCTGAAACCACCCAAAGAACGGTTTACACGAAGTTGTTCGAATTCTCCTGAAATCTGAAGAAAATGGATAGGGTGGTAAAGCGCGGCAAGACTTCCTCCATACGCGGTCAGTTTGCTGTCGTTCACTTTAGAGTAGATACCATTTAGTCCTACGCCCGCGGCGAAACTATTGCTTACTTGATAATAGGCGGTGGGCGAAATCGCACCATTAAAACCGGCGTTATTGAAGCCGATACCAATACCGCCGCCAAAACGTACCCTGCTCCAAAAAGGGCTTTTAAGTGTTGTGTTTTGTGCAAGGGCGGCACCCGAACACATCATGCAAAGCATACAGAAAACTATTGCCCGTTGCGATAATCGACTAACGTTCATGGTCGTGTTTTATAATGACCAGATGGTAAACTCGTCCCAGCTTGGTTGCCTCGTACCCAAAAGAGGCGAAAAAAAGCCCGATACAGCTTCGATAATAATATGGTTCAATATACATTTAGAAATTCGAATTATTGTATTTTTGATAAATTTTTATCGGTTACCTAGAGAGACCTTTTATGGATAAATATTCCTTTTTGAACGCGGCGCATACTTCTTTTTTCGCGGAGACCTACGACAAGTACTTGACCAACCCCGATGCTGTAGAACCAAGCTGGAGAGCTTTTTTTCAGGGATTCGATTTCGGTACTGAAAGTGCTATGGATGGATTGGAGGCGGTCGAGGCGAACGGAATCCTAGAATTGCCGAGCGGCTCGGTGGCAGGCATTCCCGAGTCATTGCGAAAAGAGTTTCAGGTCATCCGCCTGATTGACGGGTACCGATCCCGGGGTCATTTGTTTACAAAAACCAACCCGGTACGGGAACGTCGCAAATATGAACCTACCTTGGATATCGAGAACTTCGGACTCGAAAAAAGCGATATGTCTACCGTTTTCGAGGCCGGGGAAATTCTAGGTATCGGAGCGAGCACCTTGGAGAAGATCATCAGCCATTTGCAGCGTATCTATTGCGACGCTACCGGTGTCGAATACATGTACATCAGAAAACCAGAGCGGGTACAATGGATTCAGGATTGGTTGAATGCCAACGATAACCATCCAAGACTTGATGCGAACAAGAAAAAACATATTCTCAAAAAATTGAACCAGGCGGTTTCTTTCGAGACTTTTCTGCATACTAAATATGTCGGGCAAAAACGGTTTTCCTTGGAAGGAAATGAATCGTTGATTCCGGCACTCGATGCCATAGTCGAACGCGCTGCCGAAATGGGAGTGGAGCAGTTTGTTATGGGAATGGCACATCGGGGGCGATTAAATGTATTGACCAACATTTTCGGGAAGGCCGCCAAGGATATTTTTAGCGAGTTCGACGGCAAGGACTACGAGCAGGAGATTTTTGACGGCGACGTAAAGTATCATTTAGGCTGGACCAGCGATCGCAAATCCCAAAGCGGCGCAAAAATCAAAATGAACATCGCTCCCAACCCATCGCATTTGGAAACAGTTGGAGCGGTGGTCGAAGGTATAAGTCGTGCCAAACAGGATGCACATTTTCCGGACGATTTTTCCAAAGTATTACCCATCGTAGTGCATGGTGACGCTGCCATTGCCGGTCAGGGTCTGGTCTATGAAGTGGTGCAGATGGCGAATCTCGATGGCTATAAGACAAACGGTACCATACACATTGTCGTAAACAATCAAATCGGATTTACGACCAACTATTTGGATGCAAGATCCTCTACCTACTGTACCGACGTTGGGAAGGTCACTCTAAGCCCTGTCATGCATGTAAATTCAGATGATCCCGAGGCCGTGGTTCATGCGGCGCTTTTCGCCCTAGAATACCGAATGCGTTTTAATAGGGATGTTTTTATCGATTTATTGGGTTATCGTAAGTACGGGCATAACGAAGGTGATGAACCGCGATTCACGCAGCCCAATCTATATAAGGCAATAGCCAAGCATAAAAACCCAAGGGATATCTATGCCGAACGTTTAATGGCCGAAGGTATTATCGATAGCGGTTTTGTAAAAAAATTGGAAGCGGAGTACAAAGATTCTTTGGAGACCGAATTGGAAGATTCCCGAAAAGAAGACAAAACCATTATAACTCCCTTTATGGCAGATGAGTGGAAGGGATTTGAAAATGTGCGGGAATGGGAAATGATGGATGCTGTAGATACTACCTATGACAAAAAAAAATTGACGCATATCGCCAAAGTGATTACGGAATTACCCGACGGCAAAAAGTTTTTACGAAAGGTCGAAAAGCTGGTGAAAGATCGTAAAAAGATGTACTTCGAAACCGATAAGCTCGATTGGGCCATGGGCGAATTGCTGGCTTACGGGAGTCTATTGGAAGAAGGTTTCGGGGTACGTATGTCCGGTCAGGACGTAGAACGCGGTACGTTCTCGCATCGGCATGCCGTAATGAAGGTCGAAGAGAGCGAGGAAGAGGTGCTTTTGCTCAACCATATCAACGACAAACAAGGCAATTTTCAAATATACAATTCGCTGCTATCGGAATACGGCGTTGTTGGTTTCGATTATGGGTATGCCATGGCGAGTCCGAATACGCTAACGATATGGGAAGCGCAATTCGGTGATTTCAGCAATGGTGCCCAGATCATGATCGATCAGTATATCTCCGCCGCTGAGGATAAATGGAAATTACAGAACGGATTGGTAATGTTGTTGCCACACGGATACGAGGGTCAAGGTGCAGAACACTCCTCGGCACGTATGGAACGTTACCTGCAATTGTGTGCAAGGGATAATATGTATATTGCCGATGTGACCACTCCGGCACAAATGTTTCATATCCTAAGGCGCCAACTAAAGGCCAATTTTCGAAAGCCTTTGATCATCTTTACGCCTAAAAGCCTGTTGAGGCATCCGTTGGCAGTCTCAAGTGCCGACGAATTGGCAACAGGAAGTTTTCAGGAGGTGATCGATGATGCATCCGCCACCGCGAAAAAGGTAAAAAGCTTGGTGTTTTGTACCGGTAAGTTTTACTATGACCTATTGGCGGCAAAAGAGGAGCACGAGCGGGACGATGTGGCATTGGTACGGATAGAGCAATTGTTCCCCTTGCCGTCGGACCAAATGAAGGCGATTATTAAAAAATACAAGAATGCTGATGATTTGGTATGGGCGCAGGAAGAACCAAGAAACATGGGTGCGTGGAGCCATCTGCAAATGCATTTTGACGATGTCCGAAATTTTAGGGTGGCATCAAGACGTTTTTATGCATCACCGGCAGCGGGCAGTGCCGTACGTTCCAAAAGAAGGCATCAACAGGTCATCGATTATGTTTTCGATAAGACCAAGGACAATATGAATCGAAACAACTAACGTACTTAAGAATAGTAACATGATATTAGAAATGAAAGTCCCTTCACCGGGAGAATCGATTACCGAGGTAGAGATTGCGGAATGGCTTGTTTCGGATGGCGACTACGTAGAAAAAGACCAACCTATTGCTGAGGTCGATTCCGATAAAGCGACACTTGAACTTCCTGCGGAGCAAAGTGGTACCATTACTTTGAAAGCAGAAGTAGGCGACGCCGTGGCAGTCGGTGCCGTGGTATGCTTGATCGACACTAGCGCCAGTGCACCAGAAGGGGCTAGTAAAGATGCGGAAAGCACCATGGGCGGGGGTGATGAAGGTTCCGGTTCGAATGCTGAGAAAGACCTCGCTCAGGATCAGAAAGCTACTCCAAACTCCGAAGACCATAAAAAAGCACCACAACCGGCTCAAGCCAAGGAAACTTATGCGTCTGGTGTGGCCTCACCGGCAGCCAAGAAAATACTTGATGAGAAAGGTATCGATTCCAAAGGGGTAAAAGGTACCGGTCGCGATGGTCGTATCACCAAAGACGATGCAGTGAAGGCCGTACCCTCTATGGGAACGCCTACCGGCGGAAACCGTGGTGAAAGCAGGACCAAACTTTCGATGCTCCGTAGAAAGGTAGCCGAACGCTTGGTTTCCGCAAAGAACGAAACGGCCATGTTGACGACCTTTAATGAAGTAGACATGTCTCCGATTTTCGCCTTGCGAAAGGAGTATAAAGAAGCTTTCAAGGAAAAGCACGGGGTGAGTTTGGGCTTTATGTCCTTTTTTACCAAAGCGGTCGTTCGTGCGCTCCAGATGTATCCGGCGGTGAATTCGATGATCGATGGCAAAGAAATGTTAAGCTATGATTTCTGTGATATCAGTATCGCGGTGTCCGGGCCTAAAGGTCTTATGGTGCCGGTAATTCGAAATGCCGAGAACCTGACGTTTAGAGGAATAGAAGCTGAGGTAAAACGACTTGCGTTGCGTGCTCGCGATGGTGATATCACCGTAGATGAAATGACCGGGGGTACGTTCACCATCACCAATGGGGGTGTTTTCGGTTCCATGTTGAGTACACCGATTATCAACCCGCCACAGAGCGCTATTTTGGGAATGCACAATATTGTAGAACGTCCGATTGCCAAAGATGGTCTCATTGCTATAGCGCCTATCATGTATGTGGCAGTCTCGTACGACCATAGAATTATCGATGGGAAGGAGTCGGTCGGTTTCCTGGTGGCCATAAAGGAAGCTTTGGAGAATCCAGAGGAAATCTTGATGGATGGTGATGTAAAAAAGGCGTTGGAAATGTAAAGCCTATCGCTCAGCTTTCTTTCAAAGACTTGCATAGTAGCTTGAAGATAGTGCGATATATGAACATCAAGACTCCAAAGGCGTTGAAAACCTTTGGGGTCTTTTTTGGTCGGTTCTTTTCATTTTTGGCAACCTTATCCTATCCGACAATCCCTATGAGGATTTTGCGAATCGCAATCAATTGCACCCAAGGTCGGTTCTCGATTGCTCGTCCGCAACAGGAAAGCAGTGTCCGGTTGGCAGGCGCTCCGGAACATAGCGGTCGAGGTTCGGATCGAAAAGACCGTTTTCGATAAAAGCGGTCAGTTGTG
This sequence comes from Aggregatimonas sangjinii, assembly GCF_005943945.1. Lineage (GTDB taxonomy): Bacteria > Bacteroidota > Bacteroidia > Flavobacteriales > Flavobacteriaceae > Pelagihabitans > Pelagihabitans sangjinii. The sequence continues at coordinate 3,467,821 of NZ_CP040710.1, read as the reverse complement.
TAATTTCCGTTTCGGAAAGTCCGAGAGGAGTAAACTCTTTCGAGATATTTTCCTGTGGTACCACTTCGTTCTCTGCAACGGCCATATTTTTGTATTCCAATACCTCCCGTACCGAGCCAAAGCAACCACCGTGTCCTAGAAACTTTAGGTCCCTAAGATTATAAATCGTTGGGGTTTTGAACTTATAGTCGTCCTCAGGATTGTTGGTAAAGCCACCACGACCTTTGATATCGGCTTCTATAGGTGCGCCTATGATTTCGGCACCGCTCAAGTCATTCATTCCGAGGGCATGAAAATCCATCCCGTTCAGGCCGGGACCGGAATGGCAGCTATAACAATTTCCCTTTCCGAAAAATAATAGGGCGCCTTGTTTTTCATCTGCGTTCAAAGCGTCACTATCCCCTTGAAGCCATCTTTGAAAAGGCGCCTCCGAGGCGACAACGCTACGTTCGTATGCCGCAATCGCCAGAGCACCGTAAAGCTTAGTGTAGCGTTCGGTGGTCGGAACGTTCGGAAAGGCCGCATCAAAAAGTGCTTTGTACACCGCGTTATTTTGCAACATTTCCGGGTCGAATTTCAGGCGATGCACATCCGAGCCGGCAATGGCTTGTATTTCTACTCCTTCAAATCCTAAGCTATTAGTTTCTTTTGGTGTTTCGGTGGTCCACGATGCTTCGGTTCCCGCATTAGTCTTGGTGGCACCGAATTGGCCGTTCCACAGCATGACATCCTGATAAGCGGTATGGAGTATCGTGGGCGACCGTAAGGGCTGTACATCGACCATGGCAATATCGTAATTGGGGTCCATTTTTCTTGATTCACCCAACAGTCCAAATCCTGTACCGCCTTCTCCGATACCTTGTTTCATTCCACTCTGAAAGCCTGCTTTTGCATGATGGCAGCTAGCACAGGAATAGGTGCCTGTTCCCTCAACTTGTTTTGGCGCTGTGCCAAGACCGGTTTCATGAAATAGCAATTTTCCCAGGGCTACCTTTTCAGAGGTAATGGGATTTTTGGGGTCACTAGGTATTCCGGACAAATCGTTATGCGGTAGTTTGAGGTCATCCAAAGAAGCGGTAAGCTGAAGGATTTGCTCCTCCAGCTCGGTGTCGGATGATATAGGCGAGTATTCCTCGTTATCCGGCGAACATGAAAAGCCGAGCACCAAGACGCCTAGACAGGCGGCATAAAAAAAAGATTTGGTCATTTTACAAAAATTTGGGGATACAAAAAACGAAAAATTCCATATCCTCAGAAATTATTTTCGTTGAAACTATCCGAACATCGTTAAAGTTTTGAAAGATAGGAAATGACTTATTTTGTATCAACCAAGATTGTACAGGCTGTTGCCATACTTTTGTTATTCACGGTTTTTAAGGTATAGTCGGCGCTTTTTGTAATCGATAATGGCCTTTGCCTTTTTTAAGATGTCTGCACCGATAATCCCATCTACCGGAAGGGCGTTGTGTGCCGTAAGGGCCTCGTTAACGTGACCTAGGTCAAATAACACGATTTTCAATTTCGACTTTTCCCAATTACCAATGACTATCTTGTTTTTAGTGGAAATCAATGTTTCCATATCCGTAGCACCGGCACCGGCCGCCTTTATTTTTGAGGCCTTGGAGGTAAGGTTGAAAAATGAGATTTTATCGAAACCTACACAGGTATTCGATGCGCCGGTATCGAGTATGAATCTTCCGGAGATTTCGTTTATTTTGGCGACCATCTCAAAATGGTTTGTTGCCGTGAGGGTAAGGGGAATAGCGGTATATTTTTTTTTGGACAGGAATTTTTTTAGGGATGACATAGAATTGGGATAATGTCCGCCATGGCCGAACATGAAGTTAAACTTAGGTTTGAACTTGCAAAGATAATCCTATTTTTGTCGCATGATGCTAGTTGACACCCACACACATTTATATAGCGAAGCGTTCGATGATGATCGTGAGGATATGATTCGCCGCGCTATGGATGCCGGTATAGAACAATTTTATATTCCGGCGATAGATTCTACGTATACCCAACGGATGCTTGACCTAGAGTCCGCTTACCCAGAAAATATATTCTTAATGATGGGGCTGCATCCCACCCATGTAAAGGAAAATTACGAAGATGAGTTGCAACATGTTCAAGAAATGCTGGGGTCGCGAAAATTTTATGCGGTTGGTGAAATCGGAATCGATTTGTATTGGGAGCAGCGCTTTTTAAAACAACAGCAAGCTGCTTTTAAGCAACAGATTGGCTGGGCCAAACAATATGGTCTACCCATCGTTATTCATTGCAGGGACGCCTTCGATGCCGTATTCGAAGTGCTAGAGGGCGAGAGGGGAGATGAACTATACGGAATCTTCCATTGCTTTACGGGAACTTTTGAACAAGCGCAACGGGCGATATCCCTCAACATGAAATTGGGTATCGGTGGTGTGGCTACCTTTAAAAATGGTAAAATAGACCGGTTTCTCGACCAAATCGACTTAAAACATATTGTCCTGGAAACCGACTCCCCGTATCTTTCTCCCGTACCATACAGGGGTAAACGAAATGAAAGTGCCTATCTTATTAAGGTTCAGGAAAAATTGGCGGAGATTTACGGGGTATCCTTGGAAGAAATCGCGAGGATAACCACCGAAAATTCCAAAGAGGTCTTTGGTGTTTCGTAAACCAGGTTTTCGATAGTTTGCCTAAGTAGCAACGACTTTTTAAAAAGCGGTGCAAAGTGAGCGGTGTATATGCGGTGGTATTTAGTAGAAGTAAACGCTTCCCGTATTCGTAAAAGTTAATGGAAACCATAACGTTTTAGACTTGAAAGAAGAAACCAAAATATTATTGATCTACACCGGTGGCACCATTGGTATGGTAAAGGATTACCGATCCGGTAGCTTAAAGGCCTTCAATTTCAAAAAGTTGCTAAAGAATATTCCGGAGCTGAATCTTTTGGACTGCGGAATCGACACCGTTTCGTTCAAGAATCCCATAGATTCTTCCAATATGAATGTGGGGTATTGGGTAGAACTGGTAGATATTATTGACCGATTTTATGATAGTCACGATGGTTTTGTGGTGTTACATGGTAGCGATACCATGAGTTACACGGCTTCCGCATTAAGTTATATGTTGGAAAATTTGTCTAAACCGGTCATTTTTACTGGGAGCCAATTACCGATCGGCGATTTGAGAACCGATGCCAAGGAAAACCTGATTACTGCTGTACAAATAGCCGCCTTACGGGAAAAGGGAAAATCGGTCATTCGTGAGGTATGCTTATATTTTGAATACAAACTCTACCGAGCAAACCGTACCACGAAGATAAATGCAGAACATTTCGAGGCCTTCCAGTCCTCTAATTATCCACCTTTGGCAGAATCCGGGGTTCATTTGAAGGTATACAAAGAAAACCTGAAAAAAATCAGAAGAACGAAGAATCTGGTGGTGCACAAAAAGATGAGTGAAAATGTGGCTATTTTGAAGCTGTTTCCTGGTCTGGGTGAAAAGGTACTTGAAAGTGTACTTTCGATTCCCGATTTAAGGGCATTGATTTTGGAAACCTATGGCTCGGGAAATGCCCCGAACGAACCATGGTTCCTGAATCAATTAAAAAAAGCGACAAAAAACGGACTCCATATCGTCAACGTAACCCAGTGTTCAGGTGGTGGCGTACTCATGGGGCAGTACGAGACAAGCGAACAGCTTAAAAAGCTGCAAATCATTAACGGTAAGGATATTACCACCGAAGCTGCCATTACCAAGCTCATGTACCTCTTGGGTACCGGGGTGTCGGATGCCCTCTTTAAAACGGTATTCGAAACTTCGCTACGTGGGGAAATGTCGTAATTTTTCCTGTTTTAAGTTTCGGCGAGTCCTATTTTTTTCGTTATTTGCCCTCCCTTTAAAAAAGGTAATGTGACTTTTCCCGGTTTCAAACGGAAGTTGGGACGAGTTCAACTAGAGAGGTGGCCGAGTGGTCGAAGGCGCACGCCTGGAAAGTGTGTATACACCACAAGTGTATCGAGGGTTCGAATCCCTTCCTCTCTGCTAGAACCAAATGTGCAACCGTACAGCAATCACTATCTTGTTCAAGTCGATCAGTTTTGTACGGTATTAGTGCGGTCAATCGTGCACATCAAAGCAACCTGAAATCGTCAACCATGCGGGTCGTACGGTTTAGTGCCGAACTAGAAACTTTAAAATAGTAGTTCCGGAAGAAATCGAATCCTGCTCCGACGAGTAGTAAAATATTGATTGGAGACGGTTGAAATTTTGGCTGTTTTTGAATTACGGAAGCGGCTTTTACGGTATTCGTGCATAACTATGTAAATAGCGAGCACTCCGTTAAAGTTTTACTTTCATTATTGCGAAATTTTTTTATCTTTAACCCTTTAACTAACTAATCTTAAGTTCGAAAAAAATGAAAAAATCATTCTCTATCCTAGCAATGTCTGGGTTATTTGTTTTAAGTACAAATACTGTGAACGCTATGACAACTGTGGCAACTATGTTGCAGGATGCCCCTGCGGAAGTTGAAAAAGGCTTTACCCAAATATTAAAAGAGCAATTTATACAAGGGGGTGCCAGTTTCATGGGTATCGTTCTTTTGTGTTTGATTCTTGGTCTGGCCGTTGCTATCGAAAGAATCATCTATTTGAACATGGCGAGCACGAACACCACAAAATTAAAGTTGCAGGTCGAAGAGGCATTGGCTTCCGGTGGCGTAGAGGCTGCTAAAGAAGTTTGTAGAAATACAAAAGGGCCCGTTGCATCGATATATTACCAAGGCTTGGATAGGGCAGGTGAAAGTATTGATTCAGCCGAAAAAGCGGTGGTTTCCTACGGTGGTGTACAAATGGGGCAATTAGAGAAAAACGTGTCATGGTTATCACTATTTATCGCTATTGCGCCGATGCTAGGGTTTATGGGTACGGTAATCGGTATGATTCAGGCCTTCCAAAAGATTGCGGCGGTAGGTAATTTGAGTGCGTCCCTTATTGCAGGTGATATTCAGGTGGCATTATTGACTACGGTATTTGGTTTGATCACGGCAATCATACTTCAAATATTCTACAACTATATCATTGCTAAAATCGACAGTATCGTTAACGATATGGAAGATTCTTCGATTGCTTTGATTGACATGTTGGTAGACCACAAAAAATAAGTTGCACGCCTTTAACACTTTTGAATTATGAATAAAATTGTAAAAATAGCATTAGTTGTCGTTGGCGTTATCGGGGCAGTGCTTTGGTTTATGTTGCCCTCAAGGGCCATGTCCGAAGCTGATCCTGCAATGGCTGCACAGAACGGTGCCATGAACGCCATGTTTTGGATTACCTATATTTTACTTGCAGTGGCTGTTATCGCTAGTCTCGGATTTGCACTTGTCAGTCTTTTTTCAAACCCGGCGAGTCTTAAGAAGACGCTTTTCATTGTCGGAGGTTTTCTTATCGCTGCTGCTATCGCCTATGTATTGGCCGATGGTACGGATGTAAGTATACCTGAAATGGCTAGCAAGGGAATAGAAACTTCTGAAACGACCATTAAAAGAATCGGAATGGGTCTTAACTTATTCTTTATCCTCACCATTGTTGCCGTTGGCGCAATGCTATGGGGCGGAGTGAGAAAGACCATAATCAAAAAATAAAAATTATGCCTAGAAGAGCAGGAGCACCAGAAGTAAATGCAGGTTCTATGGCAGACATTGCGTTTCTATTACTTATCTTTTTCTTAGTAACTACCACTATTGAAACAGATGCCGGTTTGGATCGTATGTTGCCACCTATAGAGCCGCCTGAGAATGATGTTGTGATCAAGCAGAAGAACATCTTTCAGGTAAATATCAGTAAGAGCGGCCAATTACTGGCCGATGGAAATTTGACGGAGCTGACGGCTTTGCGGGAAAAAGCGATGGCCTTCTTGGAAAACAACGGAGACGGGTCCTGTAATTATTGTAGAGAGGGGAAAAAAGACCCTACATCTTCGGATAACCCTACGAAAGCGATTATTTCCTTGAAAAACGATAGGGAGACCAAGTATGGCACTTATATTACCGTTCAAAATGAATTGGTAGGTGCCTATAACGATTTGCGTAACCGCGAGGCAGAGCGTTTGTTCAAACGCTCATTTACCGATATGGAAGCCGAATACATCAAACAGGAGACACCTCCTAGTGTAAAGGCAGAATTGAAAGAAAAGATAACGCGTATTCAGGATATGTTTCCCCAGAAACTATCAGAGGCGGAGACGTCGTCATCTTCATCAAACTAACAGCATAAAAAGAATATAGGATATGTCTAAATTTGCAAAGAAAAAAAGTGGGGAATTGCCAGCGGTCTCAACGGCCTCACTACCTGATATTGTCTTCATGTTGCTGTTTTTCTTCATGACGGTAACCGTTATGAAGGACAATACCTTGAAAGTCAAAAACGAACTGCCGCAGGCCAGTGAAATCAAAAAGTTGGAAAAGAAAGATCGGGTCATCACAATCTATGTGGGTGCGCCTGACGATCAGTACGCCAGCCAGTATGGTTCGGAACCTAAAATTCAGCTCAACGATAAATTTTCCAACGCTTCGGACGTGGGGGATTTCATTTTGATGGAAAGGGCTAAAAAGCACCAAGACCTACAAAATGTATTGACTACCTCCTTGAAAGTTGATCGAAATGCTAATATGGGATTGATATCCGATATCAAGCAGCAACTTCGTGAAGTGAACGCGTTAAAGGTAAATTATACCACCTACGAGGGTGACGCCTTCAACAATCTTAAGAATTAGGAATACATTCAATTTTTAAAAAACGCTCCAAATAACACTATTTGGAGCGTTTTTTATTTGCTAACTTTATGGTCATGAAAGTATTTTTTACTGGCGCCGTACTGTTGTACTCCTTGGCAATGCATGCCCAGTTCGTTCAGGATTCGGTAATAGTAGACAAGCAGTATCTGGAAGACCAGTTCTATTTGGGAATTACCTATAACTTTCTACTTTCCAAACCGGAGAATGTAGGTCAACAAAGCCTTTCATATGGGTTGCGCGCCGGTTTTATTAAGGATATTCCGTTAAATCCCGAAAGGAACATCGGTCTGGGTGTGGGAATCGGGTATGGGGTCTATTCGTATTATTCGAATTTAGTGGCCACAGAGGCAAGCGGGGCGGCAACCTATAGTGTAGTGGAAACGGATAATAATTTTGAACGGAATAAAATCGAGACACACCTGATTGAAATCCCGATCGAGTTTCGTTGGCGCAAATCTACCCCGACCGAATATAAGTTCTGGCGCATATATACAGGATTCAATCTAAGCTATGTGCTCGGTGCCCGATCGAAGTACGTGAGGAACGTGGATGATCGTAGCGTTAAAACTTCCTTCAATAATACCGATGTAAGCAAATTTCAATATGGGCTGACTTTCAATATCGGATGGAATACCTTCAACATACACGCCTACTATGCTTTGAACAATTTGTTCGAGCGCGGTGCCCTGCTTGATGGGGAGCGTATCGATATGAAGCCTTTACGATTGGGCTTTATTTTTTACATCCTATAGCTCAAAACAATTTCGGGCATAGCTGTTCATGATTATAGCTTATGGCACGAATATTGTGATTTCCTTAACAACACCTTCCTTCCCATTTATCAACGACCCAAAAGGTTAACCCCTTTTCGTACATCACGAAGAGATGGTAGACTTTCGTCTTCCCACTAGTAATGCTACGGTATAATCTAAACTTTTACATTATGGGAAAACGAACTGCAGTGCCCACCGTTAATGCCGGCTCAATGGCCGACATTGCTTTTTTATTATTGATATTTTTCTTGGTCACGACGACCATCGAGACCGATGCCGGTCTTGATAGAATGTTGCCAAATACAAATCTCGTACCTCCCTTGGTACAGAAAGAACGAAATGTCTTGGAAATTTCAATCAACAAGGAGAATGAACTAATGATAGATGGGCACCCATTGAACCTGTTTGAACTTCGGGAAACGGCAATACGTTTTATTGATAATGGCGGGGAACCGGAGAAATGCAATTATTGCAAGGGACGGCGTAGTCCTGAATCTTCAGAGCACCCTTTGATTGCAATAATATCGGTAAAGAACGACCGGGAAACTACCTATGAAACCTACATAGGTGTGCAAAATGAACTAGTCGCCGCTTACCATGCCTTGCGGAACAGGGAGGGACAAAGTCTTTATCAGCAAGACTATACGGCTATGGAAGCTGCCTATACCGATTCCAGAACCGATGAGAACACCAAAATTATCTTGAAAGGGTGCATAAAGCAATTACAGGAAATGTACCCTTTGAATATTATAGAACCGATAAACTAGCGCATTATGTCGAGATTTAATAAAAATGTCAGCTCAATACCTGAAGTATCTACAGCTTCATTACCCGATATTGTTTTTATGCTGTTGTTCTTTTTCATGACCGTCACCGTGATGAAGGACACGACCTTAAAAGTAGATAATGTATTGCCCAATGCTACCGAGACCAAGAAATTGGAGAAAAAAGACCGGGTAATATCCATACATATCGGTCGACCGACCAAAGACCTCGAGGAGGCGCTGGGTACCGAACCGCGCATACAGCTTGAGGATAAGTTTGCATACCTGTCGGATGTTGGACCCTATGTGCTCGCCAAAATAGCCCAGAAGCCGGAACACTTAAGACCCTACGTAACCATTTCGTTAAAGGTGGATAAAAAGGCGGGTATGGGTATTATTCAAGATGTGAAACAGGAATTACGGAAGGTCGGGGCTTTAAAAATAAATTATACCACTTATGAGGGAGAAGCGGTGCACGATAGTAGCTCACATCCAAAACTTAATGGTCAGTAGTTGGGAAAATAGTCCTATAACAAGTCCTACGACTATTTCTGGGCCATTATGTGCCCTAGCGTAGAGTCTGGAAGTGGCGACCAAGCCGATTGCCAACATAGTTAGGCTAAGGGCAATGGTAATGTTTGTTTCAAAATGAACGCTTAGGCATACCAAGTACATGAAAAGGCTGGCGATACCCGTCATGTGCAGACTGCTCTTGAAATTTAGAAATAAGAGTACCAAAGAAGCAATTGCGGCGCTAGTCAGGCCAACAAAAAAATAAAACAGCTCTATGGTATAATTGTTCGGAATGACCTTGTACAAAATCATCAGGAACAGCAGAATGTTGATGTATAATGGAAAGCGTCGCTCTCGTGCATTGGGTACAAACACCGACTTCACCAAGCCTATATTGTTGAGAATCAGATAAAAAATAATGGGAATAATCACCGTGAGAATAAAAATAGGAAGCACATTACCACTTTGAACGGCCAATGGACTGTATTTGGGGGTAATTCGAAAATACGCCAAGGTACCGGCGATTGGAATGAGCAAAGGATGAAATAGATACGAAACGGTTCTAAGAATCAATTTCATTAGATCTGCTTTCGTAAACGGGCTACGGGTATGTCTAACTGTTCCCGGTATTTTGCAACCGTTCTCCGGGCAATAGGGTAACCCTTTTCTTTGAGGATGGTGGCCAGTCGGTCATCCGTAAGTGGTTTTTTCTTGGTCTCCTCTGCAATAACGGTTTCCAATATTTTTTTGATTTCCTTGGTCGATACATCTTCCCCTTGGTCGTTCTTCATCGATTCGGAAAAGTACTCTTTGATGAGTTTTGTGCCATACGGAGTGTCGACATACTTGCTGTTCGCCACTCGGGAAACCGTTGAGACATCCATATCGATTTCGTCGGCGATATCCTTTAAGATCATAGGGCGCAGATTGCGCTCGTCCCCTGTTAAAAAATATTCTTTTTGATAGTTCATGATCGCACTCATGGTCACGAAAAGGGTTTGCTGCCGTTGTAAAATGGCATCGATAAACCACTTGGCGGCATCGAGTTTCTGCTTGATGAACATGACGGCATCTTTCTGTGATTTCGATTTATCCTTAGCAGCCTTGTAGCCCTTGAGCATATTGTTGTACTCCCTGGAAACACGTAATTCCGGAGCGTTTCTCCCGTTAAGGGTGAGTTCAAGTTCACCTTCTACGATTCTTATGGAGAAATCGGGCACAACATGTTCGATCATGCGGTTGTTGCCCGCATAGGAACCTCCCGGCTTGGGGTTCAATTTTTCGATTTCGGAAATAGCATCTTTTAGTTGCTCCTCGGTAATGCCATGCTTTTGAATAAGCTTTTTGTAGTGTTTTTTCGTAAACTGGTCGAACGATTTTTCGAGTATCGCAATGGCGAGTTCTACGCTCGGGTTGGGCTCCTTTCGCTTTAACTGAATGATGAGGCATTCCTCCAAAGAACGTGCCGCCACCCCTGGCGGATCCAATTCCTGAACCATTTTCAGTACTTTCAGAATCGTCTGCTCGTCCGTATAAATGTTTTGGGTAAAGGCCAGATCGTCTAGAATGTCTGTAATCGGTCTGCGGATATAGCCGCTTTCGTCGACACTACCAACCAGAAATTCGGCGATACTCCATTCCTCATCACTAAGGTAAACGGTATTCAATTGGCTGATCAGATACTGATTAAAAGATGTGCCCGCAGCGTAGGGAACACTCTTTTCATCATCATCTGCACTATAATTATTGGCCTTGGTCCTATAATCGGGAATTTCATCGTCACTCAGGTAATCGTCAATATTAATGTCCTCGGTCTCGATGGTCTCGTTATCAGTGCTGTCATCGAACTCCGAATCGAAGTCGTCGTCAATGGTTTCACTCTCCTCCTTACCACTTTCCAATGCCGGGTTTTCCTCCAGTTCCTGCTTTAGCCGTTGTTCGAATGCCTGGGTGGGCAATTGTATCAACTTCATCAACTGAATCTGCTGAGGCGATAGCTTTTGCGATAATTTAAACTGTAAGTGTTGTTTTAACATTGGTAGTATTGTCCTTTCCTATAAAAATAGAGATTTTAGAATTAAAATTCAGCATTCTGGGGCGTTCTCGGAAACGGAATCACATCCCTGATGTTGCCCATGCCCGTTGCGAACAAAACCAAACGCTCAAACCCAAGGCCAAAACCACTGTGTACGGCGGTTCCGAATTTTCGTAGGTCCAAATACCACCAAAGTTCTTCCTCGGGAATGCCCAAGGCTTCCATTTTACTTTTGAGTACATCCAAACGCTCTTCACGTTGCGAGCCACCTACGATTTCCCCAATACCGGGAAAGAGGATATCCATGGCGCGCACCGTTTTTCCATCTTCGTTCAATCGCATATAAAACGCCTTTATTTTCGCAGGATAATCGAAGAGGATTACGGGACACTTGAAGTGCTTTTCGACGAGGAAGCGCTCGTGTTCACTCTGTAAATCGGCACCCCATTCGTCAATCGGGTAGGTGAACTTTTTCTTTTTATTCGGTTTGCTGTTTCTCAATATATCGATGGCTTCCGTATAGGTGATACGTTTAAAATCGTTGTCTACCACGAAGCGTAATTTTTCAATTAGGGCCATTTCGCTGCGCTCGACCTGAGGTTTGCTCTTTTCTTCGTTTAACAGGCGTTCCTGAAGGAACGCTAAATCTTCCATACAATTATCCAGGGCATAGCGAACCACGCTTTTGATGAAATCTTCGGCGAGGTCCATGTTGTCATTAAGATCGTTGAACGCTACCTCGGGCTCGACCATCCAAAACTCGGCTAAGTGCCTTGAGGTGTTCGAATTCTCGGCACGGAATGTAGGTCCGAAGGTATAAACCTTGCCAAGTCCCATGGCATAAGCTTCTGCCTCTAACTGTCCGGATACGGTCAAATTGGTTTCCTTTCCAAAGAAATCTTCCTTATAATCAACTTCCCCGGCCTCGTTTAAAGACGTTTTTTTGGCATCCAAGGTGGTTACCTTAAACATTTCCCCGGCGCCTTCGGCATCTGAACCGGTGATGATCGGCGCGTGAAAATATTGGAATCCGTTTTGGTTGAAATACTGGTGAATGGCAAACGACAATGCCGATCGTACCCGCATGATGGCGCCAAAAGTGTTGGTGCGAACACGTAAGTGTGCCTGTTCCCTTAAAAATTCCAGCGAATGTTTTTTGGGGGAAAGAATGGTTAATTTCACTTCCTCCGGGTCGGCGGTACCATGAACGAAAATGTCAGTAACTTGAATCTCGACGGTTTGTCCGCGACCTTGGCTTTCGACCAAGGCACCGGTTACCTTCAATGCGGCACCGACAGTGATCTGCTGGAGTATCGTCTCGTTAAATTGATTCGACTCTACCACACATTGTATATTTTTCAGGGTCGAACCATCGTTAAGCGCGATAAAACGATCGTTTCTAAAACTCTTTACCCAGCCGTTTACGGTAACTTGTTGCGATTCGGGCGCAGTAGCGAGAACTGCTTTGATGCTTACTGATTTCATTCTAAAAAATTAAAACTCAAAGATAGCCTTTTGGGCAAAAAGAACAGAAGAAGAAGTGGTTATTATCCGCACATTAACCGGCATCGTTCCCATCTTGGGGAAGAATATCGATTTGCGGCTCTTTGAGCACTTTCTTGTTGGCGATATTCCGCTCGAGCGATAAGAGCAAAGAGGGTAGGAGTATCAAGTTGGCGAGCATGGCGAACAACAGGGTTGCAGAAACCAATGCGCCCAAAGCAACAGTACCGCCGAAATTCGAAATGATAAAGACCGAAAACCCAAAGAACAATACGATGGAAGTATAGAACATGCTTACCCCTGTTTCCCGCAAGGCGGCATAAACGGAGACCTTGATCTTCCAATTATTGGCGAGCAATTCCTGTCGGTATTTGGCGAGAAAGTGAATCGTGTCGTCTACGGAAATGCCAAAGGCGATACTAAATACCAAAATCGTGGAAGGCTTAATAGGAACCCCCACAAAACCCATGACCCCAGCGGTAACGACCAAGGGTAACAGATTCGGAATCAAAGAGATAATGATCATCCGGAACGAGCGAAACAGATAGGCCATAAAAAGGGCGATCAGACCGATGGCCAGCGCAAGCGATAAAATTAGATTTTTAACCAAATATTTCGTGCCCTTTAAGAAAATAAGTGCGCCTCCCGTCATGTACACATTAAAACGTTCGCTCGGAAAAATTTTCGAAATGTTCTCATTGAGATCGGCCTCAATGGCTTCCATACGTTCCGTTTTTACGTCTTGCATGAAGGTGGTTATACGTGCAGTTTGACCAGTACTGTCAACAAATGAATTGAGCATGTTGCCGTTGTCCGCGGAATTTTTGGCAACATCCATGATAAAGGTATTCTCCTGCGAGGTGGGCAATTGATAGTATTTGGGAATTCCGTTGTAAAAAGCCTGCTTCGAATATTTAACCAGGTTCACGATGGAAACGGGTTTGGATAGTTCGGGCGTTTCATCGATCAGCGTGCCTAGGCGATCGATTCTCTTGAGATTGGCAGGTTTCAGTACGCCACGTGGCGTTTTGGTATCGACAACGATTTCTACGGGCATGATACCGTCAAACTCCTGCTCGAAAAAGCGAATGTCTTTGAAGAACTCCGCATTTTTGGGCATGTCTTCGATGATGCTTCCCGAAATACGTATTTGATAAATACCGATAATGCTGGCGATCAAAAGGATGAGGGAGACCACATATACCGAAATCCGTTTGTTGCGTACAATGTTTTCCATCCAATTGACGAAGGTGTCTATCCAGCGTTTGTTCAGATGCTTAAGGTGTTTCGTTTTCGGCAACGGCATAAAACTGTACACTATGGGAATAATCAAAAGGGAAAGGATAAAAATACCCAGGATATTTATGGAGGCTACCACACCAAACTCCTTTAGTAATTTGCTGTCAGTAATAATGAAGGTGGCAAATCCGGAGGCCGTGGTCACATTGGTCATTAAGGTAGCGTTCCCTATTTTAGCGATTACCCGTTGTAGGGAAAGGGCTTGATTCCCATGTTTTTTGACTTCTTGTTGGTATTTGTTAATAAGGAAAATACAGTTCGGAATACCGATAACGATGATCAGCGGAGGAATCAATGCCGTAAGCACGGTAATCTCATATTGCAATAAACCGAGGGTTCCAAAGGCCCACATGACCCCTACGATAACCACGAGCATCGAAATAAAGGTCGCCCGGAAACTCCTAAAGAAGAAAAAGAAAATCAAAGAGGTCACCCCTAGTGCGGCCAAGATGAACTTCCCGATCTCATCGATGATGTTTTGGGAGTTCATCGTACGAATATAGGGCATACCCGAAACTCGAACGTCCATGCCTGTATCTTGCTCGAAACGGCTGACCAGGTTTTTGAGGTCTTGTAAAATAAAATCTTTTCGAACGGTCGTGTTTACGATATCGGAGTCTAGGTTCGCTACCGTACGAACCGTACCACTCGATGCATTGAACAAGAGATTGTCGTAGAACGGCATGTTGTTGAAAAGGTGGTTTTTGATGCTATCGACTTCCGCTTTGGTGCGCGATTCCGAAGTGATCAACGGGCGCATGGTAAACTGTTGCTTGTCGTTGTCCTTGACGAGTTCCTTCAGGTTTTCGGTGGAGATGACCAAATCTACTTCCGGGAATGCCGCCAATTGCTTGCTGAATTTGTTCCAGCGGTTAAAATTTTCGGGCGTAAACAGGCTGCTATCGCGTATGGCAAAAACAATGGCATTGCCTTCCTCGCCGAACTTTTTGAGAAAGGATTGGTATTCTACGTTAACGGGATGGTCATCAGGCAAGAGGTTGGCTTGGGAATTCGAAAAACGCATCTTATCCCATTGAAAGCCTAGAAAAACCGTCATCCCCACAACCATAAGCAGAATCAAAATTCGATTCCTGAGGATGATATTGGCCGTTTTGGCCCAAAAACCTTGTGTAAGTTTTGCTACCATTTAAATGAGACTTCCGCTATCGAAAAGGCAACGCTATTTTGATAGTGGTTAGTTCGAATTAAACCCCGCATCGGTGCAGGGCTTTTTAATTATTTGTATTAAGAGACTGATTAAAAATTTGTCCCAAGGCAGGCAAAGGTAAAAAACGAGATGGAGTGTTCCTAGGTGATAGGATGATATGTTTCCATCGGAAATGAAGGGGTGTTAAAGCTTTGACTAAACATCAGTAGAGGCAAAGCGAAATAAGTTGTCGGATATCATCGGTGGGCTCTAGATTGGCGTTCCCATTGCGTATTGGATTGCGCTTAGGATTGAAAACACTTGGGAACGCTCACTTTCTGTTCGTTAGAACTTTTTACACCTTCATGATCTCTGCCTCCTTGGCCTCTAAAAAGGTGTCTATTTTTTTGGTGTACTTGTCCGTTAATTCCTGAACATCGGTCTCGGCGTTATCTTTAAGATCATCGGAGGCATCATCTAAGGCTCGTATGTCCTTATTGGCCTCTTGGCGCGCATTACGAACACCGACTTTTGCGTGTTCGGCTTCCGCTTTGGCCTGTTTCGCCAATTGAATACGGCGTTCCTCCGTCAAGGGTGGTACATTAATGATAATGCTTTCCCCGTTGCTCATAGGGTTGAAACCGAGATTGGCGTTCATGATGGCTTTTTCGATTTCCGGCAGCATGGCCTTCTCCCAAGGTTGGGCCGTAATCGTTCTCCCGTCCGGCGTGTTAACGTTCGCCACTTGATGCAATGGGGTCTGTGACCCGTAGTAGTCTACCATGACCGAGGAAAGCATCGCAGGGCTGGCTTTCCCTGCCCTAATTTTTACGAATTCCTTCTCCAAATGGGAAATTGCGGCTTCCATGGCCTCTTTACAAGTGTCAAGAATAAAACTGATTTCTTCGTTCATGTGTTCCTAAATTTATAAAATAATAGGCAAATATTGTTCCAAATCGTTTGGTGTGTAAACTACACATTTACGACCGTACCGATGTTTTGCCCGTCAACTATCTTCGAAAGGTTGCCCGTTTTGTTCATGTCGAAAACCACGATCGGCAAAGAATTTTCTTGGCTAAGTGTAAAGGCTGTTGTATCCATTACTTTTAAACCTTTACTCAATACTTCCTTAAATGATAGGGTATCGAATTTTGTAGCGTTCACATCTTTTTCAGGGTCTGCGGTATAGATGCCATCTACGCGCGTTCCTTTTAAAATCACGTCCGCCTCGATTTCTATCGCCCGAAGTACGGCGGCCGAATCGGTCGTAAAATAAGGGTTGCCCGTACCGCCACCAAAAATGACCACTCGGCCTTTTTCCAAATGGCGCATGGCCCGTCTTCTGATGAACGGTTCGGCCATTTCGTTGATTTTAATCGCGGACTGTAGTCGCGTCTGTACGCCTTTTAGCTCTAGGGCGCTTTGCAACGCTAAACCGTTGATCACGGTGGCCAACATACCCATATGATCTGCCTGAACACGATCCATACCTGTAGCGGCTCCGGCCAATCCACGGAAAATGTTGCCACCCCCGATAACAATGGCCACTTCAATGCCCTTATCGACTACCTCTTTTATTTCGTCGGCGTATTCCTCTAGTCTTTTTGAGTCTATCCCATATTGCTTCTCGCCCATGAGCGCTTCGCCACTTAATTTTAAAAGTATTCGTTTATAGTGCATTTTGCTTGTTTAGTTGTCACAAAAATAATCAAAAAACTTATGCCAACAGTTGCTCATTTTTGGACCGTTCTTTAGGAATTATTAACAGCCACAGTATGCAGGGTAGAAATTTTTTTATGAACTTGCGACCAATTGATGAAACAAAAAATAGTATGAGAAAATTAGTATGTAGTTCCCTGTCCGTAATGCTTTTGCTTGGTTGTGGCGCCACGAAGACGTTGGTAACCGCCGATAAGACGCCCATAATGGTTTCGATGGATCTGAAAAATGTGACCGATGATAAAGTAATGGTCAGTATCGATCCCGGGGCATTCACTTCGGATAGCGTTTCGTTTCGGATTCCAAAAACCGTTCCGGGCACATATAGCACGGATGATTATGGTAAATACATCGAAGGATTAAAGGCCCTGGATTACGACGGTGCAACCCTGGCTGTTACCAAGGCAGATGATAATACATGGAATATCGCCAATGCCAAAGCATTGGATAAGATTACCTACTACGTAAACGATACCTTCGATTCTGAAAACGAACAGGAAGAAGCGGTATTCTCGCCAGCGGGAACGAATATTCTTGCGGGAGAGAATTTTATGCTCAATCTGCATGGTTTCGTTGGATACTTCAAAGGTTATGAAGAAGTCCCTTACGAACTTGGTATTAGCAAGCCTTCCGATTTGGAGGCAACAACATCCCTTCCGAAGAAGGTCGACGACGTGGAAAATGTTGATGCCGACGTCTTTACCGCGGGCCGTTATTTTGAGGTCATCGATAATCCCATTCTATATGCCAAACCGAATACAGAGACCTTTCAAATCAATGATATCACAGTAACCCTCAGCGTGTATTCTCCGAACGGCACCTACACCGCAGCCAGTCTAAAGGACCGAATGGAAAAGATGATGACTGCCCAAAAGGCTTTTCTAGGTGATATCGACAGTACCAAGGAATACAGCATCCTATTGTATCTTTCTCAAATGGGCGATACCGATGCAAATGGTTTTGGAGCTTTGGAACACCATACTTCCACCGTAGTGGTACTGCCCGAGGTAATGCAAAAAGAAGCGTTGGAGCAGGCGATGGTCGACGTGGTTTCGCACGAATTTTTCCATATCGTCACACCCTTGAACGTGCATTCGAACGAAATTCAGTATTTCGATTTCAACAATCCTCAAATGTCACAACATTTGTGGATGTACGAAGGCACGACGGAATATTTTGCCAATCTATTCCAGATTCATGAAGGGCTTATCGATGAGACCGAGTTCTACAAACGTATCATGGATAAAATCGAGAATGCCTCCTCTTACAACGACAGATTGTCTTTTACAGAAATGAGTAAAAACGTATTGGAAGAACCCTATAAAGACGAATATGGGAATGTGTATGAAAAAGGGGCTTTGATCAATATGGCCTTGGATATTCGCTTGCGTGAATTGAGCAATGGAGAAAAGGGAGTGCTATGGTTGATGAAGGAACTTTCTAAAAAATACGGGGATAGCACCCCTTTTGAAGACGATGCCCTTATCGATGAAATCGTAGCCATGACCTACCCGGAAATACGAACCTTCTTCGATATGCATGTATTGGGAGACACCCCCATAGACTACGATTCCTATTTGGTAAAAGTGGGGCTGACCAATGCCGAGCAGGAGATTGAAAGCGGTTACTTTCTCAAAGGAGAGGTGCCGTATATTGACGTTGATCAGAAAAATGATAATGCTATTTTCATCCGTAAAGGTATCGCACTCAATAGTTTCTTTACGGGTCTTGGTGTGCAAGGTGGTGATATCATAAAAAGCATAAATGACACCCCTATAAACCTCGAGGCCATTCGTGGAATTATCGGAACGAGTTTCGGTTGGACACCCGAAACACCCGTTAAAATGGTCGTTGAACGGGATGGGGCCGAAATGACCGTAGAGGGTCTTGCCGGAAAGGCCATGGTGAACGAAAAGAAAATCGTTCCTCTGGAAAACGCGAGCGATGAGCAGATCGTCTTACGCAACGCTTGGATGAAAGGATAATCGCATCTGTTTTTTCATAGGATAATAAATTTCGGGGCGGTCCAAAAAGTATACTTTTTGGACCGCCCCTTTTATTTATGAAAAAAATTACCTTAAAAATTGGATTTTTATGTAACCTTCTCTTAAAAACGCAGTTTACCCTTTTGTATACCTAAGAAATTAAATGCAAGAACCAACCAACAATGCATTAATGCTCAAAGTAAAGGCAGGCGATGTCGATAAGCTGGGACTGCTGTACGAGCGTCATAAAAAGCGACTTTTCGGATTTTTTTATAACATGAACCGAAACGCGTCCTTAAGTGAAGACCTGGTACAAAATGTCTTTGTTCGCATGCTCAAGTATAAACATACCTATACCGGTGAAGGTTCGTTTACGGCTTGGATGTTCCGTACGGCGCGCAATGTGAATTTCGATTACTATCGAAGAAATAAAATCGCGTTTCATCAGAGCGAAGTAGCTTCCGTTGCCTATAAACTTGAGGATTCGAATGCTGTTGAAAAGGATATGGAACAAAAAGACGACATATCGGTATTGCATCGGGCCATGCAAATATTGGCTCCCGAAGAACGGGAAGTCCTGATATTGAGCAAATTTAAGGAGATGAAATTCAGTCAGATAAGTGAGATTTTAGGATGCACTGAGGGGGCAGCCAAAGTAAAGGCGCACCGAGCGTTGAAAGAGTTGCGAACGATTTTTCTACAATTGGAAACAAGATAGCTATGGAACAGGAAAAGTTTGAAATATGGATGATGGAATACCTATCCGGCGAGCTGGATGAAAACGGACAACGAGAATTTGAAAGGTATCTCCAAAACCATTTGAAGCACAAAGAAGAATTCGAAGCGCTGGCCGGTACCTGGCATAATTTAGAAGAAACCAAAATCCCGGAACCATCCAAACTAATGGATACCGTTTTTTTCGAGATGTTGAACGCTAAAATGGAAAAGAATTCCATTGAGAAGTCCGGTTGGTTTCGAAATTTAAAATCTTTTTTTGGCCCGATACACAGACCGCAATTGGCTCTTGGCGTCCTCTTGTTAACTATTGGGCTTGCCGTTGGCTATGTGTTCAATACCAGTAATCCAAACCCGACAGTTAATGTGCCGGCAGTGGTCAACAATGAGACCGAGGAGGTGCGCCAAGAATTAGTGTTGACCTTGTTGGAGCAACCCTCGGCGAATAAACGTTTACAGGCGGTGAATGAAGCAGCCAAGTTGAACGATGCCAATGAACGTGTCATAAAAGCCCTTTTTTCGACCTTGAACAATGACCCGAACATCAATGTGCGCTTGGTGGCCATCGAGTCTTTGACCAAATATGTTGAGACGCCGGAAGTGCGGATGGGTTTGGTCAAATCCATTGCGTTGCAAGATTCGCCTTTGGTTCAAATCGCCTTGGCCGATTTAATGGTTGCCCTACAGGAGAGGACCTCCATTGAGTCTATGAAACAGTTATTGCAAAAACCCGATATCAACTCAACGGTCAAGCAAAAATTAGAGGAATCAATCAATCACATCATATAAACACAGCCGAGCGTACCTATCAGATACAAGGCGGGCGCAGCGCATCAAAAAACGAACAATCATGAGAACAGTTAAAACAGGACTGACCGTACTAAGCTTTTTATGTAGCTATGGTATTGCGGCCCAGAAGTCAACGGAAACCATTGCCAAGGAAATAGGTTTTTCTTCAAATTCCGTGGAGAACATGCTAGTAGTCCAAAATGTAAACGGACCCATAAGCGTGGAAGGCTATGATGGAAAGACCATCAAAATTGAGGTTGAAAAAACTATTTCGGCCAGAAGTCAGGCCCTTTTAGAAGAGGGTAGGCGTGATATACAGCTGAAAATCGAAGAAGTAGGTCAGCGTATCTATGTATATCTGGAATCACCATGGAACGATTTTGATACCGCAATTGGCAGGTATTCGAACAGAAAGAAAAACGGCAGATGGGAACAACCGGACTATCGCTACTATCTCGATTTCAAGCTAAAAGTACCCAAAAACACCAATGTAAAACTGGCTACGATGAACGACGGGGATATTTATGCGAAGAACGTTCATGGCGAAGAAATTATCGTGAGTAACCTCAACGGGGCGATTACTTTGGATAATATTACAGGGAAGACCGATGTAAATGCCTTGAACAGGGATATTAACATCACCTACTATAAGAACCCCAGCGGCGATTCAAAGTACCATTCCTTAAATGGGGATGTCAACGTTACTTTTCAAGCCGATTTGAATGCAGAGGTTTCCTTCAAAAGTTTAAACGGTGATATGTATACCAATTACGACACCGAAAAACTGAGTCCGCGTTTGGTACAAACCAAAACCAAGAATGGAAAAAAAGCAAAATACAATATGAGTTCCGAACAGTCGTATAGAATAGGAAACGGGGGAATTCAATTGGATTTCAATCTCTTAAACGGTGATGCAACATTAAAAAAATAGAACGATGGGAAATAGAAGAATACACATGGTCACATTTTTAGTCCTTTTACTTTCTTTTGGGAGTATAGTGGCCCAAGCCGATGAGAAGGAGACCGTTACGATACCTCTGAGTACCCCAGGGGAAGCGGGATACTTGAAAATAGGATTGCTTTACGGCTCGATTACCGTAGAAGCACATCAAGGAGAGGACGTTATTGTAGAAACGACGAGTAAGCAAAGTTCCAAGTCGCAAAAAACGAAGGATGGCATGCGGAAAATCGGGGATACATCCATTGAATTTTCCGTAGAGGAGTACAATAACAAAGTAACGGTCAGATCACGTAAGCAGAATAAAACGGTCGATTTTCTGATCAAGGTACCGGAGAATTTCTCACTGGATCTGCGTGCAACGAACAACGGTAATATTAAGGTAGAAGGGGTAATCGGGGAAATGGAAATCAGTAATCTAAACGGCGCGATTTCCTTGGTCAATATTGGTGGCTCGGTCATTGCGGATGCATTGAACAAGAATATCGTGGTGTCCTTTACAAAAGGTTATGCAAAGTCGCCCATGGCCTTTACCAGTTTGAACGGCGATCTGGATGTGACGTTTCCAGCTAACTTGTCGGCCAACGTTAAAGCAAAGACCGATAACGGGGAAATCTACACGGATTACGAAATGAAAATGACCCGTGACATCAGTAAGGATGAAAAAAAATCATCCGCTGGAGTTTACAAGGTAACTGTCGATAAATGGGTGACGGGTACCATTAATGGCGGAGGAGAAGAACTACTTTTTAAAACCATGAACGGCGATATTATGATTAGGTCTAATTGATTCGTCGCTTGTAGTTTAACGAATAAAAGACCGCTTTCCTAAAAAAGGAAGCGGTCTTTTTATTTGAATTAGTCTGAGTTTGCTTATCCTAACGTAACGCGCTTGAAGCCCGAAACGTGAACATCACCATGGGATTCAACGTATTGTGCCACGTTGATTTTGTCATTCTTGATGAAGTTCTGGTCCAGCAGACATTGCTCTTGGTCCAAGGTGGTATTATCCGAGATAAAACGCTCCATTTTCCCAGGAAGGATTTTGTCCCAAATCTGCTCTGGTTTCCCTTCTGCCTGCAACTGCGCTTTCGCGTCCGCTTCCGCCTTGGCGATAACTTCGTCGGTCAATTGGGCCATTGAAATGTATTGCGGCACATTTTTGAGCGTCTTGCCCAAACGGCCAAGCTCTTCGTTCTCTTTTTCGATAACCGCAATCCGTGCTTCGGTTTCAGAAGCAATGAACGCAGGGTCAAAATCCTTGTAAGACAAGGTGGTCGCACCCATTGAAGCCACTTGCATGGCAACGTCTTTACTCAACTCCTCAGCGGTATCCACTCGTGCCGATAAACCGACCAAAGCAGCGATTTTATTAATGTGCACATAGGAACCCACATAAGACGCTTCTAATTTTTCAAAAGCGTTGATTTCCAGTTTTTCACCAATAACTCCCGTTTGCTCGATTAGTTTCTCGGCTACGGTCATACCACCAAAATCGGCAGCCAACAACTCCTCTTTGCTATTTTGGTGCAAAGCAAGATCTGCAATCTCATTGGCTAGGGCTACGAAGTTTTCGTTCTTTCCTACGAAATCGGTTTCACAACCCAATACTATGGCAACACCTACGGTCTTGTCGTCATTTACTTTTGCGATGGCCGCACCTTCTGAAGAATCCCTATCGGCTCTCTTGGCAGCTACTTTCTGACCTTTTTTGCGCAATACTTCGATAGCCTTGTCAAAATCGCCCTCAGCTTCGACCAAAGCATTTTTGCAATCCATCATTCCGGCACCGGTGGCCTTTCTTAATTTATTTACTTCTGCGGCGGTAATCTTTGCCATAATTTATACTATTTATTTTTTATTCTCGCGAAGGCGAGAATCTCTTAGTTAATATTTCACCTTTCTTTTAGAAAGATAAGGGTTACTTTTCTGCAAAAACGATTGAGGCCTTTATTCTACACCACCCTTAGCGTTGTCTTGCCATTCCTTTAGTTCATCCCACTTTCCATCGGCAGCCATTTTAGCCTGCTTTGGCCATGAAGTAGGATCTAAGTGACCCATTCTTGAACTCGCTTCTGTCAAAATTTCTTTCATCTTATCAGCCTTTGTCTCAGCTACCTTTGCAAACGTATCGACACCGGCCGCTACAAGATACTCAGCTGCTTTGGGCCCAACACCTTCGATTTTAGTAAGGTCATCGGCCTTGTCGCTCTTCTTAATTTTTTCCATTGGCTCCGCGTCAACCTCGGTCTTTGGGTTTTTAGCTACGACAGGAGGCGCTTTGGTCTCAACGGTTTCTGGCGTTGGCTCAGGTGTTTCCTTATTTTCAACTACAGGGACAGCGTCAATTTCCTTGGTTACATCAGAATCCGGTTTGGCAACTTTCACGTCTTTTGCGATAGCCGGGGCTTCTTTAACAATAGCCTCTTCTTTTTTCGTTTCGGTTTTTGCCTTGGGGGTATCCGCACCTTCTTTTTCGGCTTGCTTTTCGGTCTTGCGTTCCGTTAACCCTTCGGCAACCGCATCGCAAACCTGCTGCATGATGATTTCAATGGATTTTGAGGCATCGTCGTTTGATGGAATCAAGTAATCGATTTCTCTAGGGTCTGAATTGGTATCGACCATTGCGAAAATCGGAATGTTCAATTTCATGGCTTCTTTAACGGCAATGTGCTCGCGCATCGTGTCAACAATGAAAAGGGCACCCGGCAAGCGTGACATTTCAGAGATAGAACCTAAGTTTTTCTCCAATTTTGCACGCAAACGGTCTTTTTGCAGACGTTCTTTTTTGGAAAGACTCAAAAAAGTACCGTCTTTTTTCATTCTGTCGATGGCTGTCATTTTTTTGACGGACTTACGAATGGTCACGAAGTTGGTCAACATACCACCTGGCCATCGCTCGGTAATGTAGGGCATGTTCACATTTGCTACTTTTTCGGCAACAATGTCCTTCGCCTGTTTCTTAGTGGCAACAAAAAGAATTTTTCGACCGGAAGAAGCAATTTGCTTCAACGCCTGTCGTGCCTCCTCTAATTTTGCAACTGTTTTATAAAGGTTGATGACGTGTATTCCGTTACGCTCCATGTAGATGTAGGGCGCCATGTTGGGATTCCACTTTCTTGTAAGGTGTCCGAAATGCACACCTGCTTCCAATAAATCTTTTACTTCGACTTTTTTAGCCATTTTTAATTTAGTTTACGTTCTTATGAATTAGCAATGGCAAATCGGTATCCCGAACGTATGTCGGAATGCCTTCACCATTTAGATGCTAAACTAACTTGCCCTGCTTCGAAATTTCGAAGGTTTCAGGGTCAATACCTGCACACCGATTTAGAATGTGACAGGTTTTTTAAGTGCCCTTTCGCAAGGGCTTTCAATGAACTGGGTTTATACTGAACTTGTTTCAGTATCTAATAAAAATAAGTATATCATGTGCCGAAACAAGTTCAGCATAAATATTAACGTTTGGAGAACTGGAATTTCTTACGGGCTTTTTTCTGACCGAATTTCTTACGCTCTACCATTCTTGGATCTCTGGTCATCAATCCTTCCGGCTTCAAAACCGATCTGTTTTCCTCATCAAGGGCAACCATTGCTCTTGAAAGAGCCAGACGGATGGCTTCTGCCTGACCGGTTATACCTCCACCAAAAACATTTACCTTCACATCAAAATTACCGTCATTTTCGGTCAATGTGAACGGTTGCTTTACCTTGTATTGCAAAGTGGCCGTAGGAAAATAGTCGTTTAACTCTCTTTGGTTCACGGTTATCTTTCCTTTTCCTTCAGAAACATAAACTCGGGCTACAGCGGTCTTTCTCCTACCGATTTTGTGAATGATGTCCATTACTTAAATTCTTTTAAATTGAATACGGTTGGTTTTTGTGCTTCTTGTTCATGGGAAGATTCAACATAAACCTTAAGATTTCTGAATAATTCGGCACCGAGCTTGTTTTTAGGCAACATCCCTTTAACCGCTTTCTCAACGATACGCGCTGGGTGCTTGGCGAGTAATTCGTTAGCAGTGGTTTCGCGTTGCCCACCTGGATAACCTGTGTAACGCTGGTACGTTTTATCCTCCCACTTGTTACCACTTAAGTGTACCTTTTCAGCATTGATAATAATTACATTATCGCCACAATCAACGTGTGGTGTGAAGTTAGGTTTGTGTTTCCCTCTAATTAATTTAGCAACTTTCGAGGCAAGACGACCTAGTGTTTCTCCTTCGGCATCTACCAATAACCATTGCTTGTCAACAGTCTTGCGATTGGCCGAAATTGTCTTGTAGCTTAATGTATCCACTACTTTATTCTTTTTTATTAAACAATACTATCCCATAAATGGGGTGCAAATGTACATTAAATTACTTGATATACAAACGCTTGTTTCGGAATATTTTTAGATTTTAGAAGCCGGTATAATTTTCATTAAAAATAACGCAGTTTTAGTGCGTTATTCTGTTAAATAAATGTAAAGGAGTAGTGGTGCAGCAGTGTTGGGCCTAACTTTGGAAAATCCTTATAAGGAAGAAACTAAGGACTATTTCCAACATGCGGTTAAAAGTAATAATCTTCAGGTAGCTAAACAGTATGGTAACGGTCCATATCAAATGGATGAAAATAGCGATGGTCTTACCGACTATGAAATAGCCGACCCTGACTTTTCATTTGTTCAGTTTCGTTCGAACCTCGTTTCCCGATGGGAGTATATTCCAGGTTCCGAGATATTTCTGGTCAGGTCGCAAGGCGTAACGGGTTTCGGGGATCCGACGGATAGTTTGGGCCGTAGTCTAGATGGACAAATATTGAATCAGAAGGTGAACAACACCTTTTTGATCAAAGCGACATATCGTTTCGTGCTCTAAGAGCGTATTTTTTAAAATACATACGATATTCTTGTAATGAACGTTTAAATGGTGTACAACTAAAAATTATACAGAAAAGATGAAATCCAAAATTCTCTTACTTGTCATGGCGACTACCTTAATCTGTTCTTGTTCGAAGGACGATGACAAAAGCAGTGAAACCGATTCCAGTGCCATCGTCGGCAGTTGGCAGGCTACCGAATTAAGAATAGATGATCAAACGGCCAGTGATGATGCCAAGAACGGTCGCGATGCGTTGGATTTTTTGACCGCGAGGGACTGCTATGTTATTACGTTCACCTTTAATCAAGATTTGACCGTGGTAGCGGAAAACTCTGTAAATTATCTTAGACCGGGCGTAAATGCCGAAGGCACGGGTTTAGACATTCCTTGCCCGACCGAAAAAGATACCGATACTAGTACCTATGTTTATGATGGTACGACCTTATCCATCCTTAATAGTGACGGACAAACAGTTACCACTGCGGCAACGGTCGATGGCGATACCCTGACCATAGATGCAAGCGGTTTGGATATTCCTAATTTTAATGCCAGTGGGGAATTGATTTTCGAGCGAAGATAAAACAATTGAAAAGCAAAAAGTAACCCTCGATCGTGTTAATGGTCGAGGGTTTTTTTATTGGTCGTAAGGCCAAATAAAGTTATTGCTTGTAAAATTTTGTCTGTACCGTTTGTTCCTTAGAATAAATGGAGATCAAATAGATACCTGCCTTTAAGTTTGAAATCGGAATATTCAGGGCATTGTTGCGTATTTCCCATTGGTATGTCGCCAAGGTAGTTCCGTAGAGGTCAGATATCGTAATGTCGGCCTTTTTCGAATTTAAAACGCCCAGAACATTCACTACGCTGGTAGCTGGGTTAGGGAATACTTTGAGCTTGGGCGGGGCCATCTGTATGATTTCGGCATCAGATTCCTTCGTGTTGTCCGTTTGCGCTTGGGCGAAACAGACGACCAGAGCAAGTGCAATGGTCAGGAAAAACTTCTTCATATCTTTTGGTTTGGTACTTGCATAACGTCTAAGTCGATAGCTTAGTACCGGCCAAATCACAAAAAAATGTTAGAAAAAAACTTCGGTTTTAATGCGCCACCAACCAGTTTTCCCCAATACCCAGTTCAACATCCAAGGGTACCGCTAGTTTGTAAGCATTTTCCATCTCCGATTTGACCATGGTCTTGAGTTGCTCCATCTCGGGATTGTACACGTCAAAAACCAATTCATCATGCACTTGCAGGAGCATCTTGCTTTTGTAGTTTTCTTCCACTAGCTTTTTATGGATGTTGATCATGGCCACTTTGATGATATCCGCGGCGCTACCTTGAATTGGGGCATTTACGGCATTCCGTTCCGCTGCGCCCCGTACGATGGCATTGCTTCCATTAATGTCCTTTAGGTACCTGCGTCGGCCCAGAACGGTCTGCACATAACCGTGGTCACGCGCGAAGTCTACCTGTTCGCCCATGTAGTTCCGTAGCTTCGGGTAGGTTTTGTAATAGGTTTCAATAAGTTCTTTTGCTTCCGAACGGGAAAGATCGGTCTGATTACTGAGCCCAAAGGCAGAAACGCCGTAAATGATGCCGAAATTGACGGTTTTGGCATTGCTTCGCTGCTCGCGGGTTACCTCCTCCAAGGGAACATTGAAAACGCGGGCGGCGGTAGAGGCGTGAATATCCTCCCCGTTTTTAAAGGCCTCGATCATGGTCGTTTCCTCGCTCAATGCGGCAATAATCCGTAGTTCTATTTGTGAATAATCCGCGGCCAAAAGGGTGTGATTTTCATCCCTTGGTACGAACGCTTTTCGCACTTGCCGGCCCCTTTCCGTTCGAATCGGAATGTTCTGTAGGTTTGGATTATTGCTACTCAATCGCCCTGTCGCGGCAACGGTTTGCATATAATCGGTGTGTATTCTGCCGGTACTTTTCTCAACTTGCAAGGGAAGTGCATCTACATAGGTGCTTTTTAGTTTGGATAGTCCTCGGTAATCCAGTACGTTTTGAATGATTTCATGGTCTTTCGCCAAATAGGAAAGTACATCTTCGGCGGTGGAATATTGCCCAGTCTTGGTTTTTTTGGGTTTGTCGACCAACTTCATCTTATCGAATAAAATTTCGCCCAATTGTTTGGGAGACCCAATATTGAACTCCACCTCGGCAGCTTCGTATATTTTTTTCTCAAGTGAGGCAATGTCATTATTGAGGTCTTCGGAAAGGGAGTATAAAAATTCCTCATCCAATTTGATGCCTTCCAACTCCATATCAGCAA
Organism: Aggregatimonas sangjinii; assembly: GCF_005943945.1. Lineage (GTDB taxonomy): Bacteria > Bacteroidota > Bacteroidia > Flavobacteriales > Flavobacteriaceae > Pelagihabitans > Pelagihabitans sangjinii. Next base: position 3,439,670 of record NZ_CP040710.1, on the reverse strand, counting down.
GTACGCGTAGTAGCGGGATTTCAATATCATTAAAAAGGTCTTCGGTCTTGGCCTCTGCCAATTCGGGTTTAAAATGTTGGGCCAATTGAAAGGTGATATCCGCATCCTCGACTGCGTAATCGGTCTGTTTTTCTAGGGGAACATCCCGCATACTGAGTTGGTTCTTTCCTTTTTTGCCAATGAGTTCAGTGATGGAGACCGGCGTATAGTTCAAATAGGTTTCCGAAAGTACATCCATATTATGGCGCATATCCGGATTGATGAGGTAATGGGCCAGCATGGTATCGAAAAGCTTTCCTTTTACCTGCACATTGTATTTGTGAAGTACCTTGATATCATATTTTAGGTTTTGACCGATTTTTTCGATGGACTCCGATTCAAAGAACGGACGCAATTGTTCGATCAGGGCTTGGGCCTCGGTCCGGTCCTCGGGAAAGGGAAGATAAAAGCCTTTGGTAGCTTCCCAAGAAAATGCGATGCCCACGAGCTCAGCAGTCAGAGGATTCAACCCCGTAGTCTCGGTATCAAAACAAACCGAAGTTTGTTTCATTAAATTCTGTAAGAAGAATTTCATGGCCATACCCGGTGCGATACTTTGGTACGAATGTGGTACGTCGGCAATGGTTTTGCGGCTGTTGTAGTCTTTGATGGTACCCGCGGCTTGGGAAGGGTCTGCGCCGAAAAGTGAAAATTGTCCGCCGCCCGCTTCCTTTGCTTGGGCCTTGGCGGTAGGGGTGCTGGTCACTTGGGTTTGCGGAGTATCTTCTTCCCCGGAAAATATCTTGATGAACTGGTCTTTCAGCCTTCTAAATTCAAGCTCTTCAAATAGTTCCTGAACTTTTTTGCTGTCGGGTACCGACAATTCATAATCCGAAGCATTGAAGGTTACATCGCAATCGGTACAGATTGTTGCCAGTTTTTTCGAAAGTAGGCCCAGTTCTGCGTTCTCTTCGACCTTCTCTTTCATTTTACCTTTGAGTTGATCGGTATTGGCTAATAGGCCTTCCATGGAACCAAACTGTTCTAAGAATTTTTTCGCTGTTTTATCTCCCACTCCAGGCAAGCCGGGAATGTTGTCGCTCGCATCGCCCATCATCCCCAAATAATCAATGACCTGTTCCGGTCGTTCTACCCCGAAACGTTTTTGAATTTCCGGAATACCCCATATTTCGATGCCATTGCCCATTCGAGCGGGCCGGTACATAAAGATATTTTCGGAAACCAGCTGTCCGAAATCCTTATCCGGTGTTACCATAAAAACTTTATAGTCTTCCTTTTCGGCCTGCTTTGCCAAGGTGCCGATGATATCGTCGGCCTCCCAACCTTCCAAAACGACCGAAGGAATATGCATGGCTTGCAAAATATCCTGAATATAGGGTATGGCAATGCGAATAGCATCCGGGGTTTCGGAACGGTTTGCCTTATATTCGGGAAACATTTCTGTCCGTTCGGCACTGCCACCTTTGTCGAAACAGACAGCTAAATGGTCGGGTTTTTCACGTTTGATAACATCAAAAAGAGAATTCATAAATCCCATTATAGCAGAGGTATCCATTCCCTTGGAGTTGATTCTAGGGTTTTTGATCAAGGCGTAATATCCGCGAAAAATCAGTGCGTATGCGTCAAGTAAAAAGAGTCGTTTTTGGTCTGCCATGGCTACAAGTTAGAAATACAAAGTATGAGGAATGCGGTTGAAATTGCTAAAGTTTTTAAAAGTACAAATTGAGGACGTAAAAGAAATACGAAAAGTAGTTTTTGTCTCGAGCATTAGTAGCACATCGCCATTAGACTTTCAAAAATGATTCTGAAGGATTATCGGCGTGTCCCGCTTCTGAATAGGTGCGATAGCTAAACCCGGGCTGAATGCAATAACCGCCAGTCTCGCCTTTTTTATTGATGGCGATAAAGCCGATCTGAAAATCGGTTCTCCCCTTGTTTTTGGCCATAATCCGTTTTACACCTTCTTCGCAGGCTTCTTGTGGCGACTTGCCTTGTCGCATCAATTCTACGATTAAAAAACTACCGACGGTTCGTACTACTTCCTCCCCAACTCCCGTGGCCGTCGCCGCACCGATCTCGTTGTCTACGAATAGGCCGGCTCCGATGATGGGGGAATCGCCCACACGTCCCGCATATTTATACCCCATACCGCTGGTGGTACAAGCTCCTGAAATATCCCCTTTGCTATCAATGGCTAAAATTCCGATGGTATCATGATTTTCAATATTGATAACGGGCTTGTATTCGGAGGTCTTTTTCCATTCCAGCCATTCTTGTCTCGACTGTTCGGTAAGCAAGTCGGTCTTTTCGAAGCCTTGCTCATAGGCGAATTGTTCGGCGCCTTTTCCTGCGAGCATCACATGGGGGGTTTCCTCCATAACCTTGCGTGCCACGGAAACTGGACTAGCGATATTCTGCATACAGAGCACTGCGCCACAGTTGCCATCCTTGTCCATAATACAGGCATCCAATGTTACGTTGCCCTCGCGGTCGGGACGGCCGCCCACGCCAACGGTCTGGTTGTTCACATCGGCCTCTTCGACCATGGCACCCTCTTGCACGGCATCCAACGAACTCCCGCCAGCTTCCAGAATTTCCCATGCCTTGGCCGTAGCGTTTTTAAAATTCCACGTGCAGATCGCGATGGGGCGGATTTCTTTTGAAGCTACCGCTACGGCCTTATTAGACTCATTTATTTCTTGACAAGAAGCTATAATGGGTGTAGAAAGCAATCCGACTGCCGCCGTACTTGAATTTTTTAGGAAGTTTCTTCTTTGCATCGGTTTGTGTTCATTAAATTAGGACTTTAAATATAGGGGTTATTCGATAACTCCATAGATTTATTGAAATGAATATGTTGAATGCGATACTCCGCAAAAAAGGGTTGACATTCGATAGCTGGTTTTCCATTTGAATTTTCTTTTTATGCTAGTAGAAGTTTGTGCCAATTCTTTTGAATCCGCCCTCAATGCCCAAAGGGCGGGTGCCGATAGAATTGAGCTGTGCTCGGAGCTTGCCGTGGGCGGAGTGACCCCTTCCTACGGGCTCTTAAAAGCCGTAAGCGAGAAGATTTCGATTCCGGTACGTGTGTTGATTCGCCCCAGAAGCGGCGATTTTACCTATTCCGATGCCGAATTCGACATCATGAAGCAAGACATTAAACTCTGCAACGAAATGGGTTTTGATGGTATTGCTATCGGGCTCCTACATCCTAATTTCGTAATGGATGAGAGGCGGCATATCGAGATTGGCCATCTTGCAGCGAAGCTGAAAATCACCTTTCATCGCGCTTTCGATTGGGTGGCCGACCCTATTCTGACGTTACAAAAGCTCGATGACCTTGGTATAGATACCATTCTAAGTTCTGGACAACAACCTTCGGCCCTCGAGGGTATTGATTTCCTTACCGAACTCAGTGAACGTGCATCGCATACGATTATTATGCCTGGATCTGGGATAAACGCAGGTAACGCCCACCTCTTTAAGGAAAGGGGTTTTAAGGCGATACACTTATCGGCGGTTCAAATGAATCAAACATTGCAGGAGAGCCCGAAAGTGAGTATGAATTCCCCCAGGATGCTATCCGATGATTCAGTGGCAGTGTCCCATTTCGAAACCATTCAAGAAATAGTTCGTGCCGTTAAATAAAACCCAATTGCATCATGCTGAAACTTCAGAACAAATACATTTGTAAAAATCGATTTTATGTTGCGTTGGATAATTTTTCTTATCATTTATGCCGCTTTGGGCTTCTACACTCTACAAGCGTTGAAGACAGCTACCAAATATCCATGGGCACAGTATATTTTTATTCTATTGGCGGTCTTGGTGGCAGGGAATTTCATCTATCAGTTCACAATAGGGGAGGAGCCCGGTCGCGTGCTTAGTCGCCCGAAAAGTTATGCCTTCGGATTTTTACTGGCTGTAATGGCCTTTCAACTCATTACCATTCTGTTTCTTTTTTCGGAGGATATTTTCAGATTGCTATCGGGAGCTTATCATAGAATTTCAGGAAATACCAAGGAGTTCAGCCTACCGCAGCGTAGACGTTTTTTAAGCCTCTTAGGGTTAAGTATCGCAGCCTTGCCTTTTGGCGCGCTTTTATATGGAATGTACAAGGGCAAATACAACTTCAAAGTATTGCGCTATACCATGGAATACGAGGATCTGCCCGACGCTTTCGACGGCTACCAGATTACCCAGATTTCGGATGTGCACAGCGGTAGTTTCGATAATCGGAAGAAAATAGAATATGCTATCGACTTGATCAATGAGCAGCAAAGCGATGTGCTCTTGTTCACGGGTGACATGGTTAACAATAAGACGGAAGAAATGCGGCCATGGAAGGAGCTATTCTCAAAGTTAGAAGCAAAAGACGGTAAATTCTCGGTACTCGGGAATCACGACTATGGGGATTATATAGAATGGGATAGCCCCGAAGCCAAAAGTGCCAATTTACAAGCTTTGAAGGACCTTCAAAAGGAAATGGGTTTTGACTTGTTGCTGAACGAGAGCAGGTTTCTTCAAAAAGGGAATGATCGGATCGCCTTGATCGGTGTGGAGAATTGGGGCAAAGGCGGATTTAAAAAAGCGGGAGATCTCCAGAAAGCGAAAACAGCCGTTTCCAAAGAGGATTTTAAGATTTTAATGAGCCATGACCCCAGCCATTGGAAAGAGGAGGTCATTCCCGATTCCTATAATTTTCACCTCACGCTTAGTGGTCACACCCACGGCATGCAATTCGGAATCGAGATTCCGGGCTGGATCAAATGGAGCCCGGTAAAATGGCGTTATGAGCAATGGGCGGGCATCTATGAAGATATGGGCCAATTCATTAATGTAAACCGTGGATTCGGCTTTTTGGGATACCCCGGCAGATTTGGTATCTGGCCGGAGATTACGGTAATCACACTCAAGAAAAAGTCATTAACATGACTTTAACGCCGTGAAAACATCAAAAAACTCCCGCAAATAATACAATTTAACATTTTTTACTACTTTTGAGGGAATAATCCAAGGATATAATTATGTCAAAATTTGGTGAACTTATAGATGCCAAGGTTCCGGTACTGTTGGATTTTTATGCAGAATGGAACGATCAGTCTACGGCAATGCATCCTGTGATGCGGGACGTTGCCGCTGCCTTGGGCGATAAGGGTAAAATCATTAAGATAGATGTGGACAAGAACAAAGAACTTTCCCAAGCCTTACGGGTAAAGGGTTTGCCTACTTTAATGATTTATAAAAAGGGTGAAATGGTATGGCGGCAAAGTGGCGAACAAGATGCCAATACGCTTATCGGAATCCTTAACGAGTACGTTTAGAAATTTGTCTTAGCTTGTCTGTCGCTTAGTAGTTTAGATATAAAGGCACTAAATAAAGGAAAGTATAGTAATATATAATGGCTGAATTTTATTCAGCCATTTTTTATGCTCCAAAGGGTTTATAATCCCGACGTTTTGCCTCATTATTGCTCTTAAATTAAAATCGAACTTTCACCGAAATTGATTAGTTCCCGCCGGTTTCCGGTGCCAACGAATCAATAATCTCATCGTCAGAAACTTTAGTGGCATCAGGTTGAATGGTATCTGCAGGAGGTTTTGGCCCATCCATATCGGGATCTTGGGGCGGAATGCTGATTTCCCCATCTTCGGCCTCGTTTTGGTAAAAATGGCTGAACTTATCTATGTATTCATTGAAAATCAAGGTTTCCTTTTCCGCCAATTGCCTATCGCTATTGTTGATAAGTACATCTATATTCCTGCGATACGCTTCCATATCCGAAATAATGGCATCGATATTCTGGTACTGTTCGTCTTTAGACATACCGGCATAGTAGCTTAAGCGTTCCTGGTACAACTTTTTCATTTTGCCGAAGAGTTCCTTTGCCTTACCCGCTTCACCTACTTTGTAATAGCCATCTATAAAAGGAACTACCATGGTATAGAAACCGAATTTGTCAACGGGCATTTTTTCCAAGGTCAAGTCGATGATCTCTTTCGCCTTTTCTATTTTTTCCTCCTCGATTAATTTTTCCATCAAACGGGCCAGATTACTTCGGTACGATAACCCTTGAATTCGTGTTTGGGTGTCGTGATAAATCTTATCGCTGCCCATGTTGCGCCATTGCCAATTTTTCACAATGTCGTACATCAGGTCGGTATCGATTCGACCCATATCAAAACCATTGTCCCGCTCCGTACGAATGGGCACCAATTTATAGGCCATGCCATCTAATTGCAGATAGTCTTTCATCCAAATAAATTCCGCATCGTCAAAACTTCCACCGGAGAAATAAATGGGCCGCTTCCATTCATTTTGGGCAATAATATCCAACATCATCATGCTCTTCTTGGTAATAGCACCCGGCAAATCGATGTCGATGTAATCGACGATCAGCGCGGAGTCTTTTTCCTTGACCAGACCACTTGACAACGCATTTTCCTTATTCACCGGAATCCTGATTTTGTTCGTCGGATAGTAGACCGTATTTAAAAAGCTTTCCGAGTAGGCATCAATATCGATGTTCTCCTGCTGGGAGAAAATGTACTTGATTTTGGTGGTGGGTTTGTCGCTGTCTACCCAGTTGATAAAGTCTTTGATGCTCCAACGGCTTTTGGATATCTCCTTATTAAAAAGCGGGTCTACGTTTTGATTGTAGAGCACATCCCGTGAACCCCACCGGTATTTCTTATGTGAAATGATCGACGGTATTGGATCACTCGTATAGGCTTTCTGCTTCATTTGGTCTATATACCAATCCGTTTCGAACAGGCTGGTACAAACGATACGAACATCGGTACGGTAGCCCTCGATTTCTTGAGCATACCATAGTGGGAAGGTATCGTTGTCTCCGATGGTAAAAAGAATGGCACCGGCATCTTTTTGCGTCGAATCCAAATAGGCCTTGGCCGAAGAATTCGCCGTATACCGGTTCGATCGGTCATGGTCATCCCAATTCTGATACGCCATGACCGACGGTACTGCTAGAAGGCAGACAATGGTTACGGCAGGCGCCAATATCTTGGGAGCGATCATAGTCTTAAAGCCGTCATATAACCCATAAACTCCAAGGCCGATCCATAACGCGAAAACGTAAAAAGATCCTACTAGCGAATAGTCCCGTTCGCGGGGTTGAAAGATGTAGGGGTTGGTATAAAATTGTATTGCGATTCCTGTAAACATAAAAAATACGAACAACGCCCAGAACTGCTTCGGGTTTTTAGACACCTGAAAAATCAGTCCGATCAAGCCAAGAATGAAGGGGAGGAAAAAATACGTATTTCGACCTTTGTTCTCTAAAACTTCCGTTGGTAGATTTTCTTGGCTGCCCAATCGCATACTATCGATAAAAGGGATGCCGCTCAGCCAATTTCCTTCGCCATTATAACGACCCTGCACGTCGTTTTGCCTGCCGGTAAAATTCCACATGAAATAGCGCGTGTACATATACCCGAACTGAAAATCGAACATATACTTTATGTTCTGCCAGAGGCTTGGTGGTTCAACTTCAATGTATTCGTCTACACTGTTCAGGAAGTCGATGTATTGTTTTGCGCCGATCTCACCATTGTCGAAGCCATTTTTATAAAGTGCGACCTGCTCGTTTAGCCTTTCGTTGGAGATTTTCGTCTTAAAGTCGAGACGGCCATAATATTTCATATAGTTTTCGGCATGCTGTCCGCTCCACATCCGCGGCAGTAGGCCCACGTGTTCAGGGTCATCGCCCTGCACTGCATTTTTATAATAGTTGACGATAACGTACTTACCGGTATTCTCGTCTTTTTCATATTTGGGGGCTTCGTCTTCATCATCGCCCGGGGTTCCAAAAATACTGGAGTAGTATGCCCCGTAAACAGGACTGTCTACCCCTGGATATTGTTCTCGGTTGTAATAGGCCAATAGGGCTCTGGCATCTTCAGGATTGTTCTCGTTGATGACTACTTTGGCGTTGGCCCGTATGGGTAACATGAGCCAAGAAGAAAAGCCTAGCATCAAGAACATTAAGCAGAGCGTAATGGTATTGGCAACCCTGTAGTTGTTCTTTCTAGTAAAATTAAGCGCAAAATAAAAAACCGCGATGATGATCAGGCCCATGATTATGGTGCCGGAATTGAATGGAAGACCTATACTGTTTACAAAGAATACCTCACTCCAACCAAAAAGCTGCAGTACGAAAGTGAGCGAGAATTTGTAGACCAACATAAGAATGGCCACCGATACGATATTTGCTATCAAAAACGAACCGGCATTCCCGTTTTTGTATTTTTTAAAGTAGAAAAGTAGACCTATGGTCGGTATCGCCAAGAAGCCCATGAATTGAATCCCAAAGGTGAGCCCGACAACAAAGGAAATCAAGACCACCCAGCGATTGCCGCGAGGGTCGTCCAGGTTGTCCGTCCATTTTAGACCGAGCCACAGCAATAGTGCCATGATAAAACTCGCCATGGAATAGACCTCGGTTTCAACGGCATTGAACCAAAAACTATCGGAAAAGGTGAAGGCCAAGGAGCCGACAAGTGCACTACCGAATACGGCGATGGTTTTACTTTCGGTCAAAGGTTCGGAGCGGCCGATCAGTTTGCGAACCAGATTGGTAATGGTCCAAAACATAAAGAGAATCGTAAAGGCACTCGATACACTGGAGACATAGTTGACCATATAGGCCACTTTACTTGGCTCTATCGCAAACATGGCAAAAAAGGCGCCGATCATCTGCAACAGCGGAGCTCCTGGGGGGTGACCGACCTGCAATTTGGCGGAAGTGGCGATGTATTCGCCAGCATCCCAAAAACTATTGGTCGGTTCTACGGTAAGGGTATAAACGATAAGCGCTATAAAAAAGACGGACCACCCAAGGATGGTGTCCCATTTCTCGAAGTTCTTTGCAAACATGAAGGATCTATTAAATCAATATAATTCCTCGATAAATTGCCTCTGGTCTACCTGCTTACATGCTAGGTTTTCCATTTTAAATTCCCTTTCGGGAAGGGCAAATACAAAATTTCGTTAACCGATCATTACTACGAGTCAATCCGTCCTAAATATTCCCATGATTCCTTTCAGCAACAGTCTGTTTGACGAAATTTTTTATCCTTGGGGGCGAATTTACGAATTCAAAATAGATATGACTACCATTTTTTATAAACCTTTAACAGGGGAGTTTCCGCCCTGTAATTCGCATATAGAAAGCGGTAAAGCATTTATTTAGATGAATGTGCTTGTTTTTCCATACGACTGATTTGCATACAGCGCTATCTCGCTGTTCCCAAAGGGAGGGGTGTGACCGAAACAAGCATCAAGCGTTTTTTGGATTATTGTGTACGAAAATGTTTGTGCGAACCAAACTTTGTTTTAAATTTGCACGCTCGAATGCTGAACTTGTTTTCGTTCATTTTGTTTCAACATTCCAGCAGTTGGTATTGGCCCATGGTGTAATTGGCAACACTCCGGTTTTTGGTACCGTCATTCAAGGTTCGAGTCCTTGTGGGCCAACAATTAGAAATTAGTCCCGATGTCTTTTGATGTCGGGATTTTTGTTTTCAATCTGGAGGGCTACGAGAAGCCTGCCTGGACGGAAGACAGGTTCATCCTGAGCGCAGTCGAAGGTAGTCCTTGTGGGCCAACAATTAGAAATTAGTCCCGATGTCTTTCGATATCGGGATTTTTGTTTTGTATTAAGTGGAAGATGAGTCCCCGAAGGAAGCGTTGGGAAATCCTGAGCATCTCTAACTCGTTCCATACACATTTTGTAGAAGAACATCTTTGTGCAGCGAATGGTGACAATATTCCCGATTTCTTTTGATGTTGGAATTTTTATTTTCGATGTGGTAGGGTTTGCTTCTTTCTGAGAAGTGATGCTGGCCCGCCTGTGGAAGCGCATTTAAAGCTTCAAAATAAAATGAATTTGGGATAGGTAGGGCTCTAAAGCCATGCCACATCTTAATTTTTAATCAGCTTAAAGGATTGCAACGTATCGCCGATTTCCAAGCGTACGATATAAATACCATCGGCTAATATTTCGGTGTTTAGGGTGATGGCGCTATTTTGCACCTCACAAAGTTCTGAAATCAGCTGCACCCCGGAAATTGTAAAAACCAAGACCTCGATTTGAGCCCCCTCTTCCATTCCAGAAAGACTAAGATTGATGAGGTCGTCGAACGGGTTCAGGTATACTATTTCAACATCTGCTGCTGCCACTACCCCTTCCTCGTTTAAGGTAAAGGTTTGCTCAAAAGTACCTTGACAATCCGTGTCGGTCGTGACGCGTACCGTCGTAACGTTTTCCGTAAGGTCAATGGTCAGCTCGTCTGCTGCGGTTCTTGTGATGCTTCCATTGACTGCTATAGTATACGAAGCAGCTCCAGACATGTTCAGTGTTAAGGTTTTGGTAACAGCGTTAAGTTCAGTTACCACCTGTAAGGCTTCTGGGGCCGCTATGGTAAGCTCATAGTTCGCTTTATAGTTCGGACGATCAATGGCCTCAATATCGATAGTGTAGGCGTCCGGGAACAGGTCTGTAATTTCCAAGCTGTCGGTGAAAGTATAGGTCGAAACGCCGCTTTCGGCGGATAAGGTAAGTTCATATTCCGCGGTCTGGTTCGCCCTTGCGGTAATCGCACCATTATTTGTATCAGGGCAATCGCTATCGACGGCCGAAATGGTAAAACTATCATCGCTGAGTACAATGGGTCGATCTTCTTCGTACCATAGCGCGACATTATTGGCCCCTATCGCACCGGCATTCGAAAAGTTACCGCCCACATACAATCGCCAAAAATCGGTATCGAAGGCCAGATCGTTCACCTGTGTTGTTACACCGACCTCGGTTTCGGCACCTAGCGCTTCCCAGCCGATACCGCTACTCCATCTGGCGATGTTGTGCAAGATTTTTTCCGTTTCAATATTATCGGAGGCCGTTTCGAAGCTTCCACCAACATATAAATAGGTGCCATCGTAATCCAAGGCATTCACATTCCCGCTTACACCATCGCCCAGGCTTTGCCATTCCGAATCTTGTAGCGACCATCGTGCTATCCTATTTACGGTCTGGTCCCCGGCCAAGGAAAAATTGCCTCCGGCATAAACATACGCTTCCGTGACCAAGATGGCCTGTACGAATCCGCTGGTCCCGGTCCCGAGACTACTCCATCGATTTCCATCCCAAACGGCGATTCTAGAGGCAGAATTTCCTCCGACATTATCGAAATTTCCACCAATGTACACCCTGTTTTCATTTCCGACGGCAATGGCCCTTATTTCGTTGTTCGCCCCCTGAACTCCGTTCGTTTCATCCGTTAGCGACGACCACTGCCCATCGGTCCATTGTGCAATGTTTCGCACTGGAACGCCCCCCGCGTTTTGAAAGTTTCCTCCAACGAATAAATTGTTGTCGGCGTCTAGCTGTAGCGCTTGTACGGGTCCATCCGTACCCTCACCCAAGGCAGACCAATTCTGACCGTCCCATACGGCAACATTATTGGCGGGAACGCCATTTACGTTGGTAAACGATCCTCCTATGTACACTGAGCCGTCAGCCATTGTAACGATGGCATCAACAGTTCCGTCTGTTCCGGTTCCTAGGTTGTTCCAGCCTGATTCAGAGGCATAAACCGCGATATTATTGGCAATTACATCACCTGCCATCTCAAACTCCCCGCCAACATATACGATATTTGATTGGGAGGTCGCCACAGCGTTGACCACCCCTTGTACGCCGTTTTCCAGATTATCCCAGAAACCAACGCCTTCCGCTGTTTCTTGAACAGGCTCGCTGGTACCTCCAGAAATCCTGTAGAGGTTTTTGCCGATGCCGTAATCACTGAAATACAGCTCTCCACTTGCATCAAGGCCAAAACTGGAAATGAACTGACCGCTAGTTCTAAAAAGCAAGGTAGTGGCGGCTGTACCGGAGCTCGAGTCGTAATCCAAAGACCAAACCCTGCCCGAAACGTAGTCCCCGAAAATGTATTTTTCATCGAGTAGTGGGTCAGTACTGCTGCCCCGGTAAACATATCCTCCGGTTACGGATACGTCGCCCCCGTTATGGTCGTAATAAAATATAGGGTCAATATCGCCATCGGTAGCTAAGGTGGTTCCGGAATCGGATAGCGAATTCGCCTCGAACCGGTCCCAACCATAATTCCCTCCCCGGGAAATTAAATTGATTTCTTCAAAACTACCTTGTCCGACGTCTGCTCCCCAAAGGTTTCCGGTAGCATTATCAAAGGAGAATTTCCAAGTATTCCGCAATCCCCAGGCGTATAGTTCATCCAATCCATCCAAACCAACTCTTGGATTGTCCGAGGGAATCTCATAGTTGCCATTCGGTAAATCGGGATTCGATTCCAGAGGGTTGTTGCCATCTACATCCACATCGATACGTAAAATACTCCCAAAAACATTCTGAAGGTTTTGCGCATTGTCGTTCGGGTCGCCAGCACCACCGCCGTCTCCCACCGATATGTATAGATAGCCATCCGGGCCGAATGCGATTTTGCCACCATTGTGGTTGGAATCCAACTGATTTTTGTCAAAACTGAAAATTTCCATCCTCGAGTTCGGGTCGGCAAGGTCCGGTTCGTCACTGACCGTAAAACGGGCGAGCACCATTTCAGTGTTCACGCCAGACAATGAGCTTGCTCGAGTGTAATACACGTAGAAATACCCGTTCTGGGCATAATCGGGATGAAAGGCCAATCCCAATAGGCCGATTTCTTGGCCCGCACTGTAACTGATTTCATCTGAAATATCTAGAAAAGTACGTTGTTCGGTCGAAGCAACGGCATCGTTGTTCGGAAATACCTGTATGCGTCCCGATTGCTCGACCACGAACAAACGGTCGCTGCCATCGCCCGCGTGCTGCAGCTCGACCGCAAAATCAAAATCGAGATTGGGGAAGGCTACTTCAAAGGTTACCTGAGCACCTATTATTTGAGCGAATAATAGAAATAGTAGGGAGAACGGTAGCTGTTTACTGTAATCTAGTAGGTATCGATTCACCGAAATTGCTTTTTATTCAATACGTAGTATTAGGTAGCTTGGACGCCAACAAACTAAAAATTAACGTAGTGTTGTTCGTCGTTATGCAAATTTCCCTTGAAAAGAAGGAAATATCAAAAATAGCGCTTCATCGGGTAAAAAATCCGACGTAATCCTTTTGCACGCTCGAAAAGTAAGGTAATCTGAGGAATAGGGAGGAGTGTGAAATCCAGCAATATCAGGAATTGCTACAGTAATTCTCATGGAAAGAAGGACGACCGGAATATCGTCAAAATGATAATGCGATTTCCCTTAGCGCTTTATCATGTCCGAATCGAGCTCGCGCTGGGGTATTGATTCCCGTTGTAGCCAATTACCAAATAAGGAGTGAATATACTATACCATCTTGTGCGAAAATACAGGCCGTGTGTTTACAGGTCCTTTTTTTTGTCGATTTGGTCCGTCTCAGGGCCATCGCCTTGCTCATTGTCTTTGGGTTCTTCCGGCAAATCGATTTCGTCCTCGGTTGTTTGCTCCTCGGTCGACTCCGTTGTTTCGGCATCCTCGGACCTTTCGCGCAATACATCCTCAGCCTTATTTCGTGCCGCGACTTCATCGTCCAATTCATCGAGTATGGTTCCCATTTTTCGCTTATCGCGAATCATGGCAAAGGTCATGATCAAGCTAGTGGCGATAATCACGAATAACAGTACGCCGGATTCGAACGATTCTATTTGGGCACTTTCGGGAATACCGTAGAATAAGAGTACGGTAATCAATCCCCTAGGGGCGATAAAGAGTTGCGGTAAGAAATCCTTACCGATAAAAACCCTTAACAATACAAAGCGAATCGCATAAATCGATGCGATGATCAAGACGCTGATCAGGGCGACGTTAAGACTGAACAACGAAGCGATAACGATGGTGATACCAAAAATGACGAAAAAGAAGGTGCGCACCACAAAGGCGGTCTCCAACGTAATGATATGCAGTTCGTGGTACATCTGGTGAATGCGCTCTTTGTCAAGAAAGATGGCCGTTTTCCCAGGAAAAAAGAGTTTTATGTTCTTGATGATCAAACCGAAAATCAAGATGATGATCAGGGGCGAAAGGTGCATTTTCTTTCCTATGGCATACAATAAGAGCAGAATGGCGATCAGCAAAAAAAGTTTAGCAGAGCTCTTTATTTTCTGGAACACAAGTATGATGGCATAACCGGCCACAACCGCGATTACCATGGTAAGTACAATATTTCCGGCAAAACCGACCACACCTCCATCTTGGGCCGGGTCGAAATCCGCCGCGAGGAAGTAGAACATCATAATACCCATGATATCGGAAAAGGTACTTTCGTAAATATGGAATTCCTTTTTGTCTTCTTGTAGGCCGCCGACACTCGGAATGATGATCGCGCTGGATAAAATCGATAAGGGGGTGGCATAAAGCCATGCCGATTGCATGGTCATCTCGGGAATAAATTGATAAATGATGAGTGCTGCAACCCAAGCAGAACCTATAAGACCGATAAGTGCTATGGCCACTGCTTTAATGATCGGGACCAGTTTTTCCCGTTTTAGTTCCAGTTCCAGGGCGGCTTCCAAGACGATCATGATCAAACCTACCGTGCCAAGTATTTCTAAAGACCCTGAAAAATCTGGAATGGGACCCACAAATTGCCTCCACGCATATTGTACGATAATACCCAATACAATGAGCATCAATACCGAAGGAATGCTCGTTTTCTTGGCAAGTCCGTTAAACCAAAACGAAAGAATCACGATTACCGCCGCGGCAATAATCAAATCAAAAGACGAAAGTGCACCCATAAGAAGTAAGTTGGTTGATTTAGTTGCCGAGTTTGTCGCGGTGTCAGAAAAGAGCCGCAATTGCTTCGTTAAAATAAAAGTACAACATCTTGTTGGAAAACGAATTTTTGGTCATTATATTTTCGGAACGCATAAAAAATAAAAGTGTTTTACCTTTTGTATTCCAGCTTTTGAATATGATGTAAAAAATTAAAAAAAAGTGTATATTTGCACCGCTGAAAGGATATAGGAGTATTCATGAGGGGACCATTAAGTCCTCTTTTTTATTTGCGGGATTTTCCTTTCCCAGATGTACTAGGCGACCTAAAAAGATGCATTCTCTTACGTTTTAGGATGCTATTTTGCGCCGATAGTTCGAGCGTTTTAGGCCGTTCGGTTATACGAGGAATAAGAAGCTGAATCTCGATACTAACGATTGAATTCTTCGGGAAACCTGACGAATATGATGTTTAAAGATAAGGTTACGGAATTTCTGAATGAAGGGCTTGCGGAAGATGAAAACCTCTTCCTTATCGACTTTTCGATTACCGCGGATAATAAGATTACGGTCGTTATAGACGGCGATAATGGGGTTACCGTTCAAGATTGTATAAAAATCAGTAGGGCCATCGAGCACAATCTAGATCGGGAAGAAGTTGATTTCGCCTTAGAGGTGGCGTCGGCAGGGGCAGCAGCCCCAATGGTATTACCCAGACAGTATAAGAAGAATTTAGGGCGAAAGATGGCAGTTCGCACCGAGGAAGATAATTATGAAGGTAATCTTACTTCGGTTTCAGAGGAAGGTATTACGTTGGAATGGAAAGCACGTGAGCCCAAGCCCATTGGTAAAGGCAAGGTGACCGTTCAGAAAATAAAGAAAATCGGTTTTGCCGATATCAAGGAAGCAAAAGTCATGTTGAAATTTTAATAGAAGCAAAATGGAAAATATTGCGTTGATCGAATCTTTTTCGGAATTTAAAGACGATAAATTTATAGATAGGGTAACGCTAATGGCCATCTTGGAAGAGGTGTTCAGGAGCGCGTTAAAAAAGAAATTCGGATCGGATGATAATTTCGATATTATCATCAACCCGGACAAGGGTGATTTGGAAATATGGCGTAATCGAATCGTTGTAGAAGATGGAGAGGTAGAAGAGCCAAACGAGGAAATTGCTTTGAGTGAAGCGCGAAAGATAGAACCTGATTTCGAGGTTGGCGAAGATGTTTCCGAAGAGGTGAAATTGATCAATTTGGGAAGAAGGGCGATTTTGGCCTTGCGTCAAAATCTAATTTCCAAAATTCACGAACACGACAATACGACCATTTACAAGCATTTTAAAGAGCTTGAAGGTGAGATTTATACGGCTGAAGTGCATCACATTCGCCACAAGGCCATTATTTTGTTGGATGATGAGGGAAATGAGATCATTCTTCCCAAAGACCGCCAGATTCCATCTGATTTTTTCAGAAAAGGGGATAACGTACGGGGAATCATTGAAAGTGTCGAGTTAAAGGGAAGCAAACCTTCCATCATCATGTCGAGAAGCTCGCCCAAGTTTTTGGAGCAACTGTTTTTTCAGGAGATTCCGGAGGTTTTCGATGGTTTGATTTCCATCAAAAAAGCGGTGCGTATTCCTGGGGAAAAAGCAAAAGTGGCCGTAGACTCCTATGATGATCGTATAGATCCGGTCGGTGCCTGTGTGGGTATGAAAGGTTCCCGTATTCACGGTATCGTAAGGGAGTTGGGTAATGAGAACATAGATGTAATCAACTGGACGGCGAATCCGCAACTAATGGTGACCAGGGCCTTGAGTCCTGCCCGTGTATCATCGGTCAAGTTGAACGATGAGAAAATGACCGCACAGGTATACCTGAAACCTGAAGAGGTTTCGAAGGCAATCGGTCGTGGCGGTCATAACATAAGGTTGGCGGGACAACTAACCGGCTATGAGATTGATGTGTTCCGCGAAGGAGTAGAGGAGGATGTGGAATTGACCGAATTCTCCGATGAAATCGATTCGTGGATTATCGAGGAATTCAAGAAAATCGGTATGGATACCGCAAGAAGTATTTTAGAACAAGACGTTGATGAGTTGGTAAAACGTACCGATTTGGAAGAGGAAACCATTACCGAAGTTGTACGCATACTAAAAGAAGAATTGGAAGATTAGCTATCTTAGCGACGAAATTATAGAATTATAGGGAATACAGTATATGGCAGAAAATGCAAGAATTAGGCTTAACAAGGTTCTTCGCGAACTAAATATCTCTTTGGACAGGGCGGTAGATTATCTTGCTTCAGAGGGCCACACCATTGAGGCCAGGCCCACTACCAAGATATCCGATGAGGTATATCAAGTGCTCCAAAGCGAGTTCCAGACCGATATGAGCAAGAAGGTTGCTTCAAAGGAAGTCGGCGAGGAAAAACGCAAGGAAAAAGAAGCGCTTAGAATTCAGCTGGAGCAAGAACAGGAAGATAGACGATTGGCGCGCGAACGCCGAGCCGCAGCTTCTGAAGTGATCAAGGCAAAAGCTGAGCTTTCCGGCCCGAAGACCGTCGGTAAGATAGACTTGGACGCCGGTAAGAAAGCAAGTGCTGCCAAAAAAGAAGCCGCCGTTCCAGCAGAGGAAACAAAGGCTGTGAACAAGCCCACCGAAAAAGCTGTAGAAGAAACGGCTGAAAAAGAAGCCTCAAAGAAAGCCGAAACGACGGCAAAAACTACCAAAGCAGCGCCTGAAAAGGCCGTCGAGGCAGAGGAAAGCTCGGAACCTGAAAAGTTGACCACGCAGTACAAGAAGCTGTCAGGTCCTACTATTGCTGGTGCCAAGATCGACTTGAGCAAATTCCAGAAGCCCAAGAAGAAGAAAGAAGAGGCCAAATCGGGCGATAATACCGACCGGAAAAAAAGAAGAAGAAGAATCGTTACCAAAACAGGTAATACCGGCACTGGTGGACGAGGGTCAGGAGGTCAACGCGGAAGAGCTGGAGGACAACGATACGGAGCCCCTAAAGTGGAGCCTACCGAGGAAGACGTACAAAAACAGGTACGTGAGACCCTAGAGAAACTTCAAGGGAAATCCAAAAAAGGGAAAGGCGCCAAATACCGAAGAGATAAAAGAGATCAGCACCGTATGCAATCGGAAGCGGATCTGGAATTACAGGAAATTGAAAACAAAACGCTCAAGGTTACGGAGTTCGTGACGGCGAGTGAGGTTGCGACCATGATGGATGTGTCTACCACCGAGATTATTTCGGCCTGTATGTCCTTAGGACTCATGGTTACCATGAACCAGCGTTTAGATGCCGAGACCCTGTCCATCGTAGCCGATGAATTCGGTTATGAAGTGGAGTTTGTTACAGCGGAACTGGAGGAAGCCATTGAGGAAGTCGAGGACAAGCCCGAGGATTTGAAACCTAGAGCACCGATCGTAACGGTTATGGGGCACGTTGATCATGGAAAGACATCGTTCTTGGATTATGTGCGTGACGCCAATGTGATCGCAGGCGAAAGTGGTGGTATTACCCAGCATATCGGAGCCTATGGGGTTACCTTGGAAGACGGACAAAAAATCACCTTTTTAGACACTCCCGGTCACGAAGCTTTTACGGCGATGCGGGCAAGGGGTGCACAGGTAACCGATATTGCGGTAATCGTAATCGCGGCGGATGATGACATCATGCCACAGACCAAAGAGGCGATCGCACACGCGCAAGCGGCAGGGGTCCCCATGGTTTTTGCAATCAATAAAATCGATAGGCCTACCGCGAATCCGGACAAGATAAAGGAAGGTCTTGCCAATATGAATCTTTTGGTAGAGGACTGGGGCGGAAAAATACAATCGCACGATATCTCCGCAAAGACTGGAGATGGAGTCAAGGAACTATTGGAAAAAGTCTTGCTCGAAGCAGAATTATTAGAGCTGAAGGCAAACCCGGACAAATTGGCCGTGGGTACCGTAGTAGAGGCTTTCTTGGATAAGGGAAGAGGCTATGTCTCCACTATTTTGGTGCAAGCTGGAACTCTTAAAATCGGGGATTATGTCTTGGCAGGTACCAATAGCGGTAAGATTAAGGCCATGCAAAACGAACGGGGCAAAGAGATTGAAAAAGCTGGTCCTGCAACGCCGATTTCGATTCTAGGGTTGGATGGCGCGCCTCAGGCAGGTGATCGGTTCAATGTCATGGAAGACGAGCGTGATGCGAAGCAGATCGCCACCAAAAGATCTCAATTGCAACGTGAGCAGTCTGTTCGTACACAACGGCATATTACACTTGATGAAATTGGTCGTCGAATCGCCTTGGGCGACTTTAAAGAGCTTAACATCATCCTTAAGGGTGATGTGGATGGGTCCGTAGAGGCCTTAACCGATTCGTTCCAGAAATTATCGACCGCCGAAATACAGGTGAACATTATTCACAAGGGCGTTGGAGCGATTACGGAATCCGATGTGCTATTGGCTTCTGCCTCCGATGCGATCATTATCGGCTTTAATGTAAGACCGATGGGGAATGCTAGGGATATGGCCGATAAGGAAGAAATCGATATCCGCATGTATTCCATCATATATGATGCGATAAATGACCTGAAGGATGCGATGGAAGGAATGCTTTCCCCTGAAATCAAGGAAGAGATTACCGGAAACGCCGAGATTCGTGAAACCTTCAAAATTTCCAAGGTGGGCACCATCGCGGGTTGTATGGTGACCAACGGAAAAATTATCCGAAACGCCGGTATGCGATTGATACGCGACGGAGTGGTGGTCTACACAGGAGAATTGGCATCATTGAAACGATTTAAGGATGATGTGAAAGAGGTGGCCAAAGGGTATGACTGTGGCTTACAGATCAAAAACTACAATGACATTCATATCGGCGACATCGTTGAGAGTTTCCAAGAAGTGGCTGTTAAGAAGAAACTGAAATAAGGTCTTTTTTTCGGAGCATTTGAACATAAAAAAACCTCACAGGTCTTTAAGAGCTGTGAGGTTTATTATTTTAGGGCCGAAAATCGCCATATTTTAAGGGCGATATACCTATTTGCTAGGTTTTAAAAGCATCGCCTGTGGGTACTTCTTACGTACTTCATTGAACTTTCGTTCAGCTTCGATTTTGGTTTTAAAACGCCCCACTCTTACCCTATACGTCGGGGAATCGAAATCAATTTTCGAGTACAATCCAGGGAAGTCTACATCGACCTCCGATTTAATACGTTGGGCTCTTGCATAAGTGCCAAAACCTACTTGAATTCGATAATATCCCGAGTTTTCAATTGCTGATTTATATACCTCCAACAACTCGGTAATTCTTTCGTCTTGTTCAATATTTACTTTTCCCTTCTGAGCATGGGTAAAACTGAGGGTAAGTACTGTAAACGTAATGTATGCGAGTGCTTTCATGTCGTGCGGTGACTTGGATTAATGTGTACTTTACAAAAGTAATTTTTTAAAGTCTAAACAGAATAAAATACCTCTTATTTAGAACTATTATAAATTAGAAATTATCAATCCGTTAAGATTTTCAAAATAAAGTCTATGTCGTATTTTTGCGTTCGATTTAGGAACGTTAATTAAGCGGGTTTATTCCCCATAAACATTAAAAACCGTACCAAAATCGTGTTAGAAATATTTAAATATGAAGAAGGTTTTTAATCGCCATCGACTACCTAAGGTTTTAACAGTTAGCCTGTTAGTTTTTCTACTCTTTTCTATTTCACTTAATGCTCAGGAACCAACCCCTACGGAAGAGGCCGTTGCTCCTGCTCAGGAAGCTGCCGCCGGATCGGATGCGGATCCTGTTAAGGGAAAGTCGCTTTTCAATCAAAACTGTGCTGCTTGTCATGCCCTGAATCGTAAAATGACCGGACCTGCACTTGCGAATGTAGAGACGCGATTGGCCGAGGAAGAAGGTTTGGACAAGGAGTGGTTGTACCGTTGGATCAAGAACAGCCCTGGTATGATTAAGTCCGGTGACGCATATGCCGTTAAAATTTACAACGAATACAACCAAGCGGCCATGACCGCTTTCCCGACGCTTTCGAACGAGGATATCGATAATATTTTGGCATATACTGCTGCGCCTACTCCACCGCCGCCGCCTCCTCCGCCAGGCGGTGAAGTGGATGTTGCTGTTGGTGCAACGTCAGGAATCTCCAACGAAATCATTCTAGGGGCCTTGGTGTTGGTGTTCGGTATGCTGGTCTTCATGTTGTTCGCCGTAAACAAAACCCTTCGAAGAATCGCCGAGGCGAACGGAGTGGTCGTTGAACAGGAGGCCACGGTCAAAAGAAAACCGATTTGGAAAGCCTTTGTGCAAAACCAATTCTTGGTCTTGGTTACCGTAATTTTCCTCTTGCTCGGTAGTGCGTATTTCGCGTACGGTTGGATGATGCAAGTGGGTGTGGATCAAGGGTACGCTCCGATTCAACCCATTCATTATTCGCATAAGATACATGCAGGTGTCAATAAAATCGAATGTAAATATTGTCATTCCTCCGCAAGGGTATCGAAGCATTCAGGTATTCCTTCCTTGAACGTTTGTATGAACTGCCATAAGAGTATCTATGAATACAAAGGTACTGCCGATGGGCCGAGTCAGGAAGATTTGGCGAACGGTTACACCAATGAGTTCTACACCAAAGAGATCAAAAAATTGTACAAGGCCGTTGGCTGGGACGAGGAGAATCAAAAATACACCGGAGAAAGCGAGCCAGTGGAATGGGTTCGCATTCACAACCTCCCTGATTTCGCCTACTTCAACCACTCGCAGCACGTATCGGTCGCCGGTATCGAGTGTCAGACCTGTCACGGTCCTGTAGAAGAGATGGAAATCATGTACCAGTATTCGCCACTGACCATGGGTTGGTGTATCAATTGCCACCGAGAGACGAATGTGAAGGTCGAAGGCAATGCGTATTACGAAAAAATACACGCAGAGCTTTCGAAGAAATATGGAGTGGAAAACCTTACTGCCGCACAAATGGGTGGTCTGGAATGCGGAAAGTGTCACTATTAATCAGAACGATCAGCTAAATACAGAGATAAACGTATGGCATCAAACAAAAAATACTGGAAGAACGAAGCGGAGTTAAATCCCAACGATTCCATTGTTGAGGCGCTAAGACAGAACGAATTTACAGAGCAGATACCCGTTGATGAGTTTTTGGGCGACAAGGAAACCCTTTCTTCCACTCAGACGAACCGTAGGGATTTTTTGAAGTATGTTGGTTTCAGTACCGCGGCAGCTACTTTGGCTGCTTGTGAAGGTCCTGTAATCAAGTCCATTCCTTACGTGGTGCAGCCTGATATGATCGTTCCCGGGGTTGCGAATTTTTATGCGACTACTATTGCCAACGGCTTCGATTTTGCCAATATCCTGATCAAGACCCGAGAAGGTCGACCGATCAAAGTAGAGAATAACACCGACGCAACTATTAGTGGTGGGGCAAATGCCAGAGTGCAAGCTTCGGTACTTGGTTTGTACGATAGTACGCGATTGCAAGGACCTATGAAAGGGGGCGAGAGTGTTGACTGGAACGAGATCGACGTAGCGGCGAAACTGGCAATGCAAAGTGGCAAGCAAGTAGCATTTTTAACGCAGACTTACGCTAGCCCATCAACGTCAAGATTGGTTTCTGAACTTGCCGCCACGAATGGTAACGTAAAACACGTGACCTATGATGCGATTTCGGAAGATGCCGCACTAACGGCTTTCGAAGCGCGCTATGGCGAACGGGCCTTGGCCGATTACGATTTTGAAAAAGCCGATATCATTGTTTCGTTCGGTGCGGACTTCCTTTCCGACTGGCAGGGTGGTGGTTTTGATAGCAGTTATTCAAAAGGGCGTATCCCCAAGAACGGGAAAATGTCCAAACACATACAATTCGAGGCGAATATGACGCTTACCGGTGCGAACGCCGATAAGCGCATTCCGTTAACACCTTCGATGCAGATGATCGCCTTGGCCAATTTGTACGCCAAATTGAATGGGACTTCTGCCGGTGGCGAACTTCCTGAAAATGTTGGACGGGCTTTGGATGCCGCCGTAGCGGAAATAAGAAAAAATAGAAACGGTGCCGTTGTGGTATCCGGAATCGACGATGTAAACGCTCAGGCGGTCGTTCTCGCCATAAACGAAATGTTGGGTAGTAACGCTTTCGATGCGAAAGCACCCCGCTACGTACGTCAAGGAAATAGCAAGGCGGTAAATACTTTGATCGCCGATATGAAGGCCGGAAGGGTAGGTGCGCTGATAATGGATGGTGTGAATCCGGTATACAGCCTGCCAAACTCGGCGGATTTTGTAGAAGGACTCAAGAGTGTAGACTTGTCCGTACTGTTTTCTACCAACTATAACGAAACGGCGGAAGTCGTACAATATACGGCTGCAGCCAATCACTATTTGGAATCTTGGGGCGATGTGCAGATAAAAAAGGGTCATTACAGTCTAGTGCAACCCACCATTCGGGAGTTGTTCGATACCAGACAATTTCAGTCTGTCCTGTTGACTTGGATGGGTAGCGATAAAACCTATTACGATTACATCAAAGAAACCTGGAGCTCTTTCATTTTAAACGGTAGCGACTGGAATAAAGCTTTGCACGATGGGGTATATACTGCATCAAATGGGATGATGATGGATGTGGATGCCTTGGAGGCCGACCCCGTTGTAATCGCAGCACAGGAAGAAGATAAGGAGGAGTCGGAAACTACCGTTGAAAGCGAATCTACAAACGTTTCTACTATTTCCATAGCCACTGCGGTACGCGAATTGGCGAATGCCAATATAGAGGGCATGGAATTGACCTTGTATTCCAAAGTAGGAATGGGCGATGGCCGTCAGGCGAACAACCCTTGGTTGCAGGAGTTTCCCGATCCGATTACGCGGGTGTCTTGGGACAATTACATCACTGTTTCCAAAGCCGATGCGGAAAAAATGGGGCTTGAAAATGAAAATGTCGCCAATGGCGGTCTAGATGGTAGTTACGCCAACGTGACCGTGAACGGGGTTACGGTAAACAATGTACCGGTCATTATTCAGCCTGGGCAGGCAGTAGGTTCGGTCGGTTTGTCTTTTGGATATGGCAAGAAGGCCGGTATGAAATCAGAAATGCAGACTGGTGTCAACGCCTATCCCTTATATCAGGATTTTAAAAGTATTCAATCGGTCACGGTTGAAAAAGCCGCAGGAAACCATGAGTTTGCCTGTATTCAATTGCATAAAACCTTGATGGGTAGGGGTGATGTCATCAAGGAAACGACCTTGGAGATTTTCAACACGAAAAACCATTCGGAATGGAATGAGGTACCCGTGGTTTCTTTAGATCACCAGGAAGTACCGGCAACGAGCGTAGACCTTTGGGATAGTTTCGATCGTTCGATAGGGCATCACTTTAATATGTCCATCGATTTGAATGCTTGTACCGGATGTGGAGCTTGTGTAATCGCCTGTCATGCCGAGAACAATGTTCCCGTAGTCGGAAAGCAGGAAGTGAGAAGTTCAAGGGATATGCACTGGTTGCGTATCGATAGGTACTATTCTTCGGAAGACACCTTCGAGCAAGATGATATCAAGAAGGACGAATTTGATGGCTTATCCGGGGATAAAGGTTCCCTAGGTGGTTTCGGAGAATTGGAAGATCCGGCGGCAAACCCGCAAGTGGCCTTCCAGCCTGTCATGTGCCAGCACTGTAATCATGCGCCATGTGAAACGGTTTGTCCTGTTGCGGCCACATCGCATAGCCGTCAAGGTCAAAACCACATGGCCTACAACAGATGTGTAGGTACACGATATTGTGCCAATAACTGCCCGTATAAGGTACGTCGTTTCAACTGGTTCTTGTACAACAACAACGATGAGTTCGATTACCATATGAACAATGATTTGGGGAAAATGGTTGTCAATCCCGATGTAAACGTACGTTCGCGTGGGGTTATCGAAAAATGTTCGATGTGTATCCAAAAAACGCAAAAGACGATTTTGGATGCGAAAAGAGACGGTCGTGTCATCAAAGATGGCGAGTTCCAAACAGCTTGTTCATCGGCTTGTTCCAACGGAGCGATTGTCTTTGGCGATGTCAACGATAAAGAAAGTAAGATTGCCGAATTGGCGGAAAGCGATCGTATGTACCATCTCTTGGAGAGTGTGGGTACGAAACCGAATGTTTTCTATCATGTTAAGGTAAGGAATACCGACGAAGCTTAAACCAATAATTAGAAAGTAACTATAATAGAAGTCTATGGCGTCGCATTACGAAGCACCTATTAGAAGACCCTTAGTAACTGGGGACAAAGGCTACCACGATGTAACCGTGGATATTGCCGCTCCTGTCGAGGGCAAGGCGAATAAGCATTGGTGGATTGTTTTTTCCATTGCGCTTATCGCATTTCTTTGGGGAGTAGGGTGTATTATCTACACGATATCCACAGGTATCGGTACTTGGGGTCTGAACAAAACCGTAAACTGGGCTTGGGATATTACCAATTTTGTTTGGTGGGTAGGTATCGGTCATGCCGGTACGCTTATTTCGGCGGTACTGCTCTTATTCCGTCAGAAGTGGAGAATGGCGATCAACCGTTCCGCGGAAGCGATGACCATCTTTTCGGTAATACAGGCAGGTCTGTTTCCGATCATACACATGGGTCGTCCTTGGTTGGCCTATTGGGTACTTCCTATTCCGAATCAATTCGGTTCACTGTGGGTTAACTTTAACTCGCCTTTGCTTTGGGATGTATTTGCGATTTCGACCTATCTCTCCGTTTCATTGGTTTTCTGGTGGACTGGTTTGTTACCCGATTTCGCCATGTTGCGGGACCGTGCGATCTTGCCTTTTCAAAAGAAAATATACAGTCTGTTAAGTTTCGGTTGGAGTGGTCGTGCAAAAGACTGGCAACGATTCGAGGAAGTATCCTTGGTCTTGGCAGGTTTGGCAACACCGCTGGTACTTTCGGTACACACCATTGTATCCTTCGATTTTGCCACCTCGGTAATTCCTGGATGGCATACAACGATATTCCCACCATATTTTGTTGCTGGAGCGATTTTTTCGGGTTTTGCGATGGTAAACACGCTTTTGATCATTATGCGGAAAGTGTGCAACCTCGAAAATTATATTACCGTACAGCATATTGAACTGATGAACATCGTAATCATGTTAACGGGTTCTATTGTGGGTTGTGCGTATATTACCGAGTTGTTTATGGCTTGGTATTCTGGAGTGGAATATGAACAATATGCCTTCTTGAATAGGGCTACCGGGCCTTATTGGTGGGCGTACTGGTCTATGATGACTTGTAATGTGTTCTCGCCGCAGTTCATGTGGTTCAAGAAATTGCGTACGAGCATTATGTTCTCTTTCTTTATCTCGATTATAGTTAATATCGGTATGTGGTTCGAGCGTTTCGTGATTATTGTTACCTCTTTGCATAGGGATTACCTCCCTTCTTCTTGGACGATGTTCTCTCCCACTTTCGTGGATATTGGAATCTTTATCGGTACCATCGGATTCTTTTTCGTGTTGTTCCTATTATATGCGAGAACCTTCCCGGTTATTGCGCAAGCGGAAGTAAAATCGATTTTAAAGTCTTCCGGTGAAAAATATAAAAAACTCCGTGATGCGGGCAAGCCGTTGTATCAAATCCCGCAAAGCAGGACACCTATAATCCCGAAGGATGAATTGGTTACGCAGGATGTATTAATGGGAGAAGTTGTTCCGGCAAAAGGCGATAAACAAGGAGTGAACGAACTCTTAAGTACGATCGGCACCTTTGATGCCACTAAGGAAACGGCCGACGATTTGAAGAAAGTAAAAGGTATCGGGCCGAAAATGGAAAAGACCTTGAATGAAATCGGTATTTTCACTTTTGCACAAGTGGCACGAATGACACAGAAAGAATATGATTTGCTGGACACGATAACGGAAGCATTCCCAGGTCGCGCCGAACGTGACGATTGGGCGGGACAGGCGTTGATTTTAAGCAATAAAAAACAACGATAGGCTTTTAAAGGCTCCATTGTCTTGTTGCTGAAACTGATAAGAAATAGTAATTAATCGCTTGAATCTGCTACAGGCAGACAGGCTTGAATTTTAAAATATGGCATCTAAAGTTTTACATGCTTATTACAACGACGATGATGTGTTGATGCTTGCCGTGAAAAAGGTCAAGGCAGCAAAGCATCATATCGAAGAGGTTTATTGTCCTTTTCCCGTGCACGGGTTGGACAAGGCGATGGGCCTTGCACCCACACGTATAGCGATTACTTCTTTCATTTATGGCTGTATTGGCTTGGGAGTCGCTGTTTTGATGATGAACTTTATCATGATAGAAGATTGGCCTCAGGATATCGGTGGTAAGCCCAGTTTCAGCTATATAGAGAATATGCCTGCCTTTGTTCCCATTATGTTCGAGCTTACGGTATTCTTTGCGGCGCACTTAATGGTGATTACTTTCTACATGAGAAGTAGACTATGGCCGTTCAAGAAGGCCGAGAATCCCGACGTAAGAACCACGGACGACCAT
Organism: Aggregatimonas sangjinii; assembly: GCF_005943945.1. Taxonomy (GTDB): domain Bacteria; phylum Bacteroidota; class Bacteroidia; order Flavobacteriales; family Flavobacteriaceae; genus Pelagihabitans; species Pelagihabitans sangjinii. Next base: position 3,412,368 of record NZ_CP040710.1, on the reverse strand, counting down.
TTTATTATGGAAATAGAAATTCACGATAACGAGAACGAATTGAAAGATTTATTGGCCGATACCGGTACAGTTGAAATCAATATAGTAGAAAAAAACCTTCATTAAATATGAACAGTTTTATAAAAATAGGATTGGTAGTAAGCTTAGTGGCCTTTATGGCGAGCTGTGCCGACAATAGTAGGCCTAATTATCAGTATATGCCGAACATGTACGAGCCAGTGGGCTATGAGACCTATCAGGAAGTTAACTTTTTGCCAAGCGGTCAAGAAGCAATGTTACCACCGGAACATACGATAACCCGCGGTTGGATGCCCTACGAATTTGAGAATACTCCCGAAGGTAAGGAGCTGGCGAGGGCAAAGGCAAGTCCGTTAGATTCACTACAGAACGAGGAGAATCTAGCTGTTGGTGGCCAGTTGTATACGATTTACTGTGCTATTTGTCATGGCGATAAGGGCGATGGACAAGGTTGGTTGGTGAAGCAGGAAAAGATATTGGGCATTCCGAGCTATGATGATGCGGCGAGAAACATCACCGTAGGTACTGCATATCACGTACAGCAGTATGGTCTGAACGCCATGGGGGCATATGCTTCCCAGATGAACAACCATGAAATGTGGCAGGTTTCCGAATACGTAATGAAACTGAAAGAAGAGTTATCAAAATAATACATAGAATAATATGTACACGATTTCAAGTAAAATAAAATTAGGTTCCATTATTTTGATGGTTGTTGGCGCCCTAGGCATTGGTTGGGGTTTCCTCGCCGCACCTAGTACCGAGGCGGAAGCCATGGAGATGGTGGCTTCCCATGGAGATGGCCACGAAGGTGATCATGAGTCTTCCGTCCCGCATTTAGATGAAGGCGAAGGGGTGGCCCGAGGTCCTATTTTGGAACAGGAGGGAGAGCATACCGAAGGGGGGGAAGATGCAGAGGTTGAGACAGGACACGCTATGTCGCATGAAACACATGTATTGCACCAGTTACAGAACAAACCATGGGCAGCGCTCTATGTAGCGGCTTTCTTTTTCTTTATGATTGCTTTGGGCGTTCTTGCGTTTTATGCGATACAACGAGCTGCGCAAGCAGGATGGTCGCCACTTTTATTTCGAGTGATGGAAGGCATTACGGCTTATATCGTACCCGGGGGTATTATCGTATTCGTAATCTTGGTGCTATCGGTGTTACATATGAACCATTTGTTCGTTTGGATGGACCCGGAAGTAGTGGCCCACGATGAATTGATTCAAGGTAAATCCGGTTATTTGAATGGATGGTTCTTTCTTTTAAGGGCAGTCATCTTTTTAGGGGGATGGATACTCTACAGGGAGTATTCTAGAAAATTATCCTTAAAACAGGATGAAGCAACCGACGATTCCAACTTCAAGATGAATTTTAGGATTTCGGCAGCTTTCTTGGTCTTTTATTTGATCACCGAGTCTATGATGTCTTGGGACTGGATCATGAGCGTAGACCCACATTGGTTTAGTACACTCTTTGGTTGGTATATTTTTGCCAGTATGTTCGTTTCGGGCATTACCGTAATTGCGATGGTAACGGTCTACCTAAAATCAAAAGGCTATTTAGAACTTGTGAACGATAGCCATATTCATGATTTGGCCAAGTTCATGTTCGGTATCAGTATATTCTGGACATACCTTTGGTTCTCGCAGTTCATGCTTATTTGGTACGCCAATATTCCCGAAGAGGTAACGTATTATGTAACCCGTATCGCGGATTATAAATTACCGTTTTTTGGTATGGTCGCCATGAATTTCCTATTTCCTGTATTACTGCTAATGAATAGTGATTACAAACGCATCAATTGGTTTGTGATCATGGCCGGTATCGTAATACTTGCAGGCCACTATATGGATATTTTCAATGCCATCATGCCGGCAACAGTAGGTGATCAATGGTATATCGGTATTCCTGAAATCGGGGCTATATTGTTCTTTGCGGGACTATTCATATTCTGGATTTTCAGGGCATTGGCAAGTCAACCGTTACAACCCAAACGGAATCCGTTTATTGAAGAAAGTAAACATTTCCATTACTAAGATTTAACGTATAATAGTACAACATACGATGACGACATTATTGATATTTATTGTTCTGGTTCTAGTGGCAATTGCGATTTGGCAAATGACCAAGATTTTCGAACTGTCGCAGTTGCGAACTGAATCCAGTCAAATTGCAAATGACGGTGATAATAAAAACAATGGCTATATGCTGTTCGCTTTTATGGTGTTCACCTACTTGATTACGATATTCTGTTTTTGGAAATACTCAAAATTCTTTTTACCAGATGCCTCTTCGGCACATGGTGAGGAGTATGACTATCTGTTATTGGTCTCATTCGTAATCATATTTATAGTGCAGTTCATCACCCAATTTTTATTGCATTATTTTGGTTACAAATACCGTGGTAAGAAAGGTAATAAGGCATTGTTTTATGCCGATAATGATCGTTTGGAGTTCATTTGGACGATTATTCCTGTAATCGTACTGGCCGGATTGATCCTGTGGGGTCTATATACATGGACAGAGATTATGGATGTGAATGAAGAAGACGACCCTATGATCGTTGAGCTTTATGCTCAGCAGTTTAACTGGACGGCCAGATATGGTGGTGAGGACAATGTTTTGGGTGGTGCCAATGTAAGGATGATCGATATTGATAGGGCTAATGTTCTTGGTTTGGATGAAGGCGATACCTACGCCGCCGATGATGTTATTGTAAAGGAGCTTCATTTACCCGTGGGGCGAAAGGTTAATTTTAAAATGCGGTCCCAAGACGTTCTACATTCAGCCTATATGCCTCATTTTAGGGCGCAAATGAATTGTGTTCCTGGTATGATAACCGAATTTTCATTTACTCCGACCAAGACAACGGAAGAAATTCGACGCGACCCCGATGTCATGGATAAGGTAAAGCGCACGAACGAGATAAGGGCTGAAAGAGCGGCTCGAGGTGAGGACAACGCAGATCCATGGGAATTTGACTATGTACTATTATGTAATAAGATTTGTGGTAAATCACATTACAATATGCAAATGAAAATAATTGTTGAGACGCAGGAGGAGTATGACGCTTGGATAAATACACAACAAACATTTGGGCAGACGATGGCCGGCAATGAGCCGGAACCTGCATTTAACACTACCCTTGGGGTAGAATGAGATCGGCACGAACACAGTGCATTGATTTCAATTTGAAAAAGGCTATAAAAGGAAGATTAATATTTAAAGAATTACGAATATGTCAGCAACAATAGAGGCGCACGTAGAAGAGCACGCACACGACGATCATGGACATCATCACCATAAAGAGACATTTGTAACCAAATACATTTTTTCCCAAGATCATAAAATGATCGCCAAACAATACCTTATTCTTGGGGTATTGGTTATGGGCTTCATTGGTATTGCGATGTCTTTACTAATGAGAATGCAATTGGCCTGGCCTGGGGAATCATTTTTGGTTTTCGATACCTTTTTAGGGAAATGGGCTCCTGATGGGATTATGGATGCCGATATTTATCTGGCGTTGGTTACCATGCACGGTACCATTATGGTCTTTTTTGTACTCACTGCCGGATTGAGCGGTACCTTTAGTAACCTATTGATTCCGTTACAAATCGGTGCACGTGATATGGCATCCGGCTTTTTGAACATGCTTTCTTTTTGGATGTTCTTCGTGGCCAGTGTAGTCATGATTTGTTCCTTGTTCGTTGAGGCGGGACCCGCAGCGGCAGGTTGGACGATTTATCCTCCATTGAGTGCATTGCCCATGGCCCAACCGGGATCAGGTATGGGTATGACCCTGTGGTTGGTTTCAATGGCGATATTTATCGCATCGTCCTTACTGGGTTCTTTGAATTATATCGTAACGGTAATTAATTTAAGAACCAAGGGCATGTCTATGACCAGATTGCCACTGACGATATGGGCGTTCTTCGTAACGGCCATTATCGGTGTCATTTCCTTTCCGGTTTTGTTATCTGCAGCGTTGCTGTTGATTATGGACAGAAGTTTTGGAACCTCATTCTTCCTTTCGGATATTTTTCTGCAAGGGGAGGTATTGCATTATCAAGGTGGGTCACCGGTATTATACGAACATTTATTTTGGTTCCTAGGACACCCAGAAGTGTATATTGTACTGCTTCCAGCATTGGGTATTACTTCAGAGGTAATGTCTACCAATGCACGCAAGCCTATTTTCGGATACCGTGCCATGGTCGCATCTATTTTGGCCATAGCCTTTCTATCGACTATCGTTTGGGGTCACCATATGTTCATATCCGGTATGAATCCGTTCTTGGGATCTGTATTTACATTTACGACTTTATTGATTGCGATTCCATCTGCGGTAAAAGCTTTTAACTACATCACAACTTTATGGAAAGGGAATTTGCAGCTGAACCCTGCGATGCTGTTTTCCATAGGATTGGTATCCACCTTTATCACGGGAGGTCTAACCGGAATTATCCTCGGAGATAGTACATTGGATATCAATGTGCACGACACTTATTTCGTGGTGGCACACTTTCACCTGGTAATGGGTATTTCTGCGCTGTACGGATTGTTTGCGGGTGTCTACCACTGGTTCCCGAAAATGTTCGAAGGCAAAATGATGAACAAGAACTTGGGCTACGTACATTTCTGGGTGACCGCCTTTGCGGCCTATGGTATATTCTTTCCCATGCACTTTGTGGGAATGGCGGGAGTCCCGAGGCGTTATTACGAAAACACGGCCTTCCCGATGTTCGACGAGTTTACCGATGTTCAGGTATTGATGTCCGTCTTCGCTTTCATCGCGGCTGCTGCCCAGCTGGTATTCGCTGCCAATTTTATCTATAGCATTTTTTACGGAAAGGTTGGTCCAAAAAATCCTTGGAAATCCAATACACTGGAATGGACGGCTGAAATGAAGCATATTCACGGTAACTGGGATGGTCCGATTCCTGAAGTTCACCGTTGGGCTTACGATTACAGTAAGGTGGACGAAAACGGGGAATACATTATTCCAGGACAGGATTTTGTACCTCAGACCGTACCTCTTCAAGAAGACGAAGAGGAACTGCAACACTAGACGAACGTAATTATTTATATAAAAAATGCCCAACCGAAACAGTTGGGCATTTTTATTGCAGGTAGATACAAAAGGATATGTTTATTTTTATAATATCTTTAAAATCCAAAGAAGAAACAAATAATGAAAAAAATAACACTATTGATTGCGCTGGTCTTTTGCCTTCAAGCGTTCTCCCAACGTAAACCCAAAATAAAGGGCAATAAGAGCGTTATAGAGGTGCAGCAAGATTTACCCCCGTTCAACGCTATCGAGCTCAATGACGACCTTAGAATCGAGCTCCGTAAAGGAAGGCAAGAAGGTGTTTTCATCAATGCGGATGACAACTTGATCGACGTTTTGAAATTTGAGGTGGTCAATGGGGTGTTGGAAATAAGTTCTTTCTATAAGATTACCGCAAAAAAGAAACTTGATATCGTCGTAAGCTATACCGAATTACAATCCGTTATTGCACGCGACGGACGAATAGAGACAAAGGACAATGTTGTTTCAGACGTTTTCGATGCCAAATTGTTCGGTTCCGCTAAAATGGATATGAATGTGAATGCCAGTGTTATTGATTTAGAGATGGAAGGAAATAGCTCCGGAGATCTAAATTTTCAATCCGACACCTTGAATCTTGTCATTAAAGATAGAGTGGATGTACGAGTATATTCGATCAGCGAATGGACGAATGTGGATTTAACCTCAAGCGCAAATATAAAAATGGAAGGAACGGCTTACGGACTAAGTGCGCATTTGTTCGACAACTCGAATTTAAGAGCGAGCAAATTGGAGGCAGAAGGGGTAGAAGTTTTTGCCGAAGGCTCCCCAAGCGCAAGAGTATTTGCCCTGAAGGATTTCGAACTTACTTCGCGCGGCTCATCCAAAACGTATTTAACGGGAAACCCGAAAATCGACATCATCGAATTTTTGGATACGTCCGAATTGCATAAGGAGAAAGAATAGGCTATTAAGAAAAAAGTGCTCGATATTAGCACATTAATAGTATTTTGTTATATTCGTAATGTCATCGGTTTTTATCGTGGTATTTACAATTTGCGTTAAATACAAAGAATAAGTCGGAAATCACGACATTTTTTAAAAAAACTTTCATAGTTTGGGGGCATTGTAAACCCTTAAACATTTAGTTATGAAAGATTTAAAAAGAATTATTTTCGCTTTGACATTTGTATCCGCTATTGCAATGACTTCGTGCACAAAACCTGACACAGCAGCAGAAGACGAATTGTATGAGCAAGAATCGGTCGATCTTACAAAAGGTCATAGACCAGGTACGGCAGGGGGGAAGTAATAATTCCCTGAACGAACGTACTAGTGTTGTGGCATCCATAATTATAGCTTTGTCGGGATTGATCCTATATCTCGACAAAGCTATGGTTAATGTTGATGTTGAAGCTTTGATGCCCGATAAGTTCGTAGAAAATCAAATTGACCCTTCATTTTTTATATGGTTGGTAGGAGTAACCGTTTCTCCATTGTTAATTATTGTCGGATCGATATTGAAACCGTATTTTTATGCGTATATTGTTCCTATCTATTGTTATGTGCTACAGTTTTATTTTATACTGATAGATTATAGTTTGGTCGATAATGGGTACAGTTACTCGTATTCTTTTGGAATTACCGTTATTTTGTTGCTTATTATGCAATTCGCACGGAAGTCTTCAGAAAGAAGTACGAAATTAATGATACAAGAAGCTAAGGAGAAGCTATTAAAAGCTAAAATGCAAGATGCAACAAAGTAGATTTACCAACATACGTTTATTGATTCAAGGAGCTACTGCGCTTTTTGATGAAGGCAAAATATCGGTTGATGAGTTCGGTCGGCTTATAGACGATGTTGAGAACGACTACAATCGTATCGTTGCGGATATGCAGACCAAGGAGATGTCAGAATTACTACTAAGTTACGTACATCAAACGAACAATCGATAACCGCTAATTATTGTGGGCTATGGTCTTCGATAATTTTTGTTTTGCCAACGCAATTTCTTCCTTCGTTTTCAGCTTATCTAAATTTTCTACCAACTGCTTTTGAGCAGTTCTGATTTCCTGAAAATCCGATTTGAATTCATTGCGTACCTTGTCGATTAGATATCCGGCAAGATTTTCCATTTGTGTATTTACCTTATCCTTCTCTATACCAGCCAGCACGTAATCCAAATCGAAACCTTGGGCTACGCAGAACTCAATGAGAAGCTTGTAATCAATACTATTCCTCTTTTTCCAATTAGATAAGGTCGTAGGTGCAATGTTCAAGAGGCGTGCCAGATGGAAATCTCGCTTTACATTGACCAAATCTTTCACCCTTTTTAAAATAAAAGTGGCATTTTGGGTATTTGAATTAGTATTATCCACAAATTGAATATATATTTATACCCCAAATATACGGAAAATACGTGTATTTATCAACGGTTCGTCTCGATTATCGTTGAAATTCTAAATTTTTTAGTATCCGGGGAGCGAAAATAATGACATCTTCTAAAGACATATCGCGAAGCAATCGATTGGGTAGTACCAATTATATCCTATACGGCAGTGATAAGGCTTTAGGTTTGTTCGAGGATTCTCCGCAGACCTTGATGGTATCCGATAATTCAGATTTCGACGTGGTACGCTGCACGCCCAACAACCCGATTACTTCCTTGCTGGACGATTTTTTACTTTTTGAACGCTACTTGTTCATCGACGCCAATACGTATAAATTGTTGCATGAAAATCTGTGTCAAAAGATGCATAAGATTATAAGCCAACCCCTAAGTCATTTGCGGTCGAGTTCAAGGTAATGAATTCGAAAATCCCTCCAAACGATTTCTAAAGTGCTTCCGAAATGAATGGAAAATAGGACAAATAGGATTTTTCAAATCGTGTTCAAAGTACTCCGCGATGACACTTACTCGCTTCTTCAATTTCCATTAAATCTCATCGGTAAACGTGAATCCTTGTTGCGTAAAAAAGTACAATTCCTATTTTTTCGCAATAGGTGCACTCATACAAGATTCTGGAATGCCCCAACCATCGACCAACACCTCAATATGGGGTCGGAGTTCGGTACAGAGCCGTTCGACCCGAGACCGTATCGCCTTCGATTTGGAGTTTCCGATATACCCCTGTTCCAAATACCAATGGGCATCGCTACGAATCTCATGTAGGGCATGTAGGGTACCTAGTTTTTCGAATAGTTCCTTATTTTTCCCGTCCGGCATGGTCGCTACAAAATCCGAAAAAGTGTTGTAGGCCAATTCCGTCGCATAGGCTTTACCCAAAGTGATCAAATGAGTCTGTACTTTCATGAACGCCTGATACGAAGGCATCCCCTTTTTAATATAGTCCCGAATGCGCATCGCTAACGTATAGGTGAGTCTGCGGGTACGGTAGTCAAATGCATGTTTATGAAATTTCGGATTGTACAAATGCGCCGCATCGACCTTGTTCGAGTACATCGGGTTGATTGTGGCCAATTTATCGCTGAGCTGTGTACTTAAAAGTTTCAGAACCGATGAGAACCCGGAACTATTGAATTCGGCCTTGAAATCTGACAACACCCCTTTGGCCGCCAGCAATAGCAGAACGGTATTGTCTCCTTCGAAAGTGGTAAAAATATCGACATCGCCCTTTAGGTCCGCAATACGATTCTCCAGCAGATAGCCTTTTCCCCCGCAGGCCTCCCGACACTCTTGAATCGTTTCATTGGCATACCAGGTTACCATCGACTTCAGTCCCGCCACTTGGGTCTCTACCACACGTTTATCCGGCTGCGAATCATCGCAATAGTCTTGCATCATTTTATCCAAGGTAATGTGATAGACATAGGCACTCGCCACAAGCGGGGTCAATCGTAATTGATGCATGGGGTAATCCATCAACAAATCTTCCTGAATTTTTATGCTGTCGTTGAACTGTCTTCTTTTGAGCGCGTGCTTGACCGCAACTGCCAAAGCCATTTTCGCCCCGCCCAGTCCGGCTCGGGCAACACAGATACGGCCACCGACCAAGGTGCCCAACATCGTAAAAAAGCGTTTGTTCGGATTCTTGATGTCGGAATGGTAACTTCCGTCGTCTTTGATGGTCCCGTATTTGTTCAATAAATTTTCACGCGGGACGGCAACTTGGTGAAACCATATTTTGCCATTGTCTACCCCATTTAAACCAAGTTTATAACCATTGTCCTCGATTTTAATGCCAGGCAAGAGCTGGTGGTTTTCGTCGCGAACAGGCACTAAGATGGCGTGCACGCCTTCATTCTTGCCATTGACGATCAGTTGTGCGAAAACCGATGCCATTTTAGAATGCAGCGCATTTCCGATATATTCTTTATTGTCGTTGTTTCCTGGCGTATGAACGACAAGCTGGTCGGTTTCCTTATTATAGGTGGCGGTGGTCTTTATCCCGCGAACATTCGATCCATGACCGGTTTCCGTCATTGCGAAACAGCCCAGCAGTTCGGCCTTACCGGTAGCGTTGAGATACCGATCGTGATGTTTTTGGGTTCCGAGTTTTTGAATGCTACCCCCAAATAATCCGAATTGTACTCCGAATTTAATGGTCAGACTACCATCGACGAACATCATGTTTTCGAACATATAGGCGTAGCCCTCCATATCGTTGGTTCCTCCATAGGTTTCCGGATACGCAATCGCGCCGTAACCTCTATCGGCCAAGAACTTTACCTGTTCCAAAACAACTTCTCGAAAGGCTTCTTTGGTTCTATGAATATCCCAGTCGAAAAGTGGGTCGTTCAGTACCGCACGAAACCCATCGATGAGCTTAGCATGTTTCCCTTTTAGTGTAGTATCTATTTCCTTGGCATCGTAATAGTCGGAAGTCGTTTCGTGTTCCACCTCTACATCGAACAAATGGTTGTAGTGGTTGGGTTGTATACCCAGGTTGATTTCGATTTGCTTTAGTTGTTCATTAAAGGCATCGTTCGATTTGTAATACGTGGCCATCCGCTGGCTTAGTGCGGTTAAAGGATAGGTGTCGCTCTCGATCAATTTTACACCGGAATTATGTACCAACAGTTTCCATCCTTTGAATTCTGAATCGGCAGGCGGCTTATCCCGTTTCAACCATGCACTCAACAGCTTTTTATCGTCCTTGGTCAAAGAATCGTCTTCGTCGAGGTTTTTTTGAATTACGGTAATTTCGGAGGTAGACAATAAATCATCCGACCAAATCACATAAAAGAAAGGAATGTAGGGCAGAATACGGAGGGAATAGTCAAACTTTTTCATGTCCTGAAATTACGAATTTATTTACTTCAAAACGCGTTGGATTCTATTGAGCCGATTGCACAAAGGTCTTTGCTCTTTTCGCTATCTTTGTGGTCATATGAACGAGCACTTAGACCCGACCTCGGATAGTTTTTCTTCCCAGGAGTTGGATATTGAAAGAGCCTTGCGTCCCGTCACTTTCGATGATTTTACGGGACAGGAACAAGTGTTGGAAAATCTTAGGATTTTTGTGGAAGCGGCCAATCGAAGAAACGAAGCCCTAGACCATACGTTGTTTCATGGCCCTCCGGGATTGGGTAAGACTACCTTGGCCCATATTCTGGCCAATGAACTGGGCGTGGGTATCAAGATCACTTCAGGCCCGGTACTGGACAAGCCCGGTGACCTCGCCGGACTTTTGACCAATTTAGAAGAGCGCGATGTACTGTTTATAGACGAGATACATCGTTTAAGCCCGATCGTCGAAGAGTACCTCTATTCGGCCATGGAGGATTACAAAATCGACATCATGATCGAGACTGGTCCTAATGCCCGTTCGGTACAGATCAATCTGAATCCGTTTACGCTCATCGGTGCGACTACCCGATCTGGATTATTAACTGCACCAATGCGTGCCCGGTTCGGTATTCAAAGCCGCTTACAATATTATTCCACCGAATTGCTGTCGACAATAGTCGAGCGCAGTGCCGAAATTTTAAAAGTGCCGATTCAACAGGATGCCGCCATAGAAATTGCTGGCCGCAGCAGGGGCACACCCCGGATCTGTAATGCCCTTTTACGGCGCGTACGTGATTTTGCCCAAATTAAGGGTAATGGCCATATTGATATGAACATCTCAAAATTCGGTCTAAAAGCATTGAACGTCGATGCCCATGGCCTGGATGAGATGGATAATAAGATTTTGACCACTATTATCGATAAATTTAAAGGCGGCCCGGTAGGCATATCAACTATAGCGACCGCCGTTTCGGAGAGCCCGGAAACGATCGAAGAGGTTTACGAACCCTTTTTGATACAACAAGGTTTTATCATGAGAACCCCGAGAGGCCGGGAAGTTACCGAGTTGGCCTATAAACATCTCGGTCGAATCAAAGGAAATATACAAGGCGGACTCTTTTAGTAGCAACGAGAGTTCGGGAATTGACAATGATACATGCGAATGAAAATGCCCGAAACAGCTAAAAACAACCCATCTTACACTGCAGAAACTCTCAAAACGCCCCTTGTTTCGGTCTCCCAGGCAGAGGTATTCAAAAACCGTAAACGAATCCTCACCAATCCATTGCCTTTTCATAACGAGCGGTTCGAGAAACACGGTGATACCTTTATGGTACACATCGGCCCCGCAAGTAAGGTAGTCTTTACCCGCAATGCGGAGACCATCAAATACATCTTGCAGAAAAACCATAAAAACTATCACAAGTCTTCGTTACAATCCAAGGATCTGGCCAAATACATCGGAAAAGGTATCTTAACGTCGAACGGGGAATTTTGGCGAACCCATCGCCGAATGGTACAACCCGCCTTTCATAAAAAGAAGTTGGAGGGTTTGTTGGGAATTATGCTTTCCGCCATCCAGACGGAATTAAAAGAAGTACGACCGGATGTAGAACGCGATATCTTTCCTTTAATGGGCGACCTTGCCTTTCAAGTAGTTGCCAAATCGCTGTTCAGTGCCGGGGATATTCGGGAGCGTATGCGAAAACTGCAGCGCATTACCATGACGAATCAACAAATGCTGATCAAGGAAATGCGGCAGCCCTATTTGAAATGGTGGTTTCATTTGAGTGGGGCGATTCGAAAACATATCAATTTTTCAAAAGAAGGCCAAAAGATTCTGGATGAGGTCATAGAAGAACGGGTAACGTCAGAAATGGAAAAAGATGACTTGCTCGATATGCTACTTCAGGCGCGGTACGTAGATGGTACCGGTATGTCGCGACAGCAGCTTATTGATGAGGTGTTGATTCTGTTCACCGCCGGTTTTGAGACTACAGCGAATACGCTTAGCTTTACGTTGTTTTTGATTGCAAAGCATCCAGAAATTCAGGAGAAATTATTTCAAGAGGTCGGTCAAATCGATTTTGACAAGGAAGACCTAATGCAGGCGATGGGCAAGTTGACGTTCGCCAAACAGTGTCTTGAAGAAGCCATGCGCCTTTATCCGCCGGCCTATGTTATCGATAGGGTCAGTTTGGCCGAAGATACCATAGATGGTCACACTTTTAAAAAAAATACGGTTTGGCTGATGAGCATCTATGAGTTACATCGCCATGCCGATTTTTGGGAACATCCTTCTGAATTTCGTCCCGAACGCTTTAATGCCGCGAATAAAAAAGACTACTCCGATTACTACTTTCCTTTTGGGGCCGGACCGCGTATGTGCGTGGGGAACAATTTTGCGATGTACGAAATGATGCTAACGGTAGGGCTTTTGGTCAAAAAGTACCGTCTGTCAACTTCCGACAGCGAAGTACAGATCAATCCTTTGGTTTCTTTGAAACCGGCGAAAGTACCCGTTAAATTCTCCCTAAGGTAGGTAGCTGGACTATGCTAAGTTGATAGTTTGACGAAATTTCCACAAAGGTGTTATCCATAGAACTTCAATTCTCAAAAAGGGGGATTACCGAGCCTGACGGCGCGATATTTAGAATCATCGGAAGTATGTGAACCTGTATGTCATTTTCCATTTACATTATAAATTATTGTATATTTATTTATCTAAACGCCTAGAAACCAGCTGTTAGCTTTTTAAGATAATCTCATTTGACCATTGAGGAAGGCACTTCTTCATGGGAATGATGGGAAAACAACAACCTAAAAACAAACACCATGAAAATTTTAAAGTACATTTTACTGTTCGTATTGATAGTAGTCCTCGGTCTGGCCATTTACGCGGCCGTACAACCCGATGCCTATGAGGTAAAGCGCACAAGAGTTCTGAACGCTCCTGTAGAAGTAGTCTACAACAATGTTTCCGATTATAAGAATTGGGAGGCATGGGGTCCTTGGAAAGAGGAAGATCCAAACATGACCTTTGCATACGATGAACAAACACAAGGTGAGGGAGCTTCCTACAGCTGGACCAGCTCAAGCGGAAATGGAAGTATGGAAATGGTAGAAGCAAAGCGAAATGAAGCCATTGTAAACGAAATGACATTTGAAGGAATGGGTTCTGCCAGAGGATTTTGGAATTTTAAGCCGATAGAAAACGGAACAGAGGTGACCTGGGGAATGAAGACCGAAGAATCACCCTACATGATGAAATTGATCAGTGCGGTTAGCGGGGGCTACGACAATATGATGGGGCCTATGTTCGAAAGGGGCCTTGAGAAATTGGACAGCATCGTTCAGATAACGGCAAAAGACTATAAACCGGCCGGAACCTGGTCTATGGGCGAAATTACCAAGAAGACGATGGATGCCCAAACCTTTATCGGGTACCCTCATGTTTCCACTACCGAGGAGGCGATGCAGCTTTTTCAAGAGTCGATGCCGAAGGCGGGCATGTACGCCTCCCAAAAAGGCCTGGCCCCTAAGGAATATATGCCATCTGCCATCTTTAATAATTGGGATATGGAAACCGGGGAGGTCGATATGATTATAGGCCTTTTTCTGGAAAAAGATCTGCCTCCAGCAGAAGGTATGAAGAAGGTTAGCATACCACAGGGTGAAGTCGTCATGGTATCCAAGTTCGGAAATTACGGAACAGGTGACGAGAAAGCCCATATAGCGATTGCCGAATACATGAAGGCCAATAACCTCACGGCGGCCGGTCCGGTTTACGAAAAGTATGTGAACGACCCTACTTTGGTCAAGGAAAATGAAATACAAACTGATATCTACTATCCGGTGAAATAGGCGGAGGAGACTTTTCTCCAACTTTCTGGCTCGAACGTTGTGGGGTGAATAAGAAAGATTTTTAAGGACAATAGCGCCAAGAACAAAGAACCAAGGTTTCATTGCCCCTTTAACAGGTGCGTAAATGGAGTCTTGGCTCTTGTTTCTAGGAATCACGCCTCAGGCGTGATGGTCTTTCGTCTTTTTTTATCCTACTTCAAAATTGCATTCTCATCCGAAAACTTTCTGTAGCTGAAATAAATGGCTCCTACCGCAAACGCGATCAACGAGGTTAGCATGGCGGCATACATCCCCATGTTTATAGTCCCGGCCATTATTTCCTTTACCCCAAGACCTATGTTGAGCACCGGGATAAAAACCGTAGCCCAGGTAAACTCAATACCCGGCATCATGGCCAAGACCAAGGGTATGATAATGACCATGATGATGGGTGCCGCTTTGCTTTGCGCTTCCTTGAAGGTAGTTGCCCCCGCGACCAGTGCAATGATAAAACCGGCCAGGAAAATGGCGAACGGAATCAACAAGAGCATGATCATCGTTATCGATTGAAAGTTTAGCATTTCATCTATGGCCGACTTGAACATTTCCGGTATTCCGGGAATGAACTTAAGTCCCAGGATCAACCCTATCAAGTTTAACAGCGCGGGTACAAAACCCAAAATGGAAGCTACGATGGCCTTACCCAGCAATACCTTGAATTTCGAGACCGGTAACGATAAGGTCGTCTCTATGGTCTTTCGTTCTTTTTCGCCGGTCACTAGATCGATTGCCGCCAACAAACACCCGCCCCACATCGTAAGGATGAATAGGTAAGGGATAAAACCGCCGATGCGCTTTCCGATAAGCTCTTTTTGTTCGCCCACTTCCACATAATTCTTATTGAAAGGGGTTAGTTTTTCGGTGGAAATTTGCAAGCGGTTCAAACGTTTTTCCTTGATGCCGGCTTCATAGATTTCCAGCATCTTGGAAATGCGGCCATTTACGTTGTCCTTGGTCCCGTTGCGATAAATCTGTACGTCGGCGGAGCGGAGGCTATCCATCTGGGCGTTCCAATCTTTAGGGAAAACTACGGCCGTTTGTATGGTTTGATCATCGATGAGCGTTTTAAAATCAATGGATTCACCATAGGTGGTAATCTTGTTCAGGGTATCATTGGCTACCAATTGTGTAAAATCTTCGGGCGCATTTACCAATCCGATTTTAACCGATTTCTCCTGCTCGCTCTTATCGATCATCTCGGTTACCTTGATCATTCCAAAGATGAGGATCGGTACGAGTAAGGTCGGGAGCACGATAGAGTTGATAATGGTCTTTTTGTCCCGTAGCAATTCGGTAAGCTCTTTTTTTATGATAATATATAACTCGTTCATTTTAGGCTTCTTTAACGCGGTTGATAAATTCTTGGGTTAGGTTGTCGGCTTTCATTTCCCTTTTAAAATTCTCGAAAGAATCGTTATAGATTATCGATCCTTTATCGATGATCGCCAGATCATCACAAAGTAGGTCGACCTCGCTCATGATATGCGAGGAAAAAATAACCGTTTTATTGTTTTCTTTCGATTCCCGAATCAAATCGATTATGCTATCTGCGGTAATGACGTCAAGCCCGGAGGTGGGTTCGTCGAAAATCAGCACTTCTGGGTCATGGATCAGTGTCCGCGCGATGGAAACCTTTTGTTTCATTCCCGTGCTCATTTGTCCTACCCTTTTTTTACGGAATTCGTTGATCCCCAACTTTTCAAAAAGATATTCTTTGCGCTCTTCATATGCTGCCGTTGGCAGTTTGTAAAGCTTTCCAAAAAAATCAAGTGTTTCATCGGGATTCAGCCGTTCGTAAAGTCCGGTCGAGCCAGTGAGAAAGCCAATGCGCTTTTTTACTTCGTCATTGCCTTGCGAAATGTCTATCCCATCTACAACGGCAGTACCTGAACTAGGATTTATAATACCCGCGATCATTCGTAGTGTCGTAGTTTTTCCGGCGCCATTGGGTCCTAAAAGAGAAAAGATTCTTCCAGGTTTACATTCAAAAGAAACTTCGTTGACCGCGTTTACGGTAACCGTTTCTTTTTTGAATCCCTTCCCGGTTTTAGAGGTAAAGGATTTGGTGAGGTTGTCTATTTTAATCATAAGCGTAGTTTAGTTGCATACCACATGTTAGTTACAAAAATCGCAAAATGTTACAGTTTTTACTGCCTAGTTTTTGAATTGGCACTGCGGAATAGTGATTTATTTCTACAAGTATTTGAACTAAATCTGTCATTTTTAGATGTCTAGACCTCGTTTCTTTGCCACAGAAAATGAATCTTCGTGACATTTGAGTATCTTGAGTCATAACACAATAAGCCCACTATGCCTATTTATATGGATTTACATATTGTTCCCGGAGTAATCGCCGAACATGTTGCGGAAGCGCATCAGGAAGACCTTAAGATACAAGGGAATTATGGTTGTAGGGTAATGACATATTGGGTCGATGAGGCCCATGGCAGCGCATTTTGCTTGCTTGAAGCGCCAGACAAAGAATCGGTTATCGAGATGCACAATGATGCCCACGGACTCATACCCCACGAAATCATAGAAGTGAATAGCGGTATTGTACAAGCTTTTTTAGGAAGAATAAAATACCCCGAAAACCACAGTGTTTCCGCTGATACCGGTCTGAAGATTTTTAACGACCCTGCCTTTCGAATCATATTGGTTATTACCACAATTAAAGCAAAACTGCTTGAGCACGATTTAGGAACTACCAAGGCAAGGGAAGTTTTGTACGAGTTTACAAAGAATGTCAAGCAGCAGATCGCAAAACATGAGGGGCGTCTCGTTGAAATGGAGGGTGAGGGATTCGTAGTCTCGTTCATTTCTGCCTCACAAGGAATAAACTGTGCATTTGGTATTCAAAATGAAGTGGCCGGTCTTTCGGAGGAAATAGGTTTGGGCATGAGCCTCAATGCCGGCTTACCGGTTGATAAGAGCGATAGACTGTTCGGTACCACTATTAGGTTCGCGCGCCACCTCTGCACTATAGCCGATAGCAACCAAATCGTGCTGGCCTCAATAGTTGATGAGTTGAATAAGTCGGATCGTCAAAATGACCAGCGATTAGAACGCGTAAAAAGTATGACCATCGGGGAAGAAAAATTCTTGGAACTGATGATGCAAGTTTTGGAAAAGAACTGGCAAGATGCCGATTTTACCGTAGAAGACTGTTGTCGTAAACATAGCCTAAGCAAATCGCAGTTGTATCGAAAATGTGTTGCACTTTTTAAGATGTCGCCCAATAATTTAATCAGGGAATACCGTTTGGTCGAATCCCTTCATATGCTAGAGGCTGGTTACAACGTTTCGGAAACGACCTTCGAAACCGGATTTAGCAGTCCCTCCTATTTTACGAAATGTTTTCAAAAACGTTTCGGATTAGCGCCATTACAATACCTTAAGATGTAGTGCAAAACCAAAATCCCTTCACCTAATTTTTACACCGTCTTATACTTTTAAAAGACAGTATAACGGTTTGTTGGTCAATATGATATTGTCAACTGAAAGCGGTGTGTCTACACTTTAATCTCTTAGGGTTTAATTTCGAGTGGCATGTATTTTTCTGTTGGATTTTGGACTTTGTTTTTATTGAACCCGACATTTCGAGGGATATCCCGTATTACTGAATCGAGGTAGCTCATTGTGCATTATTTGTTTCATTTTTTGAATGAAATGTAGGCGTTCTTGGGAAAATGCTCCGCTACTTTTGAAGTATAAATTCTAAACAAGGAAAATATGAAAGCCAAGGGGGTATTCAAAGTGCTTATCATTTCAATGGTATTGACGACCATGGGGTCGCATGCCCAAAAAACGGATAAGAACCAAACCACAAAAAATATGGAATCGACAGCCTTAAAAACCTACCTCATAGAACGCGATATACCCAATGCCGGTCAACTTTCACAGGAGCAATTGGCGGGAATCGCACAAAAATCGAATGCCGTTGTTGCAGAAATGGGCAAAGGCTTAGAATGGGTACATAGTTATGTAACTGAAAATAAAGTGTACTGTGTATACAAGGCTGAAAATGAAGAAGCCCTTAAAGAACACGCCGAAAAAGGCGGTTTTCCTGCAAATAGCATTACCGAATTGGCAACCATAATCAATCCTGCTACAGCCAAAAATTGAATGTTTGAGTTAGTGTTAGGCGGAAATCTACCCATCAGGACTTTTCAAAAGCGAATGACGGGTGGTTTCCCAAACTATTTCCATTCAAAAAATAAGATTCCCCAAAATTTTGTTTTGAACCAATAACCTTTAAATGATAACATCATGAAAAAATTAGAAAGTGGAGAAAATACCGGTTTTGAATCATTTTTCTGGTTTGTACTACTGATCTTGGCCTTCTTGATACTCAATGCCTGCGACAAGGAGAATATAAGACCTTGGGAAAATGAAGTGGCACGGCTTAAAATAGCCGTTGAACCATTTAAAAATTTTGATAACGCAAAAAGCAAAGGCTATGATATTAAAGCTACCGAATATCGTACCCAAATGGGCTTTCATTACTTGAATGCCGGCTTGTTGGATGACACTTTCGATTTGGAGAATCCTGAGGTTTTGATTTTTATCGAGACCAGCTCGGGAGGTATGGAATTGGTGGCCGTTGAATATGGAATTTCCATTGAAGATCTCGACAACCCTCCGCTACCGCCCGAAGGATATTCGGGTAGTGATGACGTTTGGAAAATAGATACGGAGTTTAGCCTTTGGACTTTACACGTTTGGGTGCCCATGGAAAATCCGGAGGGGATTTTTACACCTAGAAATCCGATGTTGCCGTAGTCGGGGTTTTGTAGCTCATTAGCCTTTGAAAACCGAAGTAAAAGAGATGGTTTGGTATGTCCAAAGTATTCTTTTGCAACGATTGTTTCAATTTTGGAACTCATCTCACAACCTCTGCGCGCTGTATAAAATACTTTTACCCCGTTGTAATCCAACACCCACTAAGATAATAGTTCTTCCCTCGCGATTTTAGTACTATAAAAAGAAAACCATTAAAAATTTTGATTATGAAAGCTACCAAGTATTTAGGATTGCTATTCCTTATTTTTTTAGCGATCAATTGTAAAAAAAATGATGACGATAATACCACTGTTATGCTTGACAGTGAAAAGAAAATCACTTCTTTTTTGTTCGATGCCTCATCGAATAATGATCTGTCGAATGATGTAACGGGACTAATTAACGAAAGCGCCAAAACAATATCGGCAACGGTACCCTATTCCACTAATGTTACCTCGTTGCAACCAACTATCCAAGCCTCGGCAAAGGCAACTGTAGATTCTTCCGGTCCCAAAGACTTTACCAATTCGGTGGTCTACAAGGTTACTGCTGAAGATAAATCAACAGTGGACTATACCGTAACTGTAGACATTGAGGCGAATGATGAAAAAGCGATAACGGAGTTTCAGTTCTTGGCAGATGATAACGGACTTTCGGACGACGTGGTATCAATCTTAGATGAATCCGCCAAAACAATAACTATATATGTGCCTAATACGACCGACGTCACAAATTTATCCCCGACTGTATTTGTTTCAGACGCGGCGACTTATACCCCTCAAAGTTTTCAGAATTTTACAGATGTCGTCCCATACACGGTTACCGCCGAGGATGGTTCTTCAGCCACCTACCAAGTAACTGTGATTCCCGTGAAGATAACGAGTTTCCGCTTTGTGAAGTTTGTAAATGATATAGTTGGGGACATTGTTGTAGGTGAAGGAACTATTGATAATATAAAAAATGAAATAGAAGTAATCGTATCCGAAAGTACGGATGTCGCTGATTTACCGGCACCTGAAATAATGTTTGTCGATCCACTGTCTATTAGCCCGGACGGAAAACAGAATTTCATGAATACCGTGAATTATACGTTGCTGGCTCCAAATGGTGTTTCGGTCACCTATAATGTAACGGTTCGAAGGGCATTCAAGAGCATCACTAGTTTTCGATTTAATAGAGGTCAAAATCCCACTCTTTCCTCAGATGTTATAGGCACGATCAATGAGGAGCTGAGGACCATCGCGGTCATCCTGCCCAAGGGAACAAGCCCGATTGTGCGCAATAGTTTAACGCCATCCATTTCGGTCACCGCTGGCAGTAATGCCTCGGTTAGTCCTACAGGTGCCCAAAATTTCTCGAACGCGGTGGAGTATACTGTCACAGGTTTAGATGGTAGCACAAACACCTATACAGTGTCGGTAATCATTTCTCCTTGAGCTATTGTCGTAGTGTAGGTTGGGATAGATGTCAAATAAAGATATACCATGAAAAAGACTAGATATTTAGGATTGTTACTGGTGCTGTTCGTACTAATCAGTTGCAAAAAAAACGATGATGATGTTGTCCAGGTTCCAGATGCAACAGATGAGCCCGATGCACAAGTCGAGAATCGAGCTCCGGGGGCTTTTACCTTATTGGAAGTCAAAGACGAAGACACTGCAGTAAGCTTGTTGCCTACTTTTAGGTGGAATACCTCGACAGATCCTGATGGCGATAAGGTACGGTATGATTTTTTGCTGGGCCAGGGACAAGGCAAAATTGAAAGTATAGCACATGACTTGAATACGGCTACCTATACATTAAATGACCGTCTTTCTCTGTCAAGCGAGTATTTCTGGAAGGTAACTGCAAAAGACGGTAAGGGTAAAGAGGAAAGTTCTAATGTCTTTTCATTTGTAACCCGCATGTTGAACAACCCCTTGTCGGCTACGATTTCAGAGGCCAACTTTGCCCCGAGAATGTTACATACGGTCACTTTTTTCAACAACAGACTATGGCTGCATTGCGGTCAGAATGAAACGGGCATCTTGGCAGACGTATGGTACTCGGATGATGGTATTTCTTGGACAGGTGTTGACGATGCAGGAGTTGATCGGTTAAGAGGCCATACCTCGGTGGCCTTTCGCGATACATTATGGACTCTAGGTGGAAGAACAAGAATTGGCAAAAATACGAGATCACGTTATATGTTTCCTACTTATGGCCATGGCCTTTTTGACCCTGGTGTAGCTCCTTATGATGCCCCGTGGGAACGAAGAGAAATGCATACATCTGCCGTATTCCTCGATAAGGTATGGGTGTTGGGTGGAGTTAATGCTGCCGATGTTCCCTTAAATGACGTGTGGTCTACTGCGGATGTAAAAGGATGGGATGAATCTGGTGAACATAATCCGGCTCCTTGGTCTGCTAGATTTGGTCATACTTCAGTGGTTTTCGACGACAGACTTTGGGTCATCGGAGGTTTTGATGGCACCAATTATCTGAACGATGTATGGTACACTACCGATGGTGCTACATGGACAGAAGCTACGCCTAATGCCCCTTTTTTACCGAGGGTATCTCATGCCGCAGTCGTGTACGACAATAAGATCTGGCTTTACGGGGGCGATGACCCTTCGAGAGTATTTGGCGATATCTGGTACTCGGAAAATGGTCAAGACTGGACACGCTTTGCACTTGGTGGAAATTATGAAAGAAGGGTAAGACCAACCTTAAATGCCTTTAACGACCAGATGGTATTGATTGGAGGCTGGGATTGGGATGACCCAGAAAAGTATTACAACGATATCTGGGTCTTTGATTAATTAAAATTTAAAAAAAGTAATCATGAAAGAATTAAATAGTATTGTAATTGGCATTGTCTTGGCCTTGTTAATTGGCTGTTCCCCGGATGATTTTGTCGGCAACCCACCGGATAATGCGGAAAATGCGCCTCCCACGGCTTTTGAACTTATCCCTTGGGAGAATATTGAGGCAACAGAGCTACAACCCATGCTCAGCTGGCAAGCTTCCGAAGATCCAGAAGGTAATGGTGTCACCTATGACGTGTATCTGGGGACCACTGCGGAATCAACCACTCTAGTGGCGACCGATCTGACCGAGACCAATTTTACACTATCCGATTCTTTGGCTATACGCACCGAATATTACTGGCGGGTAGTCGCCAAGGATGACCTTGGGGCGGCCAATTCGAGTGCTGTTGCCAGCTTTACCACTAGAACCATTTCAAACGGCCGTCTAGTTATTGAGAACGCCGAATTCGCTGGGCGTAGAGGGCACAGGGCTCTGGCGTACAAGCAACGTTTATGGCTTATTGGAGGCACCACTACCTTAGGCGGATTCACAAGCGAGGTATGGAGTAGTATCGATGGCAATAGCTGGGAATTGATGACCGATACAGCTGAATTTAGTAGAATAAACGGTTTTTCGACAGCAGTTTTTGACGATAGGATTTGGGTAATCGGGGGTAGGAATACCGATAACGAATATGGCAACCAAGTGTGGTATTCGAACAATGGCATTGATTGGAAATTGGCAACCGAAGCCGCTGCTTTTTCGGGCAGGAACCTGCATTCAACGGTAGTCTTTAATAAGAAGTTATGGGTCATAGGTGGGTACGATGGCACTCGAAGAAATGATGTATGGTCAAGTTCAAACGGAGTGGATTGGAAAATGGCCACCGCGAACGCCGATTTTACAGCAAGAGAAGAACATGCCACTACCGTTTTTGATGATAAAATGTGGGTGATCGGTGGCAACGATGGTATCAATAAAAATGATGCTTGGTATAGTACCGATGGTGAAACATGGGCCTTGGCAACAGAAGAAGGTGCCTTTAGGGCGCGGCAACAACATACGGTGACCACTTATGCCAATAAAATGTGGCTCATAGGAGGAGCAACGGGAACCGACCAAAATTACATTTGGTATAGCAGTGATGGTACGGAGTGGCTGCTTAGTACCGATGCTGCCAATTTCCCGATACGCAATCTACATGCAACGGTCTTATTCAATAAAAAAATCTGGGTGATTGGCGGTGACGGGGGTAGTTTAAAAAATGATGTTTGGGTACTTGAATAAATTAAAATCATGGAAATAGAAGAAAAACGAATTTTTAGATGGGCATTGATGTTGGCACTCATGCTGTTGCTGGTGTTAGGCTGCAACAAAGACGATAGCCCGATAGCACCCAAACCCGACGTCATTGACAAGCCCGATCCCGTAAACCGAGCGCCTAATGATTTTCTGCTATTGACACCGGAAAGTGATAGTACGATTGTAAATCGCAGACCCACTTTTTCTTGGGAACAGGCCACCGATCCAGATGGGGGTAGCGTAACCTACGATCTTTATTTAGACACCCAGGATGACCCCGGTACCTTACTTGCGAAAAATCTCGGCACTACGAGTTTTAAGCTGACTGAAAATTTAGATTTCGAGACCCAATATTACTGGAAGGTGGTTGCAAAAGATGCAAAAGGGGCAACATCTGAAAGCTCCCGACCTTTGATTATCAAAATTCCTATAAAATGGCTAATTCATTATGATGCGAACAATGAAGGAGGTCCTATTGAATTCGACTTTGACAATGGTAAATTAACGAAGTTCGACGACTATTTGACAACCTATCAAGGTGACCCATCCAGACTTGAACGATTGCGGAATTCAAAAAACGAAGTATATGAATATAAATACACCACTTCTGGTAAACAACTTGAAGTGAGTGTCGGGGACGGGCATGAGGGCATGCAGTGGACTTTTGAATATGACGACAGCGATAGAGCCACCATTGTAACCAAGGTGACAATAATAGATTTGGGGAAGGGAGGTATTTCCGTAGTTGAAGATAACGCTGTGTTTAAATATAATGATGCCACCAGCGAACATCCAGCTGAAATTGAAATTTCCTTTGAAGATGAAGTGACGTTTAGGAATACCCTGCAATGGGAAGGAGACAATATTGTGGAGATTCTTTCGGAAGTAGATTATGGCCTGGGAAGCGGGTTTCAATTTGAGGCTTTGGTGAAAATCGCTTATGACGACAACATTAATCCCTATTCCCGGATTATCTCTGAACAATTTGGATTTGGATCCTTTAATATGTTGACCAACACACCCACTGGTATGGAAAGTTTCGATTTCGGCATAATCCAATGGCAGAGTTTCAACAACATTACAGCTTACGAGGTATTTGATGAACAGGATAATTTAAGCTTAGGCGATACTTATTATTTCGACTATGTTTATGGACATGACGATTATCCTATATCCGCCATGTTAGGCAACCGTAAAAGAGATTGGCGGTATCTAGATGAATGAACAGGACAAGCCGGTAACTTTTTTTATCGAGGGAACCGAACGGCTCTTAATCAAAAAAGCCAACAAGATGAAAACATCACTACTGTTAGTTATCGCAATTTTCTTAAATACGACCCTGCTGCTGGCCGAACCCGTTGCCCTTTTGGTAGAAGGCATAAACCCCTGGGTCTTTGCCGCTACGGAAAGCTTGTTGCTATTTGGCTACTTCCTAAACCAATGGCTCAAAAGATTTAGACATAATTGTGAATTGGAGTTAGGTGATTTTAATCGCTTCATTTTTAAAAGTGCCAAAAAGAAATCATAACAATGAAAGCGATTCTGATACTACTTTTTCTGATGATAACACGGCAATCGTACACCCAAAACCGTGTAATTTTAATGACCAACAATAAAACCCAAAAAGAAAGGGTAGTCAAAGAGCGCAAGCGAATAAGGGTAACCAAAATTTCAGGTGAAAAATTTCAAGGTCGTTTTGCAATAGTTGATGAAAACACCATAGCGCTCGATGGGGTAGAAATATCCTTGTCTGAAATTGAAAAAATAAGGCGACACCCTCTTTTTAATTCTATTTTCATTAATACCAATCTTGTCCATATCGGGACTTTAGGGTTATTTTTTGGTTTTCTCGCCACTTCTGTAGGTAGTGCAACAACCGAAGATGGAAACCTGAACATTATACCACTTATCAGTGGAGGGGTTATTTTTGCAGCCGGATTATATGGAGCCATAAAGGGACCTAATCTTAATAAAGGCTACAACATCAACAAAAAATGGAGGTTTGAAATAGACATTTCTTCTCAGGAAATACAGAAGTCACCAACGAAAGAATAAGCCTAAAGAAAGCCTCGGCGCCGGCACTGCCGCCACGGATAGTATGTTTAAGGAAAATTTTTAATGAGCCAGGGTCGGATTTTTTCCGTATCGTCATGTTTACATTTCATGAATTCTGACACCAATCCACGTATTTAGAAAGTAATAGGGCATTTACTAAGAAATGAAGATTGTGAAGAAATTAACGATACTCCTGTTGCTAAGTGGTATTACCATTTTAGGGTACGGGCAGGCCAAGGAAAAGCAAGCTTCTGTTTTAGAGTCATCCCATGAATTAAAGATGAACCTTTTTAATGCCATGGCTTTTAAGGCCATTGATGTAAATTACGAATACGTGTTAAATGAAAATTCCTCCTTTGGCTTGGGCGTGTTTTTTAAGGTAGACAAGGCCGAGGTCGAAAAGTTTGGATGGTTGACCTTTGAAGTTGAGAATAATCGTAGTTATTCATTCACTCCTTACTACAGAAGGTATTTTTCCCGAGGGTATTCCAATGGATTTTTTATCGAGGGCTTTGGAATGCTCAATTCAGGGGAAACCGTTGCTATAGATTATATAGATAATCAGCCCGAAGACATGGAATCTGAATCAATGTTTACCGAATTGAGGACATACGACACCTATACCCACTTTGCTTTGGGCATTTCATTGGGAGGGAAGGTTACTTTTAAAAAGGGTTTTCTCTTAGAATTTTACACGGGCGTGGGAACTGGTCTTAACTATGGTGGCGGTGAAGGGGTCACGCGAGGCGGACTTTCCTTAGGGTATCGATTTTAGCTAGGGAATTTACTTCTGAAAGGGATAGATAGCATTGGTCAATTTAAGTAATGGCCCTATAAATGTGACGGGCTTGCTAGTAAGAATCTTTTAAGATCCGAAGTCTAGGGCTTTGGATTTTTGTAATTTGGCCCTATTAATTGGTTCAGACTGCATTCTAAACAACAATATACTGAAGCTATCAAAACCGAAGCCAAGCGCCTCGGTTTTTTGTCATGCGGTATTTCCAAAGCCGAGTTTCTGGAAGAAGAAGCGTCTCGCCTTGAGAAATGGCTCAACAAGAACATGCACGGTGAAATGAGCTATATGGAGAACCATTTCGATAAACGTTTGGACCCGCGTTTGCTGGTCGATGGTGCCAAGTCGGTGATTTCCCTTTTACTTAATTATTTTCCCGAAGAAACGCAAAGCCAAGACACCTTCAAGATTTCAAAATACGCGTACGGGCAAGATTACCATCATGTGATCAAATCAAAACTACGGCAACTCCAAAATTTTATTTCCGAGGAAATAGGCGAAGTGTCCGGTCGCGCCTTTGTAGATTCCGCCCCGGTTTTGGACAAAGCATGGGCGGCCAAAAGTGGACTCGGGTGGATCGGCAAGCACAGTAATCTGTTGACGCAGCAAGTCGGGTCGTTTTACTTTATCGCGGAACTGATAGTCGATTTGGAACTAGAATATGACTCGCCTGTTACCGACCATTGCGGTACTTGTACCGCTTGCATCGATGCTTGTCCTACCGAAGCAATCGTTGAGCCCTATGTAGTGGACGGTAGCAAGTGCATCTCGTACTTTACGATAGAATTAAAGAACGAAATTCCCAAGGAGTTTCATGGCAAGTTCGAAGACTGGGCCTTTGGCTGCGATATCTGCCAAGACGTCTGCCCATGGAATAAATTTTCAAAACCACACCGCGAACCGCTCTTTAATCCTCACCTCGATCTACTATCAATGACCAAAAAAGATTGGGAAGAGATTACGGAAGATGTCTTCAAAAAAGTATTTCAAAAGTCCGCTGTAAAGCGCACCAAGTTTTCAGGTTTAAAACGAAATATCGAATTTTTAAAGTGAACTTGTCCTCCGCTCCATATTTTCCGGCCTTCTAAATACTCTCCCCTCTCCCTGGGAGAGGGGTTGGGGGTGAGGTCCTTTTGCAGAAGGACAAACCAAGACTTCAGGCTTACATTTTAAGCATGCGTTGGGTTTATCGCTAAGCACTACAACGTTTTCGTGGGAAATCGGCAGCCCTTTATTGCCAAGTTTATATCAAACAAGACTATAAAATGCTATATTGTTAACCAGATAAATCGCCTATACCTCGATTATGATGAACATGATAAAAAAGCCACGCTTAAATTTCTGGCAGATTTGGAATATGAATGTCGGATTTTTTGGGATTCAATTTAGTTTTGGTCTTCAGCAAAGTGCGGTAAATCCGATTTTTGAATATTTGGGGGCCCACCATCAGGAATTACCGCTCCTCAATCTTGCGGGGCCGGTTACCGGTTTGTTAATTCAGCCAATTATCGGTGCTATTTCAGATAAAACATGGTCTACTAAATACGGTAGGCGGAAACCTTTCTTTTTAATCGGTGCGATTCTGGCTAGCCTATGTTTGTTCGCATTTCCTTACAGTTCTACACTGTGGTTCGCGGTGGGCTTATTATGGATTTTAGATGCCGCGAACAATACTGCAATGGAACCTTACAGGGCATTTGTTGGTGATAAGCTTCCCGATGGGCAGCTGACCTTTGGATACCAAATGCAAAGTCTATTTGTCGGTGCGGGTATTACAATAGCAAACTTCTCACTTTTTCTATTTCAAGATTGGTTCAGCGCCCCAACTGAAATGGTAGAATCGATAAGTGCGATTCCAACTTGGGTATATTATTCTTTTTTCTTAGGAGCATTCGCATCCGTTGCCACTGTCGCTTGGTCGGTCTGGAAAACGCCGGAAATACCACCGTCGGAGGAAGAATTAATGGAAATAAAGAAGTTCAACGCGGGGAAGCCCCATCCCATTATTCAAGTGTTCGGGGCATTGATCGCAGTGCTTTCTGTTCCCTTGTTATTCGGTTTACTATTGGGTCAAGTTATACCCTATCTCTTTGAGAATTATAATTTGCTAGTCATAATCATGTTGGTCATCGCTTTTATCTGGCTGTTTTTCCTGTATCGGTTGATTAAAAATAACCCTGAAAATAGTACAATAAGGAAATTCGGTGATTTACTCATGCCGCTGATGGAAGCAGCAGAGGCTATTCAAGACATGTCAAAGTTCATGTGGAAACTTTCCGCGGTCTACTTCTTTCAGTGGTATGCTCTTTTTGTTTACTGGCAATTCATAGCGCCTATGCTTAAGGCTTCAATTCCAGGAATCACCCCAGACGAGGCATTAGGGCAAGTAGGTCTAATGAACGGTACCTATAATTTCGTGACCATGATTGTCGCTTTGGCGCTCGTACCAATTGCAAAAAAATATAGCTCGAAATGGGTTTACGTGGTGAGTCTTTTTCTGACCGGTATCGCTATGTTGTCCATGCCCTACATCCAGAATCAATATGCGCTCTTGGTCCCGATGGTCTTTTTCGGTATTGGCTGGGCAGCGATGATGGGCATTCCCTACGCAATGGTTTCCAAAGTAATTCCGTCGGAGAGAAGAGGTGTTTACATGGGTATCGTTAACATGATGATCGTCATTCCCATGCTAATTCAAACGGTGTCGTTCGGGCCGATTATCGAACATGTTTTGGATGACAATGCTGTTTACGCGATTCTATTCGGTGGTGTATTTTTCATTATAGCAGGTCTATTGGCTATGCGTTTAAGGGAGCCTGCAACAAATGAAGATGGAAATATCGTCGCCCCAGTTAGTGGACATTGAATTTAGTCCGATACCTTGGAGATTGCCTTCTCTTTAATTGCACATCCTGATAAGAATAGGATTATATTTGTTTCGTTAATTTTGAGTTTATGAGCAAACAAAAGACGAGGCGCGAAGCATTGGTATACCATGCGAAACCCCAGCCGGGAAAAATAAAAATCGTGCCCACCAAGCCCTATGCCACCCAGCGTGATTTAGCCTTGGCGTATTCCCCGGGGGTTGCAGAGCCCTGCCTCGAAATAGCAAAGGACAAGGATAACGCATACAAATACACTTCAAAAGGAAATCTGGTGGCCGTCATCTCTAATGGGACCGCCGTTTTGGGATTGGGGAACATTGGCCCGGAAGCTTCAAAACCGGTCATGGAAGGCAAGGGCCTGCTCTTTAAGATTTTTGCCGATATCGATGGTATCGACATCGAGGTCGACACCGAAGATGTTGATAAATTCATAGAAACCGTTAAAATGATTGCCCCCACCTTCGGCGGTATCAATTTAGAGGATATTAAAGCGCCGGAAGCCTTTGAAATAGAGCGAAGGCTAAAAGAAGAGCTAGACATTCCGGTCATGCACGATGACCAGCACGGTACCGCCATCATCTCTGCGGCGGCACTATTAAATGCCTTGGAGCTTACGGGAAAAAAAATGGAGGAGGTTCGGATAGTCGTAAGTGGCGCCGGTGCCGCAGCAGTCTCTTGTACGCGTTTGTACAAGGCCTTTGGCGCAAGTGACAAGAACATCGTGATGTTAGATAGCAAAGGGGTGATCCGAAGCGATAGGGAGAGCCTTTCCAAAGAAAAATTGGAGTTCGCATCGGATCGCAAAATTGATACCCTCGAAGAGGCCATGCGCGATGCCGATGTTTTTGTTGGGCTTTCTATAGCCGATATCGTATCGCCAGAGATGTTATTGTCAATGGCCAAGGATCCTATCGTTTTTGCCATGGCCAATCCCGATCCGGAAATCAAGTACGATTTGGCAGTGGCGACCCGAAAAGATATTATCATGGCTACCGGGCGTTCGGATCATCCGAACCAAGTGAACAATGTATTGGGCTTCCCCTTTATTTTTCGAGGGGCGTTGGATGTTCGTGCCACCTCTATCAACGAACCTATGAAAATGGCCGCTGTAAAGGCCTTGGCCGAATTGACCCGCGCACCGGTACCGGAACAGGTAAATATTGCTTACGGAGAGACTAGAATGACCTTTGGTAAGGATTATATCATTCCTAAGCCCTTCGATCCTAGATTGATTTCTGAAATCCCGCCCGCTATTGCCAAGGCGGCAATGGACAGTGGCGTGGCAAAGGCCCCGATTACGGATTGGGAAAAGTATCGGGAAGAACTGATGCAACGCTCCGGAAATGACAATAAGGTCGTGCGGTTACTGCACACTCGGGCCAAAATGAACCTAAAACGAATCGTTTTTGCCGAGGCCGATCACTTAGATGTGCTAAAAGCGGCACAAATCGTTCATGAAGAAGGTATCGCGATTCCAGTGCTATTAGGAAATACAGAAATCATTACGGAATTAAAGCAGGAACTGGAGTTCGATGCGGATATTGAGATTATTGATCCGAGTACGTCCGCATCCGATAAAAAAAGGGACCAGTACGCGAAACGTTTTTGGGAAAATAGAAGACGTAGCGGTACCACGCTCTACAACGCGCAGTCTAAAATGCGCGAACGAAACTATTTTGGATCGATGATGGTGTTGGAAGGTGATGCCGATGGTATGATTTCAGGTTACTCTAGGGCATACCCAAGAGTGGTGAAACCGGTATTTGAAGTAATTGGCAGGGCTTCCGGCGTTACTAGGGCTTCCACGGTTAATATAATGATTACCAAAAGAGGTCCGATGTTCTTGGCGGATACTTCCATAAATATTGACCCGAACGCCGAACAGATTGCAGAAATTGCACAAATGACGGCGAACGTAGCGACGACTTTTGGTTTTGATCCAGTAATCGCTTTGCTGTCTTATGCAAATTTTGGTTCCTCTGGCCACCCAAATGGTAAAAAGGTGAGGGATGCGGTTAAGATTTTGCATGAGCGGAATCCCGATTTACCAGTGGATGGAGAAATACAGGTAGATTTTGCATTGAATAAGGAATTGCACGAAAGTCAGTTCCCGTTTTCAAAATTGGCCGGTAAAAAAGTGAACACCTTAATATTTCCAAATCTGGAGAGCGCGAACATCACCTTCAAACTGATGAAGGAACTGAACGGTGCCGATTCGATAGGTCCTATTATGATCGGATTAAGGAGGTCGGTACATATTCTACAACTGGGCGCTAGTGTTGACGAAATGGTGAACATGACAGCGATTGCCGCTATCGACGCACAGGAACGGGAGAAAAGATGGAAGGCAAAAACCGGAGGAAAATAGTTAGCGCTAAACTTTTTCGGTCATGACCTTGTTTTTACGTTTTACGAGCACCGAGCACCGAGCACCGAGCACCGAGCACCGAGCACCGAGCACCGAGCACCGAGCACCGAGCACCGAGCACCGAGCACCGAGCACCGAGCACCGAGCACCGAGCACCGAGCACCGAGCATCTTAAATGTCACACTGAGCGCAGTCGAAGTGCCAACACTTAAAAGTCATTACCAATCACAACAATGCATCAATTCTTCGAAACTTGTAACCTGATTCTTGAATTTGTATTTGAACCGTAACCCATGATCCACCACCTAAAAGGAAAACTAGTAGAAAAGAACCCCACCAACTTGATAATCGAGTGTGGTGGAGTTGGCTATTTTGTGAACATATCGTTGAACACCTTTTCCAAGATATCCGATGCCGAACAGATTCAAGTGTTTACCCACCTGCAGGTTAAGGAAGACTCCCATACCTTGTTCGGTTTTGCCGAAAAATCGGAACGCGAGATTTTTAGGCTTTTACTCTCTGTTTCGGGTATAGGATCGAGCACTGCACGAAGCATGTTGTCTTCGTTGTCACCCCTTCAAATCAGGGACGCTATTGCAACTGGCGACGTACCTACGATACAGGGTATCAAAGGCATTGGAGCGAAAACGGCACAGCGGGTCATCTTGGACCTAAAAGACAAGATTTTAAAAATCTACGATATTGATGAAGTTTCCCTCAGTTCGAACAATACAAATAAAGATGAAGCGTTATCAGCTTTAGAGGTTCTTGGATTCGCACGTAAGCAGGCAGAGCGCGTGATCGATAAAGTGCTTGCCCAAGATTCCTCCTTAAGCGTCGAAAATATTATAAAACAGACGCTGAAAAATCTGTAATTAGTTTGAAAACAGGGGCCACAACCATTCTTAAATTTTCATTTAAGCTTACCATCCTATTCGCACTGTGCTTTCTTGGCACCGGTGCGGTTAATGCACAGGATAACCCCACCGAACAAGAGCAGGATTCTCTCACCCAACAAGTAGATTCTGTTAAGACCGGATTCGATCTGGGAAAAATCCTTTTGGAGAATCCGGACAGCATCGTGTCAAAATACATCTACGACCCGAAAATCAATGGGTATGTCTATTCTGAGAAACTAGGGGATTTCGATATCGGTTACCCTATCATACTCACTCCGGAACAATATTATGAGCTGGCTCGCAAAGAGGGAATGAAGGCTTATTTCAAGGAAAAGGCAGATGCGTTTTCCGGCAAGAAGGAGGGGAGTGAGGAAGCGCGCAAAAACTTGCTTCCTAACTTTTATGTAAACAACAAATTTTTCGAATCGATTTTCGGGGGAACCGAAATCCAGATAGATCCACAAGGTTCTGTCGCGATGGATTTAGGGGTCATCTGGCAAAAAAACGACAACCCCGCACTTTCACCACGGAACAGAAGCAATCTTTCTTTCGATTTCGATCAGCGCATTAGCTTAAGTATGCTTGGTACCATCGGAACCCGCCTACAGGCAAACGTAAATTACGATACCGAGGCTACTTTCGATTTTCAGAATATATTCAAGATCGATTATACGCCCACCGATGACGATATCATTCGAAAAATAGAATTCGGTAATGTAAATATGCCCTTGAACAGTTCGCTCATCCAAGGGGCGCAAAGCCTTTTCGGGGTAAAGACACAATTGCAATTCGGTAAGACTACCGTGACCGCGGTATTCTCACAACAACAATCCCAAAACAATACGGTCGTTGCGCAAGGTGGTGGTACCATTAACGACTTTTCGCTTTCCGCCCTGGATTATGATGAGGACAAACACTTTTTTCTCGGACAGTACTTTAGGGATAACTACGATACGGCGATGGAGAGCTATCCGTATATCCGGAGTCAGGTACAGATTACCCGTTTGGAGGTATGGGTAACGAACCGGAACCAACAGACATTGAATGTCAGGAATATCGTGGCCCTTCAGGATTTAGGGGAGGCCCTTTCCGAGCAGACCAGATTGGGGAACGTAGGCGCCGCGGCACCCGGATTCTTCAATACAAATCCTGCAACGGGTAATTTACCCAGAAACAATGCCAATGATTATGATCCCGCATTGATTGCCTCGGGTTCAGGCGCCTTAAATGACAATATTAGAGACATCGCAACCGTAGATAGCGGATTTAATTCCGCGTCATTTAATGCGGGCTATTCCCCAAGTCAAGGTACTGATTTCGCCATTCTGGAAAATGCTCGGAAATTGGAACAGGGGAGGGATTATGATTTTAATACGCAATTAGGCTACATCTCATTAAACCAACGATTGAGTAACGATGAGGTGCTGGGCGTGGCGTACCAATATACCTTTAACGGGAATGTCTATCAGGTAGGGGAGTTCGCTAATGGAGGCCTTGAAGCCACTACGGTACAGGTAGGGCCCGCGAATCCGATTATCGATAACAATACATTGATCTTAAAACTTCTTAAAAGTAATATTACCAATATCAGCGATCCAATTTGGGATTTGATGATGAAGAATATCTATGCTACGGGCGCCTTTCAATTGAGCCAGGAAGACTTTAAGATGAATATTCTGTATTCTGATCCAACGCCGAGAAACTATATCACCCCTGTAGACGAAGGCCCCGGCACCAATTGGCCGGAGGGACTCGAGGAGGATATCCTATTGAATGTCTTTAACTTAGACCGATTGAACGTTTATAACGATCTTCAACCGGGTGGTGATGGCTTTTTCGATTTTGTGCCCGGTTTAACGGTCGATACGCGAAACGGGCGTATCATTTTCACCAAGGCGGAACCTTTTGGAGGCTTCCTGTATCGTAGATTGAACGGCGGAAGTATTGAAGGTTATGGTTCTCCGGAGAATTATGACGCCAATCAGGAAAAGTATGTATTCCGTGATATGTACGAGCTTACCAAGGCAGCTGCATTGCAAGATCCCGAAAAAAATAAGTTTATTTTAAAAGGGCGTTACAAATCGGAGGGGAGCAATGGTATTCCCATCGGGGCCTTTAATGTGCCACGTGGTTCGGTAAGGGTTACAGCCGGCGGCAGAACGCTACAGGAGGGCATCGACTATACGGTAAATTATCAGGCGGGTACGGTTCAGATTCTCGACCCCAATCTGGAGGCTTCCAATGTGCCGATCAATATTTCGGTAGAGAATAATGCCGTTTTCGGGCAGCAGACCAGAAATTTTACCGGAATAAATGTAGAACATCAGGTGAATAAGAATTTTGTCTTGGGCGGTACGCTTTTAAAGCTGAACGAACGCCCGCTTACCCAAAAATCGAACTTCGGCGTAGAGCCAGTCAACAATACGATATTCGGATTCAACGGGAACTTTTCAACGGAAGTGCCCTTTCTCACAAGAATGGTCAATAAACTACCGAATATCGACACCGATGTGCCTTCCAATCTCTCGCTACGTGGTGAAGTCGCTTGGTTAAAGCCAGGTTCCCCGAAAAATGCGGACTTCCAAGGCGAAACCACTACCTATTTAGATGATTTTGAAGGGGCGCAGGCGTTGATCGATATCCGGTCTTCCCTCGGATGGACCCTCGCAAGTATACCAACCGACAGGCGCGGTCCTTCGGGAGATCCACTCGGTGCCGGATTCAATCGGGCCAAGGTAGCGTGGTATACTATTGATCCGATTTTTTATACGAGCCAAAGACCTGCAAGTATTAGTGACAGCGATATTTCCTTAAACGAATCACGACGTATTTTTATCGATGAGGTTTTTCCTAGGGTAGAGGTGGCACAAGGCCAGACACAACAGCAAACCACTTTTGACCTTGCTTATTATCCAACCATCAAAGGGCCCTACAATGCGAATACGGAAGAGGGTTTTACCGATAATCCGCAGGAAAACTGGGGAGGGGTCATGCGCTCGTTGAACAGTACCAACTTCGAACAGGCCAATGTAGAGTTCATTCAATTCTGGGTAATGGACCCCTATGAGGATAATGTGGGCACCACCCCTGGTAAATTAGTAATCGAATTAGGGAACATTTCGGAAGATATTCTTCCTGATGGTAGAAAACAATATGAAAACGGTCTCCCTGTAACCGAGCAAGACACCGATACCAGACCGACCGATTGGGGAGAGGTACCGCAAACACAGGCGCTGGTATATGCCTTTGATGTTGATGAAGCCTCCAGGACCGCGCAAGACGTGGGTCTCGATGGATTAGCGGATGTCGATGAAGGCCGATATGGCACGGGTCCCGACCCCGCCAATGACAATTACGAATACTTCTTACAGCGGGAAGGAAGTATCCTCAACCGATACCTTAATTTCAACAACACCGAGGGTAACTCTCCTATCGAGGTAACCAACGACAACCGGGGCAATACCACCTTGCCAGACGTTGAGGATATCGATAGGGATTTGACCATGAACACCATAGACAGTTATTACCGTTATGAAGTTGAAATCAAGCCTGGAACCAATATCGGCGACCAATACGTTACTGATATTCGGGACACACTTTATGCCGCTCCTAGAATTCCCGATGGTAGTCAAAAAAGAAGTCGCTGGATTCAGTATAAAATTCCGTTAAGCGATATCACGGAGGAAAATACCTTTGGTGGTATCAGTGATTTGAGGTCCGTCAGTACCATGCGCATGTACCTTACCGATTTCACCGATGACGTCGTGCTACGTTTCGCGACGCTGGATCTGGTGCGTGGCGATTGGCGTACGTATACCAAAAGTCTTGAGGAGAATGGTGACTTGCCTTCCTCCGACGCGACTTCGCTCGATGTAAATGCGGTAAACATACAGGAAAATGAGCAAAGAAGTCCGATTCGCTATGTCCTGCCACCCGATGTAATTCGCGAGCCGCTCAACAACAACAATACCGTGGTGCGCCAGAACGAGCAATCTCTTTCCTTAGTGGTCAACAATCTAGAACCGGAAGATTCGCGTGCGGTGTTCAAGAGCTTGAACATAGACTTACGACAGTACGAAAAAATCAAGATGTTCATGCATGCCGAAGAGGTAGGTATAGAATTGCGACCATCTATTTCTCCATTGGTCGGTTTCCTTCGCATAGGAACTGACTTTTCAGAGAACTTTTATCAGATAGAGCTTCCCCTGCAATTTACCGAATGGGGCGCAATCAGCCCTAGGGATATTTGGCCCGAAGCCAATGAGATGGATGTGTTGTTGGATGATCTGAAGAAAATTAAATCCCTCCGTATCAATCTTAGAAACGATGGCGTTCCACTGAACGAAACCCGTTACTACGAAATAGAGGATGGCGAACCTGTAGAAAAATTGGCGACCGACCCAAGAGCCGACGGCAGGTTGCGTATCGGAATCAAAGGAAACCCATCGTTGGGGAACATACGCTCTATGATGGTCGGGATAAAGAACATTAGCGATCGTACCGCCGATGGTGAAGTCTGGTTCAACGAATTGCGTTTGGCGGGTCTTGACAACAAAGGTGGTTGGGCCAGCGTAGTGGCAATGGATGCCAATATTGCCGACTTTGCAAATATCACGGCTACGGGCAGTCAGAGTACTTCGGGTTTTGGCGCCATAGACCAAATGCCGAATGAACGGGCCCGTGAAGATGCCATTTCCTATGATGTAGTGACCAATCTGAATTTGGGGCAGTTATTACCGCCCAAGTGGGGCATTCAATTGCCGTTCAACTACGGAATTTCAGAACAATTGATTACCCCGGAATTCGATCCTGAATTCGATGACCTTAGGTTGGAGGATTTGGTGGAAACCGCAAGTAGTGAAGAGGATGCCGAAAATATTAGGGAACGTGCCGAGGATTATACGAAGCGAACGAGTATCAACTTGATCGGTGTAAGAAAGAATAGAGGTGAGGAGGCCGATGCGAATTTCTATGATATCGAAAACTTCACGTTCAATTACTCCTATAACCAGACCGATCACCGCGATTTTGAAGTTGAAGATCTGAAGGATCAAAGCGTTGTTGCCGGTTTCGTGTACAATCATAATTTCAAACCGGTAGAAGTAGCCCCCTTCGCGAAAAAAGATTCCCTTTTCAATGGTAGGTATTGGCAATGGCTGAAAGAATTGAATCTAAGTCTTTTGCCGACCACGATTTCGGTCAATTCCGATATCAACAGGCAATTCAATAGGCAAACGTTCAGGAATGTGATTCCGGCGGGAGAAGATCCCGCCAATTTCTTATCATTGCCCGAACTACAGCAACGAAACTATCTGTTCAACTGGCAGTATACGGTAAATTATAGTCTAACGAAATCGTTGCGGTTGAATTTTATAGGATCGAACAATAATATCGTACGGAATTATTTAGACGATCCCAACAATCCGGAATCGGAGGTAGATAAGGCCTTGCGACTTTGGGACGGCTTTTGGGATTTGGGGGAACCGAACCGACATTCGCAGCAAATGCAGTTGAATTATGAAATACCGTTTGCGAAAATCCCTGCTTTGGATTTTATAGATGCACAATATTCTTACACTAGTAATTTTGACTGGCAACGCGGTGGGGACGCTTTAAACCTGGCAGTTGCCCAAGAACAGAATCCTGGAGTGGCTTCGGGTGAATTGGATATTGTCTCGATAAATACAGTACAAAATGCCAATACGCATAACCTGACCGCCTCGCTTACCATGCAAAAGTTTTATGATTTGATAGGATTGAAAAAGCGGAGTGGAAAATCACAGCAGCAAGCTCCTGTCAAAACGGACAAAGCGGGCAATAATGAGAAAGAGAAGAAGAAAACACCCGCCAAGACGAGTAAACTATGGAACACTGCTGTAGACATTGTGACTATGGTCAAACGATTGAACGTCAATTACAATGAGAGCAATGGTACAGTGTTACCGGGGTATACCCAGAGCGTGGGCTTTATCGGCTCGGCAAGACCTACGATCGGTTTTGTTTTCGGGAGTCAGGCCGATGTGCGTTTTGACGCCGCTCGCAACGGATGGCTGACCGGTTTCGATGGCTTCAATGAGCAATTTATAAGACGCACCACCAAACAATTGAACATTACGGCGACCGCGCAACCGGTGCAGGATTTGACCATTGATTTGGTGGCCGATAGACAGTTCTCGGAGAGCCTTCAGGAGAACTATCAAATCGATATCGTTGACGGTGAACAGCAATACGTGCCGCAAACACCGAATAATTTTGGAAACTTCAGTATTTCTACAATGATGATCGGTACGGCCTTCGGAAAAAGCGATGAGTTCGATTCTGAAAACTTCGAGGAATTCAAGCAGAATAGGATTACCATCGCCAATCGAATCATTTCCGATAGGGCACAGCCTTTTGGTACACCGGATGAAGATGGTTTTCCCGAGCGATATGGGAAGACAAGCCAAGATGTTTTGCTTCCCGCTTTCTTTGCAGCCTATACCGGTCAGAGTGCGGATCGCGTGAATCTAGACATTTTCCGTAGCATTCCAATACCTAACTGGAATATTAAATACACCGGTCTGATGCGCAACAAATGGTTCAAGAAAAAATTCACCCGTTTTTCATTGCAGCATGGATATCGCGCGGCCTATAGTATCAATTCGTTCCAGACGAATTTAGAAAAACAACAGCTTTTGAAGGACGATTTAGGTGCGTTTAATCCTGAGAACGGGGATTTGCTTCCAGACCTTATTCTCAACAATGTAGTTTTGAACGACGCCTTCAACCCCTTGCTACGGGTAGATTTTGAAATGAAGAATTCGGTAAGCGTATTGGCCGAGGTTCGCACCGATCGTACCCTTTCGTTGAGCTTAGACAATAATTTGATGACCGAGATCAATGGTAAGGAATACACCCTTGGTTTGGGTTACCGGATCAAGGATGTTAAGTTCGTTACGAATATCGGTGGGAACAAGACTCGATTAAAAGGCGATTTGAATTTAAAGGCCGATTTGAGTCTACGTGATAATATTACCATCATCCGAAATCTGGATATCGATAACAATCAGATTACGTCCGGTCAGAATCTGTTGTCGATTAAGTTCACGGCCGATTACGCGTTGACCAAGAACCTGAACGCGCTCTTCTTTTACGACCATTCATTCTCGCAATTCGCGGTATCGACGGCCTTCCCGCAAACAACCATCAACTCGGGTTTCACGCTGAGGTATAACTTCGGCAATTAAGGTCCGAAATTCGCAAAGAAGCAATCGCTTCCGGTTGTCTGAAGATTTGTTTTCCAAAAATTATTTTCCCTTGAATACTCCTTGGGAATCCGCTACATTTGCTCTGCTAATTAAAATTATTAAGAATGAACATACCATCAGAATTAAAATACACCAAAGACCATGAGTGGGTACGAATAGAAGGTGATGTGGCCGTTGTCGGAATTACCGATTTTGCACAAGGCGAACTCGGCGACATCGTTTATGTAGAGGTAGAAACTTTGGATGAGACCTTGGCCAAGGACGAAGTTTTCGGCACCGTTGAAGCAGTAAAAACGGTTTCTGACCTGTTTCAACCCTTAAGCGGTGAAATCGTTGCTTTTAATACGGAGTTGGAGGACGAACCGGAAAAAGTAAATTCAGATCCCTATGGTGATGGATGGATGGTTAAAATAAAACTCTCAGAACCATCGGAGGTTGATGATCTGCTCGATGCCGATGCCTACAAAGAATTAATCGGTGCTTAAAAACTCCGGATTCACCATTGTTTTTTTACTTTGGATGGGTTTTGTGACCGTTATGAGTCTCATTTCTTTATCCGGTGTTAGTGCCCCTACACTGCGTATTCCACATATGGATAAAATCGTACACTTTACCTTTTACTTCGTTGCAACGATTTTAGGCTGTTTTTTCGCAAGGGAACGCACCGATGGTAAGCTGAAACTTCAGAAAGCTACCATGATTTTTTCATTGGTAACTATCATTTATGGAATAATTATTGAGGTATTACAACACAAGTTAACCGTTACCAGAGACGGAAATATATTCGATGCTTTGGCCAACATAACGGGTACTTTTGTCGGTGCACTGATTATAATTGTGGTGTTTTCATCAAATGGTCGTTTAAAATGGAGGCCGTAAGAATTTTTACTGCTCTTGTAAAAGGTTGAAAATACGTACCGAAAATCGGGAACGAATGCCTTAATAAATTTTGCTTGAACCGATTATTTAATTAAATTAGCAAACCTTAAAATTTGAAGATATGGAACTGAAAAAAAATCCGAAAGCCGATGTAGGCCGCAATAGCGGACTCTATTTCGTTATAGGGCTGGCGTTGGTAATGGCGCTTACATACGGTGCGCTCGAATGGAAAACATACGACGACAGCGGCGAGTACGACATTTCTATGAACGTTGATGATGATTTAGATGAAGAAGTGCCGATGACAGAGCAAATTAAAACACCGCCACCGCCACCGCCACCAGCGGCTCCTGAAATTATCGAGGTGGTTGAAGACGAAGAGGAGGTTGAGGAAACGGTGATCGAATCTACGGAGACCTCACAAGAAGAGGAAATCATCGAAGTAGAGGACGTGGCAACTGAAGAGGTTGACGAAGATATCGATGTTCCTTTTGCGGTTATTGAAGACGTACCCATCTTCCCAGGATGTGAGGGGGAAAGCAATAAAAGAGCCTGTTTTCAAAAAATGATGCAAAAGCACATTAGTAAAAACTTCCGTTATCCTGAAATCGCTCAAGATATGGGTGTTCAAGGTAGGGTAAGTGTAATGTTCACCATTCAAAAGGATGGTAGCATCGGAAACGTAAGAATGCGTGGCCCCGATAAGAACTTAGAAAAAGAAGCTGCCCGTATCATAAGTAAGCTGCCCAAAATGACGCCTGGTAAGCAAAGGGGTAGAGCGGTTAGGGTACCTTTCAGTATTCCGATTACCTTCAAATTACAATAGAGACCTTATTTTCACATAAAAATCCCGAGTTAAGACTTGGGATTTTTTTTGTTTGCTATTCTCCCATTAGACTCTCGTAAATCGTTTGCCGCAGTCTTTCCGGCTTGATAAAACCATCACCTCGGTTCGCATCGTACTTAGAGGTTAACGAAGTATCAGAAATCACCTCTTCCAAGGTTTTTCCGGCAGCCATTTGTTCCTGAACATTCTCCATAATATCCTCTAACATCACCACATAGCTCTGGAGCTCTGAGAATGTAGAGGGGCGTCCGTGCCCTGGTATGATCTTGGTATCCTCATTAATTATCATTAGCGCTTTTTTATGCGCGGCGATATAGCCCCTTATACTTCCACCACTTTTTAAATCGATATATGGGTAGCGCTCGGAAAAATAGGTGTCGCCCATGTGCAAAACATTGTTTTGGGTAAAATAAACCATCGCATCACCATCGGTATGGGCATTATGCACGTGAAAAGCCATGATGGTCTCATCACCATCGTAAAAGGTGATGTCTTCGGAAAAAGTCACTTCGGGTAACATTTTCGAGAAGTATTCAGTGGTAATCTCACCTTCGTCCAATTTCTTTTGCTGGTTGCTTTTTATCCTATTCCGTACGTTGTCCTGTGCCACAAGCGTAACGGCATCTGAATTGAATTTGGCATTACCGCCGGAATGGTCGCCATGCATGTGGGTGTTGAAAAGAAAGGCGATCGGCTTGTCGGTCAACGATGTAATGGCTGTTTTTAGTTTCCCGCTCAGCCTATCGAATTGGTCATCGATCATAAATACATAGTCCAGCCCCACATAAATACCGATATTACCACCTTGGCCGGTAAGCATGAAAACCTGGGTCGAAAGCGTATCGATTTTTATGACAACCTCTTCGTCCTGCGCCATTAACAGCGAAGTACCCAACGTGAAGAGCAGTATTAAGGACATAAATAAATGTTTTTTCATTTTCGCTATTTTTTTGGTTTTCAAATATAAACAACTCCGATCGCCCCTTGGGATAAATAGTTCCTTTTCGTTGCAGAAATAGCCTTTGGGGCCTATCTTTGCAGCCGTTAAATAGGATAGATGAAAACGGCGGTTGGCACGGCAAAAAACAATACTTGGGCCCTAGGTTTTTCCGATTTCAAGGAAATAACGAAGGCACGCCTTGCCATTAGTGTGGTGTTTTCTTCGGTAGCAGGGTATTTTTTAGGGGCTCCGGAAATCAATTGGTTTTCTATTCTGTTATTGTCTTTTGGTGG
Source organism: Aggregatimonas sangjinii (assembly GCF_005943945.1). Taxonomy (GTDB): domain Bacteria; phylum Bacteroidota; class Bacteroidia; order Flavobacteriales; family Flavobacteriaceae; genus Pelagihabitans; species Pelagihabitans sangjinii. The sequence goes on along the minus strand of NZ_CP040710.1, from coordinate 3,370,052 downwards.
CTACTGTATGGTTGGGGCTTCCAACGCATACAATCAGGTCATTGAAAAGGATTTGGATGCGCTCATGAAGCGTACCATGAACAGACCGATTCCCGCAGGAAGAATGACGGTCAATAAGGCGATGGTCATTGCAATAATCATGACGGTTCTCGGTGTTATCGCATTGTACTACCTGAACCCGAAAACGGCGATGTTCGGAGCCATATCCATTTTTCTATACACCAGTTGCTATACCCCTTTAAAAACGAAAACGCCTCTTGCGGTTTTCGTCGGTGCCATACCGGGCGCCATTCCCTTTATGTTGGGGTGGGTGGCGGCCACCGATGATTTCGGTATAGAGCCGGGAACCTTGTTCATGATACAGTTCTTTTGGCAGTTTCCGCATTTTTGGGCCTTAGGATGGATGCTTGATGACGACTACAAAAAAGGCGGCTTTAAAATGTTGCCAACCGGAAAAAAGGATAAGGGAACGGCCCTACAGATTATTATGTACACCTTTTGGATGTTGCTGATTTCCATAATCCCCGTATTCGGGATAACTGGCGACCTGCAGCTCTCGATACTCGCAGCGGTCATCGTTTTCCTCATGGGTGCGGTAATGCTGTTTTTTGCATTTCGATTGTATGAAAGAAGAGATAATACCTCCGCCAAAAAGCTGATGTTGGCCAGTGTAAGTTACATTACGCTAATGCAGCTGGTTTATGTAGGGGATAAGATGATACGAGGATGGATTTAACACAGGGTACACAGAAAGTAAAAAAAGACAGGGCGAAAAAAATGATGCTCTGGTTCGGAATCGTGAGTCTGCTCATGGGTTTCGCGGGGTGGACAAGTGCGTATATAGTCAGTCGCAGTAGTCGCGAAGATTGGATTTCGGATATACAGCTGCCCGATGCCTTTCTTATTAGTACCGCAATAATTGTCTTGAGCAGCATCACGTATATCATCGCAAAAAGGGCTATTCAAAAAGACAATAGGAAGCTTTGTACTTATATGCTGGTGACCACCCTTTTCCTAGGTGTCCTTTTTATCGTCACTCAGTTTCAGGGTTTTCGCCAAATGTTGGCGAACGGCTACTTTTTTACCGGCCCTACGAGCAGTATTAAAATGTCGTACGTATTCCTAATCGCCGCGGTGCACATTGCACACTTGGTGGCCGGGATCATATCGCTTTTGGTTGTTTTGTACAAGCAGGTTAAAGGAAGGTACTCTTCCGAGGAGTACCTGGGTGTCTCGTTGGGAGCCACTTTTTGGCACTTTTTAGACCTCCTCTGGGTGTATCTGATGTTATTTATGAGCTTTGTGCAATAATATTTTGAGATAAAGTCTGTTTTGATAAAGATTCGGTTTTGAATGCACGCAGAAAGCTGTAAATTTGTGCAAGTTTTAACATTACGATTTTAATATATGGATTCTACTGTAGCTACAGGTTCTGAAGAAAATGTTTGGGGAGGCGGTAATCGGCCTTTAGGTGCCAGTTATGGCAAATTAATGATGTGGTTCTTCTTGGTTTCGGATGCCCTGACATTTTCCGGTTTCTTGGCAGCCTATGGTTTTTCAAGGTTCAAGTTTATCGAAACCTGGCCAATAGCCGATGAAGTGTTTACTCACGTTCCCTTCTTCCATGGCAACTTTCCAATGTACTATGTGGCCTTCATGACCTTTATTCTGATCATGTCATCGGTCACGATGGTTTTGGCGGTGGATGCAGGGCATAAAATGAAAAAAAATGCCGTTATCTGGTACATGTTCCTGACCATTATCGGAGGTGCAATTTTCGTTGGTTCCCAAGCATGGGAATGGGCGACTTTTATCAGTGGGGATTATGGCGCCGTCGAAACCAAAGGAGGGCGAATCCTTCAATTTGTAAAGGCCGATACGGGCGAGCGGGCCGCTCTGGCCGATTTCGCAAAGGAAATCAGCAGCGATCGCGAGGCGCACGAAAGAAAGAACGGTATCTGGTATTACGATGAAGGTTACCAAACGAGCTACAACTTAAATGAGGTCGTTGCCGGATTAAAGGCCAACCCGAATATTCTTATCAGAACGGAGTTGATCAATGAGGAGGGGGAAAAGACCTTGTTGAATAGAGAGGAAACCTTGGCTAAGATAAACGACGGGGTCATGGTAGTCGAGGGAGCTAACTTGGTGCGGAATGAATATGGTAGTAGGCTTTTTGCCGATTTCTTTTTCTTTATTACGGGCTTTCACGGTTTTCACGTATTCTCAGGGGTCATGATCAATTTGATTATTTTCTTCAATGTGATTTTGGGAACCTACGAGAAAAGAGGGCATTACGAAATGGTGGAAAAAGTGGGACTGTACTGGCACTTTGTAGATTTAGTGTGGGTATTTGTATTTACCTTCTTCTATTTAGTTTAAGGTACCATAATTCCCGCTAGTGAGGGAAGCTATTAAAAGTACTAGAATAATATTAGTTAACGATTAACGAACTATAATGGCACACGAGCACAAACTTGAGATTTTCAGAGGATTGGTAAAATTCAAATCGAACACCTCGAAAATTTGGGGCGTATTGATTTTTCTTACCATTGTAACCACGGTTGAGGTGGCATTAGGTATTGTTAAACCAGCAGTGCTTATCCAGAATACGTTTTTGGGAATGAAAATCCTTAACTGGATTTTTATCATCCTTACGCTGGTCAAGGCCTATTATATCGCCTGGGATTTCATGCACTTGCGCGATGAGAAGACGGCACTGAGAAGGGCGATCGTATGGACGCCCATTTTTCTCGTTGCGTATTTGGTCTTTATATTGTTGTTGGAAGCTGACTATGTCTATGAGGTATATAAAACCGGATTTGTTGAATGGAATTTCTAAAACAAAACAGCTAGACGAAAATAAAAAGACGATGCGATATCGTCTTTTTTTATGCCTGAAAATGAGTATTTAGATAATGTTGGGAAGAATTGTAAGTCCGTTTGACGTTTGTGTTTTATCTTTGCGATAACTCTTTTGGCTATGAAGAAAACATTAGTTTTAGTGGTGCTTTTTGTACTTCCCATTGTAGTGTACCTCTTCTTTTTATCGGGGACGACGAATTTTGGAAAGTTGGCCGTTCTTACTGAAAATATAGGGGAAATACCTTCCTCTGATGATGATATTACCCTAAATGAAAAAATTACCGTTCTTGGTTTTTTAGGAAGTGACATCAACGTGAAGCGAACAAACGCGCTCAACCTCAATCAAAAAATTTACAAGCGTTTTTACGAGTTCAACGACTTTCAGTTTATAATGGTCGTACCGGAAGGCACCGAAAGCGATGTCGCGGAATTGCAAAAAGAACTTGGGGCGTTGGCCGATACCAAAAAATGGCACTTTGTTTTTATGGATAAGACCAAAATACAGACGTTTTTCGACGGACTCAAAACAGACGTCACCTTAGATGAAAATATGGCTACCCCTCTGGTTTTTATTATTGACAAAGATCGTAGTCTGCGTGGTCGTAATGATGATGAAGATGAACAGACAAAATACGGTTTCAATAGCTCGTCTATCGCTGACTTGAACAATAAGATGGTCGATGATGTAAAAATCATTTTGGCGGAGTATCGATTGGCACTCAAGAAGAATAAAACAAGAAGGGAAATCTAGTCCACCGGAATGAAAAACAAATACACATACGTCTGGGTGTCTCTAATCGTTTTAGTTTTTGGCATTATTGTTATTCCGCGAATTATTGATCGGATAAAATCAGGTACTGTCGTTCAGAATGATCGAATGAACGTAAAGGACAATAGTGGAGAACTGGCCTACGTACTTTTGAATGGTAAAAAACGCAGGGTTCCAGAGTTTGCCTTTACCAATCAGGATAGCTTGCTTATTTCCAATACCGATTATGAGGGTAAGGTGTTCGTCGTTGAGTTCTTCTTCACCACTTGCCCGAGCATCTGTCCTATCATGAACAAGAATCTGGTTGAGATACAGAACGAATTTGGTGAAAATCCGGATTTCGGGATTGCATCTTTTTCCATTACACCGGAACACGATACCCCAAAGGTCTTAAAAGAGTACGCCGAGCGATATGGCATTACGGATCTGGATTGGAACTTAATGACGGGCGATCAAGAAAAAATCTATGACCTTGCGAACGCAGGGTTTAATATTTTTGCCGCCGAAGTTCCAGATGCTCCGGGTGGGTTCGAACATTCCGGAATGTTCGCTTTGATTGATAAGAATGGGTATATCCGTTCTCGGGTGGATAAGTTCGGAAATCCGATCGTGTATTATCGGGGGGCAATTACCGAAGAGCAGGGAACGAATGAACATGGGGAAACAGAGCAGATTTCAGCCCTAAAGAAAGATATTGAAAAACTGTTGCAGGAATAGATGGATGCCATAGCCAAGAAAGAAAGAAATTTTAATAGGATTATCACCATTGTATCGATTGTGGTTCCCTTGGTCGTTGCGCTACTATTCAGGGTGAAAGTACCAGGCGTGGAACGAATGGGCTTTTTACCTCCGATTTATGCTTCTATAAACGGACTGACAGCCGTCTTGTTGATTGTTGGGCTACTTGCCATTAAAAGTGGGAAAAAGCAATTACATCAAAACGTTATGACGAGTTGTATTGCGTTATCGTTGTTGTTTTTGATATTGTATATCGCATACCATATGACTTCCGATTCAACGAGCTATGGTGGGGAAGGGATGCTGCGATATGTGTATTATTTCATCCTTGTATCACATATTATTTTGTCGATAGGTATTATTCCGCTCGTGCTGAAGACGTATGCGCGGGCGTATTTAAAGAAATATGAAGCGCATCGTAAATTGGCAAGGATTACCTTCCCGATATGGCTTTATGTCGCGATTACCGGGGTAGTGGTCTATTTGATGATTTCGCCATACTACCCGAGTTGAAGCGATTTGTAAACAAAATGTCGCCCTTAACGTATTCAAAGGGAATGTTATGAAGAGACTTTTAATTGTTATAGGAATAGTGTTACTGCCCCAAATTGGTGCAGCCCAATGCGCCATGTGCCGTGCCGTGCTGGAAAGCGAGGGGAATGTTTCCGCTGCTGAGGGTATCAATAATGGCATTGTATACCTCATGGCCATACCCTATATTTTGGTTGGAGTATTGTTTTATTTCGTCTACCGTAAAATGAAGAACGCCTAAAATGGTTTTAACATATTTTTAAGATATCGGACTGTAACAATCCTCCGCAAGAACAGTCTAATAAAAGTGCTAGTTCCCCAAGGCATCATCAATCAATCATCAAATCAATCACATGTTCGACATCGAAAGATGGCAGGAAATCTTCGATACCATCCGTAAAAATAAATTACGGACCTTCCTAACTGGGCTATCCGTAGCCTCCGGTATTTTTATTCTGGTAATCTTATTGGGCTTTGGTCAAGGTATGCAAAATGGTATCGCCCACGAATTCGAACAGGATGCATCGACCAGTGTTTGGGCATGGCCCGGTGTTACCACAAAAGAGTTCAAAGGCTTGAATCCCGGTCGCCGAATTCAACTTCGCAACGAGAACTATCAATTTTCATCCAATTTACTGCAAGATGCTATCGAGCATAAATCGCCACGGATTTTTGTTCGGGATATTACCGTCAATTATGGGAAGGAGGCCCTTATATATGGGGTTCAGGGAGTGTCTTACCAATTTCAGCAAATAGAGAATGCGAAAATGCACGAGGGGCGTTTTCTAATCTACCAAGACGAGGTCAATACTGCCAAGGTAGCGGTCATTGGTAAGAAAATCAAGAATGACGTCTTTAATGAGGTCGATACGCCGATTGGCGAGCTCATCGATATCTCAGGGGTGCAGTTTAAAATCGTGGGGGTCTATTCGGAAACCGAAGACCGCGAAGAAGAACGCATCTATATTCCGATTACCACGGCCCAAAAAGTGTTCAACGGGGGCGATCGCATCAACAATATGGCCTTTACACTGCCGGAAGTTGAAAATTTTGATGAGGCCGTAGCGCAAGCCGTTCAGTTTAAGGATGAACTTCAGGACTATCTGAAACAAGCACACACCATTGCCCCGAACGACGGGGGCGGTGTTGAGGTTTGGAGTGCTATGGAAGAGGCAAAACGATACTATGGGTTGACAGGGAACATTAAACTCTTTTTCTGGTTTGTGGGCATCTGTACCATAGTGGCCGGGGTAGTGGGTGTAAGCAATATTATGCTGATCGTTGTCAAAGAACGCACTAGGGAAATCGGAATTCGCAAAGCATTGGGTGCAAAACCATGGTCGATTATAGGTATGATTTTACATGAGGCCATTTTCGTGACCGCCATTTCCGGTTTTGGGGGACTCATATTTAGTATGGGATTGCTTGAAATCGTTGGGCCCCACATCGAGGTCGATTATATCATGAACCCGTCAGTCAATTTTAATGTGGCCATTACCACTGTTTTCGTATTGATTTTTGCAGGTGCGGTTGCGGGATTTTTTCCTGCCTGGCGGGCCGCTAATATACACACCATCGATGCCATACGGGACGAATAATATATTTTGAATTAAGAATTAAGAATTAAGAATTAGGAATTAAGAATTTTAAGTAGTTTTTCTTTGAACCTTGAACCTTAACCCTTGACAATTTCCCTGAGCATAGTCCAGGGACCGCAAAGCGCAAAGAAGGTCAAGTTCAGGTATCAAGTCCAAAAGAGAATACAAACGCATATTTAAATTCAAAAAAAGTTAAGGAATACTCTCGTAACCGAAAAGAGGATTTCAGCTAATAAAGTTTTGTATTTGTATTTGAAATTTGCGTTTGTATTTTAAATCATAAACCGCGAACCCATGTTCAACAAAGATCGTTGGAAAGAGATTTTGGAAGTACTGACCAGCAATTGGTTCCGTACGGTATTGACGGCGTTCGGGGTTTTCTGGGGCATTGCCATCTTGATCATCCTGCTTTCTGCGGGAAAAGGTCTTGAAAACGGAATCAAACAGGACTTTGGCGATATCGCTACCAATACCATGTTCATGTGGTCTCAGGCAACCTCAAAGCCTTACAAGGGACTCCCAAAGGGTAGGGAGTTTAATTTTAAGGTAGAGGACGTACAATCCATTTGGGACAACGTCCCTAATTTGCGATACATATCACCCAGAAACAGACTTAGTGGTTTTAGAGGGGGCAACAATGTGATCAGAGGCATCAACGCAGGGGCCTACAATGTATATGGCGATTATCCTGAAATCATCAATCAAGACCCAATGAGCATTACCGCAGGTCGCTTTATCAATTACAACGATATCAATGAAAAGCGCAAGGTGGCCATTATTGGCGATGGGGTAAGAAACGGACTCTACGATAAAGACGAGCAGGTTTTGGGAACCTACATCAAGATTCAGGGTGTAAATTTCATGGTGGTCGGAATTTACAAAAAGAAAAGTAATGATGGCGATGGCGAGGAAGGACAGAAACAGATTTTTGTGCCTTTTACGGCATTCTCGCAAGCCTTTAATAGGGGAAATGATGTGGGTTGGATGGCCATAACCGCCCAGGATGGCAGCTCCATTACAAGCTTAAAGGAAGCCATCGTAGACGTCGTCAAAACAAGCCGAAAAATACATCCGGAAGACAAACGCGCTGTAGGCTACTTTGATTTATACGAGCAGTACAACAGGGTGGAAAGTCTCTTTGGGGCACTCCAGTTTATTGCCTATTTCGTTGGTATTTTGGTACTGCTATCCGGAATAATCGGCGTGAGCAATATCATGCTCATCGTGGTAAAAGAGCGTACGAAGGAGATTGGTATTAGACGTGCGTTGGGCGAGAATCCTTGGTCGATAAAGCTACAGATTTTAATGGAATCCATTTTCTTGACCATCATGTCGGGAATGACAGGGATAATATTCGGGGCTTTCTTCATTTATGCGGTAAATGCGCTGTTGGATGCCAATGGCCCAGTCGATATGTTTCTGAACCCAAGTGTGAGTTTAGGGGTCGTTTTGGGTGCGCTGTTGATATTGATGGTATCGGGTCTTTTGGCCGGGTTTATACCCGCTAATAGTGCGATAAAGGTCCGACCTATAGATGCTTTAAGAACGGAATAACACAATTATATTCATCACCAACCTGCCAACGGCAGGTGCAACAAATCATAAAACAAAACAAAAATGAAAAAATCAGTAACCCGGATTATTTTGCTCCTTATCGTTGTCGCCTTCGGAGGATCAATGTACTATCTCTATTCTAAAAATGCCGAGGACCCGGTAGTTTATGAAACCGAGCAAGCTTCCAAACGCACTATTATCAAAAAAACGGTCGCCACTGGCAGCATACTACCCTTGGAAGAAGTGCTAATCAAGCCGAATATTTCGGGTGTCATCGAAGAAGTATTCGTCGAGGGTGGCGACTACGTGAAGTCGGGAGACCTTCTTTGTCGGATAAAGGTGGTACCCAATCTGAACGCCCTTAACGATGCTAGGAATGCCATCGATGAGGCTAAAATCGGATTGGACGATCAACTGCGCAATCTGGAACGTCAAAAAGGCCTATTTGCCAAAGGTGTAATCTCAAAAGTAGATTTGGAGCGGGCACAAGTAGCTTATGATCAATCTAAACAAGCTTACGCTGCGGCAAATAAGCGGTACGATATTGTGAAAACAGGTACGACTAGGGGATTCGGTAATGCTGCGAACACCCAGATCCGAGCTACGGTAAGCGGTATGGTCTTAGAAGTTCCCGTAGAAGTGGGCAATCAAGTCATCGAGAGCAATAATTTTAACGAAGGTACTACCATAGCGGCTATCGCGGATATCGAAAAGATGATTTTCGAGGGAAAGGTAGATGAATCGGAAGTGGGTAAGATAAATGAAGATCTTCCTTTGGAAATAACCGTTGGTGCTATTGAAAACACGGTTTTCGATGCCGTATTGGACTATATCGCTCCCAAGGGGAAGGAAGAGAACGGTGCTATCCAATTTGAAATAAAGGGAACCATGAAAAAACAGGACTCTATTTTTATTCGAGCGGGACTAAGTGCGAATGCTTCGATAATTTTGGGAAGGGCCGATAGCGTTCTTTCGGTAAAGGAGGCTCTGATACAGTTCGACGATAAGACCAAAAAACCTTTTGTTGAAATCGAAAAAGGAAACCAACAATTTGAACGTCAGGATATTGAGTTGGGCATTAGTGATGGTATCTTCGTAGAAATAAAATCAGGTCTTGATGCAAACGACAAAATCAAGGTCTGGAACGCTCTGGAACCAGAAGAGTTCGCCAACAATTAACATAAAATTTAGAGTTAGTATTGTAACATTTCGGCACCTTGTAGGTCATATACCCGGGATGTTGCAATAGTATGCTCCCAAAACTAAGCAAACCAACATGATTCAAATTAAAGATCTTCATAAGTCTTATAAGATGGGGAGCAATTCCCTGCACGTATTAAAAGGCATCAATTTTTCGGTAGAAGCAGGTGAGTTAGTCGCAATAATGGGATCTTCCGGTTCGGGAAAGTCGACCTTGTTGAATATTTTGGGAATGTTGGATGAATTGGACGAGGGTGCTTATACCTTGGATGGTGTTCCCATTAAAAACCTGAACGAGACCAAGGCGGCCAACTACCGCAATAAGTTTTTGGGCTTTGTTTTCCAATCCTTTAATTTAATCAATTACAAAAATGCCATGGAAAATGTGGCCTTACCCCTCTATTATCAAAGGGTAGGCCGAAAGGAACGTCAGGAAAAAGCCTTGAAGTATTTGGAGCAAGTAGGATTGAGGGAATGGGCAGACCATTTGCCCAGCGAACTTTCCGGAGGGCAGAAGCAACGTGTCGCTATAGCTAGGGCCATGGCTGCGGAGCCTAAAGTGCTCTTGGCGGATGAACCAACGGGCGCTTTGGATAGTAAAACTTCGTATGAAGTGATGGACCTGATTCAAAAAATCAACGACAAAGGAAACACGATTTTGGTCGTGACCCATGAAGAAGATATCGCACATATGTGCAAACGCATCGTGCATCTTAAAGATGGGATTATCATAGAGGATAAGAAAGTGGAACAGGTTAGAGCACAGCAATATGTTCAGTAGAGACGTTTGGAAAGAAATATTCGAAGCGATTCAGAAAAATAAGCTCCGTACTTTTCTGACGGGCTTTACCGTAGCGCTGGGTATTTTTATTTTCGTCACTCTTTTTGGTATGGGCAACGGCCTCAACAATACCTTTATGAAGTTCTTTGGCGACGATGCCACCAATATATTTAGAATTTACCCCTCAGAGACAACCATTCCTTTTGGGGGCTATAAAGCCAAACGACGGATTGAATTCGACAATGGGGATCTTGACGATATCATTGAGGAATTTGGTCCGTTAGTCGATTACATAACCCCCAGTATCAGACGTGGCGGATTGGTTACCTACAAAGATAAATCTGACAACTATACTACGATGGGCGTAGGTCCGGGTATGCAGTTTGCCGAAAAGACGATTATGATGAAAGGCAGGTATATCAGTACTAGGGATATACGTGAGAAAGCCAAGTATGCCGTTATCGGCAGAATGGTCGAGAAAGATATCTTCGGGGGACAGGATGCGCTCGGGGAATATATTGATGTAGCTGGCAGTGCTTTCAAAGTCATAGGGGTCTTTCAAGACGATGGGGGTGATAACGAAGAGCGTAATATTTTTATTCCGTTCACTACGCGGCAACTACTTGAAGGAAACAATGATAAGATAGGACAGATTACATTGGCTTTCAACGAAGCTATCGGCTATGACGGCGCACTTAGGTTTGAAAAAAATCTTGAACAATATATCCGTAAGAAGAAAATAATCAGTCCGAAAGATCCAAGAGGTATTTTTATCGAAAATGTTGCAGAAAACCTGAAACGAAACCAACAGTTCGCGGGTGTGCTTCAAATTATTATCGCGGCTATCGCCTTTGTGGTCATCATCTCAGGTGTAATTGGTATCAGTAATATTATGGTGTTTGTCGTTAAAGAGCGTACGAAGGAAATTGGCATCCGAAAGGCGATGGGGGCCACACCAAAGACCATCATCAGTTCTATTTTGTTGGAATCTATTTTCATTACCGCACTGTTCGGTTTTGTAGGCATGGTATTGGGTATTGTAACCCTGAATTCTATTCAGGGTAAGGTGCTTGAAGATGATTACTTTATCACCAACCCTGGAATCGATTCAGGTATGGCCATATTCGTAACGATTTTATTGATTATATGTGGCACGTTGGCTGCGTACGTGCCGGCGCGAAAAGCATCGCGAATAAAACCGATAGTAGCACTAAGGGACGACTAGCATGAGACAACTATTTGATAGGGATACTTGGGTCGAAATCTTTCAATCTATTCGAAAGAACAAACTTCGTACGTTTTTAACGATGCTCGGGGTATTTATCGGTATCTATATCTATATCGGACTTTCAGGAGCTTCCAAAGGGCTTGATAACGGGTTTGAGCGGGAGTTCGAAACCATTGCCCGAAACAGTATGTTCGTTTTTTCACAAAGCACCAGTAAGCCCTACGCCGGTTATAAAACGGGGCGTCGCATTCAATTAAAACTTCAGGATGTAGATGTGCTCCGCCAACAAGTTCCGGAGATTATGGCCATCGCTCCCAGAAATGTAAGGGGCATCTTCGGAAGCGACCCCGGTGTCATCACCCGTGGCCTGCGTTCCGGTAATTATTCCGTTTTCGGCGATTTCCCGGAATTTACGGAGATAGCCACAAAAAAGATTTATGACGGGGGAAGATTTATAAACGACGCGGATATCGAACAGGAGCGCAAGGTATGTGTTATTGGTGAGCGCACCCAGAAAGAACTATTTGAAGAGGATGAGGACCCCATTGGCGGGTATGTGGCCATAGAAGGCGTGAATTTTCAGGTTGTCGGCGTGCATAAGTTCACTTCCGGCAGCCCTTTTGATAATGATAGCGATATTTTTATCCCCTTTAGCACCTATAGAAAATTGTACAATACCGGGGACGATGTCGCATGGTTTACGATTGCAGCTTATGATGATGCCGACGTAATTCAAGCCGAGCAGGATATCAAAGCGACTTTGAGACGTATCCATAAGGTAGACCCTACAGACGAAAAGGCCATCGGGGCATTTAATTTGGGCGAGGTATTCAAGAAAATATTCGGGTTCTCTAGTGGGCTTACCTTCTTGTCGCTTATCGTAGGTATAGCGACCATATTGGCTGGGGTTATCGGTATCGGAAACATCCTATTGATCTCGGTAAAAGAGCGTACCAAGGAGTTAGGGGTACGCCGGGCACTTGGGGCGACACCGGCCGAGGTCAGAAACCAAATTATTATTGAAGCGCTTGTTCTTACCCTCTTGGCAGGGGTCATCGGAATAATATTTGGCGCAGCCACGCTAAAAGCAATCGATTCGTTTACGGCAGGGGGTGATTTCCCATACACCAATCCGACCGTGCCGATACCGTATGTCATCGGGTCCTTATTGTTGATGGTCGTATTGGGAATCCTTATCGGAATGATACCGGCACAACGAGCGGTAAGTATTAAACCAATCGATGCATTAAGAGAAGAGTAATTAACAATAGTATTGAGCTAATTCGAAACAAAAATCTAAACCACCAAATAACAAATACACTTACAAATGAACAAGTATGTTAAATATGTTTTAATAGCAGTATTGGTAATAGCCGCACTCTGGGCGGCGGTATTTTTCATAAAATCGAACAGTAAATCGGTGATTACCTATGAAACGCAAAAACCGTTTATTTCAAGTATCGAAAAGAAAACAGTAGCAACGGGTAAGGTTATTCCGGAGGACGAGGTTGAGATCAAGCCCCAAATTTCCGGTATCATCGAAAAAATATACTTGGAGGAGGGTGCTGAGGTCAAAGCAGGGGATTTGATCGCTAAGATTAAAATCGTTCCTAATGAACAAGCCTTGAACTCGGCGCGTGGGCGAGTACGAAATGCCGAAATCGCCCTGAACAATATCACCATCGAATACAATAGAAACAAGTCCTTGTTCGACAAAGGGGTCATATCGAGCCAAGATTTCAATAACCTACAATTGCAAATAGATCAGGCAAAGCAGGAATTGTCCAACGCCCAAGCGGACTATCAAATTATTCGAAAGGGTTCTGCGGGCGGTTCGGCTTCGGCAAATACGAATATACGTGCAACGGTGGCGGGGACCATTCTAGAGATTCCGGTAGAAGAGGGAGATCAGGTCATACAAAGCAACAACTTCAACGATGGTACCACCATCGCATCGATTGCCGACCTCACCAAAATGATTTTTGAAGGCAAGGTAGACGAGGGAGAAGTAGGTAAACTAAAGGTGGGTATCCCTTTAAAAATTAGCCTGGGGGCGATTGAAGGGCAAGAATTGGATGCCAAACTAAAATTTATCGCTCCAAAAGGGTTGGAGGAAACCGGGGCCGTTCAATTTAGGATCGAGGGTGATGTTGAGACCAAGGACGATGTATTTATCCGTGCGGGTTACAGTGCCAATGCATCCATAGTCTTGGAAAAGAAAGATGATATTCTTGTTATTTCCGAAGCCTTATTGCAATTCGATAAAAAGACGAACAAACCCTATGTTGAGGTCGCTGTCGGGGCTGAGAGCGAGCAAAAGTTCGAACGTAGGGATATTGAAGTGGGTATTTCCGACGGGGTCAACATTGAAATTGTTTCCGGATTAACGGAGGAGGACAACATAAAACAATGGAACAAGACCGAACCGATCAAAAAGGGTGAGGAAGAAGGTGAAGAAGGCGGGGAAGCGGCCGACGAAGACGAATAATAGACATCAATCAAAATCATAAAATCAATACAATGAATTTTAAACTAACGGCTCTGTTGGCGGTATTTTCCTTGGGAATGCTATCGGCACAACAAAAAAAGTGGACGCTCGAAGAATGTGTCGCCTATGCGGTAGAAAATAACCTAACCATTGAACAGTTCGAAATAGACTTGCTTAGTACGCAAATCGATAAATCGGATGCCATAGGTGCTTTTTTACCCAATTTGAACGGCTCTATCAGCACCTCAGGAAACACGGGGCTATCTTTTGACCCGACCACTCAGGAACCGGTAACTACGACGATTATCACCGGATCGGGCGGACTGACATCAGCGGTGACACTGTTCGACGGGCTTAGAAATATTCATCGGTTGAACCGAGCGAAAATTAATACTATCGCCAGTCAGTATCGCCTAGATGACTTGAAGGACGATATCAGACTTCAAGTAGCGCTTGCCTATTTGCAGATCGTATCCAACAAGGAAAGTTTAAAAGTCTTTGAAGCGCAATATGCGGTAACCGAACAGGACCTAAAAAGAACAAAGGAATTGGTAGATGCAGGAGTTTTGCCCAAAGGTGATTTGTTGCAAGTAGAGGCTACTGCCGCGGGCATTGAACAGCAGATTGTAAATACCGAAAACCTTGTGTTGATTTCGCGCATAAACCTAGCGCAATTGTTACAAATAACCGATTACGCCAATTTTGATGTAGTGGATGAAGACTTTGAGATTCCACCTTCCGATATCGTGAACAAGTCGGCAGAGGAAATTTTCGCGGAGGCCTTGACGTTTCGAAACGATATCAAATTTTCGCAATCCAATATCGATTTGGCGGTGAAAGATCTCGCTATTTCCAAAGGAGCCAGATACCCGACTTTAGGTGCTTTTTTCAATTACAACACGCGCTATTCCGATCAAGAACGTTTTGACAATGTTACCGGGATGCTCTTTCGGGAGAGCTTTCAGGACCAACTTTGGTTGAACGATGGGATATCATACGGGCTGCAGATGAACATTCCAGTTTTCAATGGTTTTTCGGTGAAAAACAATATCAAACGATCTCAGCTCGCGGTAGAGCGTGCCAAATTACAGTTCGAACAGGATAAATTGGCTTTGGAGACCGATATAAACCAGGCTTACGTTGATGTTAAGAGTTTTTCCAAAGCATATGAAGCAGCGATGAAAACACTGGAAGCAAGACGGTTGGCGTATAATTATTCAAAAGAAAGGTACGACGTAGGGTTATTGAATGCTTTTGATTTTAGTCAGGCGCAGTCGCAGGTAGATAATGCCGAAGCAGATGTGATTCGCACGAAGTATAACTATATCTTTCGATTAAAAGTATTGGAATTCTATTTTGGTTTGCCGTTGCAGCTCGACTAAAATAGCTGTGAAATTATTAGAGGACCCGCGCGCAATGGAAAAACGCCCGGGTCTTTTTAGTTTATTGATAATAGGAATATCTTTGCCGCCGATATGGGATTGATTCTAAACTTGGAAACGGCGACTACGAATTGTTCGGTAAGTGTGGCCAAAGATGGTGGGTTATTGGCAATTAAGGAGCACGATACGCCCAATTACTCCCACTCCGAACAATTACATGTCTTTATTCAAGAAGTGCTGGAACAGGCTTCCGTATCTTTGGCGAATCTCGATGCGATTGCCGTGAGTAAGGGTCCAGGTTCCTATACCGGGCTTCGAATCGGGGTTTCGGCAGCCAAAGGGCTCTGTTTTTCATTGGATATTCCGCTCATTTCCGTTCCCACCTTACAAAGCATGGCATTTCAAGCAAGGGAAGCCGAGGTGGATTTTATAATCCCGCTATTGGATGCCCGCCGCATGGAAGTATATTCCTGTGTATTCGACGGCGAATTGAAAGAAGTACGGCCAACAAAAGCCGAGATTATCGATGCACATTCGTTTCAGGAATTTTCTAGAAATGGTAAAGTGCTGCTTTTGGGAAGCGGCTCTGAAAAATGTAAGGAGTTTTTATCGCACAACACTACCTTCGATACGAATGTAGTACCTTCCGCTAGGCAAATGGCGACCCTCTCCCATCAGAAATTCAGTAAAAAACAATTCGAAAATGTTGCCTACTTCGAACCTTACTATCTCAAAGATTTCGTAGTGATGAAGAAAAAGAAGTAATAGCGATTTAAAGTTTGATGCGCGCCTGAATTAATTGGAACACAGCACAAGAACTCTAAGACCAGAGTGGTCAAATAGAAGTATTTTTCTTGGTTATTACCTCACCACTTACATCTCAAATCTTACGTTTGATGGTGTCTAGCTCTTCATATGAACATCACGCTGTGGAAACGGAATCTCGATTCCTGCGGCATCAAAACGACTTTTTGTCTCCTCGATGACATAGAAATGTGCGGGCCAGAAGACGGTAACATCCGCCCAGAATCGGAGCGTAAGGTTTACCGAGCTGTCGCCTAGACCATCAACATACACTTCAGGAACGGGTTCTTTTAGGATGTTTTCATTATCCGCGCAGATTTGTAACAGAATATCTTTTGCGGCCTTGATGTTCGAGCCATATCCGATACCTACTTTTATATTGTCCCTTCGAGTGGGCATCATGTTGTAATTGACCACATTGTCGTTGGATAGTTTCCCGTTCGGGATGATGGCGACCTGATTGCCGAAGGTGGTCAGTTTCGTGTAAAATATGGTAATTTCCCTTACGGTGCCATCCAAACCTTGGGCAGAAATAAAATCTCCTACCTTAAAAGGTTTAAAAACCAAGATAAGCACGCCTCCCGCAAAATTGGATAGGGAACCTTGTAAGGCCAAGCCAATGGCAAGACCTGCCGCACCGACAATGGCCACCAAAGATGAGGATTGTACACCCAATTGTGTAATTACCAGAACGAAGAGTATAAGCTTGAGCGCAATGCTGATAAAACTTTGCAAAAACGTTTCAAGGGCAGGGTCGTAGTCTTTCTTGGCAAAGAACTTTTTCACCATTCGGTTGATAAAGCGAACCACATAGATACCGATAAATAGAATGGCCAAGGCCATAAGCAGACTAGGGAGCGCGTCCCAAAACCATTTAATGGCATTTTCTACATGTACTTCGTAATTGGTCAATTTATCCATAACTATTTTTTAATGGGGCGCAAGCTACCCAAAATAGGATTATTTCACAAGATTAGACATGCAAAGATTTGTTAATGCCCAGTCGATATCGATACGGAGTCCAAAGCCTCGGATGTTTCGGAAACTGGCAACTTGCACGAACCATGTTGGCAGACATAAAGCAGCGTTCGGTCGTTTATGAACCGATTGGATAAAAGGGGTATTTTGCTATCCTCGCCGGCACCGGCCATAATCACGTTGGGCAAGTAAGTTTTCTGTAAGTCCGAAAGTTTTCCGGCATATGCGTCCCCAACAACGGCCACTTCATAAAACTCTTGGGTCAGTAACAAATTCAACTGCAACCAGTTGGCATGGTTTTGCCCATTTTCGGTCAGGTTTTCTTGCATGTGCCTTAGCATTTCCCTTGCTTGCTCTTCATAGCCTTTTTCAAAGTAGAATCGGGATAGTTTAAACAGGTTCTTTGCCATTATCGAGTTCGACGCGGGCACTACATTATCAGTAGTTTCTAAAGTTCTTCGGATGATGAAATCGTCTCTCTTTGAAGTGAAAAAGAAGAGCCCACTCGCTTTATCCAAAAAGTTTTCAAGACAATAATCGGTCAACTTCTTGGCGAGGTGAAGCCATTTTGCATCGGCACAGACCTCATATAAACCAATGTAGGCATCTATTACAGCGGCGTAATCCTCAAGATACCCGTTGATTGAGCTTTTTCCATTCTTGTGATTATGGAACAAGAAGCCATCTTCCCGAAGCATATTCTTTTCGATAAATAAAGCATTTTTTATGGCAAGCTCTACGTACTTCTTATCTCTAAAATAGCGATAGGCATCGGTAAGGCCTTTGAGCATCAACCCATTCCAAGAGGTCAGTATTTTGTCGTCCAGTCTCGGGCGTTCCCGTTTCTCTCGCTCGGTGGCCAGAAGCGCAAGATTACGATTGATGATTTTTTGCAATTCTTCTGGCTTTAGGTCATGTTTCATGGCGAGAGCATTTAGGGATGCATCCCTAATTAAAACGTAATTGCCATGTTCCCAATGCCCATACGCGTTAATGTTGAAATAGTCTTTGAATACAGGAAAATCAGTCCCTAAAAGTTTTTTCAATGCTTCTTCCTTCCATACATAATAGGCACCTTCTTCCAATTTTCCTTCAGGTGTCAGACTATCGGCATCGAGGGAAGAATAGAAACCATTGTTCTCGTTCATCAATTCATTTTGAACGAAATCGATTGTGCGCTCGGCGGTCTCTTTGTACAGTTCATTTCCAGTAGCGGCATAGGCTTGGGAATACAGGCTTACGAGCTGCCCATTATCATATAACATTTTTTCGAAATGGGGTACATGCCATTTGGTGTCGACCGAATAACGAGAAAAACCACCTGCGACATGATCGAAAATTCCGCCCCAAGCCATCCGGGTAAGAGTAGTGTTTACGTACTCCAGGACGCTTTCATCATTTGTAGCGGTACTATAGTGCAAGAGAAAATTCAGGTTTACGGGCATCATAAACTTGGGTGCGCGTTTATAACCTCCTAAAAAGGTATCGAAGTATTTCGACCAATCTGCAATGACTTTTTCGAGTTGCTTGGTGGTCAAGATTGTATTGTCCGGCTTAGCGGGAATCAAATTGACCTGTTTGATGCCGTTGGCCAAATTCTCGGCATATTCCCTAACCTTAATAGGCTCTTCCTGATAGGTCTTAGAGAGTTGTTCCAAAACCTTTGTCCAATTGTCTTTTTGCACATAGGTTGCACCCCAAAAGGGTCTGCCATCGGGGAGTGCGACAATATTCAGGGGCCAGCCTCCACTTCCGGTCATGAGTTGAAGCGCATCCATATAAATATGGTCAATATCCGGGCGTTCTTCCCGATCGATTTTAATATTAATGAAATGGGTGTTCATGACCTGGGCGACGGCTTCGTCCTCAAAACATTCATGTTCCATCACGTGGCACCAGTGGCAGGCCGCATAACCGATGCTGATCAATAGTAGCTTGTTTTCCTTTTTTGCACGTTGCAGTACTTCTGGCTGCCAAGCTTCCCAATTAACGGGATTGTGGGCATGTTGTAAAAGATAAGGGCTGGTTTCATGAATGAGGTCGTTCGTGAATGTATGGGACATTGTTTTATTGTGTTTAGGGATTTTAGGGGCTATACCGAAAAGAATAGGGGACAACAGACACAATGCTGTAGCCTAAGTAAAAATATAGGTGAATCCAGGCAAATTTCTATTGAATCTGGGAAGAATATTTAATGAAGCGGACGAATGGAGTTTAAAAAAAAAGCGCCACGATTTCGTAGCGCTGTCAAAATATAGTTTTTCGAGCTTATTTAACTTCGAAGGTAATTTTAACGTTCACCCTGAATTCGGTTACTTCGCCATCTTTAACACCGGCACTCTGTTCTTTGATATATACGGAACGGATATTTTTGACCGACTTTGATGCATGCGATACTGCTTTTTTAGTAGCGTCTTCCCAACTTTTGTCAGAATTCGCTAAAATTTCGATAACTTTTAAAACTGCCATAATTATAGATTTTTGATTATATCCCAATATACTGATTTGAGGGCATAATCGAAAGGACTTATCGCGATTGCGCAAGCTTTCATCTGAAAAGCGTTAACATTCGGTCGCTATTTCCAACATTTGAGATTTACCCATTGAGTGCTACCACTTCATTGACTTTGTCGCCCATCATGTTCTTGAGCATTGTTTCGATGCCGTTTTTGAGCGTGAATGTTGAAGAAGGGCATCCGCTACAGGCGCCTTGTAAAATTACGTTTACAGTCTTGGTATCTTCGGTATAGGATTGAAATAGAATGTTACCACCATCACTGGCAACGGCCGGTTTTACATATTCCTCTAGGATGTCTATAATTTGTTTTGACGTATCGTCAAGATGTTCGTCCTGCAATTTTTGGGCTGGGGCTTCTTTGGATTTTTGAACGATACTGCGTGTCGAAGCGACTTCTTTTCCCGCAGCTATAAAATCGCGGATATGTTCACGCAACGGGAGCGTGATGTCGTCCCATTCGGCCACATCGAATTTGGTGACCGATACGTAATTCTCGTCCATAAAAACCTCTTTTACAAAGGGGAAATGGAAGAGTTCCTTGGCCAATTCGGAGTCTTTGGCTTCATCAATATTCTTGTATTCTAGCGTGGCGGGTACGATTTTCCGACTCGCAACGAATTTCATTACCGCGGGATTGGGTGTCACCTCGGCATATACGCTTACCGCTACCTTTGCAGTCGCATCTTCCTGGATTACGATTGGGGCGTCGGTGTTAAGATATTCTACCAGCTGTTGGGCCACTTCGTCTTTTACATCCTTCCAATCGACAATATCATAGCGCTCGATGGCGATAAAATTGCTGGAGATATATACGGTTTTCACAAAGGGCAGATAGAACAATTGCTGCGCCAAAGGGGAATTCTTGGCTTCGTCTATATTTTTGAATTCGAAGTTTTGATGCTGCACAAGAAAATGATTCGCCTCAAATTTCAAAATCGCCGGATTGTTGGTTTCGATAACTGTAATGGAAAACTCTTTCATAATGCCTATTTGATGCAAAAATACAACGATTTTCTATGGTAAGCGGTATATAATAATGTTGCATTTCAACCGTTATAAGTATTATTTAGTCTACTTTTCATTCCCAATCAACCTTATGATACAGCGCCTTTTAATCGTCTTATCAATTTTTACCTTTAGCCACCTCTCCTTTTCCCAAGAGGGTATTCCTGTATATTTCGACTATTTGGCCGATAACTATTATTTGGTTTATCCGTCGATGGCCGGAATCGGCGAAGGGGCCAAAATTAGGGTTACGGCAAGAAAGCAATGGTTTGATGTGCAGGATGCACCGAACTTGCAGACCGCCAATTTTCACATGAGAGCGGGTGACAGCAATAGCGGTTTTGGTATTCAGGTTTTTAATGATGCGAATGGCTATCATTCCCAATCGGGTGTGAAAGTAACCTATGCCCACCACCTTAAATTAGGAGGCGATGATAGGTATTTGAACCAGCTCTCTTTTGGGCTGAGTCCAACCTATTTACAGAGCAGACTGGACGAGAGCGAATTTGTTTCTCCTGGGGGCGTTCCCGATGGCGCTGTTGGTAATGGTACTATCAATGCAGGTTACTACAATGTTGATTTTGGTATGTCGTATAACAAAATGGAGTTCTATTCCCATTTCGCAATTACGAATCTCCTAACGGGTTCTGAACGCAACTTGTATCGCGTGAACCGAAACAACCCTGATAATGTACCGGCTATCGACAATCTAAGAAGGTACTTGGTTTCCGCTGGTTATATTTTCGGGCGAAATGTGTGGCAATACGAACCCTCGTTGTTATTTCAACTGACCGAGTGGACCAAGGAGAAAACCATAGATATCAATATGAAGGCGTATCGCGATGTATCGTTCGGAAGAATTTGGGGCGGTATCTCGTATCGAAGAAGTTTTGACGGCGCCCAATTTATCGATGGCGATAATTTCGGAGAGCAAAAACTACAGCTTTTTACGCCTATTATCGGCGCGAACATAAAGAACTTTTTGGTGTCCTACAACTATTCTTATCAGTCGGGTTCGGCCATTATAGATAATGGCGGTTTTCACCAAATTACACTGGGGTATGATTTTGGCCAGTCGGAACGCAAATACGACTGCTATTGCCCTGCTGCACAGTAAAATGGGCCTACCCTTCCCAAAGTAGACCCACTTACAACACCAACCAACCTAAAAATTTTTGTAAAGGCCCTTTTCTAACCTGAATTCGTTTCTCCGAGTTGCCGAATTGCCTTCCTAAACTGTTATTTCTAATTTCCCTGAAACCTGAAACCTGAAACCTGAAACCTGAAACCTGAAACCTGAAACCTGAAACCTGAAACCTGAAACCTGAAACCTGAAACCTGAAACCTGAAACCTGAAACAATCGTTTTCTTAATCCCAAGTGTAGTTCTTTTTCTCCGCTTGTTTTTTTATAGCGTTGAGCATGGCATTTTCCAATTCCCCAGTGCTACCTTCTTTTTGGTTCTTGGCGATATAGGCCTCACGCTTTTTATTGGCTTCTTGGATCTCTTTTTGAATTCTTTTGCGTTCCGCCTTTTTTGTATCGATATAGTTTTCTATTTCGGTGTTGGATTTTCCTCTTAATTCAGAGGGGAGATCTTCTTTGGGGATATCCGAAACCTCGACCATCTCATCTTCGACGGCATCTACCAAATCCCATTTCGAATTTTTGTAGAGTGTAGAGCTTTTGCTCACGGCCCGCTTTACCGCCACGGCTTCCTCCATTTCCATGGCATTGGAATCCTGTATTCGCTGTGATTCCATTTTCGAGGCTCCCAAAGCACCGTAGGAGATATAGGTTTTGTTCAATTTTGAATTGAGCTTGATGATAATTTCGTCGTACGGCGTATCTATATGAACGATTTCCCGGTTATGGTCTATCGCTATGTATTCCCCACCGGTAAGACGCGCTCCGTTCTTCCAGTAGGTGTTGATACCCTGTTCGTAGTTACCACAGAATATGGTATTCACTACCACGTCTTTTTCCTTGGCATTGGTCACTGCATCCTGATAATTCAGTTTGCCTTGGTCAAAAGGCTCGTTTCCGGCAATGAATATCATTTTGAGATGATCTTCGTTCTTGCCCCAATCCAATTGTTTCAATGAGGTTTGAATGACCTCCCCACAGAATTCTTCACCGCCATTGGTGGTCAATGAAAAGAGTTTTTCCGAAATCTCGTCCAAGTCATCACTGAATCCCAAGACCTGTTGTACATAACCTTCCCTTGAGGAAAGATTATCGTTGCCATATTGATAAAGGGCAATCTGTAATGCCGGTCGCTCTTCATTGCCGCATTTGGCATGGGTGAATTTGTTTACGATATCCCAAAGCTGGGCTTTGGCTTGATTGATCAGCCCATCCATACTGTTACTGGTATCCAATAATAAAGCGATTTTGACCGTATTGTTCTTTGGCTCGCTGTCGTCAGCGGTTACGGCATGGGCGATTAAGGTTTTGGTCTCTTTTTTGATTTTTGTTTCACAGCCGTAGGTCGTTGTAAAAGCAAGGGTCATCAAGCCCATTCCGATAAGATTTTTTAAATTTTTCATGATTATGATGTGATTATACTCCTTTGTCCTTAATGCCTCCAAGACTTGTGGGCTTTTCGTACAGACATGGAATGTTGTTATTGCGTAATTTTAATTATTGGATTTAATTTTTTCGATGGATAGTAGTGCCAAATAGGCGAAAAACGCCATAAATGAAAACGCCAACATGGCCAAGAGATAGTATTTTATGGTCCATTCCAGAGCTACTTTTATGCGTTGAAGTAGCCCGATGTGAAGTTCTTTACCTTCTGATAGGGCTACCTTAACCGTGCAAAATTCATTTTCGTCGTCAAAGTTGCCCAAGCTGACCCCGAGCTCCTGAAGTTGCTGCTCGATTTCCAAGATGCGATTTTCAAGCTGCATAAACTCTTCGATTTTGCCCCCTTTTTCCTTTAAGCCGATCAACGATTGCCTGATTTTTTCCAAAGAGGTCTTTTTAGCGTTCAGCTCCTTGTATTCGTTCGTCTTGTCGGTTTTGGTGATTTGCTTGGCTTGAACCTGGCCAATTTTAATAAGGTTCCCATAAATGAAATCAAAATGTTGCGGAGGCACTCCGATGATCAAATCCAACTTTCTGTAGCCTTCGTTTCCGCTTTTATTCTCGAACTGAATAAGCCCTTTATAATTTTCAACCTCTTTTCTAATAGCCGTTTCCTCGGCATCAAATTGGGTTGAGTATGTTCTGATATCGGCTATTTTTTCATATTTCTGGTCCACTCCTATGGGCGATTGCGCGACTCCGACCTTATACTTCATGCTTGCGTAGTTTTTACGTGCGTTCATCTCCATTCCCGATTCGAGTTGCAGAAACACGTCCGTCGGGGCAACTTCGGTAACGGTTTGATAACCGTAAATCAACCGGAAGGCAAACATTAGCACGAATAGCCCTAAAAGCCATACGATAGTTTTTTTAATATTTTTCTTGATATATAGTTTCATATCGTTGCCTAGTTGTTAATGACTTCCGTTCCTGCGAATTGTATCTGCGAATCTTCTTGGTCTAAATAAGCGTCTAGCTCATAAATGTTCTTATACCCGTAACCGTACAGATTTATGAATGTGGGGATGTTGAGGGCAAGGGGTCGACTTTTACTCATTAGCGCTTCCAACGGACTATCGAAATTATTGTTACAGTAAATAAGTATTCTGGTATTCTTATCACTGATAACCCGTTCCAAAGAAACCTTAGTGAAATCTGAAAAATTTAGGTGAATTGCACCCTTGAGGTGTATTTCATCAAAAGCCTTTTTTGAGCGTGTATCCAGTATAATAGTATTGGATTCCTGACTATAACTATTAAAGGATTCGATATCGATCAGTCTAGATTCCCGATACTCCACCAGCTCTTGAGTGATATCGAGAAAGCCATTGTAATCTACTTCGGGCGAATTCGTCTTTTGGGCATTTACCGAATTTCCGGCAATAAATAGAAGAGTTAGGTATAGCGTCATTTGTTTCATTTTATCTGTGGTTTTATAGATGTTGAACAAATTCATTTCGGGATAAATGTATCTCCGAAGTAGTTCAAAAAAAACAGGTAATGAGTGAAATCACCTTTTGATCGAGTGAAACGGTTTTCCGGTTGCGTAAGCCTATGAAAAACAGCTTTTCTAGTCCTTTTTTAAGGTTTTTGCCATTTTTTAGTACCGCATAAATCCGCTAAGTTTACGTTATCTTAAAAGCGTAATGAAACGAAGAATTCACATAGCGGTAGTCCTTTTTTTTGCTACGGCAATGGCCTTTTCACAAGTATCCGAAAATGCGAACAAAAGCCTGCAAATCAAGGGTTCGGTGAAAGTTAAGGAGACACTGGAGCCACTCTCCGGTGTGGCCGTGTCGACCAATAGGGGGGAGTATACCGTAACCAATTTTTTGGGCGAATTTGAAATCGATGCTAATGTAGGTGATGAACTGATTGTCGAAAGCCCTGAATTGGAAACAGTACGCTATCTGATAAAAAGTGATGAGGATATTTCGGTATTGGTAGAGGGATACTCAGGCAACTCAAGAAGCTCAAGCAGCGATTCTACTCGAAGGGATGTCTCGTTGCACAAAACCTATCTTGATTCCGCTATTTTCTATAAACGAATAGATTTGGAAAAAAGCATTGACTTTATTACCCAGTCCATCGCGCAGTTAGGCACAAGGGGCAATAAGACAGAGCTTGCACGTTCGCTGACCACCTTGGGTGAGGTCTATCAATACCACAAACAATACGATTTGGCGATTACAAGTTACCAAGATGCCTTGGCGGCGAAAAAAACCATTCGCACAGCACTTTTACTGGGAAGGACCTACGTATTGAATGGCGACTACACGTCGGCGGAGGCCGAGTTTCGGCCCTTGTTGAAAATAAAGACTATGGTTCCTTTTCAAAAGGTAGCATTGTACGAGGGCTTGGGCGACGCCTACAAGGGCCAAAAAGATATCGATGAGGCAGTTGCATTCTATGAAGAGGGTCTTAAGGTTGCCAAAAAGAACCAAATCGCTCCGAAAATGGCCGATCTCAATTCGAAGATAGCGGATGCCTACGCTTTGGATAACCGGGGTATTGAAGCGGAAGGATTCTATAAGAACTCATTGGAATTGGCCTCGCAACAGGCACCCCAACGATCTATACAAGAGAAGGAAAAGGTAGCGGACTACTATAACGAAAAGAGCCGCTACCCTGAAGAAATACAGATGCGTAAAAGGAGTTTGAGCGAACTTGAAAAATTGCCCAAACCAAAAACGGCCCGCAAAGAAAAGGGTATTGAGGCAGACTCGATAACGACCCAGCGGATCAACTACAAAATTGCGAATGCCTACATCGCCCAAGACAAATACGATGAGGCGATTCCCTACTTGCAGCGTAGTATCGTGGCGGCCGATGTAGATGATGATCTTGTCGTACAAAAAGACGCTACCTACAAATTGTCGGAGGTGTATGAAAGCCGTGGCGATTTTACGAAAGCCTTGGCGACCTACCAAGAGTACGTGGCACTAGTAGATACGTTGTACGTACGCAAGGAGCAGGAGATTTCCAGGGCCGCACGTTTTAACCGGGAGATATCCACAAAACAAAGCCGAATAAAAGGTTTGGAACAGGAACGGGAACTCTCCCAGAGTAAATACGATCTCGCCGTAACCGAACAAAGGTTGTTCCAAGAAAACAATAGAATGCAACGCTATGTAATCTATTCGTTGATCATCGGTCTGATTCTTATGGGCTTGGCCACTTTCTTTTTTTACCGTAGCAACCAACAACAGAAGTTGGCGAACAACCTATTGGCATTGAAATCGCTGCGCTCACAAATGAATCCGCATTTTATTTTCAATGCCTTGAACTCGGTAAACAATTACATCGCCAAAAGTGATGAACGAAGTGCGAATCGCTACCTGAGCGAGTTTTCGACCCTCATGCGTTCGGTATTGGAAAATTCGGAAGAAGATTTTATTCCCTTGGCCCAAGAGCTTGAATTGTTGGAATTATACGTAAAGCTCGAGCATTCCCGTTTCCCTGAAAAGTTCGACTACAAGATACATGTTGAGGAAGATGTAGCTGTTGCATCCTTTCAAATTCCGCCTATGTTGCTTCAACCATATATTGAAAATGCGATTTGGCATGGGTTGCGCTATAAAGAAGAAAAGGGCTATCTACGGATCGAAGTAAAGCAAACAGATAAGGAAACGCTTGAAATCGTCATCAAGGATAACGGCATCGGCAGAAAGAAATCCGCTGAGCTCAAGACCATGAACCAAAAGAAACGCAAGTCGAAGGGCATGGGTAATATAAAGAAGCGTATCGCAATTTTAAACGATATGTATAAGGATAAGGTGGCCGTTCGTATTTCCAATCTGGAAACCGATGGATCGGGTACCCGTGTAAAGCTTACTTTAAAGAAAGACTGATGAAATTAAACGCTATTATCGTTGAAGACGAATCGAACAGTCGGGAAATACTTCGAAACTATCTCGCCAAGTATTGTTCGGATGTAAACCTAGTAGGAGAAGCGCCGTCGATTCAGGAAGGATTAAAACTCATCGACCAACATACCCTCGACCTGGTTTTTTTGGATGTGGAGATGCCCTTCGGAAATGCCTTTGATTTATTAGATCAGGTTCCGGACAGGACCTTTGAAACGGTTTTTGTTACGGCCTACGATCATTATGCGAAAGATGCTTTGAACAATCACGCGGCCTATTACCTGATGAAACCGATCAATATCGATGAATTGGTGAAAGCCGTAGCATATGTTTCGGATATCCGCAGAAAAGAGAGTGCTTTAGAGGATAAAGTACTTCAGCCGCGGTTGAAGTCCGTTGAAGGGAAAATTACCTTGCCGCAGCAAGATGGTTTTCAGGTATTGAATGTAAAGGACATCCTTTACTGCAAGGCCGATGATAATTATACCGAAATTTATCTGGAAAACAAGAAGATCTTGGTCAGTAAAACCTTAAAATATTTTGAGGAAGCGCTTTCGGAATTTCCATTTGCACGCATACATAAATCGTATTTGGTAAATGTGAACGAGGTAATCAAATACAGGAAGGGCAAAGGAGGGAGCGTGGTCGTTTCGAACGGAAAAGAGCTGTTGGTCTCCGCTTCCAAAAAGAAAGAGCTACTGGCTTATTTTTAAAATTATCATGGCAACTCGATTTGTGCCTTCCAAAAAAGATGCTTTTATCCACAAACCACAAACCACAAACCACAAACCACAAACCACAAACCACAAACCACAAACCACAAACCACAAACCACAAACCGCAAACCACAAACCACAAACCCGAAACTATGATAACAAAAACCATCAACGGAAAAAGTCCCGAAATAGGGGAAGATTGTTTTATAGCCGAAAACGCGGTGATCGTAGGGGAGGTAAGTATGGGGAGTCAATGCAGTATTTGGTACAATGCCGTGCTTCGTGGCGATGTGCACTTTATCAAATTGGGCAATAAGGTGAATGTACAGGATGGTGCCGTCGTACACTGCACCTATCAAAAGTCGCCCACCACTATCGGCAATAATGTTTCCATAGGACATAATGCCATCGTTCATGGCTGCACCATACACGATAACGTGCTGATCGGAATGGGAAGTATTGTGATGGACGATTGCGTGGTGGAAAGTAATAGCATTATTGCGGCAGGTGCCGTTTTAACCAAAGGTACCCATGTGCCACCAGGAACTGTTTTCGCAGGAATGCCCGCTAAGAAGATAAAAGATATCAGTCCGGAACTTAGCAAGGGGGAAATCGATAGGATTGCGGAGAACTACATTAAATATTCCAGTTGGTTTAAAGAGTGAATCTTACTTTGTTATGAGTTATGAGTTATGAGTTGAGGTCATGGTAATTCAATTCTGCGAAATTCATATACCCTAATCCTTCCTCCACCAGTCAAGCTCACCCCTTAAGCAGCGCACCTTCTGTTTGATTTCACATTTTTTGTTTGAATCTGATATTGTATTTGACATTTGTATTTGAATTTAAACCTGAGTTCGTATTTGATCGTTCAGCCTCGGTTTGCGTCTGATTTTAATATGTTTATTTTTGTCCCATAAAACAAGAAAGAATGAATGCATATATTTTTCCCGGCCAGGGGGCTCAGTTCGTGGGAATGGGACTCGATCTCTATGAGAAATTCCCTTTGGCGCAAGAGCTTTTCGAAAATGCCAATGATATCTTGGGTTTCCACATTACCGATACGATGTTCGAGGGTACTCCCGAAGATTTAAAGGAAACCAAAGTTACTCAGCCGGCGATTTTTTTGCATTCCGTGATCATTAGCAAGGTAATGGGCGAGCGCTTTCAGCCGGATATGGTTGCGGGGCATTCGTTGGGTGAATTTTCTGCCTTGGTGGCCAATGGCACATTGAATTTCGAAGACGGACTGCAATTGGTTTCAAAACGGGCACTTGCCATGCAAAAGGCCTGCGAGATGCAGTCGAGCACTATGGCTGCCGTTCTTGGTTTGGATGATGAGGTCGTTGCCGAAATTTGCTCCAAAATTGATGGAATCGTTGTGCCGGCAAATTATAATTGCCCCGGACAATTGGTTATTTCCGGTGAGGTGGAGGCGATCAATCTTGCTTGTGAAAAAATGAAGGAAGCAGGCGCTCGACGGGCTTTGGTGCTTCCAGTAGGCGGGGCGTTTCATTCTCCCTTAATGGAACCTGCTAGGGAGGAACTGGCAACTGCTATCGAAAATACCAACTTTGGCACTCCAAAATGTCCCATCTACCAAAACGTACCCACTATTGCGGTGACGGATGCCACGGAAATAAAAAACAACCTGATTTCTCAATTGACCGCTCCCGTAAAGTGGACGCAAAGTGTTCGAAATATGGTCAAGGATGGTGCCAATAATTTCATTGAAGTAGGGCCTGGAAAGGTTTTACAGGGCCTTGTAAGAAAAATACACCAAGAGGCACAAACGGCCAGTGCGGAAATCGATTGAGTAGGCATTTTATCGACAAAAACCCATATTTAAGGCATTTTCACAAGGTTGTGGGTATTTTTTTTAGTAATATTGAGGCCCATTTTATGTGACCTGCCGGCTATGAAACACATTGAATTTATTTGATTCAATTGAACAGCTATGAATTTGAAAAAAAACGCATGTTTGCTTCCCAGTGGGAATCGGCGGTTATATAATTATTTTCTTCTTCTCTTTTTTCTCTTCTCGTTCGCTGCGGTTCAAGGACAGACGATGTCGATTTCGGTCCCGGATAACGAAGGTACGGAAGGAACGGCCAATGATGACATTACTTTTAGGGTCAGAAAAAGTGCAGGCGGCCTTTTTGCAAGTTATTCGGTAACTTACACGATTACCACAGGCGCTGGCAATGCGGTCAATGGTACCGATTATACTACGCTGAGTGGAGTTGTTACAGTTCCTGGAGGAGGAGTAACCAACGTAGATATTACCGTAGAGATAATCGACGACGATTTAGTTGAAATCGATGAGGAAATCACCATTACCCTAGACCCGCCAAGTCCCGGTTCGGGTTATTTCGTGAGTGGTACTGCAAACAGTGCAACCGCGACGATTGATGACGACGATATCGGGACCTTTTCTTTGGAGGTAACGGAACCCAATGCCGCCGAAGAAGACGAGGTTAGAGGTCGATTCATTATTAGGCTTGATAAAGTGAATGCGACCGGTCAAACCATATCCGTTCCCTACACCTTAAGCGCTCCACCAACAAACGGTGCAAGTCCCTCGGACTATACAACAACGGGTCAGACTGTATTTACGTTCCCAAACGAAGCCCAGATGGCCAGGGCGCTTAATATCATTCCAGATGATGATTCCGAACCTGAGTCAGACGAAATAGTAGTGTTGACCTTAGGTACGCCAGAGCCTACACCCATCAGCAATCGTTTCGTTATTGCTACGGACGCCAATTCCGGGGAGGTGGTCATAGCCGATAATGATTGTCCCGCCGGGGATGAAGAACCGGATTTGAACAATAATGAGACGGACCTTTGCGATGTAGTCGGGGTAGACCTGAACACCTATTTTGACGACACGGCTCCTGCGGGAACCGCCCTGCGATGGAGTACGGTAGAAGACCCCGCGGTCGCTGCCCAGTTGCTGACTCCAGCTGCGGCATCGAACGCCCCGGCCGATACGTATTACGCTGTTTTCTGGTCTGCCGCGCAAACCTGTGCGAGCCCGTCCGAAGGCCCGCTCACGATTACCATCAATCAATCTCCGGATGCAGGAACGGCCGATACAGGATTGTTCAGTTGTAATGAAGCGGCAAATGGCGCCACCGAATTTGATCTGGATACAGCACTTAGTGGTGCGGATGCGGGTGGCGAATGGACTAAGGAATCCGGACCCGGAGGGAACATCAATGTGCCAAATAGTGGCATGGTCGACTTTAATAATAGGCCATCGGGTAGTTATGTTTTCCGTTACACCTTGGAGGGAGATGGAGCCTGCGATGACGATTTTGAAGATGTTACCATTTCCGTTTCGGACTGTGACCCCTGTATTGCTGGAAATGTCGCTCCGGAGCTGGACACGACAGAAATGAGAATTTTTTGTGATGATTTCACAGTTAATCTCAACGATTATACGAACAGTGTTCCCCCGATGGGAACGGCTTTAAGGTGGAGTCTTACCGCGCCCACAGATGACAGTGTTCCAAATCCGATTGCCAATCCGCCTATTGTTAATCAAAGGGGTACTTACTATGGTTATTTTTATGATTCAACGAACGATTGTGCAAGTCCCGCATTGCAGTTAGTTATTACCCAGAATACCGCGCCGGAAATTATTAATGCAGAAGGAGGCACACGCTGCGGCGAAGGTCCTGTGACCTTCTCAGCATCATCCAATAGTAATGCAACTTTTAATTGGTATACCGCTGCGACCGGTGGTGCAGTTTTATTTGAGGGAGCAAACGTATCACGACAATTGAATCAAACAACAACCTACTATCTTGAAGCTACCGAGAATGGCTGTTCAACACCAAGAGTACCGGTTACGGGAACTGTTCTTGTCCAACCCTCCACAGGTACCGCGGCGACTGGAGGTTCTTCCTGTAATAATCCCGCATTTGGTACAACGACATTGGATTTGGATACTTTATTGACCGATGAGGATGCCGGTGTTTGGGTTTATGAATCCGGTCCGGAAAACGTGCCTTTTGATAATCAAAATATTGTCGATTTTAACGGAAGACCGAATGGCAACTATGTCTACACCTTTACCACCTCAGGTGCGCAAGCGCCCTGTACCAACGAATCGGTTTCGCTGAGTATATCGGTAAGTAGCTGCGATACCGATGATGATGGTGATGGCCTGTTAGGTGGTCTGGAGGCGATTTTGGGTACCGACCCCAATGATGTCGATTCCGACGATGATTTAATTAACGATGACGTTGAGGTAGGTCCTGAAACGGATAACCCCTTAGATCAGGACGATGATGGTATCATCGACGCTTTGGATTCCAATCTTGCCGATTCCGATGATGATGGCGTAGTAGACCAATTAGACCCTGCTAATAATAATGCTTGCATTCCCGATATTAACAACGGCAATTGTGATGAACCAATAGATCTAGAGGTTATCAAAACAATTGATAATCCAAATGCAGAGATAGAGACAGATGTCGTATTTACGATTACAGTCAATAATTTGGGTCCCAGAACAGCGGAAGAGGTGCGTATAGGTGATCTTTTGGAAAGTGGGTTTGAATACGTATCCCAGAGCGCCTCCGCTGGGGCATATGATTTGGATACAGGCTACTGGGATTTTACCGATTTGGAGGTAGGTGAGGCTGCAAGCCTTTTGATTACCGCAACAGTAGTAATTGATGAAAATGAGATGTACAGCAATACCGCTCAGTTGCTGGAGTCCAGTCCTGACGATAGCAATCCAGAAAACGACAGTAGCACGGTCGCTTTGGGTGTTGAACAACCTGAAGGCATAAATCTTGTCGTAGAGAAAACCGCAAGATTGGGTCCGGATACGCAAAGACTCCAGCAATTGACCGGATTGGTAAACGATATCGAGAATACCCTTACGGTGGAATATTTTATAAAGGTCACCAACAAATCGGAACAAGGTAGTATTGGGAATATCAGGGTACGGGATGCATTTGAAGTGGACAGCCTTTCGAGCCTCACCTTTGAAATCAGGGACACGATTCCTGCACCGGATGGAACTGATTTTAATAGTACTACGGGACTATGGACTATCAACAGAAGTCTTGAGGTAGATGAGGAAATAGAGTTGTCTTACCTAGTGGTTTTTGAAGGTACGGGGACGGTCACCAACACGGCCCAAATTATCGCTCCGCAAGAAACAGATCCGGAAGCTGCGGACAGCACTTCATCCGTCACTCTGGAGATAACGACGCGAAACGAATTGGAAATCGGCATATTGTACAATCAATTTTCTCCGAATTCCGATGGTATCAACGATGTGTTAAAGGTGAACAACCTTCGTAAGAATGAATTAGGCCTTGATGAAGCGGTTGATATCAACTACAGTATAGATGTATACAATAGATATGGTAATGTAGTGTATGAAGCCTCGGGACTTACAGAACCAGAAGCATGGGACGGCACCTGGAAGGGAGAACAAGTACCCGATGGCACCTATTTCTACGGTCTCAATGTGACCGTACTTAATGAGGGCGAACCAAGCGAGACAATAACGAGTAAAGGTTGGATACAGCTGATCAGATGAAGAAACCAATGCAATACCCCGCACGTATAATTTACCGTCATCGATCGCTGTTGTTGTTTGCGATAGCCATTGTGTTGACAAGTATAGGTTACGGGCAGAAAGAACCACAGTACACCCAGTATATGTACAATATAGGTAGTTTTAATCCTGCTTATGTTGGTACCACCGAGACCCCGGAAATCACGGCCATGTACCGAACGCAATGGATTGGCTTGGATGGGGCACCAACTACCCTTCGCTTGGGAACCAATATCCCTTTGTCCAATGAAAAGATGGGCCTAGGGTTCAACGTTATCAACGACCAATTAGGGCCGATGAGCCAGACTTTTATCGATGTGGCCTACAGTTATCAATTGAATGTGAGCGAGAGTACGAAACTGTCTTTCGGTGTTGATGCAGGCGGATCGTTGTTGAACGTAGATTTCTCTAAGGGTACGTTCGAAAATCCCGGAGAACCGATATTAGGTGAAGAACAAATCAACAATTTTTATCTGACGATCGGTGCGGGACTTTTTCTGTACGACGAGAATTGGTATTTTGGGGCTTCTGTCCCGAATTTCTTGACCGACGCCACCTACAATCAGGAGGTGGCCACGGTAATCGAGGACAAGATGCAGTTCAATTTTATCGGAGGCTACGTTTTTGAACTCTCGCCGAATACGAAGTTCAAGCCAGCTTTCCTTATCAATTATATCAATGGAGCTCCTTTGAACACCAATGTTTCGGCAAACTTTTTGTTCAATGAAAAATTCGTGTTCGGGGCTTCGTACCGTTTCGGAAATGCCGTAAGTGCCCTGGCGGGTTTTCAGATATCGGATCCCATTTATTTTGGGGTGTCGTATGATTACAGCACCAATGGTTTAGGTGAGTATAACAGTGGTACCCCCGAGGTAGTGCTGCGCTTTCAAATCGGTAGGACCGGTAGCAGCAGTAGAAGCGGAAAGAGCAATAATTTAAAGAAAGATCCAAAACAGATTGATACACCCAGATTTTTCTAAATCAGCTAGAATTATGCAGCTAAGAAGTTTCATATTATTTTTTCTCATTGCATGCTTTGCTGTAACCGCACAGGACTTAAAGGATGATGGGGATAAGTATTTCTATGGATATGCCTATGCCGATGCCATCAAGGCTTATGAGAAGCAGATGCAGCAAGGTGAAATAATTTCAAACCATCAGCTATTGAATCTTGCCGATTCCTATTTTAAAACCGGCGATTATCAAAGCGCTGCGAAAATCTATCTTGACATTAACAAGAGGGATAGCATCATGTCGGATAATCGTTTTAATAAAATGCTCCAGAGTTTGGCAAAAACATCTGAACCGCAGCGGGTTCGAGCGTTTTTAAAATCCAAGAGCGACAGAATGACCAATGAGCTGATGGAAAACGCCACCTTCAACTTCGAGATTTTAGAGGGGAATACCAATACAGGGCCTGATTTTAATATTGTCAACCTGAATACGAACAGTCCGCAAACCGATATCTCCCCGGCATTCTATAAAGACAAGTTGTTATTTAGTACGAGTCGAAAAAGTAATTCCAAACAGATTTACGGGCCTTCTGGAGAATCATATCTCGATATTTTTGAAGCGAATATAGGGCAGGGGGGCGTGCTTACGAACCAGTCCTCATTTAAGCGCATGCCGAAGGTCGATTATCACAAGGCCACGCCTTTCTATTCGGAAGGGCTTAATAGCATATTTTACGTAAGCTCCAACGTTGACAAGGATGGTGATCTTGCTTTTGATTCCAAACGCAAAAATTCCTTGGCCATTGGTCTTATCGATGCCAGTGGCTCTTTTAGGTATGTGTTGAAGGATTTAAGTACTTCTTTCTACTATCCGTTTTATGACGATGGATCTGGTAAATTGTATTTTGCGGCGAATTTTGACGATGGATACGGGGGAACGGATATCTACTACGTCTTTACCAATGAAGCACAAGTGATGTCCGAGCCAGTAAATCTCGGTCCTCGAATAAATACCCCCGGAAATGAGATAGCTCCATTTATACAAGATAACAGCCTGTACTTTTCGTCGGATATTTTTTATGGTCTGGGCGGGATGGATATTTATAAAAGTAACATTCAACCGGATAATAGTTTCAGTATTCCCGTGAACCTCGGACCGGGCATCAATTCCCAGGCGGATGATTTTGGTATGATCATCAGGCCGGACGACCAAGGAGAAGGTTTTAAGGGCTATTTTGCTTCAAATAGGGCAGGTGGAGTCGGCAATGACGATATTTACGGATTTAAGGTTGCTGGGAAGCCTGGTCTAAAAACGTTGGTGTTCCAGGGTGCCGTGGTTTCTTCTAAGACGAACCTTGGTGTAGCCGATGTTTCGGTGAAACTCCTAGATGCGGAACGAAACCCGATAAAAGAAGTGATTACCGGACCAGATGGGGCGTATCGCTTGGAAATTCCTTGGAGAGAACAAGTAGCGCTCGAAGCGACCAAACCAAAACATTCGATGTACTTTAAGACCTTTGAGCAGTCGTCGCCCGATAATTCTTTAGAGACGAGCAACATGAATATCGAGATGTCATTCCTAAATGATATTGTTGAGGAAAAGGAGAACAAGACCGTTCTAAAACTTGATAATTTCTTTTTTGGGAACGGAAAAAGCAGTATGAATCCGGAAGTTGCGAAAGAATTGATTAAGGTCATCGGTATAATTGAACAATTTCCTGAAATCAGATTAAGAATAGAAACGCACACAAGTAGTAAAGGCAGGGACAGCAGTAACAAGCGATTATCACAAGCACGGGCCGATGCGATTCGTTCCTATCTTTTAAAGAACGGTGTACCCAAAAGCAATATCGAGACCGCCATCGGGTATGGCGAGACGCAAATCGTGAATAATTGTAAAAACGGGGTCTACTGCCTTGATTTTTTACATGATCAAAACAGACGTAGTCTTTTCGTTGTGCTCAATTTTGATGAGCTAAACGAGTAATTTAGCGCACCCTCCTTAACTAACACGTCTAACTTTAAAGGTTTTTTTCTGATGTGGAATCTCAAGACGATGTATTGCGCAATTTTCATGTAAGTTCAGCACATCTACCACTTTCAAATAGCACAAAGTCGATAATTTTAAGGGAAGAGTACCATCCCGAAATAGAGTAGGGAGAAGCAGGTCAGAAACACAATACCCAAATAGGTAAGTATCTGAAGCCATCGTTTAGGCTTGTTTTGCATTGGTAGGTCGTCGCTCATCACATTCTTCAGGTTCATATAACCGATAATCGGGGCCACCACAAAAGAAACAAAGGTAGCCAGTGCGACCAACTGCCCCATATTCGCACTGAACGCCGCGATTACCACGTAATTTACTATGGCCAGAATAATAATCGCAACCGCGAAGTTGGCACGATTACGCAATTGTTTCGGCTTTGGGTACAACAATCCGATGATATCCAGGCTTACCCTTGCCACGGCATCATGGGCGGTCATACAAGTGCTGAACATCGTCGCAAAGGCGGCCACGGCGATGAAAACATACGCCCAGGACCCGA
Source organism: Aggregatimonas sangjinii (assembly GCF_005943945.1). Lineage (GTDB taxonomy): Bacteria > Bacteroidota > Bacteroidia > Flavobacteriales > Flavobacteriaceae > Pelagihabitans > Pelagihabitans sangjinii. Next base: position 3,333,360 of record NZ_CP040710.1, on the reverse strand, counting down.
TATGAGTTGTGAATAGGCTAACGACTTGATCGGCAAAAATGACACCATTCCCGCTGAGTTCTGTGCCAGTGCCATAAAGGGTCATACAGCCGATAGTTAAAAAGAAAATCGCCAGTAGTCCCGTAAGAACATATCCCGTATTGAATTCCTGTAATGCCTGTCTAAAAGTGGGCTTCGCGCCAGAATCTTTCCATTTTTCAATACTCCAAAGGCTGACCCAACTGGATGCCTCTACAGTGGTGGGCATCCATCCCATTAATCCTATCAAAAAAAGAATACCTGCTTCATTGAATAAGGGTGTGGGTTTAAAATCAGGAGCGGCCTCCACCTGGCCACTATATATGACCAAAATCGTAGTGACCAGCAATGCGATAAACAATATAGAGACGACCAGTTTTAAGGAATTTTCCAAAAAACGATACCGACCAATGATCAATACCGCACTAATAAATACAAAAAGACACAATGCGACCATGCTCAACGAAATCGAGCCTACCTTAAAAAGATTAATGAACAGTCCCGCCGTAACAGTATACAGCGCAGCCAAAATGGTAAAGGTGGTCACCAGGGTTATTGCGGCATAGAACCATAAGTAGCCCTTACCGCGGTTCAGATACCCTTCTATCAGCGTTTTATCGGTCAGGTGCGTGTAGCGAATCCCGAATTCGAAGAACGGATATTTAAAAATATTGGCCAAAACAATAGGAATGATCATAAGCCAACCATATTGGGCGCCTGCTTTTGTAGAAAGGACTAAATGGGAAGTGCCGATGGCCATACTTGCAAATAGTAGCCCAGGCCCTAGGTTTTTGATAAAGGTTCTGGTTTTTGACATTGGGGTTTAGATGGATGTTCCTAAAAATAGGAAAATCCTTTTACTTGATTTCCACTTTGTCGCCATAGAATTTTGGCTGGGTGTTGAAGAGAAGGTCTAAAAACACTTTCACGCGGGCGAAATACTCCCTGAACTGAACCTTCGCCCCATTTCGGGCGGAAACATCCCTTGCGTTAAAACCAACGGCCATTAATCCCTTCTTTTCGGCCAGATAAATGGCCCGTTCATTATGGAATTTCTGGGAGATGACCGTAACGCGCTGCAACCCGAAGACTTCTTTCGCCCGTACCATCGAATCCAGAGTTCTAAAGCCGGCATAATCCAAGAATATTTTTTCGGCGGGTATCCCTTCCTTTATGAGATCTTTTTTGATGGTTTTAGGTTCGTTGTAGTAGTGTGTGCTATTATCACCACTTACGAGGATGAATTCTATCTTACCCGCTCGATAAAGTTTTACTGCGGCATTGATTCTATAGGTATAGTAGGGGTTGGCACCACCCTTAGCCAATTTGCTCGAGGTACCGAGAACAATCCCGACTCTATTTTTAGGTAACTCGCTGAGTTCGGAATAGGTTTTTCCCTCGGTTGCACTATCGATCCTATAATTACAGGCCCATACGATCAAGAATAAAGAGAGTAATAGCCCTCCCAGTATTTTGTAGTGCTTTTTTTTCATCGGAGCAGGTCAGCGCATCGAAGATAGGTTATAGAAGCGCAAATTTTGCGTTTACCATGTACTACATGCCATGCAGTGTCTTTTTAAAACGCATAGAAAGCTATTTAGGTATAGCCAAGTGTCAAATATCCATTTCAGGAATATCCCCGGCGACGATCAAAGTTCCTTCGGTAGCTGCTTTTATCTCTTCAACACTTACCCCTGGCGCTCTTTCCAAAAGTCGAAAGCCTTCATGGGTCACCTCCAGTACGGCAAGGTTGGTCACTATTTTTTTCACACAGCCCACACCCGTCAATGGTAGCGAGCATCGCTTTAAGAGCTTGGAAGCCCCTGCGCGGTTGGTATGCATCATGGCTACGATAATATTGTCGGCACTTGCGACCAAATCCATAGCACCGCCCATTCCTTTGACCATTTTACCAGGGATTTTCCAGTTGGCGATATCGCCATTTTCGGAAACTTCCATGGCACCAAGAATAGTGAGTTGTACGTGCTGCCCACGTATCATCGAGAAACTAAGGGCTGAATCGAAAAAAGACGCCCCCGGTAAGGTTGTGATCGTTTGTTTGCCTGCATTGATGATGTCGGCATCCTCTTCGCCTTCAAAAGGGAAAGGCCCCATCCCCAATACGCCGTTCTCGCTTTGAAATTCCACACTGATATCGTCCCGAACGTAGTTGGCCACCAAGGTGGGGATACCTATGCCCAAGTTTACATAATAGCCATCTTTCACTTCTTTGGCAATGCGTTTCGCGATACCTGTTTTATCTAGTGCCATATTATGCTCTTTTTCTTACGGTTCGTTGTTCAATTCGCTTTTCGTATTTCGCACCCTGAAAAATACGCTGCACAAATATCCCTGGGATATGAATTTGATTGGGGTCCAAAGCACCGGCGGGTACCAACTCTTCAACTTCCGCTACTGTGATAGTAGCCGCTCCACACATATTCGGATTGAAATTGCGTGCCGTACCCTTGAATATCAAATTACCTGCGGTATCGCCCTTCCAAGCTTTTACAAAAGCGAAATCGGCTTTAAAAGCATGTTCCAGCACATACATTTTACCGCTGAATTCCCTGGTTTCTTTTCCTTCCGCCACTTCGGTTCCGTAACCTGCCGGGGTATAAATTGCCGGAAATCCTGCTTGGGCGGCACGGCATCTCTCGGCCAATGTTCCTTGCGGAATCAGCTCCACATTCAGTTCACCACTGAGCATCTGGCGCTCAAATTCATCGTTCTCGCCCACATAGGAGGAAACCATTTTCTTGATTTGCTTTTTTTGCAACAGCAGCCCCAGGCCAAAGTCATCGACTCCCGCGTTATTTGATATACAGGTAAGCCCCGAAACTTCTAAGCGTACCAACTCGGCAATTGCATTTTCGGGTATACCGGACAACCCGAAGCCACCTAACATAAGTGTCATATCGTTCGACACTCCCATTGCGGCTTCCTTCACGTTTGCTACTACTTTCTGTATCATATCACTAAATTAATCTAAACAGCAGAGAATGCCCAAGGCATGCTCCAAATCATTTTTTTCGATAGCCATCAGCGCATGTTGGTGCAGTCTGTTTCTTTTTTCCAACTCGTTATCCATTTTTAGAATGGTCGCAATTTCCCGCGAGTTTATGAGTTTTTCTATGCGCTCATCTCCCGGCAATTTTTCTAAATTCCCCAACCGTCCTAGATGATTTCCGTTTAAGATAGTACTTTTTAAAACATGTTTTGGCAGTTGGTCGACTCCGATACCTTTGTTGAAAGTAGGCTTGGGTATCTCGAACAGGGCATCACCGTTTGCACGGCAATACCAGCTGGATCCCATACGGGCAACCAAATCTAATTTTTCGGTATCCAATTTTCCTGCTTCGCTCAAGTATTTTGTCTGTATATGAATTCGCTCGACCTTGCAGATCACCAAATTACCTGCTCCCCCTTGGTCGCCCAGTGCTACAACCTTGTCGACACTGCACTCAAAGGAGATAGGTGCCTCGCCTACTCGGGGTGGTCGTACTATTTCAGATGGAACCTGGGTAAAACCGGCCTTGACGAATTCGTTTACCTCCTTATCATATTCGGTACTTGAGAGTGACATCTGTTCAACGATATCGTAGTTGACGATATTGATGACTACTTCGGGGTTTGCTTTTGCATTTTCATAGGTGTGTTTGGTGGTATTGTCCCTTCCGCGTCTTGCCGGGGAAAAAATCAAGATCGGCGGATTCGCACTGAAAACATTGAAAAAGCTAAACGGACTCAGATTCACCTGCCCTTCCGAATCAATGGTACTTGCCAAGGCAATGGGCCTGGGAGCCACCGCCGACAGCAATAACTGATGCAGTTCGGGAACAGGGAGTGTTTTAGGGTCTATAGATTTAATTTGCAGCATACTTTTTATTTAGCAGGTAGAATTTTTGCTTTCACTTCCCCAAAACCTACACGAACGCCATCCTTTTCGCAAAAACCCCTCATAATTACGGTATCATTATCTTCAATGAACTTGCGTTCGCTACCATCGTTCAATTGTACCGGTTTGGATCCTGCCCAGGCCAGTTCCAACATAGAGCCGTATGAATCTTCCGATTTTCCACTAATGGTCCCGGAGGCCATCATATCCCCAACGTTGATGTTACAGCCGTTCATGGTATGATGGGTGAGTTGCTGCACCATATTCCAATACATATACTTGAAATTTGATTTACAAACAACGGTCTTCTCCGCACCTTCCGGTTGAAGGGCGACTTCTAGATTGATGTCGTAATTTTTCTGACCGGTATATTCCAAATAGGGCAGTACTTTGGGATCTTGGGTCGGGCCTGCTACTCGAAAAGGCTCCAAAGCTTCCATGGTAACTACCCATGGAGAGATATGTGAGGCAAAACTCTTGGCTAAAAACGGGCCTAGAGGCACGTACTCCCACTTTTGAACGTCGCGGGCCGACCAGTCGTTCAATAGTACTTTTCCAAAGATATAGTCTTCGGCTTTTGTGGTATTCAATGTTTCGCCCAAGGTGGTCTGCCTTCCGATGATAAAGCCCATTTCCAACTCGAAATCCACACGTTTTGAGGGGCCGTAAACGGGCTGCTCCGCATCGGGTGGCATCGTTTGTCCCATTGGCCTGTGCACGTCGTGACCACTGACCACAATAGAAGAAGCCCTGCCATGGTAACCGACGGGAAGGTGTTTCCAGTTGGGCAATAAGGCCTTGTCGGGATCGCGGAACATGGTACCCACATTGGTCGCGTGTTCAATGCTGGAATAAAAATCGGTATAATCACGGATGAAAACAGGAAGATGCAACGTGGCATTATCCTTCGAAATCAAAACGGACTCCTCTTTTCGTAACACCGAATCCTCCTTAGTCAATTCTTGCTGAACCGTACGTCGAATAGCACTGGTAGTCGCCTTGCCCAGTTCGATAAAAGGATTTAAAAATTCGCTCGTAAAAACACCCTTATCGACGGATATCGCATCAAAAACACCGACTTTGGCCGCGGCGGCAAGGTCAAGAATGTGGTTGCCGATGGCAATACCGATACGTTTGGTCGCATTCGAATCCGAGAAAATCCCGAAGGGAATATTGTGTATCGAAAAATCGGAGTTTTTGGGAATGGGTACCCAACATGCTGCGTTTGTCATTTTCTTTTAGTGTTGCGTGATTAAATTTTTTGCAATTATTCTAATGTATAAAAAAAAGTGCACCAAGATCATGATTTATCCGCGCTAGCTTACCATATTCATGAGATTAATTCACCAATGTCAGCAATTAAGCTGGGCAGTTTTGTTCAATTAAAATAAATCTTACTTCTGATATCTAATAGCGCGGCGGTCTAATGTACTTCTCAGCGATGATTCTCGTCCAACCACGATTTGTGATAGGACTCGTCGCCAATTTTTATTGCATCTTCGGTCAATTGTAGCGGTTTAAAAGTGTCGACCATAACTGCCAATTCCTTGGTTTCCTTTTTTCCGATACTCCGTTCCGTAGCTCCGGGATGGGGGCCATGTGGAATACCGGCTGGATGCAAGGAGATATGACCCGCCTCCACATCGTTTCGGCTCATAAAATCCCCATCCACATAATACAGTACCTCATCACTATCAATATTGCTGTGATTGTAGGGTGCAGGAATGCCGTTCGGATGGTAGTCGTACAATCGGGGTACAAAACTACATATCACGAAGGCACTTGTTTCAAAAGTCTGGTGTACCGGTGGTGGCTGATGAATGCGTCCGGTTATCGGTTCAAAATCGTGAATTGAAAAAGCGTACGGGTAGTTGAAGCCGTCGTAGCCGACCACATCAAAAGGATGCGTAGCATAGACCACATCGAAAATATCGTTCTGTTTTTTGATTTTTATTAAAAACTCCCCTTTCTCATCGTGGGTTTCCAACTCCTGCGGTCGTCTGATATCGCGTTCGCAATAGGGCGAATGCTCCAACAATTGTCCGAACCAGTTGCGATATCGTTTCGGAGTATAAACGGGGTGATACGATTCTACGATAAACAATCGGTTGTCTTCGGTATCAAAGTCGATTTTATAGATCATCCCCCTCGGGATGACCAAATAATCGCCGTAGCCGAAATCAAGGTTCCCCATGTGGGTGCGCAGTTTTCCCGTGCCCCTATGGATAAAGATGACCTCGTCGGCATCGGTATTCTTATAGAAATAGTCGGTTTGCGAAGTCTTGGGAGCTGCTAAAATGATGTTACAGTCACTATTGGTCAAAATTATCTTTCGACTATCCAAGTAGTCGGTTTCCGGTGTGATTTGAAACCCTCTCAGCTTGTAGGATTGAATACTATTCTGCCGCGCTATTTTTGGCGCGACACTGTATTGTTTTTGAATTTCCTTGACCTGGGTAGGACGGTGTTCGTGGTATAAATTGGATGACATGCCATCGAAACCTATGGTGCCGAACAATTGTTCCGAATACAGTTCACCATTCGGCTTTCTAAACTGTGTGTGCCGCTTTGGTGGAATTTTACCGAGTTTATGATAGAAGGGCATAGTTTTGTTTTTTCAAATATAAACAATTGTTCATTTAAAATCAACGATTATTTATTATGCCGATATTTTTGTTAAATTGCAATGAGCAACCAAGAAAATAACTCGATCGCGCTTATGAAGACGACGACCAAACGTGAAGAATTTTTACAGGCCTCCTTGCAGCTAATTCACGAAAAAGGCTTTAAGGCTACGACCATGCGCGACATTGCGGAGCGAATGAACTTTGATGTATCTAACAGCTATAATTACATTAAATCGAAGCAGGATATTTTGGAGCTGTTTCTATTTCGAACCTCGAACGAATTTCATCATGCAATGGATAACATTTTGGCATCGACCTATCCTGCCGACGAAAAACTCAAACAGGTCATATCGGCACATATTCAAGTGGCAGCGCAAAAACCGCTTGAAGTAGCCCTTATGATTAATGAGTGGCGGAACCTTAAAGAACCCAAGTATAGCGAATACATTAACTTGCGGAGTCTGTACGAGCAAAAAATGACCAAATTGTTGCGTTCCGGAATCGAGGATGGAAATTTTAAGGAAATGGACGAGAAGGTCGCGACAGCCGTGATATTATCCTCCATTCGTTGGCTGTACGATGCCTTTTCCAATTCGGAAAGTGCTATTAACCCTGTCGAATTGGAGCGGCAAATCGTCCTCTTGGTTTTTGGCGGAATCGCGCGATAGTCTTCCCGAGCTTCGGATGCACATAATCGTATTCACACTTTTTTAAGAATTATTTAACCACAGTTGCAGGTGCAACTATATAGATATGACTTAATTTCGACGCGTGAAACCAAACGAGCTCGTTATCGATTTTGAAAAGTCTATCGGACCATGGCTCGGTCGCACAGTTAAAATGGTCGATTACCATCTACACGAAGCCATTAAAGAAGCGGGTTTGGATCTTACCAAGGAGCAAATGGTAGTGCTTAAAAAATTGCACGATGAAGACGGACTCAACCAAAATGAGCTTGCCTATCTGACCTATCGAGACAAGTCGTCCCTTGCTAGATTGCTTTCGAAGATGGAAAAAAAGAAATTTATAGTGCGAAAGCCTTCCGCATCCGATAAGCGGGTCAACCAAGTATTCGTAACTTCCTATGGCAAAGAAATTTTCGAAAGCGCTAAACCTTTTGTCGGTAAATTAATCAAACGCATGGAACATGCGATTTCGGAGACCGAGAAACAACAAATTATTTCCATTCTTAAAAAAGTACAGACCAATCTGAGTTAAATGAATACACGAAAAATAGTTTTATCCATTTTAGGGGTGCTTCTGATTATACTGGGAGTTTACTTCGCGGGCGTGATCATCAACAACAAAAAAAGTTTTGCGCCGAAGGCTGAAAAAGTGGTGAAAACCGTCTTTGCCGAAGTGGTAAAAAACGGTACGGTGCCTATTCAAATTCCGGCCAACGGTAACCTTACCGCCAAACAAAGGGTAGAGTTGTATTCCGAAGTGCAAGGGGTGTTTCGAAAAGGTGCAAAATTATTCAAAGAAGGGCAGCGTTTCAACACCGGTGAAACCATCATCAGGATAGATGCTTCCGAATATATGGCAAGTGTACAATCGGCCAAAAGTAATCTTTACAACCAGCTGACCAGTATCATGCCGGACCTTCGCTTGGATTATCCGGAGCTTTTTCCAAAATGGCAAGCCTACCTCACCGGATTCGATATGGCAAAGACCACCCCGTCTTTTCCGGAAATGACTACGGAAAGGGAAAAGTTTTTTATATCCGGACGCGGCATCTTGACCAGTTACTACAATGTAAAAAACCTGGAGCAACGTTTGGGCAAATACCGTATTTCCGCACCTTTTAACGGGGTACTTACCGAGGCCTTGGTGACCGAGGGCACTTTGGTACGTTCAGGACAAAAATTAGGGGAATTCATCAATACCGATGTCTATGAGTTGGAAGTCGCCATAAGCAAGACCTTCAGCGACCTATTGAAGGTTGGTGAGCCCGTAGAACTGACCAACCTCGAAAAGACAAAGACCTACACAGGCAAGGTCGCTCGTATAAATGGTAGCGTAGACCAAGCCTCGCAGACCATTAAAGCCTTCATTGATGTGGCCGACGAAAACCTAAGGGAAGGCATGTACCTCGAGGCCAACCTTGATGCCAAGGACGAAAATGACGCCATCGAAATAGATAGGAGCTTACTTTTGGAGAACGATAAGATTTTTGTCGTTCGCGATACCGTCTTGGATTTGATCGATGTAAAACCTGTTTATTTTACAAATAAGAAAGTAGTGCTCAAGGATGTTCCCGACGGTACGGTAATCATGTCGAAACCCTTGATCGGTGCCTATACCGGAATGACGGTTAAGATATTTGAGGACAAAACTGCAAATACCAAGTAAGGATGCGAAAAGTAATCGAATATTTTATACGGTACCACGTTGCGGTAAATGTCATCATTATTGCCTTCGCCATTTTCGGTATCGCTGGTGCGAACTCCTTGAAATCGTCGTTCTTCCCGCTAACCGATTCTAAGAATATCGCAATAACCATAACTTATCCGGGGGCTTCACCTCAAGAGGTGGAAGAGGGAATCGTCCTTAAAATCGAGGATAATTTAAAGGGATTGGAAGGAGTGGATCGGGTCACGTCTACCTCGCGCGAAAATAGCGGTAGCATCAACGTAGAAATCGAAAAGGGAAGGGATATCGATTTTATGTTGTTGGAAGTCAAGAATGCGGTCGACCGGGTACCTACATTTCCGACGGGTATGGAACCCCTCATTGTTTCAAAGTTGGAAGCGGTGCGCCAAACCATCAGTTTTTCGATAAGTGGGGAGAACATCCCTTTGGCTACTTTAAAACAAGTGGGGAGGGACATCGAAAACGATATTCGGGCCATAGAAGGTATCTCCAAAATCGAGATTACGGGCTATCCGGAAGAGGAAATTGAGATTGCCGTAAACGAGAACAGTTTACTGGCATACAATCTGTCGTTCACCGAAGTGGCCCAGGCCGTAGCCAATGCCAATATTCTCGTTACCGGAGGTAATATAAAGACCGATGCCGAGGAATACTTGATTCGTGCGAACAATAGGTCGTACTATGGTGACGAACTCTCGAATATCATCATCCGTGCCGATGCCTCGGGCCAATCGGTACGATTAAAAGATGTAGCCATTATTCGGGATCGCTTTTCAGAAACGCCAAATGCATTGTTTTTTAACGGCAACTTGTCCGTAAATACGACGATTACAAGTACCAACACTGAAGATTTGGTAAGCTCCGCAGAAAAGGTAAAGGAATATATCACCGAATTCAATCAAAAATACAACAACATCAAACTTGATGTGGTTTCTGACTTGTCGACCACCCTTGTTCAGCGTACGGCCCTCTTGACCGAGAACGCCGTTGTCGGAATGATACTTGTGCTGGTCTTTTTGTCCTTGTTCTTAAATACCCGATTGGCCTTTTGGGTCGCTTTCGGACTTCCGGTAGCATTTTTGGGAATGTTCGTTTTTGCCGGCTTTTTTAACGTAACAATCAACGTGCTTTCATTGTTCGGAATGATTATCGTTATCGGTATTTTGGTAGATGACGGTATCGTCATTGCCGAAAACATCTATCAACATTACGAGAAGGGCAAATCGCCGGTACAAGCTGCGGTAGATGGCACCATGGAAGTATTGCCTCCTATCATCTCGGCGATCATCACCACGATTTTGGCCTTTTCGATTTTCTTGTTCCTCGATAGCAGAATAGGGGAGTTCTTTGGAGAGGTTTCGGTAATCGTCATCTTGACACTGGTGGTATCCTTGGTCGAGGCACTTATCATTTTACCGGCTCACTTGGCACATTCCAAAGCGCTTCGGTCCTCATCCGATAAGCCAAAATCGAAAATGGGACAGGCTTTTGCCAAACTTCGGCTGATCAATAAGGCCGGGGATAATTTTATGGGTTGGATGCGCGATAATTTTTACAGCCCTGCTTTACGCTTCGCCCTTCGCTACAAACTCTTGATGTTCGGAATTTTCGCGATGGCGCTGATTTTAACGATAGGTACGATAGGAGGAGGCATTATTCGCACCTCTTTCTTTCCCAGGATTGCAAGTGATCGGGTGCAGATTACGTTAACCATGCCCAACGGTACCAACGAAAAGGTAACCGATTCCATCATTTCGATGATCGAGGAAAAGGCTGAAATCGTAAACCAAGAACTTACGGAACAATACCTAAAAGGTACTGACAAGATATTGTTCGAAAACATGATTCGTAGGGTTGGTCCGGGTTCGGCGAATGCAACGCTCAGCATCAACCTTTTACCTGGAGAGGAGCGACCCGATGAGGTCGTATCGGACTTGGTGACCAGTCGATTGCAAGAACTCGTAGGGCCCGTTATCGGGGTCGAGAGTTTGGTTTACGGCTCCGGTGGTAACTTTGGTGGTTCGCCGGTTTCCGTTTCACTCTTAGGGAATAACATAGAAGAACTAAAGGCGGCCAAGACGGAATTAAAAAATGCCCTGCTCACCAATTCCCGTCTCAAGGATATCGAAGATAACGATCCGGCCGGAATCAAGGAAATTCGACTCGAACTAAAGGAAAATGCTTATCTCCTCGGGTTGGACCTGAGAAATATCATGACGCAGGTAAGGGCCGGTTTTTTCGGGACCCAGGCACAACGGTTTCAGCGATCGCAAGACGAAATCCGAGTGTGGGTTCGCTATGACCGGCAGGACCGATCCTCGATAACCGATTTAGACGAGATGCGAATCGTAACGCCTACCGGTAGTCGGGTACCCTTGAAGGAAATCGCTACCTACACAATAGAACGTGGCGATGTGGCCATAAATCGTCTCGAAGGGCGTAGAGAGATCCAGGTCTCCGCAGATTTGAAGGACTTTAAAGACAGCCCTACCGATATTATGGCCGAGATACAAAATGTGATCATGCCGGAGATTCAGAGTAAATATCCAACGGTGACGGCATCGTATGAAGGTCAGAATAGGGAACTAGGTAAGCTAACAGCTTCCCTCAAGGTCGTGGGCCTATCGGTGCTTTTATTGATTTACATTACCATCGCCTTTACTTTTCGAAGTTTTAGCCAACCCTTGATGCTTATTTTGTTGGTCCCCTTTAGTTTAACGGCAGTGGCTTGGGGGCACTGGATCCATGACTTTCCGTTGAATATCCTATCGCTTTTGGGTATTATCGCATTGATCGGTATTATGGTGAACGATGGCCTGGTGCTAATCGGTAAATTTAATGGAAACCTAAGGTTGGGCATGACCTTCGATGAAGCGATTTACGATGCGGGACGTTCCCGGTTTCGGGCGATATTCCTCACATCGATTACTACAATAGCAGGTTTGGCTCCTTTAATGTTGGAAACCAGTAGGCAGGCTCAATTTTTAAAGCCTATGGCCATTTCGATTGCCTATGGAATCGGTTTTGCGACCGTTCTCACCTTATTGATGTTACCCCTATTCCTGTCGTTTAGTAATAAATTTAAAGTCGGTGCAAAATGGCTGGCAACAGGAAACGACGTTACTAAGGAAGAAGTAGAACGTGCCATTAAGGAACAGAAAGAGGGAGAGCATTTGAACGAAATATCAAAGCGGTCGGAAAATGGGGTAGCAGGTCATTTGACGTCCACGACCGCCGCAACGGCACACGAACCAGTTGTTACAGAAACCGAAGGAACATCAGAATGAGAAATTGTATATTCACTAGCCTCCTAATCATATTTACAACTATACCCGTTTTTTCACAAGAGAATCTTTTGACAAAGGAAGATGCGGTCAATTTGGCCCTGCAGAATAATTTTGGCATTCAAGTGGCTAAGAACCAAGTCGAAATTGCGGAAAATAACAAAGGTATTTTGAACTCGGGTTATCTACCCACCTTGACCAATTCCACCACGGCCAATTACAATCGGGACGATGCGGTCATCGAATTTCCTGGGCAAGTAAATCAGGATGGGAGCCCACGTGCCGATGTAGAACTTAACAAAGCGGAAGCACAACGGTACAATTCGAGCCTAACGGCCGACTACGTTCTGTTCGATGGCCTAGGTCGGTTCTACAATTACAAGAGGTTGAAGGAACAGTACCAATTGAGCGAATTGCAAGCAAGGGAAACCATCGAGAATACCATGCTACAATTGTTTAGCGTGTATTTTGAGGTGGCTCGGCTAACCGAGAATCAAAATGTACTTCAGGAGGCTTTAGAGATATCATCCCAACGTATCAAACGTGCCGAATACGCTTTTGAATATGGTCAGAATACAAAATTAGATATATTGAACGCCCAAGTAGATGTGACCAATGACAGTATCAATCTATTGAATACGCAGCAGCAATTGGCCAACACCAAACGTGATTTGAACGTAGTTTTGAACCAGAATTTAAATGAGCTTTTTAAGGTAGACACCTTAATCAATTTTATTCCCAAGCCGAAGTTGAATGAATTTGTGGAACAAGCGACATTGAACAACGTGGCCATCTTACAAACAGAGCGCAATTTGGCCATTAACGCCTACGATATCAAAGTAAATAAAGCGGGCTACCTGCCCACTATCGGTTTAAACGGTACCTACGGATGGAATTTGAATCAAAGCGCGGCATCTGCCTTTTTTCCGGGAACCAACAATACGACATGGAATTTTGGTCTCGGGGCGCGATTGACTTGGAATATTTTCGATGGAGGAGGCACGAACGTTCGCGTACGCAACGCCAAAATCGCCTACGAAAATCAGGAACTTTTGAAACAACAGATCGAGTTGGAAGTCAATCGGGATATTCAGAACGCCAAAGCCATTTATGAAAATCGATTGAACATTTACCAGATTCAGGAGCAGAACGTGCTTACGAACCAAAACAATTTTGAACGTTCCAAGGAGCAATTTCAATTGGGGAGGATTACATCCATTGAATTCCGCCAAGCCCAAATCAATCTTTTGAACGCTCAAACCAATAAAAATCTAGCCAAGTACGACGCAAAGTTGGCAGAATTACAATTGCTACAATTAACGGGGCAACTCCTGAACGTAGATTTCTGATTGTTACGCTATATTATCATTTAATAAACATCATCCTTCATGGCAACCCTAGGCGTTGGAGTAATCGGAACCGGGTCTATCGTAAATACGTACGTAAAGTGCCTTGCTGAGCTTGAAGATGCCGAACTAATCGCCCTTTACACGACGACCCCGAGTAGGGTTATTGTCGCTAAAAATCTCTTTGGCGCACCTGTTCTAACTGAGTTGGAAGAATTTCTGAACCATCCTGAAATCGATTTGGTTTGCGTCTGCAATGAAAGCGGATTACACGGCAATGCTGCCATAAGAGCTGCCCAATCAGGGAAACATGTGCTCTCTGAAAAGCCACTGGAAGTAACAACCGAAAAAATCGATGCCGTCATCAAGGCCTGTAAGGAAAAGGGCGTTGTACTTGGCTGCGTACTTCAGAACAGATGTGCTGCAGCCTACCGTGCCGTTGAAGCGGTAGTCAAAAACGGACTGCTTGGAAAATTGCTCTTGGGCAATGCCCATATCAATTGGTATCGGTCTGAAGCGTACTACGCCAAAAATCCTTGGCGCGGAACCAAAAAGTACGATGGAGGCGCCGCTTTGATGAATCAGGGTATTCATACCATTGATCTACTCCTGAACCTCATGGGAGAAGTAACTTCCGTTTTCGGAGACATGAAGACCTTGGTACATGATATTGAAGGTGAAGATGTTGGAACGGGGATACTGAATTTCAAAAATGGAGCCATCGGCACGATTACAGCAGGTACGGCCTTGTTCCCCGGATATCCGGAACGCTTAGAGATCTATGGGGAAAAGGGAAGTATTCTCATGGAAGGGGGTAACATCAAAGAATGGAACGTGCAGGGCGTTTCAGCACCGCAACCTAGTAATAAACGAAAAAACGCAAGTGGTGCCGCCGATCCCGCTGCCATTGGTCATCGCAACCATAAAATAGTACTGAAGGATATGATCGATGCCATTCGGGAAAAGCGTGCGCCAATGGTAGATGGTATCGAAGCTAGAAAAGCGGTAGCGGTCATTACCGCACTGTACCGTTCTTCAGAGAAGGAACAGCTTATTTTTCTATAATGATTTTAATGCAATAGCGCTAATGTACGAACACTTCTTTCAATGCCCCTACTGTTGGGAAGAGATATCGATGTTGTTAGACCCTTCCATCACGAGTCAAACCTATGTAGAGGATTGTGAGGTCTGCTGCAACCCCATCGAGGTGACGCCTCGTTTCGAGGAAAACGAGCTGGTCGGCTTTGACGCCCAGGATATCGAGCAGTAAGCTGCTCCCAGCGAAAGGGATTAGAAACGAATACGCTTGAGCGCAAGAACATCTTAAGGGACTAGGTGGTTCTTAAAAAATTCCACTGTGCGTTGCCATGCCAATTCGGCCGCCTCCCGATCGTATCTCGGCGTAGTATCATTATGAAATCCATGGTTGGCATTCGGATACATGTAGGCAGTGTATTCCTTCTCGTGTTCTTTAAGGGCAGCTTCATAAGCTGGCCAACCTTCGTTCACCCGCTTGTCCAATTCCCCAAAATGGAGCAGTAAGGGCGCGTTTATCCTTTCGATATCTTCTTTGGGCTGACCGCCGTAAAAGGGAACGGCCGCTCCTAGATCGGGCACTTCCACTGCCATCATGTTCGAAATCCAACCCCCAAAACAAAAGCCGACCACACCGACCTTCCCGGTACATTCCGGATGCGTTTTCAAATGTTCGAAGGCGGCGATAAAATCTTCCAACATCTCGTTGCGGTCACGTTGTCGCTGCAGTTCACGTCCCTTATCATCATTTCCGGGATATCCTCCCAACGGCGTTAAGGCATCAGGGGCCAACGAGATAAACCCGGCCAAGGCTGCCCTTCGGCCCACATCCTCGATATGCGGATTCAACCCTCTATTTTCGTGCACCACGATAATCCCGGGCAGTTTTTCCTTGGCATCGACAGGGCGTGAGAGTAACCCTTTTATGGTACCTCCCCTCTTAGGCGAATCATAGGTAATGTATTCGGACTTCAGATTGGGGTCATCTTGGCGTATCTGTATTTTTTTGACGTAGTCGGGAGATATAAAACTGACCAGCGAGGCTACCGTGAGTCCACCCACAGCATAGGTAGACAATTTGTCGAGGAACAACCTTCTGCTCACCCTGTTATGCGCATAGTCGTCATAGAGGTCGAACACTTCTTGCTTGATGTCTTCTTTTTTTAATTCTTTCATCTTGATTTGATTTTAAAGTTGATTCAGAGTCACCCCATTGTGCCTTTCACCAATCCGCCATCAACGGTGATGGTCTGCCCCGTAATATAGCCACTATACGGCGATAGCATCCATACGGCCAAAGAGGCGAAATTCGCTGGTTTTCCGATCGCTTTGACGGCGGTCTGTGCTGAGAACGATTTGCGGATTTCTGCTTCCGGAATGCCTTTTAGTTCGCTGTTTTTGGCAAATAGATTCTCCATGCGCTGGGTCGCGTGATAGCCTGGGCCTAAAATATTTAGGGTAACCCCTGACGCCCCGATTTCTTGGGAAAGGGTTTTAACGTACCCGGTAATCGCCAGACGCATGGCGTTGCTCAATACCAAATTTTCAACGGGCTGCTTGGTCGATACGCTTTCAATAAAAAGCAGTCGCCCGTAGCTGTGTTCCATCATCTTGGGCAGTAGCGCCTGGGTCAGCCCTATTTTCCAACGCACCACTGTTTTGTACGCGGCGTCCCAATCGGATAATTTGGTGTCCATTACCGGCATGGCCGGGGGTCCGCCCGAGTTGATGACGGCTCCCGTCAACACGCGATTTCCGATTTTTGTAAGGATAGCGTTCAATACTTCCGGTTGGGAAAGATCGCCGGCAATGATTTCTATGCCATTGCTTAATTGTTGTAATTCCTGAAGTTTCGACTCCGTACGGGCCACCGCGAGGACATTTGCGCCCTCTGCGACCAATTGTTCTGCTATCGCCCTGCCCAGGCCACTGGTCGCGCCGCCTACTAAAAAGAGTTTGTTTTCTAGTTGTAAATCCATTGAAGCTGTTCCGGGTAAATCATTTTTATAAATGTACTGATTCGTTGGATGGTCGGCAAACGCATTACTTGGAGATATTAAAAGAGGGGATTGGTTTTTAGGAAAAGTTCAAATCTATTATCAATTACGGGATTAAAGCACCTCGAAAAAACAGATATAAATAGGTTTGACGCAATAAAATCAATTTTGCTAACAGGACGGCCGAATCATTTTAAAAATACTGTATACACGAAGAAGAGCAAACAAATAAGCAACCGATACCATAACAAACCAATAATTCCTTATCAAAGATTTCTCTTTACAATATTGGTTTACATCTTACCACATTTGGAGTACAGTCCATGCTCCTTGCAAAATAACTACTAAGATAAATGCGAAGCCTAAGCCGTATAACGAAGCACAAATTATCCTTGAAGTCTTTTTACTAGAATTCGCATAATCATAGACTGACCAAAATTTGGATTGCATAAATTCTTCCTTTTCTTCATTAGGCGGACGTTTTCGATGAACTTCTTTATAGACTTTTAGTTTTTTTTGATTGCTAATCTTCTTTATTTCTTCAATATCAATTACAGTTTCTTCTTTAAGTTCATCGGATTGGTGTTTTAAATTCTCAAATAGAACTAAAGGACTAAAATCCTCATGCTCCCCCATTCCAATTCCCACAAACCATTTCCTAGTTATGCCCATACCTTCGGCATAGTTAGATATATGAGGGATATCCTTTCTATCAATTAAAAATGTCCCGAAAGATTTATTTTCTTTAATTATTGATGGGGCTGCATAGTAGTATAATATTGAGGCAATTGTAAACAAGAATGCACTTGCAAAGAACATAGTCCAACTAAAAGGCAACTCCAAAACCAACTCGTAAATTTTTCCTTCTATTTTAAATTTTAATGGTGATTGTAGTTTGGAAAGTAATTTGGCAAAAATAGGAACGATAAATAAGTAGATATAAGATCTATTAATTAATTGACTATTTCCGAAAATCGATATGCTTTTCCAAGAAATCATGTGATATCTTTTGACTTAAAATATTTTAAATGTACGGAATCATCCGTTCATAACAGATAATACAATATCAACATCAGTCATTCGATTAATTAGAATAGCACCTTTAAAAAATTCTTTTTTCAGTCTTATTGACTGTTCCATATAACTTTTAAAAGTGTTTGGGGTATAGTCGGTTATAGGAAATCCGAATACATGTCCTAAAAATTCAATCTCTTCAAATCCTGCTGTACTATGCAAATAAGTCATTCGATTGAAAATCAGAACCGGGGTGATGTATTCAGTATCAGTACCAACTATTATTCCTACCGATCTTTCAAAGTAGAAAACGGGTAGGTTGCCCATATCATATCTAGCAAATTGTCTGATTAAATCATACTTCTTTTCAAAACCGACTTTCTTTTGCCTATTTAATTCCTCGAAAAACATTTTATAGAGCCCCCTCTTGAACGCTCGGCAAAGGGTAGTTTGAAATTCACTATTGAAGCGGAATGAGGGTTTAACTGTTAATCTATACTTGCCCTTTCTTTCTTTGACTTCAAAGAATTTAGATTTAAACCGTCCTACTTTCCTTTTACTTTTTCTATTTCTTAAACGGATTCTGGTAATGTTGAATGCTTCCTTGAGTGCTTCCTCGATTGAATAATTGTATTCGTGCCTATTTCCAAAATAAGCGTTACATACATCACATACATTCGGATTGAAGTTCTGACCGCCTAATGACTTCGGTATAGTATGAGCCTTGCTAAAGAAATCAGTTTCATGTTCCGACTTAAGGCACCAAATACACTTTTTTTCAATCATGTTTTAAGGGAGTTTTCTTTCAATTAAAACTACACCAAAAAATACCGGTACGAGAAATCTCGGCCTTGAAATAGTAGTGCGTGTCCACCATAGATATCTATCTGTTGCATAGAAAAAGTCAAAACTTAAAATCTAAATTACTCTAATCTTACCCCATGGGGTCTGAGGATTCGATTTTCCTTTTGGTCCGGATGGCTCCCAAACCTGTATACCAAACCGGGGGTAGTAATATGTGAATTATTTTATAAATTGGCAGCATGGAAAGCAAAGAAACTGATAGATATAGCAAATTGACAAGAATACAGAAGTTGAAAATCCAAGCGTACAGAAACGTGAAGGAGAAGAAACAGGCATCCAAGACACTAAAACTTACGCCGGCGATGAGAGCCGGCCTACGGGCAAGGATAGCGCAAAGAGCGGAAAAGGACCCGGAGTACGCGAAAAAAGTTGATAGGAAAATCAAAGAAGCACAGGAGAGAAATAAAAAAGAGTAGAGCCAAGTCACGGAAATGCAAGATGTTGATTATAAGCCCACTATGATAAGGTAGATTGACGTTTATTTACAATCACATTTATAAGGCGAGATATATTTATTGAACAACTCTCCTGAACTTTCCCCTGTTTCTAGGTACACTTCAAAAAGTGATGCTTTCTCATTAGGAATACCGCAGAATACATAAACAGCTGGCTTGTTTTTAAATTTTGCCAAAGCAAAAGTATAGAAGAACTTAGTTTCGTAAAACTTGACTCTCTCCAAAAAACTGGAATTCAATTCGTAATCATCCCATCCTTTATTGAATTTAGTCTTTTTGATTACACTCTCTTCTAATTCATCGCATGTTAAATATCCTACTCCTCCCAATGGCTCGGAATAGTTTTGACTAAGTGCCAGTAAGTGCGTAAATAGAATAAGTAGAATTAAGATGGTATTTTTTATCATATTCGAAAGTCAAAATTTTTTAAAGAAATGGCTAGGCCCAGAATTGGGCGCACTTCTTTTTGTTTCAATGGATATGGTTGTCAAATTTAGGAAATCAATGTAAATCCAGTAATACCATTCTTTAGTTAGTATGGTAATAAGGCAGTAAGATTAATCGTAGTCAGGCGTCAAACTAATTAAATCAGTACTAAGTCTGCGTTTATAACCTTCTTAGGTCATTCGAATTAGGATTTAGCTAAGTTATCCTAAGAATGAATATAATAGGCCATAAGAGCGTCGTATTTTGTTTCGTGCCGAACTACTCAAATGACTGACCCGAACGGGCGTACACGTGTTTAAATCAATCTTCTCGGTTTGATTGAATGAATACGCCTAAGTTAAGTACATTCGATATCCTGATAACAGTATCTAAATGAGGGTTTTTAATTTTTCCAAGTTCAATACCAGATATTACCGCACGCGTAATTTTACTTTCTTGACTCAGAAAGGTTTGAGTTATACCCAATGTTTTACGAGTGTGTCTAAGTAGCGCACCAAAATCATTTGATTCCCCTATTATCATAATTGATTTCTTGAACTATTACTTGCTTTTCAATTGTTCGGTTCTAAGTCTGGCAGCCTTTTTGATCCGGCCTTTTCTAATAAATAATTGATGCAAAACATCTTTCAATAACTCAAGAAGTATCTCCGCTCTTTCCAACGAAAGCGCTGGTAAATGAGGGTGTGCACCATCATGACCGTCCAATATGATTCGTTTTAAAATCTCGTAGGTTTCATCGTCTAAAGTGCCTAACTCTTTAAGTTCATTTATTTGATTTTGAACTTTACTTTTCCCTTCAGCTCCTAGGTTATCTGCAGATGATTGAATGGTTCTTCTACACATTGCTGCAAAAGCATTATACAAGCCATTAGTATAACAACCTAAAGCCTCTTTAAAATCATTTTTAACAACTTCGGGTAAATGCTCGTAATCAAACTTTACTTTAGGATTTTCAATTACTTCATATTCATCCGATATATTTATTTTCATACTGTCAATGCTAAGAATTTTAAATTTGAAAAATAAAGGTTCCTTACAGGTATTACAGAGGTAAGCCATTCCGATTTTTTTCGGCCTATGCCTAAATAACAAGTTGTGCTTCGGGGTAGAAGTTAAATTTGGGGAATTTGAATCTCCACAATGTGGACATATGCAACTTATTGCGTTGTCAAAAAGTTTTTTATCGGTGTTGGTAAGTAAATCCATAGGTCTTTTATTTCCGTTCAATTTACGACTTGTGTGATTTTTGAATGAATTTAAATACAAAAACCTTCCCAAAATTAGAAGTAATTATAGATTGTCGGGATTTGGTCGGGAATAATATATTATTTCAAAAAATAAAACCCTCATTATCAGTTTTTTAATTCTGAGTAATAAGGGTTTCCGTACTCGAGGCGGGACTTGAACCCGCACGACCAGATGGTCACAGGATTTTAAGTCCGGCGTGTCTACCAATTCCACCACTCGAGCCTGACTGCCGTGGGCAAGTCTTCAATGCCGCTATGAACGGACAGGACAAAAAAAAACGCTGAATTGCAGCGTTTTTTGAGCGAAAAAAGGCCCCGAAATTTCGGGGGAACCCTCGAATGACTTCCAAGAAATCAAAAAGGGTGCTTTTTGCGCTCTTTGAGCGAAAAAAGGGATTCGAACCCTCGACCTCCACCTTGGCAAGGTGATGCTCTACCCCTGAGCTACTTTCGCATTTGATAATCTATTTTAATGAACATCATTCTAAACGAACGCGGAAGCAAATTTAATACATTTCTCTAAAAGGCAAAGCAATTTTTATTAAAAAAGCATTGGAAAGATTTCTATAGTCTTTTAGGGTAAAGGGTTTTCGCTAGCTACTCGCCTTTTTGTTCTTGACCAGCAATCGTTTGATTTCGTTTAGTTTCATAAGTGCCTCGACCGGCGTTAGCGTATTGATGTCCAGATGCGTAATTTCCTCTTTGATCTGTTCCAAGAGGGGGTCGTCCAGGTTAAAGAAACTGAGTTGCATTTCGTTTTGGGCAGACTGTAGTTTGTCGGTCAGTTCTTCGTTGGAATGCGACTTTTCAAGCTTTTTCAAGATTTTATTGGCTTTGTGGATGACCTGTTGCGGCATTCCCGCCATCTTCGCCACATGTATCCCAAAGCTATGCTCGCTACCCCCAGCGGTAAGTTTCCGTAGAAAGAGCACATTATCTTTTAATTCCTTTACCGAAACGTTGTAGTTCTTGATGCGTTCAAAAGTGGCCGACATTTCGTTCAGTTCATGGTAATGCGTTGCGAACAGCGTTTTTGCACGGGCGGGATGTTCGTGCAAGTATTCCGAAATGGCCCATGCGATTGAAATCCCGTCATAGGTACTCGTTCCCCTTCCGATTTCGTCGAGCAGGACCAAGCTGCGTTCGCTAAGGTTGTTCAGGATAGATGCCGTCTCGTTCATCTCGACCATAAAGGTCGATTCGCCCATAGAAATATTATCGCTGGCGCCCACGCGTGTAAAGATTTTATCGACATAGCCGATGTTCGCCGAATCGGCAGGGATAAAACTCCCCATTTGCGCCAAAAGTACGATCAAGGCGGTTTGTCTTAATATGGCGGACTTACCACTCATGTTCGGGCCCGTGATCATGATGATCTGCTGGTCTTCACGGTTCAGCACCACATCGTTCGCAATATAAGGCTCGCCCAAGGGCAATTGTCTTTCGATGACCGGATGTCGGCCATTCCTGATTTCGATTTCGGTCGAGTCGTTCATCTGGGGAGCGACGTAGTTGTGTTTCTTGGCCAACTGCGTAAAGCCCGTTAGGCAGTCTAATCGGGCGATTTGGTACGCATTGTGTTGCACCGGAGCGATGTATTCCTGCATCCAGACCACCAATTGTGAAAATAGCTGCTGCTCTAGATGTAGAATGCGCTCTTCTGCACCCAATATCTTACCTTCGTATTCCTTTAGTTCTTCGGTTATATAGCGTTCGGCATTGACCAAGGTCTGCTTTCGGATCCATTCTTCCGGCACTTTGTCGCGATGGGTATTGCGTACTTCAATGTAATATCCGAATACGTTGTTCGAAGCGATTTTAAGCGAAGTAATGCCAGTGCGTGCGGTTTCCCGTTCCAGCATTTTATTGAGGTAGTCTTTTCCCGAAAATGCGAGTGCCCGCAATTCATCAAGCTCTTGGGAATACCCATCGGCAATCGTTTTTCCTTTAGGTATGAATACCGGGGCCTCCTCGTTGAGCATTTCCTTGATTTTCGCACGTAGCGTATCGCAGGTATGCAATTGGTCGGAAATGCGTTGCAACGCCTCATTCTCGGTAGAGGCCGTTTGCTTTTTGATGGGAACTATGGTCTCTAGGGAGTTTTTGAGCTGTATGACTTCCTTCGGGTTTATTTTTCCGGTGGCCACCTTGGATATCAAGCGCTCTAAATCGCCGATTTGTTTGATATGGTGGCGTATTTTATCCAGCAAAATTTCCGCTTCACCAAAGAACGAGACCACTTGATGCCGATTGCGTATCTTTTCAATGTTTTTAAGCGGAAGGGCCAACCAGCGTTTTAAAAGCCTCCCGCCCATGGGGGAAATGGTCTTGTCGATAACGTCTAGAAGCGTAACGGCATTAGGGTTGGTCGATTGGTACAATTCCAAATTCCGAATGGTGAAACGGTCCATCCAAATATATTCTTCCTCAACGATGCGCTGCAATCTATTGATATGCTGTAGCTGTCGGTGCTGTGTTTCGGACAAATAGTGCAACACCACGCCCGAAGCGATAATGCCATGGCTCAAATGCCCCACACCAAAGCCTTTTAACGTCTTGGTCTTAAAATGGTTGGTGAGCGTCTCAAAGGCGTAATCTTCCTGAAATACCCAATCTTCGGTAAAAAAAGTATGGAACTGGTTGCCAAAAACCTCCAAAAATTCGGTTTTGTGCGATTTGGAGACCAATACTTCATTCGGTGCGAAATTTTGCAGCAGTTTGTCGATCTGTTCTTCGGTGCCCTCAGCGGTCAGGAATTCCCCTGTGGAAATGTCGACAAAGGAAACTCCCAACAATTTTCGACCGAAATGCACGGCACATAAAAAATTGTTGGTTTTTGCGGTGAGGATGTCATCGTTCATCGCAACGCCCGGGGTGACCAATTCGGTAACACCGCGTTTTACGATGGTTTTCGTCATTTTAGGATCTTCCAGCTGATCGCAGATGGCCACACGTTGCCCTGCTTTTACCAGTTTCGGTAGATAGGTGTTCAAGGAATGGTGCGGGAAGCCGGCCAGCTCGGTGCGATCTCCTCCATTGTTGCGATGGGTCAGGATGATGCCCAAAATCTTGGAGGCCTTTACCGCATCTTCACCGAACGTCTCGTAAAAATCACCCACACGAAACAGCAACAACGCATCAGGATATTTGGTCTTGATGGTATTGTATTGTTTCATTAAGGGGGTGACCCTCTTGGCTTTTTGCGCTTTTTTCAATCTACTGTCTTTAAAACGATTTCATTCCTAAACCCTTAAAAACGAATGTACTATTTTTGCTTTAGGATTCTAGCCTATTGTTGATATTTTGGGGATAACTTTAAAGCAGGCGTACCGCAGAAGGTTTAAAATTTAAAAAGTTAAAACAACGATGGCCGATTGTAATAAGGGAGATGTTTTAAAATGTACATAGAGCGTATTTTTAGTTTTTGAATATGTATTCTCATAAACCTGAAACCTGAAACCTGAAACCTGAAACCTGAAACCTGAAACCTGAAACCTGAAACCTGAAACCCGAAACCCGAAACCTGAAACCCGAAACCTGATTCATGCGTAAATTAAAAAACGAAGAACTACCACGTCTCGACATCAAAGCATTCAAACAGGCCCCGAAAACCCCTTTGGTCATCATCTTGGACGATATTCGCAGTTTGAACAATATCGGTTCGATATTCCGGACGTCGGATGCTTTTTTGGTCGAAAAAATATACCTCTGTGGAATTACGGCAACCCCGCCCCATAAGGATATCCGAAAAACAGCACTGGGCGCCACGGAAAGTGTTGCCTGGGAACATGTTGAAGATTGTGTCGCGCTTGTTGGGGATTTAGAGCAACAGGGCTTTACCACCATTGCCATAGAACAGGCCGAGAACGCAACCATGCTGCAGGATTACGAGGTGTCGAAAAATCAAAAATATGCCTTGATCTTTGGGAACGAGGTAAAGGGAGTGGCACAAGAAGTTGTCGATCGTTGCGATGATGTCATCGAGATTCCCCAGTACGGCACCAAGCACTCCTTGAATATCTCGGTTAGTGTCGGGGTAGTGGTATGGAACTTTTGGAGTAAACTGCAAAATTGAAAAAGCCCCAGCGACTGCTGAGGCTTTCACCACTGTTTGAGTTAGTTAGTTCCTTTAAAAGGAAAGCACAAATAAAGCAAAAATGCGCTTCCCCGCAAATATTTTTTTGCCAATACTGTCAAAATAACTTGGCCGTGGCGAATCGTTGCACGGCCGATATAATGGTCTCGTAGTCGGCTTCCTTGGCCACAAAGTCTAGCGCGGTAACATCCAGAATCAGACTGTTTTGCTGGGGATAGCCCCTGATAAACTCAATATAGCCTTGGTTGATCTTGTCAAGGTACTCCGCTTCGATATTTTGCTCGTAATCCCTTCCTCTTTTTCTGATATTCTCCAATAAACGTTCCGTGGTCTGATACAGATAAACGTAGATTTTGGGCTTTTTAACTTCCTTGTACATTAAATTGAAAAGTTTACGGTACAATCCGAACTCTTCTTTTTGCAGGGTTACCTGGGCGAAAATCAATGATTTATAGATATCGTAATCACTCACCATAAAACTCTTAAAGAGGTCATACTGCGAAGTGTCATCGGTAAATTGCTGGTAACGGTCTGCCAAGAAAGACATTTCCAGTGGAAAGGCATAGCGGTTTTGATCCTCATAGAACTTGGGCAGGAAAGGGTTGTCCGCAAAACGTTCCAAAACCAATTTGGCATTAAAATCAGCTGCGATTTTATGTGCCAAGGTGGTTTTGCCCGCTCCGATATTTCCTTCGACGGCAATAAATCCCAAATGGGAAAAAAGGGCCTTTCGGTCTTTAAAGAGTCGGTAGGTGGTTTTTTCCAAGGTGCCTTTGTCCCGACATTCCTGCACAAGGTTACGCGAATCTTTGTTGAGTACAGGATGGTAGAACTGCGGCGCTACATCTGCCAATGGGCGCAATACAAATTTACGGTAGGGTAGCTCCGGATGGGGTATCACCAAGTTTTCGGCAACCACCGTATCCTTGTCATAATACAAAATATCGATGTCTATGGTACGGGAAATATAACCTTCCTCCTTGGAACGTTTTCTATCCAACGAACTCTCAATTTCTAGAATGGTAGCAAGAAGCTCTTGCGGCGGCAGTTCGGTTTGCAGCGAAATACAACAATTCAGGAAATTCTCCGCCTCGAAACCCCATGAGCTACTTTCATAGACTGGGGAAATACGAGCAATATCTCCCGCCTTTTCCTGAAGGGCAAAGAGGGCATGTTGCAGGAAATTAGGCTTGTCACCAAGATTACTCCCAAGGGATAGGTATGCGGTTTTGAGTTGGGGCATATTGCAAGGCAAAATACTAAAAAGTATGAGGAGTTCATTATCTTTGAACCATTAATTATAAGCAAAATCAATGAATTTTTTAAGAAACTTGTTAGCGGCCATCTTGGGTACCTTAATTGCCCTCGGTATCGTGTTCGTTATGTTTATCATCTTTGCCAGTTTACTCGGAAATACCGAGGATAATGTATCGGTAAAGAAGAACTCCATATTGGAATTACGATTGGATTATCCGATACAAGACTATGTGGGCAATGTTGAGGCAGATCCGTTCAGCGGGATTTTTGGTTTTTCGCAAGGCTTGGATGAAATCCTTCAGGCGATAGCCGTTGCCAAGAACGATGAGGATATTCGCGGAATCAGTTTAAACAACAATTTTCTTATGGCCGGCCTGGCCCAGACAAAGGCTATTCGCGATGCCTTAGAGGATTTTAAGCAAGAGGGCAAATTCGTTTATTCGTTTGCCGATTTTTACTTGCAAAAAGACTACTACCTTGCCAGTGTTTCGGACAGTATCTTTTTAAACCCTGTGGGAGCATTGGATTTTAAGGGGCTTTCCTCGGAAGTGCTTTTCTTTAAGGAGCTTCAGGAAAAGACGGGTATTAAAATGGAGGTCATTCGGCACGGAAAATACAAGAGTGCCGTAGAACCCTTTATCGCCAATGAGATGAGCGATGCCAACAGAACCCAGATAAAGGAATTGATCGGTTCATTATGGGACGATATGGTGGAGGATATTTCAACGGGTAGGAAAATGAGTCGTGAAAACCTCAATATAATCGCCGATACCCTGGGTGGGCGAACTTCCGATCATGCCAAGGCTTCAGGTCTCGTCGACGAACTCGTTTTTTACGATGAATACGAACAGGTACTAAAGAACGCCTTGGGTCTTGAAAGTAAGGATGACTTGAACCTTGTACAGCTAGAGGACTATGTCACGCGATCGAACAAGAGAGGAAAAAACACCGGCACCGAAAAGATTGCGGTAATTTACGCGCAGGGTGAAATTATATATGGCGAAGGTAGCCAAGAAGCCATAGGGCAGGGTATTATGATCGAGGCCATTCGCAAGGCCAAGAACGACAAGACGGTCAAGGCCATTGTATTGCGGGTAGATTCCCCGGGAGGTAGCGCCCTCACCTCGGATATTATTTGGCGTGAACTGGAGTTGGCCAAGGCCGAGAAGCCCTTTGTGGTCTCTATGGGGAATGTAGCCGCCTCCGGAGGATATTATATCGCGGCAGGAGCCCATAAAATATTTGCAGAGCCCACCACCATTACCGGATCTATCGGAGTGTTCGGAACAGTGCCGAATATTGCCGAATTGGCAAATGATATCGGTGTCAATGCCGAACAGGTGGGGACGAATAGAAATTCCGTCGAATATTCTTTATTCGAGCCCATGAGCGATACGTTCAGAAATACGGTGCAGGAAGGTATCGAAGAGGTTTACGAAACGTTCTTGGACCGTGTTTCTAAAGGTCGGGGTATCACCATTGCCGAGGCCGATAGTCTGGCCCAAGGCCGTGTATGGAGTGGCACCGACGCTAAACGCCTAGGATTGGTAGATGAATTGGGCAATCTGAACGATGCCATTACCGAAGCGGCCGAACAGGCAGGTCTTTCTTCTTATGGGATCAAGAAATTCCCGAGATACAAAACCGGTTTTGAAAAGTTGATGGAAGATTTGGGTGGTGCCAGTACTCAAGCGAAACAAAACTTTATAGAAGAAGAAATCGGTACCGAGGCATTCACTATTCTGAAACAGGTAAAATCGGCCATGGAACAAAAAGGAGTACAGGCCAGAATGCCTTTTGTGCTGGATATTAAATGACGCTAAAAGACCAAAGACTAGCATATAAGATTTACCTCTACCTTGGGGCCCTGTTCATCACCTCTTTGGTGGTGTCGAACCTTATATTTCAAAAGTTCTTTTATTGGAATCCTTTTGGGGAAATCACTGTTTTCGGCGCATCTTTATTTGAAGTATCCGTAGGTATTTTACCCTATCCGATCACCTTCCTGATTACCGATTTGATATCCGAGATCTATGGGCGAAAAAAAGCGAACCAAATCGTGACCACGGGTATTTTCGCTTCCTTTTTTTCCATGGGGATTATTTTGGTAGCCGATATCGCCCCGGCCATAGAAAATTCCCCTATTAACGATGCACTTTTTACCAAGGTGTTCGCCTTGTCGCCGGTGGCGGTTTTGGCCTCGATGATCGCCTATCTATTCGCGCAGTATGTCGATATTGCCCTTTATCATTTTTGGAAACGCCTGACCAAGGGGAAGCACCTTTGGTTACGCAACAATTTTTCGACCTTCCTCTCACAATTTATCGATACGTTTACCGTGGTCGGTTTACTGTGCGTGTTCAAGGTGTTGCCTTGGGATATCTTTTTCGGACTTGTCGTAAGCGGGTTTCTTTTTAAGGTTTTTATAGCTTTTATCGACACCCCTTTCCTGTATTTTTTCGTATATCTGTTTAGAAAGCGTTTCGGCCTTGCCGAAGGGGAGGAAATAAAGCTAGAAGTATAAATACTATTCTACGATTTAGACTGTTGTTATTGAACAGTAAATGAACTCAAGACGAGTTTGATATATCCGTTTTTTATGAAAAAGAAAATTCTTAAGATTGTCGGTATCGTATTGCTGCTGATCCTTGTAGTGCTTGTTGCCGCACCATTTGTTCTCGAGGCGAAGATAGGTGAGCTGATCAAAAACAATGTGAACAATAACGTAAATGCGACCTTGGATTTTAGCGAGGCGAACCTAAGCCTTATCGCCAGTTTTCCGAACGCGGAAGTGAGCTTGGCGAATACCACCTTGATTACGAATGCCCCGTTTGAAGGCGATACGCTTTTCGCTGCCGAAGTGGTTAGCCTTAAAATGGGTATAGGGGAGCTTTTTAAGGGAGCCGATGACCCTATTGGCATTAAGAACCTAACGATTAATGGGGCAAAGTTGCATGTTAAGGTAAATGAGGAGGAACTGGCCAACTACGATATCGGAAAGGATAGCGGAAGCACCGAAAATGAGACAGCCGCTTCCGATGGCTTTACCCTAGACTTGCAATCGTATGAAATAACTGATTCTGAAGTGATTTATGATGATAGGGCCGCAGCAATACATTTGGTGGTTTCCGGCATACAGCACAAAGGTACGGGTGACTTATCGGCAACGACCTCCGAGCTGGATACGCATACCGAGGCCCTGGTTTCCTTTGAGTTGGACAGCACCAACTACCTGAACAAGAATAGTGTGCAACTCGATGCCTTGATCGGTGTAGACCTAACCGAAAACAAATATAGCTTTCTTGAAAACGAGGCGCTGGTCAATCAACTGCCTTTGGTTTTTGATGGCTTCGTAAAGGTGAATGAGGAAAATCAGGAGGTCGATATCAGTTTTAAAACGCCATCATCGGACTTCAAGAATTTCTTGGCCGTAATTCCTGCCGAATATTCCAAGAATATAGAGAATGTAAAGACTACCGGCGATTTCACCGTTACGGGTAAATTCAATGGGGTTGTGGATGAGACCCACATTCCCAAATTCGACATCAAAATCAATTCCGATAACGCCTCGTTCAAGTATCCCGATTTGCCCAAGTCGGTACGTAACGTCTTTATCGATGTCGATATCGTCAACGCCAGCGGTATTGTTGAAGATACTTACGTAACTATTGATAAACTTTCCTTTATGATCGATGAGGACAAGTTCAATATGGTCTCCAAGATTACCGATCTTATGGGGAATACGAAGGTAGACGCCCACGTTGATGGCACCATGAATCTGGCGAATATTTCCAAGGCTTATCCCGTGCCCGCCGACTTAAAGCTAAAAGGTATTTTAAATGCAGATGTGACCACGGCATTCGATATGGCATCCATAGAAAAACAACGCTATCAGAACACCAAAACCTCGGGAATGCTCAAGGTGGCCGATTTCGAATACAGCTCCCCTGAAATCCCCAATCCAGTTCGAATAAGTGCGGTGGGGATGACCTTCAACCCGACAACGGTAAGTTTGAACGAATTGAACGGAACCACGGGGACTACCGATTTTAACGCCAAGGGAACCATCAACAACCTGCTAGGTTTCATGTTTAATGATGAACAGGTAGAGGGGAATTTCGATTTGAATTCCAATACGTTCGCGTTAAAGGATTTTATGGTAGCGGACGAAGTTTCCAATGATGGGGATGGAGATGGTTCCGATCAGAAGGAGGAACCTGTTTCTTCAGAGGAAAAAATTAAAATTCCTTCCTTTCTGGACGCGAACATCAATGTGGCTGCCAATACGGTACTGTACGATAACCTAGAGCTGAAAAACGTAAAGGGAAATCTGCGTATCAAGGATGAAAAAGCGGTTTTGAGCAATATGACCTCCTCGATGTTCGATGGGAAAGTATCATTTGCCGGGGAAGTCTCCACAAAGAACGAAACGCCCACTTTTGCGATGAAGTTGGGGCTGGATAAGCTTGAGATAGGGGAGTCGTTCAAGGCCGTTGAGCTGTTCAAGACCTTGGCGCCTATTGCCAAGATTTTACAAGGAAAGCTAGATTCGGATATCGAACTGTCCGGAAACCTGACCGATGATTTCAGTCCGGACCTCTTGTCGCTAAGCGGCGATTTGTTGGCCAATATTTTTACACGAGAGATTGATGAACAGCAAACCCCGGTCTTGGCGGCACTTGATGCAAAGTTGGACTTTATAGACCTGAAACAGTTGAATTTGGACGAGTTAAAAACCAAATTGTCCTTTAAAGACGGTTTGGTAAGTGTTAAGCCGTTTACCATAAAGTATAAAGACATTGCGATTAGTATTGACGGTGGCCATACCTTCGACCAAAAACTGAACTACAAGGCCACTATGGAGGTGCCTGCCAAATATTTGGGAAGTGAAGTAAACAATCTAATCGCCAAAATCGGTGAAGAGGAATTGAAGGACCTGACAATTCCGGTTACGGCCAATATCGGAGGAGGATATACCAGTCCGCAGGTAACTACCGACATGACATCGGGAGTAAAATCGTTGACGAATCAATTGGTGGAAGTACAAAAGCAAAAATTGTTGAACAAGGGCAAAGACAAGGCAGCCGACCTCTTGAAGGGCGTTTTAAGCGGGAATTCGAAAGCCGATTCTACCAAGACCGATGCGAACACCGACAAAGCAAAAGATATTTTAGGCGGAATTTTAGGAAACAAATCGAAAGATTCCACCAAGACCAAAACGGATTCGGTACCCAAAAAGGAGGAAGATGTCGTTAAGGAAAAAGCCAAGGATATTATCGGAGGCTTATTCGGAAACAAGAAAAAGAAGGCAGATACCGTTAAGAAGGATTCCGTAAATTAAACGGGCTCAATTAATTTGCAAGCCCACATAATATCCCTCGCTCCCTCGTACGTTAAAAACAGTATCATCCTCAAAAATGAGATACTGTCCTTTTATGCCTTTCAGCATCCCTTTATAATTCGGGGTCTTGTCCAGATTAAGGCTTTTTACTTTTTTGGGATAGCGTAAAACGGGAAACTCAAGATGCGTTTCCTGATTACTTTCTATAAAATATTCAAGTGCCTCCTCTGGAATATATTGCTTCAATCGGTTGCGCCATTCCACCAAGTTTTCATCCTCAACGGTATTGGTAAGCATTTTGCGCCAATTGGTCTTATCGCCGATATGGTCTTTTAAGGCTACCTCGGTAACGCCGGCCAAATAGCGATTTGGTACTTCTACGATTTCGATGGCTTCATGGGCACCCTGGTCTATCCATCGGGTCGGTACCTGGGTCTTTCGCGTAACACCTACCTTGATATTACTGGAGTTGGCCAGGTATACGATATGGGGCTGCAATTGTACTTTCTTTTCGTATTGCAGGTCCCTGTCCTCCTTTCCCAAATGCGCGGTGCTCAATTCGGGCCTCATGATCCAATCCCCGGCCAACGGGATCTCATAAAAACAGCTTTTACAAAATCCTTGCCTAAAGATCGGCCTGTCATTTCTACAGTTCAAGCATTGGTGCTTTATAAAATCGATTTTCAGGTTCTTTTCCAGTACTTGGTTCAGGTTCAGGAAATCATCCTCAAATACCATGTAATATTGAATAGGATTGCCGATTTCAGTCTGCATTTTTCGTAAAACTCCTTCGTACTGCATAAAAGTGTCCCTAATTTGAAAATGATAAGTTTTAAAGCTAAATTTAGCGATAAACCCAACTCATCCAGTTTAAAACCAAAGATACCCAAAATGCCCATACCATTATTCAATTCGATTGCCTCGTGGTTGCTGAAAAAGCGGTATCATCAAATCGAACTTTTTTTGAAATATCCTGGGGAAGTTCAAGAAGAAGTTTTGCACCAGTTGCTCGATATCGCCGAGGATACCGAAATAGGGAAACAGTATGGGTTTGAGTCCATTACCAATTACGAGACCTTTAGGAGCAGACTGCCGATCGTTTCTTACGAAGAAATAGAACCCATGATCGAACGCACCCGAAAGGGTGAGCAAAATGTATTTTGGCCGACCTCCATCAAATGGTTTGCCAAGAGTAGTGGTACTACCAATGCCAAAAGCAAGTTTATCCCGGTAAGCGAAGAGGCTTTAGAAGATTGCCATTTTAAGTCGGGCAAAGACATGCTCTGTCTGTACCTGAACAATAATGAGAATTCACAACTATTTACCGGAAAGGGGCTCCGTTTGGGCGGGAGTAAGGAACTTTATGAAGACAATGGTTCGTTTTTCGGAGACCTTTCCGCAATTCTCATAGACAATATGCCTCTGTGGGCAGAGCTAAGCAGTACGCCCGGCAGTAAAGTTTCACTGATGAGCGAATGGGAAAAGAAACTGCCGGCCATCATACACGAAAGCACCCAGGAAAAGGTCACTAGTCTGTCCGGGGTGCCTTCCTGGATGCTCGTTCTTTTAAACGGGGTGCTCGAGCAGACCGGTAAAGAAAACCTGTTCGAGGTCTGGGAACACCTAGAGGTGTATTTTCACGGGGGAGTCAGTTTTAATCCGTATAAAGAACAATACCGTAAACTACTGCCGGGTCATCAATTTAAATACTACGAAATCTACAATGCTTCGGAAGGTTTTTTCGCCATTCAAGATCGAAACGATGCAAACGACCTCCTGTTGATGCTCGATTATGGTATTTTTTACGAATTCATTCCTATGGATGAGTATGGTACGCCTAAACAAAAAGCCATTCCGCTCTGGGAAGTGAAATTAGACACGAACTACGCGATAGTTATAACCACCAATGCTGGTTTGTGGCGCTACAAGATTGGGGATACCGTGCGTTTTACTTCAATTTCGCCTTATCGTATTAAAGTTACGGGACGTACCAAACACCACATTAATGTGTTCGGGGAAGAACTCATTATAGAAAATGCGGAAGAGGCTTTGAAGAATATTTGTGTGAAAACAGGGGCGGAAATAAAGGATTACACCGCAGGACCGATTTTTATGGCCGGTAAGGAAAAAGGGGCACATGAATGGATTATAGAATTCAGGAAGCGGCCCGCAGATCTTAACTATTTTACCGAGTTTCTTGATACGGCCTTGAAGTCACTGAATTCCGACTATGAAGCCAAACGCCACAACAATACTACCTTGAAAATGCCTACGGTGCATGCGGCCCGTGAAAACCTTTTCTATGATTGGCTTAAATCAAAGGATAAGCTGGGAGGGCAACACAAGATTCCACGGCTTTCGAACAAAAGGGATTATATTGAAGAACTGCTTAGAATGAATGGCTAACGCTACGTTATGAATGTTCCCGCTGTCCTGAATTTTTTATTGATCGCTGGCGCTGTCCAAGGATTTGCCTTCAATATCGGCACCTTCTTGGTGCGAAAGAAAATCGAAAGACCGGTGGTGCTTTTGAACCTGCTGGTGTTTTTCCTTTCGCTGAACAATTTGCAATCGTGGCTCATCACAAAAGGCTTTGTATTTGATCATTTCTTCCTAAAACATTTTGTTTTTCCATGGTACGTACTGATACTGCCCATGTTCTATGCCTTTTTGATCTATTATTTGAATCTTGAGAAAAGGCGCATCCCCTTTCTTCGATTAAGCATTGCTGTTTTTATTGCAGAATTGTTGGCGAGGAGCATCGTACTGGTTTTGGTCGATCAGGGTGTCTTGGATTTTGATGCGATTTCGACCTACAATGCACTTGAAGATGCCATAACCCTGCTGTATTCCTTGTTTATATTCGGTAAGGCCGTGCGATTGATTTTCAATTATTCCGACCTTTATCCCGACATACTTCCGTTTGACGATTTAAATTGGATCAAACGGTTCATTAAATGGGGCGGAATCATTTTTGTTCTTTGGGGAATTGCCGTTTTGCTCAATATTTTCTCCGATGCTATCAAAGCACCGCATAGTTACTATCCCCTTCGTATCGCTTCTTCTGTATTGATTTATTGGATAGGGTACCAGGCGTTCTTTCGATATGTTTTGTTGAAAGACCGTGTCGTTATCCGGCGCCAGATTGGCCTTACGGATGAAACTACCCCGGCTAGCTTGACCCACAACGTGAGTAGAAAGAGCGAAAAGCAGGAAGCGGAGTTCAATAAAATACACCACTACATTGTAGGGCAAAAAAAGTATTACGACCCCGCGCTAAGTCTTGAAAGACTTTCTGAAGAGCTTGACATGAGTACGGGAAAACTCTCGACCTTGGTCAATCAAATTAGCCAGCGGAATTTTTCCGATTATATCAATGGGCTGCGTATAGATGATGCCAAAAAATTACTATCCGATACGGACTTCAAAGACTATACGATAGTCGCCATCGGCTTGGAATGCGGTTTTAACTCCAAATCTACCTTTTATACCGCTTTCAAGAAATTTACCGGTCAGACCCCCACAGCATACCGCAAGTACCATTCTTCACGAGGCTAAATTTGTCCGAATACTTCCG
This sequence comes from Aggregatimonas sangjinii, assembly GCF_005943945.1. Lineage (GTDB taxonomy): Bacteria > Bacteroidota > Bacteroidia > Flavobacteriales > Flavobacteriaceae > Pelagihabitans > Pelagihabitans sangjinii. Next base: position 3,298,484 of record NZ_CP040710.1, on the reverse strand, counting down.
AATTGTATAATCTTGGACACTTTAACCCGCCCATGGTCATAGTTTCGTGCTTAACGTACAAAACCTAGGATGATGAGAACGCTAGCCCTGAGCATTCTTTTGAGTATGGCCCCGAATATGATTCCCCAAAATTAAATGGTCTTCCTAGAGCTCCATGGAAAGCGTTTTTGCCTCTGTGGACGATGTGCTATGACTGACTAAGCTTGGATAAGGCGTAAGATCCAGTATGGGTGTATCGTTTCGGAAACCTGTTGTAGAGGAAGTATCCTCGAAAGGTTCTGGGTATGTCTACGGCACTTATTTTTTCGTATGCGAATGTCATAACTGTAATTCTGACAAAAGAGTAAAAATGAAGACAGTGGTTTTTACAGCTTTGGTAGTGACGATAGTGCTACTAGGTATTCCGATTTCATGTCAAAAAGATAGCGCAGATGCGATTGTGGTTTCCGGACTGGTAATCGACCGGGATACCAAGCAAGGTATTCCCAACATGAAAATAAGGGCAGATGGGGTTGCTCAATTTGGGTTGGACAAGAGAATAGAATCGGGAAATGCCCATACCGATGGTAATGGTGCATTCGATATTTCCATAAAGAGTATTGAAAACGCCGCTTTTTATGAGTTTTTCGTCAATTTGGAAAATGCGGATTCTTATACCGAAGAATCGGATTATCATGGACAACTTTATCTGGATTCGATTACCGAGTACGAGGTCCCAATGGTATTTGAGTTATCCAAGATCGAGCCGTTACACATTCATCTTAAGAACACGGAACCCTTTGATGATGAAGACTTTGTGAGCCTTTATTTCTATTCGGAGAAGATGGGGTTCGAGCGCGTGAAATCGGTCGAAAACTATGGAGCCGAAAATTTAAAATACCAATCGTCCACTTCCAATGAAGGAACCCGAACAGAGTGGGTGGGGGCAAACGTAAATGCTGTAATCAAGGGCAACATTTTGGTCGATGAAGAACTTACCATTATCGTTTCCTTCCGAAAAAATGGGCAATTGACAGAAGTCGTAAAAACGTTGGAAGGAAAAAGAAATAAGGTCAATGAAATACATATCGACTATTGATGAAATGTAATCTCCGCCTGTGTTCGTAAAGGAGTTGAACGGGGTCTATTCGACGGCTGTATAAGAACTACATCGAAGAATTGACCCAGATGAACAAATAAATATGGTTTTCTGTCGTTTTAAGTACAAATTGGCCATTCCAACTTAACCTTAAATGTCTAATTGAATCAAAAACTATGGCTGAAAGACTAGTAGTATTATCTGATATGTGGGGTGTCAAAAAAGGCCTCTGGATCACCTCTTACTTGGGATATTTACAACAATATTACAATATCGTTTTTTATGATATTCAACAGTTGTCGAATGTCGACCTTACCATTCAATCAAAAGAAAACTTACATACTGCATTTGTAGAAGGAGGTATCGAAACCGCCGTAGCACATTTGCTCAAAAAAGAAAAAGAGCCTAGCCATTACCTCGCCTTCAGTACGGGTGGTACGATTGCTTGGAAAGCGGCACTGAAAGGATTGCCGGCAAAATCGTTGTACGCCGTTTCGGCTACGCGCGTTCGTATGGAAAATCTAAAGCCGGATTGCCCAACAACTTTACTTTTTGGGGGTAATGACAAATACCGCCCCGATAATGAATGGTGCGAGAAAGTGGCCAAGCATTTAGAAATAGTGCCGGACTTCGGACACGAGTTCTACACCGACGAAAAAATTATCGGTAAGATATGCCAAGATCTTTTGGCTGCGGTAACCGCGAAACCGAAAGAGGTTAAAAAAGTAGTATAATTACTGGTAGTATATCATAAAAAATGCCCTTCATTGCGAAGGGCATTTTTTATTCGTTTAAGTACGTCAACTTCTTACTAAGAAACCGCCTTGAGCTTTTTGATGGTTTCATAAGAGATTTTATCTTCTGCGTAGGGTTTCGTTACCTTGAATTCGGTTTCACCACTACTGGGCATCTCGAACATGGCGTCCGTAAAAATCGCCTCACATAGAGATCGTAACCCTCGAGCCCCCAATTTATATTCAATGGCCTTGTCAACAATGTAATCCAACGCCTGCTCGGTAATCTTGAACGAAATACCGTCCATATCGAACAACTTTTCATATTGTTTGATGATGGCGTTCTTTGGCTCGGTCAGAATGGCCAGTAATGTTTTCTTGTCAAGCGGGTTCATGTGCGTTAACACCGGTAATCGACCGATGATCTCGGGAATCAGACCGAACTCTTTTAAATCTTTCGGAATGATATATTGTAGCATATTGGTCTCGTCTAGATTCTCATCCGATTTCGAGGCACTGTACCCCACCGCTTGCATATTCAATCGCTTGGTAATGGCTCGCTCGATACCATCGAAGGCGCCCCCTGCAATAAACAATATGTTTTCGGTATTTACCTCGATGAATTTTTGGTCCGGATGCTTTCTGCCCCCTTTTGGCGGTACGTTGACGACCGTACCCTCAAGCAACTTTAAAAGTCCTTGCTGCACCCCTTCACCGGAAACATCCCTGGTAATTGATGGATTATCGCCCTTACGGGCTATTTTATCGATTTCATCTATAAAAACGATACCTCGTTCGGCCTTCTCCAAATTGTAATCGGCGGCCTGTAACAAACGGGTAAGAATACTCTCAACATCCTCACCTACATAGCCGGCTTCGGTGAGTACCGTAGCGTCGACTATGGCCAAGGGCACGTTAAGCATACGCGCTATGGTTTTTGCCATAAGCGTCTTTCCGGTACCGGTCTGCCCGACCATGACGATATTACTTTTTTGAATTTCAATATCACTGTCTTTTGAACTGGGTTGCAAAAGACGTTTGTAGTGGTTGTATACCGCGACCGCCATCACCTTTTTGGTGCGTTCCTGGCCTATGATGAAAGTGTCTAGAAATTCCTTGATTTCCAAAGGCTTCTTAAGAACAAGTTCGGCAGAGAGGTCATTGGTTTTGGTCTGCTTCGATTCTTCGGCAACGATACCGTGGGCCTGTTCGATGCAACGATCGCAAATATGGGCGTCAAGACCCGCAATCAAAAGATTCGTGTCCGGTTTCTTGCGTCCGCAAAAAGAGCATTCTAAATTTTCCTTTGCCATAATAATGTCCTTAATCGGTAAAACTAACAAAAGAAAACCGCTTTTGGTTTACCGATTTTATGTTATAGAGCCGAAGAATTGGGTATTTCGTCGAAATTAGCTCTTATCCCTTACCAAAATCTCATCGATCATACCATATTCCTTGGCAACATCAGCCTTCATCCAATAGTCACGATCGCTATCTTCGGTCACTTTTTTGACCGTTTGTCCTGAATGGCTGGCGATTATTTCATACAATTCGTCCTTTAATTTAAGGATTTCACGCGCAGTAATTTCGATATCGCTGGCCTGGCCTTGCGCGCCTCCCATAGGTTGGTGAATCATGACCCGCGAATGGGTTAGTCCGCTTCGTTTGCCTTTTTCCCCTGCACAAAGCAATACTGCCCCCATAGAGGCCGCCATACCCGTACAGATTGTGGCAACGTCCGGTTTTATGAACTGCATGGTGTCGTAAATGCCAAGTCCTGCGTAAACACTACCGCCTGGGGAATTGATATAAATCTGAATGTCTTTGGAGGCATCGACACTCTCTAAAAACAACAGCTGCGCCTGAACGATGTTGGCTACCTGATCATTAATGCCGGTTCCCAAAAAGATGATACGGTCCATCATCAATCTGGAATACACATCCATAGCGATAACGTTCATTTGACGCTCTTCGATGATATTCGGAGTCATATTGATGGGATACATACTACTTATAATCTGATCGTAGTAGTTGCTGTTGATGCCTTGATGGTTTATTGCGTAATTTTTGAATTCTTTTCCGTAATCCATTTGCTATCTTTCTTCGAGGTTTTCAATCTGGTCTAGAAACCTTATTGCCGTATAATGAACCGAAACTTTCTAATGTTGTCGGTAGTCTGGAATATTCGATTCCTAAATCTGCTTAGAACTCGTTTAAACTTTTTAGTCGATTGAAAAAGTCTAAACGAATTTTTTATTAAAAAAGGTGCCGAAAATAGAACTTTCGGCACCGTAAAGATACTTATTATTTCTTTGAAAACTATCCGTAAACCTCTTTCACAAAGTTGTCGTAGGTAACTTCCTTTACCTTAAGATTCGCCTTCTCTTTGTACAGAGCCAATAGTTTTTGGCTCATCAACTGTTCCGAAAGGCGCTTTACTTCATCTTCGTTCCCCAACACTCTTGCAGCGATGGTGTCGAGCTCTTCCTCGGCAGGGTTCAATTGTCCGAACTGCGCCATTTGCGATTTAATGAAACCCTTGGCGAATTCCTTCAACTCCTCAAATTGGATTTGAACGTTGTTGTCTTTGATGATTTTGCCCTCGATCAATTGATAGCGCAATCCCTTTTCCGATTTCTCGAACTCTTCGGATGCTTCTTCGGCAGTCAACGGCTTCTCGCCTGTCATTTGAATCCACCGTGTCAAAAAATCGGTTGGAAGATCGAACTTCGTGTTCTCGATAAAATATTCCGTCACATCATTGAGCAACTTCTGTTCCGATTGCTGTTCAAATTGCTTCTCGGAATCTTCTTTGATCCGTTCCTTTAATTCTTTTTCGGATTTGATGGTATCGGGTCCGAAAAGTTTGTCAAAAAGCTCCTGATCTAGCGCTGCTGGTTCTCTTTCATTTATTTCCTCGATGGTGAAATCAACATCTATTTTAAGGTCTTTCGCCTTCTCGGCCGGGATGCCCAAGGTGCTGGAGAGTAGATAGTCCTCTTTAAGAAGGCCTTTGGTATTCAAACTTACCACATCGCCTACTTTTTTCCCAAGAAGTGCGTTCATCGCCTTTTTGCTGCCAATTTTGTCCAATTCGAGCGTAGCTTTGTTGTTGATTTCATCGGCTTCGCTGGTGAAAGTACCCGTTACTTCGTCCTTTTTCCCAACTTCCGTCTTTTGAACCAATTTGCCATACTGCTTGCGAATACGGTCAATCTGCTCGTCGACCATTTTCTTATCGGCCGTGATCTTGTAGTGTGTGATCGGTTTTTTCGTTTTCAACGGTACTTCAAAGCTCGGGGCAAGACCTAGGTCGAACTCAAAATCGAAATCATCCTTATCCCAATCAAAGTTATCCTGCTGCTTGGGCAATGGGTTGCCCAGAACGTCCAATTTTTCCTCGGTGAGATATTTGTTGAGGTTATCCTGTAAAAGTTTGTTCACCTCATCAACAAGTACGGCCTTTCCGTATTGTTTTTTAATAAGTCCCATGGGAACTTGCCCTTTTCGGAAACCGGGAATATTAGCCTGTTTTCGGTAATCTTTTAGAATAGTATCTACCTTATCTTGGTAATCATCTTTGGAAATGGCTACTTTGACCACGGCGTTCAAATCATCTATCTGCTCCTTGGTGATATTCATTTGATATGGATTATCTGTTTTTAATGGGATGCAAAAATACTACATTTTATAGGTTCGGACAAGTTTTTCAAACACAGCTTGTTCCGCTGTTTAAATTACTTTTTGTCCTTCTTGAAAAACGAAAATAAGATCGATTGCAGAAAACTCAACAAAAGGCTGAAGAGTATTGCCCAAAGGAGGCCATCTACATTGAAACCGTCCACAAAATAGTCGGCCAAGAGTATGATACAGGCATTGATCACCAATAAGAAAAGACCAAAAGTGAGTATGGTGATCGGAAGCGTCAGGATAATCATTATCGGTTTTACGATAAAGTTGAGCAAACTTAAAGCGAGCGCCACGATAATCGCGGTAACATAGCCGTCTACCGATACATGTGGTAGGACATACGATAGCACCACGACCGCCACGGCACTTAGGAGTAATCTTAGGATGAAGTTCATTGCTGTTTTGATTTCGGGTTAAACAAAAAAGGTGCCGGAAGAACCGACACCTTTAAAAGTATAAAATTGTTTTGTTTTAATCGATGTATAGCCCTGTATATTCCAAGGGTTCCACGTCAGGTAGATTAGCACCATATTTTTCCTCGATAACCTTTAGGAATTCATTGGCCAACAGGGAATAGCCCCGTGGTGAGGGATGTACCCCGTCTAGGGAGAAACCGCCTCCCGTAGCATACGTTGCCGTCACAGTGCTGCCGTCGGATAAGTCGATTCCAGTACTCCCGACTACTTGTAAAAATGCATTGGCATCAACAAAGCCGAGGTCGTAGCGAGTAGCTAGTCCTTCTATCGTGGCGTTGTATTTTTCTGTTGCCGCACTCACAGCGGCTTGCTCTTCGGGGGTTAATACCCATTGATCGGCCAGAGGAATCGCGACCCCGTTGATCGAAGTGGGATTGTCCGGGTCGGCGAGAGAACCGATAAAACTACGCGAGGTGAGCACCAAAAGATCATCTTCCGTTGCCTGCCTCATGTTGATCAGGGCCGGATCAATAGCGGTTAGGTCCGTTAGGTCTTCGTCCAGGAGTACCACGGCATTCGTTTCTCCGGCCTCGAACGCAATCGTTCTTCGCTCCAGTTCATCCTCATCGATAAGTCCGGCAAGCTGTAGTTGCGCTAGACCGCCATTGTAGGCAGCGTAGGCTCCGTTCAAAAGGACTGCGGTATCGGCATCCAAGGGCACAGGGTTGTGGGGCACCGTGGTGAAATAGGGTATTGTTGTCACATCGGGCAGATTGGCAACGACTCCTTGTGCACCGCCAGCGGTCAATCCTTGCAATAATCCATCATAAACGCCTGCAAAGACCATGGGGTCCGTAATATCATTTCCGCCGTAGGTCGTAGGGTCTAGATTTCCCTCTTGGTCGACTCCCGCACCACCGGAGGTAGCATAACTTAGGATATCGTTGTTCCCAATCCACAGCGTGAAGAAAGTGGGCGACTGCGCTACGGCATCACCTATAATGGTAGCATCTGGAGATGTAGCAAAACGAACGTAGTATGGATTCGCCGCACCTACGGCCAAATTTTGAATATTGCCATACCCGGGTGCTGCCAAATGAAAGCTTTTTGCCCCAGGGACCCCCATGTTGTTAAAAGGTCCGCTTAGGATAGTAGAGACTTCGGTAGCTCCCGCTCCATCTTTGGCCACCGGTGAGGGTGAACCACTGGCAAACGATAAAATCAATCGGTTGCCGAATCCGGTAAGTGCCTGCCCGCCTAAAGTCAATCCGCCTAGGTTATCGGCCATTAGGGGAATGCTAAAAGAACCGCCTCCAGCAGCCATGAAACTAGTGGCCAGCATGTTAGGGTAAGAGGCCGTTTGTCCGTCGATAAAAAGGGCCGAATCGGAATACCCCGCGGTAAGCGAGTTTCCGATAGCTACGTAGTTGGAGAAATCTGCCGAACCGGCAGTAAAATTTTCCGGTGTCGGTGCTGTAGGCTCTTCCGGTGTGGTAACATCATCGTCACTACATGAGCTCAAAAGCATTCCGGAAAATGCCATTAACGCTAGTATTTTTTTCATTAGTCGAGGGTATTGAGTTAATTAGTTTGTTAGGATAGACCCAAATTTAGGTAAAATTATGGTTAAGACAACTTTATGGTCAATAAATTATGCATGCATAACAAATAGTTGTGCTTTTTTAAGAATTTAGGAATCGCATGGTCTTATCGAAAAACTGGTTCGGATTTTCGGCATGCAACCAGTGTCCGGCCTTGTCTATGGTCTCCAGCTTGGCTTGTGGAAAGTGTCGCTTGATCTCCGGCAGATCGGCATTTACGATATATTCCGAACGGTCTCCCTTAAGGAATAGGGTAGGCCCGTTAAAATGACTTGTAGTCCCGATATTCTCTCCGACTTCATTCATTTTATCGCTTAAAACGGGTAAGTTAAAGCGAAACGCTAAACGTTCCTTATCTACCCAATAAAGGTTTTTCAACAAAAACTGTCGCGTACCCCAATCACCGATATGATTCGCCAATTCTTCGTCCGCCTCGCCTCGGGAGGATATTTGATCAAAATCAAGCGCCTTGAGCCCGTCGATAATCTGCTGATGATGTGGCGGGTAGAATTTTGGAGCGATATCGGCGACCAGCAATTTTTGCACAAGGTTTGGATGGTCGCATGCAAATTGCATGGCCGTCTTACCACCCATAGAATGTCCCATTAGTATAATATCGTTCAACCGATGGTGTTCGAGATAGCTTCTTAGGTCGCCTGAGAGTAGATCGTAATTGAAATAGGTCGAATGAAAACTACGCCCGTGGTTCCTTTGATCGATCAAGTGCACCTCATACCCGTTCTCGGCATATTTATTCCCTAAGGTCTTCCAGTTGTCTGACATGCCTAGAAAACCGTGAAGGATGATAAAAGGTTGACCCGTGCCTATGATTTTTGCATGTAAGATTGTTTTCATCGCGAAGGATTTCTAGTTTGAACTCGATTTTCGTTACTTCAACTTATTCAGGTACATCTTGATCACGTTGTCCAAGCCGAAATAAAGCGACTCGCATATCAAAGCGTGCCCTATGGAAACCTCCAGTAGATTGGGTATTTGCTCGCTGAAGTACTGAATGTTGTCTAAACTAAGATCGTGTCCGGCATTGATGCCCAAACCCAATGAAGTGGCCATTTCGGCAGCTGCAATAAATGGGGTTATTCCGGATGTATCGCCTTTCGAAAAAGCTTCGGCGTAGCTTTCAGTGTACAGTTCAATGCGGTCAGTACCAGTATCCGCTGCCCCCGCTACTATTTTTGGGTCGGCATTTACAAAAATAGAGGTACGGATGTTCGCCGCTTTAAAAGTGCCGATGACATCGCGCAGAAAACTGGCATTGGCAAGAGTATCCCATCCTGCATTGGAGGTAATCGCATCAACACCGTCCGGTACTAGGGTCACCTGTTCCGGTTTAACGGTTAATACAAGGTCTATAAATTTCTGATTCGGATTTCCTTCGATGTTGTACTCCGTAGTCACGATATTTTTCAAGTCGCGCGCATCCTGATAGCGAATATGCCGTTCGTCGGGTCTTGGGTGTATCGTAATGCCTTCGGCACCGAAATTTTCGATATCTGCGGCCACTTTCAGTAAGTCGGGCACATTGCCACCACGGGCATTCCGTAGGGTAGCGATTTTATTGATATTTACGCTCAATTTTGTCATTGGTCTGATCTACATGGATGAATGCACAAAAATACAAATTAGGCATACCTTTTGCAGTATGGTTGAAAAAGAATCGACTTTTCGGAGGAAATGGTTATCACCCGACCAAATCATCGTCTTATCGATATTACTCTATTATTAAGAGGCCTCTAGAAATTTTTATTAGTAATTTGCGTTAATATTTAAAGTTATGCAGCTACAGTCACACATCATTTCTGAAATACCCGTTTTCGATATCGCTGATCCTTTAAAAAGGGTGGCTAAGTTCTTTAAGGAGAATACCTTTTCTCACGTAGCAGTGGTCGAGAACAACATTTTGATCGGTGTACTTGGTGAAGAGGATTTGGAGAGTTTTGAGGAAGACCAAAAAATAGAAGCTTTTCGGTTCAATTTGGAAAGCGTCTTCGTTTTGGCCAAAACCTCTTGGTTGGATGTCTTGGAGACTTTTGCCAGAAACGAGGCAAACTTGATTCCTGTAATAGATGAGAATGGCATGGTCTTGGGCTACTATGACCTGACCGATATTGTAGGTGTTTTTATCGACACTCCTTTCTTTACCGACCCCGGAAGTATTCTGGTCGTCGCCAAAGGAATAAAGGATTATTCATTTAGCGAGATTGCACAGATCGTAGAGAGCAACAATACGAGGTTTATAGGCGGTTTTATTACGGAAATGCAGAACGACGTAGTTCAGATCACCATAAAGATAGGCACGGCCAACCTCAACGATATTGCCCAGACCTTTAGAAGGTATAATTATAATGTACTCTTCGGGAATAACGACGACCAGTTTTTAGAGGACTTGAAACAACGGTCGGATTACTTGGATAAATACTTAAACGTATAGGGCTATGAAGGTCGCTATCTACGGTCAAACCTATCAGGACGATGCGATCAAATATGTCGGGCAATTACTTGAAGAACTTCAAAAAGCAAGAGCAGAGGTCTCTGTTGAGCAAGAATTCAATACCTTATTGGCTACCGAACTGGAGACTTCCGGTTTTGGAACCTTTACCATATCAGAAGGACTGGATAGCTCTTTTGATATGTTCGTGAGCTTTGGTGGCGATGGTACTATTCTTCGGGCGACTACCTTTGTGCGGGATATGGGAATTCCTATAGTTGGGGTCAATACCGGTCGCTTAGGCTTTTTGTCTACGTTTAAAAAGGAAGAAGTGCGAAAGGTAGTGCAGGAGTTTGTGCAAGGAGCTTATCGCACCGTAGAGCGCAGCCTTGTCTCTATTTCCGCCGATTTTCCCATCCCTGAATTCGATTCGCTTAATTTTGCCCTTAACGAAATAACGGTCAGTAGAAAAGATACGACTTCGATGATTACCGTAGAGACGTATTTAAACGATGAATACCTCACCTCTTACTGGGCGGACGGTTTGATTGTCTCAACCCCTACGGGATCTACAGGATATTCATTAAGTTGCGGAGGGCCCGTAATTGCACCCTCTGCAAAATCGCTTATACTTACCCCAATCGCACCGCATAATTTAAACGCCAGACCTTTGGTGATTTCCGACGATACCATTATTCGATTGAAGGTGTCAGGTCGTGAAAGAACCCATCTGGTATCGTTGGATTCCCGTATTGCGACGCTTGAGAATGATCAAGAAATCGTTATCCGTAAAGCGCCGTTTAGTGTAAATATGATCGAGTACACCTCGGAGAGCTTCCTAAAAACCCTTCGTAACAAGTTGCTATGGGGCGAAGACCGGCGTAACTGATACGCCAAGATCTTGAAAACCATTCTGTTTTCATGTTATACCCTAACGGTACACGAATCGGCTTCTTTAATGTGGAAATATTCTTACCTAAAATTTAATCTGAATAATTCCCCGACGGCTCTGCCTCGGGGATAGTTGGTTTCAAGAAATTTTTTATTGTGAATCAAATATGATTTGATGCATATGGCAACGCTCCGATTGCCGCGGTCTTTTCTATCAAAGTGCAGCCGTTGCAAGTTTCGAATTGAAAATTCGTTGTTTCTAAAACTCCTCTTTAAATACTTCCCAAAACAAATCCGTCATGACAATAAATACGATTTAAAGCTGTTTATCAAGATAGAACACTTTTGTGGGTGCTTCACAATTGCGCCTATATGCTATATTTGCAAACTTTTGTATTAAATGAAAAAGTACCTTTTTATAGTTTTTTCTGTACTTGCCTTTAGCGTAAATGCCCAAACCTACGAGATAGGGATTTTCGCGGGTGGGGCCAACAATATTGGCGATGTCGGGAGAACCAATTATATTTTACCATCAGGCCCGGCCTTGGGCGGGGTGTTCAAATGGAACAAAAGCAAGCGTTATGCTTGGAGGGGCAGCATTACCTACGGGAAATTCACTGCAAAAGACGCGAATTCCAGCATAAGCGCCCGACAACAACGAAATTATGTCGTAGATAATTCCATCTTAGAGGCCTCGGCGGGACTCGAGTGGAATTTCGTCGATTACAACCTACATAAATTAGGGCCTGCCTTTACGCCCTACCTTTACACCGGTCTTACCTATTTTAGGTATGATTACAACTATTTTGATCTGGGACAGCTGGTCGACGCCAACCAAAAAGATGGTGCATTGGCGATTCCTATGACCCTGGGCGCTAAAATGAGGCTAAGCCAATTCCTTATCCTGGGGGTCGAAATAGGAGCCCGATATACCTTTACCGATAATTTGGATGCCAACAACCCGGAAGATTTGCCCGTAGCAAACCAATTTAATGTTACTTTTGGAAATATTAATAGTGACGATTGGTACGTTTTTTCAGGCTTCACCCTCACCTACACTTTTGGTAGAAAGCCTTGTATGGATTGTTTCGAGTAACATTGTATGAACACTGTCGATAATATTACCGCCCACAACCTTCCAAGACATATCGCGATCATTATGGATGGCAATGGCCGTTGGGCCAAACAAAAAGGACGTCTTAGGGTATTCGGTCATGAAAATGGAGTGAAGACGGTGCGTACCACAGTTGAGAACTGTGTGAAATTGAAGCTCGAATACCTGACCTTATATACCTTTTCCACAGAAAATTGGAACAGACCTAAAATCGAGGTAGATACCTTAATGAAACTTCTGGTTTCTTCCTTAAAAAAAGAGCTGCCTACATTTCAGAAGAACAATGTAAGACTCAATACCATCGGTGATATTTCCTCACTTCCCAAAAGAGCGAACAAAGAACTTTTGGAGGTTATGGAGAAGACGGATCGGAATACCGGAATGACCCTTACTTTGGCGTTGAGTTACGGCGCGAGGGAAGAGCTGAAAAACGCCGTTAAAGCGATAGCCGGCAAAGTTAAAAATAATATAATTTCTCCCGAAAGTATTGATGAAACCATTATTAATAACCATCTTTACACGCACGATTTGCCAGATGTAGATTTGCTCATACGTACCAGCGGTGAGCATCGAATCAGTAATTTTCTGCTTTGGCAGATTGCATACGCCGAACTATACTTTATCGATGTATTTTGGCCCGATTTTAAAGAGCATCATTTGGTAGAGGCCATAAAAAATTACCAGAACAGAGAACGAAGATTTGGAAAAACAAGCGAACAACTCAGCTAGCGGCAAAAGACTTTTTTTGCGGCTTTCATCCCCATTTATCCTCCTTTTATTTTTAACCACCTTTTTTACTAACGCCCAGGATATTTCCTATGAGGAAGGCAGAAAGTACATTTTAGGAGGTTTGGAAGTAAGTGGTCTGCAAAGTTATAACGAACAGACGGTGAAGACCTACACCGGTCTCAGGGTCGGCCAGCCGATTACCATTCCCGGGGAACAGATCAGCGATGTAATCAAAAAACTGTGGGGGCTTGAGCTTTTTACCGATATCGAGTTTTTTGTAACGAACGTAGAGGGAGACCAAATATTCCTGGAACTGGTCATCTCGGAACGTCCGACTTTGTCCAACGTTACGGTGTATGGTGTTAAAAAGCGTAAAGTCGAATCTATAATCGATGATACTGATCTTAAGAAGGGAAAAAAGATTACACAGAGTCTTATTGCCAACACGAAGAACTACCTCGAAAACAAATATAAAAAAGAAGGATATCTCAACGCCAAGGTCACCATTGCCACGGCGACCGATACGGTGGGTGACAACACCCAAAATATGGTCATCAATATCAAAAAGGGTGACAAGGTCAAGATTCGTGACTTTATCTTTGAAGGCAGGGAACAACTAAAGGAAGCTAAATTGTTGGGCGCGATGAAGCAGACCAAGGAAAAACGATTCTGGCGTTTGTGGAAGAAATCGAAATTCATCAAGAAGGACTATCAGGATGATCTTGGATTATTGATAGACGAATACGCAAAAAACGGCTATCGCGACGCTCGGGTCGTATCAGATACGGTAATTAAGGTTAATGATAACAACATCGATATCAAACTGCAGATAGAGGAAGGTCGGAAGTACTATTTTGGCGATATCGAATTTGTGGGGAATACCGTATATACCGACCGGCAATTGGAACGGCAGTTGGGTATAAAAAAAGGGTCGACCTATAACGGGGTACTTTTACGGGAGCGTATCGCAGACGATAGCAAGCCCGATGCCGATGATATTACCAACCTTTATCAGAATTTCGGGTACCTTTTTTCGCAGGTAAACCCGGTCGAGGTTTCTGCAGAAAATGACACCATCAATTTCGAAATAAGGATTATCGAAGGCAAGGAAACCTTTTTAGACCACGTAACCATAAATGGTAACGATAAGACCAACGACCACGTCATCTTTAGGGAACTTCGTACAAGACCCGGAAACCAATATAGTAAGGCGGATATCGTACGTACCATTCGGGAATTGCAGCAGTTGGGCTTTTTCGATGCCGAGCAAATTCAACCGGATATTATAAATCCCAATCCGAATACGGGTACCGTAGACGTTAATTACGATTTGGTGGAATCGGGGTCTAGCCAAATAGAATTGCAAGGTGGTTATGGCGGAGGAGGTTTCATCGGTACGCTGGGACTATCGTTCAATAACTTCTCTATGCAGAATATCTTTAATAAGAAGGCGTATAAGCCGGTGCCCATGGGCGACGGGCAGACCTTCGCATTACGGGTACAGGCGAGTAGAACATTTCGGGTATATAGTCTTAATTTCTCGGAACCGTGGCTGGGTGGCAAAAAGCCCGTGCGGTTTAACTTGAATCTTTCCAGAACGCAACAGTTTGGGGTTACCCGAGATAGTAGGGGCAGATTTCAACCGAATAAAGATCAACAATTTTCCATTACGGGTGTTTCGCTAGGCCTTGCCAAAAGGGTGCAGTGGCCGGACGATTTCTTTACGGTTTCTCATTCCCTAGGGTATCAGCTCTACGATTTTAAGAATTACAATATCGGACTTTTTAGTTTTGGAAACGGGAAATCCAATTCGTTCGCATATACCTTTGGTTTATCCAGAAATTCCATTCAGGGAGGTAGAATTTTTCCAAAGGGAGGCTCTAATTTTGAAATCACTGCAAAACTTACTCCGCCGTATTCCCTTTTTTCCAATAAGGATTTCAAGCCCATTCGGGAGGAGAGTGACAGGATTTTGGAAGAAATAAGCGCTTTGGACCCAAATGCCCCGGATTTTCAGACCGAATCGGCTGCATTGAATGCGCAACGGGAACAGTTAGAGGAAGAACGTTTCAAGTGGTTGGAGTACTACAAACTAAAATTTAAAGGGGATTGGTACACTACCTTAGTGGGTAGCGGTAATAAATCACTCGTTCTGCGTACCAATGCCGAATTCGGATATTTGGGCAGTTACAATACCGATATCGGGAATGTGCCTTTTGAGCGGTTTTTCGTAGGGGGCGATGGCCAGGGTAACTTTACTTTGGACGGTCGGGAAGTTGTGCGGCTTAGAGGATATGACAATCAATCCTTAACCCCTTTGAACCCATTAACGGGTCGCCCGGAAGGAGCGATAATTTATAACAAATACTCTATAGAGCTTCGTTATCCGCTAACCCTAAAGCCTTCCGCATCTATTTACGGACTTGCTTTTTTAGAAGCCGGTAACGCCTTCAACAATTTTCAGAACTATAATCCGTTTGACATTAAAAGGTCGGCCGGAGTGGGGCTACGAATTTTTATGCCGGCGTTCGGACTTTTAGGGATTGATTTTGGGTATGGCTTCGATGCCGACAACCAGAATCCGCTAGGAGGAGCGAACGGATGGGAAACACACTTCATTATTGGCCAACAGTTTTGATCATTATTTTAGATGACCCGACAACAAGGTGTTCGGGACAAAAAGGTAGTCTTGAAAAACGTAGCTAAACAAAATAACATATCGAGAAACTAAAGACGTTAAAAATCGGATGACAAAATGTAAATTATTTTGTTATGGGTCCTATTCTTTTATTAACGGACACCTAAGTGGTTCATCTTAAAAGTTTTAGTATTTTTGGCACGATATTTTCTATGGTATTAAACGTAATCATAATGAAGTACAAAACAAATGTTCTTTTAGTCGTTCTAACGGTTTTGGTAACGTCCGCTACTTTTGCACAGCGTGCGGTAGGAGTTAGAATAGGTTATGTGGATATGGAGTACATTCTTGAAAATGTAGAGGAATATCGTGCGGCATCTTCACAGCTGGAGACCAAGGTCGGGCAGTGGAAAGTAAAGATCGAGCAGCAGCAAAGTGTTATCGACCAGATGAAGAAAGATTTGATGGCCGAAAAAGTGCTCTTGACGGACGAACTAATTTCCGAAAGGGAAGAGGAGATTTTGATTTTGGAAGGAGAATTGATCGAGTATCAGCAAAAGCGGTTCGGGCCCCAGGGCGATTTGGTATTGCAGAAGCAACAATTGATACAGCCCATACAAGATCAAGTTTTTAATGAGGTACAGACCATAGGCGCCAATAAAAGATATGATTTTATTTTTGATAGATCGGCAGATGTCGTAATGTTGTATGCCGAAAAAAGGCATGATATCAGCGACTTGGTTTTGAGACAGATAGCCAGAACGCGAAAGGTAAGTACGCCTAAGAAAAAGGACCGAAAGTTGCTTGATGATTTTGAAGATGGCGAGCCGGCAGAAGATCAACCGTCCGAAGCCATAATAGCGCGGAAGGAGAAAGCAAAGCAGGCCAGTGAGGCAAAAGCCAAAACCGCCGACGAGAAACGAGCGGCGCAGCTAAAGTTGAGAGAGGAACGCAAAAAAGCGTATGAGGAGCGCAGGAAAAAATTGCTCGAAGAACGTGAGGCCAAAAGGAAGGCGAAACAAGAAGAAAGAAAAAAAGATACCAACGATAATTCAGAAGAAGAGACAAAAGATTAATCTCGAATAGTAACACTCAAATATTTTAAATTACAACTCATGAAACATTTTAAGACAATAGCAGTAGCCGTGGTGATGTTCGTAGCAGCTACCAGTTTTGTAACAGCACAAAGTAAAGTCGCACATATTGATGTGACCCAATTGCTATCGGCAATGCCAGCAATGAAAACAGCGGAGGCGGAATTGAAAAAACTGTCCGAAACCTATAACGCCGATATCGAGGCCGCAATGACCGAATTTCAAAATAAGGCTACCCAGTACCAAAACGAAGCGCAATCGAAATCGAAGGAAGAAAACGAGAAGAGAGCGGTAGAATTACAGGGTATGCAAAAGACGATCGGTGAAGCGAATCAGAATGCGCAGCAAGAACTTCAGAAAAAGCAAGCAGAGCTTTTCGAGCCGATTTCCAAAATAGCCAAGACTGCTATCGAAAAAGTTGCAGCTGATCAAGGAATCGAGTATGTTATCGATGCGCAACCCGGAGGTGGACTTATCGTAGCTACCGGAAAAGATCTTTTGGCCGACGTAAAGAAAGAGTTGGGAATTTAAAAGTTCCTAATTAGGTATAGACGAAACCATCCCGTGTGTATCGGGGTGGTTTTTTTATACTCTTAACTCAACTTTTTCAGCATATTTTTCCACCGAAGCTTTTGAATGAACTTACTTTCTTCCTCGTTCACCAAGAGCGGTTCGTTATTTCGACGTGCGGTTAGAAAGCCCTCCATATTATCAAAAAAAGCGTTTAGCTTACGTTGTTTGAATGCCATTTTCACCGATGCCACAAAGGTGATTCCAAACCCATAGCCCATGGCATACATGGCCTTGCCCTGTAAGAGTTTGGCCTTTTGGTTGTATGCAGTGCCCGTTGGCCGGAGATGCTTCACCTGCAATCTATGGTCGGTATGGATTTCGTAGTCATGGTACTGGGCCAAAAGCTCGTCCAGGGTATCCCATCCCATTGCCTGCCGTAGACCACCTATGGCCTTAAAACAACTTTTAGAGTACGCTTTAAAGGCGCCCCTAACGTGATCGTCGTTCATCGGGTGGTTCAGTTTCCATTGGTCATGATTATCTTTTTCGTACGCAAATCCTCCTGCTATGCCAACCTTGGGGTTACCTTTGAAAACGTATGCCAACCGCTCGAAATAAGTATCCGGTAGTATACAATCGGCATCCAATTTTACCAGAAAATCATAGTCGGAATCCAGGTGTTCCAGTCCTTTGTTGAATGCTTTGATGACTTTGCTGCCCGGCATGTGGTCTTCCGAGGAGGTGTGCTTCACTTGTTGTATGATAGGACAAAGTTGCATAAATTCCTCAATGATCTTTCCGGTAGCATCATCCGAATTGTCGTTTACGACGATAATCTTTTTTGGAAGTAGACTTTGTCGTAAGACCGAGGTAAGGGTATCGGCCAGAAAAGCCTCCTCGTTATGCGCAGGAATGATAATGTAGTAGTCCATAACAGGTTATTCAAATAGCCTCACCGACAATATATATTTATAAGCTCTTGCGAAACTAATCCATAATTGGCTCAACCACAAGGTAAACGGGCTTGATGCCTATTGGCTGCTAAATTTGAAAGGATTTGCTTCACAAATTTTTTATGAGTTTTGTGCTTTCCTAGCTAAAATCCTTGCCCTTTTTTAGGGTAGGAAAGGAGTCTTTCAGACCGTACCTAAACAAGTAAATTTTTAATTCCGGATTTTTTCAGCATAAACGATGTAGTATCTGGGGGTAAACTGCCGCAGCAAAGGCCTAATGCCGATTTTTTTTACGGGATTTGTCCATTTTGCCCGGTCTTTAATTACCCACCCGGCCTTTTCCAACAACCAATCGAATTGCCAGTCTTCGAATTCATGATAATGACGGTCCCAAGGGTCTGTCTTACTTTGATAGGCCGGCGAAAACCAAAGCCTCATGGGGATGCTCGCGACCAGCTTGTCTGCTTTTAGTTCTCGGAGTACGTTGAAAGGTGCGATGAGGTGCTCGAATATCTCGAAGGCCGTGACCACTGTAGCGTCAGATTGTTCAATGGTACTAAAGTCGATATCCAGGTCTTCCCCGCCGGTATTTTCGACAGTATATCCGTGTTCGACCATAATTTCGGAAAACGGATTGGGCACGCCCAAGTCTAACACGGTTTCGTCGGTACCAACGTGCTTTTGTAGGAAAGCTAAAGTGTGTTGAAATCGTTTGTTCGGAAAGGTCTTTTCGTACATCTATTTCAGTGTCAGGTTGCAAGTTTCAGGTTTCAGGCTTGGTCGCAACATGAAACAATAGAAACGAGAAACTCCTTTAAACTTTGTAGACGATCGCATTTACATTCATACCAGCGCCCACACTTGCAAAGATAACAACATCGCCCTTTTGTATTTGGTGATTTTCCAATTTTCCGTTGCGCACCATATCGAAGAGGGTAGGTATCGTCGCAACCGAACTATTGCCCATCTCGCGGATATTCATAGGCATAATACCGTCGGGAACTTCCATATTGTAAAGTCCGTAGAAGCGTTTTACGATGGCTTCGTCCATTTTTTCATTGGCTTGGTGAATGAAAATTTTCTTTATATCCGAAATAGCCACACCACTTTCGTCCAAACAACTTTTCATAGCTCCTGGAACGTGGGTTACCGCAAATTCATAAATCTTTCGACCGTACATCTTTATGTACTTGGTATCCTTTTTAGCATCGTTTTTATAAGACTTGCCGTAGAATAGAAAAAAGGCCTCATCGTGGGCATAGGTACCGCTCGCATGTGATAGCAGCTGGCCTCCTTCGGTATCGGCGGCTACGATTGTGGCACCCGCCCCGTCGGAATAAATCATAGAGTCGCGATCAAAGGGGTCTACGATACGCGAGAGGGTCTCGGCACCGATAACCAAGCACTTTTTGGCGATACCACTTTTAATAAAGGCATTGGCCTGTATAACGCCCTCGATCCACCCAGGGCAGCCGAAAAGCAAGTCGTAGGCCACACATTTTACGTTTTTAATGCGCAACAAATGCTTTACCCTACTGGCAAGGCTCGGGAGCGTATCCCCTTGGGATTGACCATGGGCGACATCACCAAAGTTATGGGCGAAAATTATATAGTCAAGCTCCTCTTTATCGATTCCGGCATCTGCTATGGCTTTTTCTGCAGCCAGAAATGCAATATCGGAGGTGTTGAGATTGGCTTCTGCATACCGGCGTTCGGCAATACCTGTTATGGCTTGGAATTTTTCTATAATGACGGGGTTGGGGTGTTTAAATGGACTCCCGTCCGAGTTCAGGAATTCGTTTTGCTCGAATTGCTGGTTCGCTACCAAGAGCGAAGGAACATAACTTCCGGTACCGGTAATTGCACTATTTATCATTGGAGTGTGGTTAGGTAGTTTAAACATAGCCTATTCTCAACAAATTATTATGCATGCATAATATCGATTACGATGTTCATAAGGAATATCGGCTATTTTTTAGAAATTAGAAAAGCCTTTTCGGGAGGTTGAAAAGGCTTTTAGTCTATTGTTTATGGAGGTTTACTCTACTTCGGCATATGCTTCGATAGGGGCGCAGGTACAAATTAAATTACGATCGCCATAGGCATCGTCTACCCTTCGGACGGAGGGCCAGAACTTGTTCTCGGAAACATATGGAAGTGGGAAAAGGGCTTTCTGTCTGCTGTATGGGAAATTCCATTCGTCACTTGTGGCCATGGCCAGCGTATGCGGTGAATTCTTTAGCACATTGTTCGGGTCTTCGGCCGTTGCCGCATCGATTTCATGTCTGATGGAAATCATCGCATCACAAAAGCGATCCAGTTCGGCAAGGTTTTCACTTTCCGTAGGTTCGATCATAACCGTGCCCGCTACAGGAAAGGAAACGGTTGGTGCATGAAAACCATAATCCATTAAGCGCTTGGCGATATCCGTCACTTCGATACCATTTTGCTTAAAAGGTCTACAGTCTAAAATCATTTCATGTGCCGCACGGCCTTGTTCCCCGGTATAAAGAACCTCGTACTTGCCGTTGAGACGATGTTTGATATAATTCGCATTCAAAATGGCGATTTCGGTGGAATGTCTTAAACCCTCTTCCCCTAACATTTTGATATATCCGTAGGATATCAAACAGGCTAAGGAGCTTCCCCAAGGGGCTGCCGAAATAGCGCTTATCGCTTGTTCACCACCTGTCTTTATAATCGGATTCCCGGGAAGAAAAGGTACAAGTTGGGGTGCAACGCAAATAGGTCCGACGCCCGGGCCGCCACCGCCATGCGGAATGGCAAAAGTCTTGTGAAGGTTCAAGTGACAAACATCGGCGCCGATAGTGGCCGGATTGGTAAGACCCACTTGGGCATTCATATTGGCACCATCCATATATACCTGACCCCCATGGTCGTGTATCATATTGGTGATTTTTTTGATGGAGGACTCAAATACCCCGTGTGTAGAAGGATAGGTTACCATCAGCGCTGCGAGATTTTGGGAATGTGCGATGACCTTTTCCTCTAAATCGGCGACATCGATATTCCCTCTTTCATCGGTCTTGGTCACGACGACCTTCATGCCGGCCATTACTGCCGAAGCGGGATTGGTACCATGGGCGGAAGCCGGAATGATACAGATATCCCGATGGCCCTCGTTTCTGGATTCGTGATAGGCGCGAATGGTCATCAGGCCTGCATATTCGCCTTGAGCCCCTGAATTGGGCTGTAGCGAAGTACCGGCAAAACCGGTGATTTCTGAAAGGTTTTTGGCCAGCTCTTCTAAAACGATTTGATAGCCTTCCGCTTGGTCGATGGGGACGAAGGGGTGAATGCTGCCCCACTGCGCCCAGCTCAACGGCAACATCTCCGACGCTGCGTTTAGTTTCATGGTGCAACTGCCCAACGAAATCATCGAGTGGTTTAACGCCAGGTCTTTGCGTTCCAATTTTTTGATGTAGCGCATTAATTCGGTTTCGGAATGATGCGAATTAAAGACTTCGTTTTGAAGGAACGGCGTATTTCTTTGCACTGAATTGGGAATAACCTCTTCAGTACTATCTGAACCCGACGATTGGTTATTTGATTCTTTTTCCAGCTCATTAAAACAGGAAAGTATGCTATCGATGTCTTGATTGGTGGTTGCTTCATTGATTGAAATGGAAACCAGCCCTGTATCGATATAATTAAAATTGATTCCTTTTTGCTCTGCGATGGATTTCAGTTTTTCAACATCCCCAACGTCTACCAAGATAGTATCGAAGAAAGAAGAGTTGAGTTGTTGGAAGCCGGATTTGCCAAGTTTTTGAGAAAGGGATTTAGTTTTGGAATGTACTTGTTCGGCAATAAATTTCAATCCTTTTGGTCCATGATACACGGCATACATACCCGCCATGACGGCAAGCAATACCTGCGCGGTACAAATATTAGAGGTTGCCTTGTCCCGTTTAATGTGTTGCTCTCTAGTCTGCAAGGCCATGCGTAATGCATGATTGCCATCCGTATCCTTGGTAACCCCTATAATGCGACCGGGAATACTTCTTTTGTAAGCTTCCCTGGTGGCGAAAAAAGCAGCATGGGGCCCGCCATAACCTAAAGGAATTCCGAAACGCTGGGTGGTGCCCACAACCACATCCACACCAAATTCGCCCGGAGCCTTTAAAAGCACCAAACTCAAAATATCGGCGGCAACGGCTACTTTAATATCGTTTGCTTTGGCCTTTGTTACGAATGCCTCGTAATCATGAATTTGTCCGTGCTTGCCAGGATATTGCAGCAAAGCGCCGTAAAAGTCATTGTCGAATGTAAATTCTTCATGGTTTCCGATAATAAGCTCAATGCCCAATGGGGTTGATCTCGTTCGTAAGAGGGAAATCGTTTGTGGTAAAACCTCTTCGGAAACGAAGAATTTCAATACCTCGTTTTTCTTTTGTTCCCTGCTCCGTACATCATAAAGCATCGTCATCGCCTCGGCAGCTGCTGTACTCTCGTCCAATAAGGAAGCATTGGCCAGCTCCATTCCGGTAAGGTCCGATACCACGGTCTGAAAATTTAAAAGGGCCTCTAGGCGTCCTTGGGCGATTTCGGCTTGGTAAGGGGTGTACGCGGTATACCAGCCCGGATTTTCCAAAATATTGCGTTTGATGACCGATGGCGTAATACATTCATTATAGCCCAGCCCGATATAGGTCTTGAACACCTTGTTTTTTTCGGATAGTTCTTGAATATGTGCCAAGAATTCATGTTCGCTCATTGGATTTGGCAATTGCAGCGGTCGTTGCAATCGAATTTCGCTTGGAATGGTCTCGTGAATGAGCTGTTCCAGGTTATCGACATCAATAGTCTTTAACATGTGTTGAAGGTCATCTTCCCTGATGCCGATATGGCGTGATGCGAACAAGTCGGTTCTCATAATCTCACTGTATTGAAGAACCTGATTAAGGTTCAAAATTCGTTTGGCAAAATTAAGTATTTATTGCCTGAAATACGGCCTTTAATCGACGAACGGCAGTAAAGTTTTTAACCAAAATGTGGGGTTATAAACACTTTGGCTACTTTTGTTTAATGCAGCGTTTACATCGCCTTTTCGATTTTTATCTCGATGCCAGTATTCATGTTGCCTTTGCGATCGTGGCACTGGTTATGGCAACAAGTCTACTCTTAAACATTCCGTTTGATTTCCACTTGGTATGTTTCCTTTTTTTTGGGTCGATAAGCTGTTATAATTTTGTAAAATATGGTCCAGAGGCTGAAAAGTATCTTAAACTGACCAATCTATACCATAAAAACATTCAATTTTTCAGTATCGTTTGCCTTCTAATCGCAGTGGATCATGCCTTTTTCCTTAAAACGGAGACGTGGGTAGGCATAATTATTTTGGTTTTAATGACCGGTCTTTATGCCGTGCCCGTTCTGCCAAGGGCTAAAAATCTTAGGAGTTGGAGCGGACTCAAAATTTTCATCGTAGCGGGCGTGTGGGCCGGGACTACGGTAATACTACCCTGTTTGGAGGTTGGGCAAGCGCTTTCGTGGGATATTTATATTGAAACAGGGCAACGTTTTTTACTGGTCCTGATATTGATACTCCCTTTCGAGATACGTGATCTGCGCTACGATGCCCGGGAACTACAGACCTTACCCCAGATTTTCGGGGTTCGGAGAACCAAGATTTTCGGATTGTTGCTGACGGCAATATTCTTTATAGGTATTTTTTTGAAGGATAGCATAGAACCCGGGGAGCTCTTCGAAAAAGGGATTTTATCGGGTATGCTGATTATGGCGTTATTGCTAGCAAAACAACGGCAATCTCAATACTTTGCCTCGTTTTGGGTTGAGGGGATTCCGATTGTTTGGGTGGTGTGGCTATGGGTAACGGCAAAGTGAACTGCCTAGCCCTTATTGCTAAGCTGTTCCTTCATTTGGCTTTTCTGTTCTTCGGATAACGCCTGTAATTTAGCCTTTTCGCAAATTGAAGTCAGTTGCCCGTTCTGTTCGGAAAACTTTGAACACGTCTTACAAATGAGCAAATGAAAACGAAGTTTGAATTTTTCCCAAGAGGTCGCCTCCTCATATTGGGTCTTATTGCAAATCAATGCAGCTTTTTCGCAGGAAATCATCATGAATCGAACCAGTTTTTGTTCAGGCAGCCCATCAAAGCGGTTCGCGCCCGATGTATCATTACCCAAAGATTTGACGGATTAATATCAAGCTCCTTACAAATGTCCTCAGTGCTGATGCCCTGAATGGTTTTCATTTTGAAAACCGTTGCTTGTTTTTTAGGAAGCTTGGCGATACAATCATGTATTGCGAGACCTAATTCCTCGTTTTCAATAGTATCGTTTTCTAGTACGCTAAAAGGGTCTGCTACCTGCTCCTCCAGCCAATCCCCATCAGAATCGGTATTGGAACTGTAGCGCATACGCACCTCTGCTTTCCCTTTTTTAGAGTTGCTCTTACGGTAGTGGTCGATGACTTTTCGCTTTAAAATAGCGATTAGCCATGTGCGCTCGGCGGCCTCGCCTTTATAGTTTTTAGCCGATTTTAGGCCGGCAAAGAACGTTTCTTGTACCAAATCCTTTGCGACTTCGGCATCACTGACGCGGCCGATTGCATAGTTGAACAAGTAGTCTGCATAGGCATCTACCCAAGAATTCGGATTGAGTTGGTGAGCTGTCATCATTCTATCGTGGGTTTCAAAAGTAGTGGAATTGCATGTAATTACCTCTAAAATTTCGTGCTGTTCAAAAATTTTTGCTGCAATCCTATTTTTTATCTTTGATTAAAATGTATTCTTATGAAATTTCTTCGCCTGATCGTTCTTTTATTTGTTTTAATGGGGTCCTGTGTACAAATTACGTCAAGGCCTATTACGGAAGTATCGCAGGACGAACTCAAAAGTGTTGTTTTAGTGGATGTTCGAACCCCGGAGGAATATGCAGGAGGCCATTTGGAAAACGCGCTGAACATCAATTGGCAAGATGATAATTTTGCTGAACAGTTTCAGTCGATAGGCAAAGATGAGACCATTTATGTGTATTGCAAAAAGGGTGGAAGAAGCATAAAAGCCCAGGAAAAGTTGATTTCCATGGGCTTTGAGAACGTTGTGAACCTTGAAGGAGGTTATGACGCGGTACAGGCGCCCCTAAAAAATTAAATGGCCTCCTCAAGGGCCGCGTCCAAGCTTCTGTAGTTGAATTCAAATCCTGAATGCACCAATTTTTTCGGAACTACATTTCTACTTTTGAGTACCAGTTCCGTTTCGGTCCCGATGATGCGAGCACCTATTTCTAATAGAACCTTGGACAGCGGTATTCCAAAAGGCATTCCCACTGATTTTCGCACTGCTTTCATTAGCGCGGTATTGGTGACCGGTTTGGGTGCTACGAGATTTACGGGACCCTCAAGGGTTTCATTTTCGATAAGATGTCTTATGGCCCTAAGGAAGTCGGTCAAGTGAATCCAACTAAACTTTTGATTTCCTGAACCCTGTTTTCCGCCAAAACCGATTTTGGCCAAATTTTTTATCTGTCGAAGTGCGCCACCTCCCTTTCCAAGAACGATACTGGTGCGAAGGGCAACTTTTCGGGTATTTGGTATAGGAACAGAAAAGAAAGCGCTCTCCCAAGCTTTTGCGACATCCACGGAAAACCCATTGCCGATTTCACCATTTTCCTCTCCCATTTCCGCTACTAATGAATGTCGGTAAATGGTCGCGGTCGAGGAGTTTAACCATAGCCTAGGCGGATGCTTTGCTTTGGCCAAGGCCTCGCCCAAAACGGACGTTGAATTCGTACGGGAGTTCAAGATGCTATTTTTGTTCTTGGCAGTGTACCTGCAATCTACCGAACGCCCTGTCATGTTGATCAGCACATCGCAATCGTTGATATGGGTACACCAGTCTCCAAGGGTTTTTGCATCCCAATTCACATAATGTACGTTGTCTAGCTGCCTAAGTCTTCCTCTGGTAAGAACGTAGATCATGTCATAGCTCGATTTAAAGTAATCAATACAGGCGTTTCCTAGAAAGCCTGTTCCGCCGGCGATAATCATCTTTTTCATTTTGTAGCGCTGATTAAATAGTATCCAAAACTTTTCATGTGCAATCCGGACAGCAAAGCATAGAAAGATCCTTTTAAATTGTGGAGACTTTCCCTTTTTAAGTGGCCGGTCCCAAAAAGTTTTTGGAGAACGAAGCCCGAGATGGCAAAAGGTACATGCAGCACTGAGGGAGCGACCCTGAGGGAAATGTCTTCTATTTCAACCTTTGAAAATCCTTGTGCTTTGAGCTGTTCTTCAACCGTTTGAATAGCGCCCAATTGCTCCAAGTTCCAATGGTCACATAGTTTTTTATAGGATAACGCGCCACTGTATCGAAGTTTTTCTGGCCTCTTTTTAAGAAATGCATCGGCAATGACCAGTTTACCGCCTTTTTTGAGGATTCGGTGCGCCTCCTCGAACGATTTTGGGCTATGCCCCGAATGGCAGAAGCTTTCAATGGCGACGGCCCCGTCAAAAGCGGAGGAGGGCAGGGAGGTGTTATTAAAATTTTCTTTTAGGATGGTGCCTTTTTTGGCAGACAATAACTTGTTTCCTTCCGTACATTGAAAGCCCGAAAGGGTAACACCGACAGCAGAGAGATTTTTGAATCGGTTCAAGGCGTAGCGCATGGTACCGCCCATACCACAACCTAAATCGGCCAGTAGGGCTTTTTTATCATTAAAATTCAACCGTTTCAATACTTGACGGTTCATTTCGTTCAACATGGAATCTCTTTTAAACAGGTTCGATTTGAAAAGAGTAAAATACCCGAAGTGCATATTGTAGTCTTTACTCCAAAATGCATAATCCTCAGTGGCTTCATTGTAAAAATCGATGATGTCCAAAGCGTTCCGTGAGATTTCCTTTTCCAGGATTTTTTCTTGATAGAGGGTCGTGGATTTCATATATGGGTATTTAAAGGTTAAAATAGGCGATTAGATTGACTGCGAACAGCCAGGCGAAGACTACGGCAAATAAGGTAAAGAGGATATTCATACCGTAACCACCCACCCTAAAAATCATCTTTTTCGGAATTTCGTACATCGGGTAATAGGCAATCTGTGTGGCTACCTTTCCGATCCAATAGGCAGCTATCAGTCCTGTTAGGGCCAAGGCAAGTCGTGTTCCATTCTGCAAATCGGTGTGTAGAAGAATGGCAATGAGCCCGAAAGAGAAGTTAAGCCCTTGAATATAGCGGCCATAGGTTTTGGCAATCTCTTGATTTAAGGGTTTCAACTGTTTGACATCGTTGTACCAATCGAACACTTTGTGCCTGATATAGGGGTAGATGAGTGCGGTAAAAATCTGGCCGATGCCTCCCAGGATAATCAACCAATTTGGAACGTTATAGGTCATTTTTTATGTTTTTAAAATTTCAATAATTATTGAAAGTAATTAATAAATTTTTTTACTTGAACATTTTCAATAAAGACTTGGTCAACCAGTTCTGTTTTTGGTTTACAATTTTATTCAGCATGCTGTCGGCGGTATCGGCCAAATCATATAGGGCTTTGGTCTGTTTGATAAGCTCTTTGGTGGCGGTACTCCCATCATCTTTTATACTACTTACCTCATACAAGGTTTTGATTACTGGTTTTATCTCCCGTCTGCTCCGTTCTTTGGCAATGATTCTTGCCAGTTCCTGAACGTCTTTCTCGGTAGAAAAATATTCCCGACGCTCTCCGGGCACCAGCTCTTTGGTAACGATGCCCCAGTCCATCAATTGTCTTAGATTCATACTGGTGTTGCCACGGGATATTTTTAATTCTCCCATAATATCTTCCATCGAGAGTGGTTTGGTGGAAACAAAAAGCAAGGCCTGAATCTGCGCCATGGCTTTGTTGATGCCCCATAAGGTACCCAAACTACCCCATGTGCTGATGAATTTTTCTTTGGCTTCTTGAAATTCCATAAAACGAATATACGAATATTTTTAAACTTTTAGAAATTATTGAAAGTTATTTTGTCGATTTTCGTTCATACGCCATTTTTATCCGTGTAGGTCATTCTTCAAAGGAAGGCGGTTGAAAGGCCATACGCATATTTCTAAAAAACTTCTTGAAAAAAACGTTCGAATGCCTTTGGTTCATATCGTAGAGCGGTAACTTTTTTCGCCCGGACGTAATTATTTCCACATTTATTAAAAATCCCCGAAGCGCTGTGCCTTGGAACTACCTGCCCTATGGTCTCGGGCATTCGTTTTCAATTCGTATGGAGCGGATGGCTCAAAAATGATGCGGGACTTTAGTTCTTCCAGTATACTATTTCACGCCAAGAGCATCAACTTTCAAATCGAAAGAATCCCCATACTCTTACTGAACTTAATCTTCCACGAGTAGTCCTGCTCTTTTCAACAGAGCTTCCACCTGAGGTTCGGCACCACGAAATCGTTTGTACAGAACCATAGGTTTTTCCGTACCCCCTTTAGATAGCACATGCTCTTTGAACTTTGAGGCGACTTCCTTATTGAAAATTCCTTTTTCCTTGAAATAGGCAAAGGCATCCGCATCCAACACTTCGGCCCATTTATAGCTGTAATAGCCGGAAGAATAGCCGCCTTGGAAGATATGGGCAAAAGAAGTACTCATACAGGTTTCCGGTGTGTCTGGATATAAATTCGTACCCGCGAAGGCTGCCGTTTCATGTGCTTTTACATCTGTAATGTCGGAAGGGTCGGCTCCGTGCCACGACATGTCCAACAGGCCAAAACTGAGTTGTCGTAAGGTTTGCATCCCTTCCTGAAAGGTCGCCGACTCCTTTATTTTCCTTATCAATTCCATAGGGATGATTTCCCCTGTCTCGTAATGCGTGGCAAATAGTTCCAAAGCTTCCTTTTCGTAACACCAGTTTTCCATCACTTGACTAGGGAGCTCCACAAAATCCCAATAGACCGATGTTCCCGAGAGACTAGGGTAGGTGGTGTTGGCCAGCATCCCATGCAATCCGTGGCCGAATTCATGAAACAAGGTGGTTACCTCATTAAAGGTCAAAAGGGATGGTTTTGTGGGTGTGGATGGTGTAAAATTGCACACATTCGAAATATGCGGGCGCACGTTTTCACCATTTCTTTTGCATTGCGGTTTAAAGGAAGTCATCCAGGCACCGCCACGCTTGCCGGGCCGGGGATGAAAATCGGCATAGAAGATAGAAATGAGGTTTTTGTCCGAATCGTAAACGCGAAAGGTCTTGACCTCTTTGTGATAGGTATCGATATCCGATACTTGTTCGAATTGCAGTCCGAACAATTTTTCCGCAACCAAGAAAACGCCCTCGATAACATTTTCCAATTTAAAATAAGGCTTCAATTGCTCATCGTCCAAACTGAACAGCTTTTGCTTGAGCTTTTCGGAGTAGTAGCTCCCATCCCATTTCTCCAACCTATCGATTCCGTCAAGGTCTTTGGCGAAGTTTTCCAATTGTTCAAATTCGCGTTCCGCGGCCGGTTTGGCTTTATCGAGTAATTCGTTCAAAAAGGAATGTACATTTTCCGGGGTTTCGGCCATACGCTCTTCCAGAACAAAATGGGCATGGGTTTTATATCCTAAAAGATTGGCCCGTTCCTGACGTAGCTTCGCGATTTTAAGCACAATTTCCTGATTGTCCAAGGCATCGCCCTTAAACGATTTACTTCCGAAAGCCATCGAGAGTTCTTTTCGTAATTCCCTATTCTTGGCGTATTTCATGAACGGAATGTAGCTGGGATAATCCAACGTAATCAACCAGCCCTCCTTATCCTTTGATTTGGCCAATTGTGCGGCAGCTTCCTTGGCGCCATCGGGCAAACCGTCCAGATCCGCCTCATTGGTAATATGTTTTTGGTACTTATTGGTCTCGGCCAAAACGTTTTCACCGAATTTTAACTTCAATTTAGACGCTTCGGCATCGATTTCCCGAAGTCGTTTCTTTTTGTCGTCGGGAAGATTGGCTCCGTTACGACTAAAGCTTTTGTAGCGTTTGTCCAATAGCGTTTGCTGTTCGACGGAAAGGGAAAGTGCATCCTTCTGCCCATAAACCGATTTTATTCTTTTGAACAAGGCCTCGTTCAAGGTAATATCATTTCCGAATTCGGCAAGTAGGGGAGAAACCTCCTGCGCTATTTGCTGGATTTTTTCGTTCGTTTCAGCGGAATTTAAATTGAAAAATACACTCGAAACGCGATCTAACTGCTGGCCTGAAAATTCCAAAGCTTCGATGGTGTTTTCAAAGGTGGGTTTTTCCCGGTTTGCGGTGATGGCATCGATTTCCGATCTAGCGGCCTCCATTGCCTGTAAAAAGGCAGGTTTAAAATGTTCGTTCTTGATTTTGGAAAATGGGGCTAAATCGAATTCTGATAGTAGGGGGTTCATAAGGTTTTATGAGTTTATAGGTTTATTTGAAAGGTTCGGATTGTCCAATGGATAATCGGCAATTATAGTACTGCTACTGCCAACTGCTACTGCTTACTGCTTACTGATTTCGCTCCTTCGATGACCTTTTGTTTCAATCCCTCTTTATACAGCACAATCTTATCCAGAACACATTTGTCGGAGGCTCCTATGATCTGCGCAGCGAGGATACCGGCATTTTTCGCCCCGTTTAATGCTACGGTCGCTACGGGGACACCACCAGGCATTTGAAGAATAGAGAGGATAGAGTCCCACCCATCGATAGAATTGCTGCTCTTTACGGGCACGCCGATTACGGGCAAGGGAGATAATGAGGCGACCATTCCCGGTAAGTGTGCCGCACCACCCGCCCCGGCAATAATAACGGAATAACCGTTCGTATGTGCATTTTTGCTGAAATCGAAAAGCTTTTCAGGGGTACGATGGGCCGAAACGATATCCACATCCACCTCGATGTCGAAACCTTTCAATATATCTATGGCTTCCTGCATTACGGGTAGGTCGCTGGTGCTTCCCATTACTACGGCTACTTTACTCATCCTTTTGATTTTTGTTTCTATTTAGAATGCTAATGACTAATTTTTTTACTGTTTCCATTTCCTCGGGTTTGCTCGAAGCTATAAACAAGGTCAAACTGGCGAGTGCTTCATTGCTGATGATGGTATTTCCGAATTCATCGGTAAGACTATCATTATATTGAAGAAACATTAAAAAGCAAGCCGCGGCAATTCTTTTGTTCCCGTCCGCGAAGGCATGGTTTTTAACCACTAAATATAACAACATTGCGGCTTTTTCTTCCAAACTCGAATAGAAATCAGTTTCATCAAATCCTTTTGAAATCTGTGCTATGGCGCTTTCAAAACTTTGGTCTTTTTCTAAACCGAAGACATCGGATTTAAACTCAGCCTTCATTTGGTCGATCATTGCTTGGTAGTCAACTCGTTTAGGATACGCTGCCTCTCTTTGGGTTAATCCCTTTTGTCTAAATTTTCATGGTCGTAGTCGTCTAAAAGGGAAAATCCTTTGGCAAATTGGTTTAAATATTCAAAACCTTCTTCATTTGCCTTTTCTTCTATTGCCCTGCTGACTATCTGAATACCGGAACGCAGGAATTTCACCTCTTTCTCAATTTGTTTTAGACGTTTTTGATTAATAGAGTAGCCTCTTATAAGATATTCTTTAATAACTTGATTGGCCCACCTTCTGAATAAAACACCTTCTTTAGATTTGACCCTATAGCCTACTGAAATAATAGTATCAAGGTTATAAAAATTAGTTGGTTTGGTAGAAAAATCGGAAATTCCGATTTTTCTCAAAGATTCTTCTTTTGGTAACTCACCCTCTTTGTATATGTTGAGTATGTGTTCATTTATAGTCGACTTCGCTTTTTTGAACAAGTCCGCCATTTGTTCAATGGTCAACCAAACAGATTCATTTTCCAGGGTTACATCGAGAAGCGTTTGACCGTCATCACTTTGATAAAAAACGATATTTGAACTTGAGGCTTTTATGATGTATAAAATTTACTTTCTAAACTATTTGGAAAACCGGACTGTTAAAGATGATTTGAGCGTATTTGGCGGAATTTTTACCAAGCTCATTAGTTTGTTATTTCACAATTGTACAAACCACTATTGCGAAACTACGTGAATAGTTTCTTTCACTCTCTGCGCAATTCTTCGCGCTTCATTAATGTCTTCGTTCACGATTGTCACATGCCCCATTTTGCGAAAAGGCCTGGTTTGTTTCTTTCCATAAACGTGAGGGGTGACGCCCTCCATAGCCATGATTTCTCGTATGTTTTCGTAGACCACATCACCGGTGTGCCCTTCAGCCCCTACCAGATTGACCATAATTCCGGCGACCTTGCTGTCGGTACGTCCTAGGGGTAGGTCTAAAATGGCCCGAATATGCTGTTCGAATTGGTTCGTGTAACTCGCTTCAATACTGTAATGTCCACTATTGTGGGGTCTTGGGGCTACTTCGTTTACCAGTATTTTGTCGTCTTGGGTTTGGAACATTTCCACGGCCAAAATACCGATATGACCGATTTCACGGGAAACGTTCAAAGCGATTTCCTGTGCTTTTTCCGCCACGTTCTCATCAATACGCGCAGGACAAATGACATATTCTACTTGATTTGCTTCCGGGTGAAATTCCATTTCAACGACCGGGTAGGTCACGACTTGTCCGCTCGGGTTTCGAACCACGATAACGGCCAACTCGTTCTTAAACGGAATCATCTTTTCGGTAATGCATTCGCCGGGAGGTAGTTCCTTTAAATCATCGAAAGTACGTACGATTTTCACGCCTTGCCCATCGTAGCCGAATTGGGCGGCTTTCCAAACGAAAGGAAAATCTAATGCCTCATTTTCAACGGCATCCTCAATTTCACTGGCATAGGCAAAACGCGAAAAATCGGCTGTGGGGATTCCCTTGTCCACATAAAATAATTTTTGGGTTGCCTTATTCTGAATAATACGAAGTGCTTTGGTGGGCGGGTAGACTTTGACCCCTTCCTCCTCCAGTTTTTCCAAGGCATCGAGATTCACGTTCTCAATTTCGATGGTCAGGACATCTACCTGTTTTCCAAAGTCGTACACGGCATCGAAATCCATGAGGTTTCCCAATACGAACTCATTACAGGCGATTTTACACGGGGCATCCTCCGAGGCCTCCAAGACTTTGGTATGAATATCGAATTTTCGGGTTTCGTAAAGGAGCATTTTTCCTAACTGGCCTCCACCAAGAATACCGAGCTTAAAATGGGAAGAAAAATAGTTCATTAGGTACGAGTTCAATGTGTTTGGCACTACTGAACGTAAAAATACGTTGAATTCGTAAAACAAGCGGTATGGGATAAAAAAAGCAAAATCAAAATGCTATATTTGCGGCCTGCCAAATGTGATAAACATGCAACTGCACGATAAGAATTTTATTCCCTACCTAAGCGAGGCCGAGATATTGGCCGCAGTACAAAAGGTAGCCGATGCCGTTGCTGCTGATTATAAAGACGAGACGCCGATTTTCGTGGGTGTACTTAATGGCTCGTTTATGTTCGTCGCCGATTTTTTAAAGGCCTATCAGCATCCTTGCGAGGTGTCTTTCGTGAAAATGAGCTCTTATCAAGGCCTTACCTCTACGGGTATTGTAGAAACCTTGCTTGATATCTCGGAAGAGGTTGAAGGCAAAAGTGTTATTGTCCTGGAAGATATTATCGATACCGGCCGAACCTTACAGGCGTTGATTCACATGTTTTCGAACATAAAGGTAAAAGAATTCAAGATTGCTACACTGTTCTATAAATCGGAGATTTATAACGGGGAGTATGCCATCGATTATTTCGGAATGGAAATACCGAATAAATTCATAGTCGGCTATGGCCTGGATTATAATGAGCTCGGCAGAAATCTAAGGGCAGTTTACCAACTAAACCAACCACACATGATCAATTTAGTTTTGTTCGGAAAACCGGGTGCCGGAAAAGGTACGCAGGCCGAATATTTGAAGGAAAAATACAATTTGAAGCACATTTCGACAGGAGATGTCTTTCGCTACAACATCAAGAACAAAACGGAACTGGGAGCTCTGGCGCAATCGTATATGGACAAGGGCGATCTTGTACCTGACGAGGTGACTATAAAGATGTTGCAGGACGAGGTCGAGAAGAACGCCGAGGCCAGTGGTTTTATCTTCGATGGTTTTCCCCGAACTACCGCTCAGGCAAAGGCGTTAGATGCTTTTTTGGCGACCCGTGGCATGGAAATCAATGCGACCATTGCCCTAGAGGCCAATGACGAGGTGTTGGTCCAGCGCTTGTTGGAACGCGGAAAGCTAAGTGGTAGGCCAGACGATCAAGACGAGACGAAGATTAGGAACCGTTTTGAGGAATACAATCAAAAAACTGCGCCATTGAGAGATTTTTATGACGCGCAGGGAAAGTTTCATAGCGTAAATGGCATTGGTGATATCGATGATATTACGCAACGCTTGGCCAAGGTAATCGAGGAGTTGTAGTCAAGCTTTTAGCACGATACCTAAATTATAAAGTTCTACGATGACTCAAACGCGAATCGTTTAAATTGGTGGCAGGAGCACCAAAGCCATTTTAGGCAGAAAAACAAAGAAGCTTTTTCTGCTACTCTCCATAAAATAGTTGATCACATTCGTCCGCATAGGAAGTCAACCAAACGCTCACCACAGGAAGTCCTTTCGAATATCGAATAAATCATTTAGGGTGATGAAATCAAATCAGCTCTTTAACACCTACGCTGAAATGACTACTTTTACCGCTAGTTTTGAAGCTGGATTTTCACAGGCTTTTAGTAGCAATTAACGAGATGGCAAAAGAAGTAATCGGGACTAAAGAAGGATTGAAGGGATGTCTCCTTACCTGTGGCCTTGCCTTCTTGCTTTTTATCGTATCGGCTGCGGGATACCTGATCTATATTTACTTTTTAGACGATTCGATACCTTACTATTAATTGTTACGGTAACGATAAAATTGAAACCATGACCGAGGGCAACTTTGTAGATTACGTTAGAATTTTTGCCGAATCCGGCAATGGGGGAAAAGGCTCTGCGCATTTACACCGTGAAAAGTATATTACAAAAGGCGGTCCCGATGGCGGTGATGGTGGTAGAGGAGGTCATGTAATTCTGCGGGGTAATAAGAATTTATGGACGCTAGTAACCTTTAAGTTCAGAAAGCATTTTAAAGCCGGGCATGGCGAGCATGGTAGCAAGGGCCGAAGTTCCGGAGCCGATGGGCAGGATACCTATCTAGAGGTGCCACTCGGAACGGTTGTACGTGATGTGGAGACCAATGCGATCTTGTTTGAGATTACCGAAGATAAGGAGGAGAAAATATTGGTCGAAGGCGGTATGGGTGGTCGTGGAAATTGGCATTTTAAATCCCCAACGAACCAAACTCCTCGATATGCTCAGCCTGGCGTGTCCGGGCAGGAAACTTCGGTGATTTTAGAACTCAAGGTTTTGGCCGATGTGGGTCTAGTAGGTTTTCCGAATGCCGGGAAATCAACATTATTGTCCGTAATTACCTCTGCAAAACCAAAAATCGGCGACTATGAATTCACCACCTTAAAACCCAATTTGGGTATTGTCGAGTACCGGGATTTTCAAAGTTTTGTGATGGCCGATATTCCCGGTATCATCGAAGGCGCTGCCGAGGGGAAAGGCTTGGGGCACTATTTTTTGCGTCATATCGAACGAAACTCCACCTTGTTGTTTCTTATTCCTGCGGATAGCACGGACATTGGAAAGGAATACCAAATACTTCTCGACGAACTACGTCGGTACAATCCGGAGCTGTTGGACAAAGAAAAACTTATCGCCATCTCAAAAAGCGATATGCTCGATGCTGAATTGATGGATGAAATGCGGGTTGAATTGGAAAAAGATCTACAAGGTGTCTCGTTTATGTTTATCTCTTCGGTAGCGCAACAGGGCATTCAGGAACTAAAGGATAAGCTTTGGTCAATGCTTAACAACTGAATAGTAATAGCAACTGGCTACTGCTGGAACCATTATTATATGTTTTAGGCATAGAACAGAGAACATCGAGCACCCAGCACCCAGCACCGAACATCAAAACTACCGCTCACTTTTCATATTTTACCGTTGGTCATATAAAATGGCGACTAGTAGCGGTCCATGGCTATCTTTAGCACAAGAAATACTGTAATAGTGCTAGAAAAATGTAACAAATTGACGATTTTGAGTACTTATGTTCAGCACAATATGTAAATAGCAATTATTTAAAACGAGAACAATGAAAAAAATTATGATTATGGCCTTATTGGTAATGGGCTTTCAGGCCAGTGCGCAAGATGTCACCGGAACCTGGAAAGGAAATTTAGCGGTTCAGGGAACCGAGATGCCGTTGGTATTCAACATAAGTGAAACCGATGGGGAATTGAGTAGTACGATGGATAGTCCCTCGCAAGGTGCTACCGACATCCCAATGGATGTTACCACTTTTGAAGATGGTGCCTTGACCATTGAATTTAAAAAAGGAGGAATCAAATACGTGGGAACACTTACCGAAGCTACGATAGAGGGTACCTTTTATCAAGGCGGCATGGAACTGCCATTGGTTTTTGAAAAATCGGAGAAAACCATTCCCGGAAATCCGGAACTACCTAGTTCGGACGCCGAATTGGAGGCGCTTGCGGCATTAGGCGAAGGTGATTTCAAATATTCCGTAGAGGATTATTTTGCAAAACCAAAAGCATCTACTTTTCGTTTTTCCCCGGATGGGAAATACATGTCGTACCGCGAAAAAGACGAGAATGGCAAAAGACATGTTTTTGTGAAGGATATCGCTTCGGGAGAAGTAAAACGTGCCATCGAGGAAAAAGAAGAATTGATTCGCGGTTACGGCTGGATCAATAATGAGCGATTGGTTTTCCTAAAAGATAAGGGTGGTGATGAGAATTATCATGTCTATGCTGTAAATATCGATGGTAGCGATCAAAGAGATCTTACACCCTTCGAAGGTGTACGCGCTGATTTTAGCGAACTTTTAAAGGAAGACAAAGATCATATCATCGTTCAAATGAACAAGAACAATCCACAGGTTTTTGAACCATACAAGGTAAATGTGGTCAGTGGCGAAATCACACAATTATATGAAAATACCGATCCTGCCAATCCCATTACGGATTACAACTTTGATAAAAATGGTGTGCTAAAAGGGTTTACCAGAATCAGGGATGGGGTAGAGCAAGACCTGTATTATGCCAAAGAAGGCGGCGACTTTAGCTTGTTGAAAAGTTTGAATTGGAAGGATGCCTTCAGCATAATCGGTTTTGACTACGCCACCGATAATCCGCATGATGCCTATGTCGTTTCCAATTTGGATAATGATAAGAGCGAGATTTTACTGTACGATTTAAAAGAGGACAAAATCATCAAGAAGGTATTTTCAAATCCGGATTATGACGTTTCCAATCTGTCAATATCTAAAAAACGGAATTACGAACTTGATTACGTTACCTATGAAGGGGATAAAGAGGTCGTTGTACCCATAAGTGCTTATTATAAAAATCTCCATTCCAAATTTCAAGATAAATTCGGAGACAAACAATACAGTATCGCAGATTATACCGATGATGAAAACAATTTACTTTTATATGTAACCAGCGATAAACTTTACGGCAAATACTATTCTTACGATGTGACGAAAGATGAGTTTAAAGAGCTCTTTAATCTAATGCCACAATTGAGGGAGGAAGATATGGCCGAAATGCGTCCGATAACCTTTAAGAGTCGTGATGGAATAACGCTGCACGGTTACATTACCTTACCTAAAGCCGCCATTGATGGTCAAAAGGTACCCGTTATCGTGAATCCGCACGGCGGACCACAAGGTATTCGTGATTCTTGGGGCTTTAATCCCGAAGCACAACTTTTTGCCAGTAGAGGTTACGCGACGCTACAGGTCAACTTTAGAATTTCCGGGGGATACGGAAAGGAATTCTTAGAGTCCGGTTTTAAACAAATCGGTAGAAAAGCCATGGACGATGTCGAAGACGGCTTGCAGTATGTCGTAGATCAAGGCTGGGTAGATAAAGATAAAGCCGCTATTTATGGTGGAAGTCATGGGGGCTATGCCGTCTTAAGAGGCTTGACCAAAACTCCTGACCTTTATGCCTGTGGGGTAGATTACGTAGGAGTTTCCAATCTCTTTACTTTTATGCAAACCATTCCACCTTACTGGAAACCGTATTTAAAGATCATCAAGGAAATTTGGTATGATGAGGATATCGCCGAGGAAAAAGCCATTATGGAAGAGGTGTCACCGGTCTATCAAATAGACAAGATCAGCAAACCGTTGTTCGTTGTACAAGGTGCCAACGACCCACGGGTAAACATAGATGAATCGGATCAAATAGTAGAAGCCTTAAGAGCCAAAGGGTTCGATGTGCCGTACATGGTCAAATATGACGAAGGTCACGGTTTTGGTAAAGAAGAGAACTCTATTGCCCTTTACAAATCGATGATGGGTTTTTACGCCAAACACTTGGGCGCCCAAGAAATGTCCAAACTGATAAAGGACTAGTCACTGTTTGAATCCAAATTATTAAAAAGGGAGCTGTACGGCTCCCTTTTTTCGTTGATGTATTTCTACCATTTAATGGGATAAAAACCCTCGCTTATACCTTCGATTGATGTTTGTGACTGGGCTGTCCGGAACAAGCAAGCGAATAGGCCATAAGGAGATCTCGGGTCATTACCACGGGTGGTCGCCCTTCGGTGGTCTTCACAACCTCTCACTGAAGCGAAGAAATATTCGAAACCCAAGTTTGCTATTTCTTGTAGCCGTCTACAACCGCTCATTTATGGCTGGTACGGATTTCCCCCATAACCGTTTACCATTGCGAATTTACCGTTCGTCATAACGCTCGAAATGCCTGCTACCAATCACTTTTCAAAATTTACCGCTTGTCATAAACTCATTTCAAATGATAGGGTTGTACTATACTTTTACTTCAGAAATTAAAACAAAATAATAATCATTTAAACTTTAGTATCATGAAAGTAACAATGCACTCAAAGAGTATCGAACAAAAGGAAATCGTTAAAACAACCATTTTTTTAATCGTAGGTGTAGCCTACTTGCTATATAAGCTTGTTGGTTTATTTGTAGGCGTTTAAAGATTTGCAAGACCGTCATATGAACCGCTTAGCATGAACAACTAAGGTGGCCATACCTTAAATTCAAAAATTTTAAAAGCAATACTTATGAAAAAGTACTATATCATAAAAAAACGCATTGGTATTCGGCAGGGGCCCTGGCCAAGGATATAGAATTGGTAATCAACCAAAAAAGCGCGGAAGGATACGAAATATTTGATGTTTCATTTGGCCTGAATATCTTTTATCTGCCAACAGTTTTTTTAACCATTTGCAAATAATCGAAATCATTGAGATTTTAAGTGGCTTTACCGCTCATCATAGCAATGCTACCGCTGCCCATAATTTGGTTTCAAACCAGATTAGGATCGAATAGGTTTATCATCAAGTAACAACCATTAAATAGTTCACAATGACAGCTTCAGCCACTCAATGCGAAAAGAATTCGGAACCAAAAATTCCGACGAATAACGACGAGCAGGCCACCATCATCGTTTAGGCCATGACCCTTAGTCTTCTAGCACTGCAGTTAGGCTATGAATTTGGCAAGTTGCTCTACTACCTTTTGAATTAATCAACCTAAAATTCCATACTATGTTAGTCTTATTAAAAATTATTATCACATTACTTTTTACCATACTTACTTAAGTCTGTTTCGTATGGGAACGGGGCAACGCAGGAAATTTACAAAGGCTTTGAGTTTAGTATCAAAATACAACAGCGGCGTCTTTTCAAATTCATGACGGTAGGCCATTAAGAGTAAACCCCTTTTACGATTGGATCTCAAAAAAAATAGCGTACGAAAGTTCTATATTTGACCCTCTGAATGCCATGGCTAGGTAGCATCACGAAAAATCGAAATAATGAAACCGGAACAAAAAAATCAAAACACGCAAAACTACAGGAACTTTGGTATTACCCTGCTGGCCATTGTTGTACTGATGTTCGTTGTCGGTCTGGTAGGCTACATCGGCTATTCCGATGGTGTTGAAGACCGGTTAAGCGCGTACGAGGCCGGCCGTATCTTCGGTCGCTCTTTACGCCATTTTATAGACTATTTCGTGTTAAGCGGTTTGGCTTTTGGAAGTGTATTTGCCCTATTGGCGTCATTGGAAAAAAACCGATCTTTTAAGTGGGCTTTGCTACATGTCTTTCTGGGCTGGGTATACGTGGTTTTTTACGCGTTAACCCGAAAAAGAATTTTAACAGATCAGCGCTAGCCCATGCTAAAATTCTTAAAGAAAAATCTCTTTTGGATTATCCAGTTCGTCGGTTGGGGTGCTTTGGGACTCATACCCGTCTTTTCGGGTGGTCCGAACCAACACCCGCTACTGGCGATTTCAATTTTCTTGGCTACTTTGCTTTCAGGTTTGATCACCACATCGGTACTACGATGGTTCCTGAAACGATTTGTAGGGATGCCCGAGATAAGATTTCGAAAGATTGCAATGATCTTTGGTGCTATTATGGTGTCCGCGGTGCTTTGGTTGTTGTTGCTCTATATATTCGGTTTTATTTCCGGATACATACTGCAATCCCTAGGTCTTCCCGAAGAACCACCATCTTCGAAGAAACTGTTGGCCAAGCTAATTCTATTTGCTGTTGGTTTCGTAATGATCTGTGTTTGGACAGGCCTCTATTTTGGAATCAAAATCATTAGAAAGTACAATGCGGAACGCATAGAAAGATTAAAACTACGTGAAGAAGTAAAAAAAGCACAATTGAATACCTTAAAGGGTCATATTAACGTGCAATTCATGATAGCGACTTTAAAAAAGCTAAAAAAGTTGATGTTGATTGAGATTCCCGAATCCAGGACCTTACTTACCCAACTTTCTGAATTGCTTCGGTATTCCCTGACCAAAAATAGCGTCGACCGTGTTGCACTGACGGACGAAATCGAAATGGTAGAAAATTATGTTCGGTTAAGTTTTTTTGACCATCCAGAGAAATTAAAAGCCACGTATCAACTGCCTGAGGGATCCCAATTGTCGTCGTTGGATGTCCCACCCATGCTCATCGTCACGCTGACCGAACTATTTATAAAGCAAATCGCGTTGTCCGGGAGTTCTAGTAAAATCAGTTTTCAGATAATCGTAGATGATGCCGATTTGAAAGTATTTCTCACATCCAATATCAAAACCGTGACATCCACCAAAAGCGACTTTCTAAAACAAAAGTTGGAACAACGGCTATACCTGTTGTTTGGAAATTCTGCAGAGCTAACTGAAAAACATAGCGAAAATGGAAGTTCGATACGGC
Organism: Aggregatimonas sangjinii; assembly: GCF_005943945.1. Classification (GTDB taxonomy): domain Bacteria; phylum Bacteroidota; class Bacteroidia; order Flavobacteriales; family Flavobacteriaceae; genus Pelagihabitans; species Pelagihabitans sangjinii. Next base: position 3,257,260 of record NZ_CP040710.1, on the reverse strand, counting down.
TCACTTTCCCGATCGGTCTAGCGAAAAGTAATTTGTAAACTATGAATCTGACCCAAAGCAATAAGGAATGGCTTTTCTGGATACTGCAGCTGGTAGGGTGGTTTTCCATTAGCGCCATGATTTTCACATTTCCCTTTGGCTTCAGCACCAAATACATTGTGTATTCATTTTTTACAGGAGGTACAATGGGTATTTTGGCTACTTCTTTGTTCAGGTATTATCTCAAGAACAATATTGACATAGAAGTATTTGGGAGTGCCAGTATCAAGAAGTTGTTCGTCTCATTTATGGGCTGTAGCGGGTTCTACTATTTTTTGGCCAACATTTTCGAAAAAATATATGAATCGATTTGGACTAGAACCCCCACCGAGTTGGAGTGGATAGCGGAAAACGTTAGTTTTTTTAGCATCTTGATCAATATCATGTTCACTGTTTTGGGATGGACCATCATTTACTTCGTCATCAAGTTTATCTTGGAGGCAAATAAAAATCATTTGAAACAATTGACCCTGAACGCAACACTTCGCGAAGCCCAGCTGAACACACTAAAAGGACAGGTGAACCCCCATTTTATGTTCAACAGTCTCAATAATATCAGGGGTTTAATGCTTGAGGATGTCGAAAAGTCAAGAAATATGATCACCAAACTCTCCGAAATGCTCGAATATGCATTAGAGAAAAACACCGTAGATTCCATTTCATTGTCGGAAGAACTGGAAATGGTCGAAAATTATATTGCGCTATCCAAAATACAAATGGAAGACCGGTTAACCTTTGAGAAAAGCATAGCTAGGGAAACACTATCGATTTCGATTCCTCCGATGATCATTCAATTGCTGATCGAGAATGCCGCAAAACATGGCATTGCAGACCTAAAGAACGGTGGTGTAATTTCCTTAAGAACTGAAAAAGTAGCCGACGTACTTCTCATTACCGTAAGCAATACCGGCAAACTACGCATAGCGAAAGACTCGACCCAATTGGGACTTGAAAATATACGACAGCGCATACGTCTGCTGTATGGCGATAAGGCATCCTTTGCAATAGAAGAGGTTGAGGATGAGGTAATGGCGACCATTAAAATACCATTGATATGAATAAAATCAAGACCGTTATCGTTGAAGATTCGCGATTGGCCCGAAACGAATTGAAAGAATTGATCAAGAGCCATCCTGAAATCGATTTGGTCGGGGAAGCCGAAAATGTTGATGAAGGCGTAGCGCTCATCGAAGCCGTGAAACCGGATTTGTTGTTTTTAGACATTAACATGCCTGAAAAAGACGGTTTTGAACTTTTGGAAATGTTGGAGGAAGTCCCTATAACCGTATTTACCACCGCCTATGACGAGTACGCCATAAAATCGTTCGAATACAATGCCCTTGATTATCTTTTGAAACCCATCAACGAAAAACGTTTCGCCTTGGCTATGGAAAAGGTGAAAACAAAGTTGGAAAGCAAGGCGGAAAACGAAACGGTAACAGCGAAACGGTTAACGGGTAACAGTCAGATTTTCATCAAGGATGGTGACAAATGTTGGTTGGTAAAAATCGGTGATATTTCCCTATTGGAAATCGTAGGAAATTATACACGTGTGTTTTTTGAGGATCAAAACCCGATGCTGTATAAATCGTTGAACCAAGTGGAGGAAAAGTTGCCCGAGAAGTACTTCTTTAGAGCGAATAGGCAACAAATCATCAATACGAACTTCATTAAAAACGTGGTGCCTTGGTTTAATGGTAAATTAAAATTGACCATGCAGAACGATGAAGAAGTTGAGGTCTCAAGAAGGCAGTCTTATCTTTTCAAGGACAGAATGAGTCTTTAGCCTTTGATTCGAACCTTTATTAAGTGTTATTTTGTAAGAATTTAAGACAATAAATAGAAGTTAATGAACATTATTTTTCGAAAGGCATAATTGTTTAAATTTTCTCTTGCACTTTAAAATTGTTTAATTATTTTCGCCCCTCATTTAGAAAATCTTCTTTGTTTTTCGCAGATGCCCCGAGGTGTTCTGCGTTTTTTTCAGCTACATGAAATAACTTGTGTTCCCCCGCGAGATTTTTTAGTATACGGTTTGGCTAAAATGAAGTGTGCGGAATATTATCTAGATAATCACAAGGTCGAAATTTACGCAACCCTCTTCGGAAAGGAAGTGGTCATGGTGAATAATAAACCGATATCCGAACTGAAATCCTCAGCAAGGAAGTCCCATCATTTTAAACTGGGGAACAATACCTATGACATCCGCTCAAAATTAAATATTGCAGGGCCTTCGGGAAAGGCTTTTGAAATTTACAAAAACGGTGAAGAACTGACCTTGGTCAATTTCAAAGTGCAAAGTTCAAGGTCGCTCTTGTTTTTGATTATCGTTCTGGGCATTGCCTTGGGTTATATCGTTGGGATATACCTTTATCAGGCCTATCCTATAGCTATTGAATAGTGGCCCAAGGTGATAAATCACCCATGACAAAGGAATCCACAACAACTTCTACTACTTTGTTTGTCGCACCGCTACCCGTACCCCTTCCGAATGACTGCTAAACTCTGGGGCATACATGCTCTGAATTGTAGTAATACCGTTGCTGAAGTCACCGGCATTGTTAACGCGTAAATCGTATTCGAACACATAAACACCTTTTCTTAAATAGTCGAAAAAGAAGTTCGTACTGGCATCCTTGGTACTTTCATAATAGCCCAAGCCGTCTTGCCATTTGTATCTTGAGATGACATTGATGGGCTCAAATCCCGCTGCACGCATATCTTTCATGTGTACGAATTCCATATCCCGGTCTGCCCTCAATTCTATTCGAACGCGTACCAAATCGCCAACTTTTAATGATGTTTTGGAGGTAATTTCGGAAATCTCTTCACCGGTATCGGTATTTCGTTTTAAAAACAGTTTCTTTTTTAGTTTCAATGGTGTTTTAGCTGGGGTGATTTTATCCAAATCTTCAAAATACTGCCAGTAAAGGGCGCCCCAGGCAATGCCTTTACCTTTTTTACTAATTTGTACCTCTGCCATGGCCGGTTTCACCTCTGGTCCGTCCCATGCTGTTTTGTAATAACCCGTTCCCGCTTCGACTTTTACCTGTTCCAATTTAGCGGGTGCGATTTTCTCGCCAGCGATCAAGACGTCTACGGCTTCTGTGACCGATAGCCAATCGCTACCCTGTAATAATAAGGCGTAAACAGCCTCAGTAGTTGCTTTAGTGGTCTTCCATTGGTTGGTCTGTTTATTTTTCAGTAACCAAATCTTAAGGTTGTCGACCGTTGCGATGTCATTCGGGGTAATTTCCGCAAAAGCTTCGATCAATAAAGACTGTGTCTCGATAGGAGCTTGGTACCAGTACCAAGAATTGGTATTTTCTTTCCAATACATACCCAGTTCATCAGAGGTGATACTGTTTTCCTTGAGCGCTCTGAGAATTTTGTTGGAAGTCGTGTTATCCGCCATACGGTGCATGATCAGCGCCAGCATTCCACGGGAATACAATCCCTTATTCTTCCAATATTTTTGTGCTTGACCCTTATAATATGCGGTTACTTCGGCAACACGCTTTGAAGCTTTGATATCCTTGAAAAAGCTGCGCATGTACAGGTAATGAATCTGTGTTTGGCTTAAATGATCATCGTTGATGTTTGAGGCGTTCTTTTTCATAAAGTTGTATTCCTTTACGAACTCATTATCCAAATAGGCAATCGCGTTCTGGATAACGGATTGCATCGCTACAGTACTCGATGCGACATCGAGTTGTTTGAGGTGCCCCATACCGGTGATGATGTGTTGGGTGATAAAACGGCTATCAGGACCACCATTGAACCAAGGCCAAGCTCCTGAACCTTTTTGGTTCTGCTTCAATTTGTTCAAGGCATTGGTCTGCTCGTTCTTCATTTTATTCAAATTGAACAAGAGGGCGATACGTTTTTTCTGTTCTGTCTCCGATTGTGCGTCTCGTAGCCATGGCGTTTCCTGTATCAAAAGGGATTTCAGCTCTTCATTTTTTTCCAGGTTACTGACCAAGGCATCCGAATTGGCCCATTGATTAAATACTTCTTGAACCCTAGGATTGGTATTCGAGATATGCGTAGCCAGCGTATTCGCATAATATCTTGAGAACGTCTGCTCATTGCATTCGTAAGGGTATTCCATTAAATAGGGGAGCGCCTGCACCGCGTACCAAGCCGGGTTCGAGGTCATCTCCAACGTCAACTTATGGTGTTTTAGCGTGGTTGAGGTCGTTGTTTTCAACTTATCCAAGGTAAAGGTCTTGGTTTGGTTACTTCTCACCCACATTGGTAAGGTTTCGGTGACCAGCATTCTATTGGTCAAAACGGGAAGCAAGTTCTGTTCGCCATCACTGTAGTCCCCGGCTTTTGCTGTAACCGTGTACTGAACCGCTCGTACGTCCTCTGGAATTTGCAACCGCCAAGAGACTTGGGTATTGCCTAAAGAGTCGACCTTAAAGTCGGTTTGTCCAAGGCCCTCTCCTTCCGAGGTGGAGGACAAAAGCAATTTTGATGAAATATTCTTGCCTGAAACAGCGTCGATCAACTCCAATTTGGCCTGCCCGGAAAGTACCTTATCGGTCAGGTTTGCAATTTTAGTACTCATCACGATTTCGTCACCTTCCCTCAGAAAGCGTGGCGCATTGGGTATGACCATTAATTCTTTTTGGGTAACGGTTTGTAGATTATGAATCGTACTTTCTAAATCTTTGGTATGCGCCAATAATTGTACGTTCCATTTGGTGAGGGCTTCCGGAGTGGTAAAGCTAAAAGATACATTTCCTTCTTTGTCGGTTTTCAACTGTGGAAAGAAGAATGCATTCTCTTGAAGGTTTTTGCGGATTTTAATCGCATCCGATGCCGTCTCCTGCTCGCTATTATTTTCGTGTTGATTGTCTTTTGGTTTTTGTAATCGCGCTTCATTACTCAGGTTGGCGCTTTTATCCATTTCCACACCACTTGCTTGGCCCACGACTACCTCTTCCAACGGCATTGAATCTTCCATATCCATATCCATTGAGATTGGAGCCGCGGCGCTCTCTCGTTTCATCATCCGATTGCGTCGAAGCCCACGCCCATAAAAACCGCCGTAGCCAAATTGCAAGCCAAACCAGTTGAACGAGTCAAAATACAGACTCGTGTACCCGTAGCTTTGATTATCTAAATACGTATTGAAAGAATTGGTTCCGAAACAGTTGTAGGCAGAGGCTGTTCGATTCGAATAATACGTCGGTTTGATTAGCGGGTTAAAGCTCCAATAATGTCCGCGAAATGCATCGAGCGAGGCGTCGTACATGTTCGCTAAAAGCTCTGCAGCGACCTTGTCGCCTTTTGGCCCCTTGATTTTGAAGGACCAGGTTTCTTCCGTTCCCGGTTGTAGCTTATCGCGAAAGGTCATCGTCTCTATTTCCAGTTGCGCGCTAGGATAGGGCACTCGAATGTTCAGGTTGCCTGCTTGAAAATAGTTGTATACCGAAAAACTATAGGTAATAGCGAAACCGCCTATATCATTTGCATTTACGGGTACTGTAAAAGACTCTGAATTGTCGCTCAAATGAATCGATTTGGATTCGATTACCTTGTGGTTCTTTTCGATATTCACAGTTACATGAATATCTTTTGAGCTCGACAACAGCGTTACCTTTACATCCTCCCCGATGGCATAACTGTCCTTATCGGTCTTGATTTGGAACAACGCGTTATCGGTTAGGGTCGTATCGTTCTCGCTGAAAAGGGTTGTCTGCAAAATGTCTTTTACCGGTTGACCGAATTTATCCTGGGTTTGGAGTTCCAGCACATATTTGCCTGAAGCCCAGTTTTTAGTATTGCCAAGGGGTAGTTCTGTGGATTTTGCCGTGTCGAAATCGGATTGCCATACCATTTCGCCCTTTTCCCAAGTGGAAGCATCGTGTTCGTTGGCAAAGGCATCGTGCGGAAACAATTTTTTGAATTCCGATTTTGGCCAACCGGCATAATCGGGAGCGGCCCATACCCTAGGACGGTTAACGCTTTCAGGTGCCTTTAATTTGTACATCTTAACGATACCTTTTGCGGGAACGAATTGACCGTTGAGATTGTTGGTCGAGATGCTCAGTTTGTTTTCCTTGGTGTCTTTGTTCAATGGGTTGGCGATATACATGTTCGCGGTCAACGCATGATAGCCTACCGTAACGAAGGTGGTGGCGCTATGCGTTTCACCATTGATATCGGTTACATCTGCCGTTACCTCATAGCTAAAGGTGGGCAAATTCTTTCTATCAATACTTGTATCCGGCAATGCCTTAAAATCGATTTTGTAGTGTCCCGAGGCATCGGTCGTGGTCTCGCCATGAGCGATTTCTTGGGGAGCGGTATTATTATAGGGGTAATGCCAATAGTACCATCGGGGATAGTATACGGCACGCTTCACCCGATAGGCCACCTTGGCATCGGTAATCGTACTTCCGGCATACGCCATGGCCGTTCCTTTTACGGTAACACTGTCATTGACTTTATAAGTTTCGGTCACCGGTTGAAATGAGGTCTCAAATTTGGGTCTTTTGTATTCCTCTACGGAAAAACTGGCATATCCGTTCAGTCCTATTCCCGTGGCGTTCGCCTGCATCGAAAATACTCCTGTAAGTCCAGTGCTCGGTAAAATAAATTCCCCAGAAAAAGAACCGTAGTCATTGGTGACGAATTCTTTAGTAGCCACTACTTGGCCATTGACATCGCTTAGGGAGACGGATACTTTTTGATTTTCCAAAACGGATGAAATGCCCTTCTCTCCTGTAATGGCAATTCCTTTGAAATATAGAGGCTGACCAGGTCTATAGATACTTCTGTCGGTAAAAAGAAAGCACGAATAGCTGGTCGTTGCACTATTTTGATCATATCTTCTATTTACGTAATAGTCTTTGAAATAAGCGCTATCCTTGTTTTTTGAAATGCTGATGTTCACCTCGCTCCAATTTTCGTCGGATAACGGAATGGAAACATTCCCCATTTTGTCCGTAACGAAATTTTCACTCAACCGGGGTCCGTCATAATTCTTTCTATAGCGAAGTGTAAGTCTGGCCCCGGAAATGGGTTTTCCATTGTGTCGATTAATAACTTGAAAATAGTGCGTTGTATTCGTTCGGGTTTCGGCAAGCGCCAAATCGGTAACTTGAATCGGGCTGTAGGAAAACGTTTTGTTCTTTTCATCGGTGGTCTCGGCCAATATCAAATACTGTCCATTCTCTAGTGGGGGCATTATAATTTCAGTGCTATGCGACTGGTAATCGTCCTCATTTTTTAGGGTCGCTTCCCATTGCTTGGCAACGCTCAACTTTTTAATAAAAGCCAGCTTTTTATCTTTCTCGTAAACCTTTTCAAGCGCGCTCATTTCCCGCTGCGTGACGGGACGTGCCGTTAAGGTAAGTCCCTTGAGGTTTTTATAGTTTACCAAAAATCGGGAGGTGGTCTGAATCGGAACATGCCTTTCTGCGGTCAGTTGCAAGGTCTTTTGAAGTATTTGCGATTTTAACGCTCGACACTGTTCCGCACCTCTACTGTCCGCCATCTCCTTGATTACCGAATTGCAAATGGCCAGCGCTTCTTTCTTTTTCCAGCGATGGTCAGCATTGGTTTTCGGTTGATAGGAATCTCCCTGGCGATTTAGCAGCGTAGCAATTTGATGCTGGTAGAGACCGGCTGCTAGACTGCCTTTTGTTGCGGATACCGCGTTTTCCAATACTTCAAGAAATTGCTGGTCCTTGTTTTCGAAAGTGGCATTCCCATGAATAAAATTCAGGCGTTCGATATTAATTTCGGCAAGCGTATAGGGCTTTGCGGAGGGAAGGTGCAGCATCAACAATTTTTGATAAATGCACAATGCCTTCGCTTGCAAAGAGGTCTGATCTTCGGTGTCGATATTTTTATTAATGAAGGCGTTGCCATCGCATAAAAAATCGGCATCGCTGATTTCAAACTTATCCGCAGGTCGGGTGATGTTGTTTTCACTCGTTTTGTAAAATGCCAGTGCGTTATGTGCTAACAGGTCGAATAGGGTCGGGCGATATTCTTTGGTATCTGATTGTTGATGTAAAATCACATCGAATTCCGATACCGGGGTTTGTTTTAGCTTCGCCTCATTTTCCAAGGAAGCGTCAAAATGAATACTTATTTCGTTGAATAAAGTAGTCAAATCCCAAGTCCTGAAATCTGTGGAATCTACTTTAACTTCCGTTTTCGTCCGATTGTAAAATTGATATCGATTCTGTTGAAAAAACTGCCAGAACAGGTTAGCCAAATAGCTTTCCAATACATTTTTGGTGGGAAACTCGGCCTTTTCGATTTCCGTTCTAAAATCGTTCACGATTTTCAATTGGGCATCCTCCTCCAAGGTCATGGCATACTTTGAGGTATACAGCAGGGATTTTATAATTTGGGCGGAATTCTCTTCCTTTTTTGCTTTTTTGGAAATGGTGGTAACAAGCTCCAACGCCGATTTTGTCAACGCTTCGTCCTCAAGTTTTGCGACTTGTTTCCAAAGGGTGTCGTATGGGTTTTCGTCTTGTTGTGCCAGCGCCATTTGTGTAAATAAAAGTATCGTTACTATCGTTACCAGATGTTTCATTGTCTAAATTTACGCGATACCTTTAAAATGGAACTTTATTCCTAGTACGCTATTACAAAATTAAGTACAAAGATGAATCCAAAGCTCCCTGAAAACAATGAAAAGTGAGGGAAGTGTTTAATTGAGTTAGGGAATTGGTCTAGATGTTATACGTTCGGTGCACAATGCTCAAGTTTGTTTCTTAGTGTTTCTTCAAAATGAACATATGCTCGTTTAAAGGGAAATCAGCATCAAAGCGATATGGTAAATCATATTTTTTACCCAGGCTAAAACGATCCCGATAATCTAACAAACGATATTCTGACAGTTTATGCTAATAATCATATTCGATGGTCTAGTATTGAAATTGCTCGTTTACGGCGAGATTTTTTTCAATGAATTCGAGCATTTTCTGAAAGATAGTGGTTTGTTCCAATTGTTTTTCAAAGAAAACACTTTCGATGGAATCACCGCTAACTTGAATTTTTTTGAATAACCTTAAAAGTCGTTCCGTATCAGTTGTGGAAATAAGAAAGAGCACACCCTAAATAAGAATAAAATAATTTTTATCCTGTTTAATGTCTGCTATCTGCTCCAGTAGCTGAAGCTCTTGATGCTGATTAAAATCCGATTGAAGCATGGCACGAAATCATTGGGGAACGGACCATTGCAGATACAATTCTAGACAGGTTGGTACACACAGCCCACAGAATAGACATCAAAGGAGAATCAATTCGAAAAAAACTGAAAAATAAACAGTAATTTTACCCATAATAGAATCGACTTCGAATACTTAGTTTATTATGCTCACTTTCATCCGGCAAAGGTGGTCCACTTTGCCCGGCTCATCCAATCAACCGCGGTGGTGGCATTCAAACTGACGGCGAAGATTGCAAATCAGATAACAGAGGGGACGCAAAGGGTTAAAGTTTTCTGTTCACAGATTTAAAGAAAATCCTTATTTGTTTAGGATTTTCTTTTTTAACCAAATTATACTTTCTACATGAGAATTCTTTTCCTACTCCTATCATTATTATCTATTTCCTGTACAGCTGGTCAGGATGTATCGTATCACTATCCAAAGATGGCGAAACGGTCGGTAACAGAGATTCATCACGGTATAGTGGTTCAAGATGATTACAGGAATATTGAGAATCTCAAAGACACTATCGTTCGGGAATGGTTTAAAAATCAAGGTATTCTAACGAATTCCATAGTTGATACGCTTGAACAGGTGAAACATTTTAAATCTGAATTAAAAAAAATTGATGGTAGAACTAAAACGTGGGCTAAAAAATTAAAACAAGATGAAGTTGGCAATCTATATTTCCTAAAAAGGCCAATCGGTGAAAAGGACTTCAAGCTCTACAAAAAGGAATCAGGTGGTAAAATTTTAGAATTGTTTGATCCAAAAGCTTTTAATCCTCAATTGGAAAAAAGGTTCGAAATTAATTACTACCAACCTTCGTGGGACGGAAGTCTAATGGCTATCGCCATTAATACTCGAGGTGACTTTGCTTCAGAAATATTAATATTAGATATCAAAACCGGTGAAAGACTTGATTATACAATTGAAAACGCTGCTCCAGATTTGTTTCAGGGAGTTAGTTGGCTACCGAACAACAAAGGATTCACGTATTTGCATTTTCCAGAGATTGATAAGAGTAAAAATGGCTATAAGACAAACTCGACTTCGGTACTGCATATGGTAGGTGATAAAAATAGTCGAATACCTATTTTTGGTAATGTTCATGGAGTTAAAATGGATCCGTCTTTTTTTCCAGTGACAAAAATTACTTCTAGCGATAGTAAGGTTTTAATTGGATATGTAGCTAATGTTGATAGGTTTTATGATGCTTACTATTGTGACGTTCAAGACATACAGGATGGAAAACCAAACTGGAAAAAACTTTACGGAATTGATGATAAGGTACTCTATACAGAAGGGAAGGTAAAGAATAATAGATACTATTACCTTAGTCCGAAATTTGAAGCGAACTATCAAGTACTCTCGGTAAATCTCAATAACCCGGACTTTCAAAACCCAAAAGTTGAATCAAACCTACCGGATGACGAAGTCGTTAATCATTTTGTTCTTGATTTGGATGGAATGTATATCACAACAACTAGAAACGGTGTTGAAGCTAGCTTATATTACACTTCTAGTAAAAGTACTGACAAGGTTGAAATACCATTTGAGACAGGAAATGTAGTTCTTGTTCCAAATTCCATAAAAGCAAAAGGTTTATATATAGAAACCGATGGATGGGCGGTGGATCTTATGCGCTATTTAATAAGTGGAACGGAAATAGCAGAACAAGTAATACTAGCAGAAATCCCAGAGTTTCCAGAATTTAAAACAATCATTGTCGAAGAAATTGAAATCAAATCATTTGATAGTGTAATGGTGCCAGTATCCCTAATATATGATTCAAAAATACCTAAAACATCAGCTAGACCAACAATGATTATATCTTATGGAGCCTACGGAAATTGGGAAACACCTTATTTTTCACCATTAAGATTGTCATGGATATCAAACGGTGGAGCGATAGCCATTGCACATATAAGAGGGGGTGGGGAAAAAGGTAAAGAATGGCACGAAGCTGGGCGCAAAGATAAAAAAAGTAACTCTTGGAAGGACATTATTTCTGTTACGGAATATCTTATTAAAGAAGGTATAACCACTAAAGATGAAACTATTCTGAATTGTAGAAGTGCAGGAGCAATTTCATCAGCCATGGCGATGATTGAAAGACCAGACCTTTTCCAAGTATTTTTATCTCAGGTACCTTTCATAAACCCCAGTAGGTCGTCTGCAGGATCATATAAAAAATCAAGTTACTTGGAATTCGGAGATATCGAAGATTCAGAAGAGGCCAAATATATCCTTGGAATGGATCCATACTTGAATTTAAAAAAAAATGTTAAATACCCGGCTACAATGATTTCACCGTCTGCGAAAGATGATAGGCTAGATTTATGGGAGTCTGGTAAATTTATTGCCCGCCTACAGGAATATAATACCTCAAATTTACCCATTCTTTTAGATGTAAATATTACTGCCGGTCATTCAAGGTCTTCAACCGAATCTACAGCAACTGTTTACGGTTTCGCAAAATGGGTTATTGAAAATTAATTTTAGGTGTTTAATTAAAAAAAGCATATTTCAGATAGAGCCTTCGAGACGTAATGGTCCCACCAAAATTTTAAAAACATCTTTGCAGCTCTTATAACATTAAAGACAAAAAATCTTAGCTTATTTTTTTTTCAGATACCAAACAGCTACATTTAAAAATATAGTTCTTTCAGACTCACATTAATTATTTTTTCTTTATTAAATGCAGAATCCAAAAGATTTTGCGGACTTCATAAAAATACAAAGACCTTTTGATTACGCCTGAAGCCCGTTTTGTTTAGTTATTGTGAGTGAAGCCTTTATAATAAATAATCCCGTTTCTATCGTATTCAAAAGGCTTCGTACTTCTACCTTCGTACTTTGTACACCCAGCCCACAGAATAGACATCAAAGGAGAATCAATTCGAAAAAAACTGAAAAATAAATAGTAAATTTACCCATAATAGAATCGACTTCGAATACTTAGTTTATTATGCTCACTTTCATCCGGCGAAGGTGGTCCACTTTGCCCGGCTCATCCAATCAACCGCGGTGGTGGCATTCAAACTGACGGCTAAGATTGCAAATCAGATAACAGAGGGGACGCAAGGGGTTAAAGTTTTCTGTTCACAGATTTAAAGAAAATCCTTATTTGTTAAGGATTTTATTATTTTAACCAAATTATACTTTCTACATGAGAATTCTTTCCTTACTCCTATCATTATTATCTATTTCCTGTACAGCTGGTCAGGATGTATCGTATGACTATCCAAGGATGACCAAACAGCCGATAACAGAGACTCATCACGGTATAGTGGTTCAAGATGATTATAGAAATATTGAAAACTTGAGCGACAGCACTATTGGTAATTGGTTTCTTGATCAGGGAAAACTTACAAATACAATATTAGATACGTTGAAACAAGCCTTAGATTTTCAAAAGAAATTTAAGGAATTCAATAACAGAACAAAAACCTGGGCAAAAAAATTAAAACAAGATGAATCCGGAAATCTATATTACCTAAAACGCCCTATTGGGGAATATGATTTTAAGGTCTTTAAAAAGGATTCTAAGGGGATTATTACTGAAATCTACGATCCTAAAGAATTTCGTCCGGAATTGGAAAATAGATATCAGATTAATTATTTTCAGCCATCTTGGGATGGTCGCTATATCGTATTATCCATAAATGTCAGAGGAGATTTTTCGTCGGAACTATTGATAATCGATTTAAAAACCGGTGAACCTCTAGACTATATAATTGATCACGTAGCGCCCAATTTATTTAACGGTATTCATTGGTTACCTAATAGCAAGGGCTTTACCTATTTGAGATTTCCAGTTGTTGATAAAGATAAGGAAGGGTATAAGGCAAATTCGGTCTCCATATTACATATTGTTGGTGATAAAAAGAATAGCTCGCCGATTTTTGGAGATAAAATGGGAGCGGACATTGACCCGTCGTTTTTTCCGTTTACAAGCGTATCCTCAAGCAAAGACAATTATCTTATTAGCTATATAGCGACCGTAGATCGATTTTACGATGCGTATTTTGCTGATGTGGATAGTGTAATCAATGGCAATCTTAATTGGAAAAAATTATACGGCATAAAAGATAAAGTTCTTTATAGCGAGGGAATTATCAAAGAGAAAAGGTATTACTACATTAGCCCAAAATTCAATTCGAATTTTCAGGTTCTTTCCGTGGATATGAACGATATTGATTTTGATAATCCCAGGATCGAATCGAAGCTTCCCAAAGAACTAGTTATTAATGACTTTTGTTTGGATGCATCTGGCATTTATTTTTCTACAACTAAAAATGGAGTTGAGGCATCCTTATATCATTACTCAAATAATGAGACAACAACTCAAATTGAAATACCCTTTGAGGCGGGAAATATAGAATTAGTCCCCAATTCAGGATATGAATCTGGCCTATACGTCGAAGCTGATGGCTGGGCTGTCGATTTGATGCGCTATTATGTCAGAGGTAACAAGATTCAAGAACAGGTAATATTGGCCGAAATTCCAGAATTTCCCGAATTTGCAACAATTAAAGTTGAAGAAACGGAGATAAAGTCCCACGATGGAGTTATGGTACCCGTCACCTTGGTTTATGATTCTTTGAACCCTAGATCATCCAATAAACCAACTGTAATCACTTCTTATGGTGCGTACGGACAGTCACAAGAACCCTACTTTGCACCACGTAGACTGGCCTGGGTTGCTAGTGGCGGTGTAATAGCAGTTGCCCATATTAGAGGCGGTGGTGAAAAGGGGCAAGACTGGCATGACGCAGGCCGTATAGCAACTAAATCAAATTCTTGGAAGGATATCATTTCGGTAACAGAGTATCTGATAAACGAAAAAATAACATCACCTGAAAAGACGATACTTTATAGTGCGAGTGCTGGTGCGATTTCATCGGGAATGGCTGTAATAGAAAGACCTGAACTTTTTAAGGTTTTTCTTTCTCAGGTACCTTTCATAAACCCCAGTAGGTCGTCTGCAGGTTCATATAAAAAAACCAGTTATCTTGAGTTTGGAGATATTGAAAATGTAGAGGAGGCGAAGTATCTTTTAGGAATGGACCCATATTTGAACCTTAAAAAAAATGTTGATTACCCCGCTACTTTGATTGCTCCTTCTGCAAAAGACGATCGTTTGGACTTATGGGAATCCGGAAAGTTTATTGCTCGTCTTCAGGAATACAGTACTTCTAAGTATCCTATACTTTTAGATGTAGATCTCAAAGACGGTCATTCGAGATCTTCCTCGGAGGCATTAGGACGGCTCTACGGTTTCGCAAAATGGGTTATTGAAAATTAATTTTCGGTGTTTAATTAAAAAAGGCATATTTCAAATAGAGCCTTCGAGACATAATGGTCCCACCAAAATTTTAAAAATATCTTTGCAGCTCTTATAACATTAAAGACAAAAAAACCTTAGCTTATTTTTTTTCAGTTACCAAACTGCTATGTTTAAAAATATAGTTCTTTCGAACTCATGTTAATTATTTTTTCTTCATTAAATGCAGAATCCTAAAGATTTTGCGGACTTCATAATAAATAAATAATCCCGTTTCTATCGTATTCAAAAGGCTTCGTACTTCTACCTTCGTACTTCGTACTTTGTACTTCGAACCTTGCACTACTCCCATTTGACCACGACCAGTTCGCATCGTCGATTCCACTCGTGATCTTCTTCGCTGCAACTTTCCTCTGTTTCACATTTTACGATGGGTTTTGATTCGCCATAGCCTTTCGCGACCACCCTTTTACTGTCGATGCCATTTTCGACCATAAACTTTTTAGCGGCATCGGCCCGTTTTTGGGAAAGATCCCTATTGTATTGGTCATTACCGCGAATATCGGTATGTGTGCCAATTTCAATGACCATGCCCGGGTTTGCCTTCATGATTTCGATGACCTTGGCCAAACGCTCGCGAGACTCCCTTCTGAGATACCATAGACTATAGTCGAAGTGTATTTCTTCGGTTTTGAATACGATCCGTTCGTCTTGTTTGACGATAGCCTCTTCTTTTGCGATGACTTGCTCGATTTTTCGAAGGCGTTCTTTTTCGGCTTTTTGCTGTGCTATCTTTTCGCGTTCTTTGGTTGCCGCCTCTTTTCGAATGCGTTCTTCCTCCGCCACTTTTTCCTCTTTTTGTTTGCGTTCCGCTTTCAATTGCGCTTTTCTTTGGGCTTCTTCTTGCTTCTTTTGCTGCGCCAGCAGATTTTCCGCCGCGCGGTCCTGAACGGAAAACAGGCTCAACGAACCGTCTTGGGTCGCATCACGTTCCGCACTGGTGCGAAGTGACTTGCAATTATCATCGTACGCCTCTTTTTTTGCCTCGATACGATATGCTGCGGAGCATTGCACCGTAAATTCGAAAGACGCGTCCGCTTGCGTTTTCAAGGTTTCGATAATTTTACCTTCCGCATCCAAGAGCGAAACCATGCTGTTGGCTAACGGTAATCCAGTTTTTTTATCAGTGACTGTTCCAGTAATGAATTGTTGGCAATCGGCTATAATAAGTGGTTTAGTTACCACAAAGGAATAAATATCGTCGCTTCCCTTTCCATCAGGACGGTTCGACGAAAAATAACCTGTTTTGCCATCTGTATTCAGGTTATAGGCGAAGTCATCAAAACCGCTGTTCAATGGTTTTCCGATGTTGTCGGGTTTTTGGTAGGTTCCGTTTTGTTTTTTGGCTACAAAGATGTCCAATAATCCGTAACCGGGTTGTCCGTTCGAGGAGAAATACAAATCGTCACTGGCGTCCACAAAAGGAAATTGTTCTTTACGTTCGGTATTTATTTGTGCGCCCAAGTTCTCGGGTTCTCCAAATTCCCCGTTGTTGGAGAGGGATACTTTATAGAGGTCAAAGGACCCGAGTCCGCCGGGCCTATCCGATGCAAAATAAAGAGTTCTTCCATCATGGCTTAAGGCTGGGTGTTCCGTAGAAAAATCGTCACTGTTAAAGGGTAGTTCTTCAATATTACCCCATTCTCCATCCGTTAAACTCGCCTTGTAGATTTTTAGGTTGCTTATTTTTTTGGAATCGGTGCGTTTCTTTCCACGGATGAAATTATTTCGTGTAAAATAGAGTGTTTGTCCGTCCTTGGAAAGGGCAAAAGTACCTTCGTGCATTTTAGTGTTTACTTTTTTCGAAAAACCTGTGCTCACACTATCGCCGAGATTCAAATTAGATAAGGCATGTTGGTACAGATCGAGATACGCCTGATTGTTCCAACGGTATGGTTTGCTTACTAGCGAAAATTGGTTTTTTTCAGAAGCGCTGTAGACGAGATTGCTATTGATTTCGGCAGCACCGAATTCAGACGTAGGGGTATTTAACGCAAGGTTTTTCATCGTAAAACGTTCTCCGATCGCAGCTACATTCTCAAGGTAGACCAACTCGGCCCGTAGTTCTTCCACTTGTTGTGTTTCCCCTTTTTTGGTGTAGTACTCCATGAGTACCTCCGTAGCTTCGGCATATTCCCCAATGGATTTTAAGGTTTGACTATATTTGAAAAAGTAGTTTTCATCCAGATTTTCGCCGTAAACCGAGGTCAGGTAGGAATACCATTTCGCAGCTTTGGGAAGCTGGTAGGTATTGTAATAGCTATCGGCCAAATTCCGAACGGTTTCTTTAGAACGGTTGTTTTTAGCCAGTTCTTCGTACAATGGGATGGCGTCGGAGTAGAAAGCCCTGTCGAAATACGTTTTTGCCCTTTTTGCATCCTGCGCCTGTAGGGCCATTATACCGGTCGCAAAAAGCGCGATAAAAAGATATATTTTTTTCATAATGAGGGACTAATAAAATCTTGGGGATTTGTCATATCCTTTGCGAAGACCTAAAAGATCCAAGTCGAAAAGAACGAATATTTCATGCGATCCCGCACTAAAGGTGCTCAGGTTCGATAAGGTGTAATCATAGGAATAACCGATCCTTACGGAAGGTAATACCGCGAAATTGAACATGGCGCTTACCGAATCGTCCAATCGATACGAAGCACCTGCTTCAAAGCGGTTGTTGAGCAGTACGTTTAAGGAAGCATCAAATACCAAAGGAGCGCCCTTGACCATTTTAATCAAGGTCGATGGCTTCAATTTCAAATTACTGTTGAGTTCATATACATAACCCGAAGTGAGGAATACGTGTACCGCCTCGGAACCGAACTTACTGATGCCATCTACATTTTCAATATGCTTGGAGGTAAGCAGATTGGGAGCCGAAACGCCTGCATAAAAATTGCCACGATTATAGAAAGCGCCCACACCAGCGATTGGGAACGAATTGTTGAGGTTTTCGGCAAAGGCGGGATCATCCTGAATTTCTGGCAACCGAAAGCCGTTAAAGTTACTTTCGAAATTGGTCAGACCACCTTTAAGCCCCAATGAAAGGTTGCTCTTCGCATCCAACTTAAGAATATACGCGAAATCAATGGCAAGGTTATTTTCTTTCAAAGCTCCGTCACCAATACGGTCACTTACGATCGAAACGCCCATTTCTACTTTATCGCTAAAGGCGGTATGGCCGAAGAAGGTCAAGGTGTTCGGTGCACCGACGGTATTTTGCCATTGCGAACGATAGAGCGTGCCCAGATTCAACAAACCTCGTTCACCTTTCGTATAGGCAGGGTTGACAACACTCATGTTGTACATGTATTGGGTGTACTGTGGATCCTGCTGTGAATGTGAACGCGCCCAAAAGAGCAGCAGGAAAAATAGGGGGATATATATTTTTTTCATCGGTAGTTAGTTATGTTCGGATCAGCGGTTGAGGTATAATCTGCCCTGTTCGGCAGCGCGACCGTCTTTGTTGAATTCTATGATATAGAAGTAGACCCCATTTGGTGCCGTTCCGCCTGTACCACTTCCGTCCCAGGCAGGGTTATTTCGATTGCCCTTGAATAAGGATGAGCCGTATCGGTTTAAAATCTGTAAGGTGAAATCGGGATATATGGTTTCGACGTTCGGTACGAAGAAGGTGTCGTTTCTACCGTCTCCGTTCGGGGAAAATCCATCAGGAATAAAAAAGTCATAGGCTTCGGGATTGCAATTGCTCAAATCGACCGTGACCGCTATTCGTTCGGGATTAATACATCCCGTTTCGGGATTGTAACTCTGCGCGTAATAAGTGACATCCTCGGATAAAGGTGTAGCACTGGTCAGTTCGGTACCGTTCTCAGGGGCATCGTACCAAATGACCTCGTAATCGGTGGTACTTTCCAATTGGTCCAGATCGGCAACGGTCGGATTGTCCAATCCGCATAATTCGATACGGTCGAACAGCAGAGAAGCCGATTCCAAGGCATAGACGGTGGTAACGATTTCCAAACGATTTTGACTAAGGCATCCGTTTACCACCTCCGTGGCTGCAAAATAGCTGGTTCCATCGGTTACAACGGTCGAACCATCTAGTAGATTTCCATCTGTAGCTGCATCAAACCAGGCAATGGCACTCCCGTCGGGTGATGAAATGGTCAATTCCGCCAAGGTAACCCCATCCGAAGCGCAAAACGCGGGATTCAATACTGGCGAAGAGGGCATTACCGGATCTATGATTTCGACGGTTACGCCAATACGCTGTGAGCCCTCACAATTGTTGTTCGCATCGATGTTGGCCACAAAGTAATCTTCCCCACTAACCAAGGGGGTGTCATTGGAAAGTGCGGTGGTACTTGTTTCGTCTTCATAAAATAGAATTTCGCCGTTCGCCGTTATTGCGATATCTTGAAGGGTAGGCCCATTAATACCAAATTCCCCGCGACAGAACAGTTGATTTTCGTCACCTTCGGCAAGTTCGGGAATGCCGTCGATGGCAAAGTTTTCGTTTTCTTCAAATTCGAAAATTTTTCTACAAAGCGTCGTATCATCCTGTACACTTCTTACGCTGACGGTATAGTTTCCTTGTTCTAAACTGGCAACATCGAGCTGATAGGATGCAGTCCCACCCACAAAGTCGATCGTATTATTGATAACCACTGCACCCGTGCTTTGTTGGGTAACGTCATAGACAATACTGTAGGATCCATCGTCTAGGATCGGCGCGTCTACCAAAACATCTATCCGTGTCGCATTGCATGAATTATCGACGACCAAATCGAGGTCTATGGCAGAAGGAATAGCGGTAATCGTAACCATAGCAGTAATCTGGCAACCTAGCGGAAACCCACTATCCACCTCAAAGGCTATTTCGTAGTCCCCCGTTTCTGTTATCTCGTTGGCAGGTATGGTCATGGCCGCGCTGCCATTGGTAAAGTTGATATTGCTTTGTGTCGCAGTGGTGACGGTTCCGCTCGGCGGTGTTATGGTATAGGTAACATCGTAATCACCGTTAGCTCTACTGAAAGACGCATCGAAAATGTTGGAAAATGCTACGGGCACTTCTTCTTCAAAACAACTATCAGTGATTACGACATTGGGATCGGAAACCAAAAAGGTGACCGGCGCAACCTGAATATCAGGACATACGGTTGGGCCCAATGAGGTAATGCTCAGCGTTGTAACTTCATTGCGAATGACGTCGTCCGCATCGATTTCAAAAAAGCCGGTCTTATCGTTTCTTAGCACTAAGGGGACATCCTCACCGCCGCCCCCGCTTATTGACGACGTAGAATAGGTTGCGGTATAAGTGCCCGAAGGTATCAGGGTATCGTTATAATCCGTGATTTCGATTCTGTAGGTCGCATCCCCTTCACAGTAGTTGTCCGCTTGCATGGTACCCTGTAGTGTTGGCAGAATGATGATTTCTACGGTCGTGCGCATCTCTTCACAGACCGGATGGCCGGGGAATACGAGATAAGTGAATTCAAACGTACCGGAAATATTCAGGTCTCTAATGGCCTGTACATCTATTATATTGTCGGTAAGGTCTTCTAACTGATTGGTCTGGGGGCTTTCCGACCAAGTGCCGTTGGTATCCTCGTTGGTCAGTAGATCATTCAGGTTAAAATTGGTAAGGCCGGATAGGTCATCAGTGGTACAAACAATCAGGTTTGACGGTATACCCGAATTGGCCGGGCGTTGTACTTCCAATAACAAGAGTACTTGTCGGCTTGCGCAGGTCGCTACAGCGGGAACGGTATGGGTAAATTCGTAAATACCGATTCCTGCGGATTGTGCATCGAAGAAGTTATCCGTCAAATGGGCTGCTGCTGTTGGAGTAACGGCTTCCCAAAGTCCATTGAAATCGTGAAATTTTCCTTCGGTCTGGCTCCCTATGTAACCGTTAAGGTTGACCCTGGGGTCATCACCACAGGCATCGGCACTTCCATCGATATTGTCCTCTCCTGGATACCCCCCCAGACTTATGGTAACCACTGCAGATTCCCCACATGCCGTATTCGTATAGGTAAATTCGTGTATACCCGAGTTTTTTACCTCCCAAAGGTTGACGATGCCGGTCGACCGATTCAGTGCGAAAAAATTGGCCGGATCATTTGTCGACCACATACCTCCGGCAGTGGGACTGCCTTCTAGATGTGGAAAGAGATCAAAAGTCTTGTTGGCTTCGTCGGCATCTTTATTACAAACGATTTCAGAACCATCGCTACCCGCACATTGCGATGCGGCATAGTTCGAAAAGAGGCAAATTATAAGAAATAGCACGCCCTTCAAAAAGAACGCTAGGGGATTTTGGTTGTTCATAATCAGCTATTTAGAGCATGCACTTTATATGCTCAGTACTGCAAAACTAGAAGCGGTAAGACCCATATCGCAATAAATGTTGTAAAACACTCTTTTTGAAGGGTGAATCTTACCAAATGCGTTGTACGCCGTTTTAATAATGAGCATTTTGGCGACTTTTTTGGTGTTTTATCCAAAGTAAACCGGACTCTCAAGTGTTTCAAAACTTGACCACTCGGGTCTGTTCTTTAAATCAATCGCTATCTTTGGGGCATAAATCCTTGAAAATGCAAATTCATTTTATTGCCATCGGCGGCAGTGCAATGCACAATTTGGCCTTGGCACTTCATCATAAGGGCTACACCATTACCGGAAGCGACGATGTCATTTTTGAACCTTCAAAGACAAGGCTGGCCAATAAAGGACTGTTGCCGGATACCTTCGGCTGGTTTCCTGAAGAAGTACATACCGACTTAGATGCGGTCATTTTGGGAATGCATGCTAAAGCCGATAATCCCGAATTGCTAAAAGCACAGGAATTAGGAGTAACCATATATTCCTATCCCGAGTTTTTATATGAGCAATCCAAAAACAAGACCCGCGTGGTTATCGGGGGCAGTCACGGGAAAACCACGATAACCTCAATGATTCTGCACGTGCTTAATTACCACGATCGGCCTGTAGATTATATGGTTGGTGCCCAACTCGATGGTTTTGATCGTATGGTACACCTGACCGATGAAAATGATTTTATAGTATTGGAAGGCGATGAATACCTGTCCTCGCCGATAGATAGACGACCGAAATTTCACTTGTACCGGCCGAATATTGCTTTGCTAAGCGGCATTGCCTGGGACCACATCAATGTATTCCCCACTTTCGAAAATTATGTGGACCAGTTTCGAATTTTTGTCGATAGCATCGTTAAAGGCGGAAGTATTACGTATAACATTGAGGACCTAGAAGTACAAAAAGTGGTAGAGGCCTCTGAGAATTCTATTCGAAAGTTGCCCTATCAAACGCCTGAATATAGGGTAGAGGATGGCGAGACCCTTTTGGAAACTCCGGAAGGTCCGATGCCCATAGAAGTTTTTGGAAAACACAATCTGAACAACCTCGCCGGCGCAAAATGGATTTGCCAGAACATGGGTGTTGACGAGGACGATTTTTACGAATCGATAGCCTCTTTCAAGGGAGCATCCAAACGATTGGAGAAAATCGCCGAGGGTAAGACCAGTGTGGCCTACAAAGATTTTGCGCATTCACCCAGCAAGGTCGCCGCAACCACTAAGGCGGTAAAGGAACAATACCCCGACAGAACATTGATCGCTTGTTTGGAGTTGCATACCTATAGCAGTTTCAATCCCGAATTTTTAAAAGAGTATAAAGGTGCTTTGGATGCTGCCGATGTCGCCGTGGTGTTTTACCTCCCGGAATCCGTGGCCATCAAGAAATTGGCAGCGGTAAGTCCCGAACAGATCTCATCGGCATTCGAGCGGAACGACTTACAAATTCATACTGATGCAGCGGCCTTTAAGGACTATGTCTTTGATCAGGATTTTGAGAATTCGGTGCTGCTCTTAATGAGCTCGGGGAACTATGGCGGACTGGACTTGGAAGAGGTAAAGGAGAGGATAGCGTCTTGAAATCATGGTACTTAGCTGCCTATTTGTCATTTGAAGGGTTTTGGAACGTATCTTGAATTCTACAAAATATGTTTTCAAATGAGCGAAGGTATTACAGTGCCGCTATCATCAGACTGGTCAAGCGCAGAATTTCCATGTTGCTTATTGCCTTCATGTTGGGCCTTTCAAATGTTATACTTGAGGAGTCCCGCATGGTTAACGACACGAGAGAGCATATAGAACAGCAAGAAATCACCCCTGAAGATAAGCTCGACGATACTTTAAGCTATTGGTCTGAAGATTTAGGGGCTTTTTGACCATTTTCATGGTTCTGGATAATACGATTTACAAAAGTACTAATGTCTCTTTGTTGACTGCGAATCAGCTCTTGTTTTGCCAGTCCCATATCTTTTTTGAGCTTGTCCTGAGAGAATTTGAATTTACCTTCCCAATGGGTGATACGAATTTCAAAACCTACGATATAATTTACCAAACTTTCCATTCTGGGATTATCCTGTTCCAAAACATACCTCTGGTTTTCACCTTCCAAGAACGACGTCATTCGAACCATGGTATCCTTCACTTGTTCCGTATCGGTCAACAGTTTTACCGTTCCTTTTAGGTGCGCAAAAATATAGTTCCAGGTGGGTAACTGTTTGGTGCTGTATACCGAAGGGGATATGTAACAATCCGGCCCTTGGAATATGGATGTTGTTTCCGCTCCATTGATCAACGTTTTGACCTGCGGGTTGAACTTGTCGATATGGGCGACCAATTTCCCGAACCGACTTCCGTCCTGCTCGTACACCATAGGTATGTGCGTTACCAAGGGAGAATTGTCATTAACCGTAATCAAAGTAGCAAACGGATAGTTCTTTACCACTTCGACTACATTCGAAAATTCGGTTTCCTGATGGTGTGGTGGTGGGTATTTCATTTCTTGGTTTTAAATGTAACCCCTTCAATTACATTTCTAGAAAGGGCAATCAGGATTGGCTTCTATAAATTTTTTTGCCAATTTCGGTCGATTGTTGCGTTGTTTTAACGCGCCGACCAAATTACGCGATTCCCTAAACACGTATGAACCTAAATCACAATTTCTTAGATAACAGATTTATATTAGGTGCGTTATAGTTCGTATTTCTTGGTCGCTAGACCCCAAACTGTGTGAGATGATGGTCTATATGTTTGAACTGCATCATACCCCATTGGTCATGGGTGAGTTTTCCGAATATCGGATGTGGGTTCCAATCGGTTCGCGTTTTGCATTGGTGAAAGTCGGTGACCAATTGTTTGAGTTTGCTTTTTTCTATTTCCAGGTTCTTGTCCTCCTTCGTTTTCAAGGATGGTGCGGTCGGTAGGTTTTTGCGCCAAGGTTTATCATTGTACATCGACTTTTTAAAAAACAGTTTTACGAATAGATTGCCGTTTCCCTCTTTTTTGTTCTTTACTCCGATTTTGAACGGGAACTGGCAATGCCATGCCATTTGGCCGACCGTCATTTTGCCCCATTGGCGTTCCGAATCCTCGCTGAGGTTATCGATTCTTTTTAAGACCTGTTCATAGGTGTTGGTATCAAAGAGCGATTGCATAATTTATCGGTTCATTTTTGTTCATGAAATCTACGATAAAAATTTTAGTTCACTATCTTTAGTCGATGCAAGAAAAGCAGCCTTCTTTCTCTATAAAGCATTGGTCGGATGATGATAAACCAAGGGAAAAGTTAGTACTAAAAGGTAAATCGGCCCTGTCCGATGCCGAACTGGTCGCCATACTCATTGGTTCGGGCAGTCGAAATGAAAGTGCTGTAGAGTTGTCGAAACGGATACTTGCGTCGGTCAACAATAATCTCAATGAACTAGGGAAGCTGTCTATCAAGCAATTAATGCAGTTTAGGGGTATAGGCGAGGCGAAGGCCGTTACCATCGCTGCGGCTTTGGAGATGGGTCGTCGTAGACGGGGGGAAGATGTGCATCGGATTGCAAAAATCAATAGCAGTAACGATGCCTTCGAACTGTTGTTGCCCCAAATGGGCGATCTGGAACACGAGGAGTTCTGGATCGTATATCTGAACAATGCCAACAAGGTGCTATTGACCTCGCAACTGAGTAAGGGAGGATTGACGGGAACTTTGGTAGATTTGCGTATTATCATGAAAAAGGCACTTGAAGTGGGGGCCGTGGGATTGATTTTGGCGCATAACCATCCTTCTGGAACCTTAAAACCAAGCAAGGCTGACCAAGAAGTCACACAAAGAATACAAAAAGCGTCAAGCGCGTTGGATATCAAGGTCCTTGATCATTTGATAATTACCCAGCAAGACTATTATAGTTTTGCCGACCATCATATCCTTTAATGCCGAACTTTAAATCTTCCTGCGAAGGCAGCCCTGAAATTCGAACCTGAACAGAAATGCTACTAATCTATACCCACAAAATAACCCCGAGATTTCGTTACACGATGCAGCAGGTCTTCACTCGCATTTTAGGAATCGAGATCAGTTTTACCACGAAGGTCGAGGATTTTATAAAGCATACTGGTCCAAAGATTACTTATACCAAGCAACCCTTGCAAAATGAATTCTTTGTACGCTGTAACGACTTGTTATTCGAGCAAGGCATCAACGATTTTCAAATTGAAATGAGTACTTGGGACGATATTCCCTGCTTTTTTCGGGCAGGGGAGGGCAGTGCCATTCCTTTCGATATTTTTTCGGCAAGCTTTTATTTATTGAGCAGGTATGAGGAATACCTACCACATGTAAAAGACCAACATGGCCGTTTTTCGCCCAGGGATAGTTTGGCCTACCGGCATAGTTTTTTAAAAATACCCGTGGTAGACCTATGGGCCCTAAAATTCTTGGAAAAGCTACAAGAGCGTTTTCCGGATATGGATTTTACCAAAAGGAGGTATCGATATAATTCTGTTTTGGATGTTACTACTTCGCATGCGTTTGCACATCGCGGTTTTTTGCGCGGATTCTCGGGATTCATCGTTGACTTTTGTACACTTAAGTTCGCAAGAGTGGCACAGCGTACAAGAACTTGGTTCGATCGCAAAAAAGATCCTTTCGATAATTTCTCGGAGCTTATTCGTTTGCATAAGGAATACCAGATCGATAGTACGTTCTTTTTTCAGTTTGCAGACTATTCTACTTATGACAAGAACGTTTCTACCAATAGCAACAAATTTCGTTTTTTGATCAAGTCGATCGCGGATTACAGTAAAATAGCCTTGGCAGCTTCTTACAGCTCTTTTGAGAATATCGACCTATTGCGCAAAGAAAAGAAGCGACTGTCCAATGTCATCAACAGGCCGGTCACTGGCTCAAGAATGCGATACAATCGGGTAGATGTCCCTGAAACCTACCGGCGTTTGGTCGAAGCGGAATTTGCCGACGATTATACAATGGGTTATACACATGAAACCGGTTTTAGGGCGGGAACATGTACACCCTTTTACTTCTACGATATCAATCTTGAAATCCGACAGCCTATTCGGGTACATCCGTTCGCAGTGCACGATTACGCTTTTATCAACCTTACAAATAGGACCGAGATTTTGGATAAAATCGACGGGCTTTATGAGCAGGTAAAGAAGGTTGATGGCAACTTCATTACTATATTTTCAAATGAATTATTAGGGGGTTCCTCTAGCGTAAACTGGTTAGACCTCTACAAAACCGTTTTAGATAAACATCATGTTTAAGAACTTCATAACCGACATATTTTTTGATTTGGATCATACCCTGTGGGATTTCGAGAAGAACTCGGCGCTCACCTTTGAAAAAATTCTCATGGAAAGTGATATTGGGGTAGATCTCAATGATTTTTTAAAAGTATACGTTCCGGCGAATTATGCCTTTTGGAAACTGTATCGGGAAGAAAAAATATCAAAAACAGAACTCAGATACCAAAGACTGAAATCGGTCTTCGATACCCTGGGGCATTCTATTTCGGATGATATGATCGATCATTTGGCCGATGAATATATAGCCCACCTATCTTCTTACGAACATCTCTTTCCGGGTACTATAGAGTTGTTGGATTATTTGGAACCGAACTATAGGCTCCATATTATCACCAATGGCTTTCAGGAAATTCAGGATAAAAAGCTAAAAAATTCGAAAATCGAGGGGTATTTTGAGGTAGTGGTCAATTCCGAGTTGGCCGGAGTTAAAAAACCCAATCCGATTATTTTTGAACTTTCCATAGAAATGGCGGGAACACAACCGAATCGGTCATTAATGATCGGGGATAGCCTCGAGGCCGATATTCAAGGTGCTCTTAACACCGGAATGCACGCGCTTCACTTTAATTCCGATAAGGGTCCGACCCATGATTTTTGCGATATGATTCATGAGTTGAGTGAAATAAAAACCTATTTGTAGAGTTATATTATTAAGTGTTAAATACGCCTTAACGTTGCCAATGATGGAGTCTATCAAAAAATTGATCATCCTCTGCTGTGTTTTTCTGGGAATGCTGATTTCCTGCACGCAACAAACCTTGAATTTTGACCAAGTTGATGACCTCATTGCAGAACCCGTGATGGAGGCTAGTATACTTTATGTTGAGGCACCTGAACGTATTATCAATCAAGCGACCGAAACGAATTTTTTCTCGCAGGATTTTAACTTCGATGCCTTTAGTTCAGACTTTTTTGCCGAGCGGGTCATCGAAGGTACGGTCACCTATGAAGTTGAGAATGCGACCAGTAAAGCACTGGAGGTAACGATAGATTTCTTAAGCGAATCAGGGGACATTCTGGATACTGAATTCTTCGAAATCGGTCCTGCTCCTCCAGCCAGGGTTCTACAAAGGGAAATACCGTACGGAGGCCAAGGGCGAAGCATCGATATCCTTATAAACACCTCAAGTATTCGCGTAAGTGCTGAAAATCTTGGGGGTACGGCCACTACCAGCCCGTTTCCCAACGCCAATATCACGTTGAAATCCAAGGGTAAATTCAAACTTAGCGTATTATGAAAGGACATCGCTTTCTTCTGTACGCTCTATTGGGGCTAGGCCTCGGTTTGCAAGGTCAGAACAAAGAACTTCTCTATGATTTTAATGAGATTCCCCAGTCGCTGATGGTGAATCCAGGTGTACAGTCCGATTTTCAATGGTATGTTGGTGTCCCGACCCTTTCGCAAATATCGTTTCAGGCAGGTTCAAGTGGTCTTGCCGTTACCGATCTTTTTGAGGATGACGGAATCGATTTCAATGATAAGGTCAGGGAAAGAGCAATCTTCGGGATGACACCGAACGATGAGTTGAGCGGTAACTTTCAAGTGGAATTACTGCACGTCGGTTTTCGGGGAAAGGATCCGGACAAATTTTATTCTATGGGCATCTATACAGAGGGTGATGCCATCGGCTATTGGTTTAGGGATTACGCCATTTTGGGATTCGAAGGCAATGCTGATCGCTTAGGTCAGGAATTCGACCTGAGTCATTTGAAAACCAGGGGCGAACTTTTGAATGTCTTTCATTTTGGTATCAATCAAAAAATAGATAGAAATTTGACCATAGGGGCAAGAGGTAAAATTTACTCCAGCATTTTTGATTTCAGTTCTACTAAAAACAAGGGCTTCTTTGTTACGGAGGAGGGTCAGAACAATTTATTGGCAAGTACGCTGGATGCCGATTTGGAGTTGCGAACCTCTGGGATTGATGCTCTTAGAACGGCGGAAGACGATGGTGTCATAGGTAGTACCGTTCTTAAAAGAGGGCTTTTTGGCGGGAATTTAGGGCTTGGCGTCGATGTGGGTTTTACCTATAGCTTAAGTGAGCAAACGGTGCTTACCGGTAGCCTCCTGGATTTGGGATTCATTTACCATAGCAATGATATCAAAAGCTATTCCTTACGAGGAAGCGCCACCGTTGAGGGAATAGAGGTCATCCTGCCGGACGCTCTCGCTGACCCGGATCAAGATTTTTGGCAAAATCTTGTCGATGACATCGAAACCTTTATTCCTTTTGAGGAAAACACAAATAACTATGTCACTTTTAGGCCCACAAAACTATATGCGTCCATACGCCACGATTTCGGTGAGCAGATTCCCTCACGGGTAAACTGTGAATGCGGTCCGAACGTGGCAGGTAACAGTTTCAGGTCTAAATATGCAAATAGTTATGGGGGTCAATTATATACGGTATTTAGGCCTAGGGGACCACAAGTCGCACTTTCGGCTTTTTATCTAAGGAGGTTTGGTAACGTCTTGGCAGCCAAAGCTACCTACACCGTTGATAAATTCTCCTTTACCAACGTGGGCTTGGGATTGAACTTACAGGCAGGTCCGGTGAATCTCTACCTATTGGCTGATAACCTGCTCGGTTATGGCAATATCGCAGCTACCAATTACGCATCTTTTCAGTTCGGATTAAATATCATATCTTGGGGCAAGAACTAATTGAATAATCGGGCTTGTATTACTTTTCTTAAATTCTTGGCACGCTTTTTTCATTGTTCTATCGGTACTAACTAAATAGAACTCCGAATGCGTATTTTCTTATCATTTATACTGACGGCCTTTTTTGCGTTGAATGCGCAAGGGCAGTTGAACGATTACAAATATATAGTCGTACCTAAGCGGTTTGACGGCTTTAAGAAGGAGAATCAGTATCAGACCAGTACATTGGTAAAGCACTTGTTCGCCAATAACGGTTTTAATACCGTGTATGAGGATGCGCTTCCTAATGATTTGAATGCGAATCGCTGCTTGGGTCTTAGGGTGCGCTTAGATGAGAAATCTTCAATGTTCACGACCAAGACCAAACTCGTTTTGGAAGACTGTAACAATCAAGATATTTTTATAAGCCAAGAGGGTAGGAGTAGAGAAAAGGATTTTAAACTTTCATATAACGAGGCCATCACAGAGGCCTTCAATTCTATTGCGGCCTTGGATTATGTCTATGTGGAGAAATCGAATGACGATACGGTCACCCTCGGTTTTAAGAACGATGTCAAAAATCTAAAAGGCGAACCTGGTCCCGAAAAGAGCGATAACCAAGCAGATAGAAGTCAATCCGTGCAACAAGTAGCTACCGAAGACGAGCAAAGTTTTAAAAGCATGGAACCCGTAGCATCGAACTATGAAAAAGGAGCGCGGCAAAATCCTGAGAAAGGTCAACAAATAGCTACTCCCGAAGTTCAAAGTTATGAAGATAATACTCCTGTAGTCTCTCAGATGCAAAAAGCACCGAATACCACTGGCGTAGCCGATGAAATGAGCTTATCGAGTGCATTGTACGCACAAGAACTTGAAAATGGATATCAATTAGTAGACAGCACCCCAAAAATCGTAATGACCTTGACCAAGACCTCCTTAAGCGATATTTACGCCGCTAAAAGTAATACGCAAAGCGGTATTGTTTTCAGAAGAGACGGAAAATGGCTTTTCGAATATGTTGCCGGAGGCGAAACGGTTCAAAAGGAATTGAATATCAAGTTCTAAAAAATATTTTTGGAATTTTTTTTACCAGATTAATTCTCAAATTACCGAGCACCGAGCACCGAGCACCGAGCACCGAGCACCGAGCACCGAGCACCGAGCACCACGCTCAAGACTCGTATTTACCTTTCCATCGATTTTGTAAAAACTCTTTAATAGCTTTTTCCCGTGGATTCTGTCCCGGACTGTAAAAGGTAGTACCGCTAATTTCTTCGGGCAAAAATTCGGCATCCACAAAATTATTGGCGTAATCGTGGGCATATTTGTATTCTTCACCGTAACCCAAGTCTTTCATTAATTTGGTAGGTGCATTGCGCAAGGGTAGGGGAACCGACAGGTCTCCCGTTTCCTTAACCTGTTTTTGTGCATTCTTAATGGCCACATAACTGGTATTGCTTTTAGGGGAAGTGGCGAGGTATACGGCACATTGGCTAAGGATGATCCGTGCTTCGGGATATCCTATCGTGGTAACCGCTTGAAAGGTGGTGTTCGCAATGACCAAGGCGGTCGGATTGGCCAGACCGATGTCTTCAGAAGCCGAAATCAACATTCTACGGGCGATAAATTTGACGTCTTCACCACCCTCGATCATACGTGCAAGCCAATAAACGGCGGCATTTGGGTCACTCCCCCGAATCGATTTGATAAAGGCCGAAATAATGTCATAATGTTGCTCCCCTGTTTTGTCATAGCGCACCGTATTTTTTTGCACCTTACCCAAGACCATTTTATCGGTAATGGTTACGGAATCTTTTTCTTCCGAATTGATGACCAATTCAAAAATATTCAACAATTTCCTGGCATCGCCGCCGCTTAGTTTCAATAAGGCTTCGGTCTCCTTTAATTTTATTTTTTTGGTTTTGAGGACGCTATCTTCCCGCATCGCCCGTTTTAAGAGCAATTCCAGATCTTCTTTTCCAAAGGCATTCAATACGTACACCTGACAGCGGGATAATAACGCAGGAATCACCTCAAAGCTGGGGTTTTCAGTAGTTGCGCCGATAAGGGTAACCCAACCTTTTTCTACCGCAGCCAATAGTGAATCCTGCTGCGATTTGCTAAAGCGGTGTATCTCATCTATAAAAAGTATGGGATTTTTGGCAGTAAAGAGCCCCCCGCTTTTTTTGGCCTTTTCAATGATCTCCCTTACATCCTTAACCCCGCTATTGATGGCACTCAATGCATAGAACGGCCGTTCGCTTACGACCGCGATAATATTGGCCAAAGTGGTCTTACCAGTACCAGGTGGTCCCCATAAAATCAGGGAGGGAATAATCCCCCTTTTGATTTGGTTGGTCAAAGAACCACTTTCCCCCACCAAATGATGCTGACTAATGTAGTCCTCGAGGGTTTTTGGACGGATGCGTTCGGCAAGGGGTTCATTCATGTCATAAAAGTAATCATTTATCTTAATGACAATTTATCAGGTTTTGCATTTTTGGTCAATATATTGAAGTATTACGGTTAACTTTAGATGTATGTCGGACCATCATTATTTTAAGTTTACAAATGCCGTTCTAATTGCCCCGCTGGTGGCGGTTTTAAGCATATGGACGGTCTATTGGCTCGAGCTGAGGATGGGCGTTAATTTTAATGAATATGGCGTGTACCCTCAAAGTAGCTCTGGATTAAGAGGGGTTTTATTGAGTCCGTTTATTCATGGTTCTTTGGAACATCTCTATAACAATACCCTTCCTTTAGCCATTCTCACGGCCGCACTTTTTTATTTCTATCGAAAGAATGCGATGACGATACTAGTGCTTGGTGTGTTGTTCTCCGGCTTGATAACTTGGGCCATTGGCAGACCTTCGTACCATATCGGTGCTAGCGGACTGATTTATGTTTTGGCCAGTTTTATTTTTTTCAAGGGAATATTTACGAAATATTATAGACTGATTGCACTCTCATTGATTGTTGTTTTTGTATATGGAAGTATGCTGTGGTATATTTTTCCGGTGAAGGATGGCATTTCCTGGGAAGGGCATTTGGGCGGATTTATCACAGGACTTGGCCTTGCATTACTCGTCAAAACGAAGCTGCCCGCAGCTAAGAAATATGCCTGGGAGTACGATGATTACAATGAGGAAGAAGACGAATTTCTGCAACATTTCGACGAAAACGGAAATTTTATAGAAAAACTACCGGAAGAAACAACCGCCCAAGAAACGTTAAAAGTTACTTATCATTTTAAAAAAGAAGATACGAACAAGTCCGATTCGTAACTAAGAATGTCGTTGTCTAACCACTTCATAAAGAAAAACCGCACAAGCCACTGAAACGTTCAATGACTCAATCTCCCCCAACAAAGGTAATTTGGCAAGATGATCGGAAGCTTTAAGAATAGAAGGGGAAATGCCCCTATCCTCGGCACCCATTACAATGGCACACGGTATGGTAAAATCGAGGTCGTAAATGGTGTTTTTGGTTTTTTCGGTCGCGGCGATTACCGTCACTCCACTGGCCTGCAGATAGTATACCGCATCTTTAACATGATCTACCTTGGCAATGCGCACCTTAAAGGCGGCGCCTGCCGAAGTTTTAATGGTATCCGCGGTCACTGGGGCCGCACCTTTTTTCTGGATAATGATACCATTGACCCCGGTACATTCGGCGGTACGAATAATGGCGCCAAAGTTACGCACGTCCGAGAGTTGATCTAGTATTAGAAACAACGGTGTTTCGTTGGTCTCCATTACCGATTCGACAAGCTGTTCCAATTCATGGAAGGAAATCGGTGAGATATTCGCGACCGCACCTTGGTGATTGTTTTTGGTAAGTCTGTTCAATTTCTCGATCGGTACATAAGAGCTATTGATTCCCTTCCTGCGTACGAGACTTTCAAGTTCTCTCGATAAGTCGCCTTTAAGTCCCTTTTGCAAAAAAACCTTATCGATGGGCTCTTCATGGTTTATCGCCTCTATAATGGCGCGTATGCCATAGATTTGGGTGGTTTTGTTCATAGGGTAAAGGTAACTAAAAAACCATCCCGACATTAGTTGGGATGGTTTCAAAGTAATGGCCTTTATACCGGGTCAATCCTTATTTTGATTTCACCGTATAGTTTTCCTGGTCCAGGGTATTTGCAAATTCAAATAAAGCCACCAAATCATTTTCCTTTTTTAGGTTCAGACCTTTTTTCTTAATTAGATTGGCCAATTGCATTTTGTCATTTTCCTTAAATAATTTTAAAAGTTGCGATTTTTTCGTGGGTAGGTAACTTACCACTGCGGTACTCTGATTTTTAAGGTAGTAACTAGAAGAATTGGTAAACCGATTTGGAATGGCATTCACCATCGAGTTCTCTGCTTTTTTACCTTCTACAAAGTTGCATTCCATTCTCTGGAAGAGTTTGTAATTGTCGCCCGATGTTTTAGAAATTAAATAATCACTACGCTTCTTTCCTTTCTCATCGATAAAGGAGACATATTGAATCTCTTTGTCCTTAAAGACCGCTTTTATGTTTTCATCTTTAAGAAGTGCCTTGAACTGCTCTTCTGCGAGCAATGTTTTCTTGACTTCCAATTCTTTGCTGTAAATATTGTATCGTGTATAAAAAGAACCCAAAAGCTCATCGTTCTTGTAAATATCACTTTTCTCAAAAGAACTTACTAGATAGGGCGACCCCTTGGTTTGGCCAACCGTGCTTGACGATGATTTTGAAGCATTTACATCGGCATACATTAAATTATGCATTGATGCTCCGGAATGTGTGAAAAGTGCGTCAATATCGCCGCATGTGGTCACTTTAGCAAGCACATCCCCGCTACTCTGTGTAACTTGTGCAATAAGGGACGTTGAACCGATAAAAAGAAAAGATAGAAGAAGAACATTAGCTTTCATAACAATGATTTTTTGATTAAATTACTTTGTAACTTACTGAAAATAAGACTAAAAATCAATTTTTAAAGGGTAATAATAGAAATTATTGTTGTATTCTTTGAATAGCACCCTATTATTTTTCGATAAAATCAAAAAGACGCAGCATCTCGGATTCTACTGTATCATCCGGTTTATTGTTTTTGATGTAATTTTGAATTTCAGTCTGTCTTTCTGAAGGGAATAGTTTCGCTGTTCTTTTTTTGTGTATTGGAAGTTCACGGATGGTTTCAGAACCATTTTCCTTAAAATAGTATTCAGTATAATTCGTAAAGCGACTGGGTGTTGCACTGACCATAGAGTTCGCAGCAGGTTTTGGCTCGGTGAATTTGATGCGCAATCTTTTGTAAAAGGTATACTTTTCTCCTTGCAAAAGAAGTATGAGATATCCCTCGTTCATATTCCCCTTTTCGTCTATATACTTCGAAAAGTGCAACTCTGCATCGCTCGCGACTATCTTTACTTCAGGGTTTTTGACCAAGGCCAGTTGTTCTTCTTCGCCTAGAAGAGCACTTTTGATTTCAACTTCGTTATTGTACGCATTCAAACGGTAATGGATATCCCCAAGTTCTTCGTCACCATATAAAATTTTTCCGGGAACAAAAGAATCGTTTTCATAGGCAGAGCCAACTTCCGCTCCTATATAATGACTTACTCTACCGTCATCATCCCTAACCATTTGCATCAGCATATCCATCATCGGAGTCCGTTGTTGGGAAAAGTTCGCAAGAGGGCTAGTTTCGATTCCTCCGAGACGTTCCGCTTGAAGGGCAGCTTGAACTTCAGGATTCCCGGTATTTAGAACTTGAGCGGACAAATAACTGCAAAGGGCTAAGAGTAAAGCCAAAATAGTCGTTTTCAACGTCATGCAAATTCATTTACTTTCCTACAATATAACGAATAATGCTGGAAGCTTAAATGGCAAATTTTTGAAAAACGCACGTCAAATCACGAGACGCCAGTGTGCGTGATTATTCTAAGTTATCAAGGAAATGAAAGAGTTGTAAAACGTCATTTTCGATCGAGTCATCAGGATTGTGTTTTTTAAAATATGCCTTGATTTTGGGCGCTTGTTCCTGGGAAAACAACTTTCCTAGTTTTTTCTTATGAATGGGCATCTCCACGATTGAGCTTGCATCTTTTCTTTCCAAGTAGTATTCCGTATAATCGGTAAAGCGGCTAGGGGTCGAATTCACCATTGAATTCTCTGCGGCCTTCGGTGGCGTAAATTTTTTACGTATACGTCTGTATAGTGTAAAATGCTCGCCTTTTTTCAATAAGGTGAGGTAGCCCTCGATACGCGTTCCATTCTCGTCGGTAAAAGGCAGATAATAAATTTCACGGTCCGGAGCTACTATGCGTACCTCGGCATTTTTAATCAAAGCCAATTGCTTTTCCTCATCTTCTCCAAGCGATTTTTTGATTTCTATCTCGTTGTTATAGGCATTTAGCCGATAATAGACCTCGCCGAGCTCATCATCACCGTAAAACACTTTTCCGGGAGCAAATGTTTCGTCTTCGTATGCAGACCCGATTTCGGCACCGACATAAGTTCTTACGAGTCCATCGTCATCTTTGACCAAGGCATGAAGAATATCCATCATCGGCGTTCTTTTTGAGAAAAAATTGGCCAGAGGGCTTCCCTCTACTTGGGCACTCCCCAAAGCACTCTGTACTTCGGGATTACTCGTATTGAGTACTTGAGCAATGCCGGAATAAGAAAACAGGAATAAAAAAAGATGTAGTGCAAATATTCTCATAGCTTATTATTTATTTGTTGAGTACCTCTTTGGACCTGGAAAGTGTATTTAAAAAGTCAAATAGGGTAATCAAGTCCTCTTCTTTGTCAAGATCAATCGAATTTTCTTTGATAAAGTTTTTTGCAATCTCTTTATGCTCTTTTTTCAATTGATTTATTAGCCTTCCTTTTCTAGGGGAGAGCTGGTCTATTCGATCTATGCCTTCTTGTTTATAGTAGAACTCATCGAAATGGGCGTATCTGCTTGGTACGTCGTTCACCATTGAATTGGCCGCCGCTTTACCTTCTACGTATTTAATAGACAACTTATGAAATAATTTGTAATTATTGCCATCACTTATTAATGATAGATATCCATTCTTTGTTTCGTTCTTTTTATTGATATAAGTTGTAAATCGCAACTCTTTGGCACCATACTTCACACTTATTTTTTTATCGGCTTTCAAGGTAAGGGTCGAATCGTCCTTTAAAGTTCTTCTCACCTCAAGTTCACTATATAAAGCATTATATCTCACAAAAAGATCGCCCACAGGCTCATTATCATAGAATACTTTACTTTTAATAAATTTTTTATTAAGATATGGCGAACCAACAGTGTTAGTAATTTTTCTTGGAGGGCTTTTTCGGATGATATCCCCAAACCTTACCGTAAAGTAAGGATCAGTTTTTTTAGTACCTGCAAAGGAGCTTGTATCTTCATTTGGCTTGTTTGAATCTTGCGCTTGTATACTAGATAGGCCAAAAGTGATAAAAAATATTATATAAATCCTTAAGTTTTTTTTCATAGTCTTATGCTAAGTTTCAAATATAATTAAGCGTTAAGAGTAAAAATTAAAGCCCCAAGATTAGAATTTCCTCGGCGTTTTTATCATAGGGATAAGCGCGCCAAAAGAAACCATCTCCTTCAAATTTCCAGACGACTTCTCCGGAAGATGTGACCTCCCAGATACCGAAATCCCCTTCGGTAATCAAAGTATTACCATTTGATAATCTAGTGGCTCCAGAGACTTTAGGGGAATAGAGGTCGGAATCAGCAAAACTCCATAATACTTCCGGCTCATTATCCAAATCGCTGTTTAGGGAGAACTCATCCGGAAGTCGTAATTCGTACACGGTAGACTGCTCTAGCTCGGCTCCGTTGGAAAACACCAACATTTTACTATAATCATCGGGGGAAAACAGATTTGGATGATGATTGTTATGAAACAAACGTTTTCCTTGATTATTTCCATAGGCCTTCGGATTACCGAATCTATAAATCAAATCTCCCCCTTTTCCATAATTTCCGCCTGTATGGCCCGCTGCTTCCGCACTGGAAGTACTATGGTCGATTACCCAGATTTCACTATAAAAGTTAGCACTGAAATAGATAATGTCTTTCTCAGGGTCATAGGTAATACCATTTCCATGGGAAATATCGCCATCTTCACGCTGATTGTAATTCAAGTCTACCAATTGAGGGTTGCTGTTAACAGAGCCGTAATTTAATTTCGTTTCATCACCGTCTTGGATCGTGTGATCCCATAAATGCCATTCCCAGACAATTTCTTTGGTAGCCCTTTCAATCTCGATAAGGCCATCAGGGAAAAGTTCTACTTCTAAATCATAACCTTTTGCACTCACCTCTTCCAAGGACTTGCGTTCCCAAATCATCGCTAAAACGTTTCCATTTGGTAATGTTAAGGCGTCATGATGTAAGACGTGGTTCTCCGAAGAATATTCGAATTGCCATATGATGTTACCATTTTTATCAAGGGAATGTATTTTCCCTCCATACCCGCCAAGCCGCAGTTCAGGGGAGGTGTTATCAGATTCAAGCATGGCCAGTAAGGTTCCATCAGATTCTAGAAAGCAATCATTTCCTAAATCGCCGTTGGCACCAAGGTTCCATTGGTGAAGGGTAGTGGCTTTCTTGTCCATGAGATAAACGAAGTTATTCTTTGCATCATTTACAAGTATGTAGTCGTTGGAGGTCAACGACTCATTGAAAAAGGTTGCTTTTCCGATTGTATCAGGTGTTGGATTCGGATTGGGCATAACGGAATCTATGGGTGCATCTGTGCCTAAATCATCGCCAACATCAGGAATTTCTTCAGTACTATCCAACTCTTCATTGGAACAAGAAGTTAAACTTAGCCCGATGATGAAAAAGAAGAAAACAATGTTAATATACTTTTTGATTCGCATATCCAAATATTTCACTTACTGAAAATTATATCAATAAGAAAAGGCCGCAAGAGTAGCGGCCTTTTCAATTCATAAATTACTTATAAGCAATTAGCACTACTCACAAACTTTCAATTCAACTTCGCGCGCTACTGGCGGTGCAGCATTGTCTCTCTCGAAGGGCCCGCCTACGGCAGCTTTTTTACCGTTGGGGTCAATAATTTCATACACATGCTCATCCTCCCAAAGTCCGTTGGTATAGGTCACCAAAAGTGATGTTGCACCTTCAGGTACAGTAAATGTACCCTCTGATTCCTCACCGGTCTCTATGGTGAAGACCTGTGGGTCACCACCATCGATGGTAACTTCGATAAAGGCACCGTCCCAGCCGTCGCCATACAAGTCGGTCAATTTAACGGTATATTCTCCTGGGAAGGGCGCATCTCCGTTAAGAAGTATACATTCAGAAGTTGCGATAGTATAGAAATACTCCGTATCCTTCTCGTCGGTAGTAACGATTCGACCGTCTTCGGTAATAATTTCATATCGGAATTGGAAATCATCCCCAACAGATAAGTCTTCCAGTTCCAACTCATCACCAAAAATCATATCCAATGAATAATCTAGACTTAAGATTCGTGCTCCTTCTTCCAAATCTAAATCAGCAATGTTATAGGTTTCAAATAGTGCTTCTTCTTCTGAAAGGTCGGTACCGTCTTCTCCAATTGTCAAGTCACGGAATGTCCTGTAGATATTGAGCGTTTCGATTAAACTGCCTTCACTCTCATCATCAATACTGATATCAACCTGATAGTTTTCGTTGATCGCACCGTCGGAAAGGTCGATTTCATCCGAGGTAGTAACCTCATAGTCAAAAGCTATACCGTCGTCAACGAGCAGTGAATAAGAGAAGGGAGAACTGAAAAAAGAACCTCCAGTAACCGTGACCGCAGCATCGTTTGCATTAAAGGAACGGCCGTCGGTAAAAAATAGCGTAAAATCAAGCTGGATACGGTCTCCAGGCAATACCTCTGTCAGAGGAACACCAAGCGTTTCAAGAGCTTCTGCCATAGTGAAGGAGAAATCAGCCACGGGAAGACCACGATCACCTATGGTAAATTCAGATGCTGGTATCGTTCCGAAGGCAATAGGATCTACCGTATCATCGCCAGTAGCGCCTTCCTTGTTGTTATCAACAAAGGAAATCGTAAAATCGACACGGTCGATCAATTCTCCATTGTCTTCGTCTTGCTCCTCGAGAGTAACCGAAAATTCGGTCTCATCCCGAAAGATATCAAAGTCTTCCTCACCGCTAATAGCTCTTTCTCTAAGAACTGCACCCGAGGTTTTGCCGTCAAGAACTTGCTGTACGACTTTATCGTCGCTTTCACAGGCAGTAAGAAGTACAAGACCAATGAGAGCACTTATATATATATTTTTTGTTTTCATCATCTTAGTTTTATTTTTTTAGTTAGCCGGTGGGAAAGCAGGTGATGCTGGATTGGTATCCCAAAATACCTGTTCAGTAACACCAGCTTTTTGCGTCACGTTCTGATTATTGTTTGCCGCATTTGCGGGGTAGAATAAAGAGCGGATAAATGCCCCTGGGTTAGGTTCAACGTTGGGTTGAATGTCGTTAGGATACCCGGTCCTTCTATAGAAGTTGTACGAATCATGCCCATTTCCTTTCAATGCAATAAAGAACTGCTCTGCCAGGATATTCCATTGATCATCCGTGGAGGCATCAACATCATTGAATTCTGCCCCTACGTTGGTTAGGTAAGCTTGATTATCGGCTGGGGTTGGGGCCAATGAACCATCAGCACTACTATCCACACTTCCGAAGGATTGTACCTTTGCAATCGATTTTTCAATACCATCAAGAACAAGCTCAAGTGCATCCGAAGTACTGCTAGACATGGCAACTTCTGCTCTCCAAAAATCTACGGTAGATGCCAACAACATGGGTGTAATTCCCGCACCGCCACCACCGGAACCGAGTGCAATCTCTCCGAAGCTATCATCATCGAACTGACCGGCCTGTGGATATACACCTGGTGCTACCCTAAGAAAACCATCCGGTGGAGTACCTTCGTCGTTTCCGTGGTCTCTACCCCAGTATCCGTTTGGTAAGGAACAATATTCGTATCCTCCCGCAACATAATGGGCTGGCGGATCGGTCAAGGAGCAAGCTAGGGTCTCCTCATTGGGTGCCACCCCTGGTGCACCTGGTACCGTAGCTGACTGGCGATAGAAATAATACCTGATGCGAGGGTCGTCCGAAGTATCCATCAAATCCATCAACCAAATGGAAGCGTAATCCCCTTGGGCGCCCTGGGCCGTATACGTTTGCGCGTAGTTGGGGTGACGTGTATCAGGCTGAACCAAATTCGATCCCCATTGAAATTGAAAGTCTTCATCAGTACTAGAGATAAAATCATCTTCATCGTCTACAATTTCATCAAAGGCATCAATGTTCCCAGTATTCAGGTATAATCTGAGCTTGAGCGTATTAATAGCCCTTATCCAAGCGTCAGCATCACCATTGTAAAAGAAGTCGTTTTGGGGAAGTGCCGACGGAGTAGCATTGAAATTTTCTGTAGCTTGATCTAAAAGTGCCAATGCTGCAGCATAGATGTCCGCTCCGGAATCTACTGCCGGATTTAAAATCTCGGGAGCTTGAATGGCTTCCGAATAAGGCACGTCACCAAAGAAATCAACCAAAAGCGTAATCGTGTAAGCTTCCATTACTTGG
Organism: Aggregatimonas sangjinii; assembly: GCF_005943945.1. Taxonomy (GTDB): domain Bacteria; phylum Bacteroidota; class Bacteroidia; order Flavobacteriales; family Flavobacteriaceae; genus Pelagihabitans; species Pelagihabitans sangjinii. Next base: position 3,216,779 of record NZ_CP040710.1, on the reverse strand, counting down.
CCCATCCCAATATGATAGAATAACTCGGCTTCTTCTGCCAAAACGTTCATATCGCGAATGTTCTTGATAACTTCTTGATAGGATTGTTCCCATTCATTATCCACACTAGCGGGAGAATAGACATTTTGATAATTACGTCCAAACATATTTTCGATACGGGTGAGTTCCGCTCCATTTTCACCGAGCGACTCTACCGTACGTGCAAACGTTTCTTGCACAGTGTTCAAATAGAAATCCGGATTGGCTTGGCTTGGAGTAAGCGCATTGGGATCACTCGCTAAATCCAGCTCTGTAGTCTCACAGGAATTAAAAACAATCCCAGTAGCGAAGACAATAGCTATAAATTTTATTATTTTTTTCATGATCAATTTTATTTTTTAATTAAAAAGAGGCTTTAACGCTTAGGCCAAATCTTCTCGAACTGGGGCCATTTAAATAGTCGAAACCTCGCCCATTTCCAATTCCTACACCTGCTACGTTAGGATCAAAGTTTGTCCCATCGGGCATATTAATGGCATCGTACCATAGGTTAAATCCAGATAAGGTAAAACTCAGAGACCCGAATGGGGTCTTATCCAAAAATTTGGAAGGTAAGGCATAGCCCAAGGAAATTTCTTGTAATCGAATTACCGTAGCATCAAAAACACCAAGCTCATCAGGACCAAAAAGAATGTTGTTGAAGTAATAGGTCGAGTTATTGATTTGCTTTGTGTTAGCTGTGCCGTCTGCCTGAGAGCCAGGTAGGATAAAGGTATTCAAACGATCTACAGTGTCGGTTGTTAATCCTCGCCCGAGTAAGGTAGATACCGTTCTACTGTAAATATCCCCACCTTGAGTGTAATTGATTAAAAAGTTGAAGGAGAAGTTTTTATAGCTTAGACTATTTCCTACATTCAGCAGCCAATCTGGATTGGGATTTCCAATAACGAAAAGGCCTTCTTCTTCAACATAATCTCCAGCATCATTTACCAAAAATTCTCCATCTTCTGTTCGGGTAATACGGCTACCAGCAATAACGCCTAGCTGTTCTCCGACAATTGCAGCGTTACCCAAACTTGTTAAACCAGAGTAAATAACAATATCTGTATCTAAACCCAAATCGGTTACTTCCGATTGGTTAGTTGTCCAGTTAGCGTTTAAGCTCCAATCTAAACCGCCTTCTTCCTGTGATCGGACTAAGGCGAAGGTTGCATCGATTTCGACTCCGTCCGCTTTGATTTCACCAATATTGGTTTGAGTAGTGATAAAGCCTGTAGAAGGGTCTAGAGGTCTATCTATAATTAAATCAGTTGTGGTTCTGGTGTAGTAAGAAGCGTCAAGCGAAAGCCTGTTCTTAAAGAACCGCGCTTCGATGCCAAACTCCAACTCAGCTAATAATTCGGGTTGAAGGTTAGGGTTTCCTAATTGATTAGCACTCTCATTTGTAACAACATCGTTTCCATCGCCATCTCTAAAATCCTGAGTGTCCAAGACTAAAGTTGAAGCAATGGGATAACCTGTCGGAAAAGCTGCAGAAGTACCGTAACCGGCCCGAAGCTTCATGTAATTGATTCCCCCTTCGCTTTGAAGACCAGGAATAAGCTTAGTTGGTATAACCGAAAGACTTGCACTTGGATAGAAAATAGATCGATTATCTGCAGAAAGGTTCGAGACATAATCATTACGTCCAGAAAGTGTCAAATACAACATCCTATCATAGTCAAAGTCTAATTGACCATACAATCCAGCAATGTTTCGTTCTTGGAAAAATTGGATTTCATCCTGAAGCTGGAAATTAAAGTGCCGTAATACTCCAAATACCTGCTGTCCAGAACTAGCAACACCATTTTGATCAAACACCTCGCGACGGGTGGTAGCACCAGCATTGAAGCTGAATCCAACACGTTCGGACAATTCATACTGTCCCGTTAAAATAAAGTTATGATCCAATATGGTATTGGTGTTGTTCCACGTTTGATAAATACCGCTTTGGGTGGCTACACTACCACCAACACCGCCTTTTTGCTGTGCGTTGGTATTATTTTCGCTATAAACGTCCAAACCAAATCTATACGTCAAATTTAAATTGTCATTGATTTCATAGGCCAAAGCTGCATTTCCGAATACTCTATTGGTAACCTGCTGCGTTTTTGAATGGGCAACGGTCCACAAAGGGTGCTGAATACTATTGTTCTGACGATAGTAGACACTACTTCTATCAATAGGATTTTCAAAAGGTAACCCTTGAATATCGATACTTCTAGGGGTGTAGAATAGGTTCGCGAAAACAGAAGAACCTGTTCCAAACACACTGTTACCTGTACTTGCCGCGACTGGTGGCGATACAAAGTTTGTGTTTGAATAATTCATGGTCCCGGAAACCGTAAATTTATTGGAAAGAACGGCACGTCCGCCCAAGCCAACCGTGTAGCGTTTTAGATTGTTGCCAGGGGTGAAGCCTTCGTCGTCCAGATGGCCAAAGTTGGCATTGTAAGACACTTTACCGTCTTCCGAACCGCCATTAAAGTTGACCGAATTTGTTTTAACCACACCGGTTCTGAAAAAATTCTTTACACTGTCGTAAGGTCTCCAATCGTAGCGCGCGCCTTGAAGCTCAGGGAAACCCGCTTGGATGGCCGTAGTGGATGTAGAATAGGGATGTGCCAAAGTGCCGTTGTCATCGATAGCGGATTGATTGCCCCATCCAGCAATACCGTCCCGGTCAAAACTAGGACCCCAGTTTGAGAAGAACCAACCAAAGTTTTGATCAAATCCGTTACCATATTCATCCTGATAATCTGGAAGTGAAGCGATTTGGTTGAAGAACATAGAACTACTTACGGTAATCTCGTTCTTTTTAACGCCGCCGGCACCCGGAGCACCATTTTTGGTCGTAATCAAGATTACCCCGTTACGCCCAGCTGTACCGTATAAGGTGGCCGCGGCCAAACCTTTCAATACGTTCACACTTTCGATATTGTTCGGATCTAAATCCAAAAATCTACTAGAGCCATTATTACCGTCAACGAAGTCGCCGCCAGCACCATTCTGTTGCTGACCATTGGTGCCACTATCGAAAGGAACACCATCTACAATGAAGAGCGGTTGGTTACTTCCTGAGAAACTGCTCAGGCCACGAATTACTATACTCGTACCAGAACCTGAAAGACCGGACTGCGCTGTGATGTTGACACCAGAGGCTTTCCCGGTCAAGATACGACCTACGTCCCCTTCTGCGCGATCCTCTATCTGGTCGCTGCCTACTTCGGCAACCGCATAACCCAGCGCTTGCTTTTCCTTTTTAATACCCTGTGCGGTCACGACCACCTCTTCAAGCGCTTGTGCATCTTCCTGCATTTGCACGTTGATGACGCTGTCGGCACCAATGGTCTGCCTAACGGCTTTTTGACCGATATAGGTAAAGAGCAAGACTTGTCCGGCACTGCCCTGAATGGCATAGTTACCGTCAAAATCGGTTTGGGTACCGTTGGTGGTACCTTCTACAACAATGTTGACCCCGGGAAGCGGCAGACCATCTTGATCCGTCACCGTTCCGGTAATCGTTTTGTCCTGTGCAAACGAAATATGCACGACGAACGCCAGTAATAGCGTTAAAATTGCATTCAGTTTTGTTCTCATTTTTTGAATTATTTGAATTAGCTAACGGCAAAAATCACAAAAGGAAGTTAATTATGCAAACCTTTTTTAATAAAACTTTAAGAATCCAACCAAGAGTTCCCAGTTACACATAAAACAATAGCTGCTATTATGTACTTGATATATAACAATGCCGAATTTTATAAAATTCACAATTCGGGAATTATTCTAAGACTAAAAATTGAAACGCTTGGAAGCTCGATAGGTGTAATTTGTAAATTGCCTGTTTGATTCATAATTAAAGGTATCTCGGAAAGCTTAGGTCGATACTAAATCATTGCAATCCTCTAAAATGCACTTCCTATATTATGGACTGATTTAACCAATTCAAAAAATCCATAAAAATAATCTGAACTGTATTTGAATTATTGGTAAATATCACTACATTTGCCAGCCCTTAAACAGGGGTAGTTTCTAGCAAACCCAAGCAGGGATTAACGGGAACTGGATTTATACATATATTATAGTATGCCAACAATATCACAATTAGTACGAAAAGGAAGAACCACGATTACTAAGAAGAGTAAATCGGCTGCTTTGGATTCGTGTCCCCAACGACGAGGGGTTTGTACACGTGTTTACACAACTACGCCAAAGAAACCGAATTCTGCCATGAGAAAAGTGGCAAGGGTTAGGTTGACCAACGGTAAGGAGGTAAATGCTTACATCCCAGGAGAAGGGCACAACTTGCAAGAGCACTCGATAGTATTAGTAAGGGGAGGAAGGGTAAAGGATTTGCCAGGAGTTAGATACCATATCGTAAGGGGGGCACTCGACACCGCAGGTGTTGCGGGAAGAACTCAGCGTAGGTCTAAGTACGGTGCAAAACGCCCAAAGAAGTAATTAAAGGTGCAGGGCGCAAAGGTAATGGTGCGACAGGTGATTAAATATTCCTACGACGCTATACTTGAAGCCATAAACCACAAACTTTTTAAGTAGAAGTAATGAGAAAAAAACAGGCAAAAAAGAGACCGTTACTGCCAGATCCAAGATTTGGAGACCAGTTGGTAACCCGATTCGTCAATATGATGATGTGGGATGGTAAAAAGTCGGTCGCGTTCAAGGTTTTTTATGACGCCATGGATATCGTGGAAGAAAAAAAGACCGATGACGAAAAAAACTCCCTGGAACTTTGGAAAGATGCATTGTCCAATGTCATGCCACATGTTGAGGTGAGAAGTAGAAGAGTTGGTGGGGCTACCTTCCAAATTCCAATGCAGATTCGCCCGGATAGGAAAATCTCCACGGCAATGAAGTGGCTGATCAGTTTTGCAAGAAAGCGGAACGAAAAGGGAATGGCTGCGAAATTGGCAGGGGAAGTACTGGCTGCCTCTAAAGAGGAAGGTGCTGCCGTCAAGAAAAGAATGGATACGCACAAGATGGCCGAGGCCAACAAAGCGTTCTCTCACTTTAGATTTTAATCGGAAATGGCAAGAGATTTAAAATACACAAGAAATATAGGTATTGCCGCGCACATTGATGCCGGAAAGACCACGACCACAGAGCGTATTCTTTTTTATACGGGTGTGAGTCATAAAATTGGTGAGGTACACGATGGTGCCGCAACCATGGATTGGATGGAGCAGGAGCAGGAGCGAGGTATTACGATTACCTCGGCCGCTACTACTTGTGAATGGGTTTTCCCAAAGGAAAACGCTGAGCCTACCGCCGATGCCAAACCCTATCACTTTAACATTATCGATACCCCGGGTCACGTTGATTTTACCGTTGAGGTAAATAGGTCCTTACGTGTGCTTGATGGTCTGGTATTCCTTTTTAGTGCAGTAGATGGTGTTGAGCCACAGTCTGAAACGAACTGGAGATTGGCCGATAACTATAAGGTACCACGTATTGGTTTCGTCAATAAGATGGACCGACAGGGATCCAATTTCCTGATGGTCTGTAAGCAAGTGCGTGAGATGTTGGGCTCCAATGCAGTGCCTATCGTTTTGCCGATTGGCGAGGAGGGCGATTTTAAAGGTATTGTTGATTTGGCAAAGAATAGGGCCATTGTTTGGCATGAAGAAGGTTTTGGTTCTACATTCGATGTTGTGCCGATTCCGGAAGAAATGAAGGCCGAAGTTAAGGAGTATCGTGCCGCATTGATTGAAGCTGTTGCTGAATACGATGAAGGTTTGATGGAAAAATTCTTCGAAGATGAAGATTCCATTACCGAAGAAGAAGTACATGCTGCTTTGAGGGCTGCCGTCATGGACAGGGCAATCATTCCCATGATTTGTGGTTCTTCCTTTAAAAATAAGGGTGTTCAGTTTCTATTGGATGCCGTTTGTAGGTACTTGCCTTCTCCTTTGGATAAGGAAGCTATTGTTGGTACAGACCCTGATACAGGTGAAGCTATCAGCAGAAAACCAAGTGTTAAAGAGCCTTTTGCGGCCTTGGCATTTAAAATTGCTACGGATCCCTTTGTCGGACGGTTGGCATTCTTCAGAACATATTCCGGTCGTTTGGATGCCGGTTCGTATATATTGAATAACCGTTCCGGTAAGAAAGAACGTATTTCACGTATCTACCAAATGCACTCCAATAAGCAAAATGCCATCGATTATATCGAGGCAGGTGATATTGGTGCTGCCGTTGGTTTCAAGGATATCAAGACAGGAGATACGATGTCTTCAGAGAAACATCCTATCATTTTGGAAAGCATGGACTTCCCTGATCCCGTTATCGGTATCGCGGTTGAGCCGAAAACAAAGGCCGATGTGGATAAATTGGGTATGGCTTTGGCAAAATTGGCCGAAGAAGATCCTACATTCCAAGTTAAAACCGATGAGGCTTCAGGCCAGACCATTATTTCGGGTATGGGCGAGCTACACTTGGATATTATCGTAGATCGTTTACGACGCGAATTCAAAGTTGAGGTAAACCAAGGTGAGCCTCAGGTAGAATACAAAGAGGCGCTTACTAAGATGGCTTCCCACAGAGAAACGTATAAGAAACAATCCGGTGGTCGTGGTAAATTCGGTGACATTGTATTTGAAATGGGTCCTGCTGATGAGGATTTCGAAGGAGAAGGATTGCAATTTGAGGATAATATCAAAGGCGGTCGTATTCCGAAAGAATTCATTCCGTCTGTCGAGAAGGGGTTTGCTGCAGCAATGCAAAACGGTCCTTTGGCCGGATTTGAAATGGATAGGATGAAGGTTGTCTTGAACGACGGATCGTTTCATGCGGTGGATTCGGATGCGCTATCCTTTGAATTGGCCGCGAAAATGGGTTATAAATCCGCAGGAAAAGCTGCTGGTGCCGTAATCATGGAGCCAATAATGAAAATCGAAGTGATTACCCCAGAAGAGAATATGGGTGATATCGTAGGCGACTTAAATAGAAGGCGTGGTACAATCAGCGATATGAGCGATAGAGCTGGATCTAAGGTGGTTAAAGGTACGGTGCCATTATCAGAGATGTTTGGTTATGTGACCTCTTTGAGAACATTATCCTCAGGTAGAGCGACATCTACAATGGAATTTTCACATTATGCCCAAACACCTTCGAACATATCGGAAGAGGTGATCAAAAAGGCAAAAGGGGTAACAGCTTAAATTTAAGACATGAGCCAAAAAATTAGAATAAAACTTAAATCTTACGACCATAATCTGGTAGATAAATCTGCTGAGAAAATCGTAAAGACGGTAAAAACAACTGGAGCGGTAGTAACTGGTCCGATTCCTTTGCCAACGCACAAGAAAATTTTCACGGTTTTGCGTTCACCTCACGTGAACAAGAAATCGAGAGAGCAATTTCAGTTGAGTTCCTATAAGCGATTATTGGATATCTACAGTTCTTCGTCAAAGACGATTGACGCCCTAATGAAGCTAGAGCTTCCCAGCGGTGTTGAAGTAGAGATTAAAGTTTAGTGAGACTCGATTCTCTTTTTTAGAGAATCGTAAGCCGAACAAACACTGAGCGCAGTCGAAGTGCCTGTTTAAATTGATTAGATTCTGAATCAAGTTCAGAATAAACATGTCCTAAGCTGCGTGCAAGGGAAAAACGGAAAGAAAACAAAATTCAGGGTTGAATTGTTTTTCGACCCTGTTTTTTTGTAAGAAAGTTAGAGTTATTAATAGTTAATATTAACGGATGATGAATGTTGCTCTTCACTTGTGAAGCGCAAAAGTTCAAAGTCTAAAATTTAAATCATTTATGTCTGGGTTAATAGGAAAAAAAGTAGGCATGACCAGTATTTTCGATGAGAACGGAAAAAATCTTCCTTGTACCGTCATTCAAGCTGGGCCATGTGTGGTGACCCAAGTCAGAACCGAGGAAGTTGATGGGTACAATGCCCTTCAAATTGGTTTCGATGACAAGGCAGAAAAACGTGCTAGCAAGGCCGAATTGGGCCACGCGAAAAAGGCAGGTACTTCTCCCAAGAAAAAAGTCGTTGAATTCCAAGGTTTTGATGAGGAGTACAAATTAGGCGATACCGTTGGTGTCGATATTTTTGTGGAAGGTGAATTTGTCGATGTGGCAGGTACCTCAAAAGGAAAAGGTTTTCAAGGTGTGGTAAAGCGACATGGTTTTCGTGGTGTCGGTCAATCTACACACGGGCAACATAACAGGCTAAGGGCCCCAGGTTCTATTGGTGCTGGTTCCGATCCATCAAGGGTTTTCAAAGGAATGCGCATGGCAGGTAGAATGGGTGGCGAACGCGTTACCGTTCAAAACCTTAGGGTGCTTAAAGTCGTTCCGGAAAAGAATCTTATCGTAGTTAAAGGATGTGTTCCAGGACACAAGAACGCTTACGTAATTATCGAGAAATAATGAAAGTAGCAGTTTTAGATATCAAAGGAAAAGAAACAGGTAGGAAAGTAGATCTTTCAGACGATGTTTTCGCTATAGAGCCTAACAATCATGCCGTTTATTTGGATGTGAAACAATATTTGGCACACCAAAGACAAGGTACTCACAAGTCTAAGGAAAGGGCTGAAATTGTAGGGAGTACGAGAAAGATAAAAAAACAAAAGGGTACGGGTACCGCCCGTGCGGGTAGTATCAAATCTCCCATCTTCAAGGGTGGAGGTAGGATTTTCGGACCTAGGCCTAAAGATTATACCCAAAAACTGAATAAAAATTTGAAGCGATTGGCGCGTAAATCGGCCTTGAGTATCAAGTCGAAAGAGAAAGCGATAGTAGTCTTGGAAGACTTCAGTTTCGACACTCCGAAAACCAAGGATTTCGTACAGGTTTTGAAGTCTTTGGGGCTTGAAAACAAAAAATCTTTATTTGTGTTGGGCGATTCAAATAATAGCGTATATTTGGCTTCTCGTAATTTGAGGGGTTCAGAAGTTGTAACTAGTTCTGAATTAAGTACTTACAAAATCTTGAATGCAAATAGTGTAGTGCTACTTGAAGGGTCGCTAGAAGGACTTCAATCGAACCTAAATAAATAAGGAAATCATGAGTGTGTTGATAAAACCGATTATAACAGAAAAGATGACTGCCCTGGGCGAGTTGTACAATCGTTATGGTTTCATAGTAGACCCCCGAGCGAACAAGATTCAAATCAAAGATGCCGTCGAGGCAACTTATGGGGTTTCTGTAAGTAAGGTAAGAACAATGAACTATCCTCCTTCAAGAAAGACAAGATTCACCAAAACAGGTGTGCAGCATGGTAAGACGAACGCGGTTAAAAAAGCGATAGTCGATGTAGCAGAGGGAGATATCATTGATTTTTACAGTAATCTATAAAGACAAGACATGTCAGTTAGAAAATTAAAACCAGTAACTCCTGGACAGCGTTTTAGAGTCGTAAATGGGTTTGACGCCATTACGACTGATAAGCCGGAGAAAAGCTTGCTTGCTCCGTTAAAAAAGTCCGGAGGTAGAAACAGTCAAGGGAAGATGACTATTCGCCAAAAAGGTGGTGGTCACAAGCGTAGGTATCGTGTTATCGATTTCAAAAGGGATAAGCAGGGTGTTACCGCTACCGTAAAATCGATTCAATACGACCCGAACAGAACAGCCTTTATCGCGTTGGTAGAATATACCGATGGTGAAAAAAGATATATTGTTGCCCAGAATGGACTGCAGGTCGGTCAGAAGATATCCTCCGGTAGTTCCGTTGCCCCCGAGATAGGGAATGCGCTTCCACTATCCGATATTCCATTGGGTACGATTATTTCCTGTATTGAATTACGTCCAGGTCAAGGTGCCGTAATGGCAAGAAGTGCTGGAACCTTTGCGCAATTGATGGCGAAAGACGGAAAGTTCGTAACCGTTAAGATGCCCTCTGGTGAAACGCGATTGATACTTTCCGGTTGTTTGGCTACTATTGGTGCAATTTCTAACTCTGACCACCAGTTATTGGTGTCCGGGAAGGCAGGTAGAAGTAGATGGTTGGGTAAAAGACCAAGAACAAGACCAGTGGCGATGAACCCGGTCGATCACCCGATGGGTGGTGGTGAAGGTAGAGCTTCGGGTGGTCATCCAAGATCAAGAAATGGTATTCCTGCCAAAGGGTACAGGACTCGTTCGGCTACCAAGAAGACGAATAAATATATTATCGAACGTAGAAAGAAATAAAAACGTAGAAAGCAATGGCACGTTCACTAAAAAAAGGACCTTACGTACATTATAGTCTGGAGAAGAAAATTCAGCAAAGTGCGTCATCGGGCAAGAAATCCGTAATCAAGACATGGTCTAGAGCATCAATGATAACGCCTGACTTTGTAGGCCTCACTATCGCAGTGCATAACGGGAGACAATTCGTTCCTGTATATGTTACGGAAAACATGGTGGGCCACAAACTAGGGGAATTTTCGCCGACTCGTTCTTTCAGGGGGCATGCAGGCGCAAAGAATAAAGGTAAGAGGTAAGCTATGGGAGTTCGAAAAAGACAAATGGCCGAAAGAATAAAGGCCGAAAAGAAACAGGTTGCTTTTGCAAAACTGAACAATTGCCCTACCTCTCCAAGAAAAATGCGTTTGGTGGCCGATTTGGTACGTGGTGTACAAATTGAAAAGGCTTTGGCTATTCTGAAATTCAATTCAAAAGAATCTTCCAGAAAATTGGAGAAGCTTTTACTCTCCGCGATTGCCAATTGGCAAGCCAAAAACGAGGATGGCGATATCGAAGCGGCGGACTTGTTCATTAAAGAGATACGGGTAGATAGTGGTGCGATGTTAAAGAGACTGCGGCCCGCGCCTCAAGGAAGAGCACATAGAATAAGAAAACGTTCGAACCATGTAACATTGGTTTTGGGATCTAACAATAACATAGAGAGCTAGAATGGGACAGAAAACAAATCCGATAGGAAATCGTCTTGGAATTATCAGGGGCTGGGAGTCTAACTGGTACGGTGGTAACGACTATGGCGATAAACTAGCTGAAGACGATAAGATTAGAAAGTATATCCACGCCCGTTTGGCAAAAGCAAGCGTTTCAAGGATTATTATCGAACGTACCTTAAAGTTGATTACGGTAACAGTGACTACGGCTAGACCGGGAATTATTATCGGTAAGGGAGGTCAGGAAGTAGATAAGCTTAAAGAAGAGCTTAAAAAGATTACCGGCAAAGAGGTACAGATCAATATTCATGAAATCAAGAGACCCGAAGTAGAGGCGAATTTGGTTGCAGCCAGTGTTGCGAGACAGATTGAAAGTAGAATTTCGTTTAGACGTGCGATTAAAATGGCCATTGCAGCAGCAATGCGTATGAATGCCGAGGGTATCAAAATACAGATTTCCGGTCGTTTGAACGGAGCTGAAATGGCACGTTCGGAATCCTATAAAGATGGTCGTATTCCCTTGTCGACCTTTAGGGCCGATATCGATTATGCCCTGCATGAAGCACATACGACTTATGGCCGATTGGGCATCAAGGTGTGGATCATGAAAGGGGAAGTATATGGGAAGAGAGAATTATCACCATTGGTCGGAATGCAAAAGAACCAAGGCGGTAAAGGCGATAAGCGCGATGGAGGAAGAAAACCACGTCGTAGAAAGTAATTTTTTAAAGAGATAGCGTAATGTTACAACCTAAGAGAACCAAGTTCCGAAAAATGCAGAAAGGCCGTATGAAGGGCAACTCTAGCAGAGGGCATCAACTGTCAAACGGTATGTTCGGAATCAAATCATTGGATTCGAAATTTATCACCTCGAGACAAATCGAGGCAGCCCGTATCGCGGCGACAAGATATATGAAGAGGGAAGGTCAGCTTTGGATTAAAATATTTCCGGACAAGCCGATTACCAAGAAGCCATTGGAAGTACGTATGGGTAAAGGTAAAGGTGCTCCAGAATATTTTGTGGCGGTTGTATTGCCAGGAAGGGTAATGTTCGAAGTGGCCGGTGTGCCTATCGAAGTTGCAAAAGAGGCATTGCGTCTTGCAGCCCAGAAGTTGCCGGTAAGGACCAAATTCATGGTAGCAAGGGATTACGTTGAAAACTAATAGGAGGGTAGCATGAAAAACAAAGAAATTAAAGAATTGTCAGTCGAGGAGCTTACCGCTAAACTTGCCGAGTTCAAAAAACAGCATGCAGATTTGAAAATGGCACATTTCGTTACGCCTTTGGAAAATCCGCTTCAGATAAGAAAGGTAAGAAGAACTGCTGCACGATTAGCAACGGAATTAACTAAAAGGGAAAACCAATAACTGGTTCTGCTTTATGGAAGATAAAAGAAATTTAAGAAAAGAAAGAGTTGGTGTTGTAACCAGTGACAAAATGGAGAAATCCATTGTAGTTGCAGAGGTGAAACGAGTAAAGCACCCCATGTACGGTAAATTCGTTTTGAAAACGAAGAAGTACGTTGCCCACGACGAAATGAATGATTGTAAGGAAGGTGATACCGTTAAGATAATGGAGACCCGACCAATGAGCAAGACCAAGTGTTGGAGGTTAGTAGAAATCTTAGAAAGAGCTAAATAATTATGTTACAGCAGGAATCTAGACTTAAGGTTGCGGATAACACAGGTGCGAAGGAGGTTTTGACCATTCGAGTACTCGGTGGTACGAAAAGAAGATACGCGTCTATCGGCGATAAGATCGTTGTTACCGTAAAGGAAGCTACCCCTAATGGTGGTATTAAAAAAGGAGCGGTTTCTACGGCAGTAGTGGTTCGTACCAAAAAGGAAGTAAGGCGACCTGATGGTTCTTACATACGATTTGACGATAACGCTTGTGTGCTCTTGAACCCTACCGGGGAGATGAGAGGAACCCGTGTTTTCGGTCCTGTTGCCAGAGAACTTCGTGACAAGCAGTTCATGAAAATCGTATCATTGGCCCCTGAGGTACTATAAAGTAAAAAAAATGAGCAAATTAAAGATAAAAACGGGAGATACCGTAAGAATCATAGCCGGAGACCATAAAGGTGTTGAAGGGAAGGTGATGAAAGTATTTGTCGAGAAGAATAAGGCTATTGTCGAGGGCGCCAATATGGTGTCTAAACATGAAAAGCCGAGTGCCAAAAATCCGCAAGGAGGCATTGTAAAGAAAGAAGCGCCACTTCACATTTCAAATTTGGCCCTTATAGATTCCAAGTCGGGAGATACCACCCGTGTTGGTTTTGAAATTAGGGACGGAAAAAAAGTGCGCTACTCCAAGAAATCCAATGAAGTAATTTAGTTATGGCATACGTATCAAGATTAAAGTTAGAATACCAAGACCGTATCGTAAAGTCGCTTATCAAGGAATACAGTTACAAAAATGTAATGCAGGTTCCCAAGTTGAAGAAGATAGTGGTAAGTAGGGGTGTAGGAGCGGCAGTGGCCGATAAGAAATTGATCGACCATGCTGTTGAGGAGTTGACGATGATCACAGGTCAGCGTGCTATACCCACCATGTCTAAAAAAGATGTTGCGGCCTTCAAATTAAGAAAAGGAATGCCGATCGGTGCAAAGGTAACTCTTCGTGGGGAGCGTATGTATGAGTTCTTGGATAGGTTAGTGACCAGTGCTTTGCCACGGGTTCGGGATTTTCAAGGAATCAAAGCCACAGGTTTTGACGGACGAGGAAATTACAGTCTTGGGGTAACTGAGCAGATTATTTTTCCGGAAATCAATATCGACAAAATCAATAGGATAAACGGTATGGATATTACGTTCGTAACATCCGCTGACACCGATAAGGAAGCAAAATCATTATTAACGGAATTGGGATTACCCTTTAAAAAGAAGTAAGGTATGGCTAAGGAATCAATGAAGGCTCGCGAGCGTAAAAGAGCTAGAACCGTTGCAAAATATGCTGAGAAGCGGAAAGCCTTGAAAGAGGCCGGCGATTACGAAGGTTTGCAAAAATTACCTAAAAATGCCTCTCCTGTTCGTATGCACAACAGATGTAAATTGACCGGTAGGCCAAAGGGATATATGAGGACATTCGGTATATCAAGGGTCAAATTCAGGGAAATGGCCAATCAAGGTTTGATTCCCGGTGTTAGAAAGGCGAGTTGGTAAAATAAACGAGAATAAACTGGTTTCAGGTTTAGCAGAAAGCTAAAAACCGTTACCGAATATCATAAAAATGGTTACAGATACTATTGCAGATTATTTAACACGGATCAGAAACGCCAATATGGCGGGACATAGGGTTGTTGAAATCCCAGCATCCAATGTTAAAAAGGAAATGACGAAAATATTGTTCGATCAAGGGTACATCTTGAGTTACAAATTTTTGGAGGATAAAGTGCAAGGAACGATTAAAATCGCCTTGAAATACGATAAAGTAACCAAAGAGCCCGTAATCAGAAAGCTTCAAAGGGTGAGTAAGCCCGGACTACGAAAGTATACCGGTTCCGAAACCTTGCCACGAGTGCTAAATGGTTTGGGTATTGCGATCGTTTCTACCTCTCACGGGGTGATGACCAGCAAACAGGCCAAAAGAGAGAATGTTGGCGGTGAAGTATTGTGTTACGTTTACTAATAGAGAAAGAATTAAGAGATGTCTAGAATAGGTAATAATCCAATTGCGATACCAGAAGGGGTAACCATCGAGGTTAACGATAATGTGGTAAACGTAAAAGGTAAATTAGGCGAGCTTTCCCAAGAATATTCGGGAGTCGAGATCAAGATCGAGGATAATCAAGTATGGGTAACAAGACCTTCGGATTCAAAAGAACACAAGTCCATGCACGGTCTTTACCGTTCCCTGGTATTGAATATGACCGAAGGAGTATCCAAAGGATGGACCAAGGAATTGGAATTGGTAGGTGTGGGTTATCGTGCTAGCCATCAAGGTCAAAAGCTTGATATCGCCCTTGGTTTTTCACATAATATCGTTTTGGATATTGCTCCAGAGGTGAAAGTAGAGACGGTTTCTGAAAAAGGAAAGAATCCTATTATCAAATTGTCTTCTTTCGATAAGCAGTTGGTTGGCCAAGTTGCAGCCAAGATTCGGTCATTCCGCAAGCCGGAACCTTACAAAGGAAAAGGTGTAAGATTCGTTGGTGAACAATTGAGAAGAAAAGCAGGTAAATCAGCTTAAGCATAGTGTTATGGGATTGTCAAAGACTCAAAGAAAGTATAGAATTAGAAAAAGAATCAGAAAGGTCTCTATCGGGACCGCTGAGCGACCAAGGTTATCCGTATTCAGGAGTAATAGCGAGATTTATGCTCAAATTATCAATGACCGTGAGGGCACTACGTTGTTAGCAGTTTCTTCCAGGGATAAGGACTTGGCGAAAGAAAAGGGAACCAAGTCAGAAGTTGCCGCATTGGTTGGGAAGGCTATTGCCGAGAAAGCCAAAAAAGCGGGAATCGATAAGGTGGCCTTCGATAGGGGAGGTAATCTATATCACGGTCGTGTAAAATCATTGGCCGAAGGCGCAAGGGAAGCAGGACTTCAATTCTAAATAAAATTTATGTACCAGAAATACAAAAATGTAGAGACCGTTAAGCCAGGAGGTCTAGAGCTTAAAGACAAATTGGTTGGCGTACAGCGTGTAACCAAAGTAACCAAGGGTGGTAGAGCGTTCGGCTTTTCTGCAATTGTTGTGGTGGGCGATGAGCACGGTGTTGTGGGTCATGGCTTGGGCAAATCAAAAGAGGTTGCCACCGCAATAGCCAAGGCGATCGAAGACGGTAAGAAGAACCTGATACGTATTCCGTTGAACGGGCATACGCTTCCACATGAGCAGAAAGGAAAATTTGGCGGGGCACGCGTTTTCATAAAGCCAGCCTCACATGGTACCGGGGTTATAGCCGGTGGAGCTGTTAGGGCGGTATTGGAATCAGTAGGGGTGCACGATGTATTGTCAAAATCACAAGGGTCTTCCAATCCCCACAATGTGGTCAAGGCGACTTTTGATGCACTATTACAGTTGAGGGATGCCGGTACAGTGGCACGCCAAAGAGGAGTATCGCTAGAGAAGGTTTTTAGAGGATAATTAAGCATACAAAGTAAGTTTTGACATCCGAAGGAATGCTCACGACTTAATAGGATAAAAGAAATGGCAAAAATCAAGGTAAAGCAGGTAAAGAGCAGTATCAAAAAATTGGGTTCTCAAAAGAAAACCCTTGCTGCACTTGGCTTAAAGAGAATCGGACAAGAGGTGGTGCATGAAGATACACCGAACATTCTTGGGATGATAAATAAAGTTAAACATTTAGTTTCTACCACAGAAGCTTAATATATAAGATAGGTTATGAATTTAAGTAATCTGAAACCAGCCAAAGGAGCTGCGAATAAGGCGGGAAAGGTAGTTGGTAGAGGCCAAGGTTCTGGAAAAGGTGGTACGGCCACTAGAGGACACAAAGGCGCAAAATCAAGATCTGGATATAGCAAGAAAATTGGATTTGAAGGAGGTCAGATGCCATTGCAACGTCGTGTTCCCAAGTTTGGTTTTACGAACATCAATCGAAAGGAGTACAAGGGAATCAACCTTGATGCGCTTCAGGCATTGGTAGATAACAAAATTGTAAAGGATACAGTGACTTTTGAAACCCTGATAGAAAACCGATTGGCTCGCAAGAACGACTTGGTAAAGATTCTTGGTGGCGGAGAGCTTAAGGCATCATTAAAGGTTTCAGTTCATAAATTTACTGCCTCTGCAAAAGCGGCTATTGAAGCTGCAGGAGGAGAAGCGTTAAGTTTATAAGTCCATTTTATTATGAAGAAATTTATTGAGACCATATCCAATATCTGGAAAATCGAAGAACTAAGGAATCGAATTTTGATTACCCTTGGGCTATTATTGGTTTACAGGTTTGGCTGTCAGATTGTATTGCCCGGAATTGATTCTTCGCAGTTGGCTGCTTTAGAATCAAGCACCGATCAGGGAATCTTTGGTCTTTTGAACGCATTTACGGGAGGAGCATTTTCAAATGTTTCCGTTTTTGCATTGGGAATCATGCCTTATATCTCGGCCTCGATCGTGGTTCAGTTAATGGGGATTGCGATTCCCTATTTGCAGAAATTGCAGAAAGAAGGGGAGAGCGGGCGAAAAACCATTAACCAGATTACACGATGGCTAACCATCGGTATTTGTATCGTTCAGGCTCCGGCTTATTTATATGGTTTGGGTGCTTTCGGTGTACAGGACAGCGCCTTCCTATTGGGTAAGGGATTGGATTTTATGATTCCCGCCGTGATTATCTTGGTAACCGGTTGTGTGTTCGCCATGTGGTTGGGAGAAAAAATTACGGATAAAGGTATTGGTAACGGTATTTCCTTATTGATTATGATTGGGATTATCGCGACTATGCCACAGTCGTTCGTTCAAGAATTCGTTTCAAGAACAACGAACAATACAGGCGGCTTGATGTTCGTCTTGTTCGAGGTAATTATATGGTTCTTGGTCATCTTGGCATGTGTGCTATTGGTTATGGCGACAAGACAGATTCCAGTACAGTACGCAAGAAGATCGGCCTCAGGTGGGTACGAGAAAAATGTAATGGGTTCAAGACAATATATACCCTTAAAGTTGAATGCTTCAGGGGTAATGCCTATAATTTTCGCACAGGCCATTATGTTCGTACCAGGACTCATTGGTAGTGCTTTTGACGATACCGCGGCTGGTCAGTGGATGCAAGTAAACTTCGCCGATATTTTCGGATGGGCCTACAACTTGTTGTTTGCGATATTGATCATCATATTCACGTATTTTTATACGGCCATAACGGTACCAACGAACAAAATGGCAGATGATTTGAAACGAAGTGGAGGTTTTATTCCCGGTATCAGACCAGGAAAGGAAACCGGCGATTTCTTAGATAAGATTATGTCTTTGATTACATTGCCAGGTTCCATATTTTTGGCGATTCTTGCGATACTGCCCGCCTTCGTGGTAAAATTAATGGGTGTACAGGCAGGATGGGCTTTGTTTTATGGTGGTACATCCCTTCTCATCATGGTCGGGGTTGCGATAGATACCGTTCAACAAGTGAACGCATATTTATTGAATCGTCATTATGATGGTTTAATGAAAACAGGAAAAAATAGGAAAGTAGCATAAGATCAGTTTGCGATTGACGGTCGAAAGGTAGAAGAAACGATGAAGAGAACACCAAAGGCGATCGACGCACAACGAACAATAAAGTAAAAAATGGCTAAACAAGCAGCAATAGAACAAGATGGTAGCATCATAGAGGCATTGTCAAATGCAATGTTCCGTGTTGAGTTGGAAAACGGGCATGTAGTTACAGCACACATCTCCGGAAAGATGCGTATGCATTATATTAAATTATTGCCAGGGGATAAGGTGAAGCTGGAAATGAGTCCGTATGATCTTTCCAAAGCTAGAATTACATACAGGTATTGATTTATAAATTTCGTTGGAGATTTATACAGAGTAGAATTTATTTAAGAGAAAGGACCTATAAGAATAAAGAAAATAGAGAAAAGATATAAAAGCGTCCACTTGGGTCTTTATTCTTTGTTCTATATTCTATACGCTATATGAAAGAGTACGCATTAGGTTGGTTTCTGAATATAGGGAATACGATTAAAAAAAAGAGACGTGAAGGTAAGAGCATCAGTTAAGAAGAGAAGTGCCGACTGCAAGATTGTTCGCAGGAAGGGCAGATTATATGTGATCAACAAAAAGAATCCTAGATTTAAACAAAGACAAGGATAATTATGGCAAGAATTGCAGGTATAGATATACCAAAACAGAAAAGAGGCGTAATCGCCCTGACCTATATTTTCGGAATAGGTAAGAGCCGTGCCAAAGAAATTTTAGCAGCTGCGAAGGTAAGCGAGGATACCAAAGTGTCTGAATGGAGCGATGATGAAATTGGTCGTATTCGTGAGGCGGTAGGTAGCTTTACCATTGAGGGTGAATTACGTTCGGAAACGCAATTGAACATTAAGCGATTAATGGATATTGGTTGTTACAGGGGAATTCGTCATAGATCCGGTCTTCCTTTGAGAGGACAGCGTACCAAAAACAACTCTAGGACTAGAAAAGGAAAAAGAAAAACGGTTGCCAACAAGAAGAAGGCAACCAAATAAATAAGACGTTAGTCTGCAGTCGAAAGACGATAGACAAAACTACAAGTAGCTGAAAATGTTCGGCCCACGACTGGGAACTAACGACTAAAGACTAGAAAATGGCAAAGTCAAGTGCAAAATCAACTAAGAAACGTAAGGTAATCGTCGAATCGGTCGGTGAAGCCCACGTTACGGCATCGTTCAATAACATCATTATTTCACTTACCAATAAAAAGGGCGATGTAATCTCATGGTCCTCGGCGGGTAAAATGGGATTTAGGGGTTCTAAAAAGAACACTCCTTATGCTGCCCAGATTGCAGCTGAAGATTGTGCGAAAGTGGCTCATGAGGCAGGTCTTCGTAAGGTGAAGGTATATGTAAAAGGTCCCGGTAACGGTAGAGAGTCCGCAATTCGCTCTATTCATAATTCGGGTATCGAGGTGACTGAAATCATCGATGTTACGCCAACACCGCATAATGGCTGTAGACCTCCTAAAAGAAGAAGAGTTTAATATCACATAATTTTTATATTTCAACCGAAGTGTAGTTAACGATTATCGAAGGATAAGCCTTAATTCATAATCACACTTCAAACTAAAAGAAAATGGCAAGATACACAGGACCAACTAGTAAAATCGCCCGTAAATTCGGAGAAGCGATTTTTGGTGATGACAAAGCTTTTGAGAAAAAGAGCTACCCACCAGGACAACACGGACAGACAAGACGCCGTGGTAAACAGTCCGAATACTCCATCCAATTGATGGAAAAACAAAAAGCAAAATATACATACGGTATTTTAGAAAAGCAGTTCCGAAATGTTTTTGCGAATGCAAAGCGTAAGGAAGGCGTAACAGGTGAAATCTTACTTCAACTATGCGAATGTAGATTAGACAATGTCGTATACCGCATGGGTATCTCCAATACAAGAAGAGGAGCAAGACAATTGGTTTCGCACAGACATATTACCGTAAACGGTGAGTTGGTGAACATTCCATCATATTCTTTAAAGCCCGGTGATGTTGTCGGTGTTCGAGAGAAATCCAAATCATTGCAGGCTATCGGCGATGCTTTAGCGGCCAATAGCAGAGTATACGAGTGGATTACCTGGAATTCGGATAAAATGGAAGGAACCTTCGTTGCGGTTCCGGAGCGATCTCAGATTCCAGAGAACATCAAAGAACAATTAATAGTAGAGCTTTACTCTAAATAAACCAACACTGATCTAATTATGGCATTATTTAATTTTCAGAAACCCGATAAAGTAATAATGATCGATTCCTCGGATTTCAAAGGCAAATTTGAATTCCGTCCTTTGGAACCTGGTTATGGACTGACTGTTGGGAACGCATTAAGAAGGGTATTGCTTTCAGCTTTGGAAGGTCACGCCATTACTTCTGTTAGAATAGATACCGTTGAGCACGAGTTCTCGGTAATTCCTGGCGTTGTAGAAGACGTAACTGAAATGATATTGAACTTGAAACAAGTACGTTTCAAGAAACAAATAGAGGATTCCGAAGCAGAGACTGTCTCTATCTCGGTAAGTGGCAAGCAACAGATGACTGCCGGTGATTTTCAGAAATTCATTTCTGGATATCAGGTATTGAATCCGGATTTGGTTATTTGTAACATGGATTCGAAGGTGAACATTAATATGGAAATTACCTTGGATAAAGGTCGTGGCTATGTTCCTGCTGAAGAAAACAAGAAATCAGGTACACCATTAGGGACCATTTCTGTCGATTCTATCTTTACGCCGGTAAAAAATGTAAAGTATAGCATCGAGAATTTCCGTGTTGAGCAAAAAACGGATTATGAAAAATTGGTTTTCGAAATCGAGACCGATGGTTCCATACATCCTAAAGATGCACTGACCGAAGCGGCTAAAGTATTGATACATCACTTTATGCTGTTCTCCGATGAGCGCATAACTCTGGAGGCGGATGAAATCGCTCAGACAGAGACTTATGATGAAGAGTCTTTGCACATGAGACAACTATTAAAGACCAAGTTGGTCGATATGGATTTGTCCGTTCGTGCGTTGAACTGTCTTAAAGCTGCCGAAGTAGATACTTTGGGGGATTTGGTTTCTTTCAACAAGAACGATTTGATGAAGTTCAGAAATTTCGGGAAAAAGTCATTGACCGAATTGGAAGAATTGGTCATCAACAAGGGTCTTAGCTTCGGTATGGATCTTTCAAAATATAAATTGGATAAAGATTAAATAATCATATTTTGCTCTCCGCCACAGGCGGATTTGGTAGCAAGATGATAAAACTAAAGTCATGAGACACGGTAAGAAAGTCAATCATTTAGGAAGAAAAAAAGCCCACAGAAAGGCAATGTTGGCCAATATGGCTTGTTCCTTGATTGAGCACAAAAGAATCAATACCACAGTAGCCAAGGCGAAGGCCTTAAAGGTTTTTGTAGAGCCGTTGATTACCAAATCAAAAGCGGTGAACAATCAAACGGCCGAAAAAGGTACGCACAACCGGCGTATCGTCTTTAAAAATCTTAGGGATAAGTATGCGGTAACCGAGCTTTTCGGTGCGGTTTCAGAGAAGGTTGCCGATCGTCCGGGCGGGTATACGCGTATCATTAAGTTGGGAACGCGTTTAGGTGATAACGCCGATATGGCCATGATAGAATTGGTCGATTTCAACGAATTGTATAATGCCGATAAGCCCAAGAAGAAAACGACAAGAAGAAGTAGAAGAGGTGGTGGTGGAGCCAAAACGGAGACTCCTCCAGTTCCTGCGGTAGATGCCAAGGCAGACGCGAAGAAAGATGTTGAAACTAAAGCTGATGATTCAGAAGAGTAAGATGTCGATAACTACTGATAATTTAAAAGGATAAGCTTTTCAGCTTATCCTTTTTTTTATGTTTTTTTGTGAAACCTTAAATATTGCATTGGATATGAAATACCAAACAAGAAAAAAAGCGTTGATATTATTGGCGGATGGCACCATCTTTCATGGGAAATCTGTTGGGGACAAGGAAGGCACTGCTTTCGGAGAGGTCTGTTTTAATACCGGAACCACCGGATATCAGGAAATCTTTACCGATCCCTCGTATTTTGGGCAGCTCATGGTCACGACCAATGCCCATATCGGGAACTACGGTACCGCTAAAGAGGAGGTAGAGTCCGAATCCATAAAGATCGCGGGGCTGATCTGTAGAAATTTTAGTTATGAGTACTCTAGGGCCACGGCCGATAAGAGCCTTTTGGAATTTCTCGAAGCCAATGATCTTTTGGCTATCTCGGATGTTGATACCAGGGCCCTAGTGAGCTATATTCGTGATAATGGAGCAATGAACGCCGTAATTTCAACGGAGGTAGACAACATTTCGGAACTAAAGAAGCAACTCGCCGAGGTACCCAGTATGGAAGGTTTGGAGCTGGCATCGAAGGTATCAACTAAAGAGGTGTATACCGTGGGTGATGAAAACGCCGACTTAAAAATCGCGGCTTTGGATATCGGTATCAAAAAGAATATTCTCAGAAACCTTGTAAAAAGGGGTGCCTTTGTAAAGGTATTTCCGTACGACGCCTCCTTCGCCGATATGGCAGCATTCGATCCCGATGGGTATTTTATTTCGAACGGTCCTGGAGACCCGGAGCCTTTAACCGCAGCTATCGAAACGGCTAAGCAAATGATCGCCAGTGGAAGACCGCTTTTTGGAATTTGTCTAGGGCATCAAATCATCGCATTGGCGAACGGAGTATCTACCTATAAAATGCACAATGGGCACCGCGGAATCAATCATCCCGTCCTCAATCTGCTAAGCGGGAAAGGAGAAATTACATCCCAGAATCATGGTTTCGCCATCAATAGGGAAGAAACCGAGGCGCATCAAGATTTGGAAATCACCCATGTACACTTGAACGACAAAACCGTGGCTGGTATGCGTATGAAAGATGCTCCGGTTTTTTCGGTACAGTACCATCCAGAGGCAAGTCCGGGGCCACATGATGCCGAGTACCTCTTCGATCAGTTTTTCGATTCGATAAAGAAAGCGGTCTTAATTTAACGAATCGTTATATTTCTGTAATCCACTGCGCTGAAAAGTGCTGTGAGCAAGTGCTTTCGTATATTTGTTGGCTTGAATAGTACTGACTTTAAGAAACGTAACGAACCTAAATAGAAAAATCAAATGAGTATCATACTTAGTGTACATGCAAGACAAATTTTGGATTCAAGGGGAAACCCGACCGTAGAGGTAGATGTGATTACCGAGAATGGGGTCATGGGCCGTGCTGCGGTTCCTTCTGGAGCATCAACAGGGGAACATGAGGCAGTGGAACTGCGCGACGGAGGAAGCACTTTTATGGGCAAAGGGGTATCGAAGGCGGTAGATAATGTAAACACGACCATTGCCGAAGAGATATTGGGGATGTCCGTTTTTGAACAAAATCTTTTAGACCGGACCATGATCGAACTAGATGGGACACCTAACAAATCAAAACTTGGCGCCAATGCCATTTTAGGAGTGTCTTTGGCCGCGGCCAAAGCTGCTGCTAATGAACTGGGGATGTCTTTGTTTCGATACGTCGGGGGTGTAAGTGCAAATACACTACCTGTGCCCATGATGAATATAATCAACGGAGGGTCGCATTCCGATGCGCCGATAGCATTTCAGGAATTTATGGTGATGCCCGTGAAGGCAAAAAGTTTTTCGCATGCCATGCAAATGGGAACTGAGATTTTCCATAACCTAAAAAAGGTATTGCATGATAGAGGACTCAGTACGGCCGTTGGTGATGAAGGTGGTTTTGCGCCCAACTTGGCCGGAGGTACCGAAGATGCTTTGGATACCATTGCCAAAGCTGTCGATAAGGCCGGCTACAAATTAGGAGACGATGTCATGATTGCGCTCGATTGTGCAGCTGCGGAGTTTTATGTGAACGGCAAATACGATTACACGAAGTTCGAAGGCGAAAGTGGGGTAGTGCGTACCTCCGAGGAACAAGCCCAATATTTGGCCGACCTGGCTTCAAAATACCCTATTATTTCCATAGAAGACGGAATGGATGAAAACGATTGGGACGGTTGGAAATCATTGACCGAAAAAATCGGGGATACCGTGCAATTGGTAGGGGATGATCTTTTCGTGACCAACGTAGAGCGGCTTTCGAAAGGAATCGAAAAAGGCATCGCTAACTCCATATTGATCAAAGTGAATCAAATTGGAACATTGACGGAGACCATCGCGGCAGTGAATATGGCCAAGAACGCTGGCTACACTTCGGTAATGTCGCATCGTTCGGGCGAAACGGAAGATAACACAATCGCCGATTTAGCGGTTGCCTTGAATACGGGACAGATAAAAACGGGTTCTGCCTCTCGATCCGATCGTATGGCAAAGTATAACCAGTTGTTGCGTATCGAAGAGGAACTGGGGGAAATGGCGTACTATCCTAAGGAAAAAGCGTTCAAACTTGCTTGATAGATAATTTTATGGTCTTTTTTATAGCCTTTCTTTAGTTAGAAAGGCTTTTTTTTGGCGTCTTGATAAAGTTTACTTACCTTTTTCGTTCCACTTAAACTAACCGATTTTTTATGAGTAATTTTCTTTTTGTTGCAGCTGAAAATGATGGCATTGCAGATTGTAAGGCTGGAGGTATGGGGGATGTCGTTAGAGACGTGCCACGGGAGATATCCAGAAGGGGCGATAAAGTACACGTCGTAGTTCCGTCTTATTCGAGACTTCACAAAGATGGGGTCTTTAAAACGAGCTTGAAATTTCAACTGCGTGGCACGAGTTATACGGCAGAGCTTTACGAGGTAACACCGAAAAAGGAATTCGATAACCTTACCCATTATGTCATACACCATCCCGAAATCGAAGAAGGGGGGATTGCGCATATTTATCACGATGATCCTACCGAACCTTTCTTCAACGATTTTGTGAAATTTATGATTTTTTGTACCGCTGTTGCCGAAGCCATAAAAATGGGTGCATTCGGCGAATTGGATGTGGTACATATGCACGATTGGCATTCTAGTGCCGTGCTATTTCTCAAGACCTACCACCCGGCCTATAGCAGTCTAAAGAAGATGCGTTATGTCTACAGCATTCATAATCTCGCTATACAAGGTATACGACCATTTTACGACAATTTCGCCTCTGTGCACAATTGGTTTCCCGAAATTCAGTTGAAGCATGAAGAATTGATGGATTGGCGCTATCAGGATTGTATCAACCTTATGGCCGTAGGAATACGGTTGGCCGATGCCGTTCATACGGTATCCCCTTCCTATAAGGAGGATGTGATGATGCCAAGTAGAAGACCTGAATTCGTTGGAGGGGAAAGTTTGGAGAAAGATTTGCAAAAGGCAAATGACGAGGGCAGGTTGCATGGTATTCTGAATGCTTCTAACTATAATAATATCAGAGAGGCGGAGAAAGGGCTGCTCTACAGAAATACCGTTAAAGCGCTCTTTAGGTGGCTACAGGACGAATCGAA
Source organism: Aggregatimonas sangjinii (assembly GCF_005943945.1). Lineage (GTDB taxonomy): Bacteria > Bacteroidota > Bacteroidia > Flavobacteriales > Flavobacteriaceae > Pelagihabitans > Pelagihabitans sangjinii. Next base: position 3,191,296 of record NZ_CP040710.1, on the reverse strand, counting down.
AAAGTACAAGGCCGATTTCTTGGCCCATACCGGTGAAAAAATAATGGAATTCGTAACCGAGCGGCCTAAATTTATCGTTTCAAGTGTGGCTAGGCTCACCGAACAAAAGTTCTACTTTTTTAAACGCTCGCCCGAGGCATTCGAGAAAATGTTGAAAAGGCTGGAGAAAATCGATGGCATCTTCATGCTTTTAGGTACTGGTGATCCCGACTACGAGCAATTGTTTCGCGACATGAGCTATAAGCATAAGAATTTCATATTTACGAACGGTCAATCCGAAGATTTGATCGACTCGATGTATCTGGAGACCGATCTGTATTTTATGCCAAGTCTCTTCGAACCTTGTGGCATAAGTCAAATGCTCGCTATGCGCAACGGAAATCCGTGCTTGGTTCACCATACCGGCGGATTGAAAGATACGGTGACACATATGAAAACCGGTTTTGCATTCGAAGGAAAAACCTATAATGCCCAAATCAAAAGTATGATCAAGCGGTTCGACGAGGCCTTGACCCTTTGGGAAAAGGATAAGGCTGCATGGAAAAAAATCCAATCGAACGCAAAGAAAGCACGCTTTACTTGGGGCAAATCCGTTGACGGGTATTACGAAAAACTGTATTTGTTATAGTCCCTATTTCCTGCAATAGCATAGCTTCTAAGCAAAAACTAATAGGAGAAGGCATTGGTAAAATGCCGCCTTTTGATTAAATTTACCATTCACCCTAATTTTAAGTAAAAAATACGAATGTCAGACAAAGCAACCCTAGAATATAAAGGTCAGAAATACGATTTCCCGGTAATTGAAGGTACTGAAAACGAGCTCGCTATTGATATTAAAACCCTACGCTCCGCAACGGGAGGGCTTACGACAATTGACCCCGGTTATAAAAACACAGGTTCCTGTGAAAGTGCAATTACTTTTTTAGACGGTGAAAAGGGTATTTTGAGATATCGTGGGTATAGCATCGAGGAATTGGCGGAAAAGGCCGATTTCCTAGAAGTGTGCTATTTATTGATTTTTGGGGATTTGCCAAATAAAGAACAGCTCTCGGCGTTTCATATCGATATTAAGAACGAATCCCACGTAGATGAAGAGATGAAGAAGATTTTGGACGCTTTTCCGAAATCGGCCCATCCGATGGGTGTGCTCTCCTCCTTGACCAGTGCCCTGATCGCCTTTAACCCGATATCGGTGAACGTTACCTCCAAAGACGAGATGTACGGGGCGATAGTGCGCATATTGGCAAAATTCCCTGTTCTTGTAGCTTGGACCATGCGAAAGCAAAAAGGCCTACCATTGGATTATGGCGACGATAGCTTGGGTTATGTAGAGAACATTCATAAGATGATGTTCAAAAAGCCCTCCAAGGAATATGTCTTGAATAAAATCGTCATCGAAGCACTTGATAAGTTATTGATTTTGCATGCCGATCACGAACAAAATTGTTCTACGTCCACAGTGCGTATCGTAGGATCCTCGCACGCCGGATTGTTCGCATCTCTGTCAGCTGGAATTTCTGCCCTGTGGGGGCCGTTGCATGGTGGTGCGAATCAAGCAGTACTCGAAATGTTGGAAGCGATAGAGGCCGATGGCGGCGACACCAAAAAATATATGGCGAAAGCCAAAGATAAGAGCGACCCGTTTCGCCTAATGGGCTTCGGACATCGTGTGTACAAGAATTTCGACCCTCGGGCAAAAATCATCAAAAAAGCGGCGGATGAAGTCCTGGCCGATTTGGGTATTGAAGATCCTATATTGGAAATTGCCAAAGGCTTGGCAAAAGAAGCTTTGGAAGACCAATATTTCATTGATCGAAAGTTGTATCCGAACGTAGATTTTTACTCGGGCATTATCTACAGGGCTTTGGGTATTCCTACTGAAATGTTCACGGTAATGTTCGCCTTGGGTAGGCTGCCGGGATGGATTGCCCAATGGAGGGAAATGCGTTTGCGCAACGAACCTATCGGTCGTCCGAGACAATTATATATCGGAGAAACACACAGGTCTTTTGTTGACCTCGAATCGAGGTAGATTGCTACCTTTAAATAAAAACAATGAAGCTCTTTTAAAATTTTAGAAGGGCTTTTTTCGTACCCTGAAATTGCGAATTATCTTTGAAGGTATAAAAGAGAATTATTAAAAATTTACGGCATGTTGAAGTTGAATGTGAATGACGAAATTTCCCCTCTTAAAACAGTGGTTCTAGGGACAGCAGAAAGCTGTGGCCCTGTACCACAACCTGATGAGTCATACGATCCAAAATCTTTGGAGCATATTCTGGCGGGTACCTATCCGAAGGAAGAAGATATGATCAAAGAAATGGACGCCTTTGCCGCCGTATTCAAAAAATACGGGGTAAAGGTATTCCGTCCTGAGGTAATTGAAGATTGCAATCAGATTTTTTCGAGGGACATTGCTTTCGTCATACAGGACAAATTGATTTTGGCCAATATCCTTCCGGATAGGGAAAAAGAAATCGAGGCCATATTGCACGTATTGGAATATATAGATCCAGAAGATATCATCCATGCGCCCGAGGAGGTACATGTTGAGGGCGGGGATGTAATGCCTTGGTACGATTATATCTTCGTTGGAACCTATACGGCAGAGGATTATCCTTCCCACATTACCGCACGCACAAATGATGCCGCTGTAACTTTTTTAAGAAAACAATTCCCGAATAAAAAAGTCAAATCGTTCGAGTTGCGGAAATCGACCAATGCAAAAGAGAATGCGCTGCATTTAGATTGCTGCTTTCAGCCATTGGGCAAAGGAAAGGCTATCTTACATAAGAACGGTTTCTTGGTCGAGGAGGAATACCAATGGTTGGTCGATTTTTTCGGAGCGGATAATATTTTTGAAATTACTGCGGATGAAATGTATAACATGTTCAGTAATGTATTTTCCATTTCCCCGGACGTGGTGGTTTCAGAGCAAAATTTTACAAGACTGAACAATTGGTTGCGTGACCAGGGTTTTGTTGTCGAGGAAATTCCATATGCCGAAATCTCGAAACAAGAAGGGCTGTTGCGATGCAGTACCTTACCATTGGTAAGAGCATAAATGTCCCAAATACAGTAAAATAGGATGAAAACACAAGTTACGAATACGATTCTGATGGTACGCCCTGTTGCTTTTCGTAAAAACGAAGAGACCGCGGTCAACAATTATTTTCAAGAAGATCTGGAGCTTAGAAATTCTGAAATCAATAAAAAAGCACAACAGGAATTTGACGATTTTGTTAGTGTGCTGCGTTCGAATGGCGTAAATGTACTGGTTGTTGACGATAAAAAAGAGACGGATACCCCTGATTCTATTTTTCCCAACAATTGGGTTTCCTTTCATAGCAGCGGTACGGTGGCCGTCTATCCGATGTTCGCCGAAAATCGAAGAAGAGAGCGTCGCGAGGATATTTTTACCATTCTCGAGGACAAGGGATTTCAGATAACCGATATCATTGACTATACCTCGGCGGAGGAAGAAGGCATTTTCTTGGAAGGCACCGGAAGTATTTTAAAGGATCGAGTGCATCAAAAGGCGTACTGTGCGCTTAGCGAAAGGGCAGATGAAGAACTGTTTATCGAGTTTTGTGAAGACTTTGATTGCTTTCCCGTTGTTTTTACTGCGAACCAAACGGTAGCGGGAGAACGAAAGCCCATCTATCATACCAATGTGATGATGGCGATGGCCGAGAATTTTGTGGTAATCTGTTTGGATACCATTGATGATAAAGAGGAACGAAAAAATGTACTCGACCATCTAAAAAAAGATGGTAAGGAAATCATAGCCATAACCGAGGCCCAAATGCATTCTTTTGCTGGAAATATGCTTCAGGTCATTGGCGCCGATGAAAAGCGATTTATGGTGATGAGTTCTGCCGCTTATAATAGCTTGCGGGAAGATCAAATCAGCGCCATTAAAAAGTACTGCGCTATTATCCATAGTCCATTGGACACCATCGAGACCTGTGGTGGTGGTAGTGCCCGTTGTATGATGGCTGAGGTCTTTTTGCCCAAAGAGCAATAGCTTTGCATATCTAGTTTGGCTTATAAACAAGCGTAAAATACTGGCTAGTACCAAGGTCCGATTCCAAAATTGCCGTCAATTCCTTAGATTTCGTTTTAACGATGATAGCCGCCGTGTTCGGTGAAACCTCGCCGAGATTTTCTGCATGTAGCGTAATGGTATTGATACCTGGTTTTAATCCCGCTTTAAAGAATTTCTTTTTTCGCTTCAGTTCATAGTCTTCGATTAAAATTTCGGCATTGAGGTAAATGGTTACCTTATCCTTATCGATATTCCGATGGTCATAAAGTCCGATGGATACCTCACTTTCGGTCACCGTATAACTCTTTTTGCTGTCGATCAAAATACGTTCCGCCATTTGCTCGGGAAGAACTCTTTTTAATGTATCTATGGATTGCTTTTGCGCTAGGGAATTGTCATCATTTGATTTTTCGGGAACAACAGCCACAAAAACGCCGGTGACCGTTATGTCTTCCCGGATGTTAATAGGAGGGCGGTCCCAGGCATTTACTTTCAGGGCAACTGTCACATTTTGATACAAGGTATCGGGACGAATCGTAAAAGTATGGTACCCCCTACTGGTATATCTCGGCGGCGGATTTACTTCAAGCTTGGGCATAATCTCGTGGGCCTCGACTAAATTAAAAATGTCGCTATTGACTGGGCCCATAAAATTGGAAGGGAACACCTGTATCGGATAGGAATAGCCACGATCGGCCAGTTGGGGGCCAAAAATCCAAAAACCGACTTCATACGCCTTATCCGGATACAATGGCTTGTCGAGCGCCACGGTTTTTACGGATTCATAACCATCAGGAGCCGATTTGGGAATGCCCAACATGGTAATCTGAAATCCATAGTCCTGGTTGCTTATTTCGCTTTGTTGGGCGGGAAGCATTTCGCCGAAAATGACCAGATTAATAGCTAATAGAAATATTTTGACCGTATATTTCATTATATAAGTTGGATAAAATGCTAAATTAAATGGCCCTTGATGGTTGTCAAGATGAGATTCTACAACTGTTTAAGCAATTTTAGTTATCGGGTTGGTAAATTGCCGTTTTGATAAGACGTATCCAGCAAAGAACCAAATAACTCGGTACCAGATTATCTTAGAGACTGTTTGGAAATATGTCGTTAGAATTGTTATGGTCTATTTTTGATGCATTATGAGGCAAAATTTTTGAGCATAGCAGCGCTACGGTCAAAAATTTTAACGAAATAAGGTGCAAAAAGAGGCCCTAAGAAAATAAGCGAGATATTTCCAAACAGTCTCTTAATCACTTTTCCATTACAAATCAAGTTGTTACTTGCTTTCTGCAATTCCGCGAATCATACCACCAAAGATAAAATAATGAAGGGGAACGATACTATACCAATACAAACGCCCTCTCAATCCACGTGGTCTAAAGGTTGCTGTTTGGTGCAGTACGTTTTTCTCGTCGATTCGGAATTCTAACCATGCCTCGCCGGGTAATTTCATTTCGGCGAAAAGCAGGAGTCGCTTCTTTTTTTTGTCCGCCAACAAGACCCGCCAAAAATCCAATGCATCACCGGAATATATTTTGTCGGGATGGGTGCGACCGCGACGCAGACCCACGCCGCCAATGAGCTTGTCCATGAATCCTCGAATTTTCCACAGCCAATTGCCATAATACCACCCCCGTTCGCCGCCAATACTCCATATATTTTTCAGCACTCTTTTTGGGTCTTCTATCTTACGTTTTTTTACGTCCTTTAAAACACCATATTTGGGCACCTGAATATATTTTTCAAGATCCTGTTGAAAACGCCCACTGACCATACTGTCCTTCCAACTGCTGATGACCAAGTTCTGTTCGATTTTTTTGAAGGCCATGTCTATGGCCTCGGCATAGGTATGTGGGGTTATTCCCAAAATTTCTTGAAGCCGCTTGTCTCTGGCGATAACCTCTACTTTCATACTGTCAACCAAGTTCAAGGCTAGTTTATAAGACGTCGAAGTGACAAAATACAACCAATACGACGATATTTTAGGCGTCATTATTGGAACCGTAACAATCCAATTTTTAAACCCTCTCGCCTCGGCATATTGATGTAGCATCTCTTTGTAGCTGAGCACATTGGGCCCAGCGATATCAAATGAGTCGTCGTAGGTTTCCTCATTGCCAAGTACTCCCGTCAAAAAACTCATGACATCGCGAATGGCAATGGGCTGGGTCTTGGTCAAGACCCATTTGGGTGTAATCATAAAAGGTAGCTTTTCGCAAAGATCACGTATGATTTCAAACGATGAACTCCCGGAGCCTACGATGATGCCCGCTCTAAGAACGGTAAGTGCGAATGGACCTTCATACAATATTTTCTCAACATTTTTTCGCGACTGCAAATGTTTTGAAAGGTTTTCCTCATTTATGATGCCGCTCAGATAAACAACTTGCTTTACGTTGGTCGGCTTAAGATAACGGTTGAAATTTTCGGCCGTAGTAGCTTCCATCTCATCAAAATCCTTTGTAGATGAGCTCATGGAATGAATCAGGAAATAGGCCGCATCAATATCATTGGGAACTTTTCCTTCTTGCACCTCCTTTAAAAAGTCAATCTCTATAATACTGATGCGCGAACGGGTCTCCGCATCCACTGAAAGTCGTTCTGCGTCCCTCACGGCACAGATTACATCATGCCCTAGATCTAAAAGCAGGGGTAGTAAACGCATTCCGATGTACCCATTAGCACCTGTGAGGAGTATTTTCATGAAGTTAGTTTTAGGTCTTGTATTTCGCCCATCGGGCGTGGCAAACGTTGTTCCATTAAATGCTACAAATCTTCGATAGAAGTTGGCGCATTGTCCGCTTTATAGTCCAATAATTTCCGGAAGTATTTTTGAATGGCCTTGGTATCCGATTTTACCTTGATGAAGTGATTGTCCCTATAAATGGAGTAGATAGCAAAATCGCCCTTATAGATGGTCAATTTATAGTAGGGAATGACCAAGGCGAACGTTTCCAGTAGTGAGCGAAACCGAACGATAATGCCTTTGGGTCGCATTTCAATATTGCAAGAATCGGTATTGTTATCGAGTATCAATAAGTTTCTAATTTCAATACTCGTCTCGGCAATAAACAATTTTGGGGATCCGATACCCTTCATGGCCCAGCGTTCTTTTAGTTTAAAAGGTTTACCGACCGCTTCGTCAATTTTGCGTGTTACCTCCCTGTTGTTATAGGATACATTTACCAACATAGTTTTTAATCTTCTTATTCCAGCAGTTTTTTCTAAAGTTAACCATTCCTTGGTTCAAGGAAAACCCATTCCTACTTAAATTGATAGAAAGAAACGCAATCCATTAAATTATCGGCACCCACAAAGAGGGTTTAGTTCTTATTTTCGAGCTATTTCATTCAGGTTTTAGTGTAAAACTTGTATCCTACTTAAGGAGATAATACGTATGTCAGGCTCTAAAAAATGCTTAGTTTTGCAAGCTTAGAACCGCAACACCATGAGCATCCAAACTGTTTTAGACGTTAAAGTAAAAGAAGCCGTACGTTCTATATTCGACGCGGAATTACCGTCGGTAGAATTTCAACCTACACGGAAAGACTTTGAAGGCGATATCACCGTGGTGGTTTTTCCGATGTTACGCGTGGTAAATGGAAACCCGGCTCATATCGGGGAGCAAATCGGTACGTTTTTAAAAGAGTCGGTTGCTTCTATTTCCGATTTCAATGTGGTGAAGGGATTTTTGAACCTCGTGGTCAGCGACGCCTTTTATATCGATTTCTTTAATGGGATTAAAAATGAAGCCGACTATGGCCTGGTAAAGGAAACTGCTACGGATGCCGTAATGGTCGAATACTCATCCCCAAATACGAATAAGCCTTTGCACCTGGGGCATATACGAAACAACCTGCTGGGCTATTCGGTTGCCGAAATCCTGAAAGCGGCTGGCAAAAAGGTCTATAAAACCCAAATTATCAACGACAGGGGCATTCATATTTGCAAAAGCATGTTGGCATGGCAACGCTTTGGGAATGGGGAGACCCCAGAGAGTACCGGATTGAAAGGGGATAAGTTGGTCGGAAATTATTATGTAAGATATGACAAAGAGTTTAAAAAGGAGCTTAGAGAATTGATTGAGGATTTCTCTAGGAAACTAGAACTAAATAGACTAGAAGAATATAATTTAAAAGAAGCAATAAAAAATGTTCAAGTGGAGAATGAGTACTTTTCATCACTTGGAGCCGCAATTAGAGATTTCTACAAGTTCAAGCTTAATGCAAGCGATTCTAATTTGGAAAAAGGTAATAAAATGCCTTTTTCTGAAGATTTGGATTATCTCTTAGAGAAAAAGATTGGCAATGATTTATTAGAGGATTCAAGAAGAAAGTTTCTAACAATATTTTCTAATTTATATGGGAAAACAAAAACTGAAGACAATTCCACTGATAAGGAAATACGGAAAGTCAGAGAACTTCTGGATGAAAAATTCACACCTCATATTCAAATTTTAAATGAAGCTCAGAAAATGCTTCTTAAATGGGAAGCAGGCGATAAAGAAGTAGTTTCCCTTTGGAAAAAAATGAACGGGTGGGTCTATAATGGTTTCGAGGTGACCTATAAAAATCTGGGTGTCGATTTTGATACGCTCTATTACGAAAGCGATACCTATCTTTTAGGAAAGGATGTGGTTGCAGACGGACTCCAAAAAGGGGTGTTCTTTAAAAAGGAGGATGGCAGCGTGTGGATAGACCTCACCGATGAAGGACTCGATGAAAAAATAGTACTCCGCTCCGATGGTACGGCGGTCTATATGACTCAGGACATCGGTACGGCGATACAGCGCGTAAAGGATCATCCCGATATCAATGGCATGGTCTATACCGTGGGCAACGAGCAGGATTATCACTTTAAAGTGTTATTCTTGATCCTTAAAAAACTAGGTTTTTCCTGGGCAGACCAATTGCACCATTTGAGCTATGGGATGGTAGACCTCCCAAGTGGTAAAATGAAGAGCCGCGAAGGTACTGTTGTCGATGCCGATGATCTTATGGATGAGATGACGCGAACGGCCGCCAAGATTTCGGAGGAATTGGGCAAATTGGAAGGCTACTCCGATACCGAGAAAAATGATTTATACAAGATGATTGGGCTTGGGGCGCTCAAGTACTATATTCTCAAGGTAGACCCCAAGAAACGAATATTATTCGATCCGAAAGAATCGGTAGATTTTCAAGGGAATACGGGTCCATTTATTCAATATACGTATGCCCGTATTCAGTCCATACTAAGAAAAGCCGATTTTGATATAAACACAACGCTAAACGCGGTCGAAGCACTACATCCCAAGGAAAAGGAGCTGATCAAGCAACTACAATTTTTTCCCGATACCATACAGCTGGCAGCAACAAATTATAGTCCTGCCTTGATCGCTAACTATACCTACGATCTGGTAAAAGAGTTCAATTCGTTTTACCAGCAGGTCTCTATATTAGGCGAGGCCGACGAACGGCAAAGAGTGTTCCGGGTGCAATTGACCAAAAAGGTTGCCGATGTAATACAATCGGCTTTGCGATTGTTGGGTATAGCTGTTCCAGACCGTATGTAACAAAAACTTGAACCCATTATTTTGAACGTCGCCCTTTTTTCAGTAGAAATTTTCCGGTGGCTGTGGATTGCGTATGCCTTGGCTTGCGTCGTTTATCTGGTTCGGTATGCGATGGATCTCTATAAATGGAACCCCTTCAGAAAACCCGTGACACTCTCCGAAAGCGAGAAACGAATACTTCTAAAATGGCTGCCGATTTACGGGCAAATGTCAGCTCCCGTCAAAGAGCGTTTTGAAAAACGTACGGTCTGGTACCGTATGGCCAAGACCTTCAAATTTCAAGGTGAAATCGACTATCAGGAAGATGTGAAACTCCTCCTAAGCGGAAGCCTTGCTTTGATGACCCTTGGCATATCGGGCTACCGAATGATGACCTCGTTGGTCGAAATCGTGATTTATCCGACTCAGTATTATTCCCGTATAAGACGACAATATCATGTGGGGGAATACAATCTAGGGCTTAAGCGGGTTATCGTTTCTTCCGATCGATTGTGGAAAGGGTTTGAAATTGCCGATGACAATAGGAATCTTGTTGTTCACGAATTTGCCCATGCGCTCAGTTTTCATTTGATAAAACAACCCTTTTGGGAAGGAATTCGCTTTCGAAACGGATTAAAACGGATTAAAAAGCTATTGGCAAGTCCCGATTTTTCAACTAAAATGGAAAATTCCGATTATTTTCGAGCCTATGGTATGACGAATTTGCAGGAATTCTTTTCGGTTGCAGTGGAGAATTTTATCGAAACGCCAGATGTGTTCAAAGCTGATTTCCCGGAGCTTTACCATATTATAAAACGTATGCTGAATTTCGATTTTCTAGAGGATGGTGACGCTCCTATCAAAACCGCACCCTAAAACTCATATTGGGCGTAAGCCCTAGCGATACGTTTTCAACGCGCTCTATGGTATCGTCCGGTCCCAATTGGTAATAGGTGTTCAGCGTATTTTTACGATTGGTAAAGTTCAGAATCGATAATCCGACGGTGGCATCTATCGTTGGACTCATGGTAAAATCGTAAATGGCCGATGCATCGGCTCGCAGGTATTCGGGCAGTTTACTGCTATTGGGCTCTTCGAAGTTGATGCGAAATGGGAAAACGTCGGTATTCAAAGCATTTTCGGCATCCGGCTCGGTAAAAGGCTTGCCGGAACGATAGTTGAGACCAATACCGAGCCGAAGGTTTCCGGCGGTGTAGGTACCGGCAACGGTGGCCGTATGCCGAATATCGAAATTATTGGGGAACTCGCTCGGTTCGAAATCCGGAAAATTGTAATTGTTGAGGTTGTAGGTATAACTACCCCATATACTGTAGGTATCCGTTTTTTGGTTGATCAGGAATTCTACCCCCTTAACGTCATACTTTCCTATTTCGCCATTGAATTGGTTTTCGTTCTGGAAACCTTGGGTGAGTGTACTAATATCTTTCACTTCTTTATAGAAACCTTCCAAACCAATGTATAGGGTTTTACGGTCGTAATTGATGCCTAAAGAACCTTGTTTGCTCCTCGTGACCGGAAGACTTGTACCATCCGAGATGACCCAACGTCTTTTTTCGATACCCAAAAAGTTTTGTTCTAAGTCGATAACCTGGTTCGTTGCCTGGCTTTTGAACTCTCCAAGAACGATTGCCTTCCAATTTTTTGCAAAGGTATAATTGAGGTTCAGTCTAGGTTCGGTAATGAATTTGGTAAAGTTATCCGGATTTCTATAGTTGTTCAACCGTACGCCTGCTTTGGCTATTAATCGATTATCGTCCGAAGTGTAGGCAAGTTCCGAAAAGAACGATTGGGCAATTACCGTTCCCTCTTGCACACTGGCAAATGGGGGCAAGGTAACATTTGTGGCATTGGTGACTTTGGTCTCGCTAACCTGTATGCCATTACGCCAATCGAGCTGCGTTACCAAACTGAAAGATGTATTAAGTTTCACCGATTTTTCATCTACCTCGTTGTTTTGGAGCAGTTGCTGCCTGGCGTCGGAAGAGATGCTACGGGAATCTAAATTGTAATTGGTGTAATATGCATTCAAGGAAGAGGTAAACCTATCCGACCACTTGCTCTGCAAGCGCAGCCCCACGGAAAAATTGAACTGGTTGAGGTCACTTTTACTCCTTTCCCCCGAATCCATATCCTCTTCTGAATAATCGAGTTGGTTATTGATGTTGATTACACTAAAACGCAGTTTTTGCTTGTCATTGATATCATATAGCAGTTTTCCCGTAAAATCGTAAAACAGAAAGGTTTGGTCGCGCTGCGTATCTTCTGGTCGGCTATTGTTCACTATCCGGTCATTTTCAAAAATCCTTTTAAAAAATCGATTGAAAGTCGGTGTGTCAAAAAAATCGGTCAAAGATCGTCTTGCGGAAAATTGAATGGCCAATTTTTCCGACAACGGCAATTGCCCATACGCATCCCCACTGATAAGGTTAAAACCTGCCCCACCGAAAAAGGGAATACCGAGTTGGTCTTTGGTACGCATGTCGATAAGTCCGCTTACGCCATCGCCATATTGGCTACTGGTACCGTTCTTGACCAAGGTAACTTTTTCGGTCAAATAAGGATTGAAGGCGGATATTAACCCAAAAAAATGCCCGGATTGGTACATTTTGATACCATCCCATAACAAAAGGTTTTGGTCGTTGCTACCCCCGCGGATATTGATGTCCGAAACCGTTTCGTCTATACTTTCGATTCCTGGCAATGCCTGAACGGTTTGTAATACGTCGGGTTCGATACTTCCCGGAAGAATCCCGAATTTTTCGATATCCAGCTCAATACTGGCATCACTTTGTTTGGTAAGGCCGGCGGTCAGGAATTCGTAAACGACAACTTCGCGTAATTGTTGGTAAAATTGGGCTAAGACAATGGTCTGGCATTCGAGCCGGCCTAGAAGCTCTTCGGCCTTTATGAAGCGAGTTTTGTATCCTATGTATTTGATGCGTAGGGTCGCATCCCTAGGAACGTTGTCGATGGCGAATCGTCCAGTCATATCGGTCACTACGGCCATATCGCTATCGAGTACCTCCACCGAGGCACCCATAACCGTATTCTCTTCAAAATTATCGAATACATACCCGCAAATGGCGATTTTATCACTCTTGGTGATGGCATAATAGCGGTCGTTCAACTTTTTGATCCGCAGTTGGGTAAGCTGTTCGATGCGGGTCAAAATTTCGGAAAGCGTAGTGGCATCCGTGGTGGGCACTCGAATATTCGCCAAATCGGCATCGACATAGGAGAACTTCACTTCGTAGTCCTGTTCTAATGTACGAATTAAGGTGTTTAAAGAAGTATAGGTCAGGGTTTCCTGGGCCGTTCCCAGAAAGGGCATCAGAAAAAACAGTAGGCAATAAAATACAGATACTCGCTTATGGGGCGTCTTCGGCATAGAAAAGCACTTTGTTCCCCTCAAATTTAAACTTTATTTGGGAAGGAACACTGATGCTTTTTAAGGCAAGCATAGCATCCGAATTGCTAAAGGTGCCTGTGTATAGTTGACTCGTATCAATGTTTTCGGTAGTTACGATAATATTATGCTGTCTTTGAAATTCATCGAGAACATACCGGAGCGGAATACTTTTAAATGTACTTTCATCATTCATCCAAGAAGGTGCACTATTCTTTTGAATCTCGTGTTCTTTGATTTTACCGTTCACGGCAAAAAAAGAAGCACCTGCCGGAATTTCGGTTTCCATCCCTTTAAAAGAGACACTGACCAAGCCTTCAAAACAGCTGACCTCAAAAAAGTCCTTACGGTGTTCTACATTGAATTGTGTGCCCAGCACGGTAATATCACCCGCTTTTGTAGCTACGGTGAATTTTTTACCTTTCGCCACCTTGAAAAACGCTTCACCTTCTAGACGCACCTTGCGTTCTTCGTCCCAGTTATTTTCACTGAACGAAACTTTTGAATCTACATTCAAAGCGATTTCGGAGGCATCGGGAAGCGTAACATCAGCGCGCTGTGCATATTCTGTGCTAACGGTCTTATCGAGGGTATTCAAATAAAAGTAAGCACCTACGATAAGGATAGCGGCAACTGCCGCAACTTTCATAAAGCGCTTAAAAGGGTGTAGTTGCACCACCTTTGGTGCCTCGAGTATACGCTTGTTCCGAATGGCCGATAGGGCTTCCTCAGCGCTAAAATCGGGTCCTTGTAAGGTGTCGGAAACCTCGATGATACGCTTATAAGTGGCATACTCGTCGGAGTTTTTGAATTCCGCGAGTTCTTCCTCGGTGAGCTCGTTATTGAGCCATTTCGCCAAATAATTTTCTTGCATGACTTTTGCTTAGTATCTTAATAACAACCAGTTAGTAATTAACCCTACCTTTTAAGTGGGCGGTTTTTCGATGGTAGCTAGCAACTCTTTCTTAAGTTCATCCTACCTGCCTACTGCAACCGCTCCCTGCATCCATTTTCATATCCCGTCAATCTTCGCCCGTAGCGATTTCAACGCCAAATGCATCCGCTTTTCAATTGCCTTTACAGACACGCCTTCCATGACAGCTATTTCCTTGTATTTCTTTCCATCAATGCGATTCAATAAAAAAACGACCCGCTGGTTTTCGGGCAAACTGTTTAGGGCATTGTCCAGTTTTTGCTGAAATTCTTGCTGTTCCAACACGAATTCAGGGGTCTCGTTGGTATTTTTGAGTGTTTTATCGGCGTACTTCAATCGTACCTTTTCGGCCTTGATGACATTTAGATAGGTATTATTGGCAACGGTATAGACAAAAGCCTTTGCCTTTTCTGGTGCTACTTTTGCACAATTTTCCCATAGTTTAAGAAAAGCCTCCTGAACGGCATCGTGGGCTTTTTCCTCATTACCGAACTTATAATAAATGTAGTTGAAAACCGTTTTGGAATTGGCTTTGAAGATTTTGGCGAACACGCCATCTTCACATACGTTGTCCATTTTTATGGGAGTCAGGATTAGGTTGGTACTGGTCAAAGATATTTTAAAAAATTCAAAAGTGAAAGTAGGGTGTTTTGGGCCGCTGTTGTTTTAAATTTGTGTTAAGACACTTTTTCAAATCCAAATCGTTATGAAAAAAAGTATTTATTACATACTATGCGTCATCCTACTGGCAGCTGTATGTGCGTTAACGTCCTGTAGTCAGGATGAACTTACCCCGGAAGAGGAGGCGACACCTGGCGGTGACATTGCTACGGAATCCATGGAAGCCACTTCAACAACCCTTCAATTGATGCGGCGAGCGGTCGATAACGATGGCTCGTATGATAATATCGTCGATGGTTCAAGCTGTTTTGATATTCAATTCCCTTACAGCGTTTCTGTAAACGGTCTAGCACTTACCATAGAAACAATGGACGATCTTGAAACCATCGAAAAGATTTTCGACGCCTTCGAGACGGATGATGATGTTTTGGATATTGTTTTCCCCATTACCATTACGCTGGCCGACTATACCGAGGTCACTTTGTCCTCACCGGAAGACCTTAGGGCTATTGCAGAGGAATGTGTAGAAGGAGGTGAAGACGATGATATCGAATGTATCGATTTCGTTTATCCTATTACCTTGTACACTTTTAATCCTAATCTCACGCTCACCGGAAATGTTACCGCAACCGATGATAGTGAACTTCGACGTTTTTTTACCGGTCTAAGGGAAGCCGATTTGGTTAGCGTGGAGTTCCCCGTGTCATTTGAATTACAGGATAGTACACAGGTCACCGTCTACAATAATGCCGAATTGAAGGATGCCATAGAAAGCGCTATCGATATATGTGACGAGGACGATGACAATGATTATAGCGATGATGACTTTACCAAGGTACGCTTAGATACGGTATTGATCGCCTGTCCTTGGCTGGTGGAGGGATTAGAGCGTAATAATCAGGATACTACCGACCAATACGAAGATTATGTCCTGAACTTTAGTGAGAATGGTAGCGTGGTAGCACGTGACCGAGAAGGTAATTTGAGTAACGGGCAATGGAATACCAGGATTTCTGATTACAGGGTTGTCTTAAACCTCGAGTTTGAATTACTGGTCGATTTCACCCAAGATTGGTTTGTGAACGATATTGACGGTAAAAAGATCAAGTTACACGCTGGTGATGATAATAAGATTATCATGAAAAGGTATTGTGAGGATACGCCTGTAGCCTGTGGCGAAGACTATATTTCTGAAACTTTAGACACGTGCAGATGGGCACCTTCACAGGAGGAAGGTGATTTTTTGAACGATTTAAGGATTGATTTTTCAGATAGGGACATTCATGTATACGATGCAAACGGAACGGTCGTAGATGAAGGGAACTGGTCGATTGACGGAAACATTGTCGTCTTTAGCGATTTGAGTATGGCACTCGCTAACTATATTGGGCAGTGGGAAGTTCTCGAATGTAGTGATGTGCGATTCAGACTCCGACGTGGTGACGAAAACCTGATTATCGAAAAGGAATGTGATAAAGTGACTGTGGCCTGCAGTGAGATGTTTATTAGCGAAAACATAAGCACTTGCCAATGGGCCCCTTCACAGGACGAAAATAGTAGTTTGGATTACCTGCGTATCGATTTTTCAAACAGGAACATACATGTGCGTAACCCGAATGGAACCGTGGTCGATGAAGGCAACTGGTCGATTACAGGGAATGTTCTGACCTTTAATAATCTGAGTATTGCGCTCGCCAATTATGTTGGCGATTGGGAAGTGACCGAGTGTCGCGGGGCACGCTTTGTTCTTAGGCGCGGCGAAGAGACCTTGGTCATCGAAAAAGAATGTGAATGAGACCTACTGTAAAATTTTGCCCCACAACTTGTTTGGAGCGTCCATCGAAAGATGGGCGCTTTTTTTAGGACGCTTTTCAATGGGTCTAGGTTCTTGCTTTTCAGAGTGAACGGCCCATAGCTTTTATCAGAATGGGGCATTTTTTTATATTCCGCGCAATCTTTCCCAACAGTAGTATCCCAAGATGAGTTCAATTCATTAAATTTGCCTTTCTCCAAAAAGTAAGTAAAACGATGTTCGATAATTTAAGCGAAAAACTGGATAAAGCCCTGCACGTACTGAAGGGGCACGGGCAAATAACCGAAATCAATGTAGCCGAAACGACTAAGGAAGTCCGTAGGGCTTTGTTGGATGCCGATGTCAATTTCAAGATTGCCAAGGAATTTACGAATAAGGTAAAGGAAAAGGCACTGGGGCAAAACGTACTTACGACATTACAGCCCGGCCAATTAATGGTCAAGATCGTTAAGGATGAACTTACCGAATTGATGGGCGGTGAGCAAGAGGGCATTAATCTTTCCGGCAACCCTTCGGTCATTCTAATGTCCGGTCTTCAGGGTTCGGGTAAGACCACTTTTTCGGGTAAGCTGGCAAATTTCTTAAAAACCAAAAAAAGTAAAAATCCACTTCTCGTGGGTTGCGATGTGTATCGTCCGGCGGCTATAGATCAGCTACATGTGGTAGGCGACCAAATAGGTGTTGAAGTATATTCCGATAAGGGGAATAGCGACCCGATTGCCATTGCAAAAGCCGGCGTCGCCCATGCCAAGGCAAATGGAAAAAATGTGGTCATCATCGATACGGCTGGTCGTTTGGCGGTAGATGAAAAAATGATGGATGAGATTTCCAACATCCACAAGGCCATAAATCCAGAGGAAACACTTTTTGTAGTCGATGCAATGACCGGCCAGGACGCCGTGAACACTGCAAAGGCTTTCAACGATATCCTGAATTTTGATGGTGTCATACTCACGAAGTTGGATGGCGATACCCGTGGGGGTGCTGCCATTTCGATCAAATCGGTAGTAGACAAACCGATAAAGTTCATTGGTACGGGCGAAAAGATGGAAGCCATCGATGTTTTCTACCCTGCCCGTATGGCCGAGCGTATTTTGGGAATGGGCGATGTAATTTCGCTTGTTGAACGTGCCCAAGAGCAGTTCGATGAAGAGGAAGCGAGAAAAATCCAGAAGAAGATTGCCAAGAACAAGTTTGGTTTTGATGACTTCCTCAGTCAAATACAGCAGATCAAGAAGATGGGGAACATCAAAGACCTGATGGGTATGATTCCGGGTGCAGGAAAGGCGTTAAAGGGTCTGGATATCGATGATGATGCCTTTAAGCATATCGAGGCCATTATCCACTCGATGACACCGGACGAGCGTTCCACACCATCAAAGTTGAACGCCAGCCGCAAGAAACGAATAGCCAAAGGCAGTGGGCGCGATGTACAGGAGGTCAACCAACTCTTAAAGCAGTTCGACCAAATGAGCAAGATGATGAAAATGATGCAAGGCGGTGGCGGTAAAAAAATGATGCAGATGATGGGCGGTATGAAGGGGATGCGTTAATATCAGTCACGAGTTACGAGTTATGAGTGATGAGTTATGAGTTTGGAAGTACTCTGTTTAACGCTTCATTTCTTAGTGAAACGCTGTTAAATGGATTTTAGAAGTTACCAAAACTGCTACTAAAATTTGGAGTAAAATAAAAAAAATAGCACCCGAATGGAAATACTAGATGGCAAGAAAGTTTCGAACGATATCAAAGAAGAGATAGCCGCTGAGGTAGCGAAGATGAAAGAGCGGGGGGAGAAAGTCCCTCACTTGGCCGCTGTTCTCGTGGGTAACGATGGGGCCAGCTTGACCTATGTAGGCAGTAAGGTGCGCTCCTGCAAACGGGTCGGCTTTGAATCTACCTTGGTGCAGATGCCCAACACCACCTCTGAATTGGAGTTGTTGAAAAAAATCGAGGAGCTCAACAACGACGATGATATTGACGGTTTTATCGTACAGTTGCCCCTGCCCAAACAAATCGATACCCAAAAAGTAATCATGGCCGTACATCCCGATAAGGATGTAGACGGTTTTCACCCAACGAACTTCGGGAAGATGGCTCTGGACATGAGCACCTTTATCCCGGCCACGCCTTTCGGTATTTTAGAATTGATCGAACGGTATGGGGTAGAAACACAGGGCAAGCATACCGTGGTTATCGGTAGGAGCCATATCGTAGGGCGACCGATGAGCATTCTCATGGGGAGAAAAGGCTTTCCCGGTAATTCTACGGTAACGTTGACCCACAGTCGTACCAAGAACATCACCCAAATCATTTCCCAGGCCGATATCGTGATTTCAGCCTTGGGCAAACCAAAATTCCTTAAGGCCGAAATGGTAAAAGACGATGCCGTGGTCATTGATGTTGGCATAACACGCGTCCCTGATGATTCAAAAGAAAAAGGGTACTATATTACTGGTGATGTCGATTTTGAAAATGTAAAGAAAAAGGCTTCGTATATCACACCGGTCCCCGGTGGCGTTGGCCCGATGACCATTGCCATGCTCTTGAAAAATACGCTCTTGGCACGGGAGCGACACCGAAGTAGGGGATAGCCCAATACAGCCAAATTGAATACTGCCTTGGGCATGTGCGTCTAAAGGAAAAAACAGCAAGGCTTTCCAGCCCTTAAGTACATGTCCGGTAAAAACCAACTATCCTTCGTCGAGCCTTCCAAAAGTCCATTCTTTTATGGCTATGTTGTACTTCTTGTAGGAAGTATAGGCGTGTATTGTAGCATTCCCGGTCAGACCATCGGTGTTTCCGTATTTACCGATCCCGTCAAGGATGCCCTGGGCCTTTCCCGAAATGAATTCAGCAATGCCTATATGATCGGGACTATCTGTAGTGCCTTGGTCATTGGGAGAGCCGGTATTTGGTTCGATAGATACGGAGCACGTTGGGTCGCTTTTTTCGCCGCAATTACATTGTCTTTCGCGCTCCTACTTTGTTCGGTATCGGTGCAAATGAGTGAATCGATAAAAAAGCTACTCGGTCTCGATACCTGGTTGATTCCTTTTGTAGTGATGACCTTGCTGTTTTTCCTATTGCGATTTTCGGGACAAGGAGTATTGACCATGGCCTCTCGAAATATGATCATGATATGGTTCGATAAGAATAGGGGAAAGGTGAACGCGATTAGTAGTGTTGCCATTTCATTCGGATTTTCTTCAGCACCTTTATGGTTGAACGCACTTATTGAAGACTATAGCTGGGAGTTTGCATGGCAGGCGTTGGCCTGTGGGCTATTGGTATTCGCGCTTTTGGTATTGCAATTTTATAAAAATAGGCCGGAAGACCATGGTTTGGTACCTGATGGCATATTAAAAAAGAAGGATGTGGAAACTGAGATCATTCCCATAGCGAATCAATATACCTTAAAAGAAGCGCAACGAACAAGGGCTTTTTGGATGTATGGCCTCATTTTGGCATTCAATAGTTTTTTCATCACGGGGCTTACCTTTCATGTCGTTTCCGTTTTTGCGAGCGAAGGGTTCCCAAAGGAGGATGCCATTTCGATTTTCTTGCCGGCCTCGGTCGTCGCGGTCACGATTTCGATGGTTTTTAATTTCTTGAGCGACTACCTGCAGCTCAAATTGTACCTATACCTTATGATTTTTGGAGGACTGATGGCCTCCGTGGGTTTTTTATTTCTTTCTTCCGCTGTTGGCGTTCCTTTTCTAATCGGGGGTTTCGGAATCATGAGCGGTTTCTTCGCGGTATTGAATGCCATCGTCTGGCCGCGATTTTATGGGCGCACGCATTTGGGCGCCATAACCGGCAAGATCATGTCTTTTCTTATTTTGGCCAGTGCGTTAGCCCCGCCGATTTTTAGTTTTTGCCTATCCACATTTGGGTCGTATCGTCTTTTGGGGTATCTCGGTCTGGCCTTCTTGCTTTTCCTGTCTCTGGCTTCCGTACGCGCAACCAATCCGCAATAATCACCTATTTTTTTGAGCTAAGGGGAATTGGCGGATTGATAGGAAATCGCTACCTTTTCTGGTAAAATCGACCACCATGAAAAAACTGTCTTCCCTTTTAGCCATCGTCATTTTTTCCATTATGGTATCTCATGCGCAAGACAAGCAACCCGATTTTGCCATCAATGTTTCCTTTTCTCAGGATGCAAGCGCCGATGCCAAAGATGGACGGTTGCTCTTAATGCTTTCCAATAATGACGAAAAAGAGCCTCGTTTTCAAATTAACGACGGACTTCAAACCCAATTGATTTTCGGGATGAACGTCGATGGCATGGCGGCTGGCGAAGACAAGACCTTTGATGACACTATTTTTGGTTTTCCCTACCCCAGCTTGGCGGAGGTACCTCCTGGGGAATATAACGTACAGGCCTTATTACATGTGTATGAAACCTTTGATCTAGCTAGTGGGCAAACCGTAAAATTACCGATGGATAACGGCGAAGGGCAGCAATGGAGAAGTTCTCCAGGAAATCTTTATAGCAAACCCTTTAAGATTACCGTTTCCGAGAATGGCATTTCCAATGTGAATGTGGTCATGAACCAAGTCATTCCACCTATTGCCGAAGCCAAGGATACCGAATGGATCAAGCACATTAAAATCAAGTCGGAAAAACTCACTGGATTTTGGGGTAGGGATATGTACCTGGGTGCCCATGTCTTGTTGCCGAAGGGATTTGATGAACATCCCGAAGCAAAATATCCCCTGATGATTTTCCACGGGCATTTTCCGGATGATTTTGGGGGCTTCCGTACCACTCCGCCAGACCCCGATCTAAAACCCGAATACTCGGCACGCTTTGATTTAGAGGGGTACAATATCATTCAACAGCAGGAGGCGTACGAATTTTATAAACGTTGGAACGAACCTGATTTTCCGCGTATGCTGATTATCGAAATACAGCATCCAACTCCGTACTACGATGATTCCTACGCCGTGAATTCGGCCAGTCAAGGTCCGTATGGAGACGCGATTACGCATGAATTGATTCCGTATATCGAAAAGGAATTCCGTGGTATCGGTGAAGGGTGGTCCCGATTTTTATACGGTGGTTCCACTGGAGGCTGGGAGGCGTTGGCCGTTCAGGTAAAATACCCCGAGCAGTATAACGGCTGTTTTGCAGCCTGTCCCGATCCCATAGATTTTAGGGCGTATTGCTTAACGAATATTTATGAGGATAAGAATGCCTATTATTACGAAAGCGATCACAAAACGCTTGAGGTGCCGGCGCATCGTAATTACCTGGGTCAGATACAATCTACCCTAAGGGAAGGCAATCATTTGGAATTGGTGCTGGGAGATAAGTCGCGGTCCGGCCAACAGTGGGATATTTGGGAGGCTACCTATTCGCCGCAAGGAGCTGATGGTTATCCAATGCGGATTTGGGATAAGATGAGCGGTGAAATAGATCATAAGGTGGCGGATTATTGGAAGGAGAACTACGATTTACGGTATATTCTTGAACGCGATTGGGACAAGTTGGGTGAAAATCTAAAAGGAAAAATTCATATCTATTGTGGGGATATGGATAACTATTACTTGAACAATGCGGTGTACTTGATGGAAGATTTTTTGGAAAGTACCACCAATCCGTATTACGAGGGCGAGGTCTTATACGGCGACCGCGCCGAGCATTGTTGGAACGGGGATCCCGAACAACCGAATGCGATAAGCCGTTTGCGCTATAACAGCATGTATGTGCCAAAAATCATGAAACGCATTGCGGAAAGCGCTCCCGAGGGAGCCGATATAACGAGCTGGCGCTACGAATAGCCCTCGCGGTTAGGTTACCCAAAGGGGGCGATATGGTTGGTAGGTTTCGCATAGTATAGGGTCTGTTAGGAATGATTTTCTATTTGTATGCAATCTTAAAATACTATTGATATGAAACTAGGAGCATTTTCTGTGAGTCTTGCGGTCAAGGACCTTAAAGTCTCTAAAGCATTCTACGAAAATTTGGGTTTTACCCAATTTGCCGGGGAAATGGAAAGGAACTATCTCATCATGAAAAATGAGCATACGATAATCGGACTGTTTGAAGGGATGTTCGAAGGCAACATACTCACCTTTAATCCCGGGTGGAATCAAAACGCCGAGCCCCTTGATGATTTTGATGACGTTCGGGACATTCAAAAACATTTGAAATCCACAGCGATCAAGTTAGAGCGTGAGGCCGATGAAAATTCCACCGGACCTTCAAGTTGTGTGATTACCGATCCCGATGGAAACGTAATCATGTTCGATCAGCACGTATAACAAAGTCTCAATATAAGCGTAATGCCTACCTGGGAAGAAAATTTGAAGCAGTACGACGCCATGGTGGCCAAGTGTTCGCGCTTTGAACGTAAGGGAAAAACCATGCCCTATACTTCCGCAAACGGTCATATGTTCTCGCTCTTCAATAAGGATTCTGAAATCGGCATCCGATTTTCGAAAGAAGTGCAAACAAAATATTTGAACGAGCTGAATACGACACTATACAAATCCTATGGCGCGATCATGAAAGGATATATCCTGATTCCTGAAACCTTGTGGGGCGATGAGGAGGTAGTAGTTCGATTATTGAATGAGAGCTATGATTACGTTATGATGTTAGACCCAAAGTGAACCGCTTTAAATTTGGCAAGATCATTATGGAGGATTCTAAATTCAGATTTTGGCAAAAATGGTTGACTTGGGCCAATATAATGACCCTAATCGTAGGTCTCCTAGTGGCCTTTGCTGGAAATTCTATTTTTTTCGAAACTCATAATTCATATACCGAACAGGTGTTTTTTCGAAGTGAAGGTATGCAAGCAGATGTACTCCAATTTAAAAACTGGCTATTCGGGATTATTGGAGGAACTATAGTAGGGTTTCATTTATTGATGATCATGATTTCCGAGAATGCTTTTAAAAGAAAAGAGAAATGGGCCCATTACGCCCTATGGCTAGGTTTATTATCCTGGTTTGCAATTGATAGTAGTATCTCCATATATTACGGCGCTATTCATAATCTGGTTATCATCAATATTGTCGCTTTGTTCCTTATCGGACTGCCACTAATAATGACCCGATCGGCGTTCCGAAATTCAGGGTAGCATCAATTTTGGCAAAGTGTCGAAAGTCCATTCCCTTTTCTTATTTTGTATTTGTAGGGAACTCAGAAAGTTGATTAATCAAAGTCGTAATAATGAATAAAATTGTTTTGTTTTTAGTACTAGGGCTGTTGTCGGTCTCCTGTAAATCCGACAAAAAAAATAGCAAGAAAGAAACCGTCGCAGAAAAAGGGGAGATGAATACCGCTACGGATGATTGGGTTTTTCTTTTTGATGGATCGAGCACCAAAGGTTGGCGGGCTTATAATGGTGATTCTTTACCGCCACAATGGGTTATCGTGGACGGGGTTCTGACGTTCGACACCGAACGAAAACTGGAATCGGAACGAAAGGGGGGCAACGACATTATATATGCCGCCGAAGCGTTCGATAATTTTGAATTGTATTGGGAATGGAAAATTCCCGAAGGCGGGAACAGCGGGTTGTTGTACCACATTCAGGAGGGCGATTGGAGTCCACCAGAAGTGTCTCCAGAATACCAGATGTTGGATGATTTAAAATGGGAAGTAATCAACAACGCCACCCTGGAGGATTGGCAAAAAACAGGTGCCGATTATGCGATGTACGCACCGGACAAAAGTCAAAAAATAGTCAAGCCCGCTGGAGCGTGGAACAGCTCAAGAATCAAATTCACCCCGGAAGAGGTCGAACATTGGCTAAATGGTAAAAAAATCGTTTCCTTCGTGCCATGGACAACGGATTGGGAAAAGCGAAAGGCCGACGGGAAGTGGAAAGATTTTCCGATGTACGGAACTTTTAAAAAGGGCTATATCGGATTTCAAGATCATGATAGTCCGTTGTGGCTCAGAAATGTCAAAATAAGAAAGCTATAATAAGGAAAATTTTGTATGCGATATAGAAAATTCGGAAGAACCGGTTGGCAAGTAAGCGAGATAGGCTATGGCATGTGGGGCATGGCAGGGTGGACGGCATCTGACGATGCGCAATCGGCAACAAGTCTTGATTTGGCCGTAGAGAAAGGCGTCACCTTTTTTGATACAGCTTGGGGCTATGGCGAAGGTCATAGCGAAAAATTATTGGGTGACCTGGTAAGACGGCATCCGAGCAAGAAATTATACACAGCGAGTAAAATTCCGCCTAAAAACTTCAAATGGCCGGCGAAGCCCGAATATTCTTATGAGCAATCCTACCCCATTGCCCATATCATGGAATACACCGAAAAGACGCTGAAGAATTTGAGGCTGGAGCAGCTCGATTTAATGCAGTTTCATACTTGGGACGATGGCTGGTCTAACCGTGACGAATGGCAACGTGCCATCGAAGACTTGAAAACTTCCGGCAAGATTGCCGCGATGGGCATCAGTATGAACCGCTGGGAACCGGAAAATGGAATCGAAGCCTTGAAAACCGGAAAAATCGATGCGGTTCAGGTCATTTATAATATTTTCGACCAAGCTCCCGAAGACGTGCTTTTTCCACTCTGCGACGACTTAAACATCGGGGTTATCGCTCGGGTACCTTTTGACGAAGGCACCCTTACCGGAAATATCACCAAAGAAACCACCTTTCCTGAAGAAGATTGGCGGAGTACTTATTTCGTTCCTGAAAATTTAAACTCCAGCGTAGCACATGCCGATGCCTTACGACCGCTGATTCCCGAAGGTATGGACATGGCCGAAATGGCCTTGCGATTTATTTTGGAAAACGATAGTGTCGGTACTGTAATTCCCGGCATGCGCAAACAGCGTAACGTTTTGGCGAATACGGCGACCAGTGATGGAATAGACTTGTCTCCTGGACTAGTACGGGAATTAAAGAAGCATCGGTGGGATAGAACGCCAACGGCCTGGTCGCAATAAAATTTTGCGCTATTCTTTCGCTATCAAAGGACGCTATATCCTAACGAATTCATTGACCTTGAATTTTAATGCGGCAGGACAATGGGTTCAGCGCACCATCACTTTAAGAGCAAATACCACCGAGTTGGTGCTTCCCAGTAATGATTGATACAATTGAAGATTCAATGGATAAATGGCACTAAGCTTCCGCATTAAAGCTGCTTTCTAGACCTCCATAAAGCAGTTTGTTCATTTCTTCCCAGAGCACAAGTTTAGAACGCCCAGGATTGGCTAAGGCCCCGCTATCATGAAATATAGAATCGAAAAGGCTACGTTTCTCAGAAACTTGAGCAGAATCAAGATCGAGGTTGTCAAAAGCAATGTTCCAGTCTTCGAAAGACCGCATAAAACCCTTTTCATCTCCTAATAGCGTAATATTCTCATGCCTAGGGTCCGAAAGAATTCGTTCGTACAGGTCCTTTACATCTTTTTCCGTGCCTTCGATCAATTGTAGAAACCGACCTTCATGGTATAGCAGACAACCGGTAATATTATTTTTTACATTATGTATTTTGGCGGTTTCGACCATCTGGTTAATCTCCTTTGGCCCAAAGCTAGCCGCAGCCTTTGATCTATATATTATGGTGTACATAATGAATTATTTAATCTTATATTCTTTTTTGACCTAGCGTTAAATGAGCTAGTTATACGATGTGCCGCACTAGTCGAGCGTATTGGAAACGAAACGTTTTTCCCATGAGGAAATAGGATGTAAAAAATCTACTGTCTAAAACTATCAATAAATATTTAAGATGGATTCTGTGTTTCGATCGCTATCGATAAAATTTTTGATTGCATTGCATGGGTTGTGAAGACATATGCCAATCTTGTTGCGTTATTTTAGCGAATTATATAATTTGTAACTTAATTTTTATAGAGATGTCCGATAAAATTCCCCGAATTTATATTCTAGATGATGATATGGTGTCGACCTTCGATATAGGCGTGAAACTACACCAATCAAAAAAAACATTTGATTCCGAGTGCTTTGAATCTATGGAGCGATTTAAAGTAGTTATGGAGAGCCATTTTCGGTTTAACTCGAAAGTTGTCGATATTCTGATGATAAGTTTGGATATTGATGGTGTAGATAGGGAACAAATAATGACAGCGATAAAAAAGGCTCACGAGATAGGGCGTAATTTCCAAACCTACTTCTTTTCGCGTTACATCTCTAAAGAGTTAGCGGATTTCGTACAGCGTTCCGACTTGATAAGTGATATTTTTAGCAAGCCCCTCACGAGGGATAATATTGATCATATCTTTGACAATTATCGTAAACGTAGCGCTAGAAGAAGTTTTTCGGCATAAATAGTAGCGCATCTTGTTTGTCACCTATTAGTCAGGTGACCTTACTTAGCCGATTGAGGCCTCCAAGAGAATCGCACGTCTTGTACATGGTGCAACGAACGTACTATTGAAATTATCTTAGAACGGCATAAGGTAGCCCTAGTACATCAGGCATATTTTTAAGGCTGTCTGTACGGCAGTCTTCGAAGTAAGCTATCTTGATTGCCGATTCAGGAAGAAAGACAAATCAAGAAGCTGAACCCGTCATATCTTTTAGAAACACTTTTATAGTACTAGTGGTGTATGCATTTACGAAGAATGTTTTTGGGTATAGCAAAAAGTCATGTACCGGCAAAGCCGGAAGAATGCCAATAATTGATCGAATTGGCGTTTCCGAAAATCTAGCCGACAAAAGATTGTATGAAAAGCAAATACCAATACTATGAAGTCGAATAAAAAGAGAAAAACAGCAATGAATTGGTTGCTCAAGGCTCGAGAAAGCTGGGAAAATACGGGGAATAAAAGGCCGCCATTTGCTGTAGCCCCCAAAAAGGGGCAGCGTTCCGTCTGGGATTTTCCACGACCTCCTGTCATTGAAAAAGTGCAGCAGCCAGTTATGGTCAAGTACCAAGGTGAGACAATCGCGGATTCGCACGAAGCCTTGGCAATACTCGAGACTGCAAGTCCGCCAACCTATTATATTCCTGTTCGCGATATTGATCTGGACGCTCTTGTGAGCCTGCCTGGCAAGACTTCGATGTGTGAATGGAAGGGTGTTGCAGTCTATTGGGCTTTAAAAGACTCGATTGATCGAGCCGTGGCATGGTCGTACCCCAAGCCTTTTACGGAATTTGAAATATTGAAAAATCATTTGGCCTTCTATCCGCAGCGCTTAGAGTGTTATGTAAATGCGGAAAGGGTAGAGGCACAGGCTAGCGAATTTTATGCGGGATGGATCACCCCTGACCTGACCGGCCCTTTTAAGGGCGAAAAGGGAACGGAGCATTGGTAAGCGAAGTAAGAATATATTGGAGAAGTGCTAATATTACGACCTGACATTAGAGAATTCAGGTTATCAATAAGTTCAAAAAAGCTCTTTTTACGCCAGCACTGCACTTTAAGTGCCACGGCTATCCTATAGTTCCTTTGACGCCGGACCAGTGTAACTGGCCTATTTTATCAGGGATTGAATTTTTTCGAAAGGATAGTGACGATTACGTAAAAGCTATAAGTAATGCTAATGATGGCGCTGGAATACATTAAGATTTTCATTTTTTTACGGTGTTAAATTTTATAAGATGACTTATAGCGTTTTATCTTACTCCTCGCTTTTTCCATTCTTCCGCCGGGGCTAGGAATTAAAATCGCAACCTATTAGCCATTGGAATATAGAAGACTACACAAAACATATGCCGCTAATGCCCAAAAGACGATTAAATTAGGAAACCCTTTGATGGTCTTGATATTTTTTAATCGTTCTTGCTTTTCTGTAAGACCAATTTCCATTATAAATTTACACCACAGCGGCCTACTGGTCATAGGCGTCTGTACCTGCGGATAGATAAATTGTATATCTGGTGGAATATGTAGTGTCAATCGGCATATGTAGTGCTTTCTAGATATAGGTTACAAATAGAAAGACATACCACTAGCGTTTGGTAAACCTAAAGGATAAAACTATCTTGAACGTGATGGTACCTGTATGATTTAAAAACGATGGATCTATTCGATGTCGGAGTCTTTATTTGAAACTTTGCGTGATGCAGTCGTCACGTACCTATTAGAGAGAGAAAAAAAGGTTTTTAATCTTCCATACCGTTTTCCGCCAAAACATTTAAACGCCAATTATGGAAAACGTTATACCTTGTACAGAATTTCAGATATGATATATCCTATGGCACCATCCGAACTAAAAAAAATCATTCAAGGCATTCCCAAAGCGGAACTTCATCTGCATATCGAAGGAAGCTTTAAACCGGAACTCATGTTTGAAATTGCCAATAGGAACAACATACCTTTAGCCTATGATTCTATTGAATCCCTAAAGAATGCCTATCAATTCAATAATCTTCAAGAATTTTTAGACATCTATTATACCGGAGCACAAGTACTCATAAAGGAGCAAGATTTTTATGATTTGACTTGGGCCTATCTCACAAAAGTATACGGTCAAAATGTAGTGCATGTCGAGGTCTTTTTCGACCCACAAACTCATACCGATAGGGGCATCGGATTCAATGTGGTTATCAATGGTATTCATAGAGCTCTTGAGAAGGCCAAGGCAGAATTAGGTATTTCGTATAAACTCATCATGTCTTATTTACGGCATTTAAGCGAAGAAGCGGCATTTCAAACCCTTGAAGCCTCGCTACCATTTAAACACCTGATCGATGGTGTGGGTTTGGATTCCTCCGAGGTGGGAAATCCGCCTAGCAAGTTCGCAAAGGTGTTTAAAGCTTCCGCGGATCAGGGTTATAAATTGGTGGCTCATGCAGGTGAAGAAGGTCCGGTAAGTTATATCTGGGAGGCCCTCGACCTTTTGAATGTGGTAAGAATCGATCATGGAAATCGCTGTTTGGACGATGAAGCCCTAGTGCAAAGATTAGTGGCACAGAAGATACCGCTAACCTTATGTCCGTTAAGTAATGTAGCGCTCAAGGTCATTGATAAAATGGTAGAACATCCTGTTGCCGTGATGCTCGACAAGGGAATTGTTGCCACGATTCATTCGGACGACCCAGCTTACTTTGGAGGCTATATGAACGAAAATTATTATGAAACGGCCCGAGCCCTCGATTTAAATGAAGTCCAACTGATGCAATTGGCCATCAATGCTTTCGAGGCGAGTTGGTTATCTCCGGAGGAAAAAGGAAAACATATTTCCAATGTCAAAAAGTATTTTGGCGTTTCAAATGAGTAAACCGGTCTACTATAAAAAAATAATTGCAATCCAGTAAAAATTGATTTTTTAGTGCCTTCATTCACCTTAAACCAGAGTGTAGCCGACTTGTACGTCAACCGTTAGCGAATCGGAATGCTTGTATTGCCAAATAACAAATAGGGCAGATTTTAGTGCAATGTTGTATTTGTCCTGATGGTAGATTTCCAAGATTTCGTTCAAATCCAAATCTTTGGATACTATTGTGTAATTCGGGCCCTCAATCAAAAATTCACGTGCGATATATCCGGCTGTGGCATTGGCCAGGGTCCATGGAAACATATTCGGATTGGCAAAACGCGGACTGTGCTCCAAAGCGTTTGCCCAAAGCTGTACGGATGAGTTGCTACCTGCTGTATTCGTAAGCAGATAGACAGCGCTTTTCACTCCATGAAAGCGGATAGCCTCTTTACGAATGCAATCGGCTAGCTGATGGGCAAGCCCCTCTTCATTATCGTCTTGAAATAGGTATGTGTTCCAGTTCAGTTCCATTGTGAAAATTGAGAAATGGAATTCAGGCCCCCGAAGGCATAGCCACAATTCAGCACTTTCTTTACGGGACGGGAAATCACCTCGGTGGGGATGGTTACACCCAGGGTACTGCTCTCGGAATTGGCCGTAGGCGGTATCTGTTGATGAACTATCGATAACACCGACACCACGGCCTCTATGGCCGTTGCTGCACCCAAGGTATGGCCAATATGCGCCTTGATACTGGAGACCAAGGGTGGCGCTTCCGCGAATACCCGTCTGATGGCCTGTGCTTCGGAAATATCGGACAGCTTGGTTCCCGTACCATGTGCACAAATCCAGTCTACAGCATTTTTAGTTCCATTTTTGAATACGGGAAGCTGCTCAAAACAATTGATGATACCGGCCGAATCGGGTCTGGGTGCGGTAGGATGATAGGCATCACAACTTAGCGCACAGGCATCGAGGGTGGCCAAAATATTCGCTTGGCGCTGTTGGGCATCAGCGATTCGTTCCAAAACCAAAAAACCGGCACCCTCACCCAAAACCATCCCATCCCTATCCGGGGAAAACGGTCGGCAATTTCCCGAGGGCGACATGGCCCTTGCACGACTGAACCCGGTCATCGCGATTTTCGAAAATGGGTCGACCCCGCCAGCGATAGCCACGTCAACACGCCCACTTTGCAGGGCTTCTCTGGCCGCCTTCAAGCTGTAGTTGCCGGCAGCACAGGCCGTGGCATAGCATCGATGCATTGCGACTTGTGGCAAGTGTTTTCGCAAGCACCTGCAAATACCATTACCGTTATAGTCCTGTTGTAAAATGTGGCGATTTCCTTCGGCAATGGCTTCAAATGCGGCACTCTCACCCATAGTGGTGCCAAGAAATAAGCCTGCATTGGGTGGTTCTTCCAATCGTGCCTGCTCGAGGGCTTGGGAAATGGCTTTTTTCGCCAATTCATAGCCGCGTGATAAGGGGTCGCAGTCGAATTCCATAATGCGATGGGCATGAGTGTACTTGAAATCCAAGGCTTTTAAATCGTCCCATTCGCGAATACCATTTTTTTTGGACACTAATGATTGCCATAACTGGTCTATTGTTTGCCCCACGGAGCAGACGACACCCAATCCGGTTACTGCTACACTATCAGTTTGCAACGGCATGGTCGATATAATTGACAAGGAGGTTCATCGTAGCAATTTTTGGCCAATCTTCGTCGGGTATCTCAACGCGATAATCTTGTTCGACCCGAGCAATGAATTCCGCCATGTCAAGGGAATCCACGCCCAGCTCGTCCTTAAAAAGTTCATTGTTCGAAAACAGGTTTATTTGCGGTTTTACCTCCGCGAAATGCCGTAACAGATTGTTTAAAATAGAATCTTTCATGGATATGTCTTTATTTGTTGTACTTGTGTTGAAACCTTCTTGCTGCTGTAAATGGGAGCGAGTGGATCACCGATCAGACGATAGCCCATATAAGCCGATGCGTTTTGTGGCATAGCCTTCACTATGACCTCGCCTATGGTTCTGGCCCCTTGCAAAAGGGCTTTGCACAGTCCGACCGACCATCGTGTATTATCGGTGTGCAGCGTACTGTTAATGGCACCGAATGTTGCCGCACAATTTTGGTTGAGGACCAGTTCTTCGCAAAAGGAAAGCAAATTGTTTTTCCTGGCGGCAGTCTTACAGCACAAGGATAGCAAGCCACCTATGGGTTCCGCTTGTTTTTCTTCAAAGTGATGGGCACGAAATCCGTAATAACCCACCCAACCAATGGGCCGGCCATGGCCAAAATAAGCGGCAAGGCCCACGCCTTCCTCGAGACCGTTGACGACCTCTTCCCTTAAGATAACATCACTGCTCCACCGTAATGGAACAACCTTGTCCGTTAAAATATCGTTCATTCGATTTACGATACGCGTAAATCGTGAATGCCGTTGCGACAAAAGTGCAATGATGCAATCGTCCTGCGCGCGGCCATGTACTGCTTCTACGGTATCGGCAAAACACCGGATATCTTCGCTATTCCGAAATGGAAGCCAGGCAATCGGTATTTTCTTACCCTGTTTTTCCATGAACGGAGCACTACAGGCAGACTTTGGATGTCGCTTTGCGTTACCGAAAATCAAAATGGCTTCTTCCTCCATATGTAATTCGGTGACATCTTTGAAAGAATACCCACCGGCATATCGTCGTAGCGTTACCCTATCAACAAACTGTTCATACACTTTTTTCAAATGCAATATATTTCCTTCCGATGGGGAACCGGAAGGAAATGTCGGTACATAAAGTAAGATCGATTTATGCCGCTGCCCGTACTTCATCTACATATTTTTGAAATGGTTCAATGGCCGTACCGGTTTGACCCAGCAATCGTGCTCGTACAAAGTATTGCATCAAAATTTGCCCCTGCTGTTCTTCGTTAAAATCGTCGATAGTAGTATTGGTATCCAGCACTCCGGAACCACCTTCCCCGGTGTAGAAACCTTCCGATTCATTCAATAACGAAGTGGTCATTACCGTGTTGCCTGAGGAATCTTCTACTTCTACGGGTTGGTAGTAGGCATTTGGAATATTGATACCTACATCCGCGGTACCCTCATTGTAACCATAATTGTATCCTGAGCCTACGGTCTGGGCCGCAATGGCGTGGGCCATGTAAACAGGACCAATATTTTGGTTTTGCCAAATATGGGTCAATTCATGGATTAAGGTACCCCGGTTGAAATTATCATCTACATCAAAATTGATAAGATTACCAGTTACGAAGGCACGAGACTCCGGATTGCCCGTGAAGAAATCTTGGATACCGAATACCACATCGTTTAACGGACCTTCTTTTGCAATGGCCATTTCGTCCCAATCTATCGAATTCCCAAATACAAATTGGCCGTCTGCGATTTCCTCGGCGGTCAAGCTGCGGTAGCTGCCGAGACTTTCGAATAAAATGGATACCACGGTTCCCAAAAAACCGGTTGCTACCTCGAAGGCGGCTTCCAGCATACCAACGACATCTTCACCGATTTCGAGTAAGGTCTGGGTCACTTCGTCTAGAAATTCTTCACCGGCATCGGCGACGGCCTGGTACACATCTTCCAAACTTTGGCCAATTTCACGGGCTGCCGTGATAAAATTCTCCAACGCCTGATTCGGATGGGTCATGACTTCAACTAACAAGGTGCCAAGCGCCACTCCTATCGCCAAAGCGCCGGCAACGACTTCCCGTGCCACCTCGATGGTTTTTCGGGCCATCCATGACACCAGTTCCCTAATTCTATCGGCTGCGCTGAGCACGCCTTCTACAAATTTTCGAATGCCGGGTATAAAATCCTTTTCCAGATAATTCAATACGTAATCGATGGAATTGCCGATACGTTCCGTAGCTTCACCCAATAGTTCCAGAGCGGTTTCGCCGGCCGAAATGGCCCAATCGATTACCTCGGAAATGCGACTGCCAATATCTTCGATAATTTGCAAGATCCTATCGAAAACGTCATCGACTTGTTCCAGTGCCCAGTCCAATACTTCGGTAACACTTTCCTTCACAAAACGGATGGCCAATACAGCTTGTCGCCATAATTCGGAAGCAAGCGATTCACCCCGTTCGATTAGCCATTCTAGAATATCGCCGACCGGACCCAACGCTTGTAAAATACCATTCACTATTTTTCGGAATACGAAGTAGGTAGCTTCGGCGACGGATTCCAAAATCTCGGCGATGGTCGCGCCAACCTTCATGGCGGCTTCCACCAGTCGTGCTGCCGCGCGATAGGTAAATTCAACCATAGACTTTGTAAATTCCGCTATGGTCTTTCCAATGGCGAACATCGCCTCGATGGTTTTTTCCAAAAGGTCTACCGTTAAATCGTAGACATCCTTTAGAAAGTTCACAACCGTTTTACCCAATTCAAAAGCCGCTTCAACGACCTTGCGGATGGCCGCGACGCTTTTCGCAGCAATGGTGGTGATCAAGTCTACCAATGTTTTACCGGCGGAAAGCAAGCCATCGATGACCTTGGTAGCCAATTCGGAAGCGGTGTCTATGATAAAATCGGCGAACTCGCTCAAGGTAGTGCCAATTTGTGCCGCTGCTCGGGCGACTTCATTGACGAAGTCCGCAGCAGCCGCGGCCGTCTCATTGATAATGTCGGCCAACGAATTTCCCAATTCACGAAATGCACGGGTCACCTCTTGCAATAGGGCATGTGGACGGGTAACCAAGGTGACCATAATGGAACCGATGGTTTCACCGATTTCAACCAAGGCCCGTACCGTATTGCGAATTAACGTGGCGCCAAACTCCAAGGCTTGAAAAAGTATGTTGCCTATGGTCTTGCCAATGTCGATCAAAGCCTGAACGCCTAATTTTACGAAATCAAAAGTTTTTGTGGCCAACCAGCTCAATAAATCGGCCAGTATTTCTCCCAACTGGTCTATGGCGCGCAGCACATCGTTTAAAATATCGACCGCAAACTCGAATACATCCTCCATTATTTCGAACAACGTTTTACCGATTTGATTAATGGCTTCCACAAACTTTTTAACGGTTTGATAACCGTATTCTGCAGCTGCTTTAAGCAGCTCCCAAATATGTTTTCCTCCCTCAAGTAATGCTCTGGCCAAGCTGGAGATTTCATCTACGATCCAATTTACAACGTCTTCCAATGCATCTACAAAATCTTCAAAAACATCTGTGAGGCCATCTACAATCGATTGGGCAGCCTCACTAAGCACATCAACTACATCCTCGAAAATATCCACAATGGCATCATCAGTTTCAGCATCGGGAAAAACAGGGTCATGTCCTTCTATTTTACGCATTTGGGCTCCGGCATCGCGAAGCCAATATAGCACTTCTTTTAGGCCCTCTTTGTCCTTTTTACCTTTTTCGTCCAAGACGAAATCGCGCATTAACGTTCGGGTCTGTTGGCGTGGTAATTGGCTCATCGCATATACAACGCCCCTACCTTGGTTTGCCCTTCTGTAGCCTTTGATTACGGCCGCACGTTCCTTTTTTTCCATCTGTGCGACACCTTGAAAAAATTCCCGTTGGTGTTTGAGATCGCCAATGTTTTTGGCATAAGCCTCGGAAAGCTTGATTGCCTTGTTTTCGCTTTCTTGATACATCAATTTAACGGCAGGAGCCAATTCTACTGGTTTGTAGTCACATTGGAGTACCGCATCGCTAATCGACTTTTTGCTGCGGAACGAGGCATTGTTCACAGCATTGACTATTGCATTTTTACCGGTACTGAATTTTGTTTTTTTAAGTTGTTTTTTTCGATGGTCCCGCTTTTCCTCAATTTTTGCCGAGAGGCGTTGTTTCGTTCTTTTCTTCGAGGAAGAAGACTTAGCAACTGCTTTTTTTGTAGCCATAATAAGGTGTGTTAAGTGAATAATAAATTGGTAAACCAGATTGGATAGCGAAGTTGCTTCAATCTATTTCCTATGAAAATGAGGGAAGAGGTGGGGGGTGATAAAATCCGTATGAATAGGGATGTTAAGAAATACACACAGGATTCGTCCAAAAGTAATTCGCTACATTTCAAATAGGGTCTAAGTTTGTATAAACGGCTACGAATATTGTATGGACCGTTATAACAAGTCGTTTATAAATGAAAGATGATGAACCGCAATAAAGTGATGCTTCAGGTTTTTTCGTATCTTCTTATAATAAAACAAAGGCTCCCGTGAAGCAGTTACAAAAGCATTCCAACTTTATGAAAAAAGCATTTATTTTGAGCATATTGAGTATGATTATGGTAAGCGAAATCGTCGCCCAAACGGGAAAGGTTTATGATGAACTAACCATGACCAGTAAAGTCTTAAAAAGCGAAAGGGAGTATGCGATTTACCTTCCGCCGGACTATGAAACCTCGGAGCGCAGCTATCCCGTACTATATCTGTTGCACGGTGCCGGTGATGACCAAACGGGTTGGGTACAATTTGGTGAAGTACTACGTATTGCGGATAATGCGATAAAGGAAGGCAGGGCCACACCCATGATCATTGTCATGCCCGATGCGAATACGGGTAAACGCGGTTATTTCAATCAAGCCGATGATTGGCGTTACGAAGATTTCTTTTTTGAGGAGCTTATGCCGTATGTTGAACGGCAATACCGGATTAAAGGCGAAAAACGCTATCGTGCCGTAGCCGGACTATCCATGGGCGGTGGCGGTTCGTTCATGTATGCGCTGCACCATCCAGAACTGTTTTCATCGGCATGTCCTTTAAGTGCTTACGTAGGTCCGTTAACTCTAGAAGACTTTAAAGAGCAATTAAAAGGTAGTGATGTCGAATACACCGAAGCCGAGATGCTGGAATATTTTAAAAACCACAACGCGGTGGAATTGATTCAATCAATGGATGAGAAAGAACTAAAGTCGGTACGTTGGTATATTGATTGTGGCGACGATGATTTTCTATACGAAGGGAATAGTCTGGTACATATCGCGCTCAAGAAAAAAGAGATTCCGCATGAATATCGTGTTCGCGACGGCGCACATAATTGGACATATTGGAGAGCATCTTTGCCCAACGTACTCCATTTCGTTTCAGAGGCTTTTCATCAATACTAATGTTTGTGTATCACTTTTCCTTAGCCAAGGTCATCAGCTTGAATGTTGCAGGGGTAACATCCTTAAAAGCACCAGAAGTATTCGATAGAATGACTACGATGGTTTTGGTACTCGGAACAATTACCAGCTGTGTGCTCGCCCCGGTCTGTTCGCCACTATGTCCTATAATGGCTCCCTCATTCGGCTTGGGATTGTAAAGAAACCATCCAAAGCCATAGCCATTCGCCTCTTTTTCAAGACTGTGATGCTCCCGCATTGTAGCCAAGGTGCTTTCTTTAATTAAGGTGTTTTCTAAAATGGCATTACCAAACTTGAGCATATCCCCCAATGTAGTGTACAGTCCGCCACCAGGAACCCGATTGCTTAGGTTATTTTTTTTGCCAACTCTAATTTTTCCGTTGTGTTGTTTGTGATACAGGTTGGACTTTCTTTCCATCTGTTTCGAAAACTTTTCAACCCCGGTTTGGGTCATTCCCGCTTTATCCCAAATATTCTTTTGCATGTAGGCTTCGTAACTATCACCGGAAACCTTTTCAATGATCAAGCCCAAAACTGTATACCCGTAAGTGGTATAGCTGTAGCGTGTACCAGGTTCGAATAACAGCTCCCGCTCTTTAAAAATAGCTACCGCTGCCTCGAGATTCGGGTATTCCGTTTGGTTTTGGGCTTCGCGGCCATTTTTATAACCATTTAAACCGGAAGTATGTGACAGGAGATGTCTAGTGGTTATTTGGGTTTTTGCCTGTTTCGGATAATCGGCGATATAATTTTGAATGGGCGTATCCAGATCGAGTACTCCTTGTTCTACCAATTGCATTATGGCAACGGCGGTCATTGGTTTCGCTATCGAAGCCATTCTCGTTCTGGTCTCCAGCTCAAATTTTTCTTGTTTTTTCTTGTCGGCATAACCAACCGCTGCTTGCCAAACAATTACACCATTAACGGCATAGCCGCCTACCGCTCCCACTACCTTGTTTTCCGTAATTAAATTGTTTAAAATATCAGCAGCCTTTTCTTCTTGTGCCAGGCTATTGAGGCCAATGAAAAATGACGCGATTAGGAAGATATTTTTTTGCATGTAATAACATTTTAAAGGATTCGAACAATGTCGAAAATAATCACGAAAAGAATTGTAGCGGCTTGTTTTACTATGATAGGGGCGAATCATCCATTTTGAGGGACGAATGCTTCAATGCTAATACAGCGCTCTTGTATTTTTTGGAAACCGGGACCTGCATTTGCGTTAAATTCAAAGTGTTGGCGTCCTTCCATTCTTTAAAATGGGCAGGATTGATTAGGTGTGATCGATGTACTTTCAACAATTCGGGTACATCGGTTTGAATTCGCTTTAGCGTGGTTCGAAGCAGTTTTTTTTGCAGATGTTTACTTTTAAGGTAATTCACCTCGATATAGTTGTCGGCGCTGGAAATACTTACTAGATCGGAAAAAGAAATTTGTAAAATATCCAATTTATTATCGCCTTTCAACACAACGGTGTCAGCCACTGGCAAGGGTGCCCTTTTGTTCGAATACCAGCGCGCCAGGACAAGCACGGCAAACAGGATAAAGAAGATAGGATAGTAAACGCCAAATGTAAATTTCCAGACGTCGTAGGTACCGTTAATAATGTCCGTTTTATAATAGGCGTAGCAGCCCACTAAAGCGATAAGATTGTACAGCGCAAGGTAAAAGAGTTCGAGGACGATAGTCCATTGCTTCATTTTTCGAAACAACCAATTTTGTACCGGTATTAGGGCGATATACGTTACAAATGCGATGAGGCCGTAAAAGGGTAATATTCGTAGGCGTATTGAAAGAGAAAGATCGGCCGCATCGAAAGGCGCGATAAGTACCAGAAAAAGGGCCAGCCAAATACCGATTACCAAACCGACGAAGGTATGATATTTGTAGGAGGTATTTAGATTCATCGGAGACATGGGTAGTGCCATTTTAGAGGAGTACCGGGAGGGGCATATCCGGTCGGGAAATAGAGTTTTTTTAGTACGACCGAATGCATTGTATTCTGAGGTTTTTTCAAAATACGATTGCTTTATGTTGCAAATAACTGCCCCAAGTCCTTGAAAGCCTTGAACTCCAGCGCATTTCCGGCGGGGTCCAAAAAAAACATCGTGGCCTGTTCCCCAGCTTTCCCCTTGAATCGAATGTAAGGTTCTATAACGAATTGAACACCTTTGGCTTTCAGTTCCTGCGAGAACGATTCGAAAGTATCCCATGGTAAGACCACGCCATAGTGTGGTACCGGCACATCATGCCCGTCAACCGGATTATGATGTACGGCCTCGGTTTCCGCTTTAGGTTTGTAGTGGATTACCAATTGATGCCCGAACAAATTAAAATCGACCCAATGGTCACTACTACGACCTTCTTCGCAGTTCAATATCTCACGATAAAAGGTTCTGCATTTGGCTAAATTATGAACGGGAATGGCAATGTGAAAGGGCGTTACGTTTTGCATGTGCTTCTTAATTACGAACATGAAATTAGCAAAAATCATTTCGGGAAAAAAGACAATTCCCCCTAAATTAGAGTGATTGGTGCAATCCGCACTGATGCGGCCATTCGCATGATACTATCAGGTCGTTAATTGGTTAGAAATGCTGTAATTTGGTCGTTCACCTCATTTTGATGCATACTGTGGCCAAAACCGTCGGTACTATAAAGGCGACTTCCTTTCCACGCGCTATGCACGCTTTCTGAGGCATGATAGGGAGCGATGTTGTCCGAACGATCGTGAAATAGCAATCCTTTTTTGGTATTCGATTTGGCATAGCGCGCCGTAGAAACCTCTCGGATGTAAAAGCCGAACTCCGAAAAAAGATAATTATCTACTGCCCGCATCACTTTCTCACTCAAGCCTAGAATAGATTGATAGTATGTCATGATTTCATGAAGCTCTGAGGGCGAACCGATCGTCACTATTTTCTCGATGTGGGAACCGGGGTAGTGGTATTCGTGAAACAAGGCGGTCATTCCACCGACGGAATGTCCGACCAAATACTGTGGTTTGTAGAACTGAATGATATAATCCAGTACCTTGGCGTTAAGGGGAACATTAAAAAGTTTTCCGGAGGAGTACCCATGTGCAGGTGCGTCGAAGGCGATAATATTAAAGTCGGCCTTTTGCAACCTCTCGATAAGTTTATGCCAGCGCCATGCGTTGCTCTCCCAACCATGTACTAGCAGTACGGTGGGGCCGTTTCCTATCCAGCGATAGCCCTGAATGTGATGATCGGCAATGTCGTGAATCTTATCTTTTGCAATATCGAGAAAGGGCGCTTGGGCGGGCAGCA
The DNA here is from genome assembly GCF_005943945.1 of Aggregatimonas sangjinii. Classification (GTDB taxonomy): domain Bacteria; phylum Bacteroidota; class Bacteroidia; order Flavobacteriales; family Flavobacteriaceae; genus Pelagihabitans; species Pelagihabitans sangjinii. The sequence continues at coordinate 3,151,346 of NZ_CP040710.1, read as the reverse complement.
CCTTACCCTTGCGTACGGTACAGAAAACATCGAAACCCTTTTTGCCAACTCTTTCCGGGGCGATGTGTACCATAGCGTTAAAATAGGCGCCGTAGGCAATCGGTATGAATTTATTGAGGATTTTTCTCATTTCGGTTGCGAAGATAATTTTTGTTATTCGTTTCGTTGGCCATCAACATTTCCTTTACATGATTCTACCGAGCAGTAGTTTTCCGGTTCCTTTTCTTCCAAGGTTTGCTCGGCCAAATTCCAATTATGTTATATCGCTTTCCTTCGTACGGCACATCGATTCGGTGATGTTTATGTTATAGCCGCTATCCTTCATTTATCGATAAAGCACAATTCTAAGTGCTGATAGGTACAAATGTTCTGATGAGTTTGGATAATTGCTTCAATAAAGTTACTTTTAGTAACCTACTCTTTAATTCATACCAAAAATAATCTATTTTTGAGGATTATCGTGCAGGTGAACCAAGATACATTAGGTATGGAAACGGAAACTATTACTGAAAATCAGAAGGTTAGGGTCGCAAAAAAATTGAAAAAAATGTTCGGCCATATGGATCGGCGCGAAATGGAATATTGTCCCATTCGTGATGTCATGGCTTTGGCATCCGATAAATGGAGCATACTGATTATACTATACTTAGGCTATTTTCCGATATTACGATTCAATCAACTGAAAAAGAAAGTGTACGGTATCTCGAACAAGGTGTTGAGCGAACGGTTAAAAATTTTGGAGGCTGACGGATACCTATCCAGACAAATGTATCCCGAAGTACCGATTCGGGTGGAGTATCAACTGACAACATTCGGACATTCGTATCTACTGAAATTGATTGATTTAAGTGAATGGGTCACAACCTATAGCGATCAAATTATCGACAATCGGAAACGTTTTAAAAAAGGCTGATATTGATATCGTCGACAGTTATTCGTAACTGTAAATTGAGGAATTTGAATCCTATTTCAATTCCATCCCAACATCATGTATTTGATTTTGGCCTTGTCCGGAATTTGCACGGCATCAATATTTTTACTGGAAGCGTATCGCAGGCTACTGGGCAATTCTTCTTTACTAATGGTGAAATACACATCACTTTCCTTGACCAATAACAAGACATTATTGGTAGAGGTAATTACCTTTTTTATGGTGTACGCCTCCTTGATTTCCTTGAACGTACTTTTTATATTCACTCCTTTTTCAGTGGTAAATCGCGGATCCTCGAAACGAACATTCTCGATTTGGGGAATACTGTCGGCACTTGGGGTAAGCGTCAATAAATGCCGACCGCCTTTTTCATAAATTTTGAGTTTTTTCGCTTTATTTCCCAAGTTGAGCGCAGTTGTATCCTTTACGACGGAATCTTTTGCGAAAATCAATTCAACATCGCGCGCGAGGCTCGATTTATCGAGCATGCCTACTTTTTCGTTGGTGATGAGAAACGTAGTATCAACCTCTTGTTGACAACTCTGTAGGTAAAGGGTGAAAAGAAAAATTATGATGAGGTATTTTTTCATGGCTGGTTTGGGTTTTTTGACGCTGAATGTAATTTTGATGGTAATGGATAAGAACCCACATGATTAGCGCAGGATTTTGGTCAAGATACCTAGTGCCCCTCGAATAAAGGTTGCACTTGTCAATACCTTTATCAACGGATTTTGAGCGGTGCTTCTACGTCTTGTGGAGGTTTTTCTACGGGATGTTGTTTTTTCTTTTTCTTTGGCTGCTACGGCTTCGGCTTTTTCTATCTTTTCGTTCAGCATTTCATAAGCACTTTCGCGATCAATGACCTCACCGTATTTTTTGACGAGTTTGGAGTTGCCGATCACATCCTCAAGTTCGTCGTCAGTTAGGACATCCATACGGCTCATGGGCGCTCTCAGCAAAGTGGCTGCTAATGGGGTCGGGCGTCCTTTTTCATCCAAAGCCGAAATCAAGGCTTCCCCGATACCCAATGAGGTAAGCACTTCCTTGGTATCATAAAATTCGGATTCCGGGTAGTTTTCTGCAGTCAATTTTATGGCTTTTCGGTCCCTAGCGGTAAATGCTCGAAGGGCATGCTGTACCTTAAGTCCCAATTGTGATAGTACCGCATTGGGCACATCGGTCGGGTTTTGGGTCACGAAATAGAGTCCGATGCCCTTGGAACGAATTAGCTTTACAATATTTTCGATTTGATCCAACAGCGCCTTTGAAGCTTCGTTAAAAATAAGATGCGCTTCATCTAGGAACAAGATCAATTCCGGTCTATCGCTGTCACCTTGTTCCGGAAAGGTATCGTAGATTTCCGCAAGAAGGCTTAACATGAAAGTGGAAAAAAGCTTAGGTCGATCTTGAATGTCAGTTAAGCGCAGGATGTTGATATACCCGCGCCCCTTATCGTCTACCCGCGTTAAATCGTCTACTTCAAAAGATTTCTCACCGAAAAAAAGGTCCGCGCCCTGCTGTTCCAATTCGATGATTTTCCGCAAAATGGTACCGGTAGAGCTGGTACTGATACGGCCGTAGCTTTTGGTAAACTCGGCTTTGCCCGTTCCTGTCGCATATTGAAGTACTTTTTTAAAATCCTTAAGGTCTAATAATGGTAATTTGTTATCATCGCAGTATTTGAAGACTACCGCTACGATACCTGATTGGGTTTCGGAAAGGTCTAGGATTCGTGATAATAAAACCGGTCCGAACTCGGAAACCGTAGCGCGTAATTTTACGCCATCTTGCTCTGAAAGGGAAAGAATCTCGACCGGAAAACTTTTTGCTTCAAATGGAAATCCGATTTTTGAATGGCGTTCATCGATTTTAGGGTGTCCCGGACTCGGTTGTGCGATACCACTTAAGTCTCCCTTTAAGTCCATTAACAACACCGGTATTCCTTTATCGGAAAGATTTTCGGCAAGCACTTGCAAGGTCTTGGTTTTTCCAGTGCCCGTGGCTCCGGCGATGAGTCCGTGTCGGTTCAGTGTTTTGAGCGGTATTTTTACGAAGGCATTGGTAACGGCTTCGCCATCAAGCATTGCGGCGCCCATGTTTATAAAATCGCCTTTGGTGGTGTACCCTTTTTCAATATGCTTCTTAAAATCTTCACTACTGCTCATCGGAATGGAATTTAGCGCTAAAAATAGTCAATTTCCAGGTCTCTAAGAACAAGGATTATGCGTTTAGTTGCGCGCAACACGGAATTTGATCTAAAGGAATGGTCATACATGAAAAAATTGAATTTTTCGCTAAACTAGATAGTATCTGCTTGTAAACGAGCTGTTTTCGTCAACACCAGGCACATTTTTGCGCATATCGGAATTTGATGCCCGTAATTTTGAATTTAACAGTGCACGAGGCGTATCTTTGCCGAATGTTAAAAACAACTTCGTTGGACAAAGTAGATGCAGGTACGATGCTTCCGTTAATGGAGGAATTTTATACCATTCAGGGAGAAGGCTTCCATAAGGGGACCGCGGCCTATTTTATTCGCGTAGGTGGATGCGATGTGGGTTGCCATTGGTGTGATGTAAAAGAAAGCTGGAACGCGGAAACCCATCCGCCTACGGCCATTGAACATATTGTCGAGAATGCCGCGAAATATTCCGATACCATCGTGGTAACAGGTGGGGAACCGCTGACATGGAATATGTTACCCTTGACACAAGCCTTAAAAGCAAAAAATCTAAAGACCCATATCGAAACGTCCGGGGCTTACACACTCTCTGGTTTATGGGATTGGATTTGCCTGTCTCCGAAAAAAAATAAATTACCCGAAGGTAAAATATATGACGAAGCCCATGAGCTGAAAGTCATTGTCTACAACAAGCATGATTTTATATTCGCAGAGGAGCAAGCTGCTGTGACCAATGAGAATTGTATTTTATACCTCCAGCCCGAATGGAGCGTTCGGGAAAAAGTGACACCGCTCATCGTTGATTATGTGATGCAGAATCCCAAATGGAAGGTTTCGTTGCAGACTCATAAGTATTTGAACATACCGTAAGGAAGTTCAATTTCAAGTCTAAGGCTATTCAATTTTTGGCGTACGTTTTAAAGGATTAAGCAACTAGCCTTGTCTTTACTCTCCGACATTCGCTTCATATAGGAACCGCTAGCCATGCAACGCTAAATTCAGCCGGATTTATTCTTCGCATCGTAACTTATGAAGGTAGATTTCAATCTGTTTCCATTCTTCTTTAAAAATGTGTTGCATTCGGGAATATAGGAAACCGTGATAACCTTGACTTAGAAAATTACGTTTCGCGTTCTTTTTTACAATCGATGTGATAAGCCATTCTTCGTCAAATCCGTCCCAGACGCCCGCGACGCTCAACACATTCTGGTAAAGTACAGGAAAAACCTCTTTTTTATCGATTTCCCTTACTTCTTTGTAGGAAAACGGACTCTCATAAATACGTTTGGCGAGTTCTGCGAAGAAGTCGGGTTGCAATTCTGTATCCAAATACAGTTCGGATAGGGCTATCCAAAGTTGTTGTTTGTTTTTGATACTTCTGCCTTCAGTCATAAACAGATGCGGCTATAAACCAGAATAAATTTGAATGTCGCCATATTGATACTCCCGATAGGCGCAATAATCAAGCAGAGCGAGGGCCTATCGCCCGCCATTCGCACGGAGGTCCAATATACATTCCGCATCCAAAGGTGGAATGTCTACATTGCCTTTGGCGGCATTATTTTCAAGCATAAGAAGTACGCTCTTGCCATTGAGGTTGCAGTTACTTTTGAGGCCGTCCTTGGCTACCGAGCTAAGGTCGTTTTTTCCACTACTTCGGGTAAATTGAAGCTCGGCACGCATCAAGCAACCTTCTACATTGCAATGGTTGAGCGCTTCGCTGTCCTCATGGTCGTTAACCGGGGCACTACCGATATTGACCAAGCCGAACAGATGTCCGAATTCGTGGTTCAAAGTCGAGAGTTCTACATCGGCCGTAGATATCAGGTTGCTAAATGACGCTAGCCTTCGCACGGTACTTTCATATATGACCATTGAAGTGTTGCGATATACCGCACCAAGAGTAACCAAGTCGTCTTCCTCATCATCCTCATCGGATGGTGCATCGGCGAAATAGATGTAAATCGCCAAGGTATCGTCATCATTATATGCCGTTCGGTTCTCGGCTTCCAAATCTGCAATATCCTGCAGCTCGAGACTCTCCTTTTCCGAGGAAGGGAGCGGTCTATAAATAACCTCAATATTTTCTTTAAACGTATGTCGTTTCAGATAGTCGACAAAGTCGGTCATGGCACTTGTGGTAGGTCTAAAGCCTTCCACATAAGCGATTTCGATAAGTAAATTTTCGAATTCGTTGTTCGATAGGATATCATTGGCAGATGATCCTGTAGCCTGTAGGTTGGCCGACTTGTCGACGTTTCTAGGCTGCTCTGTGGGGGAATCGTCTGATTTTTTACAACTGGTGGCCGCAAGAAGAAGTAATGTCAACAAAAAGAAACCGATATTTTTCATAGCTACTCATTTTCAAGTGTTACAAGATAACGCAAAAAACATGCCGACTAGTGCTGTAACACTTCCAATCTTGCCAAATAGTCGTAATGTTCGCCCTCACATATCAATTCGCAAGCTAAATTTTGTCCCTGTGCTATTCGAGATAAGGTATCGAAATCTGCGTACAACCAAGAAAAAGGAGCACTTTGTTCCCCTTTGTAGCTCATTGTAAATTCAACTTCGCCATAATAGTTTTCAAAGGTATCAAGCGATGCGTTATAACCTTTGCCGCTATTTTCCTCGTCCTCGAACATATAAATGATGTCGCTGCTATCGACCAAGATCTGCCCACTGGGTTGAAGCAGTTTGGTAAGACCGGAAAGAAAATCACCTAGATGGGTTATCGAACCCGCCAATCCGATACCGTTCATCAGCAACAAAAGTGTATCGAATTTTTCTCCCTCAAAAGCCTCAATCGTTGTATGCCGGATATTTTCGACACCTCTCAAACGGCAGGTGGCGATGGCACCCTTCGAAGCGTCCAATGCAGTAACTTCGAGGCCTTTTTCTTGCAGGTAGAGGCTGTGGCTTCCGGAGCCTGCGCCAATATCCAAAACGTTACCACGACATAATTTCAAGGCCTTTTGTTCCAGCACGGGCATTTCATCGAAAACCCGAAAAAGATAAGGCAAGGGAATGACATCATCTTCATCCAACGAGGAGAAGGTCTTGATGTCTTCGGTATACTTTCCATGTTGGTAATCCAAAAGGGCCTTTCCCCATACATCTGAAGCCATACAATTTTTACTTTGGTTGTAAAAGTGGCATTTTTGCCTCAGAAATAAAATTAAAATCATTTCATCGACCGTTGTGCCGATGTTTTAAATAAAGTCTATGGACGATAGCTTGCGTGAACTCCCCGAAAGGGCCAAGGAAAAATACATAGAAAACAAAAAGTTCTTTGCCAAGCTCAAAAAGAGGCCGCCCAAGAATTTAGATTATGTCATGCAAGAGCTGCACGATGCCGAGTTCGAGCGTACCGATTGCCTGGAATGTGCCAACTGCTGTAAGACCACAGGCCCGCTTTTTACCAATGCCGATATCGAACGTATTGCGAAACACTTTCGGCTGAAACCGCAGCGCTTTATTGAAACTTATCTTCGGCTAGACGAAGAGAACGATTATGTGCTACAGGAAGTACCTTGTGCTTTTTTGGGAGCGGATAATCATTGTGCTATCTACGATGTTCGGCCCAAGGCATGCCGGGAGTTCCCCCATACCGACCGAAAGAAGTTTCACCAAATAAGTCATCTTACGCTAAAGAATGTCGTGATTTGTCCGGCCGCTTTCCGTATTGTCGAAGAGATGAAAAAACGTGTGGGAGTGAAATAGTTTGCGGTTCGCAGTCGCAGTATGTAGTTCTGAGTTTTAAATGCGCTGTGAACAGTTGTGTACCGAATTAAAGTTGCCCAATTCGCCGTCCACCGCGAACTGCTCACTGCTTTTTTAATTCGTATCTTTATTCCCATGGAAACGCTGTTAAACTACTTCGAAAACATACCTTCCTTACACCGTTCGATTCTACTGGTCGGGGGGATAACTTTTTTCTGGCTCTTGGAAGGAATATTACCTTTGGTCAGTTTCAACTACAAAAAGTGGAAGCATGCCATGCCCAACCTCTTTTTTACCGCCACTACGATTTTGGTGAATTTACCGTTGGCATTTGTGCTATTGAAAACATCGGATTGGACCGCCGCCAATAATTTCGGTATTATCAATTGGTTGCCCGAAATGCCGTTGTGGGCCTATGTGATCATCGGTCTGTTATTACTAGACTTTATTGGGGCCTACCTTGCCCATTTAACCGAACATAAGATAAAACCTTTATGGATGGTGCATCTGGTGCACCATACCGATCACAATGTCGATACGACCACCGCCAATAGGCACCACCCTTTGGAAAGTATGATCCGATATACCTTTACCTTGGTCGGGGTGTTTCTTGTGGGCGCGCCCATGGGAGTGGTCATGTTGTATCAGTCGCTATCGTTGGTGCTTTCGCAATTTAACCATGCCAATATCAAATTGCCACGAAAGTTGGACAAGGCCATTAGCTATATTCTCGTTTCTCCTGATATGCATAAAGTACACCACCATTACAAACTGCCCTACACTGACTCTAATTATGGCAATATCTTTTCCCTGTGGGACAGACTCTGCGGCACGTATATGGAGTATGATCGTGACAAAATTGTGTACGGTGTCGATACTTTTTTCGACGAAACGGAGAATGGGAAAATTCAAGTCCTCCTCAAACAGCCATTTCATAAATATCGGAAGCCGACGACCGCCTCGGAATAATATGCATTTCGGAAGAAGTAGCTTTAAAGTTGAGGGCTGTGGTCTGATTTGATAACCTTAAGCTACTTTTGAGAGTTTCCGTAAACGCGCGCTATAATTTTCTCGACCTTTTCTTTCATGCACTAGGGTGGCACCCTTGGTTCGATTTCAACCCGTCCGTTCGATATACCGTTATTGGCTATTTGTCGAGTCTATTTTTTACCAAAGCGATTTGTCCCATATGATTGGCCGAGTGCTCCATAACATGATACCACGCCCAATGGTAGTTCATATCTTCGTCTACGTTGGAAGCAAACCAGGCATCATCTTTTGTTTTGAGTCCGGCTAGGGTTTTCTCCCGAACCTCCTCCCATAAATCCAAGTAATGCTGTATGGGTTTCCCTTTCAACTTTTCTTTTGACTCCTCGTTCAGTCCGGCACCAATTCCGAAACGCGCTTTTTCCTCATCCGACCATTGCCGTTCTTCCAATGTTTCTATTTGAAAATATGCTTCTGTGGACACCAAATGCATTAGAAGCGACCCGATGCTGTTCGCATCCTTGTCGAAAACAAAATCGGTTTGTGCTTGGTCTAAATCCTTTACCTCGGCGGTTATCCTACTCTTGAGGTCCTCGAGCATATAAACCATTAATCCTATTTGAGGGGAATATCCCTCAACCGGTTTCATTTCATACTGTGCGTTCATCGCTAAAAGCGAGAAACAAAAAGTCACAAACACTGCGTTTTTCTTTAGAGAATTCATAAGAATATTGTTAAAGTGAAAGAAGACAAGTTGAAAACGTTTTTATAAACGCAATAACAGTAGCCATTGCACGCCCTCTTCATCAGCTGTTATCGATATTATCGATTTTTTTTAGGATTCTTTCCCAAAAGGCAGATTTTAACGTAATGTTCAGAATCGTCATGTCTGGTGGGGAATCCTCTCTAACGGGCGAATTTTAAAGGACATGATTAGTGTGCGCTAGGGAGTATTCAAGATTCAGCGAAAGGATGCCCATACTTTTCCGAGGCTGTAAAATCACTCAGGATATAACAAATACTTCTCCCGAATTTGTTTAAAACGGTCGATACCCGCCTGCCAAGAGGCCTTGATTTCGGCTTCCGACAGCCCAGCTTCAATTTGCTGCTGTAATTTTTCGGTACCCGCGTGTTTGGTGAATCCTTCGGTCAAAAAAACCCTTTTTTTATCGGTTGCATTCCGGTAGGCATCCAAAAGCCATTGCAGCGAAACTTCGCTTATCGCGGGAAATTCCGAAAGATCTTTCCCGTAGCAGACAACACCATCGTGTTTGGGGTATTTCGACCCGAAATTGGGTTTAGGGATATATTCGAATACATAGTTCTCTTTGTTTAAAAAAGGAGCCCCGTACCGTTGAAATTGGAATTCCGTACCCCGTCCGGCATTGATATCCGTTCCTTCAAAAAGACCAAGGCTGGGATACAAATTTATGGCCAGATCATTGGGTAAATTGGGCGAAGGGCGTATCGGAAGACTATAGTGGCTTTTATGGTCCCAATGCGCTAAAGGAATGACGGTTAAATCGGCCTTGCCTTTTTCCGACAACCATCCTTCTTCATTGATCATGGTAGCGTATTCGCCTATGGTCATCCCGTACACCAATGGGATTTCGGTCATGCCCAAAAAGCTCGTATGCTCGGGTTCCATAGTCGGGCCATCAACATAACGGGCATTCGGGTTGGGGCGGTCCAACACGATGATAGGAATATTGTTTTCCGCACAAGCTTCCATCACCAATTGCAGGGTGGCAATATAGGTGTAGAAGCGCACGCCCACATCCTGAATATCAAAAAGTACCATATCTACATCCTGTAGTTGGGATGCGGTGGGTTTTCTGTTTTTACCATGAAGGGAAATGAGCGCCAGCCCCGTTTTGGTATCCACGTCATCTTTCACTTTTTCACCTGCGTCGAACTTCCCACGAAATCCGTGTTCCGGGGCGAACACTTTTTTAATGTCGATTTGCAGGGCCAACAGTGAATCGATTAAATGGGTATAGCCGATGTTATTTTCATCGCTCGCATTTTCATTTATATTTTTAAAGATTACACTGGTCTGATTGGCCACCACCCCCACTCTTTTCCCTTCTAACAAGGGCAAGTATTCAGCCGTACGGTTGGCCGCCACGGTAATCGGCTTTACGGAATCGATTGGAACGGCGCTTGGAACCGTTTCGTTTAGTACGGTCTGACCTTTTGGTTGGTTTCCGCATGCCGACATCCATAAAACCCACAATAAAAATGTACTTTTGAACATGGACAGAAACCCCATAGATTGAATTTTGAATTTTACATCGCCAAGCGACTGATTACGGGCAAGGAGGACAAAATTAGCGTTTCCGCCCCAATTATAAAAATAGCGATCGCCGCGATCGCCCTGAGCATTATCATGATGTTGATCGCGCTCTCGACAGGGGTCGGTCTTAAGATGAAGATCAGGGAAAAGATCGCTGCATTCAACGGGCACATCCAAATTTCCAATTACGACAACAATACTTCCGAAGTCTCGGTAACGCCGGTCAGCACTGTTCAGGATTTCTATCCGGAATTTAAGGATGTGGACGGAATTTCCCATGTACAGGCGGTAGCTAGTAAAGGAGGTATCATCCGCACCAAGGAAACTTTTGAAGGTTTTATCGCAAAGGGGGTAGGGCCCGATTATGTATGGGATGCATTCGAAGAATATTTGGTGGCGGGCCGTTTACCCGATTATACCGGTGCACTTAATGAAGAGGTGTTGTTGTCCGCTTTAATGGCTAACCGGCTTGGTTTAAAGGTTGGGGATGACTTTTTTGCGATTTTTCCGAAGGAGACAGACCCGTTGAACCAACCCAATCAACGCAAATTCATGGTCGTTGGAATTTACGACAGCGGCTTTGAGGAGTTGGATGGCAAGTACCTGTTTTGCGATATTCGGCATATTCAGCGCATGAACAAATGGAAGGCCACTGAAGTAGGCAATTTTGAGGTCTTCCTGAACGACTTTGACGACGTTGATGCGAAGAGCGAGGAAATTTATGGGAAAACCTTATCCAACTTAGATACTAAAAGCCTGAAGCAAGGTTATTTTCAAATTTTCGAATGGATTCGACTTTTCGATTTCAATATTGCGCTGATCATTGGTATTATGATTATCGTCGGGGGCATTAATATGATCACCGCCCTATTAGTGCTTATTCTGGAGCGCACTCCCATGATTGGTATTCTCAAAGCTTTGGGGTCCGCCAACTGGAGTATTCGAAAAGTATTTTTATACAATGCAGCCTATTTGATCGGCATCGGGCTTTTTTGGGGTAATTTGATCGGTTTAGGAATACTACTCCTGCAACAGAAGTTCCGTTGGGCAACTTTCCCGAATCCTGAGGAATATTATATCGATTACATTCCAGTGCATCTTGATGTGCTGACCGTTGTATTGCTGAATATCGGGGTGATGGTACTCTGCCTTTTGATGTTGTTGATTCCCTCGCATATCATTACCAAGATTTCGCCGGTCAAGGCAATTGAGTTTGAGTAAGCCGTCTTCGGATGTTTCAAAATAGTTTTTTAGAATATTTTATAAAACATATAGGTGTTATGACGAAAGTAATTTCACTGATTTCAATAGTGAGCCTTATATTTATAACTTCGATAAGTTGTCAATCGGAAAATAAAAATGATTTGCAACCGGAGTACACACGATTTGTAGGCGATATATCCCCAGATTCGATTTTGGATGCCTCAGATTTTAAAGTTTGTAATGAGGAGAAGCATATTTTTCAATATTTCAACACAGGAGACGGGTTCAAATACAAGGGCGAAAAACCCGCATTGGTTTCAAAAATCAAGAACAACTTCAAACCTATCGCGGGGAGTGACTATCAAAACGGGTATATACGAATTAGATTTATCATAAATTGCAAGGGAGAATCAGGTAGGTATAGCGTTTTATCGTCGGACTTCAGCTATGAGCCAAAAAAGTTTGACCAAGTTATTGTAAATCAGTTGCTGACATTGGTCGAAGAGCTGGACGGATGGGAAACGATTTCTAAAAATGGTACTTCCTTAGACTACTACATGTATCTTATTTTCAAGATAGAAAATGGACGTATAATCGAAATTTTACCATGAAATACGTTATAGCGATATACCTATTATTACCAATACTATCATTGGCCCAACCAAATTGCGAGGCTTACAAATATGATGGTAAAATGTCGCTTTATAGCGCATGTAAAAAGGCCGAAGAGTCACAAAACTACTATCAGTTCACTAGAGAATACCAAGAGATATTAGACGAAGCACTGAAAATAGATTCTTCTTATGCCTATGCTTATCAGGCAAAAGGATATGCGTATTTGAAAAGTGGGGATTTCGTAACATGGAATAAATTATTAGGTAAGGCAATCAAGTACAACGAGGTTCAGCATTTGGGGTATAGGGGCTGGTGTCGCTATCAATTTTTTAGGGATTACAAGGGTGCTATTGCCGATATTGAACGTTTGGAAGAAATTTCCAAGTGGGATATTGGCGTTGGTCAAAATGGAGATTACCACTTAATTATTGCAAAGGCCCTTTGTTACAAAGGTTTAGGTCATAAGGCAAAGGCAATTGAGATAATTGAGCAACAATTAAAGCTAGAAGATCATTATGTTGGCCTGTACGATTATTTACATCTCGGTGTACTTTACCTTGAAAGCCAAAAATATGATAGGGCAATTGAAGCCTTTAAGATTCAGAAAAAAGAAAACACATTGGCTGATAATGAATTTTACATGGCAATGGCGTATAAAGCATTGAATGATATCCCTAGCTATAGAAGACATCTTCAGGAATCACATGATTTATATCAAAATAGCCGTCATATGTTCGATCCGTATACACATCAGATGGATAGGGTGTTTTTAAGCGATATAGAGGCCGAAATGCAAGATGATAGCTTCGGGGGTACTCCAATAAATCATTAAAAAAGTCTGATAATGCGGTTGTGATTCTAGGAAAATTAATCTGCTCATATCGGTTGTAACTACCTATCAAAGGCATCAACCATTTGGTGACTACCAAAAATCCTACGAACACCTAAAACTTTTGGCGGTGGAATATCCTAAAGTCCATCTCAAATCAATAGTTTTGCACTAATGGACTACGCAGCGAACATACTCGAAACGATAGGGAAAACGCCCTTGATTAAGATGAACAAGCTCACCGCCGAATTACCCTGTTTGGTATTGGCAAAATACGAGACCTTTAACCCAGGAAACTCGGTAAAGGATCGTATGGCGCTTCAAATTGTCGAGGATGCCGAAGCCGCGGGAATTCTTAAGCCAGGGTATACGATTATCGAAGGTACCTCTGGCAATACCGGAATGGGCCTGGCCCTGGCAGCGACTGTTAAAGGTTATAAACTCATATGCGTTTTGAGTGATAAACAGTCCAAGGAAAAGATGGATATCCTACGGGCTATGGGTAGCGAGGTACATGTATGCCCGACCGATGTAGCTCCCGAAGATCCGAGAAGCTACTATTCCACCGCCAAGCGTTTGGCCAAGGAAATCCCGAGCTCATGGTACGTCAACCAATACGATAACCCGTCTAACTGCCGCGCACACTTTTTAAGTACCGGTCCTGAAATTTGGGAACAGACCGATGGTAAGATAACTCACTTCGTCGTCGGTGTAGGTACGGGGGGTACGATTTCTGGTGTGGGTTCGTATCTCAAAATGAAAAACCCCGATGTTAAGGTTTGGGGGGTAGACACCTATGGCTCCGTTTTTAAAAAATATCACGAAACAGGTATTTTCGATGAGAATGAAATCTATCCGTATGTGACCGAAGGTATCGGAGAAGATATCTTGCCGAAGAATGTACGTTTCGAGATTATCGATGGGTTCACGAAAGTGACCGATAAGGATGCCGCCATATATACACAACGCCTGGCCAAGGAAGAAGCTATGTTCTTGGGGAATTCAGCTGGGGCTGCCATTAAAGGCCTGCTGCAGTTAAAAGAGCATTTTTCCAAAGAAGATGTGGTCGTTGTCCTATTTCATGACCACGGTAGCCGTTATGTGGGCAAGATGTTCAACGACGATTGGATGCGTGAAAAAGGCTATTTGGAATAGTTTTGTATCTTGGATAAAAAATTGCAAATGACCCGTCGCTACGCTACAAACTTCTTCATTAGGGCTTGCCTTTTAATTTTTTTGGTTGCCACAGTGTTGACCTGTAAAAAGGATGATGGGCCGCGCATTGATGATGAGGTCATCGATAGGACGGGGACTACAACCCTGCCGCTATTTACCATAAGCACGAACGCCGAAATCGTTGATGAGCCCAAAGTAGATGGGCGGCTAACGCTTTCCGATTCCACAGGAGTACTGTATGAAGGAAATATAGCCATCGAAAAACGAGGGGCATCTTCCCAAGCCTTTTTTGAAAAACAGCAGTACGGCTTTGAGACCCGAGATGCCGCCAACGCCGATTTGGACGTCTCGCTACTGTCCTATCCAGAGGAAGAAGACTGGATACTCAACGGACCGTATAGCGATAAATCATTGGTTAGAAATCATTTGATTTACAATTTGGCGCGGGATATGGGCCACTATGCGAGCCGGACCGAATTGGTAGAGCTTACCCTAAACGGTAGCTTTGCCGGTCTATACGTTTTCATGGAAAAACTAAAGCGGGACAAGGGTCGAATCGACATTAGCAAACTAAACCCCGAGGACATCGAAGGGGAGGAGCTCACAGGAGGATATATTATTAAAATAGATAAGGCCGAAGGTTCCGATAGCGGGGGCTACTCGCTCCAGAATTCATTTGTATCGAATGTGCCGCCGATCGGTTCCAATCAAAACCAAAGTATTCGGTTTCTTTTCGATTACCCGGATGCCTCCGATATCGTTCCTGAACACCGAACCTATATTCAGGACTATATCGCCAGTTTCGAAAGTGCCTTGGCTTCCGCTTTTTTTGCCGATCCCGTATCTGGTTATGCCAATTATATTGATGTAGATAGTTTTATCGATTTTTTCATATTAAATGAACTATCCAACAATGTAGACGGGTATCGACTAAGTACTTTTTTGCATAAGGATAAGGGTGAAAAGTTGAAGGCGGGTCCCATCTGGGATTTCAATCTCGCTTTCGGAAATGCCGACTATTGCAGCGGAGGAGAAGTCAATGTTTGGGCGTATCGATTTAACGAGCGTTGCCCTGACGATTTTTGGCAAGTACCTTTTTGGTGGGACCGATTGCTGCAGGACCCGGCCTATGTCGCAAAACTAAAGGAACGATGGAATACGCTTCGGGGCGGTGTTCTTTCCAATAACGAGATTCAGGAAAAAATCGATTCTTATGTTGCCTTGATGCAAGAAACGAAAGCCATTGAGAATAACTTCAAGCGCTGGGATGTTTTAGGTATTTACATCTGGCCCAATAATTTTGTCGGTAACAACTATATCGAGGAAGTGAATTATCTTAGAAGTTGGATAGAGAATAGACTATCCTGGTTGGATACTGAAATCAGTGCCTTATAAACGACAGTTTAGCTAGAGGACTATACTTACTAGAAAATGTAATTCGGTCACTACGATTTTCAAATACGCCGTCTACTAGAATAATGGTGTACAGAACATTCTGGCAATTATCCTCAGTCTGAACGCGCTTCAAAGGCCACGAGGGTAGATACTCTATATATCTTATAATTTGGTTTTATCATCAGCATGAAGACTTATTTGAAATTTAGATAGGTCCGTCAGCTATCCGCGAGATGCAAAGAGATTATAGTACTTCATACCTTTTGGATTTCAAAAAGCGTTGGTATCTGAGAATTTCACTGAGGCCGAAGAGTATTACTTTACATAAATTAATGCTGATAGCATTATTGATTTCAATTTGCTGAATGAATTGTCGAGCAAGGTAAAAGGATATTACATTAGCCGTACAACCATAATGATAAAATGACGAATTAATGGGCGGTCTCGTCTGGCATTTAAATTTGGCTCCCGGTAGCGTGAATAACTGTGGAGGCTTAGAAACCAAATTGTAAGCGTATAAATTTAAAAAACTTCGGGTGGAAACCCTTTTCATATATCTCTTGAAGGGGTAGTTTATTAAAGAATCTATAATATGTAATTGAACTTGTACAACGGTGGAATGTTTTTACGCGCTGATTTACTTTCAAATACGGCTATCCAAATCAAAATTGAGAATGCATCGAAACAATCAAGTTAAGCGAAACCGCAAGTAATTATGTAAAGCGACGGTCGATTTTGGTTTTTCTTTATGGCCGAATTATTTTGTTGTATTACCTAGGACAAAGAAGTGAACTATCTAGGAAAATAGCTGGAGAAAAGACCGTCGTGGTTAGATGTTGCTTTTAAGGTGATTAAGACATTTCAAAGCGAACAGACGACTTCACGTTTCAGCTATATTATTGTTGTAAAAGTTAATATTTTCAATATATTCGAACTAAAATTGTTTTCCAAAATCTTTCAGCCATCATTTTCTTTGGTAGCTCTATTTCACCGTACCGTCCTTCGACAGTTAAAAATTTCTTTTATTCCGATAAACAAAGGGAGTGCATTCGAGTATATTTAGGATAAAAAAAGTTGCATGAATAATATAAAATACGGAAATAGAGCTTTAAGAGCAATTTTAGTCTTGATTAGCTGTTTTTTATCAATAACTTCTTGTTCAAATTCTGATTTATCGGAAAAGGAGTTGGAAGATAGTACTACTGACTTGGGGCAAGAACCTGAAATTGGGGAAGAAAATGTTCTTCTCCCACTTCCAATTGTTTCGATCAATACGAATGGTGTGCAAATAGTAGATGAACCAAAAATCGATGGAAATATCAGCATAGTCGTCGACGAAAAGATAATGCTTGAAGGCAATATTGCCATTGAATTACGTGGTTCTTCATCACAAGATTTTCCAAAAAAATCATACTTATTCGAGACTAGGGATGCCTCCAATCAGGACTTAGATGTTAGTTTTTTGGATTTTCCCGAAGAAGAAGATTGGATTTTGTACGGGCCGTATATTGATAAGACGCTTTTGCGCAACCATTTGATTTACAATTTAGCAAGGGATATGGGAGTCTATGCCAGTAGATCTAGGCTGGTCGAACTTAACATGAATGGTTCGTACGCTGGTTTGTATGTTTTAATGGAAAAATTAAAGCGGGATAAAAATAGAATAGACATTAGTAAGTTAAACCCGGATGAGATTATGGGAGATGATCTCACCGGCGGCTATATCATTAAGATTGATAAATCTCTTGAAGGTTATACCGTTAGTAATTCTTTTGAATCGAACGCCTCGATATCTGGTGACAAAACGAAATTTTTATACGAGTATCCAGATCCGGAAGATATTGTTCAAGAGCAGAGAGATTATATCAAAAATTATTTTTTAGAATTTGAACGAGTTTTAGCTTCTGAAAATTTTACAGATTTAGAGGTAGGATATGAGGCGTATATCGATACCGATAGTTTTATCGATTTCTTTCTTTTAAATGAATTTTCTGGCAATACGGATGCTTTTAGAATCAGTACTTTTTTACATAAAGACAAAGGTGGTAAATTAACTGCTGGACCCATATGGGATTTTAATTTGTCTTTCGGTAACGGTAATAGCTTCGACAAATGGTGTTATAAATTTAATGAGCAAAACGCTTCTGCAACCTTAAAAGTGCCATTTTGGTGGAAACGTTTGTTGCAGGATCCACGATATGTAAGTAAACTAAAGAATCGTTGGGGAATTTTGCGCTCGAATTTATTATCATTTAGTCAATTGGAAAACCGTATTGATTCTTACATTGAACAGATGCGATCAGGTAAGACCATAGACAAAAATTTCGAGCGATGGCCCATTCTAGATGTCGTGGTATGGCCAGGGCTTCAGCCTAGGACAACTTATAACGAAGAAATTATACATATGATTAATTGGATTGATCAAAGACTTCTGTGGATGGATGGAGAAATCAATAGCTTGTAGATACCTTAAATTTTGAGAACTCTAAGGTCAGGGATTTTTCATATATGGGTGTTTTTTTTCGTTTAAGTAATTCCTAGATTAGTAGTCCAGTAATATAGAAAACTTGTAAGGTCGATTTTCAGTTTTATGTTACATCTCGAATTTATTTATCGATTTATATATCATGGTTACTCTTAAATATGGACGGGCCGAAGCAACAGTAATTTCCGGCGAATTAACTGCTTATAAGGTTGATGATCACGAATATATCCACCAAAAAGGGAGTCCCGGATGGCGTAATTCCGACACCGAAATGTTTCCTATCATCGGGCCTACGGCAGATGCGGGATACCAAGTACAGACTCCTAGAGACGTAGCGATTCAGGACCAACACGGATTACTTCGGGAAATGAAATATGATTTGGTCTCCCATACCGCGGTGAAAGCTTTGTTCATTAAAAGATATATAGCCAATACCAGAATAGCGAATTCGAAATATCCCGATAAGTCGTCTAAAGAAATGCTTTTTTGGCCGTATGATTTTGCATTTTCGAAGCGGTATCAATTAACGGATGAAGGACTGGAAATCGGATTTCACATTGCCGCGCCTCGGGACAGTCCCTTTATGTTAGGGTACCATCCCGCTTTCAAATTGCATAGCGACAACCCGGTGGTAGTCGCTAATAAAAAAACCATCACTTTAGACGAGATTCTTGCTGTGGGGAGCCGCGCATACCAAGTTGCTAATTGTGAGAAAATCATACTAAAAGACGTAGGGGAATTGCAGATACGAACAGAAGGCTTCGGGCATTTTATGCTTTGGACGGAAGTCCCCAATATGCTCTGCATAGAACCGATAACTTTTTATCCGTATGCTGTGCCCCAGACGAATTTGCATGAAGGGTTTCAATTTACAAAGGAAGCGCCGGTAGAATTCAAAGTTATTCTTTCTACTACGCCTAATTAAGTGCTATCGCCTAGAAATAACCTTGAGCGCGGCATTGATCGCACCAGCTTTTCAATGAAAGTACAAGACCAGCTCAATAATTCCATTCCATATGTACAGCAGTTCTATACACCCGAGAGTGTAACCGCTGAATGGTAGACCGGCTTGGATTCTGCTGCCGTTGGGCCAATGGGCCCCTACCCAGACGGATTGCAAATGAAAGTCCGAAAACGATTGCTAGGCAATCCTCTAGACCATAGCGCATATTTCGGGAAAACGGAACGATTAGGAATTATTACCGTTGTAAAACTTTTTGTCCCTTACGGCATAGGCATCGTTCAACACCGCGATTAAAATATCGTTGTTTACTTCTTCCAGGCTCTTGTAGCGTAGCGATTTCATTACTTTCCGCCCTTTGGTATGCATCAGTTCCAAATGCACGCTGAGGTGGGCGGCATTCCAAAACCCTATATCTACATAGTCCTGCGATTGGTTCAGATAGCAAAATGGTCGTCCGTCGATGTAGTAAAAGGGAATACGGTATTTGTATTTGAGGTCAACGCCGGGTACGGTGAGTTCGATGACCGATTGCAGGTGTAGGAGTATGCTACGAAAGGGTTCAGGTTGGTTGAGAATGTAGTTTTCGGCCGGATTCATAAAAATACGGTTTCTGAAATAGGGGCATGTAGTTCGCCAGTGCCATTCAAATATATATTTTTGCACACGTATTTCAAAACAGCCCTCAATGCCAGAAAATGTAGTATTTGCCCGATGGAAGCACCTAATCAACTTGTTGATGGTACTATCCGGTGTGGGCTTTCTGAGTGCCCAAGATGGGAATGTAAACGATTATATTTTTGAGAATAGTAAGAGCCTCTCCGAATTATGGGAGCTGGACGAAGCGCATCAAAGTGGTACTTTTCTTATCTCGTCGTACAAGCCCATCTATTTTACCATCGCAAAGTACTCTTCGGATACCAATAAAAATCCGATCAGCGAGCGTAGCGAGGCTATGCTTCCCGAACCAATCGGACTGAACACCTTGGAATCGAAGTTTCAGATAAGCCTGAAGACCAAAATCTTTCACAATGTGTTTTGGGGAAAGGGAGATTTGTGGGCGGCCTATACGCAACGGGCACATTGGCAAATTTATAATGATGCGCTTTCCAGACCATTTCGGGAATTGAACTACGAGCCTGAAATCATCGTTAATTTTCCTGTGAGGTATTCCTTTTTGGGATGGACGGGAAGAATGCTCGGTGCCGCTTTCGTACACGAATCGAACGGGAGGTCCGAACCCCTTTCCCGAAGTTGGAACCGGATGGTTTTTCATGCCGGTTTTGAAAATGGCGATTGGCAAGTAATGCTCCGGCCGTGGTTCAGGATTCCTGCCGGAAAGGACGATAACGAGGATATCATGGATTTTATCGGTAGGGGCGAGGCCTCTGTCATTTATGACTTGGGGGGACAGCGTTTCCGGGCGACGGTACGGCACTCGCTGCGTTTTGGCGATAAGAGCAAGGGAAGCGTTCAGCTCGATTGGTCGTTCCCGATAGTAAAAAACTTTAGCGGGCACATCCAATTTTTTGACGGCTACGGCGAAACCTTGATCGACTACAACCACCGGCAAACGACTATCGGTATAGGAGTCTCTTTGATCAATTGAAATTACCTTCTATCCTGATGTTTTTTAGTATGTCCAGTTAGACCAGATGATTAACCTTCAATTTGATGCTCGATCCTGAAACTACCTCCGACAAGTGCCATTGTCATTTTTTCAGTACTTTAGGTAGCTTAATCACTACCAAGATGAAAAAATCGACTTCCCTACTACTTACGCTTTTCACATTTGCCTTTATGATTGGTCAAGAACACAGCCATACCGGAGCGTCGGCAATGACGTATCCGAATATCGAGGGCTATGTGACCTTGAAAACCGATTTGCACATGCATTCCGTTTTTTCGGATGGCAACGTCTGGCCCACTATTCGTGTTCAAGAGGCCTTACGCGAAGATTTGGATGCGATTTCGCTGACGGAACATTTGGAATACCAACCCCATTCTGAAGATATCCCGCATCCGGACCGAAATCGGGCGTTTGATCTTGCCTTAGCGGAAGCGGCGGAGCACGAGCTACTTATCGTACCTGGTTCGGAGATTACCAGATCGGCACCAGTAGGCCATAGCAATGCCATTTTTATTACGGACGCCAATACGCTCATGGAAAGCGAGGCGGAAAAAGCCTTTACCGCGGCCAAAAAACAGGGCGCCTTTGTGTTTTGGAACCATCCGGCCTGGTATCGACAGAGTCCGACCGGGAATCCCATTCTAAGCGATTTTCAAAAGAAACGGATTGCAAACGGTGAACTGCACGGCATTGAGGTCATCAATTCAATGGACTATGCCGAAGAAAGTCTTGCGCTGGCCTTGGAACAAAACCTGACGATAATGGGTACCAGCGATGTACACGGACTCATAGATTGGGACTATACCGAAAAAGGGAATCACCGACCGATAACCTTGGTCTTTGCCAAGGATAAAACGTTGGAAAGTCTCAAGGAAGCCTTATTTGCCGGACGTACCGTTGCCGTTTATAACGATTTGCTGGTGGGAAAGGCAGAGTACCTCAAACCTTTGCTGGAGCAATGTATAAAGGTCAATGCGGTCGCTTATGAAATGGATACCCTGGTCTTACGCGTAGAATTGGAAAATGTATCGAGCAGCGATTTGCTCTTTGAAAATGCCATGTCATATACTTTTTACAGCAAACCTCCGATTTTTACCATTGCAGCCGGACAAACGGAAACCTTACAAATAAAAACCCTTGAAAAAGTATCAAATATCGATTTGAAGTTAAAGGCATTGGGAGCGTTTACCGCACCGAAGGAGCAGCCGATTGTGGAATGGAATATAGTGGTGGAGTAGGGGGAGAGGGTGTTGCGTGGTTCGGATTGGTTTTTACTGTTATTGGTTTGTTCAGAGTTCAGAGTTATGGGTTAATAGTCAGGAGTCAAGAGACAAGAGACAAGAGAAGAGGGGACGAACGACCAATTCGGTTGGAACTGTGTCCATTTTTTTAAAAACCAAAGTAGAAGTCCCAAACTTTTTCCACTACTTGAACTGGGAACACTTTCTGAGCTCCCCTCCTCACTCAATACATCCATCGAAGCTCATCCCAATTTCATATTTTCCCAACTTCCAACTTCCAACTTCCCACATCCCACATCCCACATCCCACATCCCACTTCCAGCTTCCGACTTCCGACTTCGGACTTCCAACTCCAAACTTCTAATTTCGTATCTAATATCTCGTACCTCGTACCTCAAACCTCATTCCTTCCCATCCACATAATCCTGCAGATAGGCATAGCGTTTCGTCAATTTCCCATTTTGCGTCATGCGTGCGCGTTCTAGGAGTCCGTCTTTGTCGCCGTTGAAAAAGGCGGGAATTACGTTTTTCAGAAAAGCTTCGCCAAATCCGACGCTGGCATCTCGCGGCAATTCGCAAGGCAGATTATCGACCGCCATTACGGCTATAGCCGACTTGTTTTTAAAGTTGACCTCTTGTTCGGTCTTGGGATTATAGCCATAAATCGGTTCGGCGATGGTGGAAGGGCGAATGGTAGTGGCTACCGGTCCATCGATATCGCAGCTGACATCGGCGACGACCTTGATGTTGAACTCCGGGTGTTTGGCATCGTCTCGGGTATACAAATAGGGCGCTCCCTGCCCGTAAAAATGCCCGGCGATATAAAAATCGGTGACCTTGGCAAAGCGGAAAAAGTTAGATTTGTACTCCTGCGGATTTGCAAAGAAATCGGCTTTATTGCCCCGTGTCCCATCTTTGCGTTTGTTGTATTCCGAGGCATCGATTTGACAATATACGGGTTCGTTGAAATCTTGATCCAAGTACTCGGTAACATTTACTTTTCGAATGCCCATGGCATCGAGCATTTCGCGGGACCCGTTCCCGACGCGCCCGCGCCCGGTCAAGAGGATTTTGATGTTGGGAAGTTTTATTTTTTTAAGTTCTTGGATTAACGCCTGTTGGTCGGCCAGGGTTTCGGCCTTTGGTAATTGAAACAGTCCGAATTTGAGTCCGTATGCGCGAAATCCGTTGTATGCGCCGACAATCCCCGCATAACGGCCAAAGGCGACCAGGCGTTGTTCTTTTTCGTTGGTAATGACTTCATGGTCGTAGAGTTCGATGTTCTTTTCGAGGATGGCCCGCAACAACTTCCGGTTGTAGGGCTGTTTTTTGATGGTATGCGAAAAGAAGAAGTATTTTTTATTGGGGATAAGCGAACGAATGGGTACTTCCTTGACGCCTAAGAGGACGTCGCATTCCTTCATTTTGTTGGCGACTTGAATTCCTGCCTCTTTATATTCGGCATCGGCAAACACCCGAATGGGAGAGGGTTCGACGATAATTTCTGCCTTGGGATGGCTGGAAAGGACTTTTTGGCAGGCTTCCGGGGAGAGGACGACGCGCCTGTCCGGTGGATTTTTACGTTCGCGGATGATTCCGAATTTCATTTGGTTTGTTGTTATGTTAGTGGGTTAGTTTGTTATTGGGTTATTGGGTTATGGTTAGGTATCTATGAGTTTATGGGTTTAGGTGTTTATTAGTTTATTTTCTTGGCTTTTAGACTCTTGGAACCTGGAAGCCAAAACTGCCAACTGCTACCGTCTACTGCCAACTTTCAACACGGCATACTATTTGCCATAAATGTACTGGGTTCTGCGACGGTTCGCAAGTTTTTGTTAGCTTTGCAGCCGCGTTAGGGATAGAGGCAAGTACCCCGCACGAACGTGCCGTTAGGTACGGGCAGGCGTGTACTGCCGAAAGCCCGACGGGTGCACCGAAGCTTCGGCCAAGGTGTACCGGAACGCCCAGAATGATAGTTCTTTGAAAAAAATCATTGGGAAACGAACTCCATACCTTTAGGGACAGAGTAGAGGTCCTCTTACGCTAAAGCTACAGAGGGTTCGATTCGTTTACGATTGGCAAAGCTAATCGAACTCATTGAAGGGGCCGACTGGTTTTGACAGCGAGACCAATTGGAATATAAGCATGCCGAGCGCCGGTCAACAGCTCGTTAATCTCATTTTCCACACTTTTAATTGGCGATAATAACTACGCTCTTGCCGCTTAATCCGAATTACAGTAGGATTTAGCCTCGTTCCGACAAGGTCGGAAAGCGAGATGTCCCTGAATAGCCCTTGTTGGCGGCGATTCTCAAAGGGGCACCAGAAAAGTCAACACAAGGGTAGCATTCGCTTTGGTGCTACCACCAAAATCTAAAGAAGCTAAGCGTTGGTTGGGCCGTTTCCGGTCAGGCCTGCGTCGAAAATCAATCGGAAACTAAGCATGTAGAAAGTATTGCGATTGCTTGTTTGGACGAGGGTTCGAATCCCTCCGGCTCCACCTTCGCCCTCCTACGCTCGTCGCTTTGCGCGAGCTTCGGAGGGCTTTTTAATTTAATCGATAAGTTGAAAACTTCTAGTCTTCAAGTTCGGAGGGTTTCGGTGGATGTAGATCCATTGTTTGTCAACAGTGCCAGTGCTCCGAAGCTCGAGGTACGAAGAGCGTAGGAGAATTTTTTTTATCTTTCTTTTATAATTTTATCCAAAAAAACCATGGACCTCCCGTATGCCGTTTACATATTGAAGTGTGCCAATGGCAAATACTATACAGGATATACCACCAATATTACTCAGAGATTGATCGGGCACCAAAAAGGCGAAGTAAGTTTTACTAAAGACAAACTTCCTGTTGAATTGGTACACCTATCCCTTTTTATAGACAAACAAAAGGCCTACGATTTTGAAAGATATTTGAAGACTGGCTCGGGCTTCGCATTTCGAAATAAGAGGTTAGTTTAATGCAATGAGCATGTCCCGTAGCTTCAGCGAAGGAGTATCATCTTCATCCTCCGTAGCTGCGAGGTAACGAGCAGCGTAGAAGGAGGAATACGCGGTTACTTTGATTAGTATCCACATGCTCCGAAGCTCAGAGCGTAGCGAAAAGCGAAGGAGTAGTATCTTCGAAAGCAGCAAAAACCACCCGTGTCAAACGTCAAATCTTGGTTACGAACCCTTGTTGAACTTTTCGAAGTCTTGTTTAATAGCGCGCAACGCAACAATCGTGGGCGGACATGGCACCAACATGTGGTACCTTATCAAGAAGGATGGGCCGTTCGCCGTGAAGGGAACCAACGCATCACCAGCAAGCACCGAAAACAGAGCACCGCCATCAACAAGGCCAAATGTTTGGCCCGAAAATACAAGGCTGATGTCATCATCCATCGCAAAAGTGGCGGTATTCGGGACCGGATTAGCTATCCTGATTAGGTCTAGGTCGAACGAACTAGCAACTTCTTAAGGCATAAATTGAACCGAATGGGATCATACTTGTTTCGCGCACAATGTATTTTAGTTTAAAGTTTCAACAGGGGCACGGGTAAAAAGCAAGACTTATGACAAAAAAGGAACTATTGGGAAAGGAACTAAGCAATCTCTACGCCATTGCAAAACAGGTAAACACCTATTTTAACGGAAGTGATATCAGTTTTCTTACGGAAAGGTCACAAGTGGTGCTCGCCGACTATGTACAATTCAGTTGCGGGAGCGAAGGGGACACCTCCGAAACCTTAAAGGCGATCCAAGTGAATCCTGGCAATACTACCGACTCGATTGTGAATGAGATTACCGAAAACCTAGAGGCTATCGTAAAGAGCAACCTAGGCAATCCGATGAAAGAGCTTAGTTATCAATTGTCATTGAATCGTTTGATGGCCTACCATACGGCTAATATCGAAAATGTTTCTAGTCTAAAGGCCATGATAGATTCTGGCGAAAAAATTGCATAGGAGTTTCTTATTCCATTGTCATCAATTTCCCTTAAAAATTCAGTGTTTTCCTTAGCGGCTAGCAACAAGTTGATTTAGGGCCCTGGGAACCTTTTAAAGAATTGCTGTCTTCCTGAATCCAAGGAAAGGCTAAAAGACCATCAAAAGGCCAAATAGCATTTACAAAGGACAAACTCCCTGTTGTAACGGCGACAGGGCGAATCA
This sequence comes from Aggregatimonas sangjinii, assembly GCF_005943945.1. GTDB lineage: Bacteria > Bacteroidota > Bacteroidia > Flavobacteriales > Flavobacteriaceae > Pelagihabitans > Pelagihabitans sangjinii. Next base: position 3,125,544 of record NZ_CP040710.1, on the reverse strand, counting down.
CCATTGTAGACAAATTATATATTGAGCATACATCCATCTGCTCCGCAGCTGAACCACATCGGAAAGCTTATACGTATTTGTTATTTTACTCTATCAACTTCGAGGCTTTGATAGTTACCGGGCCTATAAGGCCCGCCGATAGAAGCTCATCCCCTTTTTCGAAGAATTTTTGGGTGGCGAAGGTTGAACGTTTTGTGTTTGGAGGAGGTTCGTTGTTGACATACCAATCCGGCATTTCTTCGGAATCGAAATATCCAGAAGTATCCGGATAATTTTCATCACCGATAAGCCTATTGGTCCATTGATTGGTCACCTCTATTATCAATATATTCTCGCCTTTTTTGGCTGCTTCCGTGATATCGATTTGGTAGGGAGACTTCCAAAGTACGCCCAGATGTTTTCCGTTCAGGGACACTTTTGCGGCGACGTGCACTTCACCAAGGTCCAGCTTTAGCCTAAGCCCTTTGGCCAAAGTTTTCTTGGACAGGTCGAAGGTCTTGTTGTAGGTTGCCGAGCCTGAAAAATACTTGATTTCGGTATCGCTGTGTTGACTCCAGTCGACCAATTCGGGAAATTGAAGCGTTTTTTGGTCTGAATTGGGAAGGGGAAACGTAACATCCCAGCTTCCTGTAAGGGATATTGCTTCCGGAATTTTTTCGACTTCTAATTTTTTTGTTTTGCCATCGGTCAATCGCACTTCGAATTCACCGGACTTCGATACTTCATATTTCAACCCGCTCTGCTCCGAAAAAATTGCCTGTACCTCAGGATGGGCAAGCACATACTTGGGATCAACGCTGATGCTATTTTCTGAAGGGGTCTTAAAAACGACAAAAGTGGAGCCTTCCGTTGGCAGTGTCACGAGCGTCGTAGTCGTTCCGTTTTTATGATGTTCGAAGGTGCCCGATTTGATAGCCTCTCCGGTCATTGGATCCCATAGTTCCGGAATTTTATCCGCTACGTTAAACGTACATTGGAATGTCTTGGAGGTTTCATGGGGATTGTAAAAGAAATAGATGTCCTCGTTCTCCGTTTTGCGATGGGTATAGCCAATGTCTTCACCTTGATCCATAACCAAGTCCTTCGGAATGTTATACGTCTCGTAAAGTTCTTCCCAGGCTTCGTCGGTTTTGGTTTTCGGCGAGCTCCAGATTTTTTCCACCAATTCGTCGAACTCTTTTTTATCGGTAGGTGAATGATTGTAACCGCCCAGTTTCTGGGGCTTTTCTCCTGTGATAATGATACCCTTAGCCGCCAGATCCGCTATTTTTCGCAATGTGGTCAGTTTTACTTCCTTCATATTCTTCAGGTGGAGCATATAGTAGGAAATCCCGTTGGGAAGTACCATTTTGTCATCTTCTACTTCAATTCTATTGATAAGGGCATCCGAATTGATGCAATCGAAATTCACATAATCCGGTAGTTTGGGCTGAATAGATCTCGCCTGATAACTGGAACTGGGGGTTCCATCTCCCACAAAGACAAGTAAGTCGGAAACCGGGATACCCTTTCGTAACAGGTATTGACCCCTCGCCAGGTATTTGAACCAACTTTTTCCCGCGCCTTCCCACCAGGTTTGCGTTCTATCTATATGCGAACCCCAAATGCCCATGGTAATTCCCGGGGCCACGTGGGTGTTTGCCTGATGGGTAAAACGATGGAACATAAACTCGTTGATGCCTAGGCTCCAGGCGATATCGCCGGTCAGCTTCATGAATCCCGGATGGCTTTTCCAATTTATATCCGGTTGTGCGGAGAACGATTCGGCGGAAACGATATTCTTTCCATAGATTCTGGCTCCGGAGACTGCGGTCTCGGTCTGATAGCGTTGGTGCATCCAGAATTCGCCCATAGGAATGTCGACACTCCTTGCCGCATCCAATTCGTTGAAAGCCGCGTTAAAGCTGTAAGGCTCCACATAACTGATGAGGCCCTCGTCATGACATAGTTCTGTGAAATAGTCGAAATAATTCTCGACCATGAGCTGGCTATTGAAGTTTCTGATATCCCAAAGAATACGTTCCGTGGTATCGAGATCATCGATGTACCGACCGGCGTATAGGGGCAGGAAGTCCAGTATATCATATCCGAAGTGTTCCTTGAACTGTTCTTCGTAGCCCTGGGTCCAGTTTTGCCCCCCGACCTCATAGCTGTCAATTTCGATATACTGAAGCGCATTGGGCGCTACGGGCTTGGAAACATCTATGACATTTTTAACGTACCCGTCGAAAAAGGTTTTGAAAGAAGCCCTGCTCATTTTGTCTACCTCCCATCCGCGGCCCTCGTCCGATGCGGGACTGTTGACCGCGCCGGTTATCGTGTAACCGAAGCGCATGATGGTCCAATCGCCTTCCGGTAGGGTAGTTTTTAGGTTTCCGTTTTCATCAACGGCTTCCGTAACATTGACCATATCTTCTTTGCGGATGATCATCTCGCTGGATGCCTCATCCAAATCGGGCAGCCTGCGGTTCTCGAACCTATATAAACTCGTACGTGGTAACATATCGTTATATCGATATACCGCACTCAGGTCTATTTCGGAAAGCTCAAAATCCATATCGGTGACAAAACGGAAATACTTTGCGGTAATGGCTGCGAAATGTTGGTCAATGGCATACTCCTTTTTTCCTTGCCGTAAAACGGTAAAGTCCATAACATCCTCGAAATGGATTCCGTCTTCGGAAGTTTGCAGTTTTGTAATACCATTTTCCCGTTTTTTCTCGCAGTTTAGGTAAAAGGACCTGACGGTGTGAGGTTGCTTGTATTCCCATTGGATCCATGATATTTCACCTTCCGGTACTCGCAACCAGCTCCTCTCGTCAATTTTGCCGTCAGTTATTAAATTCGTATCGAAATCATCGCTAGAGGCGGTTACTTTGGGTTTGGAATTTGCATCGATGACTTCAGATGGTAGGGATGGATATGCGATGGTGGCCACGTCTCTATAAAAGTCGCCGCGTCGGGTAGGTTCAGGCAGTTGTACATTGACCTTTCCACCTTCAACGACAATCTTACGGTGTACGATTTGTTTCATGGAGTGCTCGGGAGCTACCCAGGGACCACCACTTGAAGTCCAACCATCACAATTGTGGACGCCGAAACTTAGGCCCAAACGCTCACATTCCGCAGCCGCGTGCCCGGTCATGGCGATGTGTTCTGGGGAATTAAAGACGACATCCCCTTTTTTGGTAAAAGCCGAAACGTTGAATAAAATAATACCGCCGATGCCCGTTGCGGCCATGGCCTCTAAATCCTTGGTCAATCCGGCTTTACTCATATTGCCGCTCATGGCATGCATCCAGGTTTTTGGCCGATATTCCGGTTCTGGATCGGAAAATTTTTCCTGCGATAGCGCATCACCCGAAGTTTGGGCACTTAAGATGCCACAGGCAAGGATGGCAAGACCAGTTCGAAAAATAGTAGTCATTTTGTACACTTATAGCTGAATTTTTTGTTCTTGTTTAAAACTTATGGATACCGGTCCCAAAAGCCCGGAAGGCATCAACGAATCATCCTTCTTATAAAATTGCCCGGAATCAAAAGTCGTTCGCGGACCTTCGGGCATAGGTTCATTGTTGATGTACCAGTCCGGCATCTTACTGGAATCGCTGGGAATGTAGCCCGATAACCGGTATCCATCTGCTTGCTCTGGGAAATGCTCGTCGCCGATAAGTCTGTTCGTCCATAAATTCGTCACTCGTATCTCAAGATTGTTATCTCCCTTCTGAAGGTATTTGCTTATGTCCAGGGTAAACGGTGCCATCCAGAGTACGCCGGCGCTCTTTCCGTTTACAATCACTTCAGCGGCTATTTTAACCTCCCCAAGGTGCAATACGGCCCTGTCACCATCCTTCAGTTTTTTCGGGATAGCGACCGATTTTCGGTATATGGCCGTTCCGGAATAAAACCGGATGGAGTCGTTTTCATGCTCTTTCCAATCCAAAAGGGTTTTGAAGGGGGTTTTAGCCGGATAATTGTACTCTTTCAAGAATTCTACTTCCCACGAGCTATTCAAATCGATGGTGTCCCTATTGCTCTTAAGTTTTAAATTGACTTTTTCCCCACTGGCCAAGGTTAGGGAATGGGTTCCCTCTTTTTCACCGATATATATAATCTTGTTGTCTTCGTTCAGGAATAGATTCGATTCGCCCGATACCGAGATGACGGGATCGACAGCGTCAGCGGTTTCCCGAAATACGATGAAGGCGGATTCAAGCGGTTGAAGATCGAGCCAAACCCGGGTTCCATTTTTTTCGCTTTTAAAACGGGCCAATTTTGTCGTTTGACCGGTATGCGGATTCCATACTTCAGGAATCTTGTTCGCAACGCGAAATACACTCTCATAGCTGACTGTCTCCTCCTTGTCATTGTAGAAAAAATAGATGTCGGCTTCTTCGGATTTACGGTGGATAAATTCCTTTTCAAGGCCTTCTACCGCAAAATCTGATTGAACTTGGGTAAAATCAAAGGTTGCCGAGCTATTGGGCATGCCCCATATTTCAGCAATCAGGTTCTCAAACTCCTGTTGTTGTTGATCGGTAACTTGGTATCCTGCCAGTTTTTTTGGTTTTCCCCCAATTACCTGTATTCCCGCCTCGGCTATTTCTTTAATTCTATGTAGGGTCGACAATTTGGTCAGCTGCATATCTTTCAATACAAGATAACCGTATGCGTTGCCCTCGGGAAGTTTTAGTTTGCCGTTCTCTATCGTCATTCGATTGATAAGGGCGTCGGTATTGGTGCAATCGTAGTTCAGTCCCACGGGAATTTCGATACCCAGTTCATCGCGTTTGAAGCCATCGGTATGCGGCCGGTCACCGACGAAAACCAGCACATCGGCAACAGGATGCCCCTGCCGTAGTAGATAGCTGCCTCGGGAGATATATTCGAACCATGCCTTGCCGGCATTCATCCACCATGCTTGGGTACGGTCGATATGTGCGCCCCAGGTACCCATGGTCAGTCCTGGTTTGACATTTAGATTGGCCTGATGTACGAACCTATGGAACATAAATTCATTGACCCCTGCAACCCAGGCCATGTCGCCGGATTTTTTAGCCAATGCCGGATGCATTTTCCAATTCAGGTCCGGTTTAGTGGTAAAGGCCTCGGCCGAGATGATATTCTTGCCATAGATATGGGCCCCGTCAATGGTACCGGTCAATCGTTTTTGCCGGGGTCGGTTCATCCAAAATTCGGTCATCGGTAAATCGACATTTTTGGAAATATCCAAGGTACTTACCGGTCCGGCCCCATAGGGTTCCACATAACTCTTCAACCCGTTTTCGTTGCATAGCTCGGTAAAATAGTCGAAGTAATTTTTGGTCATCAAATCACAGTACACCTCGTTGATGTCAAAACTAAATCCGGATACCGCATCGACGCTTTCAACAATACGTCCGGCATATACGGGCAGGAAAGGGAGGATATCGTATCCCTTTTCACCCCGGAACAAGGTGGCGAAATCATCCGTCCAGTTTTGCCCACCCATTTCATAACTGTCGATTTCTATATACTGCAAGGCATTAGGGGCACTTTCCCGGGCGTTGTCTATTACTCTTTTGGAAAATGCGTCGAAATGCTGCTTTAAGGCCGGACGACTGAACTTATCGCATTCCAGACCGATGCCCCATTTTGATGCCGGCCAGTTTTTAGCGGCCGTAGAAGTATATCCGAACCGCAGCACGGTCCATTTTCCCTTGGGTAGCTTACCCTTCAAGACCCCGTTTTCGGACATGCTTCCGGTCAAATCGATAATGGATTTTTTGTCGATAATGGTACTGGAATCCTGCCCCTGGGCGATATCTAGATAACTGCCCGGACTTCCTAGACCGCTATAGCCTAGGTAGTTTTTAAAAAAACGCGTCGCACGCATATCGATTTCCCTGATATCGGTTTCCTTTTCGAAGGACATTCGAAAATAGCGCGCGGTGATGGGGTCAAATGATTCGCTGAAAATCCTTTTCTTTTTTCCGATCCGGGTGGGACGTGCAAAAGATTTTACAAGGCTAAAATTTTGACCATCGTCGGAAGTCTCCAGCGTAGCGCTTAAATCGTTACCAATATAGGATGCGTACACGGATCTGATGGTATGCTCCTTGCCGTAATCGAAAAGGATCCAAGGCTTTTCGTTGCTCTTGGCGTTCAGGGCGGTAGACTCACCGTTTAGGCCATCCGAAGCGGTTTCGATATCGAAATTTTCATCGGAGGCGGTAATGGTGGGCTCGACTTGGGCATCGATTATTTCCGACGTATGGGCGGGGTAGGCAAGGACCGCGATGTCTTTATAAAATCCTTCGTTTGTGGTAGGCTGCGATAATTCGGTCTCGATTTCTCCGCCATCGACAACGGTCTCGCTCCAGACCACCATTTTCATACTTTGTTCCGGCTTTATCCACGGTCCGCCACTAGAGGTCCAACCATCACAGTTATGTACGCCGAAGCTCAAGTTCAGGCGCTCACATTCTTGCGCCGCATGGGTAATAATTTGGTGGTGCTTTTCGGAATTATAGGGAGTATCCCCATAGGGAATCTTGTTGGCAATATTGAACAGTAAAACCCCACCTTGACCGGCTGCTGCAATAGCTTCCAAGTCTTTGGTCATACCGGCCTTGCTCATGTTCCCGCTCATGGCGTGCATCCAGGTTTTCGGTTTGGTCGAATTCGGCGGATTTTTAAAATTCGATTCCATGGTCCCGGAGCCCTCGGAATTTTGGGAATGCCCAACGCTTATAAAGCAAAAGGCAAGTAAAATTTGAAATATTCGTTTCATTTTCATATCGTTTGTTCTAAATAGGCGTTCTAGCTGTGTTTCCTAAAAATTATCGAGCGGTTCTTTGCCCCTTGTTTTTTCGAAGGTTGTATTCCTCCAATCCATCATTTTCATAGTATCGACCTCAAGGTTCATTACCGAAACCGTCGTAAAAATCCTGTAAGGTGTAAAAGGCTTTCTTTTTATCACCCGTTTCGGAGATAAGCCCTTTTCTATTGTATCCGTTCTGATAGACATCGTGCATACGTCTCGGCGATCTGAAATCGGTCAAGATCCAAGGTGTCATACCGCTGAGCTGTGGAATTTTCGCTAGCGTAGGAAGCGTCTCTTCGTATAGATATTCCTGATTTTCCTCGGTCCACATTTCTGTTTTGTTCCCGTGGTTTCCTTGTAGGGCGGCCGCTCCGAACTCGGAGATGATCACAGGTTTATCTATATCTATTTCCCAGCGGATATTCTTTAGATTCTCAATGGCACCCCCGTACCATCCATAATATTGGTTAAAGCTGACGATATCGACCACCTCGGCAAATTTATCCTCAATGACCATTTTGTCTTTATTCCCTTCACTTGGATGATCTTCCAGAGCGGCGGTTATCAACCGGGTACTGTCCAAACTTTTGGTCGTGTTGGCGAGGTCGGTCAGAAACTTTAGGCGTGCGTCGGATTGTGGGGTCTCGTTGGCCATTGACCAGATGATTACGGATGCCCGGTTCTTGTCACGCGCGATTACCTCTTTCAACTGCGTTTCAGCCCGGTTATACGTTTTGCTGTTCTCCCAGTCAATGGTCCAATACACCGGTATTTCTTCCCACACCAGTAAGCCGAGCTCGTCGGCCAAGCGGACCATATTTTCGTTATGGGGATAATGGGCCAATCTGACGAAATTGCATCCCAATTCTTTCGCCCAGCCCAATAGGACCCTGGCATCTTCCATGGAATAGGCCCTTCCCCCGCGCATCACATTTTCTTCGTGTATCGATATTCCCTTTAGGAAAATCTTGTCCTTGTTGAGTAGGATGTCCGAACCTTTGGTAGCTATGTTCCGAAAACCGATAGTATCCGAAATTTCGTCCGAATCCGTGCTGAGGGTCACGGCATATCTTTTTGGGTTCGTGGTAGTCCATCTCACCAATTTTTTTGCCGGTATCTCAATGGTGGCGAAGCCTTCAGCATCGGTAGTGACGGATTTCTTGATTTTCAGTCCCGGGATGCTGATTTCGACACGGGTGTCGGCTTTTGCAGGTCCGTTCAGCTGTAAACTTCCTGTAAGTAGTGATGGATTTTTGGTATCCAATTGAAGATTATAATCCTCTATGAAAGTCTGGCTTAATTCGTAAATCGTAACACCTCTGGTGATGCCGCCATAGTTCCACCAATCGGTACTGACCGTGGGAACCTCATCGGCCGCTCGCTTATTATCTACCCGGACGATGACAAAATTATCCTTAGCCTTGAGCAGTTCGGTCATCTCGAAATTAAATGGAGTGAACCCCCCTCGATGCGTTCCCAGTTTTTTGCCGTTGACGTAGACATCCGCGAAGTAATTGACCGCTCCGAAATGCAAATAGTAACGTTTTTTGGCATCAAAATCAGGTATATCGAAAGATTTCTTGTACCAAAGCGTTCCCTCGTAGTACAACAGATTCTCTTTTTGCGAATTCCAATCCCCTGGAACCACGAGGGTAGGCGCTACGTCGAAGTCATATTCTACCCGATCGGTTTCATCTTTCGGCTTACTATTCAGGAAATAGGCCCCCGCACCGGGATTTTCGGATTGATCGTGAGGTTCCCGTCGGTAATTGTAAAATCCTGATTCATACGGATCCAGGATGTAGTTCCATCTGCCGTTTAGTGTTGATCCGTCTCGGGAATAAGCGTTTTGTAATAGGTTCTCTTGCGAAAAAAGTTGGGTGGATGCAAGAAGCATCAACAATAGGGGAATCAGTTTCTTCATGGTGATTTTTAATGATTTTTTTGGACTACCAATGATTTCGTTTATTGAACATTTAGGTTCTAAGCCGGAGGGCACGTCAGCGCAAGTTTTTAAAGTTGTGTTCATGATCGGTAGCCTCCTTGCGAAGTGCCACTTTTTGGGCCAATTCTTCTATTACGGTGTTGTACTGTGCATCGGCGATCACGTTAACGGTTTCCAACGGGTCGTTCTTATGGTCGTAGAGTTCCCGGTCCAAAACTTCCCCGGACTTTAATTGTACCCATTCCACGTAGTTGTACCGATTGTCGGTAACGGAATATCCCATAACGGTCTTATCATAGTTCCATCGGTTATCCGGCCAGATGGAATAGGCATAAGCTTTTTCTTTGGGTTCGGTTTCCGGGTCGTTCAATATGGAAACAAGACTTTTCCCGTCTAAATGGGCGGGCGGCTTCAGGCTGCAAAGTTCCGCAAGGGTAGGGTAGAGGTCCAAGATTTCGACCGGATGGTCATAGATTGCACCTTTCTTTCCTTGGGGGATATTGAAAATCAGAGGAACATTGGTGTCCAGGTTCATATTAGACCATTTGCACCAACTATTATAATCCCCGAGCTTATAACCGTGATCGCCCCAGAGCACGACAATGGTGTTCTCTTTGAGTTCCAATTCCTCAAGTTTGTCCATGAGCTTACCGACTTGGGCATCGATGTACGATACACAGGCGAAATAGCCCCTTCTCAGGGTAATGGCAGTGGAGTCCGCTACCTCCGAAAAGCTATCGGGTGTTCCGTAGTAATTGGTGAGTTCCCCTGTTGGACGTACCGTATAGTGGTTGGAATTCTTGGGTCGCTCCGTAAGTGGGGAAAGCGATACGCTCCCTTCGGGATAAAGGTCCCAATATTTTTTAGGAGCATTGAAGGGCAGGTGTGGCTTGACCAGCCCAACGGCCATGAAAAAAGGTTTTTCCTGATTCTTTAAATTTTCCAAGGCCCGTATAGCGTTATGCGTGTTCAGGCCATCTTGGTAAATGGTATCGTGCACGTCGGCGGATTCAAAGGGCGGACCACGTCTCTCCTTCTCCGTTAGCGCCATTTTTTCAATAGCTTCCTCCGTGACGTATCCCAATCCTTTCCAAGTACCGTTCGCTTCTATGTAGTCCTCTCCGAACTGGTTTTCGGTATCTTGCCCGTAATGATAGATTTTCCCCAAAGAGGCAATGGCATATCCTTCCTGTTCGAAAAAGCGGTTCATGGTTAGTACATCAGGGATTATATCATTTACGGACTCCCCCGTATATATGCCTTGCCTTTCAGGCCTGATTCCGCTTAGTATAGAGGCCCTGGAAGCCATACAGATAGCCTGTTGAACATGGGCATTCGCAAAGCGCACACCGTTTGCCGCCATGCGGTCGATATTCGGTGATTTGATGTGGGATGCACCATAGCAGTTCAGCTCGGTTCGCAGATCATCGACTGCTATAAATAGCACATTATAAGCGGTTTTCTCTTCTTTTTCTGATTCAACACAGCCAAATAGCGGCAGAAAAGCGAATAAAATTAAACTTCGAAAAAATCCAATCGATTGTATCATTTGACCTTTTAATGAATTAGATGGCGTATAAATTTCCAATAAGTTAACAAAATACAGAGTTGAAATCTGATCATATCACGAATTCTTTCATCCTATTTATGTTCTAGATAAGAGACCCTTTAATATTTTTGGAATGTAATTCGGATCACCTTTGACCTTGTCACAAAGACTTCTCCAATTGACTTAGGTCATCTCTCATTTCTCCGTTTGGGCCATATATTACCGGTGCAATATAACTATCCCTGATTCGGTCTTTTTCGCGGTCCTTGTAATGACACCAAACGTGGTACCAATTGTCTTTCCACTCAAAGAAGTCTCCGTGGGCATAGGATGTTTCAAGCCCCCAGCCTTCCCCAATAAGTCCTTGGGTTTCGTAAGGGCCGTAAAGATTTTTTGAGGTTGCGTAATATCCTGAACAACTCAAATAGTAAATGCCATTGTGTTTGTGCAAAGAATTTTTGTCGGTATCCGGAAAAAATGTGGTTCGATTGATCGTGATAGGTTTGGGCTCCTCATCGAGCTCGATCATCGAATTTTTTAGCCTTGCAATTTTATAGCCTTTTTCACCGTAAATAATATACGGGGTATTATCGTCATCGATAAAGATGCTAGGATCAAAAGAATCTACCAAGGGTTTTCCTAAGGCATCTTTGTAAGGACCTTCAGGTTTTGAAGCTACCATAACCCCCGTGCTTTCTTTTCGGTTGGAGAAATACCAATAGTACTTTCCATTTCTTTCCACAATATCACCGGCCCAACAGGAAGTATTCCCCTTCCCCATATAATTATCATCGGGGCTAATCGTTGCTACAAAGTCCCAATTCTTTAAATCAGTTGATTTGTAGATTCGCCAATCGGGCATAACCCAATCATTAACACCAAAACCAATATCATGACCAGTAAAAACATAACAAACGTCATCTACTACCAACATGTGCGGATCGGACATGCCCGGTTCATCTATTAACGGATTCGTCAAGGTTTGTGGCAATTCGTCGACCTTGTCCATATCTTGCTTTTCTACCTGATTATCAGCTTTATTTTGTGATTTAAACTTAAAAAAAAACAAAATTGCAACGACAGCGACCAGAACGGTTATGACACTAGTTTTACTTATTTTCATTTTATTAAATTTGATTTTTAAGGCAAATCTTCCTCCAGGTTTATCTATTGATTGCGGCCGGAAATTTATTTTGATTACGCGGATACGTTAGGACTTTATCTTGTCCTAATCGTCAGCATCCACTGTCAACTCCCAAAAAATTTTAGGTGAAAGGAATGGTTTGACAAGATAAAAAAAATTGCGCTTTGCACCTCTGAAAAGAAAACGTTTAGGGTAGACCCTCGGTAATTTTGGAAACAATAGTATTATTTTCTAAGCATCTTATTTAGAGCTGGACCTGGAATTCTTCAAACACTACATCCCGATTTCTAACCACCAAGGTATCCCTCACATTATGGATTTCGTTGTTTTCGGTATCGCTATATGTGTATTCCAGATAAATAACGTCGCGAGGTTCGTTACCCCATGAGTCACCGTTTTCAACAAATTGGCCCGTTCCTGAAACGTCTTATTCCATGAGGTTTCCTGATGAGCCAACTCATATAGGATGGCCTCGTTTGCTATTCCAATGGATGAATAGGAGTCTAATTGACGGGGTAGTTTAGATACGGATTTAACCGTGGCATTTCCCGTAAGTGTCAATTGCGCTTCCCCTATGAGACCTCTTTTGGTCGTGATCAATATTACACCATTACCGCCCCGTACCCCGAATACGGCGGTAGCCGACGCATCCTTTAAGACTGAAATTTGTTTGATGTCGTTTACATCTATATCACCGATTCCGTCTCGCACTACACCATCGATAAGAATCAAGGGTTGACCACCGTCCCCATTCCACGTACCTTGTCCCCTTATGAAGATTCTGGGATCGGTTTGTCCCGGCAAACCGCTCGATGAAGTAGCAATGACTCCGGGTAATCTACCTTGTAGTGCTTCCCCCACATTGGTCACTCCGCCCGCCTGCAAGAGATCATCGCCCTCGGTAACTGAAATCGCCCCTACGACACTTTCCTTTTTTTGCCTTCCGTAACCTACTACCACTACGTCGTCTAATTGTTCCGCAGCGGTGGATAAGGTTACGGATATCTCGTTCCTTCCCTCCACGGGAATCTCTTGGGCCTGCATTCCTATATAAGAAAACATTAGAATGGCGGATTCGTCAGCAACGCTTATCGAATAGGAACCATTAAAATCGGCAACTGTGCCATTTCGGGTACCTTTTTCAATGACCGTAACCCCAGGGAGAGGAATTCCACCTTCGTCTACTACTGTTCCTGTAATTGTTTTTTCCTGCGCAAAAATTAACGAGCAACACAAAAAGGGCAATACGACTATACAAATTTTTAATCTGTCATTTAGTCTCATAAATTTTCGATTTAGTTTAGGTGGTTTTTATTTGAAGTCTTCTCACCATAGTCATGTTTAGTTCAATAATATGGTTGTCATGGATGGTGCCCATACATCATTTGGCGAGTGTCGGTCTATTTTTCTTGACAATTCCGTTTACAATTTCCAGTAGATTTAACATGGCTGACTCTTTAATTATGATTTTGCAAGGCGCATCGTCCTTTAATGATTTTTCAATTATATAGAAGCTCTTGATTCTGGCATAAGACTCAGAAATCAAGGCTGCTAAAATTCGATTTAGCTTTCCCTTATTGTGGGTGTTATTAGTTTAAAATTTTAAGATTATTTAACAAATAAAGGCGTTTAGAGTTATCGGTAATAATCACTATTGTTTCATTATTGGCACTATTCTATCATACTTTCACTATTGATTCGTAATTACATCAATAGTGAAAATTTTAAGGAGGCAACAATTGTTATTTTTGAATTATATCCGGATAAAATTCAACAATGAATAAATTCACACTGGTTTTTTCACTGATTTTGTACTTCACCTTTTCCCAAGGTGCTGTTTTCGGTCAATCCTATGACATTAGTTTTCGCAGAATATCCCCACCGGGAGGCTTTACTCGTGGTGCTATACAATCAATTGCCCAAGATGATCAGGGCTATATATGGATGGGTAGTCGGCAAGGGCTTATCAGGTATGATTCGAACAATTCAAAATGGTTCACCCCCATGCCCAATGATTCGCTAAGCTTGGCCAGTGAAGAAGTATCGCATGTTTTTTGCGATAATGAGAATCAAATATGGGTAGCAACGAATAAGGGGTTATGCACATTTGACCGACGGACACAAAATTTTGAGCGAATAGAGTATGTGTACGAAAATGGTTCTATTAGGAAGTCCAGGGTTTTGTCACTGTTACAAACAAATGATGGAAGGTATTTGGTAATCGATAAAAACAATTTTGGTGTTCTGGATGAAGCTACCAAAAAACTGAACCGAATAGCAAACAATGAAATTAGGGCTCCGGAAGTCTTGTATAAGGACGATGCCGATAGAATTTGGCTAGGCACAAAATCAGGTAGCATATTCCGTTTTTTTCCATCCACAAATTCAGTAAAAAAGCTTTTTTCAGTGGATGCCAAGGTCACCTCTATTTACGCTGAAAATGACCTTATCTGGGTCGGAACCGAAGAAAATGGTGCTAAAGTCTACAATCAGGATGGTGAATTCATAAGGCAGATTTCTTTTGAAAACACTTCTAAAAGTCCAAGATCGGAGCGAGTAAGAGCGATAAAAAAGGATTCTAAGGGCAGACTTTGGTTCGGCACGGATAACGGGCTATACATGGATAATGGTGAAGTTCTAAAATCTTTTAATCCAGAAGACTACCCAGGAATACCACACAATTCTATTTTTCAGATCTATGAGGATAATTCGGGGGGTGTTTGGGTCGGTACTTGGTCCGGAGGTTTGGCGCTGATACACCATTCCGACAACAATTTTAAAACCTACCGGCACAGCAAGTTCTACAATTCCATCAGTAGTAATGTAGTCAGTTCTTTTATACAAATCGGAGAAAATGAATTGCTGATAGGAACAGAAGTTGGGGGATTGAACTCTTTCGACCTTTCTACCGAAAAGTTCAAGACTATTCCATTGGATAAGGAAAATCAGGTCAAGAACATTAAGTCGCTGTACAGGGACAAAAACGGAGGTATTTGGGCCGGTACCTTTAGGAGAGGATTATGGTACAAGCCCGCAGGTGCCTCTTCATTTCAAGTATTCAAACGCGGACCGGATGACGGCAAGCATATATCTTCCAACAGTGTTTACGCTTTGCACGAAGCGAATGATGGCATTTGGATCGGAACCTTCGGAGGTGGGATCAATTTCTATAGTTTTAAAACAAAAAGGATGCGTCGTTGCTTCCTCAACAATAGTAGTGGCATTCCCATGTCCAATCTCGATGTGTTGTCTATTCTGGTAGACAACGGTTCCAATCTATGGGTAGGAACTTTAAACAATTCGCTGTATCGAATCCACCTACCTTCAGGAACTATTAAAAAGATTACGAATAATCGATCTTCAGGTAACCGAGAAAATTACACGGTATATAGCTTATGGCAACATAGCTCTGGTAAAATTTTGATCGGAACAAAAGTTAACGGAGTATTGACATATAATCCAGATTCAAACAGAATTGAAAATTTTGAGGACGTTTCTTTCCTTAGACAAAAAAGTATCTATGGTATCATAGAAGATTTTGAAAATAATATTTGGTTCAGCTCAAATAATGGACTGGTCCTCTACAACCCCAAAAATAAAAGCAGACGTCATTTCGTTTTTTTAGATGGCATTCAAGGAGATATATTCAGCCCGCAAGCCGTATTTAGGGATGATAAAGGGCATGTATATTTTGGTGGTACGAACGGGTTCACTGGCATTGATCCGAACGAGATAAAAGTCAATTCGAAAAGACCATATACGATAATCAATGTTTTGAACACAAACGATCATAAATCAATTTACCCTGTTTATGGTGAAAATCTAGAAATTAATCCTATCCAATTACGCCCTAATGAAACAACATTTCGCATCAACTTCTCTGCTGACAATTATTTGATTCCCAATAAAAATAGGTACAAATACCGTCTATTAAACTATTACGATGATTGGATACCCTTAGAAAATGAGGGCTCCGTATTATTTACCGGACTCGAAGCTGGCGAGTACAGCTTTCAGGTAAAAGCCTCCAATAATGATGGAATTTGGAGCGACACGCCTACACAGATGACAATAATAATCGATGAATACTGGTACAAAACTACATTTGCCTATATCATCTATGCAGTACTACTAGCTACTATCTTATATTTTATAAGTCGTTTTTACCTTGAACGTCTAAAACTCAAGAGGGAATATCTACTTGAGAAAAATCAACGTAAGAACGAAGAACATATCCATGAAATGAAGCTTAAGCTTTTTACTAATATTTCGCATGAATTCAGAACTCCTCTAACACTGATCTTATGGCCTCTAAGGCAGTTGATAAAATCAAAAAACATTCCACAAAAAGACCGGGACAATCTGGCTATCGCGAAACGTAATGCTCATCGTCTGCTTGAGCTCATCAATCAAATTGTTGAACTAAGAAAGCTCGAGAAAGGTGAAAGCAAATTAAATATTGGCGAGGTCGATATTGTGAAATTGGTCAATGAAGTTCAAATGGGTTTTAGAGGTGAAGCGGAATCTAACCAAATCAGTTTTATTTTAAATACGGACTATTCTTCGCTTATAATCGAGGCTGACCAACAAAAGCTCGATACGCTCATTTATAACCTACTCTCAAATGCTTACAAATACGTTCAATCCCACGGTCAAATTAAGGTAACAGTAGAGAAAAATGTAGGTATAACGTCAAACGCCTTTGATAATCAGTTAAGCTATGGCCAAATAAGTTCTGATAGTTTCATTCAGCTTACCGTAGAAGACGACGGTTTTGGAATTGACAATGAGGATCTGTTTAAAATTTTCAATCGATTTGAGCAAGGAAAACTCAATAAAAAAGAGGATGCGAAAGATGTTAAGGGAAGTGGAATAGGCCTTTCTATTTGTAAGGAATTAACTCTATTACATCAAGGCCAAATTACGGTTCAAAGCACTTTGGGCAAAGGTTCTTGCTTCACCATACTTTTGCCAACCACACAGAAGGCACAAAGAATCCTTTCCGAAAGCCATCAAATTGTCAAAAATTTACGCGTTGAGGAAGAAGTAACGATTGTATCAAAAAACGAAATTAGTCAAGAAAATCGTGCGCAGATTTTGGTTGTAGAGGACAATCTGGATTTTAGTTCGTTCATCTGTGATTTTTTAAGGGATTATTATCAAGTGAAATATGCGATAAATGGATCTGAGGGATTGGCTATTTTAAAACAGTCTAAAATCGATGTTATCGTATCGGACGTAATGATGCCGGAAATGGATGGGTTCGAATTTTGTAAAATTGTCAAAGCACAACTAGAAACTAGCCACATACCAGTTATCCTGTTAACCGCTCTATCATCGTCAGGAAACGTTTTGACGGGATTGGATAAAGGCGCGGACGCTTACTTGGTAAAGCCTTTTGATGAGCGGATATTATTGAAACGGATTGAAAATCTATTAGAACAGCGCAGGCGGATACATAGTAATTTCACGAAACGTTTTATTTCGAACAAAACGCTTGAAGCAGGTGGACTTGATAGCTTTTTTCTCAATAGAATACGTGCGGTCATAGAGCATAATTTGTCTGATGAAGACTTTAGTTTGGAAAAATTGGCGGAGGAACTAATGATCAGTAGAAGTAATCTTCATAGAAAAATAAAATCTCTTTCCGGACTTAGCACCACTGGGTTCATTAATTTAATAAGGATAGAATGTGCCGTAAAGTTGGTCAGGGAAAAAAATTATCGATTCAACGAGGTTGCTTATCGTGTAGGCTTTAGTTCCCAATCGTACTTCACACGATGTTTCAAAAAAGTATATAAGGTAACTCCCCAAGAGTATTTTAAAAACCTACGGGTTCATGCCGAACATCCTACATTTCCAGGGGTATAGGACGGTTCTTCCCCAATTTAAAATTGCAATAGTAGCATTGCTAAAGAGGTTCATCGGGTTTATGATACGAATCGATACAAAAGTTATTCTCTTTTTGTTAAAGACGTGTATTTTGTCATAAGCAGCAAAAAGCCTAAAACAAAAAGCTCAGCAGGTTTTTTCCCGCTGAGCTTTCTGTTTATTCCCCCATCAAAGGAATCTAAAAAAATCAGATACCCAATTGTACATTTCGAATGTAAATTCTACCGTCTACGTGGGAGGCCCAACTAGCGCCGGCACCGCCTCTAAAAAAATTATGTTTGATTACATTGACAAAGTTTTTGCTAGGATTTGTTGACCAAACCATATTCCTTTTATCCAAAACAACAGTAAAGTTATTGGAACCGGAAGGACCAATGGATAATTTCGCAACGCCATTCGCATTGCTACCGGTATTGGATTTAAATTCCATTACGATGGTATACCATTTGTTCCTCACAATAGAATACTTTTTACCAAAATCTTCACCACAGCGATCGGTCATGTTTTTATGGTAGATATATGGGAAGAATTCGCCAGTAATAAGTTTGTCATTGTCTACGACGCACTTATTCGGGTTCGGTCCTTCCCCTAGGCCTCTCCACATTACTCTAAAACTACCCCCTTTATTGTTCTTGGCGTCGTCGCCGCGGCATCCGCCCGGACCATCCCCGGTAAACATACCGTAACCTAGTTTTCCTCCTCGATCAAAGTCGAAATATCTATCGAATTTGATTTGAAATTTCATTTTATAACTTGTTTCGTTAATACCTGACATAATTACCTCGGGCTGCGTTCTCTTTGGGTAGCAGTTACCGGCATTGTTCGGACTCTCTATCCCTCCCTTTAATACAATGGTTTCATTGCCCTTGCCAGAACTTACCGATGAGGTCGATTTTGTTTGCTCCAATACCTCCTGTTGTATCTCTAAATCATCGACTCCCGCTTCGCGATCGCAAGAATATATGAAGATTAAAGAAACGAAGAGCAGTTTTAAAAACCCTGGCCTAATTTTGATTGTCATACTTTTCATAATTCTTATTTTATTAAACTTTGTTATACTTATTCTATAAAAAAACACTTTCAATACTGGATGTAATCTATCTTATTAAGGTGAGGATTTGTATAGACTAATCGTTTTGGTCTTTAATTGTCGAAAGTCCTGTTATCGAAAAGGCGGTTCATCCTTAGAGAATCACAGGTTTTTTTGGTGACTAGCTCCCTGGTGCATATACCATATCTTTCGAGCCTTATTCCCACTTCGATATCTATGTTCAAGAGGATATACAAGTGAGCTGCTGAACGTATACATTCGTTAAACTGACACCATTTACGGTCGGCCAGTCGATATTCGGTATTTACCCGATAATCGAGATTGAATGCTCTGACGCTTGCCTTGGGTCGAAATCTAAATTGAATTTCCTTTCAATTCCTAGACGGCTTGCCTCTGGGTAGTTTATTTTTAAACTGGTTCGACTAATTTAAGCGATTAGCCCGCTCGGTAATAATCACTATTGCTTCATTACTGTCAATATTGTCCCACATTTTTTCTATTGTTTCGATATTGCATCAATAGTGAAAATAACGTACCAGCAGCAATTGTTCTTTCAATAATGAAACGGTTGCGTGCGTGCTAATTCCAAGCAGAGTAAGCCGGGTTTGGCTATTTGACTCGAAATCCTGTAAAGATTTGGGGATGAGCTTTGTCATAATAGCATGGTTATGCCTACGCTCTTGCCTGATTGATCGGAATCAGGATACCTTCTACGATAAACGGGAATAAAAGGAAAAAAAATGGCGGGGCACAAGGCCTCGCCATTTTAAATTTTGATATGACAACAATTAGTTGATACCACATCTTCCGTCTCTTCTCCATCCCCTTCTAACACGGGTAAACAGAAAATTACGATATACTACTTGGTCTCCTCTTCTATATCGAGTGGAGCGATTAAAAGGTTCGACATCTGCGCAGATGTCGGTAACGATTTCTCCCTCACCACAAATTCCTAGAAATCTCAATCCATTACCAAGTGATTCGTATAAAAGGTTTTGATCGTTTAAGTTTCTAACTAAACGCTCTCCTCTGGGAAAATCAGAGGCGAAAAAATTACCGGTCGGAAACGTTCCCGCTCCTGAACAATTCAAATCGGTTTGAATGGGGTTAGCCATAGGAAGACCTAATTCAAAGGATCCATCCTCAAAAAAAGTAACCTTACGTACTTGGTCAGAGTTATCGATTTCGGTAAACCAAAAGCCCCTGGTTCGATTGAGGGGTTCCGACTTTTGAACTACGATACCAAAGATTTCGTAGTAAAGTCCGAATTGAAACTCCTCCTGCCCGCTTCCTCCTGAACTGCTTACCCTGGCATAACAACCTTCGTCCGTCAAATCCCAAATAGTGGGTGCCGAAGAGGTCGTACCGTTCGGTAGTCCATAAAAAAGACCATTGAACCGTTCCAACTTAAACGGGCCAATATCACAGATGGGAATCGTGTAATCAACAAAATCTACAAAGGTTTCCGCAGTAATGACGACTGGATTACTCGCAGAGTTTGTTGTGCTTCTCGCACTGACACTGCTCAGGTCTTCCACCATATTCGATAAGGGGTCTGCGAATTCCAGATTTTCGGCGGGAACATCTTGATTGACATCTTCTTTGTTGCAACTGACAAGGAAACAGGTAATCACTAGCATAATTGAAATCTTCTTCATAACATATGATTTTTTGAATTAATAATTAAGAATTTATCTTTTTGTCGGGGTATTCTTAAATAATTACAGAAAACGCTGAACTTTTCGGAATATCACAACTGTGTTTTAGGTAATGAAAAGATAACCAAGGGCTTTGCCCCATTAATAAAAATTAAAAAAATGCGGATTGCAGAGAATTGGAAATCGGATTAAGTTCTGGATTGAAAAACCTATAGTCGAGATTTGATTATGACAGACCCGTACGGGAGTGTATTTATAAGGAAGGTTGATTTGATTCTTTTAAATGAGGTGAGTATAAACGCTGGAACTATTCAATACCCCTATCGAAAGGCTATTCCAAAATCAAAACAAAGCCATCCATCATTCTGTGATTGGTTTTGATACTCCAATATAATCTGGCGTAATTGCGACACCCAATGAAGAGATAAATTGTCGCAAGAAATTCACTTCAAACTAAGGCAGCCAGATTTATCGAGAGTAGCGCATAAGGCCCTCAATACCCTATTAGACTAATTAAATATCAAGACTATTGAACCACGCTGTCTTCCGGCAGCACTTCAAAAGCGGGAACACCGACTTGACATCGGTGTACGCTCTTGGCTTCGATTCTGCCCCTAGTAAGCAAGGCAAAAGGTAAAATATAGGGGTCGGCCTTGTTGTAGTCGACTTGATAACCGATATCCTGAAGCGAAGCCACGGTAAGCCTGCTCAACGGCATTTGGCCAACATCAACATAACCGGTCATCAACTCGGTGTCGAATACAGATTCCCTCCAATGTCCTTCCCGAGTGCCCTGTCCGCCTGTATTGGCAAGGGGCACAAAACCCGAGGGGGCGTTTTTCAATGTGGCGTATTCCGCTATGGCATTCGACCCTTTAAATTCCGGGTTGTCCGATCCGGTTCCCTCGATCAATCCGAAGGTCGACCAAAGTGTACCGATACCCAGGACATGGCCCATTTCGTGCACGATAACCCCGGTCAGTGATCCATCGTCTTCCATTTGCTGCAGGTCGGCCGAATCAAATTGCATGATGCCCCTGGCGGGTAGCATACTCCCAGGTCGAAGCTGGGTGGGCCCCGCTTGCCCTAAAATCCCACCGGAACCATCGATTACGATACCCTCGGCGTCGATGACCAGGTCATCTACCACCCCGATATCCGTATTGACCGAAGGCAGATTGCCAACGATGATTTCCGACCAGCGGTCAGCGGCGATCTGGAAGGCCGCCTGTTGACTATTGGTCAGTCCGCCCAAAAAGTTGACTTCTATCTTAAAAGGCGAGGTCGGTTGCGGGGTGTCATTACTTTTTATAGCGAGTGTCCATGATTTTAAGGCTCCCCCATCGAGGTTGGCCTGGTCTTTGACGATCAATTTCCAAATTCCGGTAGGGGATATTCCTTGAAAATCTGCCAGATTGCCCTCTGGCCGAAAAGTTCCGGTGTAGGGTGCCGAGCCGGAAGTGATTTCCTCCGAAGCCGCATCATCGAAAGTGGTATCGTTAAAATGATCACCGCTTCCTCCTTCACTTTCCACGAGGACGACTTCCTTATCGTCAGGGCTGACGATACTGATTTTTAGATCGCCCGTAAAGGTGTGATCCAAATCGATGGTGACACATACCTCCGCCACATTGATATCGCTAAGACCTTGCACATTGATTTGTGATGTTATCGTTGGCGTTCCCGTGGCCGGGATAGGTGTCAGGGTTCGGTTGTTGAAAACAAACGGTCCCGTATTTTCGACGGGTTCGTCCGTAATGATTTCAAGCTCCCATTTATTTAACGATCCGCCATCTTGAAAGGCGCGATCGGCAATTTCCAAACTCCAGTTTCCGTTGGCATCGGTGCCATTGAATTGATTAAGGCCTTCAACAGGACGAAATACCCCTTGAAAGGGAGCCGTGCCGCTACGGATAGCTACACTTGCATTATCGTCAAAAGTCGTTTCCTCAAAATCATCGCCGCTGCCGCCTATTCCGGTTACCAAAAGTATACTTGTACCATCTGGACCTTTTAGTCGTATTTCCAGATCGCGGGTATACGAATGGTCAATGTCCAATTTTACATTTACATCGGTAATATTCCCACCGGTACCCTGCACGGTAATGGTCGAATTAATTTCATTTGGAGCACCCTCGTCAATGGGGAGTACCTGTTCGTTTTTAAAGTGATAGATTTTCATAGGTTTTGTTTTATAGTGTTGCCGGGTTTTTTGGGGAGGCTACCTTACCACGCTACACCATGGCTTCGAGACTATCCCGGTAGTGTTTAAAGAATCGGTGTATACCGGAACATCGGAATTATTTTAATCCCGAAAACCGACGTGGAGGTTCGGATCTGCGAACCTTTGTTTAAAAATAGGCATTGTTTTCATATCAGTCAATCCCTAGAAATGGTGATTGCCCATAGGGTAAACCACATCCTGTTCGGGAATAAAAATTAGGGCTTTCTGTGGATGATGCATTGCCGTTTTTTTCTTTTCGGATTTAGTTCAGAGCCTTGCGTTTGAATTGCCTTTTCAAAATTGGCTCGATCCCGGTTACGTATTGAAGGGCACATGGTCACGGTGCGGAGCAATATTGAAAAGCACGGCTCGCAAATTTTTCCATCAAACTGATTAGGAACAAATAGCGTTCAAGAACTTATTTTCTCGATATAATGCACCTATGGGGTCAATGGGCGGTTGAAACTTACCTACATCGACTAGTTTTTTCCCGCAATCGGATTCGGGCCAATTTTGTCTTAAACACACTAATATGAAAACGATATTAATTAATGTCAAGAAGGAATTCACCAAGGAAAACGTATTGGTGGCCATCAGCTGTCTCATTTTATCACTGACCATATTTTTTATCATGAAAATTATGGCGCGCTAGCATGAGCCACTAGCACGTTGGCAGTAACACCTTGGTAAATATCCAAGATTTTCTGATGCCTGTCATTTTTAGCCCTATTTTTCGGTCTACAGGACTCGGTCTTAAATGCAAACCGCCATATTTGGGAAGGCCCTCGCCTTATCTAAAATGACCTTGGTTCAGGTAATTTTTTGAAATAAACGTTTCTCCCCCGATTCACACAGAATTTTCGGCAATCCGTACAAAAATCACCGGATCGACAAACAGTTCTTTTTAATTTGTTCTAAGATATCCCCTTCATTTATAGTAAGTAGTACCAACCGCTCTACTATCGCTTCCCCACAGAATGGAACCACAGAGACTGTTTTGACGTCTCTCGACTAATTCGCTTCAATAGTGGGGCGACTTCGCATGTCCTAAAAGATTTGCAACCATGCCAACTTCTTCGTTACTCACAGGTTTGAGCAAGCCCTTTTCATCATACAAACGGCTTTTTGGAATGCTTATGATCGGTGCCGTACTGATCGGTGCTATGGCCGCTGGTTATTATTTTCACATTAAAGTTAACGAACACAATTTTAGGGAGGCGAAACTCCGAAATCTAGATTCCTACTTCGATATTATTTCCAGGCAACTAACCAATGATGTACAGTCCTACAATTCACAAAATAAAGTAACGCCAGCTGCGGTCGAAGATACATTGCGCAAACACGCCGATGCGATTGAAATTGCGATTGGAAAGGATTGGAAAAAACCGAAAAGGGCCTTACGATTCGATCAGGAGTTCGACGATTTTATACTCCTTATCCGGGATACCGATTCTACCGGAATACATACCGACATTTACAAGAGTTCGTTGGCGGGACTGGCCATTCCGCCCGATTCCTTATTTGCAAAGAACCTTCTGAATATCGGAGTTTCCATGGCGATTCCCCAGGAGGATATCAAATATCAGCTTTTCGGACGGGAATATGATTTCGTAACGCCTTTCAATCGTTTTGTTCGTCTTAAGATTACCATTATCGGGCTGGTGAAAGCGGAACATTATAATGAAAATATCAGAAAACTAGATCCCTGGATTATTGCCCTGTTGACCACCTTTTTGTTGCTTAGTCTGTTTGGGCTACCCTACTTCAAAATGCTCTTTATTGCCGAAGACGAACGCCTTTCGAGCAAGGATGTCATTCTTTCCGGTATTTCGATTATCGTGGGCGCGCCTATCATGATGGTAATTTTCCTGTCCTTAATGAGCCACTATTACGACTACTATCATGTGGTACCCGATGGGTTGAAATCCTTGAGTACGGATATTGGAGCACGTTTTGAAAAGGAAAATGACCAGATTGTTAGACAGCTCCATACAATTTCCCTAAAAAAAGAAGATTCCTTACAAAAAGATGAGAAGCTGCGCTATTATGAAGGACCTGAAACCGATTCCCGATGGATGGACCATTTCAAGTTCATATCCAAAATCAATCCAAAAGGAGAGGTCTACTATCACCTCGCTCTGATCCAAAAGGATAGCAATAACATAAAGAATACCAAAACCTTGGATAGTAGGCCCTATTTCAAAGACTTTGATACGGCGACCAATGTTTGGCATGCACAGTTCGGCACTGAATACGTTATGCGACCGGTCGTTTCTATAGAGGATCGAACCGAAGAAGCGGTCTACATTCTCAACAACCCTTCGGATGCGCTTTCCGGCTATCGGGTGGGGAGTGTACAGTTAAAATCGGTGCACGAGCCCATTTTACCCTTTGGGTATCAATTCGCGATTGTTGACGATAAGGGCGAAGTATGGTTTCACTCGGAAGAGGGTAGGGCCACCTTGGAAAATTTCTTTACGGTGAGTCGTCAATTCGATGAATTAAAGGCGGCGGTCATCGGGAGAATCAATGCCGGTGGCATGGTCAATTACCGCGAAAAAGGGAAATTGTTCAATGTCACACCCGTCGAAGGAACAAACCTTAGTGTTATCGCTTTCTATGATATCGGGCTTCTTCGTACCCGTGTTTCGGAGGTGCTTACTTTGGCAAGTACCGCAATCGCCTTGGCATTTCTCTTGATGTTTCTGATAACCATACTGTCTCTGATCATTAGAAATCCTAAACTCGGTCTGTACCGCTACGATACCTTTCTGTTCGAATTTTTGACCCCAAAAAAAGGCAAAAGGGATACCTACATTCTTTTGTCAGGTCTTTTTACCGGTATACTGTTCATTGCGATCGGTATTGGTAGTTGCTTTCCCGTAGCACCGGCGAAGGTGTATATTATCTGTCTCTTACTGGGCATTTGGGCCTATCTCACCGTGTACTATACCTTACACCCATATCGAAATAGAAAAGCTATAAAATTCAGGGTACGCGATTTCATGCTTTTAGTGGTCATCGTTTCTTTGAACGTACTCATGGTACGTATGAATTTGGATGCATTTGGATTTTTGACAGTAGTTATCATCGTACAATTGTGTTTTCTGTTTTTTATCGTCCGAGGACAGCTTTTTTCCATCCCGGAGGGCATACGGAAGTTGTGTAAGCGCTCATTCGTCAATCTTCATATTGCGTATCGATATTGGTATTCCATTTTTCTGTTCAGCTGGTTGGCATTGGCTGCTATCTATCCCTCATATCTCTTCTTTCAGAAAGCGAAGGAAGTTACCGATGCAGTGTGGTTCAAGACCGATCAAATGCATATGGGCGAACGTTATATAGCCAAAAAGCGCAGTATTGTTCAAAAGCTACCTCAATTCGATACCCTTAAACCAAGGTTTTCGCAACTCTACAATGCACACTTGACGGAGGGGCTGTACCCTAAGAATGTAGTGTTTTCGTATCAAGACATTATTAAGACCTTTACCCTGAAGCCCAGTGAATTACTTTTCGATGCGTTTTTGTGGAAGACCCGACCGGTATATGACGAACGGGTTCGGAAATTTCAAGCCCTGGTACACCAACAATCGCAGGATAGCCTTTGGGAAAGTAAGCGGTCGACCGACAGTCTTTCCTTTTCACTAAAATATCCCGATAGTAAAGGTGGCATCAAGGTCGCTGTGCATAACGATGAACAATTTATGAATCCGGATTTGGGTTTTCCGTATTTAAAATTGACCGGCATTCTTCTCATTTTGGCTTTATTGTTCTCTTTGATTTTATTCTTTGTAGACCGATTCTTTGCCTTGCGTTTTAGGCATCTGCGGCCCAATGATTTTGACACTGACACGGAAAAGGGTTATGTCAAAAAATTCGGGCGGATGCTTCTTGCCGAAAAATCGAACTCGGGCCTTTTCTTGATTGGACTACCTTTTTCGGGGAAACGCCATTTCGCTAAAAAAATCATTGCGGCTGCTGGTTATAAGACCGTGGCCACGCTCTCCATGCTCCGGTTGGATAATGTGGACATCAATGCCGACATTTCCGAAATACTGGGGGTACTGGCTACGGGATTTAGAAAAAAGGATGATGGACTATTTGTTTGGGAAGATCAGGAGGTATTCATCATCGAGCATTTAGAACACAATCTGAAATCGTTCGATGCGAACCACACCAAGTTAAAACTCATTTCGTTCTTGATTTCCGAACGGAAAAGAGTGGTATTGATATCGGAGGTCTATCCCAGTCAAATTTTGGCGCTCTATGAAAACCCTTCAGCAGATTCCGGTCTGCCATGGGGAAGCTTGGAGGATGATTTCAATTCTTGGCGCAATATCCTGAGTGCCTTTCCGCAGGTGATTATCGGCATCACCCAAAATAAGGCTCGGGTCTATGAGGTTTTAAAGGCAGAATATAAAAACATTCCGAGGGCTTTCGACAAAACAATTTCCCCCTTGGTCAACGAGTTGGGGCATAGCAAGTTTTTACCCACCCTGGCACCGGTCATTTTATCAAAAACATTGTACGGATCTGAAGACCCCGATGACAAGAGCGAGCGGCTTGATCTTCAACGCATGACCATGCATACCCAGAATGTGGCCCACGGATACTACAATGACATCTGGAACTCATTACCCACCCGTGAGCGCTATATGCTCTATGATTTGGCCAAAGATGGCTTTTTGAACATCAAGAACAGGCATTCGCTCTTTTCACTTATGAAAAAGGGATTGGTAGTATGGCGGGATCGCCCGGCTATCTTCAATTATAGTTTCATGAATTTTATCGTTACCTCCGTATCATTGAACGAGGCCTTGCGCTTGGAAAATAAACACAGGGGTAAGAGCTCTTGGGGCTCATTGCGTATCCTCTTCTATCTGATTATTTTGACCATCATTATATTCATTGCTTTGGGAAAACCGGACCTGATTACCGATTTTGATGCAGCCATCGGGGCCTTGGGCGGTTTAGGGGTCGTAATCCCCTTGGTCAGTAAATTTCTTGCTTCGGGTGGGCGAAAGTAAATCTAATAACATGACGCATAATACTATTTAAAAGGCTATAAAAATTAAGGAACTGTTGTACAATACCATAACGCATTGCATTTAAATTGGAGATATGTTTTTTATCAAACGGATTAGAGAAAATAGTATCGTTTTTCTAGTAATCCTAGGATTATTGCTTCTAACGATAGCCGTAGGGTTATTTGCTGTCGAAGAAGCGCCTCGCTGGGTGTCTGAATTGGGTAAGGCATTGATGACCATATCGGCATCGAGTATTTTCGGAGGAATCATCAAGCTTGTATTCGAAATATATCAGGACGAAAAATCGGCCAAGGAAAGAGAGCAGAACTTCAAAAAAGAGCTATTGGACCAATTACGGAATGTTTTCGATAGGGTCGATAACGCCCGACTTTTAATCGAAGCCCACAAGTCTGCCAGAACGT
Source organism: Aggregatimonas sangjinii (assembly GCF_005943945.1). GTDB lineage: Bacteria > Bacteroidota > Bacteroidia > Flavobacteriales > Flavobacteriaceae > Pelagihabitans > Pelagihabitans sangjinii. The sequence continues at coordinate 3,097,827 of NZ_CP040710.1, read as the reverse complement.
ATGGTGAGCGAATGCGATTTGATATCATTCCTTGTATTACTACCCTTTACGATATCAAAAGAAGTCTCGTTGACACTTATGCGATGGCCGAAATGTCGAAAGAGAAGCTTGGGGAACTACGCCTCAATATACATTATATGATAGCCTATTTGAAAGCACTTACGAACGAATATACGATTCATTATCCCACCATTTCGCACCAACAGTTTTTACATGAAGAACTGAAAAAAAGAGCACGTGACGATTTTGCATATGAACTGACGACCCATTATCCCGATAAATATTTTACCGATGAGTTCCTTACTTCTGAGGAAATTAAAAATCGAATAAAACGGCCCCCATTATGGGTTTGGAATGCTATTCTAGACCTAGAGCAAATGGAACATTTTATTAAAGACCCCTATGATGGGCCGTATCGAAAGATGTTCATGGACTTTTATGAACCGTCCAAAAGAATTTTGAAAGGGGAGCCTGTTCCAAACAAATCAGCTTGGTACCGTGAGGAACATATGAATGAAATGCGGCGAATAGATCAAGCAGTTACCAATGGAGAACTAAAAAAAGAGGATAGCCTAGTCACAGTCCTAATCGGCCATTTGAAACAAGAAACGGCAAAAATCAGGGATAATTAACGCGTACAGGAAGTGCAAAAACCATCTTTAGGATTTATTTAAAATTCGATTCAGTTTTGCCACATGTTCCTTAGCGATGAAAGACAGTGGCATACGTAATCAAAGTAATGTTTCACTTAAATAAAAGTTCAATGAGTTTGTTACAAATTTTAAGCAACGAAATAGGGGTAAAGGAGGTCAAGGGAAGGCAACATAGCCCACAGATTATGAAATACGCCAAGGAAGCGGGGTTCGAAAATTACAAATCGGACGAAACCGCCTGGTGCAGTTTATTCGCCAATTGGGTGGCCCACAAGGCTGGCCTTGAACGGTCTAAAAACCTCACGGCGCGGTCTTGGTTGAATGTGGGCTTGCCTATTGACAATCCCGAGCCGGGCGATATTGTGGTTTTTTGGCGCACTAAGATAGATTCATGGCAGGGCCATGTGGCCTTCTATGTCGGCTTTTCGGCCGATCATTCAAGAGTTTATTGTTTGGGTGGCAATCAAGGGGATCAGGTATCGCTTACGGGCTACAAGGCCGACCGGCTGCTGGGTTTTCGACGCTTGCGCAAGACGACCGTTCCCAAATTTTCGCGCAAAAATTTACGGAACGGCGATACGGGGTCGGAGGTGGTGCTGCTACAGGATTCCCTGAAACAGCTCGGATACGATTGTGGTACTTCCGATGGCATGTTCGGCGGTAAGACCGAAAAGGCATTGCGACAATTTCAATCGAGTTCCCAGGAAATGAAAATCAACGGGATCTTCGACAAGGCATCCCGGGAATTTTTGGAGAAAATGTTAACGGTACATAGCTGATTTTGCCACCAAAAGGTCTTTCCTTGTTGAATGCCTTATGACATCTTATTTTGGTTATTTTATGGTATTTACCGGTATGCCCGGGAGATTAAAGGGCAGATTAACCCCAAAAAACCAATAGGGTGCGTCCAAGGTCACATTGTAATTATATCCTACGCTCAATACATTCTTGAACGCAGTGACGATAAGTCCGGTACCGAATTCTGGGGAGCCATCGGTGTCAAAGTCCGGGGAGGCAAAATTGAGTCCGACCCCAAGGTCGATAAATTCATTGTAGAAATAAGAGTTCCGAGACCCGAACTTTAATAGGAGGGAGGCGGAAGGTGCGAAATAAAATTTGCGTTCCAAATCAAAATCAACTGCCGATGCGCTAGGGTTGGCCATGATCATTCCAACGGCAACTTCAGATCGTGCGCCCACCATTTGCATGACCAGCTCGTGGCGTTCCAATTCATTTGGCTTTTTCGGTAAGACTTGATCTCCCTTCGGGTGACTCAAATACAGCGTAATGACCAATTTGTCACCGTTTGCCCTATCACCCGTACCTTCAAGATTTATATAGCCCTTTTCCGGAAGGTTGTCCAGACCGAATTGTAGTATTTCTTTTTCCAATTCGGCGTTCTGCACGTAGGTTTGCTTCTCTTTTTTTAGGAGGGATAAGGTGGTCCTCAAATTTTCCAAATCGGTTGAAATTTCTTCAAGACAGCCTTGTACACCGTTCATTAAAATTTGGGCTCGTCCCGCAATGGCGTTAATATCCGTAACGGTATTTTCAAATGCCTCCGTATCAAGCCGGAGAGACTTTAGATTCGTCACTACAGTTTCAAATTGCTCCATTAATTCAAAAGGTGATGTAATAGTCCATTCGGCCAAATCGGTTTTCAAAAGAGTTATTGGCGCTATAAGGCCATCCAATTGCAACAATAATTCCGAAGCCGCGGTTTTGGCCGTTTCGGTGAGTTGATTGCCAACCGTAGGGTCGTTCACGAAATCGCGAATGGCGGTCGATTGGTCCTGTAGGCAGACAACGGATGGGAAATGACGCTGTGCTATTTGTTGTAAGCTTTTGAAGATGGATGCCTTTTTTGAATTGTTTTCCTTAGCCTTTTCGGCCAAGCTCTGGAGTTGTTGTTTTTGAGCTTCGGAAAGCGTAGTTACCCAACGTGGGATTGTAATGTATTCTTGCTCTTCATACACGTCGAAGTTCTCGATATGCACCTTGCCCCCTACGGCAACGTTTCGTCTCGCCACCAGGCTGATGGTATAGGAGTCGATTTCAAGTTGAGCGAACTCCTCCTTCAACGCGCTTAGGTCTTCGGAAAAATTCTCGAAGATATAGGGTTCTGGCAGCGTACCGTTCAAATTCGCCCCGGAAGAGAAAAATTCGGTTTGCAGCGTGTTGTACCGGGTCCTGAGTATTTCATTGTTTTTAACCATGGTGAGAAAGTCCTCCATGGAATCGAAGAATTGCGCTTGCTGGGCCATGTTCGCGAATTGGTCGTTTAAAGCGCTAAGAAGTTGCTCCTGATCGGCGAGTACCTTGCCCAAATCCTGTATCCGTTGATCCAATTCAATTGATTGCGCATACTGCGGAAAACGTTCTTGAATGCTGGCCGTTAGCTGTTCTTTTGATATGCCGATTTCTAAACGGGAGTTGATATCCACTATTCTTTTTCCGTTCAGGTTGATTTCCTGCAGCTGCCCGCGGGTGTGCTCCTGAACGTTTAATATTTGCCCGTGAAAAACAAAGGAACAAAGGCAACAAAGGAGAAGTGCTACGCTATTGGCGGTCGGTTTCATAAAGGTGTTTTTAGCTGTTCGTAATCGCAATATCGTGGGCCTGTGCCCTGAAGAAGGACTGATGCAGACTGGCATAGTCAAGCTTTCCGTTTTTCAGGATGATTCCTGCCACTTCATCAGCGATAGGGGAGAAGCAAAAACATTTGATATCCCCGAAATCGGCATTCGCATGATCCTCGGTCGAAGCTTTGAGGTGTTCTTTCAAGGTGGTTTCCAAAACTTTACCATCGCGTATCCAAAGTACCCAGCGCTCCATATTAAAATAGGAGAGGGTGGCCAGATTGTCTGCCATGGGAATGGCTTCCCGCACGGATTTCGTATCGCCGATGATGATCATGAGAATCATCATCTCCTTTTCGATAAAGGCATTGAAAATCGATTTGGCCAATCCAGGGTCATCGACTGGAATCAGCGTAGTTCGTTTTAAATTCATATCGCGATATTTAGGGGGCCTTTTTAAATGGCCTGGTAGACCATCGGCCGAAGGCCCTGGTTTTTTGAAATGTTGCGAACCATCAAAACCGAGCGATACCCGTCCTGTCCGGAACTGATCGCGCAGGGGTTTTCGATTGTGAATTCGTATGTATTAATAAGGGGAATTAGATTACGGGAACGGCAATCTAAGTTTAGAACTCGTCTTGAGTTAATGTTTTACCTACGAATTTTGCATTTTGCACCCTGATTTCGACTTTTTTCGCTTCCGTAGCGAAGGCTATGCAACCAAAAAATGACTTCATCAGGCCACAAAAGCCTTCATTCTCGGTTCCAAACATTAACTCAAGACGAGTTCTTAAATTTAACTAGAATTTTCCTATTGTAAAAATATCCATGAAAAAGAAATGCCTGGCCAAATATACTTGAAAACGAGTTCGATTCTTGGCTTTTGCACACAATTGGGACAGTTTTTACTTCCTGAAAAGGTACATTGTTCGGTTGCGTTCACATCCTTCGATTGTGCAAACCATCAACTGCGATTAATAGGAAAAGGTTTTGTCTTGTTTCTTTAGTTCCTTTTTTATGCCCTCGTAGATATCGGCCTTCAATAAGACTGGATTTTTACGGGAATGGGCCTTTAAGGCCGAATAGTACATCACGTTTACGATTTCGGCGCCGGTTACCGCATATTTTTCCGCGATATGCATCCAATCGATAGCGTCCTCGACGTTCATCCCGGAGGGCACGCTTTGCGTCCATAATTTATAGCGTTCCATAACTCCAGGAATCGGAAAGTGTATTACGTTATGAAAACGCCGTAAAAAGGCATCATCGATGTTGTTCTTAAAATTGGACGCCAAAATCAGGAGTCCCTGAAAATCTTCGATGCGTTGCAATAAATAGGAAACTTCCTGATTGGCGAATTTATCGTTCGAACTTTGCACATTGGTGCGCTTTCCAAACAGCGCATCCGCCTCGTCGAAAAACAGGATCCAGTTTTTACGTTCGGCCCTGTTGAAGACCAGTTCGATATGTTTTTCGGTCTCGCCTATATATTTTGAAACGACCTGTGACAAATCTATTCTGTAAACAGGTATCCCAAACTTCTTTCCCAGCAAGGAGGCCGTTAAGGTCTTGCCCGTGCCCGCCTTGCCATAGAACAATACCCGATAGCCGGGTTTTATCCGCCTGCCAAAGGTGGGGTCGTCGAGTACTTTTTGGTGGTGGGCCACCCAAAGCTGTATATCGTTGATGTTTTCGGAAGTCTGCGGATGAAGGACCAGGTCGTCCCACTCCATCGCGGTGGTGATCTTCCGCGCTGGAAACTCCACGCTGTAGACCGGAGCGGCCTCCTTTCCGAGCAGTATTTTTTCCAGCCAATCTGGATCGGGCACCAAGCGCCCGCTCATGGTGGGCTCGGCATGCGGTGTCCCGTCGACTTGCAGTAGGCCGTAGGTGGCAAAGAGCCCATCGCTATTGAAAAGCTTTTGATACGTCAATCGGGCCCTTATGTCGAGTCCGGCCAATACGAACAAGGCGGTGTCCCCAGTAGGGAGGATTCCCCTATGCTGCTGCCCCTTGATGCCGCCGAAGGCAATGAACTCACCACCTTGGGGAAGTGCCTGTGCCATGATGTCCTCGAAAAAACCGGGTCTTATGTAGGGGGTAATCGCCAGGAACAGAACCAATTTTTCCTCAAAGGAAAAGTTCCCTTCAAGTTGCAGGATGCCGTCTAAGGCCTCGGTAAATTCACGGGTTTTATACGTTTCCAAAAGGAATTTGGTCTGTGCCTGCTCGGCCGCTAGACGATCTACGATCAATTTGCCCATGGCATCGATTCCCAGGGCCAGCTCGTCCCGATGTTTTGAAACCACTTTCAAGGTATTTTTAATTCCTTCCATAGCTACTTTGCTTATGCATCCGATATATTTTTTTTGAACCTACTACTATTCATGGACACTGCTTGGGGGGATTGTCCGGGTCCAAGAAATTTTTATTGAAGGGAACTTATCCTGTATAAGATACCACAAAATGGCTACTAATAAAAGTGATATCCCTATGCTTACGAAACCGCTGGAACTTCCGAGGCGGCCGGGGGAGCGGCTGCCGGTTCCTCTTCACAATCCAAATCGATGTTCACATGAAACGGATCAAGGGCGGTACTCGCGGCATTGGAAGCGGCCCTTCTTGCCGCTTCATCGGTGTCATGCAATTGTTGCACATACGCCTCTATGCCCGAACTTGGCCCAGTATAGTCTATCGACAGGGTCACGCTACCGTTATATTGTTCAAATGCGGCCACATGATCATTTTCGTGGGGGACCAGCTCGTTGGCAATGGCCTCGCGTACCCGATCTTCCTGACAAGGGCTAAGACCCGACGGCACCTCCGGCAGGGAAACCGAGGTCGCTACGCCGTAATCGATCTGGTAGTGGCCGGTATAGTGCCAACAGTCCCCTTCCGCACAGCCGGGGCCCTCGGTAACCGCGGTTCGCTGCAATCCGTTGCTTCGACCTTTTCCGCCGTCGTAGGTGGCATTGGTGACCCCTTGGATGGAAATCGATTGTCCGAATACCATTTTGTTGGTCGGCCGTCCGATATACTGGATTTCAGGAACGCTTTCGGGTACCAGGATGTTTGTTTCCTCCATTTCTGCCTCTTTTTCCATGGCGGCAGCTTCCGTATCGGCCATGGTGTCGTCCCCTTTTCCTTGTACGGTTTCCTCTTCCCCTGCTTCTTTCATGGGTGCCGCGCCTTCCTCCTCGGGCATCATTTGGATGAGGTGCCTTCCGTTTTTCTGTTGTTGCACATGTTTCAACTCATGGGCGAGCAATTGTTTCGCCTCAATACTGCCCGCTTCAAAATGGGCTCTGTTCATCACGATATGATTTTGCCAGGTAAAGGCCTTGGCCCCGATTTCCTTGGCGGCATTGGCGGCCTCCCTGTCGTTGTGCACTTTGACATCCCCGAAATTAGCGCCCATCCTGCCCTCAAAAAAGCTGCGTTGCTGTTTGGAGAGCGTACTGCCTTTGGCATCGATATGGCTCATATAATGGCCAAAGAAACTTTTGCTTCCCTTAGCCGGTGTGCCATGCACCTTTTTCTGAACCTGTTTATCCCGGTCCTCGCATTTTTCGCATTTGCGTTGCACTTGGGCCTCAAAGAAATTTTCGTTTTGCGCCTTCTTTTGGGCGGGCTTTTGGCGTTTAACCCGTCGTCTTCGATGAAATGATTTGCTTTTCATAGGTCTACTTATTTAAAAATTAAAAGCACAGCTAAAAACTTGCATATTTGTCACATTAGGTATTTACGTTTCTCTTTTCAAATTCCTTTACTGATTTGTCATAGTCCGGATCGGCTCCAAGTTGGCCGGTAAATTCACCTGGAGAACTGTATTGCATACTTAAAAATTTACCGGGTAATTCTTTTATGTCCTTGTTGATTTCGGTCTGTAGTCTGCTACTCAATTCTTTTTGGACTTCTTGATCGGATTCCGTAGCATTCGCATTATCCTTTTCAAACTCGGTCAATAATAGGTTTTTCAGGTTATTACCGGTTTTCTTCTCTTCCTTGATTTGAGCGGTCACGGTAAGATTAAATTTGTCTATGGATGAGAAGACGGCGGCCATACGGTCTTCTACACCCAACATTAATTTTCTATTGTAATTCGGGGAGGACGGATAGATATTCAAGGCTTTGTTTTTACCCGAACCTCCAAAGCGGTCGCCAATTAAATGTGCATTGTCAAAGCCACCGCCGGCAGAATCCGTCACACCGCGCGGGTTTCCTTCTGGTTTGAAAACCAAATTTTCAGCAGCTACAATGCGCTGTTCAATATTATCTTCATTTTTGTTCAACACTTCGGCAAAAGAAATTTCTATAGTAAAGGTTGGTCCGGGGGTTCCTTCAAAGGTTTTCGTATCATATTTCGCGGTATATGTTCCATTTTTCTCGGATATATTGATGGTGTCCGGAATATAATTCTTGTGGTCGGGCACATAGGCTTTCTCGGGACTTGGCATAAGCATACCGCCTTCAACAATGGCAATACTCAAATATTTGGCACCCGCCATACCACTTTGGCGTACCACCTTTGTTTCTGTCTTATTATCTTTTTGTCTGGTGCTCAGACCGTAAACCTTCTTATCATCGACTTTGTTCTTGTCGGTTTCCAAGTCGGCAATGAATTGTGGTAGAATCGCCCCTTGATCATCGGTAACCTTAGAGTTCAGGTAGATTTCCAATAGCTGCACGGATTTGCCATTGCCCCCCATCAGCAAACTTATCTTAGGAATCAAGGCGGCCATTTTTACATCCAGTTGGCCATTCAATTCTTTAATTTTTGCATTGTCATTGGTCACCTTTAACGTCGTCTTTATACCATCAATTTCGGCGGAGAGGTTAACGGCTTCCTGCTTGGTCGAAACAAGATCGGTCGCAATTTCCTTGTCTTCCAAAAATTTGGTCAAAGGGATAGGTTCACTTGCCACGGTAAGCACTGAATTTTCCGCATTGCCGGCAAAGTATAACTTGTGCGATTTTCCATCGGCTCCCCTAAAGTTCTTTTTCTTTTTCCACCATTGCAGAACACTGTCGATTGCGCCCTTTACTTTGGCCTTGCCTTTCTCCACAAGGCCTTCCCCGAATTCAATCACCTGCAATACGCCATTGATGATAGGCATACCTATTTTCAGGGCTTTCGCCACCAACCAATCGATCCCCGCGGTAATTTTCTCCCTGACCTTGCCAATGACCTCGGCTATTTTCTTGCCGATACCACCTAGGCCTACCTGATTGGCCAAAAAGCCTATAAGAACGGGTATGCCCCTGGCCATCGCTCCCTCAAGATAATCGGCCGCCGCCTGTACATTGCCGGCGGCAATCTCAGCGATACCGTTTACGAAGGAATTCAAGATTTCGAGCATAGCACGCAACTGCTCGATAAAGGATTGTATGGCCCTGTAAATCGCTATGACGCTGTTGATCACGGCCATAATGCCCGTAGGGTCGAGCATGCTTAACAATTTGGCCGTTACCTCCCCAATGATCTTGGTCATGATCCAACCCTTGGCGGCATCGATAACGATGTTCCACAAGTCGCTCAACTTTTCTTGTACATATTCCCAAATGGCAATTGGCCCGCGGTCGATCACATCCTTGACAAAGCTCCAGATGCCCGTTAATTTGTCGATGGCACCCTTGATCGTTGCTACTTTTTCGGGACCTATCTTTTCGGTGAGTTTCGCCCATACCCTTTCCATGATCTTTTCGACACTAATGCCCAAAATCTGCAGGACCAGGTTGAGGATACTCTTAAAGCTAAGGTCCGGGGGCATTTGGATTCCCAATTCACCCAACGAACCAAAGAGCCAATTGCCCAAGCCGCTGAGCAGGTGCTTTAGGATATTGTCGAAGAACTGGACAAAGCCTTGTTTTATGCCGCGCAGGATATTTTTAAGGAAGCCGATCGGATCACGTTTTATACTGCCAAAGGCCTCCATTGACCGGGCGATAATATTGTTGACCGTGTCTACGGGGAAATTCATCACCACCATCAAAATCTCAATGGCAATCTTGATAATGACCGTGATGAAATTGACCAGGCGACGAATGGGGTCGGCAAATGTCTTGAGGATTTTGATGAATATCGCCCCCGGAATCAGGAAGTCCGTCCAATCGAAGGATTCCCATAATTCTGTAAAGAGTCCAACGATATAGTCCCATGTAAAGTTCAATTTCTTGACGGCAGCTGAAATCTTTTGGCTCATCCGGTCGATGGCCCCGCTTTCTTTCATTTGTTGAAATTGTGCCTCACCACCGTCCATTAAACTAAAGAAGCCATGGATAATATTCTCCGTATTTCTGGGGACCTTATTTCCTGTAAAAGGATCTTTGCCAATGAGCACGGTAACCAGGAAGTAGCCCCTGGTCCCTTTGGCATAGTTGCTTAAGGCGTTCAACAGTGCCTCTCTCAAAAATGCCAGGAGTTCCCGCATGGCATCGGAGATAAAAGAGGTGATAAGCAAGATGGGTGCCGCAAACGCCTCGGCGAGTTCGGCAAAGGCATCCAAGGGGTGTTTGAGCGTTTCGAATGAAACGAGTTTCCAAAGGGCGGCAAAGGAATTCTTCACGCCTTTAATCAATTGGAAGACCACATGGATACTCCGATCGATCCAGCCCACACATTTGGCAAAGATGCCATTGGCCTCCATTTGCCGTTTTATCTGTGCCCCTCTGGCCCCCAGCACTTTTAATCCGGCGTTTAAAATATTCGTGCCGTTACGATCTACGGTTTCCTCTGTGATGGGATCCTCGCCGAGGATTACGATCAATAGGTCATAGGCATCCGGGAAACGTTTTTTGACGAACGAAACAAGGTTGGTAATCGCAATTTCTTTTACCAGTTTAAGGAATTCCTTTCCGACTTCGGAAACAAAAGTGATTACTTGGCCAATAACGGATCGGAAGAGGTTCGCCACATCGTTCATCACCCGCTCCGGATTACCGACGTCACTAATGCTTAGCCTGTTCCAGAAATTTTTGAACTCGCTGCCCACGCTTTTGATAAGGCCTGAAAAGCGTTTTACGGAATCGAACAACCAATTCGCTACCGGATTCGTGGCTCGGAAGTAATTGAGTACGCCCCGTACCAATTCCCCACCTATGGGAATAAGGTCGAGTACGGCATCCAATAGGGTCAGCGGCGTTTTATCTACAGTGGTACCTTTGATGGGATCTTTGCCCAAAATGTAACTGAGAAGCGTGTACCCGGGAATCTCATCTACAAAGCCAAGTACCTTATCGATTAGGAAGTCCTTGGCCTTATCAATACCCTCTTCTATCAGATCGGCCATGTCGGAAGCGAGTCCGGAGACGGCGTTCCAAGCATCTCCAAGCCACCCGCCCTGTATCATCGGACCAGGAGCCCTGTTCTTTACTTGCGCGGCCACTGAAGACGTTGACTTGGTCTGTATATCGGCCGGGCCGTCATCGGGTTCATATTCGACCCCATTGGAAGCAAAGCCACCCGGACTGCCCATTTCAGATCGCTGAATATTTTCGTCTTCTGCTTCTTTTTCTTCCTGTTCGGCTTTTGCCTGCAGCGTTTCCTCTTCCTCTTCCTTGCTGGCTTCGGTTTTTGCTTGCAGTGTTTCCTCTTCCTCTTCCTTTCGACCGATTTCCGTCTTGGTTTGGATTTCTTCCTCCTCCTGCCCGTTTTCCGCCTTTCTGCTGACACCGTATTTTGCCTTTAGGAGCTCGTCCAAGGTTTTGGGCTCGGTATCTTTGTCGCCCAGGGAGGGATCCCGCAGATTACCGGTCTTGGCGACCAAGGGATTAAAAAAGCCTTGCCAGTTGCTCAGGTCGTGTGTTTGCACCTGTATTTCGCCACCAAGATTGTCATCTCCGGCCGTATTGCCATTGACACTTTTTACGCGGTTAGCGCCTTCCATACCCACGACCAGTCCATAATGGGAGCGGAGTTCTTTATAGGCTATGTCACCCGGCTTAGGGGTATGGCCCTTTGGATAGGCCGCTTCGGGTGGGATGAAGGATTTTCCCAGTTGCCATTTAGGCATCGGGATACCTGCTTTGTTTAGTGCCCAAAATGCAAAAATACCGCACCAACTGGGCATGGCATCGCGTTTCCCGGTCCCTACCTTGCCATCGGGAAGAATAATGTTACCGGTAAACTCGGATTTCCTTTTAATGCTTTGTCTGGGGACAATATTTTTTTCACCGGTAGCTTGTGAAACGATTTTGTCTTTTCCGAAGGTGGTCTCGAAATACTCCATTAGATGTTCCCAGCCATAACGGTACCCATCCGCACCTTCTTTGTTGGCAATGACCTTTCCTTGTTCGGCCTCTGCCAGTTCTACGGCTTTGGTAAGTTGTGGTGCGACCTGTCGTTGAAGGATGGTTTTGCGCTGTACCGCGGAAAAACTGTGTTTGCGTTGCACATTGGCACGTACAGGGCTAGCCCCTTGCTGTATGGTATGGGTTAACTCATGCGCAAGAAGTGTTTGCCCACCTTTTGAGGCAGGATCGTATTTTCCACTGTTGAAGTAGATATGATTTTGGTAGGTAAAGGCATGCGCATTTACTTGCTTACTCATCTGCTGAGCGCTCGCGTCGGTGTGTATCCTTACGCCACTAAAATCCGCCCCAAAACGGGACGCCATGAAGTCTCCGACGGGTTTGGCCATAGGTCGGCCACCAGAGGTGGAATTGTGCAATTGACTTTGGAATCGCGCGGCGCCAGCCGGGGGACCACGGCCACTTAACTGTATCACGTCGGACGGATACATCGTAGGTGACCGCTGATTCGAATAGGTCTGTATAGTTTCATCTTCCTGGGCGGAACCCGTTTCAAGACCACTGGTTTCTCTTTGAATAAAACGGATTCGTTTAGTTTGCACCGTTGGGCCGTCGTCTTCCTGTTCTTCATCGGCCATGCGTTGCAGGGTGGTGGAAGCGGTTTGTAGTGTTTCTTCATCTTCCTCTTTTTCCGCTTCCTGTCGCTGCATTTCGGGCTGTGAAGTAGGGGGCACATGCACTTGTGGTTCCGGCATGTTTACGACCCTATCGGCAACAAGGTCGGCCTCTTTTTCGTAGGCATCATCGGGCTTGTTTACCTTTAGCTTGGGTTGTATGGCGGGTTTAAAGAAAGGAGTTTCCGGCGTAGGGGATCCCTGCTCTTTTTGAGGACCAAAAAAAGCCTGCTCTGCCTTGCGTTGAACGCTTACAGCCGGTTTTACCGTTTTGTCTGCCGTAGAAAACAAATCTTAACTTTTATTCCATGCTACAAATAGGATGTTTTGCATCCATTGTAGTCTTATCGTCGTATAGTTCCAGGGAATGTAGGGGAGTAGGATATCTACGGTTTGTTCTGGTATATGTAAGTAGTAAAATCCGTTCTTGGACTTTAAAACCCCCTCCCTGACTAAAAATGTTTCTCTCAGTCCATCCGGACTCGTGTTTTTTAAAGCCTTCCAATGCCCGATGATCGCTTTCAAGAATTCAGTGATTTCGGTATCGAGATTTTTAACCGGTCTTAGTGCGGTATTGCAATGCTCCCCGGGATCCAGGCCTGCTAGTATTTTTGGTAGTGTTAGCTTCCATTCGGGCGCACTGCTTTCCCCTGTGGCCATGTAATGAAAAAGGATGGGTACCTCGACGGCATCGATAAGTTGACCCTTTTCATTAAGGTAGCCGACCTTTTTGAGGAACTGCGGTAGAAAGTGCGCCAACAACACCAAACCGGCCTGGCCGATATAGGCACCGACCTCCGTGCCGTGTTGCATGGTAGCTGTGTTCTTTCCGGGTACTTCCTTGATGCCCTGTTCTTCCCGTTCAGTCGAATTGCCAAAGGGATGGTCCTTTAAGGTAGGCGCTTGCTCCAATGCCGCAGAAACTTCCGCGAGTATTATTTTGGGAATGGTCAGATTCTGGGATGTTATTTTGTCGGGAATCATGTGTTGAACTACCATAAGTTGTAGTACGGCACCTAACGACCAGTTGTTATTTGGTAGGAAAGTAAAGAGGGTATAGTAAAATTCGATTAGGGGTAGGGACAGAAAATAGTCTGGATTTGCCGTAAACAACTTCAAGTAAGCATTGATTCGTTGCATTACCTTTATTTCACTCGTAAGTTGCGCCACGAGTTCATGTTGTTCGGGAACACTTTTCAATCGAAAGAACCTGATAAAGGCATGCTTGTTTTTTATGGTTTGCACCCATTTAAACCGTACCTCTTGGTTCACTGCCAATTCCCCATAAAAAGATGTCACCATCCCATCCCATTCTTCATCGGAAACACAACTGGTCAACAGCCCTTGTTCTAAATAGCCCAAAACCAATTTGGCATTGTGGTGGGCATGGGTCAAACAGCTAATGTTGTTTTCGGCCAAAGCCTTTTTTAAGGCTGCCCTTAATTGCCGACTGATGGTGTCGCGTACTTTTTCGCCTTCCGAAAAGAGGTCATTTTGAACGGTGAGCTGGAGGTCCAGGGTAAGTTCCTCCATCAAAACTACCGTTTCCGGTTTTGTGTATTCGGTAGCGAGGCAGTCCAAGACTTCTAGAATATTGGTTTTGGCCCAGGCGACAAAATCGTTTCCATTGATGCCATCCGTCGCCAAGTTTTGAATCTTAAAGTCGAGCTGTGCCTCCTGGATGTTATTTTGCCGAATTCCTCCCATTAGGTCGCTAATTGGGTTAGACATTCCGCAAGTTGTTTAAGGAAGTCTATATAGACCACCTTCGTAGGGGTGTCGTTGTTGGTTTTGTCCAACTCCTTCAAGACGGCTTCCAGCATATTTTTGAACACTGCTTTTTGCTCATCCTTGAATTCGACCTGTTCTTTCCAAGGGGTGAGATGGCCGAGCATCATACGCAAGGTGTTTGCCGTTCTTACTTGGGCCTCGTCCACATCCTGGTTCTGGCAGCAAGAGTAGAATATAATGATTCCCATCATGATTTCATACAACAGAACTGCCGATTGTCTATGCTCTTCGTTGTTCCCTACGATGGTATTGAGGGTTCTGATAATTCGTTGAATAACGGTCAGGGTGAGGTCTTGCCGTAGTTTATCGAACTGTTCTTTCTTGGGCAGGCCGATAAACTCGGGGAAATTTTCCAAAAAGATTTTCATCAAAAGTTCGTATTCGGGAACCCCACCTTTGAATTTATCGGTACTCAGCTCGTGTAGGATTTTAAATTTATCGCCCAACTCATCGATCGGTGTGCAACTTCGCTCCTCGGTTGGCTGTTCTTCAAAAACAATGGTCAGGGGTTGTGATTCATTTTCACAGGGTCCGTTTCCTGCTTTTAATGTTACCACGGCTGTTCGATCTTTTTCAAAACCAATGGGTCCCGGATCTTGCTTGTCCGAAAACTGCCCGTTTCCAAAATTCCATTCGTACCTATCCGCAAATTTGGTGTCATTCTTAAAGGTCACTACCCTAGTGGCATCATTTTTCGAAGCGATCGATATGGCGACCTGCGGTTTCTTGAAGACGGTTACCGTAATATTCTTGACATCGGCATTGACCGAATAGGTGATCACGATTTCCCTTGAGGCCTGATCGGCAGGTGCGAAGTCAGTCGGTTTAAAACGGAAATCATTGGCCACGACGGTTCCGTCTACTTTTAATTCCCCGCCCTCAGGGGCAATTAGGATTTCATGATCCCCAGTATCGTCCTCACAGAATGCCCGTTGTTTCATATCCAGGCGCACATTCGTTTCCCCGGGCTTTGGTTCCTTATCGCCCATCACGATGAAGTTCATCGGGTTACAGGACGCTTTACACATATTGGGCACAAAGAAATCGGCGATTACCGTGCCTTCAGGGAATTGGTTCACCAACGCGGCCAATTCCGGATCTGAAAGATCGTTATCACCCGTACGGTCTATTATTTCGAAAATATCGTTTAGACCGGCCTTTTTTACGGATTCATTTTTATTTCTCAAATTCATAAAAGGGCTGTTCGCTTTGGCATTGAACCGACCGGGATCGTTAGCGAATATCGGCTCTTCCGATACTCGCTCAGACGCGG
The DNA here is from genome assembly GCF_005943945.1 of Aggregatimonas sangjinii. GTDB lineage: Bacteria > Bacteroidota > Bacteroidia > Flavobacteriales > Flavobacteriaceae > Pelagihabitans > Pelagihabitans sangjinii. The sequence continues at coordinate 3,082,607 of NZ_CP040710.1, read as the reverse complement.
CGAACGTATTGGTGCCGCGCGAGACCACGGGCGATAATACCACTGGCACTGTATTGGAACTATCAAGTGGTACTTCTACAGTGGCATATCCTACAAATGATACGACAAGGATAGGGTTCTGACTTTTGGTGGTGATGACAAAATTTCCATTGAAGTCGGTTTGTGTTCCGTTGGACGTACCTTTTTCGATAACATTCGCACCAGGTATGGGAGCGCCGGTTACCGCTCTGACCGATCCATTGATACGTCTTGTCAAGTCCCTAATTTCCGGTTTGTCGTTGTATACCAAAATTAGCGTACCGCCTACGGTTACCCCTGCCTTGTGCTGTACACCGGGGTTTTTAAAGGCATAGAGCGCAAAGGTTTGGTTGGAGATAAAAAGCACGTAATTGATAAGGAAGTTTCTGTAGAGGACATTAAAAACTTCAGCTTTGCAGATTCGAATCGCGGCATCCAGACTTTCTTCCCACATGGCGGGTAATTCAAAATCAGGGATGTTGTCCAATGCCAAAAGCATAATGACCGCAACTCCTGAAGCGTCGTTCAACGCTTGGGTAAGTTCCTTTATTTCAAGTTGTATCAAGCCATCGGGCAGGGCTTCATAAATTTTTTCCAAATAGTACATCAAGTAGATAGGGCTCAGCAATTCGCCCTTGCCTGCCGCTCCATCCACAAAGGCCTTTGGGGTAATATAGGGTTGATTTTTAAGCGGGGCGTAAAATGCATCGAAATCGGCCCCGTAGGTATTGGCAAATGTCCTATAGCCAGGAAATTCCTTGCGGACCATTTCGGACTGCGGTAGGTTGGTCGTTGGAACGGGTGGCGAATCGGTATCAAGTTTTTTCAGGTTGTAGAAATACGCCATTATCTTGATTATTGCGCATCGCAATTCAGCGGCATGGGCATCGTACTGCGATTCGAGGTCGGCAAAATAGCACCGAATTTCCCCTAGGATATCCTTGTTGCCGGAAATTATATCGGCCAGACTATTGCTGCTGGTGAGCAGGCTTTGGATAAGGGCGAAAATATCACCGTTCAAGGCGACTACATCTATGGGTAAGCGTTTTTCGTATTTTATCTTGTTCACCTGGGCAAGGGCGGTTTTCCAATTCTGCCCCACATGACCCTCCACCCGAAGAAAGTTAAAGGGTTCTAAATCATAACTTAGGGGGTCATGAAAATACGGATTGGAATTATAGAGCCCGGCGTCGAATGATAAATTGGTATTGCCTTTTTTGAGTTTTGTTTTCTTAAAATTCCAGTTGTCATATAATACATTAGGAGCATTGAGAATATCGTAGTAATAGGGAATGGCTTTTTGCGAAAGGGGTAAATCTCCGTATTTGCTCGGTGTAATCCTAATAATCGATTGCCGCTCGTTGGTAGCGAGCGCACTCCTGGGAATCCTGACTTTTTGAATGAGCAGGGCTATTTTTTTTAAAAGGAATTTGATTCGCCCTTCGGAACAACAATCGCATGAGAAGGCTGGCGATGGAATCCAATGATGTCTGAATTCGTCAGGGGCACTGATGGCGTTGCCAAGAATCAAATGTCGAGGAAACAGCGCTTGGTTCGGGCAGCAAAGCGATAGGCAATCATTGCACATTTTTCGCAGTTCTTCATAGGCCAGGATTAAATCGGAGAAAAAGTCATAGTAGTATTGCACGTGCAACAGTTGTTCCGCAGTGATCGTTCCATTAAATAGGAAAGCAAAGGAATTTCGAAGCCCAGAAAAGGGATTGTTCGGAAATTCGTCTTTGATGTAATACCCAAAGGAATTGTATGCGGCCCCCAAAGTTGTCTCTAGGCCAAAAATGAAGTCATTGGAGAGCACGTTGAGGAACCCTTTAAGGATGGCAGGTGAACTCAACAACAGGGTTGCCGGCACATCGTACTTGGGCATTTTAATCTCCGGCCATTCGGTGCAGGCAGGCTCGTGCAGAAAAGGTACCTCGCCATCCCCGAAAATAAGGTTATCGATATTCGCCTGGGCCACTAAAAGTGGTCTGTGGGTAACTTCTACGGTACACCCCTTGTCATCACAGGAATCCGGATCGCAATTCTTATTGTCCACCTTGAGGAGCTCCACAAAAATAACAACGACCTTGTCCTCTAAAAATCCAGGTGTAAGCGGTTTCTGAACCTCGGCGGCACCGTCGTTGTGCAAGAGGTGAAGCGGAAACTTTTGGGTATCGGCAGCATCTAGGAAAGGCGGGTAAAAAAAATCTTGTTCGGCCGAAAACTCGTCGTTGTACAACGTATAGGTCGTTTCCGGAAAGGGCACTAGGTAGCCCTTGGAGGTGACCCCGACACCCTCCGATATGGTCAATGCCGTGCCTGCAGCATTTACGCTAACCTCCATTCCGCACAGGATACCTATGCCGATAAGGGTGGTTCTGGTCAGGCGTTGTTGCTCCTCCAAATAGCCGAACATCTGATTTAGGCTTTTCTCTGTAAGCACCTGATCTGCTACAAATTTTGGATACCGATCTTGTTGAATTACTTGTGCCATAGGATTGTATTTTAAATGATCGTGCTATTCAACCGAACCCTGTTTTCATCATCCCCGTCTTCACAGTCATGTAAGGTGGCCTGGGGGTAAACACTTTTTAAGTTTTTAAATGTTTCTATAAGTTTTGTTAGTTTATCTTGTAAAACGGACTTATCCGGTAGCGCCTTCGCCAGTTCGGAAAGCCATGCACAGTAACGGGTTTCAAATTCTTCGAGTTGCGTTTCCGAAACCCAGCAAATTTTTACGCCAAGATGCGCAGGTGTTTCCATGCGTATGGTTTTTTCCGCAAATCTTCTAAAGGCCATGCCGCTATTGGCCACCCCTTGTTCACCATTTAAAACCACGGTAATCCTAAAGGAATAGGGATCTTCCTCTCCGCATAAATTGCAATCCTTATCTATACATATCGGGAGAAAAGGGTCTCCGTCCATAAGAAGGGAAGGGGCATTTCTGGGCCGGAGCAAAATGTGCTCTACGACATAAACTTTTTCGCTAAGAACAATTTTATCTATAAAAGTCTCGATGAGGTTGACATGGTCGTTTCCATCGACGAGCAGGGCGAAGGTGCCGGGGGACCTGGCAATGATATCCCCATCGGTGTTCTCCAGTACTACCGCAAAGTCACCGCCATCGGGAACTACGGTAAGCTGTGTCTTTAGGGCAAGTAGGTCTATGGCCATATGCACGGCATCCTTTAATTGGTTTCTTAAATCGTATTCCTGGTCTATATCCTGTAGTTCGATACCGTGTAGCAACTGTTCTTCCAAGTCATTTTCAAGATGCCAAGTACCGTTCCATTTGCCATTTGTATTCTTGATGACCTCATACCGCACGAAGGAATGTGCACCATTCAGTCCTAGTACCACCTTTATACGTTCGCTCAGGCCGGCGACATTGTCGGGATGACAAACGTGGGCCTCATCTTTGTAGTTAAAGGCCTTGGCACGGTTGGCCGAAATCACCGGGAACTTTTCCAAGAAATTGATTTTATCGAAAATGAGTTCCTCCTCGGCCTTTTCCTCCGAGCCATAGGCCTGGTAGAGCATCAAGGCATAATCGCTAAACGACTCTGCAAATCGTGCCAAAAGATGGTCTAAGAAACAATTTCTACGGTCCAAAAATTGTCCCCGATCTTCTAAAAGGTCATGAAAACCATTGTCATCGATATCGACATAAAAATCGGATACCCCCTTGAATTCCCCTTCGCTGAACAAGCTTGAGAAATACGTTTTGGAAATGGTCGGGTTAATGGAGAGGACGTCCTTAAACCGTTCTAGTTGCCTTAAAAATACCGACAACACATGTTCAAACACTAAGAGGTAGCCCTTTAATTGTTTTGCCTGGGCCTTGCGTGCCGCAGTTGCCGGCTCTTTTAAGCCGTGTACGCCAACGCCATAGGTTTCCGGCAAATGGTACTGCATAGGATAGTGCCCCCTATGGTCTATAAAATCCCCTTCCGGGACTTCCAAATCATTATCGGCTTGTATCACCTTGTTCTGCTGCCGTACGCCACGCCATAATTGTAGTGTATCATGCAGTTCATCTTGATGGGGAAGGAAGGGAAGCTCATCCTTAAAAACCAAAACCTTGGAGGCATGTATGTAGAGCCGGGGTTGATGACCAGGTTCGATATGGAGTTCCCAGGGTTGGGATTCAACCAAATTGCCCGCTTCATCGTAGCGGGTAATCGCTATATTTTTTACCGCCGTGATCCCTTCGACATCCATTAAAATGTTTATGATATCGGAGGTGTAAATGGTTGTCCTTAAATCCGAATTCGCCAATTCCTCCTCCAAAATAAAGCCATGATCCAGTTTTGGCCCCTGAAAGATTTCTTCGGTATACTTGCCGTCGGAAAATAACTCACTTAAAGTGTAAAACTTCACCACCGGATTTAGGTATTCGGTGATCAAATAGTACGCCTCGCCCAGCACAGCTTCGATATCGGCATCCGCGGCCATTTCAATATCGGCACAGAGGCCAACATCCACTATGGGAACTGTGCCAATGTTGCAATAATCCTCGGCCAGGTTTCGATGCGCATGCAATACCGCTCTCGCTTTTGCTACGGCCTCATCGGCCTTCTGAAGTTGATAGAGGTATTGGCTAAACGGCCCCGTTTTGGTAATATCCTCAAAAACGGTACTGATATCGCTTTTTTGAAGGGCGGCCCTTCCATCATCCGTTTTGAACCAAATTTTTACAGGCAGTTCCACCAAGCTAATGTGCTCCTCCAAAGTGGTAGCCGTATTGGTGATTTTATAGGTAACATCCGCCCGCAACGGATTTCGCAAGGCCTTGTAGAAAACGGCATCGGCCACATCCAGATGATAGTAGGTTCGTTCGATGGTCAGGTCCGCAATCGGGCCATCCTTGATCACACGCATCAGCGCATCGTCAAGTTTTGCTTTGTGCCACGGACTGAATCTTATTTCGGCGGTAGCACGGTGCTGTCCTCCTCCGAAGGAAAACCGATGAAAGATCTTCCCCCCGTTTAGATCGCCGTACTGCGAATCAACCTCCAGCTCCAGCAAGGCATCCCAAAAACCTTTGATATGAATGGGATGTTCGGTCACCTCATAAGTGAGTACACTGTCCTTACAATCGCCGTAAAAGTCGGGATGGCAGGGACAAGGGGTACATTGCATCCAGGCATTCGCAATTCCCTGTTGGTCGATTACCGCTTTGCGCCAGTCGTTATCCGTAAATGGATTGATGGTCAATATTTCCCGGGCCGTGTAAAAGCACTGATCGTCCCAATTTACTTCTTGATCCGTTCTATACGCAATGAGGTCCTCAATCGAAAAGCCGAGCTTAAAACCGACTTCGGTCTGGGCAAAGCAGAGCAGTTCTAATAAGGTAATACCCGGATCGTGAATATTGTAATCGGTCCAGTAGGTGCTGCCCAATTTTTCAATAAAGTCGATTCCTTTTTTTCGAAGCGCGTCGTAGTTTTCGCTCTCCCTAAACTCAGGATTTTTTAATATGGTGACATGCTTATTCATCAAAACAATTGATCTCTAAAAGTTCTTCAGGTTCGTTCAGCAATACGGTTAATTGGTGTTCCAAGGCGGGGACGGATACGAGAATCGATCTTCCGGTAGATGCAATGGCCTCATCTACCTTGGTGGTCGTGCCATCGGAGGTAAGGTGCATCAATTCAAAATCCGTTAAGAAATCCACATACGGCAATTCTTCGATAAAATCGATGAGAACGGATTGGTGGATACGTCCACCAAAATTAAGATCGGTGTCCGAGCTAAAGGCCCAAGGACTTAAAAAGTTCATAATGTCGTGCTGAATTACTTCCTTGTAATAATTGACATCCGGGAAGTCATCCCGAAGGGTGATGGTGCATTTTACCTTCACCTCCTCAAAATCGGGTTGGGCGGTATGCAGGGTTACCTGGCAGGAAGTCCGCTCTCCCAAGAAATCCTTGATGGCTTTTAAGGTGCTCTTTTTCGTGTAGGGCTTCAAGGGGTCTATGTCGTTCCTGTTGGCCAAATTCGGGATGGTAATCACAACAATGTGGCCGGGAGCAATCTCGTTATAAACCAGATCCCCTTCACTCAAGGAACCTTCTATTTTGGTATGATTGAGGCATTTTGCCTTATAGATTTCTGGAAAGGCCTGTAGTACCAGGCGTTCAATATCCCAGATGGTGATTGCCCGGTCTTTATGGCGCAAGCGTTCCGAGGCTCTTAAGTAAAAGGCCTCGTCTCCTTCTGTGGGCTTGCCGTCAAAACTGGAATAAGGCTGCTCGATTTTTTTTATCCTGGCATCGGGTTCCTGAAGTTTCTTGATTTCCCCTGCGGCCGTAAGCATGCTTTCATACTCCGTATCTTCCGGAATGGCCCTTTTTACCGCTACGGCGTTGGGATGGATACCGATAATCTTGGCAACGGCATCGGGTGCTTCCTGTACCGAACACCGTATCCATATCAGATTGTTCTCAAAAGCGGTATGGACCAGGCTTGCATCTTTTGGTATAATGAAATTAATAATGCCGGATTCTATTAAGCCACTTGTGTTATCACCGACCCCATCGTCATCAAAGGTTTTCCAAACATTGTGGGCGGTTAGGTATTCCCATTTCAAATGCGCGTCGGGCTTGTCTAAAAGCGGATCTTCACTGCCCTCTTGCACTTGAAACAAAACGGATTGGGTATCTCCGGGCAGCAAATGCTCCAGCCCTATAAAAAGACTGCCTTGGGCCTTGAACGCCCCGGTTGCACTCCTGATAAGTTTGCTGACGAGTTTAGGGGTGCTCTTTTGCAAAACCCTGTGCTGTTCGCTATCCCCAAAGGGTCCTATATGAAAAAATGCCAAAGGCCTTTCGGTAAAGGTATTGGCGCTGGTGGTATACATAAGAAGATTACAACTTGCCTCATAGCTTATACTGAAAGAGTCAAGAGTTGGTTGGTAGGGATAAATGGGAGCGGTATGATAGGAATAATTAAGCTTAAAATAACTCTGAAGAGCGTTGTAATAGTCGCGATGACCAAAATCATGGTTTAACTTTAGTTTGATGAATCCTTTGTTTACATCCGCTGCATAGCTTTTCCATGCCTTGTCCTTCGCAAGAAATAGTTCTCTATGGTCGTTTGTGGACAGATTCAACACAAAACCCACCTCGTTAATGATAGGGGAGCCGGAACTAGCACTAAATACAGGCTCATCAGCTTTTACCTGTTCCCATCTATTCTTGCTTAGCTTTAGAATTTCAACTTGTGGAATTCCTGCTCCCGAAACACTGTTGTTGGAGTTATAAGGCACAGGATACCACCACACTCCTTCATAGTTATCAAAATCAATACTGGCATCGTCTTCGGGCAAATCCTTCCATTTGAAATTCAATTGCAGTTTTGCTCCTTTTTTGTAAAAAATCTCGTCACTGCCAATAATAAAGGAGTTGCCAATCGTAGGCTCGGCCCCCCATGGATGAAACGGTTTTGACGGGTTTAAGGGGCTGGCATCATTGTGCAGTTCCAAATTCTTTATCCCATTTTCATTGTAGGCGCCGGCGATTTCACCAACACTGACCTTTAGGGCTATATTATAAAGGGTGGCGCTGCTCAGGATATCGTACTTGAATTCAACCGTATCTTGATGCTCCAAAATAATTTTCAATACCGGTTCGGTTGCCGTAAGACTCCCCAAATGTACTTCCTGGTTATAGGCGACCACGGGGTCTTTATCGGCGGGAACGGTTAGCTTGAACTGCATTTTGCTTAAAGCCCCATTCGGATGTTCCGTAGTGATCGTATCTAATGCCAACCACTCTTTTTCAGTGGTGATATAGGCCTTGTATTCGGCAGCATCCAGAATAATGGACCTGCTCAAGGTAAGTGTCAGCGTGATTTGCCTTAGGCCTTCCTTTAACCTTAGATAATGGGATGCAATGGCGAATCCTATCTCGGCCCTTGGCATATTGATATCGGACAGCGCTGCATTTGCATACGTTTTTGTATGGAAAGGATGCCAGGAGATTACCTCTTTCGGGAGTTCTTCGCCCAGTCCATCCGCACTGTTGATGATAGGGGATGCGAACAGGCGCCCCTTGTTTATTTGACTGCCGATCGTGTCATCTTCACCGCCATAGTACAGGGCAGCCAGGTGTTTGATCGATGCCTTGTTGAGGACGGTTTCCCGAATGCTTTCATAGGTGATGCTATTCCCGTCCTCATCTTTTGGCCCCATGAACGAGGTATCATCCTTTAGGGCATAGTACGAGGTAACCTTGTTGAGTTCCGATACCAAAAAAGCGGTATCGGGAGACTGATCTAGGGGTCTTAGGCGTAAAACGTTTTTGTAATAAAAATCCAGATGCCTTCCGGTAAGCTCATTTACATGTGCTTTTGTATCGTCCAGCAGCTGAAGCCATGTCAGATATAGGGCGTAATTGGGTTGGTGGTCGGGCCAATCCGTTAGATACTTGCCAAGGTATTTTTGGGAATGTTTGGTGATAAATGTGGCCGAGGCACTAATTTCATCCAATATGCTGGTAAAGAAATTATGTTGCGCGATGTATTTTATTCTGTTCTTGAAACCGCTCAAGCCACCAAAAATGGTAGAATCGGATGATATTGCACTATAGTAGGTGTCAAAATCGGAAGTAGCCGGGTATCTTTTTTCTTCAAGATCGGATAAGCCCGAGGCTATAAAATCTTCGTGACCGTTTAAGGCCTCATGAAAAATGTCCAAGTCGGTGGGTGTACTTTCGACTATCAAACGCTGTGCAGGCGTTCCTTCCAATGATGCCTTGTAATATGCAAAGGTTCTGGCTTCCAATGGCAGTAATTTGGCCTGTATGTGATACAGCAAAATACTGTTGTATTCCGTATCGGCCCGGGTGGTCTTGAACAGCCTATCTACCAAGGTAAAATAGGAAAAAATGATATCGAAAAGCGTTGTAAATTCCTGTTTAAGGGCGGTATCCTTGGTTTCTATACGTACCAATACCTCCCTGATGTATTTTGATAATTTTTCCGGGGGATAGCTCGCCACCAAGGCAAGCTGCGCGCTGACATTTGCCGAAAAAAAAGGCTTCATGGTCCCAACGGGCGCATTGTTCAATGCCGTATAGCGAATATGGTCGGAAAACTTACCCGCCCACACCATCCAATCCTCGGTGGCTTTGTCGACAATTTCCACCGAGGTTGGACTGAGCTTTGCCAACGCTCTTTGTCCTTGGCTCGTGCCATTTCTGACCAATGGGTTTTTATTTTCGGAACAATCACTCATCTTACACTGCTAAAGGATGGTTCGTTGTTAGTATATTCATTTCGGTAGCTTCCTCACTGTAATAGGGGAATACAAAATTGAACCTGCTATTGGTTGCACTTACGATGTATTCCAAGCTAATCAGCAATACGCCCTCGTTTTGTCTGGAATCGTCCAAGGTGATTTTCTTGGCCTCGATACGCGGTTCAAAAAAGAGGATCGACGTTCGTATGCGTTCTTTGATCATGGTCTTGGCGCCGGTATTTAACGACTCGAACAGGAGCGGTTCCATATGACAGCCATATTTCGGTTGCATTACACGTTCGCCGGGCCTCGTAGTCAGTAAAATCTCTAGGCTTTTTTGGATATCGTCATACAATTCGGTAATCTCCACTTGTCCGGTTTCGCGGTTAAAGTCCGGAGGGAAACTCCAGCCCATTCCAATAAATGCTTTTGCCTTTTCCATCGCTTTGTTTTTATCCGATTAAAACTGTTGGCGCACCTACAACAATGGTTCCTCCATGTGCCGTGGAATCCCCCATGCGTGCCGCGGGCATTCCCTCGATCATCACCGTGGCCGAGCCTGCCGCAATCGTATCCGGGGGACCGACACAGGTGCACATATCGCCAACCCTCGCTGCAGGCATTCCAGCAATCATTACGGTGGCCGCGCCCATTGACACCGGGCCACCTACATGAGGTACGGTGCCCGTTACCATTGGGCAAACATGAAAATCCCCGATTCGTGCTGCTGGTGCTCCCATATTTTTTAATTTAATTGTAGCATACTTCCCTTTACCGTTGTCGAACCTCCTGAAGAAAGTTCGGCTCCTGCGCTTCCTTCCATTTTAGCCATGGCCCCACCTTTGATTTCGGCATTGGCACCGGTCTCCATTTTGAGGTCTACGGAAGCGTTTACCTTTACATCCTTTATACTTTCTATCGTAATACCATCGCTGTCCATCACCATTGTATTTCCGTTGCTATCTTCCAGCGTGATGCTAGCGTCATCGTCGTTCATAATAAATTTATGTCCCCCGGGGGTCTCGAATGAAATTGACTTTTTCTCGTCATCGAATACCATTTTTAGTTCTTCCCGGGACTGAAAACCTTTTTCGTGATTATCGTTTGCCGCCGCAAAGGGCGCCGTATTCTTACTGCTGTGCACTTTCCCTAGGATGACCCCGAATCGGGGATCAGCATTCAGGAATCCGACGATAACCTCATCGCCGATTTCCGGGCGGGAAACCCAGCCCCTGTTTTCGCCGGCATCCAGGGAACAAAGTCGCATCCAGGCACCCTCATCGCTATCATGGACCATGGGCAGCCGGACCTGTACCCGTTCTTCCCCATCCGGGTCTTCAAGGTTGGTGACTATCCCGATTTGCAAACCTTGGGCGGCAGGTAGTAGGCCGGAGGCCAGCGGCTGTTCCAATTCAAATTTTTCCGCAAAGGCCACGGTAGATTCCCCGAATTGAATAAAAGTCTCCCACTTGCCCTTCTCGATGTGATGCCGTACCCCCGATACCATGACCTTGCCATCAAAGCGTTCCCCAACATTTTGCAGTTCTATCAACTGGCCGGGTGATGGAGAATGAATGCCATCTATCTTTAGTTTGCCCCTTATTTTTGCAAGGCGTTGTTTTTGTAAAATACTGTTCGCCCAAAGTTGTAATTCCGATTCCTGTAAGGCGGTATGCCTGATTTCCAGTTCGCTATTTGCGGTGGTTGCCGCCAACTCGGTAGCGGCTATGTTACCCGCCGCCGGAACTTCCGGATTTGCGCCCTCACTTTGTATCGCCTCCTGTTCGGCCGGACTCCAACTCACCGACTTTAGCGCTTCGAATTGATGCCTGGCATCGATTTCCGCGTCCAATTCCTTAATGGTAGAACCATAGGCCAAGGACAGTACGGGCGCTTGTGAGAAATCGGGCTTTTTAAAAGTGAGTTTTGTACCCTCGGTAGTGGTAATCCAATAGCCATTCTCCTCTGCACGACAGGCCATAAAATCCCAATCGGTACAGTTGAATTGCACCATTTCCTTATGTGTCAGCTCGGTGGCTTCGCTTTCAAGACTTAAGCCATGATCCCGGCAAAGTTGATCCGCAATTTCATCGTCCTTCATTTCATGGAAATAGTTGTTTTTTAGCTTCGTGGTCATTTTAATGGCTTCATGGCGACATTCTACCACTAGCACCGATACATTTTTTCGGACCTTGATACTGTGTTTGATCGTTATGCCCTTGAAAATAGACTCTTCATCGGTTTGGTATCCTGCCTGTATCTCAATGGACTTACCCGGAATAAGTTCCTCGGCATTACTGGAGGGAAATCCCTGTTCGGCCGCAGACCCGTCCTGAAGGAGGATAGTTGCTTTGGTAATGCTGTTAATTTCCTTTTGGACCACGATGCTCATTATCGTGAACTCATCGGATAATTTGTTTCCATCCACTAGTATGGTAAAAGTGGAAACCGATTTCGGCTTGGTACTTGGTATGGTGTTTACTTCGCTCATGCAACAGGTGTATTTTTTTCAATGGGCGGAAAAAAGATTTCCGTTCCGGGCTCCAGGTTTCTAAAAGTCGATAGTTTGTTGGCAAGTGCCACTTGTACATAATAGGCAGAACTTCCATAAATCTTATAGCACAACAAGGGCAAGGTGTCTCCGGATTTTATAAGGCGAAAATGGGTCAGGTCGGGAGAAGAACGTCGTTCCTTTGCCACGCGTTCCCTATCTTCTATGCTTCCCTTAAAACTTGCCTTGCAAATGGCCCTGATCGGGGTGCCGTCTGGATTGAACAACTTGTAGTTGATGTTTAGACCTGTACAGCGCCCTTTGAACAAATGTCCACCCCAAACAATAATAAAGTGCCTTGGCTCATGAATTTCCCCTTCATACTTTATCAGCAGATCTCTTAGTTCGTTGACCTCTTCCTCAACCGAATCCCTAGGATTTCCGTCGATGATGCCCGTACTATCCATCAACAGTTCAAAATCGAATTGTTCGGGATTTGTGACGGTAAATTTCTGCTGGGACCCACTGGTACCCTGGCCTTGGCCATCTTGAAACTCTACCTTATAATCCAAGGTATAGGTTTCGGGATTGAGCATGGCCTTTATCGATTTGACCAAGGAATCTTCGCTGTAGTCGGCACTGGTATACACATGGATCTCTAACTTTTCGACCTCCCCTAACGCCATTATCTTTCGCTTTTATTGTTTATGATCTGCAGTAGCTGTTCTATTACATCCTGTGATAGTTTGTCTGGATCCGTTTTTTTGGCACCTTGCTCCGAAGCCGGTGTACTGCTTCCTTCCCCTCCTTCGGATTTGGGCTGGTTCACCGAAATACTCACCTTTAAATGATTGATGTTGAGCGCCATATTATCCTTTTTTAACGGTAAAATACGTGTAGGCGATCTCGAGCGTTTCCACCATGATTGAATTCTCCGTGGCATTGAGATCGCTGACGCTCCATTTTCTAGGCCAAGCATTGAATACTTGCCAGGTCAAAAGCGGTTCATGATCGCTGTTCAAAAGGCTAATGTTCATATTAGCCGGCTTGAAATCCCTATTGTACAGGGCATCCTTGATCCATTTGATTAGCTCGGAGTCGAGGAGCAACCCCCTCTTTAAATTGAGATCGGAGAACTTGCTTCTCCCAGGGAGTTTATATTCGAACAGGTTTTGGCCACCCTCTTTGATGTTCTCTACCTCCAACTCCATACTTAGGCCCCCCACACTTTGGAAGCGCACATCATTATCGTTCCCGACGCTGATAAACTCTACCTTAAAATGAAAGCCTACTGGTGGATAATACCCCCCAGCGGTATGATGATCAATTGCAGCCACAATCTGTATTTAAAGGGTTTGCCTATTCAACGATCTTTAGGCCTTCGTGGGCCAATTCCAAGGTTTCTACGGCAATCTCATTTCCGTCGGCCTTAAAATCGCTGGCCTGCACTTTGATCGGAAAAGCGTTTTTAATGCCCCAGGTCATCACAGGCTCATGCTCTTCGTTCAATAGACTTATCGTAATGTCCCGTCGCTCTACGGTAGTAAGGTTGATGGTTTTCATCCAATTGTAAAAATCGATATCCCCACTGTAGGTGCCCCGTTTCAAGGTGACGTTACTGAACTTGTGCATTCCCGGCATTTTTATTTTATGGTATTCCGGACTACTTCCCTCCCTGTACTCGATGGGTTCTACCTGAAAATCGAGACCGGTGACCTCTGTGAAACCGATTTTATTGCCGTTCCAATCAACTCTGAAGTGAAATTTTGTTAGCGGATATGTCTCCATGATGCTATTTTTAGTTATAAATTATTGTATTTTTTTGACCGTTATTTGACTACGATTCTGCCAGTTTATGAGAGAATTGAAGGATGATGAACTCCGCAGGGCGTACCACGGCCATTCCGATTTCGACGATCATCCTGCCTTCGAGTATGTCCTGTGCGCTCATTGTTTTGCCCAGACCGACCGCAACGTAGAATGCGTGTTCGGGCTTGGCACCTTGAAGTGCGCCCTGCCGCCATTGAAGGGTCAAAAAATTCTCGATCATCGTCTGCACTTTGATCCAAGTGTTGGCATCGTTTGGCTCGAAGACGAAAGGTTCCGTTGCCTTTTTACAACTTTCCTCGACCATATTAAAGAAGCGCCTCACACTGATGTACCGCCATTCGTTGTCGTTACCGGCCAACGTTCTGGCACCCCATACCAACGGTCCTTTGCCAATAAACGTCCGGATGGCATTGATCGATTTTCCGGCAACGGCATCGACGTTTATATTGGCTTGGTCTTCATGACTGATCACTACCGAAGGTTTGCTCACCGAATTGAGACTTACGTTCGCCGGCGCTTTCCAAACTCCCCTGGTGTTATCGACTTTGGCATAAATACCTGCAATGGCCCCACTTGGCGGCAATGTGTTTATGGTTCGTGTTATATTCTCCTTAATGCTATTCAAGATCGGATGTTGTAAATAGAGCTGATCCTGTACGGCATCCTTGTATCCGTCGGCAGCCGCAGTAACGGCATCGGCAAAGGCGATTAATTTTTCAAATTCACCCAAGACGTCATTGGCAATTTGTTTGGCGATGCTTACGTTGCTGGGCAAATCGGTAGGATCCCCATAGTCCTTTGGCGACATGGTAATATTCGTCATCGCGGGAACACCTAGCCAATCCAGGCTGATCGGATCTCCGCCGTCATCAACATAAAGCGCATGTACCGCAGCGATGCTTGCCAGTCCGGTCATCACCCGTACGTCGGCATTTTTATCGATCTTGATGATCCCGCAGGCTCCACCTCGCCACATGCTGTTGGCCTTTGCATAGGTGTTCACATCATTGTAAATCTGGCTGGCACTGTCCAGATCTTCATACAGATCTTGAAAACCATTAATGGTATTGCGGCAAAAGTTGAATAAGCCGGTAATTCGTTCCCTTGCTTCGGTTGAATCCGCTGCGGCATCGACCGACCTTTTGTATATCAAGAATTTTTCCTTTAAGGAAGGTGCCGCCGTGGCGGCCCCATCGAAGTCGCCATATCTGCCTCCAACGGTTTCATTTGCTTCCTTGATTTCGGTAATGTAGTCGCTTACTACCGTTACTTGGGCCGCAGCCGCATCGTAATCATCGAGCAAAGCCAAATGGTCGCTGTCCGAAGAAAGATCTCTTAAGGTAACGGCTGCTGTGGATATTTCCGTGATTCCGTCCTGAAAATGCGCGATGTCTACCTCACGCGGGTAGGTGGCTACAACATAGGGGGTATACGCCCCACCATATTTGAGGTTGTTGATGCCGATGTTATTCCTAAAATTTTGAATGGCCTCGTCCAGATCTTCCGTAATGTTCTCCTTAAGGTCGAACAAACCTACCCTGTCCTGGAGTTTGGCACACTGTTCCAAGGCCATTTGTTGAAGGCTATAAAAATTGCCGTCATCGGCACCTCCGGTAACGACGTTTACGGCGTCGGGAAATAAGATGATTGTCGGTTCGTCAAACTTTTCGAGTGCCTTGACCCCGGTGCGCAATCCTGGATTCGTACTGTCGTTTTCATCACCATAGACGGGAGCTGTTCCATACAATCCAACAGAAACAATATAACAGTCACCGCCCCCATTGTCGAAGAAAAGGCGAAGGCTGTCGTACAACAGGTACCTTTCCGTATTGGCGATGCTAACACTGTCGACTGCATAATTGTTGTTTTCATCGACCACGATCGATACCGAATCGATGGCATGGTCTCCTCCGTACAGTTCCCTAAACTCCAATAAGGAAGAAATTCGGGTAGGTTTCATTAACAAGGACTCTCCCCGTTCTTCTGCTTTTTCCGTGTACCCTACGAAGGCCGGAATTGCCGTTTCCACTTGGGCAACGGAGGGCGGTAGCTTTGGTATTTCCTCAACATAAACACCGGGTGTTTTAAAAACTGTGGCCATAATGTGTGATTTTAATTGTTTTTATAAATTCAAAAATGTTTCGCTTACGATATACTTGTTGTCGTCATCCGTTATGGATAGGTTCCTATGCCCGGGAACTTTGGTTTTTTTCAAGGTATCCGACCCGTCATAGGTTACCGAAATGGTATCGATCGCTTTTTCGTTCATTCGAACGGGGAGCTGGCTTTGAAAGGTATTACTGCCCAAATTGGTGAAGACGATGTTCCCGTCATCATCGACGATATTCGATACTTTGTTCGTTTTACATCGGTATTTGAGAAGGTATTGGGCCGGGGCAAATCTGATTTTGTAGTGGCGCGTTTCTATTTCCGTATTATCGGGAGGAATGGTAAAGAAGGATCCGTCTTCCGTTAAAAAGCGATACGTATCCGTTGCCGCCAACGCATTGTTGTGGATTTCGATAAGCCCTAAATAGGGCTGCCAATCGTTCGCCAACCTGAAATAGAGGTATTCTTCTTGGGTCGTATTAAGCACGACCTTATAAATACCTTCGCCGAAAGGGATGTTCCCCTCGGTGTAAAAGTGAAGCAAGACCTCGTCGAGCAGCATGGCGGTCGGATTTTCAATTGGCCCGATGACGCTTTGTTTTACCGCAATATCAAAATCGTTGCTAGTTAGATTGTATTTGAAATACTCAACCGTTACTTCAGCGGCGGGAACCTGTAGCCGTACAATTTTTTTCGGGCCGGTAAAGGACAACTCCGTCGCAGGTGAGACATAGCTCACTTTTTCCAGCTGTCTGAACTGCGACCCATTGTTCAGGTTTCCGGTACCAGCATCTATTTTTTGAAGGCATTCATAGGCGGTATCGGAGCCACTCCGTACCAAATCGTTGTACGTATAGGCGAGCGTATTGTCGAACTGGGGTAATTTTTCATTGAGGTAAAGTATATCGTTCACCGATTTATCATTTCCATCAATGATCGAATTGCCATTACTGAAGTATAATTTGACAGCATAAGGGTCCGAAGATCTATAGTTGGTGATGCTGGAAAAATTGAAGTCCGTTACTTCCAAAAAAAATCGCAATGTAAAATCATTGTTCAATTGTAAAAGCGGCGTTGTGTTTTCCAAGTGTTTGACCAGGACGTAAAGTTTGTTTTGAAAAAATTTTACGATCAGGCCTGCCCCCCTCAACACTTTCTCGGTGGCCGATGTCGGTACGATTCGAAAAATCTCGGGAGGGGATACCGAGAAATAGTCATGTTCCAATGCTATCGTAAATAATGGCGTGTATCGCATTGCAATTAGTTTAAGGTGCCTGATAAGACATTCTTTTCCATTTGTATTTCCCTGATAAGGCCGCCACCAACTTGGTTGGCTTCATCAGCTATGACCACCATTCGCATTTTATAGAGAACGGACGGCAAATATTTACCGCCCAAGGTGCTCCACAAGTGGTTTACCTGTTCGAAATTCATAGTATAGAGTTCCAAATGCAATTTCTCGATGCCAGGGTCTAGCGAAGGGAAACTCGCTTGGGTAAAATAATTAGTGCTTTGAAAGCACTGTATGACGTTGGAGATTCTGCTTAAGGCAGTCGTGTAGGTGTTCAGGTTGACGGAGAACAGCACGTAAAGGTTGACCAATATTTTCGGATTGGTCTTCACAACTTGGTCCACATTTCTGTATACCCCATCGGGGTTTTTGGAAATGAGGTCCTCCTCGATATTGACCAGGGTGATGATTACACCGGAAGCATCTTCCGTTTCGCTACCTTCCCCGCTATCAACGATGCGGGCGATGTTTCCTAGTACGGCATATTTCTGTGTTGACGCGCCAAGTAAACCCTGTAAGTATAAATCGGTCTGCTCTTCGATAAAGGACAACGCCTTACTGATCATCACGGATGCGGTTAAATTCAAACTACGTTATGGGGGATGTGTGTTGGGGGAGGAGGGGCGGCAAACGTCTGTTCGCCATTGTACAAGATGCGAACAAAGACGTTTCAAATCAATCCCCATTTTTGGGGATTTATGATAAACACTTCTGTTTCTATATTCCTAATTCTATGTTGACTTTTACCCGTATGGTGATGGGTATCAGGAAATATTTCAATGTGAAGGCATTGAAAACCGTATTAGAGCTCCATAATCTTCGAAGCTTTTTTTATCAATTGTGCGGTATTTTTCACTTTAAATTTTTCTATGAGATGTTTTCTATGCGATATCGCTGTATGATTGCTAATGAATAAGATATCCGCGATCTGTTTAGAGGAATGCCCTTCTGCTACCAATTGAAGTACTTCTTTTTCTCGGGAGGAAATCAATCCTTTCCCATTTTCTTCATCAATGATGTCGCGTTCTCTTTTAATGTGCAGGCAATTTTCCAAGCGCTCTTTTTCAGAGACATCGTAAAAGTAATTTAGGGCCATGGTGGTATGTCCTAATTTGTAAAGGATGATTTCATGCCTAAGGTAAATGAGGTTTTCTCCCCAATCGTAGAGATGGTACCTTAAGGTTATGGGCTTTCGGTCATAAGGTGCGCCAAAGAAATTCCGTATTCTGTTTTTTACGATTGGCGCTTCCTGAGAGCAAATACTTTGATACCAATATTCCCACCCTTGATCGGTTAGCGCATCTATCTTTTTTCCTATGAATGACCGGAACGCCTTATTGAAATATAGAAAGTTTTTTTGATCGAGAAGGCTGATCGCTATCATGAGACCTTTGGAACAATCATCAGAGTCCAAAATATTGAACATCCTTGAAAGATAGGAGTGCCTACCATAGAAAAGCGGTTTGGCTAGACCATTGGTCTCATTTCGTTTCATTGGGGCTGATTGTTGTTCTCTTAAAGATACCAAAGCTTACAATTGGCTAAGTTGAATTTTGTATGGTTAGTAAGTTTTAGTGTACAAATAGTAAATATGCACAGAGCAATATATCGAGCAACTTATCCGCTTTTTGCTGTTGGGAAAACCACACTCAGGATCAGCTGCTGGACATGGGGTAGGTTCGAATCACTTTGACCGCGTAACATCTTCAAAGTCGTTTTCTTTCATCAAGAAGATAGTCTTCACGGAAACGGACGGCTTTTCACAGCCGAGAATGAATATTGAAGTTGAGGGCCTCTGCAAGACATGAGTGTGGTGAATCCACAATCAAACGTTCCATCGGATATTGAATTTTAAGCCTGACTATCATCTTTTGAATTGAGGTTTAGGTAACACGCCTTGCTTTTCGCAAAGAAGGTACTACCTTTATACTTCGACTAATTTTGAAGTGTTCATTGTATACTATAATTGACATAGAAACCACCGGAAACGGGATTAAAGGAAACCGGATTATCGAGATTTCCATCTTTAAATTCGATGGGTATGAGGTAGTTGAGGAGTTTACTTCGCTTGTCGATCCCGAATGTGAAATTCCATATTTTATCACGAGACTCACCGGTATCGATAACGATACCGTTCGCAATGCTCCAAAGCTTAATGAGATCGCACCACAGATACTGGAAATTACAAGCGGTGCCATTTTCGTGGCGCATAGTGTCAATTTCGATTACAATGTAATTAAAAACGAATTCAAGAATATCGGATTGGATTTCGTGCGGAAAAAACTCTGCACGGTTCGCCTTTCAAGAAAGTTACTGCCGGGATACCATTCCTACAGTCTGGGCAAACTTTGTTCGGCCCTCGGGATTCCATTGACCGATAGGCATCGCGCTCGAGGCGATGCGCATGCGACCATGCTACTTTTCAAAAAACTCCTTCGGACCGACGGTGCGGAAAAGGTGTTCAAGCAATTTTTGAATGCCCGTTCCCAAGAGGCCACCTTGCCACCTGGGCTGCCTAAAGAAACTTTTGAACGATTACCCAGTGCTCCGGGAATCTACTATTTTAAGAATACATCCGGTAAGATTATTTATGTGGGCAAGGCGGTCAATATCAGAAAGCGGGTGCTCAGCCATTTTTACGATAAGGCGAACAAGGAAGTGCGACTCTGCCAAGCAACCGCGGATATTGATTTTGAGCTTTCGGGGAGTGAGTTGGTGGCATTATTGATGGAATCCGCCGCCATCAAGCATCATTATCCGGAGTACAATCGGGCCCAAAAACGTGCTGTACAGCAATATGGTATCTTTTCCTATGAGGATAGGAATGGGGTGATGCACCTCGCGTTCAATAAGCTCAAGTTGGTGCCCAGGCCCTTGTATGTCTGTTACAGTCCGACCGAATGCCGCTCCTTTCTGACGGAATTTTGCAAAACATACCGGCTATGCCCCAAGTTTTGCCATTTGCAGGAAACCAATGGCGCCTGCAGTCATTACAGCATTACACAATGCGAAGGTGTTTGTAGGGGTGATGAGCCGGCGAATTTATACAATACTAGGGTGGCCGAGGCAGTATCTGCGATGTCAGTTGATAAAGAGGATATCTGGATAAAAGAGAAAGGAAGGAATTACGAGGAAGAAGCTTTTGTACGGATTAAGGATGGCAGCTATTGTGGTTATGGTTTTGTGACAAAAGATGCCCAACTTAACAACGAGCAAGATATCGAAGCATTTATTATTCCGCAGAAGAACACCTTGGATACCGAACGGATTTTAAGGGCCTATATAAGAAAAAATGAAGCAAGGGTACATTCGATCTCAGAGAAATCAATCGTGTAAGTTCAGTCGTTCAGTTTCCGGTACATCCGGATGACGAAGAGCAGCCACACCGCAAAAACGATGGAGACCAAAATAGAATAAAGCAGTATAAAATCCATTATTTCCTGAACTTCAGATAATTCATAAAACCAAGTATGGTCGGCGCCCAGAATGCTATAAAGATAGCATCCAATTTATCTCCTGTTAGAAAGATATATTCCGAAACGATAATAATCGAAATGACTACTAGGAGCATTACACAATTCATTGCTCCTATACGTTCAATAAAATTTTTTATCATTCTTCGTAGAGTACTTCTTATTAAATATAGGGAATTTAGGTACTAATTCTTCAAAAAATATTAAGATTTTCTTAACGTTTGTAAAATTCGTAACAAAACCTATTAAATATTGATGTAATCACATCAAATTGGTGCTTTTTAAATTTCGTAAGATGAAAATTTTGTCGTCCCTACAAAGTAGACGGACAGACAAAATCAGATGTCTTGGCGCCCATCTTTTTCAATGCCCCAAAACCACCTTCGATATTGATGAGGTTATGAAAACCACGACTCTTCAGAATAGAAGCAGCGATTACCGATCGATACCCTCCCGCACAATGCACAAAAAATTCGCGATCTTTCGGAAATTTGGAAAGATGGTCGTTTAATGTGCTTAAGGGTGTGTGGTGGGCGTCTAACACATGCTCCGAGGCAAACTCCCCTTCCTTTCGTACATCGAATACCGGTGTCGCGGACTCCTTCAATCGCGCCATTGATTTTTCGGCGGAATAGGATTCCAACGTATCGATATCCTTTCCGGCCTTTTCCCAAGCGTCGAATCCGCCATCTAGGTATCCTATGGTTCCGTCAAAACCGACGCGTGATAATCGGGTAATGGCTTCTTCCTCCTTTCCGACCGGCGCAACGAGCAGTATCGGTTGTAAGGTATCGGCGATCAAAGCGCCTACCCAAGGCGCAAAATCCCCATTGAGACCGATAAAAATAGCACGCGGAATGTGACCTTTAACAAATTCGTCCTGATGGCGCACATCTAGTACAACGGCACCCGTTTCATTGGCTGCGGTTTCGAATGCCTCGGGACTTAAAGCCGTAGTGCCACGTTGTAAAACCTCCTTAATGTCTTCGTAACCCTCCTTATTCATTTTCACATTGAGCGGAAAATACTTTGGTGGGGGCAACAGGCCGTCGGTAACTTCTTTAATAAACTCCTCCTTGGTCATGTCGGCGCGAAGGGCATAATTCATTTTTTTCTGGTTCCCCAGGGTATCCACCGTTTCCTTCATCATATTTTTACCACATGCCGAACCAGCGCCGTGGGCAGGATACACAATAACGTCATCGGCCAAAGGCATTATTTTGGTCCGAAGACTATCGAATAACGTCCCTGCTAGGTCCTCTTTGGTCATGTCCGCTGCTTTTTGTGCCAGGTCGGGTCTTCCTACATCTCCTAGGAATAAGGTATCTCCCGAGAAGATCGCATGGTCTTTTCCATCTTCATCGCGTAAAAGGTAAGTGGTACTTTCCATGGTATGTCCTGGAGTGTGCAGTACTTTGATGGTAATGTTTCCGAGTGCGAATTCCTGTCCGTCCTTGGCGATGATCGCTTTAAAGGAGGTATTTGCATTTGGGCCGAAGATAATCGGGGCCCCAGTCTTTTCGGACAAGGTAACATGGCCACTTACGAAATCGGCGTGAAAGTGCGTTTCAAAAATATACTTGATTTTGGCCTGGTCATTTTCGGCTTTTTTGATGTAGGGGTCTACCTCTCGTAGGGGGTCTATGATAGCAACTTCCCCTTCACTTTCAATATAGTACGCGCCTTGTGCAAGGCATCCGGTATAAATCTGTTCTATTTTCATGGTTACAATGCTTGATTCTATTGACGCACAAAAGTACGCTTCTTAAATTTTCTATGATATGACCTTGGTCACACGAGAACTATTTTGATGTGCCACTTTGTCCTGTATTTCGGAGATGGTCTTCGGATCATCATAGTACGCTACGGCCTCTTTCGTCTTTACAAAAAGATATTCCTTTTCCAAGGAATTGATGATACCGCTTTGATAAATCGTATCCCTGGTCGGGCCAATAGCTCCCGCAATATAAAATTGCAGTCCCCGATTGTGAATAGTGTCGATAACCCGGCTCAGGATGTTCGCTCCAGTGGAATCGATATACGTTATCGCTTCCGCATTTAGAATTACCGCCTTCAAGCTTTTCCCTTTTAAATTTATCTGTCGCAGCAATTCATTTTTGAAATAGTCCGAATTCCCAAAATACAATTGCGCATCAAATCGAATGATCAACAAATCATCCCTTAGAACCACTTCATCCCCAAAACGTTTTACATTTTTATAATAGTCGGAATTTCTGATGTTGCCTAACACCGCAAAGTGCGGGTTCGAAGTTTTGTAAACCATCAATAGTAAGGAGAACAGCACCCCAATAAGAATACCTTGCGGCAGCCCAATGAATAAAGTAGCCGCAAGCGTCGCCATCAGCACCACTAGCTCTCCTCTGCTCTGTTGCCAAAGCCCTCTGGGGTAGATGATATTGATCAGGCCGAAAACCGATACCATGATAATACTGGCCAAAACGGCCTTGGGCAAATAATAGAACAGCGGCGTTAAAAAGAGTAGGGTGAGCACGACAAGAACCACACTAAAAATAGACGACAAATGCGTACGGGCGCCAGAGTCGTTGTTAATGGCCGACCTGGAGAAACTTGCGGTGGAGATGTAGGATTGAAAAAAAGAACCGACAATGTTCGATACGCCAAGGGCCACCAATTCCTGATTGGGGTCGATATGGTCGGTGCTATTTTTTTCCTCGATGGCTTTTCCGATAGATATTGTTTCCAGATAGCCTACCAGGGCGAGTGTAATCGCAATAGGCCAAAGTGATTTGATATTGCCCAAATCGATATTGGGGACTTGAAAGGCAGGTAATCCCTCGGGAACCACACCCACGATATGAAGTCCGTGGGCTTCCAAATCGAAGACGTAGGCCGACAGAATACCCAATAAGACCACGATCAATACCCCGGGGATACGCTTGTCCCATTTCCTGAATAGGACAATCAGCACGATGCCGACGACTCCGAGAGTAAAATCGTAATAATTGATATCCCCCAGACTTTGAAAGGCATTGACGACTTGTTGGTGGAAGAATTGACTTTCCTGAACGTCGGTACCCATCAAGTGTTTCAGTTGGCTGAAAATGATGATCAACGCGGCACCGGAAGTAAAGCCGCTAATGACGGGTCTCGAGAGAAAACGTACCAAAAAACCCATACGGCTGATACCCAATAATAGTTGAATCGCCCCGACCAAAAAGGCCAACACTAGGGCCATGGCGATATAGTTTTCGACGCCTGTAATGGCCAAGGTTCCCAAACCGGCGGCGACCAAGAGCGAATCCATGGCCACAGGTCCCATGGCGACTTGTCGCGAGGTGCCCAATACCGCGTAGAGCAGTATGGGAACTATGGACGCATAGAGGCCGTAAACGGGCGGCAACCCGGCAATCATGGCATAGGCCATACCTTGGGGTATCAATACGACGGCGACGGTCAGTCCTGCAACCAAATCTTTTAGGAAGTCCCTTTTTCGGTAACTACCCAACCATCCTAAAAATGGAAAGATTTTCTGCATGGGGCAAAGGTAGCGTAAAATCTAAAATAGGATTGGGGCGGGAAGGAGAACTACTTGTTCTGAGGGTTGCTGCTTGAATGCGACAGACCGTGAGAATGCTTTTTTGGTTTTGGTAATGAGCGCTTTGTCGAAAAGTTTTCACTAAATATGGTTTTTATGTTTAACTTAGATTGCTTTAGTGAATTTCTGTAACCGAATTTGTAGATGGTACGTAGGCAAACACAGTTTTTAGGGTATAGAAACGTGTTTTATCGCGTACTTGAATCTCGTTTAAAATTTGGCAAGGACCCGGAAAGTGGTAAAAAAACAACTCAAGTAAATTGTACTATTAAAGCGCAAGATATCGTTGAGATATCTCCTTGGATAATGGATGGAGGTTTACAAGAAGTGTTTCTGATAACACATTATCTCGATAAACAAGAAAATCAGCTAGGGTATTTCAAGTATTGTTTTTATAATGCGTCAGTTACCGAGTATCGGGAAGAATTTGACAAAAAGTTAATGGAATCACTACTCAAATTTAGTTTTGTCGCCGAATCGGTTACGGCTCTTGATGAAAAAAAGGAGATGGAGCTGAACAACCTTTTAAACTCATTGTAACGTAATTACTTTATATACAATCTAATCTTTAAAATAACCCACAACTATGTCTTTTTTAGCAAAACTTCATGTCGATGGCCAAACATATAATATCCTTCGATGCAACTACGCCTTCGATCAGCCTATGGATGGCACCGGCAAACCTGCGGGAAGACCCCGTGGTGGGCAAATAAGTCTAACCGTAGAGTCAGAAGGTCGTCTTGACCTGCACCATTGGATGAAAGAGCCAGAGCAGACCAAAGACGGTGCTTTGATTTTTTATAAAAGGGATGCAATGTCGCAGTTGCAGAAAGTGGCCTTTACCAAGGCATATTGTGTGCATCTAGAAGAAGAATTTGAAGCAGACGACGCTTTTCCGATGCAAAAGCATATCGTCATATCGGCAAAGACAATCGTTATAGGCGATATGACATTTGAGAATAGTTGGGGAGAGTAACACTGGTAGCAATGGATGTAGCAACGATAAATAGTCGGAAACAAAGTTTAAAAAAAGCAATTGGCAAATCGCTAAAAGGGCTTCGTGTTGGAAAAAACGGAAAACTTTCCTCAAGTGACAAGCGAAAAATTAAAAGTACGGTTGCCAATGCTTATCAACGTTATCTATTAAACGAGCTTACTACACCATCAACAAAAACCTATGATTGGTGGTTTACAGTTGACGGAAAACACGTTGATGGTATCTCTCATCAGAGAAACATGCTTGGAAGGAATAGATATTTTATAATTGATCAAGAGGGCTCTGCTACACCTATTAATAATGGATTTTCTCATGCCTCTTCTGTGGGTTCTCAGCGTGTTCGAGAACTAGAAATATACGACCCTGAGATAAGTAAGATTATTTCCAGTTCGAAGGCGCTCTTCGCAAGTATGCTAAGGATTACGGTGAGTGAAAAAGAGGATAGAAAAATATCGGCGGCTTATGATACCGTTGATGAGAAAATGATTTTCACCGTAACCCTCGCCGCTCCAGTTATGATAATCGGGGCTGCTGAAGCGTTGCCAGTATTGTTGGCCTTTGGGGAGAGTACGGCCTTACCGAGTTTGGGGAAGGCTTTTGCTCTTAACTCCGGGCGCACAGCATTCGCAAACGGTGCAACTGAGTTTGGAGAGCAATACTTCAACCAAGTTATTTTAGACCATGATATGAATCCTTTAAATGTTGATTGGGCCGATATAACCAATAGTGCAGTTTTTAGCAAGCCCGGTGCGATGTTTTTAAATTCAACTATTGATTATTCTCTAAAAGATGGGTTTGAAATTAATTCTTTGGAGGAGGCCTCTAAAAATATGTTCAACAGAAAGACGAAATCTTATCTCGGAGGTAAATTTAATAAATCCTTTTCTGGGCCAATTGGCGAACTTTCAAAGCCTATGAGTGTTTTTCTGGACAAATCAATGAATATGGTTTTTAGAATAGGGATAAATAAGGTCGCAAAATCTGAAGATTATGGGTCTAGAAAGGAGGAATGAAAATATTCTTATCCTGACAGGAGGTTTGCTCTTCCTGTTTTTGCTTTATATATTTTCAAAATATTACCAGTCAGAAATTACTGACAATAGTACGTATACGATTGCAAAGGTCACAGGATATTCTAGGGCTCTCAGCTCTTCACCTGAAATATATTTCACTTATTTTGTTGATGGCCAAAAAATCAGAGTACCCAATAAATTTGAAGGGGATTATTCAATAGTCAAGGATAAATTTTTTCGAGTTAGGTATGCTGCTGATAATCCAACTTGGGGAGAAATACAGCTTGATTATCCAGTAACGGATTCAGCTCAAATAAAGTCGGCGGGTCTTTGGTTTACTAAACCGAAACGTAATCAATTCAAGGATTGATAAAATTTATCTTACAAGAATAGTTAAATTTGGAATGAAAGGATTTGGATTCCGGATTTATTCAGACGGCCTTGAACTAACAAATTTTTATGAAGATAAAATCAGCAATTAGCCTTGTAATAGTTTCGTTATCTTTTTTAAATTGCAATTCCGAACGTCAAAAAGATGGCATCAAACAACTTTCTCTCAAGTACTGCGTAACACTGGAACAAGTTGACCTCACAGAATCAAAAGATGAGATTTTATCAAAAATGATGTCGGGAGCGATCGATGTGGGTGAGAACAATAAAGAACTTATATTGGCGGTAAGACAAGAGATTGCGAAGCGAATCAAGAGTACCGATAAAAAGAATATAGCTCTTACATTCGCAAGTGATTTTGTACTGAAACTGTTAGAAACCTGTCCAGCCTACTCTAAACTAGTGCGCAAGCAACTACCTGAAGCCAATAAGAAAAACAAGACGATTACCTACATGTCCGAAAGGATAAAAAGTTTTATAACTGATTGGGATGGTTTGGGATTTTTGGAGGTATACAATAGAGCAACAGACTCTATTGTAAGTAACTACAATTATGCACCCCACGCCAGAGACGATTATGGTATTATAGATTGGGATTATTTCGAACCGTATAACGACATTCATGTTGAGCTGCTTCATACGTCGGATGCTTATTTTAAGGGTTATTTAATCAATGAGCAATTAAGGGCGATGGGGGCCGATGTCAAAAATTTCCCTAAAGAGGTTCCCATGAAGTTTAATTTCAGCGGATTTGACAATGAGATACCAATGAGTTCCGACCACTATTGATATAGCAGCTGTATCAGAGGAAGACGAGCACGATCATTAATAACACAATCCGATTTAATCACCTTTGGTCAGCACCGCCTTGCACCTTTTAAAGAGCGCATAAAATCTTTTACTTCTGAATTGGACTTCGAGGTTGAGTATGTTGCGCCATCAGAGCAGGAAGAAAGAGAACGCGTTATGGAAGAGCGGCAAATTAAAATAGATAACCTTGAAGTACGTAAGCAAAAAACCATATTTTCAAAACTATGATGGAATGGTTGAAAAGGGTCAGGGCTCCTAAGTTCTATCGCTACTGGTTTTACCAGCAATATATGTTTACCAAAGCATTGGGAGAGGATGACCCTAAGGATGCTTCAATGACTACCTCAGCTCTAACAATGCTGTTTCATTTTTCCTTAATCCTATACGCGACGACCATTTTAATAAATAGAGATATAAATGATATCATCTTTGATAATATAGGTCTTATCAAGATAATACTGTGTGGCTCGGTATTTTTAGGAATAAGTTATTTATTCTTTAGTATAGATGATAAATGTGAAAAAATCATAAATGAATTTGCAAACGAATCTACCACTCAAAAAAAATGGAGATTGTTGTATGTGCCATTTTATTTATTTATGAGTACTTTGGGGGTATTAGGTGTTCTGATTTGGATTACAAAATAGTCTCATGAATAAACTAAATTGAATATTTAGTAAATATTTTTCGCTTCATTGACTATTGAGTTCTAATTTTAGTGCAAAACCAGATAAATTAAGGTAAACCCCTAGCGCTCGTCTGTGACGAGTGAGGGATACAGCCGAAATAAAGGCTGCTGGTTTCACGGATTTCGATAAGTGGATAAGATAAATGGAACCGCTTCAAATAAATTTTTAAAATTTCAAAATGATAAAGATTAGATTATTTTTATTGTTGTTGATACTCTTAGTGTTCTGTTCATGTGAGGAGAACGCAAAATCCGAAATTATTGGAATCTGGGACTACTCTAGGCCAATAAAAGAGCAACTTAAGATTGAATTTGATGACGATACGGAAAACCAATTGAAATATAGTAAGGCGAGTAAAATTTGGACAAAGTATGAGGACGAAGGATTTGAACACTTCTATTTAGAGTTCGAGGAACAAGGGAAACTTGTCGAGTATAAAGCAGGCATGGCGTTCAAATTTGATTATAAGATTTCCAATGATACCATTTTCAAAGATAATGAACCTTTTTATAGAATCGTTCAGCTTACTAGAGATAGCTTGACGTTAAAGTATTTATACAGTGATAAACCAACTATTTACAGCAAGGTGGAGATAGACTTATCTAGTCATGAGCTGATGAATTAAATAAAGCTGAATTTTAACCTTGTATTGTTATATCGGTTCAAATTCACTCATTCAATTAATTGGATAGTAAGAAGAGATTTTGACCATTTATTATATTTAGGATATCATAATAGTATTGTGAATTGTCTCAAGAGAATAATAAGCAATCTTACGATAAAAGAGGGCAAGTTTAAAGACACTTTATGAGATAGTGCTTAGTGAAGCGACGCACTTGTTACTGATTTCACCCCAACCCATTCACCACCTTCCGCAATGCCACCAAATTCCCCAACAATTTCTCCAAATGATCTAAATGCAGCATATTGGCTCCATCACTTTTGGCGATCGAGGGGTCGAAATGGGTTTCCATAAAGAGTCCGTCTACGCCGGTGGCGATTCCAGCTCGGGCAATGGTTTCGATCATATCGGGCCGTCCACCGGTAACCCCTGAAGATTGGTTCGGTTGCTGTAGGCTATGTGTGACATCGAGCACTACTGGGGCGTAGGCCTTCATGGTCGGGATTCCGCGAAAATCGACTACCATATCCTGATAGCCGAACATGGTACCTCGGTCGGTAATCATCACCTGCTGGTTCCCGGAATCGGTTACCTTGGTTACAGCATGCTTCATACTTTCAGGCGACATAAACTGGCCTTTCTTAAGATTTACCACTTTCCCCGTTTCGGCGGCCGCGACCACTAAATCGGTCTGGCGTACTAAAAAGGCCGGAATTTGTAAGACATCAACATACTCTGCGGCCATTTCGGCATCGGAATTCTGATGAATATCCGTCACTGTAGGTACCTCAAAGGTCTCCGAAACTTTTCGCAGAATTTTGAGCGCTTTTTCATCCCCGATACCGGTAAAGGAATCGACACGGCTGCGGTTCGCTTTTTTAAAACTTCCCTTAAAGACATACGGTATCTTCAGTTTATCGGTAACCGTAACGATACGTTCCGCAATACGCAATGCCATTTCTTCGCCCTCAATGGCACAGGGCCCGGAGAGGAGGAAAAAATTATCGCTGTTACTATGTTTCAATTGGGGAATACGCGCTAAATCCATTTCTTAAAGTTTACACAAAGATAGTGTTTCGCTGTGGTTTCCTTTTTAGATTTATGGGGTAGGTTTCTCCGAGATTGGGAATCCGCAAACCGAACAACGATACCAATACCGTACAAGACATGTCGAAAAACATCCTCCTGCTCTTCCTTTTGTCCTTTTCCATTTACTTACATGGCCAAATCCGTAAAATTTCGGAGCAGGGCAACGGACTCATCAATTTGGAACGGCATCAGGTGAAACTGAATATGTTCGGTCCTGGGGTAAGCTATGAATTAGGACTTTTTCGAAACGTAAGCGTATCCACCAGTTTGGGCCCCGCCATTGCCACATACTCCGAGGGATACACCTTTGGTTTTGCATGGCATACCAGGCTTCGGTATTATCATAATTTTAAACGGAGGTTGGATATGCGAAAAAACGTCACCGGCAATTCCGGGGATTACCTTTCCGCTGCCCGAAGCGTGTTCTGGGCCCCGTTACAGCTTTCCAACAATTTGGATGCTCCCAGCGATTTTGCATTGGCTTTTTATGGTGGGGTGTACGGCATTCAACGTACGTATCCCAAAGGGTTCAATTTTACGGCGGAATTGGGGCTCGGCTACTACCGGGGCGATGGGGTTCTTGACGGATATGGCCCCTTGTTCAATTTTACCTTCGGCTGGGTGGCGACGAAGCGAAGGAACAGAAAGCCAGTAATCAAATATTAGGAAGGTACCTTTAAAGCATTATTTTCTTAATGGCTTCCATATAACCACGGCTTACGCGCACCACATCACCGTTTTGCATGGTAATGTCATACGACTTTCCGTATTTATGAAGCTCTTTTATTCTGTTGAGATTGACCATCGATGAGCGATGTACCCGTAAGAAAGATGCGGGATTCAATTTTTCCTCAAGTGCCGAAATCCCGTAATTGCTCAAGAGAATTTCCGAGGCCGTATGCAATTTGGAGTAATCGCCATAGGCCTCTACCCACAGAATATCACTTACGGCAATGGTAATCAGTTTGGTGCTGCGCTCGACCAGCACGCGTTCGGGATAGTCCGGTTTTTCCATGAGTAAACTCTGGGTAAGCGAACCGAGTTTTTCATTCCCCTGCCCCAATTTTTCAATGGCCTTGTTGAACCGTTCCTTGGTATACGGTTTCAGCAAATAGTCAACAGCGTGGACTTCGAACGCCTGGAGGGCGTATTTGTCATAGGCCGTGGAGAAAATGATTTTTGGTAGTTCTTGGAGATGGGTAAGGACATCAAAACCGGTCATGCCCGGCATCTGAATGTCGAGAAAAACCAAATCCGGTCGAAACTCGTTGATCTGCTTCACCGCATCAACGCCATTGTTGGCTTCCCCCAGTAATATCAGGTCGGGAAAATCGGTCAGATACTCTTTGATCAGTGTCCGTCCGGCCTTTTCATCATCTACTATAAGCACTTTTTTCATATACTGAAGCGTATGGTAAGTCCTTGCGGTGTATTATCAATCAGTTCCAAATGGCTCTCATACATTTTTTGGAGTCTCAGACGGGTGTTTTGCAGCCCGATTCCCTTGTCAAACACATCGGATTTATCAGCGATACCCACCCCGGTATCCGAAATTTCGAAGCGTAGTTTGCCCTCTTCCTTAAAGATGGTTATCGATATGTCCCCACCTTCGATAAGACTGGCCAGGCCGTGTTTCACCGAATTTTCTACAAGGGGTTGCAGTAACATGGGCGGTACCTGTTCCTCCATCAGATGTTCCGCTACGTCGATATGAATTCGTAAACGATCTTCGAACCGTGCTTTTTCAAGATTCAGGTATTTTCGAACGAAGGCGAGTTCCTCCCTTAGCGTTACATACTCCTGCTGTGAGGCTTTGAGCTGATACCGGAATAAATCGGACAGTTCTGCGATCATATCCCTGGTCTTTTCATGTTCTGAAGGTATGGAGGCATTAATGGTATTAAAGACATTGTATAGAAAATGTGGGTTGAGTTGTGCCTTAATGGCCGACAATTCACTCTTTAATGCTGCCTGCCGTAGTTCGCCCTCCACCCGTATTTTTTGTTGATTTTCCTTAAAATAACGGTAAGCGAAAAAACAGCCAAATTGAAAGAAGAGAAAGAGTAGGGGAATGTATAGGTCCCATGCCTCGCCGTTTCCACGCAGTCTGCCTTGTCCAGCGGCATCTATCAAACCGTATCGGAATTCCCGAACAAAATAGATGCCAGGCGGGATAAGCAGGAACACGGCCAGCATCTGATAAGGAGTACGCTTGGTACGAAGCAAATATATTCCAAGAAACCAGATGATGATGGATAAGAGAAAAAAGAAAGCATATTGCTCTCCCGAGGCAAGCCAGTAGCGTTCCGCATCGATCCAACCCCATATGCCCTCTTCGGTATTTGCATAGCTCGTATACCAAAGTACGATATGGTATAATAGTGAAAAAGCAAAGTAAAATAGTAAAATGGCGAGCAGCTCTTTTAGGCGTATGTTGCGTGAAATGGATCTCATCGATGCGGATTTAACGATTCGTTTGAATTGGTGAGGGCACCTTATTCTTTATGTCTCAGGTGTCACTAGCTAAAGCAATAGGAGGGGTTCATGGGGTAGTTTCAAAAACCCACCATACTTCGCCATTGTCCGGATTGTAACTGATTTTGGCGACTTTCGATGGCAAAGCCACTAGATAGTTTCCTTCTACAGGCAATTCATCCCCTTGATACCAGGCCCTTGCCTGACCATCAAAATAGCGAAATACCAGCTCATTATCGAAAACCAATAACAGGTTTTTCGTGCCGGGAATCTCCGATTCAAAATACTCTTTTTTAGCGGTAATCACACCCTTATCGTCGTCTTTATAAACGGTATGATTTGCCTTTTCGCCTTGTTGCTGATGTCTTTTAGGCGAT
This sequence comes from Aggregatimonas sangjinii, assembly GCF_005943945.1. Taxonomy (GTDB): domain Bacteria; phylum Bacteroidota; class Bacteroidia; order Flavobacteriales; family Flavobacteriaceae; genus Pelagihabitans; species Pelagihabitans sangjinii. Next base: position 3,050,115 of record NZ_CP040710.1, on the reverse strand, counting down.
TTCATTTCAATGGTTCCCGATGTAAGCACGAATCGATCGGTGTCTTCCTTGTATGTAGGTGTGACGATTAGAACGTGCCGCTCCTTAATGCTAAAGGGTCGTGTCAAATTTTCGTTCGATGCCACTAGATTCCCTGAATCGTCAAAAAGAAAGAATTCCGTTCCCGGGGGATAGTTGATTTCATTCGTTATATCACTCTCCAACATAATCGCAAGATAATCCTGTTCTTGGGCCGAAATGGCTGCGCTGCAAAAAGCTATTAAGCAAAGTATTATTGTTCTCATAGATTTTAGGTTTTAAAATGCGATGTAAATCTATGACCGATGCTATATAGAACATAATCATTTCAGTTGAATGGCCCTATAGACAGACGGATGGTCCGTAACCCATTTCATCTGCTTATAGGTCGGTTGGTCGTTTTTGGATTCCAAGGGACGGGATATAAAAGGAGGTTTGTATTGAATTATAAATACCAACAACATGATTAGATTGCTACTTTTTGCCTGTTGTCTCTACGGAATAGCGTTACAAGCCCAAAATGTTACGGGAACCCTTTTAAATGCCGAAAAAGAACCTTTGGCGTTTGCCACGGTGCTATTGAACAATTCCAAAGACAGTGTTTTAGTGAAGGCGACGGCAAGCCGGGAAGATGGTTTTTTTGAATTAAAGGGAATTTCCAAAGGCACATACTTATTGCAAATATCCAACATCGGATTTGCAGACTATCGGAAACCGCTTGCGATTGATAATGGTGATGTGCAATTGGAGGAAATCATACTCGTCGAAGCCGCTGAAAATCTCGAAGAGGTGGTCGTCGTTGCCGAAAAACCCATGGTACAGGTATTGGCCGATAAGACTGTTTTTAATGTGGAGAATACCATCAACGCTACCGGTACGAGTGCCTTCGAATTGTTGCGAAAGGCCCCAGGTGTCATTATTGACAATAATGGAGGAGTAATTGTGGAAGGCAAGGCGGGCGTTCAGTTTTATATTGATGGGAAACCTTCGGTGCTGCAAGGAGAAGATTTAATCAATTATTTGGAAAGCCTTCAGGCGACCGATATCGAATCGCTGGAAATCATCACCCAGCCCTCGTCGAGATATGATGCAGCGGGTAATGCGGGTATCATCAATATCAAATTAAAAAAAGATAAAAGCCTCGGCACCAATGGGTCGGTTACCACTGGCGTAACGGTGGGTGATCTTGCCCGGTATAACAATAGTATTTCTTTTAACCAAAGAGGGAAAAAAGGAAATCTTTACGGTACTTACAGTAACCGATTTGGAAAAAGCACGGGATTTTTAAATCTTTTTAGAAGACAGGGCGATTTGGAATTCGACGCCAAGACCAATAGTGTTTTTGATCAGAACAGCAACAATATCAAATTGGGGTACGACTATACCGCATCCTCCAAAAGCACCATAGGAACGATTCTCAATGGAAACTTCAACAATTCATTTGGCAACAATGAATCCCGAACGCCAATACGGCCCGTGGGGGCGGTTTTGAACGACAGTGTTTTAATCGCTAGCAACCGCAGTGCCAACACCTCTTTTAATGTAAATGCCAATATCAACTATCGCTATACCGATACACTCGGACATAGTCTGAATATCGACCTGGATTATGGGCGGTATGGGAGCAACCGGGAGGCGTTTCAGCCCAACTTTTATTTTAACGGTTCAGAGACCGAAATTACCAGCCAGCAGATTACAAGACAGGAAACACCGATTGCCATCAGCATAGCGACGGCCAAATTAGACTATGAGCAGGCTTTTTGGAAGGGCACGCTCGGTGTGGGTGTGAAAACGTCCCTCGTGAATACCGAAAACACCTTCGATTTTTTCAATGTTATCAACGGGCGAGAAACCTTGGATGTTTCGCAGAGCAATCAATTCGATTACAGTGAAAACATCAATGCCGCCTATTTGAATTACAATAGAAAATGGGAGAAATGGAACGTGCAATTCGGAGTCCGCATGGAGAATACGGTATCCGACGGCGACCTGACCGCAGGGGAAACTGCAAACAACAACAGGGTGAAGCGCAATTATGTCGATTTTTTCCCCTCAGGAGGTTTGACCTATCAGCACAATACCAAGAATCAATTTGCCTTAACCTATAGCAAACGCATACAGCGACCCAACTACCAATCGTTGAATCCTTTCGATTACAAAATAGACGAACTGTCATCCAGAAGGGGCAATCCATTTCTGCAACCGCAGTATACAGATAATCTGAAAGTGTCGCATACGTATAAGTATCGGTTGACCACGGCGTTAAGTTATAGCTATATTTCCGATTTCTTCGCCCAAGTGACGGTTTCCGACGGGGAGAAAAGAAATTTTCTGACCTCTAGAAATGTAGCCAACCAACAGGTCGTGAACTTGGGTATTTCATATCCCGGAAAAATCAACGATTGGTGGAGTGTCTACATCAGCTTGAACGCCTACCAAAGCAAATATGAGGCTACCAGTTCCGAATTTCTTCCGGTAACACAGGAGACACTTAGCGGCTATGCACAAAACACCTTTACTCTGCCCAAGGGATACCGTATCGAAGTTTCGGGATGGTACAATTCTCCATCCATTTGGGGCGGCACCTACAGAACAGATGCATTAGGCTCGTTGAACCTCGCTTTTCAGAAAAAGTTTTTCAAGGAAAAACTGACCTCCCGATTGTCTTTTAACGATATCCTGTTCACTTCGCCTTGGAGCGGAACAACACAATTCGGCAACCTCTTTATCGATGGTAGTGGGGGCAGCGATAGCCGACAGGTCGCTTTTAGCTTGACGTATAATTTTGGCAGTAAAGAAGTCAAAAAAGAACGCAATCGCAAAACAGGATTGGAGGACGAAAACGACCGCATCGAAAACTAGATTTCAAAGTGATTTTGGTTTGGTATTTGATAGTATGGCTCGAACATACTAAATCAATCCAACATGAAAAAACAATCGCTTATTTCGCTGTTTCTATTTTCGTGCGCTGTAGCATTTGCACAATCCGATAAAAATGTTGAACAGCACCAATTTACAGTAAACGCCCTGTTGCCGGGAGTCGTTTATGAGGCCGGAATTTCCGATAACGCTACCCTTACGGCCGAACTTACCTTTGGTTTTGCTTATCGGGAATCTGTATTTTTTGAAGAGGGTTACGGGGTTTACCCCATAGGGAGATTTCAATATCGCCACTATTACAATTTTGACCGTCGGTTGAGAAAGGGAAAACGTATTTCTGGAAATACCGGGAACTACTTGGCACCGACACTTGCCTTTCAATCGGGCAGGGCGTTATTCGGCAATTTAGACCTTGCTTATAATGTAGCGGGCGGGATAGGAGTGGTCTACGGTCTACAAAGAACCGCTCCCAAGGGATTTCAATTCAGATTGGAGGCCGGTCCCGCGTATTACAAAGATGATTTCGATCAAGGACTTTCCATTTTTCTGGCCGCAAAGCTTGGTTGGGTAATTCGAAAGAAACGCTCAAATTAACTCCCTCTAAATCAATACTCTAAAAATAACATAAGTTTATCGTGATGCGTAGAAATTAGCAGTATCTTTGCACGCTCAAAACAAGATTATGCCAGTTACTAAGAACATTGCCATTATTGCCCACGTTGACCACGGTAAAACTACCTTGGTCGACAAGATCATGTACCACTGTCAGCTTTTTCGCGAGAATCAAAATACAGGGGATTTGATTTTGGATAATAATGATCTGGAACGTGAACGCGGGATTACCATTACATCCAAAAATGTTTCGGTGGTCTACAAAGACACGAAAATAAATATTATAGATACGCCGGGTCACGCCGATTTTGGCGGCGAAGTCGAGCGGGTATTGAACATGGCCGATGGCGTGCTACTTTTGGTAGATGCTTTCGAAGGTCCCATGCCACAGACCCGATTTGTATTGCAAAAGGCGATCGACCTTGGTTTGAAGCCCTGTGTGGTCATCAATAAAGTGGACAAAGAGAACTGTACTCCTGAGGAAGTACATGAGAAAGTGTTCGATTTGATGTTCGAATTGGGCGCCGAGGAATGGCAATTGGATTTTCCTACCGTTTATGGTTCTGCAAAGAACAACTGGATGAGTGATGACTGGGCGAACGAAACCGAGAATATCGAGCCCTTGTTGGATATGGTTATCGAGCATATCCCGACTTTTGAACCAGAAGAAGGCAATACGCAAATGTTGATTACCTCTTTAGATTTCTCCTCTTTTACCGGAAGGATCGCCATCGGGAGATTAACAAGAGGCTCTTTAAAAGAAGGCCAACAAATTGCTTTGGTAAAAAGGGATGGGAGTATCGTAAAGTCCAAAATCAAGGAGCTTTTTGTTTTTGAAGGACTAGGACGTAAAAAAGTTCAAGAGGTAGTTACTGGAGATATTTGCGCCTTGGTAGGTGTTGAAGGTTTTGAGATTGGGGATACCGTCGCTGATTTGGAAAACCCTGAAGGCTTAAAAACCATTGCCATCGATGAGCCGACTATGAGTATGTTGTTTACTATTAATGATAGTCCGTTTTTTGGGCAAGATGGTAAATTCGTGACTTCACGCCATATCAAGGAACGTTTGGAGCGGGAATTGGAAAAAAACTTGGCCTTGCGTTTGAATGAAACGGATAGTGCGGACAAATTTTTGGTTTTCGGTCGTGGCGTACTACACCTCTCGGTGTTGATCGAAACCATGCGCCGCGAAGGATACGAATTGCAAATCGGACAACCTCAGGTCATCATCAAGGAAATAGATGGTGTCAAATGTGAGCCGATCGAGCATTTGACGATAGACCTTCCGGAGAGCGTTTCCGGGAAGGCCGTTGAGATGGTATCGATCCGTAAAGGAGAAATGACCAGTATGGAAGCAAAAGGCGACCGCATGTTGTGCGAGTTCATGATTCCTTCACGAGGTATTATAGGCTTACGGAACCAACTCTTGACCGCTACTGCGGGTGAGGCGATTATGGCCCACCGCTTTTTGGAATACCAACCGATGAAAGGCGACATTCCACAACGTCAGAATGGTTCTTTGGTTTCTATGGAAAAAGGAAAAGCGATTCCCTATTCAATTGACAAGCTACAGGATCGTGGCAAGTTCTTTGTGGATCCGGGAGAGGATATTTACGAGGGACAGGTTATTGGCGAGAATTCACGTGGTGATGACATGACGGTCAATATCACCAAGACCAAAAAGCTTTCGAACGTACGTTCTTCTGGAGCGGATGACAAGGCCAAAATCGTTCCGGCGATCAAATTCTCGTTGGAAGAGGCGTTGGAATATATTCAAAAGGATGAGTACGTTGAGGTAACCCCAAAACACCTACGCCTTCGAAAAATATATCTGACGGAAGTCGATCGCAAACGAAATAAAATCGCTTAAAAAAAGCGTATATTTGAGAGGGCATTTAAAAAGTAATTTCAGCCGTTTTTGCGAGGCACGAAGCAATCTGTAACTCTTTGGTATGGACAGACAGATTACTTCGCTTTGCTCGTAATGACGTCTAGGTTATACTTTTTAGATGCCCTCTTTTAATGCAATGAATTTATCTTTGTCGCGACAAAGGAACCAGGAACTAAAAAGAAACCTTTATGAAAATTGCAATTCAATTGCTTACACTCTGCCTGCTTACTATGGTTTACGCCTGCAAGGAGCAGCCCAAAAAACCGGAAACCGATTCTAAAAAGGAGACCGAGGTCACGAACAATGCCATGGTTCCAGAAGCATGGATAACGACCAGGGTGAAGAAGGCAAAAAATCGACTAGCGGCGACGGATGCCGGTAATATCATTTGGAACGCAATGGAGGCCCATGGCGGTTTGGAGAACTGGTATGCCAACGGCGCTTTGTCGTTTCGTTTCGATTACAAACCCTTGGATGGTAGCACGCAAAGGGATAGTTATCAGACCATAGACACCTGGAGTAATAGAGCACGGCACACCAGCGCAACGGATAGCACGGCACATTTCGGATGGACTGGCGAGACCGCTTGGGTAAAGGCTCAGGATTCCACCGCCTTTGCTTACGATACCAAGTTTTGGGCCTTGACGCCGTACTACTTTTTGGCACAACCTTTCGTGTTGGATGGCGAAGGAGTTAATTTAGAACTTTTGCCACAAGTGACTTATAAAAACAAAATGAACGACCTGGTCAAAATAACTTTCGACAAGGGAACTGGCGATGCCCCCGACGATTATTATATTTTACATTTTGATGCGGATACGCATTTGCTGCAGGCGATACGATATATCGTTTCCTATCCGGAATACTTTAAGGATGGCGGCCATTTACCGGAAAAATTTATGGAGGTCATCGGAAGCCGTACCGTTGATGGGATTGTTTTCCCAACGGCATACAAAACCCATTGGACGACCGATAAAGGCGAGCCAGGGGAATACATCACCCAAATCGATATAAGCGATGTTTCTTTCGAAGGAAAATTGGAAGACGATTTCTTCGGGGTACCGGAAGGGGCTAAGATTATCGAATAATCCCTCTTTTCTTGGTAATAAAAGTAAAAATTCTCGAATGTAATCACATTCGAGAATTTTTAGGTGATTATATGATATATTCCGAAAACTATTCGGGATTTTCAATAAATACTTGAGATAATGGTTGTCTGGTTTTAATGGTAAAACAGACATTTCACTCCATAAATGTCACTCCTAGGCAAGATTGAAAATGGCTACCCGCTTTCAAATACTTTGTAAAGCCCAATCAACCTCAGTCATTCACCTTGTATCCAACAGCGTAATGATTTCATCTTTTCAACCTGGGCACTCATAAGCGTAAGATCGTCTACCCCTTCGGTATGTCTTTGATGGCGGCAACGGCCGCCCCGATTATTCCAGCGTGATTGCGCAGCTCGGCGGGGATTACAGGAGTATCTATTTTGATACAGTCTTTGTATTCATCAAAATCCTTGGAAGCACCACCACCTAGGATAATAAGGTCCGGAGCTATGATGAGGTCTACGTATTCCAAGAACGTATTAAAGCGTTTTCCCCATTTTTTATAACTAAGTCCTTCGCGGTCCTTGGCCGAACCGGCCGCCCATAGTTCTATTTTGTCGTATTTTTTATAGGGAATTTGCCCGAGTTCGAAATTGGGTATCAGCACGCCATCCAGGAACGCACCGCTTCCTAACCCGGTACCAATTGTGATCATCACCACCAATCCTTCTTCACCTTTGCCAATGCCGTAGTTTATTGTGGCATAACCCGCTGCATCGGCATCGTTTACTACGGTAACGGGCTGACCAGTGCTTTCGACGAAAAGTTCTTTTACATTGGTTCCCTTCCATTTTTTATGCAAATTACCAGGCGATTTACAGATACCTTTTTTAATAACGGTCGGAAAACCGACACCTATCGGACCTTTGTAGTCAAATTGTTTCACGATTTCTCCAACTACCTTGGCCATCGCTTTGGGTTTTCTGGATTCGGGTGTTGGGATTCGAAACCGCTCGCTTACCATCTCACCGGTTTCTACGTCTACCAAAGCCCCTTTCATTCCGGAGCCGCCAATATCAATTCCTAGTACGTTCATTAAAGTCGTTTAAAAAATATTATTTTCCGAAGGCATCGCCAAGAAACTTCCTATTCACCTCTCTTTGGGAGCCGTCGGGACCAAATTTTCTTGGACTCGGGTAAGGTAAAATAAAAAATGATTCTTCTATCATTTGCTATTCGAATCTAAAAGCTAACAAAAGTCTTCTGCCTGCGAAAAGTTGTTCTAAGATTTTTTATAAGGTGCAAATTAACGAAAAAGATCGGTAGTGGCTGATTGCTTTTTGAAAGTGACGTTCTGTGCGTTGCGGTATCGTACTTCGCAAAAATTTCTTCTATGGTTATTCTTGCTCTTCATCAATTAGAATAGCCTCGAAGTCCTCCGCATATTTGAGGTCGTGCAACCAATAGGTCGAGGATATCAACTCAAAACGCATCGCTTTATCGCCGGTGGCTTCTTTTTTAAACTGCCAGATAATGTCTTTGGCATCGGCAAAATCCCCACCTTCCAGCTGCTCATCAAAAAGGCGATGAATCAACGTATTCTCGGGCATGCCTTGAACCAAGAGTCGGATTAAAGCTGTTTCAGCCTCTTTTTCGAACACGCGCATTCCCATGGGTTCCTTACAGGAAATTTGAAAGGTATAGCGAACGGCTTCCGGATGGGGGAATTTCCCATTGTAGGCCTCATAGAGCAGTTGGGTCGCATTAAACAACTCTTCGTGCATAGACAGTTCGGCATATTCTTCCCACACCTTCTCATCGATCATTTCATGGGAGAGGTTATCGATTTGACCGGTATTCAGTCGTTTTTCGAAAATATACTGTAGTACGATTTTAGCTGCTTCGTCCGGCTCATTATCGGAAAGGGAAAGCAGGCACATTTCCTTGAGTTCCTGAGGGGAAAGGTCGGAGGTATCACCGTATTCCATCACATCCAAAAGGGCTTTATAGCGGTCATTGCTCCAAGCGTTCGGTAATTCGCCGATGGTTTCGAATTTTGTCGGTTGAAGCGTATAGTGAAATTTCATAGTATTTTTTTTATGGAGTTGAAGTGAATGAATAGCTATCAATGTATAGGGCTATTTTTAGTATAAGGCCGTTCTTTATTTTTTAGCCAAGATTCCAAATCGAATAGGCTATAAAAGTACGCCTTGTTCATATAGAAAATCGAAAATCAATTGGTCTACCTGCGACACGTTTTCCCGATCGGTGTATGCGAGCCAGACAATCTTGTCGATTTCTGAATCGGCTCGCAATTCCCCGGTGTACTCGGCCGCATAGCAGGTCATGCGTACCAATATTCCAGGTTTATGACCGTCGGCTTGCGCCTCGAAAATTCCGATAAAATGTAAGGAGGATAGTTCCAGTGCCACACTAAGTTCTTCCTTGATTTCCCGGGATAGGGCATGCGCGTCCGATTCGTTGGCCTCCCGCTTGCCACCGGGAATGTAGTAGGTCGATTTTCCTTTGCTCAACGTACTCAATATTTTGCCGTTTTCAATATAGATCCAGGCGAGCTTGTCTATAATTTGCTCCGATGGTTCTATATAAAAATCGATGGAATTCAACGAGTGATCCGGGTCTAGTAAATCAAGTATTTTGTCGATGGCCTTACCGAAACCCGTCAAGGTCTTTAACTGCTTGTTACGGCCCAAAGCACTTGAAATGGTCTCGTCGCGATTCCCGAATTGATATCCTCCCTTTTTTACCCAAAGTACATTCAGGAGATGCTGCATCATCACATTGCCCAATTGATCAATGGAGATAGCGATTTTTAAAAGGTAGGCACCTAAACCCCTAAAGCCCCCGGTAAAAAGCGAGTGGAATATCCCATAGATTAAACCCAATGGCCCCGTAACCAGCAACAAGACGATGGAAATAAGAAAAAGTAAGACGCCGATCAATGGCTTCGTTTGCCTGTCGGCTTGGTAGACCTGTTTCTTAATGAGCATAGCGCATTTTTGGAGTTCTAAAGTTATAAAAAGAACACCTCTTAAAATTCGAATCGATGGGAAAGAAACGGTTTAAAAAAAAATAAATTAACGAAATGCCCACAATTGTATCGCTGTGGCCCATCATCACAAAAATCGTTCACTTTTAATTCTGTTATATGGTTGACCACCAAGGTCCGGTCGCGTAGGGTCGGGTACCACTCAACTAATGGGCATAGCGCAAGATTTAAAATCGATATATTTTAATGAACCTTATAAGTATGCATAACAAGTTAAAGTGTAATTTTTGGCTATCTTCAAACAAAAAAAGATGACCGAGGAACACAAGCGCATCGCAGAAAAGGATAAGGGAGAAAAAGATTGGCTCAAATGGGGTCCGTATTTAAGTGAGCGACAATGGGGCACCGTGCGTGAAGACTATAGTGCCAATGGGGATGCCTGGAATTATTTTCCGCATGATCATGCACGAAGCCGAACCTACAGATGGGGCGAGGACGGTATTGCCGGTATCTCCGATCGCTATTGCAACCTTTGTTTCGGGATAGCGCTTTGGAATGGTAAGGACCCTATCCTAAAAGAGCGCTTGTTCGGTCTGACCGGCCCGCAGGGCAATCACGGAGAAGACGTAAAGGAATTGTATTACTATCTCGACAGCACCCCGACGCATTCCTACATGCGGCATTTGTACAAATACCCACAAGCCGAATTCCCGTACGGTCAACTTTTCGAAGAGAATCAGAAACGCGGTCGTAATGATCTGGAATTTGAATTGCCTGATACTGGCGTTTTTCAAGACAACAAGTATTTTGATGTCTTTACCGAATATGCTAAGGCCGATGCCAACGACTTGCTCATCACCATTACCGTACATAATAGGGGAAAGGAAAAAGCTTCGCTTCATCTGCTGCCGACGCTGACCTTGCGCAATCATTGGAGCTTTAAAAAGATGCCACGAAAGCCTTTCATCAAAGTAGATGCCTCAAATCCTGCTTCTTGTGTAAAAATAGACCACCCTTATGTCGATGGCTATCGACTGTTTTTCGACGAGGCCGATAGCCTTCTTTTTACGGAAAACGAAACCAATATGCAGACGGTCTATGGGGTGGAAAATGACCATCCTTTTCGCAAAGACCTCTTTCACGATGCCGTTATCAAGAATGAGTATGGCTTGGCGACGGAAAAAAAAGAAGGTACCAAATTCGCACCCTTGTACCATATGGAGTTAGAGGGCGGTGCATCGAAAACGTTCCAACTTCGCCTCACCGATCAAAATCCTAAAGCCCCATTCGGGAAAAAATTTGAGTCCATTTTTCAATCCCGGAAAGGGGAGTGCGAAACATTCTATAAAGAAATCGGCGCCAAATGTACGGCTGAACAGTACAAAATACAGAAGCAGGCTTTCGCAGGTTTGTTGTGGACGAAGCAATACTATAATTATGACGTAGAACAATGGCTAAAAGGCGATTTTGAGGATAGCCCACCTCCACAAGAACGCTGGCATGGGAGAAATAGCTCCTGGAAGACCTTACGAAACTATGACGTGCTTTCAATGCCGGATGCCTGGGAATACCCTTGGTATGCGGCGTGGGATTCTGCGTTTCATTGTACCACATTTGCCTACATTGATGCAGCTTTCGCCAAGGAACAATTGCTCTTGTTTACAAAGGAGTGGTATATGGCGCCAAACGGGCAAATTCCCGCCTACGAATGGTCTTTCAGCGACGTAAACCCACCGGTTCAGGCCTGGGCCGCGATCAATATCTATCAGATAGATCAGAAGAGAACGGGGAAGGGAGACGTGAATTTTCTTAAACGGATGTTCAATAAACTTTCCCTGAATTTTACATGGTGGGTAAACCGATTGGATAGCAGCGAGAATAACGTATTTGAGGGCGGATTTTTAGGATTGGATAATATCGGTGTTTTCGACCGGAGCAATGGTATTCCCGGCGATGGGGTTTTGGAACAGGTAGACGGCACCTCTTGGATGGCGTTATATTGTTTGAACATGTTGGAAATGAGCTTGGAAATTGCTCTGGAAGACGAAGTGTACGAAGAGATGGCCATTAAGTATTTTGGTCATTTTATCTTTATCGCAGAGTCCCTCAATCAAATCGATCAAAATTATGCGGGTACCTGGGACGATGAGCAAGGCTTTTTCTATGATAAATTAATTTTGCCAAGCGGCGAGTTTGTACCGATAAAAGTACGTTCGATTGCGGGGATGTTATCCTTGGCAGCGGTATTGACCGTAAAGGAAACAACCTTGAAAAAATTGCCGAATTTCAGGGCGGCCGTGGTGTGGTTTAAGAAACACCGTACCAGAACCTTAAAATATCCGGTTATGCAGGATTTTGCAGAAGGCGAAGACCTGCTGTTATCTTTGGTACCTAAAGAAAGGGTACAAGTGTTGATGAGAACACTTTTGGACGAAAATGAGTTTTTGAGCCCGTATGGACTTCGATCTCTATCTAAGGTACATGAGCGACCTTATCACATCAATATCGAGGGAATCGATTATAGCATCAATTATGAGCCGGCCGAGTCTACGGTTTCGCTCTTTGGTGGAAATTCGAACTGGCGTGGGCCTGTCTGGTTTCCCTTGAATTATCTGTTCATTCAGGCCATTTTAGAATACCATCGGTACTGTGGCAATGCCTTGAGATTTGATTTTCCCACGGGTAGTGGCAACGAACTAGATCTGAAGCAAATCAGCGTACGCCTGGGAGAGAAATTAATCGATCTTTTCGAACGGGATGCGGATGGGAACAGACCCATAAACGCGCAACACAAAGAATTGTACCAAAATAAGGACTTCGAGGAACTGATTCTTTTCTACGAATACTTTCACGGCGATACCGGAAGGGGATTGGGCGCTTCACACCAAACGGGCTGGACCGCTCTGGTAGCCAATCTGATTTCGGAAATTCAATAAAAAAGCGGCTACTTTTAAAAGAGTAGCCGCTTTATAAATTGGTTTGTTGTTGTTTTATTTTCCGGTAGCACAACCATCGAACGCCTTACTGAAGGCCAATAATCCTTCTTTGGTGTTCTTGAATTCACTTGCGGTAACCTTGGTCTTCAATGCATCGCAATCGGTGCAAAAGCTGGCCAATTTTTGATTGAAACCGAAAACAAAATCCTTGCCCATGGTAGAGATGCCCGTTTCACTATCGTTGAATTTGAGGACGTACTCTTTGCCCATATGCTCGTAAAGGCTAACCTTGCTACCTTGATAGACGGTCTTTACGAATTTAGGTGCTGCTGCGCTTTCAGAAGCAACGGCTGAAGTAAAAGAGGCTACTTCAAATGTATCTCCGGTCGTCAAGACAATTTTCTTACTGTCCTGGGCGGCGATTTCCGTCGGATTGTTGTCCCTGTCGAAAAGATTGGCCTTGGCGCTCATCTTCATCAATTCGTCCACCGAAACCGTGGTTTGCACAGTATCGTTCGCGGCGGTAATCAAGAAGGCAACGGCCTTTTCGGTTTCTTCCATCGGTGCATCCGCTACGATCACTTCCTGTACGTCAGGCTCGTTCGAAAGGTCTTCGGTAACCACCTCAAAGTGTCTGGTCTTGATTTGGTTTATCGCGAAATCATTGATCAATTCATCGGCTTCCTTAATAAATCGCTTGCCATCTTTCTTGTCGTAATCGTTGGCGATAAGCTTTTCGGCGTACTCTTTGGCCTTGGCAGGCTTGTCTAAAAACATGTAGATCTGTGCGATATTGTAATAGCTCGCATAGCGCACCTTTTTATGCTTTTTATCGTCATTCGGGAAGCGAGTGGCGACATCATTGAAATAGTCGATCCAAGGCTTTACCTCGGTGGCGATGCCATCGATTGGCTGGTCGTATTCCATTTTTGCAAAAATGGTCTTTACCGCTTCATAAGCCTCTTCATGCTTTGTACGCTCTGGATGTTTTTTCGTGGCGATAATCCAAAAATGCTCGGAATTCTTTTTCGTCACGGGCACGTATCCGTATTTTCTGTTGATGCGGTTGTTGATTTGGTGTACGATTGCGTTACGGTGATTGGTACGGTATTCATCACGAATGTTGTACCTATTGTTGTTGTAGTAGCTGTTGGCTTTCGAATAACTGCTGAATCCAGTCTTGGAGTATGCATCGTTCTGCGAGTAGGGATATGATTCGTTCTCGCCGGTCTCACTGTTGCTGACGCTTAGTGTTCCCGTTGAGGAATAACCGCAATGAATGTCGTAGGTATAGGTAGTTGAGGTAACGTTACCTTCCTTGTCTTTTTTCTCATGTTTGATTTTCTTGATATCGACATCGCTGATTTTGGTGCCGTGAAAATCGAAACGGAAGTCAAGGGTTCCGTTTTCGGCAACTCGGGAAAAACCTTCCAAAAAGATTTTTCTGTTGCTGGAGGTAAAGGTGCGTTTGGCATCATCCAAAATAGGGTTTGAAGGTAGTTCAACGTAAGATACCTTAAAGTACTCACGGTCCAGATTGGCTCTTTGCGCAAACAGGCTGGTCGTAGCGACACAACCGATAAATGCAAATAAAACGAGGGATTTTTTCATGATAAATAAATTGTAAAATAAGTTAAGATTTGAGTAGGGCAAACGCAACACGATTTCCTTTAGTATACTGAAATGGCTAAATATGATGAAATGCACTTAATCTCGACAAAATAGATAAGGAAGAATCAGACGATCGTAAAAAAGGGTAAATGAAGGAAAAAATTTAAACCGCCCGTTGCACCACTTCAAAGACCTTTCCCCCATCGCATTTTAGGGTTTTGGAAGGAAATTTAAGGATCAGCGCATAATCGTGTGTTGCCATAAGAATGGTACGTCCTGCCTTGTTGATGTCCTGAAGTACGCGCATGACCTCTACACTGGTCTGCGGGTCTAAATTTCCGGTAGGCTCGTCGGCAATGATCAGCTCCGGGTCGTTCAACAGCGCCCTTGCAATGGCCACACGCTGCTGCTCGCCGCCGGAAAGTTCATGAGGGAATTTAAAGCCCTTGGTTTTCATACCCACTTTATGCAGTACGTCCTCGATTTTTGAGTTCATCTTCGCCGTATCCCTCCACCCCGTAGCTTTGAGCACAAATAGCAGATTGTTATTGATATTGCGGTCGGGAAGAAGTTTGAAGTCCTGAAAAACGATTCCCAATTTCCTACGTAAAAACGGAATTTCGCGTTCCCGGAGTTTTTTCAAATTGAAATCAACAATACTACCTTCACCCTTCTGAAGTGGAATGTCCCCGTAAAGTGTCTTCATAAAACTGCTCTTGCCACTTCCGGTCTTTCCGATCAAAAATACGAACTCGCCCGATTGTATCTTCAGATTAACATCTTGTAAGACCAGGCTGTCTTTCTGAAAAATGGAAGCATCCTGCAATTCTAGTATGGTTGTGGACATCAATTCGTTTCTGAATGTTCGGAGTTCTTTAAGTATAGTTGCGGCACCTCACACCTCGCACTTCGTACCTCCTAACACTATTGTTGATATAAAAGTAATAAGTTCAAACGGATAACAAATTACAAGGACTTTAAATCTTTTTATTTTGTGTTGATATATAGTGCAAAAAATGCACCCTACTTAAATGAACGTATTTTTAGGTGTTGATGAAAAACCTAGTAAAATGGAGAGGTTATTATACCATTCACAATGGCTTTCAACGCTATCCTTTCGAGCGAAAAGCGAAAGTCGGACTTGAACTTTTTAGTTACAAAATACTTTGCCACAATATTCAACGTTATATACACTAGTAAACAAGCTCGGGGCATGGCTCTGGGTCATTCGATGTGAAAGAAACTAAATTGTCGAAGTAAACTTCACTACGTTTAAATCTTTATTGTCGAGTAAATAGTTAGAACACTATGATTAAAAAGATAATTACCGTACTTCCCCTGTTCTTGGGGATGGTTTTCTTTGGGATTTCCCAGGAAACAAAAATCTACACCCACGAAGACAAAGCGTATCAAGACGGTCTTGCACTGTATAACAATGAGCAATACCAGGCTGCGCAGACCATTTTCGAGCGCGTAAAAAATACCACCGATAACTTAGAGACCAAGGCCAATAGTGCTTATTACGAAGCAAATGCCGCCGTACGCTTGAACCAGTTGGGTGCCGACCGTTTAATGGAGGACTTCGTTGAAAAATATCCGACATCCACCAAACGAAATTCCGCTTTTACTGATGTGGCCGAGTACTACTTCAATACCGGTAAGTATCCCTATGCCTTAAAATGGTATAACAAAGTGGATCAAAAGGCTCTTTCGAGAAAAGAGATGGACAAGTTCAATTTCAATTACGGCTATTCCTTGTTCTCGTCGGGCAAAAAGCCAGAAGCGGAGCGTTACTTAGAAAAAGTAACATCCTCAGAGGTATACGCCTCACAGGCCAAATATTATTTAGGGTACATCGCCTACCAACAAGACGATTACGAAGGGGCCAACGAGCGTTTCGATGAAATTACAGATCCGGAACTTCTAGAGGAAAAACTGAGTTATTACCAAGCTGATATGAACTTTAAATTGGGTAAGTTCGAAGAAGCCATCGCACTAGCGAAAAAACAGATACCCAAATCGGACCGGACCGAAAAATCGGAACTCAACAAGATTATTGGGGAAAGCTATTTCAATTTGAAGCAGTATGACAATGCCATTCCGTATTTAGAGCAATACAACGGTAGAAGGGGCAAATGGAGCAATACGGATTATTATCTATTGGGATACAGCTATTACAAGCAAGGCGATTTCGCCAACGCCATCCAGCAATTTAATAAGATTATCGGCGGTACGAACAGTGTCTCGCAGAATGCCTATTACCATTTAGCGGAATGCTATCTAAAACTGGACAAGAAAAAGGAAGCCCTGAACGCCTTTCGCAACGCATCCCAAATGGACTTTTCAACCGAAATACAAAAAGATGCTTACTTGAACTATGCCCGTTTGAGCTATGAAGTGGGGAATGCCTATGAACCTGTTCCCCAAGTAATTTCCAATTATTTGGAACGGTATCCGAACGACAAGTACCAGCAAGAAATGCAGGAATTGTTGGTCGATTCCTATATCACTTCGAAGAATTTTGCAGGTGCCATGGAGCTTCTGGAGAAAAATCGGGGTTTTGCCAGTAAGACCACCTACCAAAAGGTAGCGTATTACCGAGCACTCGAGTTGTTTATAGATGGGGATTATGCAGCTGCCTCCGAGGTGTTTCAGAAATCGCTCGACAGTGCCGAGGACGCTCTCTTTAAGGCAAGGGCCAATTATTGGAAAGGGGAATCGGATTATCTCCTAAACCGTTTTGAAGACGCCCTGAACAATTTTACGGCCTTTAGACAAAATCCTATGGCGGCATCCACAGCGGAATATAAAGATTTGAATTACAACCTGGCCTATACCTATTTTAAACTACGCGATTATCCCAACGCAATTACGTATTTCACCAATTTTACCGATTCGGGAACCAGTGAAACCCAAAAATTGTATGATGGCTACCTTCGATTGGGCGATAGCTATTTCGTAACTAGCGACTATTGGCCAGCTATCGAAACCTACAACAAGGCCCTGGCACTCAGCGGTCCGCAAAAAGACTACGCGGCCTACCAAAAAGCGATGAGCTACGGTTTTGTAGGCAAAAGGGATACCAAATTGGAAGAGTTGGACCGATTCGTAAGCGCCTATCCCCAATCGACCTTGAACGATGATGCCATGTTCGAATTGGGAAACACCTATGTTGCTCAAGGGCAGGAGCAAAGAGGATTGCAAACTTACGACCGATTGATACAGGAGCACCGTAAGAGTCCGTTAGTGGCCCAAGCGCTTATGCGCCAAGGCTTGGTACATTACAACGCCAGTAGAAATGAACAAGCCTTGGGCAAGTTCAAAAGTGTGGTCCGTGATTTCCCGCGCACCCAAGAAGCTGTGCAAGCGGTCGCAACGGCCAAATTGATTTATGTTGATTTAGGTCGCGTAGATGAATATGCAGCTTGGGTAGAAGAGCTGGACTTTGTACAGGTAACCGATTCGGAACTCGACAACGCCACTTTCGAATCCGCGGAAAAGCAGAACCTCGACGGAAAAAAGGAGGCCGCTATCAGGGGATACGAAAAATATATCGAGCAATTTCCCAACGGAGCGCATGCTGTAAAGGCCAATTTTACTTTGGCACAACTCTACTTTGGAAAAAGCCAAAAAGAAAAAGCTTTGTCGCACTACAAATTTGTTGCCGATAGGGGAGGCAGCGAATATGCCGAACAGTCCCTGGCACGGGTTTGCGAAATCTATATCGGAAATGACAACTATGGCGATGCATTGCCATACTTGGAGCGATTGGAGAACGAAGCCGATATACAACAAAATAAAACCTTCGCCCAATCGAACCTGATGAAGGGCTATTACCAACAAAAGAATTACGATCAGACCTTGGCCTATGCCGAAAAAGTATTGGCCACCCCAAGTATCGATAACCGCATCAAAAGCGATGCACAGATTATGATCGCACGATCCGCTATCGCCACCGGAAATGTTACAAAAGCGGAAGAGGCTTACGAGCAGGTGCTGAAAATAGCTTCTGGAGAGACCGCTGCCGAGGCCTTGTACTATAACGCCTATTTTATGAACCAGACGGGAGATCATGAGAATTCGAATACGGCCGTTCAAAAACTCGCTAAAGACTACGCTGCCTACAAAAAGTGGGGTGGTAAAGGACTGGTCATTATGGCCAAGAACTATTATGCCTTAGGCGATGCGTACCAAGCAACCTATATTCTGGAGAGCGTAACGACCAATTTTGCCCAATATCCGGAAATCGTTTCGGATGCCAAAGCTGAATTGGCGATCATCAAATCAAAAGAGGCAAAAAGCAATTCATCCATCCGCCCAGGAAATTAAAGCACAAGCAATTGAACCGCGTTGAACGTTCAGGTAAAGAAATGTTTATATGGGTTCACTAGGACAAAAGAACACCTTATGCAAAGACAGATCAATTTTTTATTTCTAGCCCTGTTCGGAATAACGAGCTTCGCCTTCGGTCAAGAAGACGAAAATGACTTGGGTACGGAGACCGTTACGGTAACCAAGGCCTATTCGCCAACGATTTCCGATGCGTTTAAGATCAAATCGTTCCCGAATCTGAACGACTCTATCGTACTTCAGAAAAAGGAGATAACCTACAACATTTTTTCGGTACCCGTGGCATCGACCTTTACTCCGGCCAAGGGCAAGGCATCAGCCGTAAAAAAAATACCACCACCGGAACTGTACAATTCGTACGCCTCGGCGGGCGGGGGCAATCCGGCCAATATTCTCGCCAAATTCTATACGAGCAGAACATTGGATAGGGAGTCGGGCTATACCGTAGGTCTGGAACACAATTCCTCCAGGGGCGATATTGAGGATACCCAGCTCGATAATATTTTTTCACGCACGCGTTTGGACGGGAATTACAAAAATCGGGATCGGGATGTCGATTGGGGTTTCGATATCGGTGCACAACACCAACTGTACAACTGGTACGGACTTCCTATGGATGTTTTTGACGAGAGTACAATCGACGGAATCGATGAACGTCAGAACTATTTTATGGCCGAAGCGGGCGGACACATCAACGTGGCCGACTCCTACTTTAAAAATGCCAAATTGCAGTACCGTAGATTCTGGGATGTCGTAAAATCAGGTGAAAATCGAGTGATTTTCGAACCTGGATTCAATTTCGAGTTGGGGGAGGAGAGCTTGGATATCGATTTGAAAGTAGATTACGTAAATGGGAAATTTGAAAACGCGCCCTTGGCAGCTCCAACTAATGATATGGGAATCGACTACAGTCAATTGCAGGTTGGCATCAATCCGAGTTTGACCATGTTGCGTGACGATCTTGCCTTGAACTTAGGGGTAAATCTGGTGTACGGGTTGGATGGGGAACGAAGCGAGAACAACTTTTATATTTACCCTGCGGTAACGGCTTCCTATAGGGTCATGGACGAATTTGCGATTGCCTATGCGGGTATCGAGGGCGATTTGAAACAAAACTCCTATTATGGTTTCGTCGAAGAAAATCCATATGTATCACCGACCTTGACCATTTCGCCCACCGACACACAATATGATGCTTACTTGGGATTACGCGGTCAGCTATTGCCTAATTTAAGTTATAACATCAAGGGGTCGTATACGGCCGAGAACAGAAGACCGCTCTTTAAACTGAATCCCCAGAATGCATCTCGGGACGATGAAAAGGGATACAATTACGGCAATTCTTTCGAAGTATTTTACGACGATATAAAAACCCTTGGAGTTTTTGGCGAGTTGAACGTAGATGTAAATCGAAATTTCACATTGGGCATCAATGGCGAATATTACAATTACAACACGGAAACCGATAATCCCGCTTGGAACCTCCCTGAATTGAAAGCTTCCGTTTTTATGGATTATCAGATTGGGGAAAAGTGGTATATGGGCGCCAACTTATTCTTCGTTGGGGAGCGCCAAGACGTGGCGACCATCGCCAATGCCAGTGGTGACCCTCAGACCTTTCCGGCAACTATTGTGAATCTCGATTCCTATTTTGATGCCAATGCCCACATCGGGCATCGTTTAAACGACCAGCTGTCCATTTTTATCGAAGCGGCCAATATAGCGAACAACAATTACCAGCAGTGGGCCAACACTCCGGTGCAAGGCCTGCAAATTTTGGGAGGAGCTACGTACAAGTTCGATTTCTAGAAATGCGAGGATTGCGGTAAGCACCCAGCGATCTATTATTTAAACCGATTTTCAAAGTAGCTGGCTTTGTCACTCCTCAGCGGTAATTCTTAATATTGAAGTATAATTCTTACACAGTTTGAATCAAACCGCTTCATGTTCCAGTAATAAGCTGAAAATCACCCCGTAGCGTCGATAATAATACAATAAGATCGACGAACGGGCGTTAGACCTATACCAAATTTTTGGCGAGAACACCAACCAAAAAACAGGGGCATGGTCAAAAAATCGCTTTTTTACCTACTATTATGGGCAATACCGTTTACCGTTTGTGGTCAAAACCTGGTGCGAAATCCAAGTTTTGAGGACTTTAATAGTTGCCCGAAAGAATTGGATAATGTAGAACGGGATGTACCCTATTGGTCAAGACCAACAGGAGGTACTACCGATTATTTCAATAAATGCAGTCCGAACTTGGGCGTCCCGACGAACTTCAACGGGTCGCAGGCTACCGAGTACGGTGGCGGATATGCCGGCCTTTACCTCAGTGCACCCAATGATTATAGGGAATACATACAAGGCGAATTATCGAAGCCCCTGGTAAGAGGTAAAAAATACGAGATAAGTTTTTACATCAGTCTTGCTGAAAAGTCTCAACAGGCCATTCGTGACATTGGTATACTGTTCACTAAAAAGAAGATGAAGGTAGATATCAAAACGCCCTTGACACGGCATCAAGACAACAATAAGAATAATGAGTATAACTTCGTAGAAGTACGTGATTGGGGTTATTTTGATGATAAGACCAGCTGGATGCTCGTTAAAAAGGTTTTTACTGCCGAAGGATCAGAAAAATACCTCTCCATCGGTAATTTTAAAGATAACACCCGGTCGAAAATAAAAACGTTGGAAGGAGGAAAGGGCGCGGCCTATTATTATTTGGATAATGTTACCGTTGAAGACTATCAGGCGAAATATCCCTACGAGGAATTCGTACTGAACAAAACCTATATTTTGGAAAACGTGCTTTTTGCGCACGATGTGTACGCCTTGAACAATTCCTCGAAAAAAGAATTGGAACTGGTGTATGCCGGACTCAAAAAGGACAAGAAACTCTTTATCACGATCCAAGCCCATACCGATGACGTTGGTTCAAAGGCATATAATAAAGATCTCTCGTCGAAACGGGCACGTGCCGTTGCCCAGTATCTCATTTCTCTTGGGTTACCGAAAGATAGGATTCGTTGGGCCGGGTTTGGTGGTGAACAACCCATTACCGATAATCAAACCACGGCAGGAAAACAGAAGAATAGAAGGGCCGAGTTTATTGTTACAAGGGGTATTTCCGGAGAACTAAGCGGCCTCGCGCAAACGACCTATGAAGACGATATGGATTAGCCCCGTTAATCCGACAAATCAGGTGTTGGTCGTGTCAACATTAGTCCGTCGGCCCTAAATCCTTATTTTAGCGGTAGTAAAGAACACTCGTTTGTGCTACCGATTTTCTACAAATATTGCATCCCATGTTGTTCACTATGCTGTTTTTTCTCAGTATGGTCACAGAATCTTGTGAAAAACCCAAGCTTTGAGGATTTTAATAAATGCCCGGAAGGTTTAGGAAATCTGGCCAGTGATGTGCACCATTGGTCAACCCCCACATTGGGCTCTACGGATTATTTTAACGGTTGCAGTGTGGCCATGGGCACCCCTGAGAACTTCAATGGTAAGCAACCCGCAGAATTTGGCGAAGGCTATGCTGGCTTGTATTTATATGCCCCTGACGATTACCGCGAATACCTGCAGGCCGAGTTAACGGAAACCCTTATTGCGGGTAAAAAATACCAGGTCTCCTTTTATATCAGTCTGGCGGAGCGTTCGGATTTTGCCGTCAAGGAATTCGGATTGTTGTTCACCAATAAAAAAATAGTACTGGAGACACGCAAGGAATTCTCGAAAAAATTATGGTATTCCCTGGCAGATCATGAATATCATTATATGGAAATCGGTTACAGCAATTTCTATTCCGATACGAAAGATTGGCTCCTGGTACACACCCAATTTGTGGCCAAGGGTACTGAAAAGTATTTGATACTCGGTAATTTCAAAAACAATAGACGAACCCGGCTTTTTCGTACCAAAAGAACGGCCAAACAGGGCGCCTACTACTATTTGGACGAGGTGGTTCTAAAGTCTATGGATTCTTCCAACGAGTCCTACGAGATTAATGAAGTACATACCTTCAAAAACCTGCTTTTTTCATTCGATAAATCCGATTTGGTAACAACTTCCATTGCCGAAATCGATAGACTTTATGAGTATTTGAAAACCAATTCACAACTTCTGGTGTCTATTAACGGGCATACCGATACCATAGGCACCGAAACCTATAACAAAAGATTATCCGCAAATCGCGCCAAGGCTGTTGCCGATTATCTGGTTAAAAAAGGCATTCCCAAAGAGCGGGTCTCCTGGGCAGGGCATGGGGGAACCAAACCCATTGCCGATAACAGTTCCAAGTCGGGTAGGGAACTCAATAGACGGGTAGAATTTCGTATCACTACAGTTGACGATGCAAATCAAAAATAGGGCTATTTCAACCCGAAGAAAATGGCGATTGAAGCTGTAATATTGGCTTAAAAGGTGCTGTTTTTCCTAAATTTTTGAGTGTTTTTCATCGATTAGACCAGTCGTTACGGTCGATTTCCGATACACCACACCTTTACAGGCTTTCACATACATATCCCCTTTGATCCACAACATATTCTTCAATTAAAGGTCTTGTTCCGGTAATTTAGTGGAAAACCAGCTTTTAGGATAACAATCGAGAACACATGAGAAGTAAAGTTTCCCCAATTAGACGGAACAAGTTCCAATTTATCACAATAGTCATATGGATATTCTGTTCGCAATTCGTGACAGCGCAATTGAGCGACCTGCATTACCTACCGCCTTTAAAACAGGTATCGAACAACCAAGCCATCAGGCAACAGGCCTTCTATCTTTCAACGCCGGAAACCGCTGCCTTTAATGTTCAGGTCTTCAGGGGAACGGGAACAACACCGATTGCCACTTTAACTGTTTCGAATAACAGCCCGGCACAATACAACGTGTCTGATGGAAATAATGAGATTACGCTGGTGGGGAATGGTAATACGGGAATCGTACTCAATACAAGCGGGCTGCGATTTTTAGCACCTGGAGGACAAAAATTCTATGTAAACTACAGGGGCAGATCCAATGCCCAGGCCACGTCGCTTACCTCAAAAGGAAGACAAGCCTTAGGAACGCTTTTTAAATGGGGCGGTATACCGAATAGGGCGAACAACGCAAACCTTACGACTACTTTGGGTATTATGGCTACCGAGGATAATACGACGG
Source organism: Aggregatimonas sangjinii (assembly GCF_005943945.1). GTDB lineage: Bacteria > Bacteroidota > Bacteroidia > Flavobacteriales > Flavobacteriaceae > Pelagihabitans > Pelagihabitans sangjinii. The sequence goes on along the minus strand of NZ_CP040710.1, from coordinate 3,026,592 downwards.
TAGATATCTTTGGATATGATCCCGGCTGCGAATTTCGGTTGCAAAATGACCCGGATGGGCTTACCGATGACTCTTATCAAATTACTTTAAACGCGGGTCAGTCCTTTGTTTTTGAAGCCTTAAAGAATGAAACGGCTGCTAATGTTGACGGCTGGTTGGGCGCAACCATACAATCAGACAAGAAAATCGCAATAAGCAACGGGGGCTTGAACACTGGCGTACGGGCGGGTTCTCAAAGTCGTGATGCGGCCATTGACCAACCGGTGCCCCAAAATGTGATTGGTCGGGAGTATATTTTCGTGCGCGGTAACGGTACCAATGAAACCGAGTTTCCCATAATCATAGGTACTCAAAACGGAACGGATATTTTCGTAAATGGTTCCTCCACGCCGATAGCCACTATCAATGATGGCGATTATTTTGTCATTCCCGGTATCAACTATTCCAATTTTAGTGCGGGGGGCAATATGCATGTCGTTACGAGCAAAGACGCCTATGCCTATCAGTGTCTGGCAGGTTCCTCTGGAATCCAGACCATTGGCTTGAACTTCATCGCTCCCGTGAATTGCCTTCTCCCGGATAATTTGAGCAACATTGCCAACATCAGGAATGTAGACGGCCTCAACTTCAATGGTGGTATTACCATCATAGCGGCAGCGGTTACTCCGGATGCGAATATCAACGTAACCGACGGCAATGGAACTACTAATGGGGCCTCGTTGACAAGCAGGTCTGTGAACGGCTCTACCGAATGGAAAACCTTTTATGTGCCCAGTCTGACCGGGAATGTTTCGGTGCAGTCTACCGGGCCTATTGCCGTAGGTTTTTTGGGAGTGAATAGTAACGCTGGTATCGCCGGATATTTTTCAGGATTCGATAGCGTACCCATAGTGGAATTGGATATTACCGGCGGTGGATGCCTGCCCGGGGCCGACGTTATCGAAATAAGTGGTGATTTCGACACCTACCAGTGGTTTCAAAATGGCAACTTGATTGCCGGTGAAACTACAAATTCCTATACGCCAGTTGAACCCGGCGATTTTTTTGTTAGGGTAAGTAAAGGTCCCTGTATGTACGATTCGTCCGTTATTTCCGCATATAATTGCGATCCGGAGATTGTGGTAAAAAAGACCGCGAACACTAATACGATTACAGAAGGGGATGAAGTGATTTTTACCATTACCGTACAGAATTTAGGAATCGACCCGGATACTAACTTAGTGTTGACCGACAATCTGCCAACCGGACTAACTTTGGTGTCCGCAATGCCAAGTTTTGGAACGTGGACCAGTCCCGATTGGAACATAGGTACCCTCAATAGCGGTGAAATACATAGCTTGACATTGACCGCAAGGGCAGATGGTATTTTGACGGAAACAACTGTCACCAATACAGTCACCAATTCCCAAGATCAGATCGATACCAATGCGGTGGCTGATGACCCTTCGGAGGTTATCGTCATACAGCCCAAACCGGACGCCGATGGCGATGGTATCAATGATGAGGATGAGGCCTCTTTCGGAACCGACCCCAACAATCCCGACTCCGATGGTGATGGTATTCTTGATGGTCAGGAAGTATATGTCGATGGCACTGATCCGAACAACGACTGCGATTCCGTAGGCGGGAATCCTTTGCCTACTTCCGATTGTGACGGCGATGGTATAACCAATATGGCCGAGTGTGCCGCAAATACCTCTTCCACGAATATTACCGGCGATATTACCGCTACCGTAACGGGTGGGTATCCCATAGCAATCACGGCCAATGGGCAAAGTGGATCGGGTACCGGGTTGGAAGTAATTACCGATTTTACGCTGCAGACCACATTAAACGGGAACGATATCTATAATGGTTGTGATTTTCTTATTACGACGACCGATTTTGATGATGGGCTTCAGTTCCAGATAGATGATGTTCCGGTACTCTACTTTGATCAGACCCATTGGCAGAACCAACCGGAATTTAGTACTGGCGGAATCTTCGATTCCAATAATAGTGGCAGTTGGACCCCGTGGACAGGGGAAGGAAATCCGGAATTAAAAGCGAGAAGTTCCGGAAAAATCGAATTGTTCGTCACTACAACATCAGGAAATCGTATAGATGCCCTACCGTATATGGATGCGTCGGTTGCGGGTTGGGTGTTATCCAATTTTACCGTTGATTGCTTAACCGCGACCAATTTTAAGATTGGAAACTCAAACGACGATGGAACGGGTGGCATCAATGGCATTGTCATAACGTCTAGCAGCTACGTCTGTATCGATACCGACGGTGACGGTACGGCTGATTCCTTTGATGATGATAGCGATAATGATGGTAACCCGGACAGCACTGATCCCAATAGAATGGTGCCAACTGCCGCAAATGACAATACCTCCGCCGACGTAGGTGTTGCAAAAACCTTCAACATACTGACCAATGATGATTTCTTAGTGGGCAGTACGATTACCGATTTAGGTACTGGAAATGCATCGGGAACATTAAGCATAGACCAAGCTACCGGGGAAGTGACCTATACGGCACTGGCCTCCGAGGACAATAGCACGGTCACGATCGATTATGAAGTTTGTAATGGCGCCCTTTGCGCGACGGCCACGATATTCGTAACCATTCCCGCCTGTGTTGATACGGACGGTGACAACATTTGCGATGTAGATGACCCGAACCCCAATGACCCATGTTTGCCTATGTCGGATACGAATTGGCAGCCCCAAGGTTCCAATGATTGTGATACCGATGGGTTGACCGATGACGAGGAAGCTACTTTAGGTACCGACCCGAACGTTGCCGATACCGATGGTGACGGTATTGATGACGGCCAGGAAGTAAATACAGATGGTACCGACCCCTTAGATTCCTGTAGCGCTATCGGTGGTACTCCGCTGGGAACCGACGATTGCGATAACGATGGCTTGACGAACGATGAAGAAGCGACCGCCGGCACCGATCCGGAAGTAGCCGATACCGATGGCGATGGCATCGATGACGGTCAGGAAGTGAATACCGATGGCACGGATCCTTTGGATTCCTGTAGCTCCGTTGGCGGTATGCCACTCGGCACCGATGACTGCGATAATGATGGATTGACCAACGACGAGGAAATTGCATTGGGTACCGATCCTAACAATGCCGATACCGATGATGACGGTATTTCTGATGGTCAGGAAGTAAATACCGATGGCACCGATCCTTTGGATGATTGTGAATCGAATGGAGGAACACCATTGACGAGCTCGGATTGCGATAACGATGGACTTACGAATGCCGAAGAGGCAACGGTAGGTACAGACCCGAATGTGGCCGATAGCGATGGGGATGGTATCGATGACGGTCAGGAAGTGAATACCGATGGTACGGACCCCTTGGATTCCTGTAGTTCCGTTGGCGGTACGCCACTGGTTACGGACGATTGCGATAACGATGGCCTTACCAACGGCGAGGAGGCGACCGCCGGCACCGATCCGAATGTGGCCGATAGCGATGGTGATGGTATCGATGACGGTCAGGAAGTGAATACCGATGGTACGGACCCCTTGGATTCCTGTAGCTCTAACGGAGGTACTCCTCTTGGTACCGACGACTGCGACGGCGACGGCAACCCAAATAATACCGACCCCAATCCCACGGTAGCAACGGCAGTTGACGATGCTACTGGCGCTGATGTGGGAATTGCCAAGACATTCAATATTGTAAATAACGACGATTTCCCCGTTGGTAGTACTCTTTCCGACTTTGGAGGAGGTAGTGCAAACGGTCCCTATAGTTTCAACAATGCTACTGGAGAAATAACATACACCCCCAACGCGACCGATGACAACAGTACCGTGACTATAATCTATCAGATCTGCAATGGTACGGTATGTGCCACGGCCACAATTTTTGTTACTGTGCCCAGTTGCCCTGATACCGACGGGGATAATGTTTGTGATGTAGATGAGCCAGGCACGGAAAACGACCCTTGCGAACCGAGTACCGATCCAAATTGGCGGGCACAAGGCACCAATGATTGCGATACGGACGGCCTAACGGATGACGAGGAAGTTACCGCGGGAACTGATCCAAGTATAGCCGATACCGACGGCGACGGCGTCCCGGACGGTCAGGAAGTAAATACCGATGGTACCGACCCCTTAGATTCCTGTAGCTCCGTTGGCGGTACGCCGCTTGGCACAGCTGACTGTGACAACGATGGCCTGACCAACGACGAGGAAACTTCTTTGGGTACCGATCCGAATGATGCCGATACCGACGGAGATGGCGTGGATGATGGGCAAGAAGCAACGATGGATGGCACCGATCCGTTGGATTCCTGTAGCTCCGTTGGCGGTATGCCGCTGGGAACCGACGATTGTGATAACGATGGTTTGACCAATGACGATGAGGCCGCGGCCGGGACCGACCCTGAAGTAGCGGATAGTGATGGCGATGGCATCGATGACGGCCAGGAAGTGAACAACGATGGTACGGATCCGTTGGACTCCTGTAGCTCGGTTGGCGGTATGCCACTGGGCACCGCCGATTGCGATAACGATGGTTTGACGAACGACGAAGAGGAGACCATAGGTACCGACCCGAACGTGGCCGATACCGACGGTGATGGCATCGATGACGGCCAGGAAGTCAACACCGACGGCACGGATCCGTTGGATTCATGTAGTTCCGTTGGCGGAACGCCGCTGGGAACTGCCGATTGCGATAATGATGGACTAACCAACGCCGAGGAAGCCACTTTGGGCACCGACCCGAACCTAGCCGATAGTGATGGTGACGGCATTGATGACGGCCAGGAAGTGAATACAGACGGCACGGATCCCTTGGATTCCTGCAGTTCGATTGGTGGTACGCCGCTGGGCACCGCCGATTGCGATAACGATGGCTTAACGAACGATGAAGAAGCGACCGCCGGCACCGATCCGAACGTGGCCGATAGCGATGGCGACGGCATTGATGACGGCCAGGAAGTGAATATAGATGGCACGGATCCCTTGGATTCCTGTAGCTCCGTTGGCGGTATGCCCCTGGGAACCGACGATTGTGATAACGATGGTTTGACCAATGACGAGGAGGCGACTGCCGGCACCGACCCGAACGTGGCCGATAGCGATGGCGACGGCATTAATGACGGCCAGGAAGTGAATACCGATGGCACGGATCCGTTGGACTCCTGTAGCGCTGTTGGCGGTACGCCGCTGGGCATTGCCGATTGCGATAACGATGGTTTGACCAACGACGAGGAGGCGACTGCCGGGACCGACCCGAACGTGGCCGATAGCGATGGCGACGGCATTAACGACGGCCAGGAGGTAAATACCGACGGTACGGATCCGCTGGATTCCTGTAGTTCGGTTGGCGGTACGCCGCTCGGCACCGCCGATTGCGATAACGATGGTTTAACGAATGACGAGGAGGCGGCCGCCGGCACCGATGCCAACAATTCGGATACGGATGGTGATGGGCTGACCGACGGCGAAGAGGTGAACGGCGTTGATGATGCTACCACCCCGATTATACCCAATGAAAGTAGTGATCCATTAAATGCTTGTGATCCAGATGCTACCAATTCGCTCTGTGATAGCGATGGCGACGGTTTGACCGATGGGGAAGAAATTGATCTAGGGACCGACCCCTACGACCCTGATACCGATGGTGACGGCATCAATGATGGGCAGGAGGTAACGGACAATACAAATCCTTTAGACGATTGTAATTCCCTTGGGGGAACACCTCTAGGTACTTCTGATTGTGATATGGACGGTTTGTCAAATGACGAGGAGGATGCTTTAAACACAAATCCGGCAGTGGCCGATACCGATGGTGACGGCGTCAATGATGGCCAAGAAGTTACGGATGCTACCAATCCGCTGGATGCCTGTAGTTCTGTTGGAGGAACACCGCCGGTAGGCGAACCTTGCGATATTGCCTTTGAGTCCGATCTCGTGCAGCCGGGAATAAATGATGGCATTTTCAAGATTACCAACATAGAAGCCTATCCAAATAATACCGTACGTATTTACAACCGCTGGGGTGTGTTGGTTTTCGAGACAAGGGCTTATGATAATCTAGGGAATTCCTTCCGCGGAATTTCCAATGGAAGGGCAACCGTTAATCAAAATGAAGAACTTCCCGTAGGTGTATACTTCTACATTGTAACCTACGTGAACAATGGTGAAAGTCGCACGAAGAATGGCTACCTGTATATTAACCGATAGGAGCAAAAGGTTCCCGACCAAAAGATGATGATACAATGAAAAAATCAATAGTAATCATAGCATTTCTTAGTGCTTCACTATGGGGCGTAAAAGCGCAGCAAGATGCCCAGTATACCCAGTACATGTACAACACGGTATCGGTCAATCCCGCCTATGCCGGATCGAGGGGTGTTTTGAGCATCGCCGCTCTACATCGTTCCCAATGGATAGGATTGGATGGGGCGCCAACGACACAAACCTTGAATTTGCACACCCCAATTACGGAACGCCTGGGTGTCGGGCTGTCGATAGTGAATGACGAAATTGGAAACGGAACCAACCAGGATACATATTTTGACGCGGTATTCTCTTATACCGTCCCGGTTTCGGAACAAGGTAAACTATCCTTCGGGTTAAAAGCTGGAGGGCATTTATTGAACATCGATTTTAGTAAACTGCGGAACTATAGCAATGAAGCGAATGGGGCTGGCCTGAACAACATCGATAAAAAATTCTCACCAAATTTTGGAGCTGGTATTTATTACCACACGAATGTCTTTTATGCCGGTCTTTCGGTGCCGAATTTCTTAAAGACCGAGCATTTCGATACTTCCGAAGGGGGAACCTCTTTCTTGGCGCAAGAACGAATGAATATCTATTTGATTACTGGCTACGTATTCGACTTTGACCGCGGGATAAAGTTGAAGCCTGCGGCCTTGTTGAAAGCAGTACAAGGAGCGCCGCTTCAGCTCGATATTTCGGCGAATGTCATGTTCAACGAAAAATTTACCCTAGGCGTGGCCTACAGGTGGGATGCCGCTGTGAGTGCCCTATTTGGATTTCAGATTTCCGATGCCTTTATGGTCGGCCTGGCATACGATAGGGAAACTACGGAATTGGGAAGTACCCAGTTTAACGATGGGTCTTTTGAAGTGATGCTCAGATACGAATTGCTCGCCAAGTACAAGGGAGTGATTACGCCCAGATTTTTCTAATTTTGCCCATTGATAGCTGTCCTATTCGATTTTAAACGCTAGGATTGAACTTACTTCTTGCTTATTTTTAACTTCTTAATTTCAACATGTAATGGAGTGGGTTCATTAAAGTTATCCTTACTGTTTATTGCTACGTCCCTTTTGTTTTCATGTGGTGAAAAGAAGGCGGCTCCCGAAGCGACACCGTCGGAAGTCTTGGAAAATAAGCGCATTCAAACGGCCGACTTACAATCCATATTGGATAGCGCAAAGGTCAAAGGAGCTATAGTCATTATGGATTCCCGGGCCAAAACTCTTTATTCCAATGATTTTGATTGGGCCGGTATCCAACGTTTGCCTGCGTCTACCTTTAAAATTCCAAATTCCTTGATTGCCCTGGAAACCGGTGTTGTGCAGCACGATAGTACGCTTTTCAAATGGAATGGGGAAGAACGGTATCTGAAAGTATGGGAGCAAGACCTGACTTTTAACCAAGCATTTCATTATTCCTGTGTGCCCTGTTACCAAGAGGTAGCACTGAAAATTGGCGTAAAAAGGATGAAGTATTATTTGAAGGAATTCCGCTATGGCGCGATGAAAGTCGACTCGACCAACATCGACCACTTTTGGCTTGAAGGTACATCCAAGATAAGTCCGTTGCAACAGATTAATTTTCTTCAGCGCTTTTACGAATCCAAACTTCCGATTTCAAAACGCACCGAAGCGCTAATGAAATCCCTTATGGTCATCGAAAAAAAGGAGGCTTATAGTTTAAGCGGCAAAACGGGTTGGGCCACCGCCAACAATACGGATAACGGCTGGTTTGTAGGATATGTGGAAATCGGAGGGAACCCGTATTTCTTCGCAACGAATATCGAGCCATTACCCGATTTTGATATGAAGCGATTTGCTGCCATCAGGAAAGAAGTTACCATGGCCGCTCTACAACAAATAGGCATACTCAAATGAGTTTGTCGATCCGCTATTGGCAATCGTCGTAAAAACACCCTAACTTGCAACAATTCAAATACATGATAACCACTACTAATGGACGTTAACCTAGCAGTACTTATAGATGGCGATAACATTCCCTCGGCCTATGTAAAAGAAATGATGGAGGAAATCGCCAAATATGGTAACCCCACCATTAAACGTATTTACGGGGATTGGACCAATCCTCGGGTTAGTAAATGGAAGCATATCCTACTCGACAACGCGATTACACCGGTACAACAATATGGCTATACCCAAGGGAAGAATGCGACCGATTCTGCCATGATCATCGATGCCATGGATATCCTATACTCCGGTAAAGTGAATGGTTTTTGTTTGGTGAGTAGTGACAGCGATTTCACCCGTTTGGCGACGCGACTGCGGGAGGCTGGGATGCAGGTGTACGGGATAGGGGAGAAGAAAACACCCAATCCTTTTATTGTGGCCTGCGATAAATTCATTTATATCGAAATTCTAAAGAACTCTTCGGAAGAGGAGGAAGAGAGCGATGGAGCTTCAGACCAACCGAAAGGCAAGAAAAAAACCAAACAGAACGTCGATAAAATTACCACGAAGGAGGTTCGTTGGATTTCGAATACCATTCAGGACGTTGCCGATGATGAAGGCTGGGCTTTTTTAGGTGACGTTGGCAGTTTGCTTCAAAAAAAACAGCCCAATTTCGATGCCCGAAACTATGGTTTTCAAAAATTGACACCATTGATCAGTTCCATTAAAGATTTTGAGGTCGAGCGTCGCGAAGATTCCAAGGGAAGGAACAAATTAATATACGTGAAGATCAAGGAAAAACGAAAAACGAAGGCGGGATTCCGAAAATAAACGGATTGCATAAAATCCGCGCCTTGATAAAGTTGGATTTCTTTGTACCCTTAGAAGGATTATCTTACCGAAATAAATTTGTGGTACGATGCTTGTAATACACCAAGGGAAATATTTTTTACATTTATAATGATTATTTAGAAACCAACAAATGTGTTCACCGCATTCTTAAAACAAATACAATGAAAGATTACAGTAAGTTGATTTTCAAAATTTTTGTCGCCGCCATACTTATGGCAATGCCCTTGCAGGCGACTTTGGCATTTACCGATTCATCCGATGATATAACAGTAGAGACTTTCATAAAAGATAAATTTGAAGGAGGATGGGCATATACCGTTGCAGGAGCCCCGGAAGGTTATGAAGAGGGTTTTCTACTCATCGTGGCAGACGGGAATTCGTATAAAGTACAAATTCAGACGGGTGGCGGCACCATGAAGGGAGAGAATGTAACCACCAAGGGCAGTACGATTATGTTCGATGTGATGGTCGAAGGCGATAAGGTCGCTGTTAGCCTAAAAGTTGCTGGAAGTACTATTTCCGGTACCAGCACCTCTTCACAAGGCACCTTTGCCATTTCAGGTACCAAAACGCTCTCACAGGAATAAACAGCTACAATAGCGTAGACCAGATAAAGCATTGCAAACATCCTATTGTACCCATCATGGTGCAAGAGGATGTTTTTTTAGTTAAGGAGATTCCAATAATCAAATTTTAGTCCGTTTCACCTTCAAAGAGGAGCTCTCCGTCTCAAAAATTCCTTTAATCTTTGTTTGTCCTCTCGTATATTTGTGCTCCTCCCAAATTATACGCATATGAAAAAAATAAGTTTACTGCTACTGCTGGTCTTTGCCAGTTGCGAAATACTGAAAGAGGAGGTAGACCTCGTTGTAATCAATGCCAATGTGTATACAGTAGACGAGGGCTTTACTCAGGCCCAGGCCTTTGCAGTGCATAAGGGTAAGTTTGTAGCGGTGGGCTCGACCGAGGGGGTTCGCGATGTTTACACAGCGGATCAAATTCTCGATGCCGATGGCCGTACCATTACTCCCGGACTTATTGATGCCCATTGTCATTTTTATCGCTTGGGCCTTAATCAACAGTTGGCCGATTTCAGTGGTACCAGTAGTTTTGAGGAGGTCTTACGGAAAGTAGAGGATTTTCAGCGCCTAAAACCGCAGCCCGTGTTGCGGGGAATGGGGTGGGATCAGAATGATTGGGAAGTGAAGGAATTCCCAACGAAAAAAGAACTGGACGAGTTGTTTCCCGAAACCCCGGTGGTCTTAGAGAGGGTCGATGGTCATGCCTATCTGGTCAACCAAGCCGCTCTCGATATGGCCGGAATCAAATGGAATACCAAGGTAGATGGGGGTGAAATCGTTAAGAATGCCTACGGAAATACAGGGGTACTTATTGATAACCCTATGCGGTTGATCGATTCGGTAATGCCGCCACCCAGTTTGGAAACCAAGGTACAGGCCCTCAAGGATGCGCAAAGGATATGTTTCAATTACGGATTGACGACGGTAAACGATGCCGGGCTAGACCGTTCGACGATTGAATTGATCGATAGTCTTCAACAAACGGGTGAACTATCCATTCGGGTATACGCTATGGTAAGCAACAATCCTGAAGACGTTGACCATTATATTTACCAAGGTCCGGTCAAGACCGATCGTCTTAATGTGCGTTCTGTGAAGGTATATGGCGATGGCGCTCTGGGTTCTCGGGGGGCGGTTCTTAAAAGACCTTACACCGATAAGTGGAATCATTACGGGGCAATGGTTACGCCTATCGACGAAATAAAGGATTTGGCCCGAAGGCTCGCCATTTCGGAATACCAGATGAATACGCATGCGATTGGCGATTCGGCAAATGCCTTGGTCTTGCGAACGTATAGGGAAGTTTTGAAAGACCGGCCGGACAGGCGTTGGAAAATAGAACATGCACAGGTCATCGATTCCACTGATTTCGACTATTTCTCGGAAGGCATCATTCCATCGATACAACCCACGCATGCTACAAGCGATATGTATTGGGCGGAGGAACGTTTGGGCCCTGATCGAATGAAAGGTGCCTATGCGTACAAAAAGCTATTGAACAAGGCAGATATTGTTGCCTTGGGCACCGATTTTCCGGTGGAGCAAGTAAGTCCATTTTTGACCTTCTACGCTGCCGTGGCAAGAAAGGATACCGAAAATTATCCGGAAGGAGGCTTCCAAATGGATGATGCACTTACTAGGGAGGAAGCCTTAAGAGGCATGACCATCTGGGCGGCCTATTCCAATTTTGAAGAGGACGAAAAGGGAAGTATAGAAGTAGGAAAGTTTGCCGATTTCACGATTTATAGCGACGATTTGATGGAAGTTCCGCTGAAGGATATCCCATCTATCCAAGCGCAGCAGACCTACATTGCCGGCCGCGTTGCGGAATAAACTTTTGACGGGTCAAGGGTAGTTGTTATGAAGATGCGCGACCTTATTTATCGTATCCATTTTGCGAACGGCGTTCCCTCTCCTCGGGAGAGGGTTAGGGAGCGGTCTTTCTAAAGGAACAATCATTTATACTTTCTGGAATTGCTTCTCCTGTCCGCGCTCTTTGAATCCGGGAAGCGAATTTTAAATGGCTCGTCGAATAGAATGGTGTATAAATACCCCATTTGCTATCCAAAAAAAACCGTATACCAACTGGCATACGGTTTCCTAAATTTCTTCTTGAGGATGACTACTACATTTTTGTAGCTTCCATAGTAATAGGTACGGCAACTCTCATGGTATCCCAACCCATAACCATATGTGCACCACCTTCAACTTCCTTAAATGCAATGGAAAATTCCTCTAAGGGCTCTTCCGCTAAGGTAGAATTGATTTTTACACGAGCAACATCATTGCCCTCTTTGTAAAAATAAGACCCCCATTGGTTGAGACCTTCATGTAAAACAACGGTCCATTCCTTATCGCCGGGAATGGTCAATAACGCGTAAGTACCTGCTTTGATATCCTGGCCTCCAAAATTTACATCTTGGTAAAACGTGATTTCCGGTGCTTCGTTGGCACCTGTTCTCCAAACTTTACCGGCAGGGGCCAACTCCGCTAGAGACCTACCTTTCAATTGTGGCCTACCATATACAATTTTAACCACCTTGTCGGCTACTTTGTAATCGGTAGGGAAAGATGCGGCATCCATGGGACTTTTGTCCAATCCGCTAAATTCTTGTGCAAAGGCTTCCGTAGTGAAAACCATAGTCAATGCCATAAAGGCAAGGGTAATAACTCTTTTCATAATTGTGTTTATTTGTTCGTGTTTAAAATTACGGAGTAATCTAAAGATCCTCTGCTAAAGAGTCGTTAAAATTAGAGCAACTTACAAAGCCATCTAAAATATGACCGTTTCAGATATTACACTTATATTATAATATGAAAATCATAATAATTGTACGGATATGTAATATATAATGAAGTTAATGTTTTAAGATTGAAAGTTTAAATGCATCTTTGCTCGCTAATTACTATAAATAAGATTAATATGTGTGGAATTGTATGCGCCTTTGATGTTAAAGAAAGTACCGAAGTACTTAGGCCACAATTATTGGAGATGTCCAAAAAAGTGCGTCATAGAGGGCCCGATTGGAGCGGAATCTATTCGGATGCCAAAGCTATTTTGGCCCATGAGCGATTGGCAATAGTCGATCCGGCCTCTGGAAAACAACCCCTATTGAGTCCCGACGGAAAGTTGATTCTGGCGGCCAATGGCGAAATTTATAACCATAGGGAGTTGCGAAAGCAGTTCGAAGGCTCATACGACTTTCAGACCCAATCGGATTGTGAAGTTATCCTTGCGCTATATCAAGCCAAAGGACCTGCTTTTTTGGACGAGATGAACGGTATTTTCGGTTTTGCCATTTACGATACAGAAAAGGACGAATATTTCATCGCCCGAGATCATATGGGAATCATTCCCCTATATATGGGATGGGATAAGAATGGAACCTTTTATGTGGCATCGGAGCTCAAAGCCTTGGAAGGTACCTGCACGAAGATAGAGTTGTTCCCTCCGGGACATTATCTGCATAGCACCGATGGGGAGCTAAAAAGATGGTATTCCCGCGATTGGATGGAATATGAGGCGGTAAAGGAAAACGAGACCAGCATCAAGGAAATCAAAGAAGCACTGGAAGCTGCGGTACACCGCCAGTTAATGTCGGATGTTCCCTATGGCGTGTTGCTCTCAGGCGGGCTGGATTCTTCCGTAACTTCCGCTATTGCCAAAAAATATGCCCAAAAACGAATCGAATCCGATGACACCGCCGATGCTTGGTGGCCACAATTGCACTCGTTTTCGGTAGGGTTGGAAGGTTCGCCCGATTTGGCGGCCGCACAAAAGGTTGCGGATCATATCGGCACCATTCACCACGAAATAAAATTTACGATTCAAGAAGGGTTGGATGCCATCAAGGATGTAGTATACAACCTGGAAACCTACGATATTACCACTATTCGCGCCTCAACACCCATGTACCTCATGGCGCGGGTCATTAAATCAATGGGCATCAAAATGGTATTATCAGGCGAAGGCGCCGATGAACTTTTTGGCGGATACCTATACTTCCACAAAGCTCCGAATGATCAGGAATTTCATGAGGAAACCGTTCGTAAATTAAGCAAATTGCACATGTACGACTGTTTGCGTGCCAACAAAAGTCTGGCCGCCTGGGGTATCGAAGGACGGGTACCCTTCTTGGATAAGGAATTTATGGATGTCGCCATGCGTATCAACCCGAAAGACAAAATGATCAATGGCGAGCGCATGGAAAAATGGGTAGTCCGTAAGGCTTTCGAAGATATGCTACCACATAGCGTGGCATGGCGTCAGAAAGAACAGTTTTCCGATGGGGTCGGCTACAGTTGGATCGATACCTTAAAAGAGGTGGTCGATGCCGAAGTGTCGGATGAGCAGTTGGCCAACGCCAAGTTCAGGTTCCCGTTGCAGACACCTCAGAACAAAGAGGAGTTTTATTACCGGACCATTTTTGAATCGCATTTTCCTTCAGACGCCGCGGCGCTCTGCGTTCCTCAAGAGGCATCGGTAGCCTGCAGCACAAAAATCGCCCTGGAATGGGACGAGGCATTCAAGAACATGAACGACCCTTCGGGCAGGGCCGTGGCCAACGTTCATGATGAAGCGTATTAAAGAACGATTTTCAACGCACTGAAGACAATCGGTTCTGTTCGACCGGTTTTATTTTAATTAGTCTGAAAGGCGCTTCCGAAAGGATGCGCCTTTTGTTTTTTATTTGTTAAAGAAGTGGCTTTTAGCGTTCATTTTTTCCACAATATTTGTTGATAACTTAAAGGTGCAATAAGTTGTCAAAACCTCATATTTCATAGGCTATTGCGTATATTTGTAAGATTGCAAAATTACAACTTCAAACAACCTTTGAATTTATGAGTGAAGAAGCAAATAAAGAAGACGAAAACAAAAAAAACGAGCCCTTGGATTCTAGCAAGGAATCTACAGGAAGTAAGGAATATTCCGCTGATAGTATTCAGGCCTTAGAGGGTATGGAGCATGTGCGCATGCGGCCGTCTATGTATATTGGCGATGTTGGTGTGCGGGGGCTGCACCACTTAGTTTACGAGGTGGTCGATAACTCTATCGATGAGGCCATGGGCGGGCATTGCGACTCTATTTCGGTCATCATAAACGAAGACAACTCCGTGACTACCCGTGATAACGGTAGGGGTATTCCCGTTGGGATGCACAAAAAAGAAGGTGTCTCGGCACTGGAAGTGGTCATGACGAAAATCGGCGCAGGTGGTAAATTCGACAAAGATTCCTATAAGGTTTCAGGTGGTTTGCACGGTGTGGGGGTGTCTTGTGTAAATGCCTTATCAAGCCATTTAACGGCTACGGTATATAAAGAAGGTAAGATATGGCGACAGGAATATGCGAGGGGTAAAGCCCAATATCCTGTAAAAACCATCGGAGAAACGAGCGAACGGGGTACTGAGGTCACTTTTATGCCCGATACGCAGATCTTTACTCAGACTATAGAATACAGTTATGAGACCTTGTCGAATAGAATGCGCGAACTGTCGTATCTGAACAAAGGCGTTACCATTTCGATAATGGACAAGCGTCAAAAAGATAAGGATAGCGCATCCGGTTATGTAGAAGAGGTTTTTTACTCCGATGAAGGCCTAAAAGAATTCGTTCGGTTTTTAGACTCGAACAGGGAACAGTTGACCCAAGGTGTTATTTCCATGGAAGGGGAGAAAAACGGAATTCCCGTGGAGGTCGCCATGGTGTACAATACCTCGTATACCGAAAACCTTCATTCCTATGTCAATAATATCAACACCCACGAAGGAGGTACGCACCTCTCCGGCTTTAGAAGAGGGTTGACCGGAACCTTGAAAAAGTATGCAGATACCTCGGGTATGCTCGACAAATTGAAATTCGAGGTGCAAGGCGATGACTTTAGGGAAGGCTTGACGGCAATCATCTCCGTAAAGGTCGCAGAACCGCAGTTCGAAGGCCAGACAAAGACTAAATTGGGCAACAGGGAAGTGACTTCCGCGGTAAGTCAGGCCGTATCGGAAATGTTGACCAACTATTTGGAGGAAAACCCTGATGATGCCAAGGTAATCGTTCAGAAAGTAATCTTAGCGGCTCAGGCACGACATGCGGCGACCAAGGCACGCGAAATGGTGCAGCGCAAAACGGTGATGAGTATTGGTGGCCTTCCCGGAAAACTATCTGATTGTTCGGATCAAGATCCCGTAAATTGCGAAGTATTTCTCGTTGAGGGAGATTCCGCGGGTGGAACGGCCAAACAAGGCCGCGACCGTAACTTTCAGGCGATACTGCCCTTACGGGGTAAGATTTTAAATGTGGAGAAAGCGATGCCGCACCGGGTTTTCGAAAATGAGGAAATCAAGAACATTTACACGGCCTTGGGAGTTACCATTGGTACCGACGATGACAGTAAAGCCTTGAATTTAGAGAAGCTCCGTTATCATAAAGTGGTTATTATGTGTGATGCCGATGTTGATGGTAGCCATATCGAAACCTTGATTCTTACCTTCTTTTACCGATACATGCGTGAACTTATCGAAAGTGGTCACGTGTATATCGCTACCCCACCTTTGTACTTGGTGAAAAAAGGAAGTAAAAAACGCTACGCCTGGAACGATCAGGAACGCGACGAAATCGCCGATAGCTATAGCGGAGGAGTGAGCATTCAGCGCTATAAGGGTCTGGGTGAAATGAACGCCGAACAGCTGTGGGACACTACCATGAATCCTGGATTTAGAACCCTCCGCCAAATCACGATTGATAACGCCACCGAGGCCGATCGCATTTTCTCTATGCTGATGGGAGATGAGGTGCCGCCACGAAGAGAGTTTATCGAGAAAAATGCAGTGTACGCGAATATTGATGCGTAAGTGCTTTTGTAGGAAAACTGGATAATTAAAAAGCCGCAACCTAGTAAAGGTTGCGGCTTTTTGTTGGAATTAAATTCTTTAGGCCGCTTAGTTTCTCACGGCAACGATTTCACCGGTCAAACTTTGTAAGACCTCGCCTTTTTCCGTTTTTTCTAAAGTAACGATTTGGTCGGCAAGATCAGTACCGGGATACGAAATCGTATATTTGTTGTCTTCTTCTGTCCATCGAAAGTCCGTCTTTACGGCTTCGACCTGATTTAATTGGTGATTGTAGCGACCGAGATACGCATCGTTGAAAGTCCATATTTTAAAACTGGTCTCTTTTTCGGTTTCGCTGATTTCTTTTCTGTCGGCTTTCTGCCAAACACCGATAATGGCGTCATTGTTTTCTGGAATTCGGGAACAATTACTAGCTAAAACAATACCAATTATGGCAAGGAGGGAAAATAGCTTTTTCATAATGTAGGTTTTTACTGATTCGGGGGTTGGTTTATCTAACGGAAATACACCTTCCTTAATTGCTAAAATTCGATGTATGACGTCGTTTTGCGATAATCTTCGTTGAACCGCAATTTTTTTTAACGTTCCATGTAATTCATCGATCAAAAAAAGTGCGGCATTGGCAAGATTTAAGCAGGTTACGGTGACTTTGGTTTGTTAAAGATTATGTATTTTTAGCCATCGAAAACATGAAAATTATCTGAAATTAAAAAAGAATTATTATGAAAATTACCATTGTAGGGGCAGGGGCTGTAGGAGCGAGCTGTGCAGAGTACATCGCCATTAAGAATTTCGCATCGGAAGTCGTTTTATTGGATATCAAGGAAGGATATGCAGAAGGGAAGGCGATGGATTTGATGCAATGTGCCTCCCTAAATGGTTTTGATACCAAAATAACAGGGGTTACCAGTGATTATTCTAAAACTGCGGGCAGCGATATCGCCGTCATTACTTCCGGGATTCCACGCAAGCCAGGAATGACACGTGAAGAGTTGATAGGCATCAATGCCGGAATCGTAAAAACGGTTTCCGCCAGCCTGATCGAACACTCACCAAATGTCATTATGATCGTGGTGAGCAATCCGATGGATACCATGACGTATTTGGTGCACAAAACGACCGATTTACCGAAAAACCGAATTATAGGAATGGGAGGGGCTTTGGATAGTGCCCGCTTCAAATACCGATTAGCAGAGGCCTTGGAAGCACCGATTTCTGATGTTGACGGGATGGTACTTGGCGGACACAGCGATAAAGGCATGGTGCCTTTGACTTCACATGCGACAAGAAACAGTATCAAGGTTTCGGAATTTTTATCGGAAGATCGTCTAAATCAGGTTGCCGAAGACACTAAGGTGGGCGGTGCAACGCTTACAGGTTTATTGGGAACAAGCGCTTGGTACGCTCCAGGCGCAGCAGTATCTGGTTTGGTGCAGGCTATCGCATGCGATCAAAAGAAAATATTCCCTTGTTCTACGTATTTGGAAGGTGAATACGGATTAAACGGACTATGCATCGGTGTTCCCGTTATATTGGGTAAAGATGGAATTGAAAAAATAGTGGACGTGCCCTTAAGCGATGCTGAAATGGCGAAAATGCAGGAAAGTGCCGAAGGTGTTCAAAAAACGAATGACCTTTTGGAGCTATAAAATAGCCGGGTTACTGTAGAGAATTAAGAAGGGTGTTCCACGTTCGTGGGATACCCTTTCGTTTTGACAATATGTATACGATTTCTTGGCGGTTTTTACTCAAATCCAGTCAATTCGTAAAGTCTTACGGTTTATGTCTTAGCGTGTAACGGTCTTGTAGCTTTTGATGGGAAGAGCTCAATAACTGCCAAATATATTGTCAAATCGCATGGGAATATCATATATTTGCAGGCTGTAAGAAAAATCCAAGACAACAATCACAATATAATTTACCTAACTAATGCAAAATAAAGGACTTATAAAGCTTTTTGCCTTCTTATTCGGGCTAATTAGTATCTATCAATTATCCTACACCTTTATCACGAATAAAATAGAAAACGACGCCGACAGCTATGCGGCCGTTCAAGTTTCTGATAGTGAAGAGGACTATCTTACGAAAAGGGAGGAAGTGGCAACGGCCTATTTGGATTCCATAGGTGAGAATACCGTGCTTGGATACACTAGCTACAACGATGCTAAGAAAAAGGAACTGAATAAAGGGCTTGACCTTAAGGGCGGTATCAACGTAACCTTGCAGATTTCTGTAAAGGACATTTTGAAAGGATTGGCGAACAACACCAAAAATCCTGCATTCAACAAGGCTTTGGCCGATGCCGATTTGGCTTCCAAAAGTAGTGACGACACCTACGTTGAGCTCTTTTTTGAGGCCTGGGATAACGTAAAGGGAGATGCTAAATTGGCTACCCCCGATATTTTCTATACCCGTGCTTTGGAAGGAACCATTACGGCCGACATGACCGATGCCGAGGTGAAATCACAAATCAGAACTAAAATAGACGAATCGATAGAGTCTGCTTTTGAGGTGCTTCGAGAGCGTATCGATGGTTTTGGGGTGACCCAGCCGAACATTCAGCGCGAGGGAACCTCGGGTCGTATCTTGGTCGAGTTGCCTGGGGCAAGAGATGTCAAAAGGGCCCAAGATCTTCTATCTAGCACGGCACAATTGGAGTTTTGGGAAACCTACCAGCCCAATAATGCTGCTTTGCAAGGTTTTTTCTTTCAAGCGAACGAGGCCTTAAAAACCTTGGTAGAAGGCAACACTGAGGATATCGAGGCAAAACCGGAGTCGGAAATCGATTCCCTGTTATCCGATGTGTCCCAAGATTCATTGGATTTGGCCAGTCAGGTAAATCCATTATTCGACAAGTTTCAATTGGGTGCACCGAGCTATGCCGTTGGTGTTGCCGCTATAAAGGACACTGCCGAAATCGGTTCATATCTTAGAATGCGTGAGATACGCAAGTTATTGCCTGCAGATTTGCAATTCGTCAAATTCTTATGGGAACGCCCAAGTGAAGGTTCTGAAATCGTAGAGCTTTTTGCCTTAAAATCAAATAGGGAAGGTGTACCGAGAATCAGTGGCGACGTGGTTACCGATGCTCGAAGTGAATTCGATTTGGGCAACAAACCTTCGGTGGGCATGAATATGAATACCAAAGGTGCAAAATTGTGGGAGAAGTTAACAGGCGATGCATACACCAATCAAACAGGTATCGCCATTGTACTGGACAATAAAGTATACACTGCTCCAGGTGTTTCTACTGGACCTATTTCAGGGGGTAATTCGCAAATAACGGGGAATTTTACCGTGAACGAAACCAAGGATATCTCGAACGTTTTACGGGCGGGTAAGCTTCCGGCTTCCGCGGAAATCATTCAATCCGAAATCGTGGGTCCATCTTTGGGGCAAGAAGCTATCGATAGTGGTTTTATGTCTTTCTTGATTGCCATGGCGATTGTGTTGGTATGGATGGTTTTCTATTACGGAAAGGCCGGTATTGCAGCCGATATCGCTTTGTTGTTGAACATCCTATTGATTTTTGGTGTGTTGACCAGCTTAAGTGCAGTGTTAACCTTGCCGGGTATTGCCGGTATTGTTTTGACCATCGGTATGTCAGTAGATGCGAACGTACTTATTTTTGAACGGATCAAGGAAGAACTGGCGAAAGGCAAGGGTAAGGGGCAAGCAGTAGCGGACGGTTTTAGCAACGCCTTGTCATCTATTTTGGATGCGAACATCACCACTGGTCTTACGGCGATAATATTGTTCATTTTCGGTTCGGGACCAATTAAAGGTTTTGCGACTACCTTATTGATTGGTATCGCTACTTCATTGTTCACCGCAATTTTCATCACGAGGTTGTTGGTAGATTGGTACATAAGCAAACCGGGAAGAAGTTTGGATTTCTCTACAGGCATGACCAAAAATTTGTTCAGGAACATCAGTATCAATTTCCTGTCCAAACGTAAAATTGCCTATATCTGTTCAATAATTTTGGTCGGAGTAGGCGTTTTTTCAATCGCTACAAATGGGTTGCAACAAGGGGTCGATTTTCTTGGTGGCCGTACCTATCAAATCCGTTTTGAGAAGCCAGTAAATACTTCTGAAATTGCATCGGAGTTAAACGAGGTCTTTGGTACCGGAACCGGCGTCAAAACCTATGGCGAGGCCAACCAGATTAAAGTGACTACAGCTTATAAAGTAGACGTCGAGGGCATCGAGGTAGATAATGAAATTCAAGGAAAATTGTTCACAGCCTTGCAAAAATTATTGCCTGATGGCATGACCGAAGCGGAATTCATAACCGGAGGCGGTGAAGATGCCTTGGGTATTCTTCAATCCGTAAAAGTAGGTCCTACCATTGCAGATGATATCAAAAACAATGCGTTTTTGGCGATTATCGGATCATTGGCGGTCGTGTTCCTATATATTTTATTGCGTTTCCGTAGATGGCAATTCTCTTTGGGAGCTGTTGCGGCGGTATTCCATGATGTGATGATCGTGCTGGGGATTTTCTCCATATTGGGAACTCTCGGTTCGGCAGTACCTTTCAACATCGAAATCGATCAAGCTTTTATCGCAGCAATACTAACGGTAATCGGTTATTCCTTGAACGATACCGTGGTCGTATTCGACCGTATCCGTGAGATTATAAAGGAAAAAGGCTGGAAAGCTGGTGATAATATCAACCTCGCTTTGAACAGTACCTTAAGCCGGACCTTGAATACTTCGATGACCACATTGGTGGTACTCTTGGCTATCTTTATTTTTGGAGGAGAATCGCTTAGAGGCTTTATGTTCGCCATGATTATCGGTATTATCGTGGGTACCTATTCGTCTTTGTTTATCGCTACACCGATTATGTACGACACGCTGAAAAAGAACGTTACTTCGCCTGTTAAAGAAGTTGTAAAGGAAAAAGAAAAGGTGAAGGCCAAGGCGTAAGCCTTTCGAAATAAAAATCATCAAGAGAGCCGTATTGCTAATGCGGCTCTTTTTTATTGTTTTTTTCCAATGGAGCCATTTTGCCCTGGAATCAACTCATAAATATATTGTGGAGTCAAACCAGGTTCGGATCGATGCGAGACAAAAACGATCGCACTTTCACTTTCCCTGGCGAATTTATTGACCAAAGCTACAAAGAGGGCCGCATTTTCATCATCAAGACCAGCTGTAGGTTCATCCAAAATCAAGAGAATTGGATGTTTGATCATTGCCCTGGCGCACATGACCAATCGCTTTTGTCCCGTACCCAACTCGTGAAAGAGTATATCTTTTCGCTCCCATAAGCCTATGAGTGCCAACCATTCCTTGGCAAGTCGCAATTGCGCCTCCGAAGGGGTAATGTACAAGCCAACAGAGTCATTCAAGCCACTAATAAGCATATGTTCTATGGAGTGATACCCAGTAAAGGTATCGGTCATCGCAGGGGTAAAGTATCCCATTCTTTTTTTGATATCCCATATGCTTTCACCGCTGCCCTTAAGCTTCCCGAAGATATAGAGTTCTTGTCCGTATCCCTTTGGGTTCTCGCCGGTAATCATCGAAAGCATCGTTGTTTTTCCACTACCGTTGGAGCCTCGAAGCTCCCAGAATTCCCCTTTCTTGATGGTCCAATCAATCCGGTCCAGAATGGGTTTTTCGAAATAGGAAACTGATACGTTTTTAAGTTGGATGAGGATGTTTTCTTTTATGGAATATTGGGATAATGGTGGTGGAATACTGCCGGTGAAGGTCTTTATTCTTCTTGAAATTTCGGCTATACTTTTGATCGGAATTAGCTCCCGTCCATCCAAGCGATAAAAGTGCCTGATAAAGGGAAGCAGGTCGGTCGTTCTGCTCAGCAACTGTATCAATAGCGTATGTTGGGCAATAGCGGCTAAACGTTTTTTCAATTCGGTTTGGGTGGACAAATCCAAATTGTCGAACGGATTGTCTAGAACCATATAATCGGCCCCATTTTCGAGTATATGTGCCAACAGGGCCTTCTTCTGTTCGCCGCTTGACATGGTTCGTAGCGTCTGAGCAGTATTTCTTGTGAGTACTGTGGCGCCATGGCGCATTTCCTCATCTATATAATGTAAAAGAGCCAGCTTCGAGAAGAGCATTCCTTTTTTAGCCCTGAGCTCATGAAATCCTTCCGGGGGAGCATCGCCCAAAAGTGCCCCGATGATGTATTTAGCATCGGAATCGTTATCCATAAATATCGCTCCATGTCTTTTCATAGTCGAATTCTATAAATATGAACCGGATTGTTGCGATAGGTGGTGGTTTTATCCCAGACCATTCCGTTGTTCGTCGCCACTTTTTGCGAAGGAACATTGTCTATGTGAATGATGGAAATTAGCGAGTCCGCCAACCTATTGGCCATGGCGTATGCTTTACATTTGATGGCGGCTTCGGTAGCGTACCCTTTTTTCCAATACTTCGGAAGAATGGAATAAGCGATTTCGAGTTCTTGCTTATCATCAACTGTTTGTACAAGCAATCCGGCCATGCCAACAAAGGCTTCCGTAGCCTTGCAAATTAAGGCATTCATACCGCCCAACCCTTTTTCGTATCGTTCAAAAGTTCGTTGAAACTGTTCGTGACAAGCAATTTTAGGGTCTTGAGGCAGGCCTTTCCAATATTGAGAGCTACGGGGATCTTGATGAAACGGGAGCCAAGCCTCAAAATCGGAAGGGAGCAACCTTCGAAATCGCAGTCGCTCGCTTTCTTCATAATCTAATATAAAATCAGGTGTTATAGGTGCCATTTCTGATATATTGTAGGCATTGTTCCCAGTAAGGATGCTGCGCCCATTTTTTAAAAAATCCAAAATGCTGTACATGTCGTTCTCCAGTATTTGCCTGATGGTGTACTCGGTGTACCGTTGCGTTAGTAAATAGGCCGGCCAACCAATCTACCGTATTTTTCGGGGCGTAGCTGTCTTTCGAAAAACTAAGCGATAGTATGGGAATTTTAAACTTGGCGTGATAGTATTTCGATTCATCGTAAAATTTCATCAGATATTCGGTCTGTTTTCCCCAGCTGGCCCACTCATAGACCATGTTCTTAGGAAGATTTTCAAATAGGCCAAGTTTTTTTGCGGGGAAGAAGCCGTAAATAGGGGTGAGAGAGGGAATTATCACATACCAAAATAGCCACATTTTAATAGTATGAAGGCCTTTGAAGTCATTCCAATACCCACCCTGCGAAGCTACGAAGATGACCTTATCCAACATATGGTAATGAGGATTAAACCCTAACAATTGGCCTCCAATACTATGGGTAACTAAGGTAAGCTGGGCTTCCGGATGTGTACGCTTGGCTAAAGCCACAACCGCGGCCTGATCATTCGCGCCCCAAGCGGTCAAGCTGATGGGATTTTTCTGGAGCTCCGTTGCATTCCCACCCGATTTGCCGATACCGCTATAGTCAAAGGTATAAACGCAAAATCCCTCTAAGGCGAAAAATTCAGCAAATTTTGCATAATATCTCTGTAAAACCCCAGTGGCAGAGGAGATGACCATTATCTCCTTATTAAACGCTGTCGTGAAAAATTTGGTCACCCCAAGCGAATGACCCATGGCCGTTTGAAGTTCGAATTCTTGCACCTGCGCCGTCAAACTATTTGTTTTGCGTAAAATGGATTTTATCGCCTACCTCGAGCTGCCATTGCTTTACAAGACCTGCATTTACCTCCAACACGTATTTTACGGGAACATGGCTGGGTAAAGGGCTCTCGTCAAAAGGTTGGGCATTTTCTTGAATGCTGGCAATGGTAGTATCACTTCTTATAAAAATGAGGTCCAAAGGAAACTGGGTGTTCTTCATGTAGAAGGAGTGCATTCTTTCATCCTCGAAGATAAACAGCATTCCCCGATCAGCTTGCATCGATTTTCGGTACATCAACCCCGTCTGGGTCTCGTATTCGTTTTCGGCGATTTCAATGTCGATTTTTGCAATGAGACTATCGGAATCTTGTTTCAATAGCGATAACTCTCCTTCTTTTTCAAAAACCACTTCAGGGGTCTTCACCGTTTTCTTCGGTTCTTCCTTACATCCCTTAAGGGCGAATATCGAAATAAAGACAGCCAAAAACAGGGATGTGTTCCTCATTCTATAATGCTTGACAAAAATTGAGTCCATCTCGATTTGTGTTTACGTTCAATGCGGTCTAAGTTGTATCTATGACGTTGCTTTTGTCCGAGTGGGTCTGAACATAAGGTAAAGTCCCACCAATATAAACGGGATGCTCAACCATTGCCCCGTTGAAAGCGCTCCCCCGAGCGATTCCTCGAAACCACCTTGGCTCTTTTTTACAAATTCAACGAAGAACCGAATTGTCCACAGTAATACCATAAATAGGCCAATAAGGTAGCCGTGCTTTTCTTTTTTATCGGTTTTCCAATAGATGTAGTATACTATGATAAAAACGAAAATATAGGCGACTCCTTCATACAGCTGAGCGGGATGACGGTAGGGGATCTGGTTCAGGTATTCCGAAAAGGCCGGATTGTTCTCGATTGCGGCATAGGCAGCATTTACATTTTCCTCCTTGGTAATGGCCAATGCCTTACTAGGATGCATATCATCGGAATCACGAATAAACCGAGTAGCAAAAAGGGTGGATTCATCGGTGACTTTTCCGTTGATTTCCGAGTTGAAAAAGTTCCCCAATCGTACAAAGAAAGCACCGATGGCAAATGGTACGGTCATTCGGTCGAGCAGCCATAACAGCTTAATATCCTTATATTTTCGGATATAGAAATACATGGCGACGACGATACCGATCATGGCCCCATGGCTGGCAAGTCCGGTAAAACCGGTAAATTCGTAACCATTAATAAAGCCAAAAAGACTACTTCCCGCCCGTTCGCGTATCGGCAATAAAATCTCTACTAAGTGGTCTTGATAATACGGCCAATCGTAGAAGAATACATGACCCAAACGCGCGCCGAGCATAGTCGACAAAACGGTATAGATAAATAGTGAATCGAGTTGTTCTACGGTTTTCTTTTCATTGGTAAATATGCGTTTCATCAGTACCCAACCTACTGCGAAGGCGGTAATCCAGAGGAGGTTGTAATATTTGATTTGCAAGGGCCCCAAAGAGAAGAGTGTTTCGTTCGGGTTCCAGGTAATTCCTAAAAAATACATGTAGTCTTGTTTTGAGCGGCTAAGATAGTGAAATAGACGTAAGAGCGACTATTGAAATAAATTCGGCAGCGGTTGTATTTAGCGATAAAAAAAGTGCAGCTGTTTTACTAAAGAATCATGTATATACACTCTGAAATTGTAAAATGATGATAGAAAGTAGTCGGTTCTTGAAGAGAACCATAGAATGCAACTGCTTGTAAATTACTTGCTGATTGACATATCCGCACCCTCAGCTATCGCTATGGAGAATTGATAAATGATCATGATTTCCAAAAGCACCGCCACCATCTGAACTACCAATCCGAATGGCTGCAAAAAAATCAGTAGAATGCCCGCCAGTATCTCAATAGCACCGGCAAAAATACAGATTGCGCCTAATCCTGAACGCAATTGAATGAGTGCAATTCCGAAAACAATGCCTAGCATACCCAACGATAGGGCAATTGCCATTTGAACGAAAAGGCCATTCCATTCCGTATAAAAAAACGAAACTATATCGAAGACCACGACAAAGAACATGATTCCCATCAGAATGTTGGAAACTATGTATAGCATAGAATTTCCAGTATAGCGGCCCATGAATCCAAACCCTCTTAAAAACAACAAGTAGGCGGTACAAACGAAAATTTTTACGGTAACATAAGCGTAAGGTCCGACTGTTATCATTGGAATAAAGTTGGAGATAGTGTCCCGCGGTATTTCTGAGTTAATAATGATCCTATTCATATCCATAGGTCCCTCGAGAAGTCCGAGAACAAAATATATGATACCCGCTATCCATGCGATATGCAGTGTTTTCGACACATTTTTTGAAAATGAACTGTCTGCGTGTAGTTCATCGAAGTTGGAATCAAGGGCCGACAGAATCGTTTTTACGGTAAAGCTTCTAGGATTCACCTCCCCGGTTTCGATACGCTGAATGGTTCTAACGCTCACGTTACAGCGTTCCACAAGTTCTTCTTGTGTCAACCCCTTCGCCTTGCGCAATTGTGATATTCTGTTTCCGAGTTCGGGTTGTTTCATTTTTTGGAACTCTTTTTTCGGGATAAGCCTACTGATTTTTCAACGGTAAAAGACCAAAATCCGTTCTCATAAAGACTCATTTGTAGCTTTCTCGATTTTTTATCCGTTTCAAATTTAATATAAAGGTCATAATCCGGGAGGGAAAAATTTCCTTGATCATCCAATATAAATGATTCATTGATTCCGTCAGCAAAGGAAACCTCGATTCCATTTTGTCCGGCTTCCACCTGCACGGTACCTATAAACGGGTGTTCGTAAGTGCCGAGGTACTTCACAACGGTCTGTTCGGAGAATGGCGCCGTTACAGGAGCTTTCCATTCCCGAACGGTACGTTCCTCCTTTAAAGACTTCAAATCGCTAAAGGTATATGATTTACGCCCTTTGGAAAGTAGCGTCGCGATATTAGTCCGTATCTGAATACCGGGGCTATGTTTTGAAAAAAACCAAACGTCGCCGGTGCTAAGGTTTTGAATGTTGGAGTACATGGTAGATCCGTTTTTTTGCTCGGTTTCAAGACAAATAGCCTGCATTGTCCGAAAACTGGCGCCTAGCACTGACAATTTCTCTACAGCTATGGGATACCTCCAACAAGAGGCACTACTTTCCCCACTACAAATATTGAAATTGGTCGATACCAAAAAATCACCTTCTTCGACTAATTTGATTCCGGAAGCACTTATGATGGCAAATCTTCCATTTCTGTCGGAAACGTGCATCTGTGCATTTCGGAAGCCATCTACGAACCAAAATTCCTCAAAAAAGGCGATAACCTGCTCGACGGTTTCCATGTTACCCAAAATATGGGGTAGAATCATATCGTTTCCCTGTGGGAAGGATTTTCTAGTCTCTGGGTCAAACGAGGTAACGTAGGAAATGGCATTGAAGTCAAAACTTAGTCCGACTGTATTCATTCCCCCTTGAATAGACCCACTTTGGCCGTATAGTGGCGATAGGTAAGTCATGGTGTAATAGCCGAATTTATCCGTTTGGGAACGTGGATAGACATTGATAAAATTTGCGATTCCGAAAGGCCCATCCTCATTATTGGCGGTCCATACGTGACCATTTTTTGCTACTGCACTTACAATAGTACAAGCCTGGCCGTTATGGGTGAGCAATATGCAAAATAGCATGGGTAAAAATATGTTCTTTCCGATGGTGATAAAGGATTTAATCGTGGTCATAATTTTAGAATTTAGATTTGACCGCAATTTCATCTATCCAACCTTTTAACTCAAATTTTTCAGATGTACTTTACCCGTCATTAACCTGACATTTAAGTATTCATAGGGTGTTGCCGCTATTGAGAACGACACCACATTTTTTGATAGAGACTTAATCCAGGGAGAAAATAGGACTTTGGAACAGGATTGTTGGACGGAGTATAACGATTGTAAGAGGATTCAAAAAATGAACTGGACTATTGGGATGATTCCAAGACTTACAAAAAAGCTTTTCATAAATACAGGGAAGCCTTCATCGAATTCGCAATTTTGAAATTATGATTGACAAAATTCAAGGAACCGGATCGTGGCCCTTTCCACCCCATGGGTTGCAACTGAAAATTCGTTTTACCGACAACCAGCCTCCTTTAAAGAGTCCATGCTTTTTTAAGGCTTCCAGGGTATATTGTGAACAGGTGGGGGAGTACCTACAGGTGGCTGGGGTATAGGGGGAAATGACAAGTTGATAGAACCTGACCAAGAAAACAAAAGGGGCTATCAAGACTTTTTTCATCTAAATGTAACTTTTTCATTCCCTAAATTCTGATGACGCTATCGTGAGATATAGGACAAGTGTAGGAATCTTTTGCGATTCAATTTTTACATCGTAAAAGGGCTTGTCATCTTTAACTCCAGCTCTTTTTGGAATATATCGTAATCCCCAGGGCGATTACGAGTGCGACTCAAGATAAACTAAAGGTCGTCCCCTCTTTTCCATCTTTCAACTGAATGCCCAAATCGGCCAATTGGTCTCGAATTCTGTCCGAAGTTGCAAAATCTTTGTTTTCGCGCGCCTCCTTGCGAAGCTGAATCAAAAGCGCTACGACCCCGGATAGTTTGCCCGAATCGTTTTTGGACGAATTACTACGTTCCAAGCCCAAGACATCGAATACAAAAGCGTTCAAGGTTTCCAATAAATCGGCTTTGTCGGTGGCATTCATACCGGCTTTTCCTTCTTTGACCAGATTAATGTACTTGACCGCCTCGAAAAGGGTAGCGATAAGAATGGGTGTATTAAAATCATCGTTCATGGCCGTATAGCACTGCGCTTTCCATTGTTGCAAATTAAAATCGCCTTGGCCATTGGTTTCTAACTTTTCAAGTGTAGCTATGGCCTCCATCAATTTACGGTATCCTTTTTCCGAAGCCAACAGGGCATCATCGCTCAAATCTAAAATACTGGTATAGTGGGCCTGCATCATAAAAAAGCGCACTGCCGATGGTGAAAAGGCCTTGCTCAAGATGTCGTTCTCCCCAGAGAAAATTTCCCCGGGAAGAATATTGTTTCCTGTCGACTTGGCCATTTTCTTGCCGTTCATGGTCAGCATATTCGCATGCAACCAGTAATTTACGGGTGAATTGCCGTTGCTGGCTTCCGCTTGGGCAATCTCACATTCGTGATGAGGGAATTTTAAATCCATACCGCCGCCGTGAATGTCAAAGGTTTCCCCGAGGTACTTTGTGCTCATGGCCGTACATTCCAAATGCCAACCGGGAAAACCGTCGCCCCATGGGGAGGGCCATCGCATGATATGCTGCGGTTCCGCTTTTTTCCACAGTGCAAAATCCTGCGGACTATTTTTGTCGTCCTGTGCCGTCAATTCCCGGGTGTTGGCGATCATATCCTCCAACTTCCTTCCGCTCAATTTTCCGTATTCGTACTTTTCGTTGAATTTGGCCACATCAAAATAGACCGAGCCGTTAACCTGATATGCGAAGCCCTTTTCGAGAATATCCTTAATGATTTCTATTTGCTCTATGATATGCCCCGTTGCGGTAGGCTCTATGCTTGGCGGAAGAAAGTTGAATTGCGCAAGTATGTTGTGAAAATCAACGGTGTATCGTTGTACGACCTCCATAGGTTCCAACTTTTCCAAACGTGCTTTTTTTGCGATTTTGTCCTCCCCATCCTCGGCATCATCTACCAGATGTCCTGCGTCGGTAATATTGCGTACGTAACGAACTTTGTAGCCCAAATGCTTTAGGTACCTGAAAATCATGTCGAACGACATAAACGTACGGCAATTGCCTAAGTGTACGTTGCTATAAACGGTCGGTCCACAAACGTACATGCCTACGTGGCCTTCGTTTATAGGTTTGAAGAGTTCTTTTTTACCGGAAAGGGAATTCTGGACTTTTAAGGTTTGACTTTCGTATAAGGGCATTGGGAATATAATGGATTAAAAATTGGTTTCCATGTTGATGTACTCCAAGAACTCGCGCCGCACGGATTCTTCCTTGAATTTGCCGCCGTACTCTGCCGTAACCGTGCTACTTTCGATATCTCGTATGCCGCGGGAGTTTACACAAAGGTGCTTTGCATCGATAACACAGGCAACGTCTTCGGTGCCCAATACGTTTTGAAGCTCGCGAACAATCTGGATATTAAGCCGTTCCTGAACTTGCGGCCGCTTGGCAAAGTAATCGACGATCCGGTTCATTTTAGACAGTCCGACCACTGTGCCGTTCGAAATATAGGCCACATGGGCCTTTCCGACGATAGGTAGTAAATGATGCTCACAAGTAGAGTAGAGGGTAATGTTCTTTTCTACGAGCATTTCGCCATACTTATATTTGTTATCAAAGGTAGAGGCTTTTGGCTTTCGATCCGGATGCAATCCGCCAAAAATCTCTTTTACGAACATCTTCGCTACTCGGTTTGGAGTGCCTTTAAGGCTGTCATCATCAAGGTCAAGACCTAATGTGAGCATGACTTCCCGAATGTTTTCCTGAATCCTTTCTATCTTTTCCTCATCCGAAAGAAGAAAAGCGTCTTTTCGCAGAGGGGTATCCTCTGAAGAAGAAACGTGATCGTCTCCGAAGGCTTCAAAATTCTCTTCCAATGTACCTTTGATTTTCATTCCTTTAAAGCTAATACAAGCCACAAAGATATACATAAAATGGCACTTTATGCCCTATTTAACTTGTTACACAACATAAATTAGGGTGGGCTCGGAACCCATATTATTTTTAGGTTACTTACCAATTAATCCAATGAACAAGCGCCTAGGCACTTTTCTGATTGTACTCGTATATTTTTGGTCGTCTACCGCTTTTGCGCAGATCGCACCTGATTGCGTCAATGCTATTGCCATCTGTAACAATACGCCTGTAAACGGTGGTACGAACGGTTTTGGAATGGATGATTTCGGTGGGGATGCGACCACCGGTTGTTTGGAAAGATCCTTAAGCGGAGCCATAGAATCAAATTCAGCTTGGTATCGCTTTAGAACCGGAGCTTCCGGTCAGTTGGGCTTTAATATCGGATTCGATACATCCGAAGATTGGGATTTTGCGCTGTACCGAACGGATGACTGTGCTGATTTGGGAGAACCTGTTCGCTGTAACTTCTTCGATAATACCGAAGAGAACAGCTTTGTCGGTGTTGGGGAAGATCCTACCGGCAACAGCGATAATTTTCAATATGAAGATTGGTTGCAGGTATCGCCAGGAGAGGAGTATTATTTGTTGATCAATAATTTTAGTAGTACGAATACTGGCTTTTCCATTCAATTTTCAGGCGCCATTTTTACCACAGATCCTTATACCGCCCTCGATTGTTCCATCGTCAATAACTTATTGGGGCCGCCGATAACGGCTTGCTTTGGTGATAATGTAACACTCGATGCGACCACAACGGATGCCACAATGTACAAGTGGTTTGAGGATACTGGAAGTGGTATGACGGAAATATTGGGTGAGACAAGTCCGACCTTGATCGTGACGAATTCAGCAACTTATGCGGTGGAAGTCATTACGGTTACGAACGCGAACATTACCAGTAACGTACAAGTTGTCTTTTCGGAGGTGCCGAGCGCTTTTCCGGTTTCCGATGACGCCTCCTGCTCCGGACTGGACAGGTATGACCTGTCCCAAAAAGATAGTGAGGTTTTAGGTTCGCAGGATCCATCGCAATATATTGTTAGTTACTATAGATCGCTGAGTGATGCCAATAGCGGTACCAACGCGCTTCCAAAAGATTATGGAACCCAGGCCGGTGCTGAGACTATTTATGTACGTCTATCTTCATTGAACAATCCCAATTGTTTTGATGTTTCCGAACGCTTTGATTTGATTAATTTGGAAACCCCCGTCCTTGATTTTCCTTCGGAAGCCTTTCTCTGCGAGAATGGTGGTAGTGTTTTTATTGGGGAAGCGAATGCATTGCCGAATTACAACTATTCGTGGGACTCGGGACAAACCAGTCCCGGTTTTGATGTCTCCGTGCCTGGAGCATATACCGTGACCGTGACGAATACACAAGGCGGACTTTCTTGTGAAAGCGCGCGAACGGTTACCGTCGTCGAATCGAACCCCCCAATGATCCTTGATATCGAAATCAACGATTTACAATCCAGCAATACGGTTACCATCATAACAAATACCGAAAGTGAGTGGGAATATCGATTGGATGACGAAGTTTTTCAATCCGAAAATACATTTTACAATGTGGCCCCAGGAATACATACGATTACCGTGAACGACCCCAGAGGTTGTGGTGCCGTTACAGAGGATATTGTTGTCGTTGGGTTTCCAAAGTTTTTTACACCCAATCTAGATGGTAGTAATGACAACTGGCATATTGTAGGTATCGAAAACCTACAAAGCCCGAAGGTGTACATCTTTGACCGCTATGGTAAATTACTACGGTATTTGGGTGAGAGCGACCCTCAGGGCTGGGACGGAACCTTAAACGGTAAACCTCTGCCCGAAACCGATTACTGGTTTAAATTGACCTATGTGGGTGCCAACGGACTTGAACGAACAGCCAAATATATCAACAATCACTTCGCATTGAAACGCTAAGTATCTTCTTCCCGCATTCCAATGGTGTATTTCATCGATTAAGCGCATAAAACTCAGGTAAATTATACTAAAACAGGGGTTTTGTCAGTTATACTCCTAACTTTTAGTACGTTAAACAGCCCTACTTATGCGAACTTTTTTGGCTTTTTGCTGCACATTTTTAGGTGTGCTATCCCTACAGGCACAGAATTCCGGAGACTGTAGAACAGCGATTCCCGTATGTGCCGATGTGCTGCCTATTACTTTTATCGTAGACGGTAGTGGTGATATCGACGACTTCGGGGAGGACGATTTTAGAGCAAGCGGCTGTCTGGAAAAAGGGTCGAACAGCGAGGCAAATTTGGAAAACAATACCTCATGGATCGCTTTTCGTGCAGGAACGGACGGTCAAATCGGCTTTGATATCAGGTCATTGCCCAGTACGGGAACTAACATCACCGCCGAGTGGGATTTCGCATTATACGGTCCGGATGTTGACTGTGGTGAAATTACCAATAGGACTGCCATACCCATCCGCTGTAATTTCGAGGCTAACGACACTGACCATACCGGTTTAGGTGTGAACCCCATAAATGGAGAAGCAGGCGCCCCTTTTGTAAAACAAAGTAAAAACACCTATGATGAATACATAGATGTGATAGCGGGTGAAATCTACTATCTTCTGGTCAATAATTACAATACCAATTTTGAAGGTGATCCGGAATCTTTTGAATTGACCTTTACAGGAAGCTCAGTGAACGCCGATCAAAATACCGCCTTAGACTGTACCCTACGTGACGAGTTCTTAGGATTGGATATTATTGCCTGTGAAGGCGATCCCGATATTCCGTTAAGTGCATTGCGTTCACCGGCGGGTCCCGACATTCAAAATGTAACCTGGTCGGTCGACTACGATGATGATGGCACGATTGACGTCCCGAACCTTCTTAGCGGCCCCAGTGCAACGGAATATATCGTCGCCAGTCCTACCTCTGGACGGTATTTTGTAAATATCGAGACCAGTTTTGGAACGATAACCGATGATATCTTGATTACTTTTTATGGCGTACCTGTTTTGGATCGCGTCGATATTTTAGAGGATATTCTGGACGATAATACAAGGACGAACAATATCGAAGTGTTTGTGGATGGCGATAGCAGTTATGAGTTTGCCATAAACGGCGGCGAATTTCAGGATGACCCTGTGTTCAATAATATTCCGGTTGGAATCAATACCCTTGTCATCAATGACAAAAATGGATGCGGTACCAAAGAACCGATTGAGTTCTTGGTCGCGGGTTATCCCAAATTCTTTACGCCCAACAATGATGGCGCCAATGACGAATGGTTGGTATATGGTATTGAAACACTTACCGATCCAGTGGTTTCCATATTCGATCGTTATGGAAAGCTATTGATTCAACTTTCCAATACTTCAAATGGTTGGGACGGTACCTATCAAGGTAAACCGTTGCCCTCCTCCGATTATTGGTTCCGGTTGGATTTTTCCAGAACCGAGGAAGATGTGCTGATAGCACGCACTATCAAATCACACTTTAGCCTAAAACGGTGAAGGCAACCCCCTGTTTTTACTTTCACTAGGTCTGATTTATCGAGAAGAGGCCTAGTCTAATATGGCCAATCAAGGATTTTGGCTAGAGGCAGTATCCTTATTTTTTAAAGAGTTGAAATATACTTTTGCTTTCCAAACATGAACTCAAGACGAGTTCATAGATAAAGAAGGGAATACAACTGTTTTCAGACAAGAAAAAACGAGTACCCTTTGTACAAATGGAGGAACATCGGTTTTTTCGGCCGTTTAAATAGGTTCTTGGTGGCTATAGCCTGATTATCCGAACGAATAGTTTGCTTAACTCCTTGTTTGCAAGCCTATCAAAATAAAAAGGCCGGAAGAATACTTCCAGCCTTTTTTAATCTATAGCATTATGTTTTGGTAGCCTTCTAAAAATTATAGGTGTAACTGAGCGTAACATTCGTATTGATCCTATCGATAGTGGCCGGAGTAACAAGCCCGGTATCGAATAGTCGCAGTGCAGTTTCTTGTTCAGAACGCATAAAGGCAAAATCTAGCCGGCTTCCGCCGAAATCATAACCTAGACCAGCCGAAATCCCATTAAGGTCTCCGATTAAGTTACTGTTTTCGTAGGGACTCTGCTCATAGCGGTAACCACCTCTTAAACTAAAGCGTGCGATACGGTATTCCCCACCGACCCTTATCGTTGATGTAGCACCAAGTTGATTGGAAATCTCGTCATTTACGTCTGAAAAGATACCTTCGTTTTCACGCCCCAGTCTCGCATTCGACATATCTTGGTACCCATAGTCAACACTTAAAAGTCCGGATTTACCAAAGACCAAGGCAAGACTTCCGGTCAACTTAGCGGGAGTCTTAACGGAATAGGTGTCAAAAATGGTGATAATATTGGAATCGATAAAATCGATATCCTCATCGGCAAGGTCTGAGTTGATACGTTGCGCGAAGCTATCCTCTAATCGATACCAGGTCGGGGATTGGTAGCTGGCACCCAAACGTACCAATTCATTTATCTTATAAATCGCCCCGGTACTAAATGAAAAGCCTGCACCTTCTGTACGCAAAAAATTATCGAAATTGACGAACTGTACTTCCGAATCGGTAGCATAGCCATCTTCCCTGAACAAATCGACACGGTCATAATCAACGCCGTGAAAGTTCAAAGAAGCCCCCAAATGCAGTCGTTCTTGGTAGCGCGCCGCGAAATTGAGGGTATATTTGCTGTTGAATCCAGCGGTGGTCCTCGAAAAGCGCTGATTCACATTGTTATATTCGGCAATCCCATTGTAGACGGTATTTTCTTCGTCAGTGGTCTCTGGGTCGATAATACCACCGTAGTAGCCCAGAAAGGCTTGTTGATCGGCAAATCCACCTTGAGCCCCGATATCCAAATAAGCGTCCTCGATAAATTCCCCATCTTGTAACAAGATATTTCCAAAAGGTACGCCTTGGGCAAAACTCAAAAAGTAATTCTCGATGCTTTGGTCGCTCGTGCCATCTACTAAAACCTGACTGTCGAAATTGGTAATCATATCGTAATTAAATGCCAATACGATTCTGTCCCAACCGGTGCTTTCAGCTTTACTATTAAAAACCAAGGAGGCGCCTAGTTGATTGATGTCCAAATAGGTATCAATAGTACCTGTACTTGTATTGAAATATGTTGCGCTGTTATCGGTATTGTAAGCAGTTCCCGATATTGTTAAGAGTCCGTGATTGAATACCGCGGATCCTGCGGGGTTGATATTTAAGGCCGATAAATCGCCCCCAACAGCACCGAATGCACCGCCCATGCCCTGAAAGCGGGCAGTGCCTTGTAGGTTATCATTGCTATACCGAAGTACATCATTAATATTCTGAGCGTTCATTAAAGCGCACGCCAATAGCGCTATAAAAATTGAAATTCTTTTCATTTCTATACAATTAGATTTGTTCGCAAGTTTTGGGATTATTGTCTTCTTCCACCACTGCGGCCACCACTACTTCGACCGCCGGAAGACCTCGATGAACCACCAGAGCTTCTTACGCTTCCGCTACTGCGGGAAGAACCGCCACTGCTCCTATAGCTGCCGCTGCTTCTAGAAGAGCTACTCCCCGAACTACGGTAACTATTTCTACTCGAAGATCCTGAACTACGATAGCTACTGCTTCTTGGCGAAGAACTTCTGTACGACTGACTTGATCTGGTACTGGTGCCAGAACTTCTATATGTCGAGGTTCGTGGCGTAGCCGAAGGTGTTCTTGAAGAACTAGACCTGGTTGCCCCACTTCTATATGAACTACTCCTTGGAGACGTATTTCGATAACTTTGATTTGATCTTGACGAGCTATTGTACCTCGGTACGGCCCTCGTACTTCTGCTTGTTCTGTATGCGCTGTTTCTATCCACGCCAACAGTCCTTCTATTAGCGACACCGCTTCTATTGCTTCTAGACGCTGCGCTTCTGCTACTTCTGGTAGTAGTATTTCTGCGTACGGTAGACGAATTTCTATAGCGCGGATTATCACCTCGTCTGGAGGTCACGTTAGATCTTCCGCGCAATGCGGTTCTATTCGCGTTATTAGTTACAGCATTGTTGTAATATCCTCTTCTTCCAGGATTGTAGGCATAGCTTCTATTTCCATACCCGTAATAGCCTGGTGGGCACCAAAAATTATTGTAGCCACCCCATCCGTAACCGAAACCGTAGCCGCCCCATCCGAAGCCACCACCCCAGCCCCAGTTGTTCCAGCCGCCGCCCCAGCCCCAGTTGTTCCATCTATTCCAGCGGTTCCAACCGTAACCGTAGCCACCCCAGCCCCAATTGTTCCAGCCACCGCCCCAGCCCCAGTTATTCCATAACCAAGGCGAGCCAAAACCAGCTCCGCCCCAACCATTGTCATAAATGTTGATGTTAACGCTGGTAGGATTATCGCCCCATCCACCCTGTCCGATGTAATCATTGTCGCTTTGGTAATAATTCGTCAACTGGTCCGAATTCAGACTGTCGTTCGCTATCCCACTTGAATACGAGTCCACGTCGGTGAAGACCTCGCTCTCCAGGATTTCATCATACTGATTGGCCTGTTGCCCAAAATACTGCGCGTATGGGTCGTCCGTTTGCTGCTGCTGCTGCTGCTGGGTTTGCCTAACTGGTCTTTCGACACCGACCTGTCTCTGGTCGTTACCATAAATACCATCATTGTCGTAGTAAGACGACTGTTGGTAAGAACCGCAAGAAACGCTCACAACGGCAATAAGGGCGAACATGCCGAGCATATGTATTTTTTGGAGGGGTAGGGATTGTATCATCGTTTCAAATTTATATTGTTGAACATACAGAAAATAACTAGTTTTACCAATTATTTTCAAATACTACAGCACAAGATTTGTGCCAAACTTAACATATGGCTAAGAATTTAACGAAGCGAAGTGAGGATTATTCTAAATGGTACAATGAACTCGTTGTAAAGGCCGATTTAGCTGAGAACTCGGGGGTAAGAGGCTGTATGGTCATCAAACCCTATGGGTATGCGATATGGGAAAAGATGCAAGCCGCATTGGATAAGATGTTCAAGGAAACCGGTCATGAGAATGCCTATTTTCCGTTGTTTATCCCAAAATCGTACCTGAGTAAGGAGGCAAGCCACGTGGCCGGTTTTGCAAAGGAGTGTGCGGTGGTGACACACTATCGCTTGAAAAATGCCGAGGACGGCAGCGGAATCATCGTTGATCCTGAAGCAAAATTGGAGGAGGAGCTTATCGTAAGACCTACCTCCGAAACGATTATCTGGGACACCTACCGCAGATGGATACAGTCTTACCGCGACCTGCCGCTATTGATCAACCAATGGGCGAACGTTGTGCGATGGGAAATGCGAACACGCTTGTTTTTGCGTACCGCGGAGTTTTTATGGCAGGAAGGCCATACCGCACATGCTACCGAAAAAGAAGCACTTGCCGAAGCGGAACAGATGATGAACGTTTATGCCGAGTTTGCCGAAGAACATATGGCAGTACCGGTAATCAAGGGAACAAAAACCGAAAGTGAGCGTTTTGCCGGGGCGTTGGAAACCTATTGCATTGAAGCATTAATGCAGGACGGAAAGGCCCTTCAGGCTGGAACCTCGCACTTTTTAGGACAGAATTTCGCAAAAGCCTTCGATGTGAAGTTTGCGAACAAGGAAGGTCAGAAAGAGTATGTTTGGGCTACCTCTTGGGGTGTGTCTACCCGATTGATGGGGGCGTTGATCATGACGCATAGCGATGACAACGGATTGGTACTTCCCCCGAAACTAGCCCCGATCCAGGTGGTTATCGTTCCGATTTACAGGGGATTGGACCAGTTGGATGTAATCTCGGAAAAAATAGCCCCTTTGGTGAAGGAACTGCGTAAAAAAGGAATTTCGGTCAAATATGATGATCGTGACACTCATAAGCCCGGTTTTAAGTTCAACGAATACGAATTGAAAGGTGTTCCCGTACGTATCGCCATAGGGCAGCGAGATTTGGAGAACGGTACGTACGAACTGGCCCGACGGGATACTTTGGAGAAAGAGACGATTCCCGCGGCGGATGTAGTCGCTAAAATCGAATTCTTGATGGACGATATTCAGAAGAATATTTATCAAAAAGCACATGACCACAGAGCTGGTCACATTACCACAGTTGATTCATACGAGGAGTTTAAAAAAGTGCTCGAGGAAAAAGGAGGGTTCATTTCGGCGCATTGGGATGGTACCAATGAGACCGAAGAGCGTATTAAGAATGAAACCAAAGCCACCATTCGATGTATTCCTATTGATGCCGAAGCGGAAGTAGGAACCTGCATCGTCACCGGAAAACCCTCGAACAAAAGGGTACTTTTCGCGAAGGCCTATTGATGTCTATGTAGCTACGGTTGTTAGGAATATTTTTAGATTTAGAAACAGGACAGGGAGAAACAAGAGTCAAGACGAATTTTGATCTTGGTAAACGTTTTGTAGCTGCTTGAATCTATAAGGTTAGGGAGGTAGTAGGCTGCACCTAATCTGTCTTCTCTAAAGCAACGCCTTTTCCATCATAGGGTCTTATTTCGCAGCACCTTATTATAACAGAAAATTTAAGAGTATTACATGGGTCATTTCAATACGAGATAAATTTTGGCAAAGATTTTTTCAGTCTTATATCCTATGTCTTAAAGCGCAGCGGTCTTTAGTCTTTTTATAAGTAATTCGGACCTTTAAAAAGGTATAATTGTTACGCACTAAAAAAAATTAGAACCAGCTGTTGCGGTAGTAAAAAATAATTGTATTTTTGCACCCGCCTGAATGACTTTTTAATACATAGGTCCAGCAGGTGAAAGTATACCAATGGTCCGTTCGTCTAGGGGTTAGGACGCCAGGTTTTCATCCTGGTAACAGGGGTTCGATTCCCCTACGGACTACTTTGTAGAGTTGAGGGTATCACGTTATGAGTTAAGAATATAAGACTCTAGACGCATAACCCTTAACTAACATAATGGCCCGTTCGTCTAGGGGTTAGGACGCCAGGTTTTCATCCTGGTAACAGGGGTTCGATTCCCCTACGGGCTACAAAAGTTCGAGGCTGCAAGGCCAAAGAAACAAAAATGTAATTAAAAGAATAAGATGGCAAATCACAAGTCGGCATTAAAGAGAATCAGAAGAAACGAGGCAGTGCGCCTTCGCAATCGCTACCAGCACAAAACAATGCGTAATGCATTGAAGAAATTGCGTAGCGAAGAAAAGAAAAAAGATGCCGAGGCATTTTTGCCCAGCGTAGTGAGTATGATCGATAGATTGGCAAAACGCAATATCATTCACGCGAACAAAGCTGCCAACCTAAAAAGTAAATTGGCCAAGCACGTCGCTGCACTATAAGCCGATTTGTAAATTGATATTAAAAATGCCCTTGCGGAAACGCAGGGGCATTTTTTGTTTC
The DNA here is from genome assembly GCF_005943945.1 of Aggregatimonas sangjinii. Taxonomy (GTDB): domain Bacteria; phylum Bacteroidota; class Bacteroidia; order Flavobacteriales; family Flavobacteriaceae; genus Pelagihabitans; species Pelagihabitans sangjinii. The sequence goes on along the minus strand of NZ_CP040710.1, from coordinate 2,986,511 downwards.
TAAATAGTATTAAATTACTACCTGCTTAACCGAAAGAGTGTCGTCGTCCCTTGAAAAAACCGATTATAAATAGGATGTGCATAAGAACAATCAAAACCCTTAAGATAGACCTTAAATGATAGGCTTCCCAAATTCTGTAGTTCAAATAACCGGTTAAATAAAGGGCAGGAAATATGGAATAGAACATAAGTAGTGAGAGACTAACCCAGAACATCAGATTATATGGTTGAATGATTTTTCGTCTGTTGTTTATTTTGTCTTTAAAGTAGAGTAGGATAAAAAAAACTAAAATCACCGAGCCCAGGGCTGTCGCGTAAAATAATTGTGTGTCCATCGGGGATTGAAAAAAGCAGCTTACCATATACGCGATTGCGCAAATACAACTCCCGATTACAATACATTTTCTATATGTCTTATTCGATATCAGGTTCCAATAAACATGGTAGAAAAACCCAAAAGATACCACCGCATAAATGTTATAAAGAATTTCATTGTATGAGCTATATTTCAATTCTTGAGGGAAGAAGGATAAATCCTGATTAGTTTTCACCATATATCCTAAAAACTCATTTAAAAAAGTATAGGTAATGAGAATGGGAAAATACCTCAATACGGTATCAAAATACCTCCGATAAAAGGCCATGGAGATAATCAACGTAATAGCATACCCTATTAAAAAGTAATTCTCTTTTAAAAAAGAAAATACTGATTCTAACATGTTTATTCGAAGTCGGTTTTCGGTGGCGGGCCGCCATGACCGAAATTAAGTGCTAAACTACTACCGGCATATAAGCTGGAATTCAATGAAAAGCCGGCATATGCTTTTTGCGTCTTTTCGTCTAATAGTCCCATGCCCTTTCCCATACTGGATTTCCAATCGGTAATTAGACTAGGTTTGCCATCTTGGCCAATATAAAAACCGTAGTTGACCCCATCCCTATCTAAGGTAGGTACCATAAAAATGGAGTTCTGTCTAGGGTGTATAACTTCTTTTTTATTAGGAAATGCTTTGTCTTTCGGATAGTTCGCAAAGTACAAACGTAATTTAGTCACCTTTTTCACTCCCGCTTTAGCAGCCTCTTGGTCAACATAGGCAATATATTGTTTGATTGTATCGTAATCAAAATCTACAAATCGGGATGCTTGAAACTCTTCTTCCGGCGCGCGCTTCTCTTTTTCATATCTTTCGATAATATCGATTCGGTGTCGCGAATAATTTTGGTAAATAACATCCGCTTCTTCTAAGGAAATGATGTTCTCCGGTTCATCAATAATGGGAGTTTCCTCCTCTGGATCCTCTGGTCTAGGATCTTTTTGATCAAATAATCCGCAATTGGTCATTAACAGCAGACCGAAAAATACCGAAACGGTACGAAAGAACACTTTTTGTGTAGTTTTCATGGGTAGATGTTTAAGGTTGTTCTTACTAGGATAAGGCAAAAAAGGGAGAGGGAATTATTTCTTGCGAGTTAAAGGTATTTTAAAAAGAGCAGTTCTGAAAATACCAGAGCGAAAATTTGAAAAGAATAAACTACTTGCATTAAAAAAAATCCAAACCCCAAGCGAAGGCTCGGAATTTGGATTTCAGTCTATTTCGATTTTCCGCGTAGCGGATGTTATTGATTCATGGTCAACAAAAACTCTTCGTTGTTCTTGGTCTGCTTGAAACGTTGCTCGATAAACTCCATAGCCTCTATCGGGTTCATGTCGGCCAAGTACTTCCGCATGATCCACATACGCTGAATCGTATCCTTATCCAAGAGCAAATCTTCCCTTCGGGTACTCGAAGAGGTCAAATCGATAGCCGGGAAGATTCTTCGGTTCGAAATCTTACGGTCTAATTGAAGCTCCATATTACCGGTTCCTTTGAACTCCTCAAAAATCACTTCGTCCATTTTAGAGCCTGTATCCGTCAGGGCCGTTGCAATGATCGATAACGACCCACCGCCTTCTATATTTCTGGCGGCACCGAAGAAACGTTTCGGTTTGTGCAAGGCATTCGCATCAACACCACCACTCAAAACCTTTCCGGAAGCGGGTTGTACGGTATTATATGCTCTTGCCAATCGTGTTATCGAATCCAAAAGAATTACGACATCATGACCACACTCTACTAAGCGCTTTGCTTTTTCAAGCACAATGTTGGCTACACGAACGTGTTCCGTTGGTTCTTTATCGAAGGTTGAGGCTACCACTTCGCCTTGTACGTTCCGCTGCATATCGGTAACCTCTTCAGGGCGTTCATCGATTAATAGAATAATCTGATATACTTCGGGATGGTTAGCGGCAATTCCGTTGGCAATATCCTTCAACAACATCGTCTTACCTGTTTTCGGCTGAGAAACGATCATACCTCTTTGCCCTTTCCCGATAGGGGAGAACAGATCGATAATTCTTGTGGATATGCTACTTTGGCGATTCGCAATATTAAATTTTTCCTGTGGGAATAGCGGTGTTAAATGTTCGAACGAAACGCGGTCACGCACCACTTGTGGGTCAATACCGTTAATTTTGTTCACTTTGATCAACGGAAAGTATTTCTCCCCTTCTTTAGGCGGACGGACGTTTCCTAAAACAGTATCGCCCGTTTTCAAACCAAAGAGACGTATCTGCGATTGCGACACGTAAATATCGTCTGGGGAAGAAAGGTAGTTGTAGTCCGAAGAACGCAAAAAGCCGTAGCCATCCTGCATAATATCGAGTACACCTTCACTTTCAATAATACTATCGAATTCAAACTCAGGTGCCTTATATCGGTTTTTAAGATCTTTGTCAAAGTTGCTTTTATCGTAACTTTCTTTCTGGGACCTATTGGATTTGTTAGGCTGGTTTCGATTATTCTTGTTTTGCGAATCGCGGCGCGGGTTAGGCTTATTGGTCGTTTGCGGTCTTTTGTCATCGGTCTTGGAGGAATCCGGGGTATCGGTTTTCGCTTTTACCGTTTTCCTTGGTCTAGGATTCGGTTTGTTCTTGACCGCACGTTCCCCTTTTTCACTCGTGGGTTTGCTTTTCTTTTGCGGTGCATCGGCCGTAACAGTAGGAACTACTTCGGCGACCGCTTTCGGGTCGGCAGCCTGTAGGTCGAGAATTTGATAGACAAGGTCTAATTTTTTTAAGGTCTTGAACTTGGGTACGCTCAAGCCTTTCGCTATTTCCTGAAGCTCAGGCAGCTTTTTAGCTTTTAAATCTGAAATTTCAAACATTAAGTAATGTGTAAGTGAATATTTTCTTGAAAAAGTAGTTGAAGTGAAAGATTAATCCGGTAATAAATGGTGGAACGATGTCCCCAACGGTGAGTGTTGCACTTATAACGAAACAATATTACAAATTATTTTGAACTTAGCCCCTATAATTTTAAAAAGACGTGTATTTTTGCTGTCCAAATCATTAGTAGTAACATGATTCAGCGCATTCAAACGGTTTATTTACTCATTCAAGCACTTGTCGCTGGTGTTTTGCCGTTTTTCGTGAACCTATGGTCCGATGCCGAGGGAATGGAAATTTATGCTAAGAACGACATCATGATTTCTATTGCCTTTTATACATCAGCAGCTTTGTCGGTTATTGCGATAGTATATTTCAAAAACAGGAAAAATCAATTTGTCATCAACAGATTGAACATCATATTAAATCTTTTTTTACTGGGATTTTTCGTTTACCGGTCACTAAATTTATCTGGAGAAACTTCGGTTTCGGAGAAAGGTATTGGGATGCTCATACCCATCGTTTCTATCGTTTTATTGTTCCTAGCCAATAGGGGCATAAAGAAGGATGAGGATCTTGTAAAATCTGTAGATCGTTTGCGTTAAACCTAACATCTTAGTAGTATTAGTGCGTGAGCCCGGGGGTTGTTTCCCGGGCTTTTTTGTTGGTTTACTTGTGATGCGTTTTAATATGGGGATAAGTTTTAATGTGGATTTGTTTTGCCCGTTTCCAAAGAATATTCATCTTACGAGTCGGAAGAATGGTTTCAGAGTTTTGTTCAACTAAAGTTACTTATGGACCAAGAGTTCACTTCAATCCAAAGATTCTTGGACCTTCGAGTCGTGACAGTTTCCCGTGGTAATCGGGATAAAGCCGGCGAAACCTTCCAGACGACAAGGATGGTTCTCCAATGGCTTGCCTAGGGGATAGTCGGTTTCAAGAAATTTTTTATCGACCAAATTTTTGGGGTATGTATATGGCGCAGGACCAGAAAGGGCATCAAGTTTGGTTGAAATCCAGCATCGTATTTAGTAATTCGGAGACTGCTGCTACGGCTTTTGGTAAGCTTCCTTTTTGACTACGAAAGACAAGACATCGGCAGCCGAATTCGATAAAACAGCCTGCTCGGTGGCGTTTATCAATATTCCGCCTAGTTTTTGAACTGCTTTTTGGGAACGTATGTTGTCTCGATGTACATAATAAACCACATGGTCTACATATTGAAATGCGTGCCGCATCATCAAATGCTTTACCGATGCGTTGTACAGACCACCCCAATAATCACGGGAGAGATAGGTCCACCCGATTTCTATGCCATTATGAAAATCATCGATTCTCTTATATCGGGAACTTCCGATTATCTTATCGGCTTGATTATCAATGATCGTAAGTGCTCCTTTGGAGGTAATGGATTCTTCAAAAAACGTATCGAATTCCGCGCGTTCATTTCTTTTGCAGGGATGTTGTTCCCATATTTTTGGGTCTTTAGCTACTTGACATAATTCCTCCCTGTCCCGGGCGTCAAGTGGTCTAATGCGCACTAATTCGTTTTTTAGGATTGGTTGTAGGTTCATGATTTGTTGGTTTTCAGTTTCTGAATTGGTTGCTGTGGCCGGTTAATCGCCGTTCACGCTATCAATGACTAAAAACTGTAGGTTTACTAATTAAGGACCTAAGATTTTATGACAGCAGTTTTGTCTTTTACTAGTGAAAATACACATTTTTAATGTTCGCCCCTGTATGTAAATAATTCCCCGAGGGCTCTTCCTCGGGGATAGTCGGTTTTTCAAGGAATTTTTTATTTCACCAAAAAAAGGAAGCCTTTGGAGCTTCCTTTCTATTCAGTTTTGTGGGACCACTTCTTATTTCATTACCGCAATACTCTCCTTAGTAAAACCATTATTAAAGGAAACATCGGTCAAGGTTTGCACGATACTTGGTGTATCGTCGTATTCCCCCTTTTCATTCGGCATAAAATAAGTACGCTTGGTCGCTATCTTTTGACCTTCGATATTCTCGTATTCGTAGTTTGCCACAATGGCCGGAACGTTTACGCCCATAGCCGGTAAGGAGAAGTAGAACCGATCGATCATTTTGGTCTTCGGGTTGAGATATAGAATGTAACTGTCATTTTGTTCTTTTCCCGTAATGGCCGGGTCGTAGGTTACTTCAACCTTATCATAGTCGGTGCCATTATATGCTTCTTGGCCCAGGTATTTGAGCAGTGTTCCCTTATCGTTCAATTTGTAGGGCATTACGAACCAAAAGTAATTGGCTCGCCTTAAAAATTCACTTGTTCCGACGGCCTGCGGATCTTCGACGGTTTTACCGGCCAACATGGCGGTAGTATGCTGTCCATCAAAATATTGGGCTACGTCTCCCTTGGCTTCGGGCATCGCGTTGATTTCATGCTGTGTATAATATCCAAAAGAAGCTTCGGTATCAAAAATATACCGTTCTACGGAGATGTCGGCGGTGTTGTTCGGGTAACGATAATCATAGGTGTATTGTACATCTTTTTTGTTCCACAAATCATCCCAGCCACCTTGCGCCTGTTCGACCGCGGCAAGCATTGATTTTGGGTCATCGGTGTTGTACTCGGGCATTTTTTCGGTCATATCTTCTGCCGTCGGTTCCGCAATGGTTTTTTTCTTTTGTTCCCCACAGGAGGCCAATAGTAAAAAGATACTGAGGGATGCTAGGATTAAAGAATGTTTGGTTGTCATAATTGTTTTTTTTAAGCCATATTAGACGCACGCATTCGATATCCTTACAGGGGATAAAAACTTTTTGATAAAAGTCCGATTTCGATTTGTGATCATCTCTTTCCTATTTCCACAACCTCTAAGTCCTTGATGTCCTCCCCATTGATTGTAAATCGTAGCATGGTACGCATCTGATGAAAGCCGTGTTTGCCGCAGGCTCCAGGGTTCATATGCAGCACCCCGAGAGGCTTGTCCATCATCACTTTTAAAATGTGGGAATGGCCGCATATAAAAAGTTTGGGTGGTTTCACTTTTAATAGCGCCCTAGTACGGCTATTGTATTTAGGAGGGTAGCCGCCGATGTGTGTCATCAGAACTTCTACCCCCTCGCAGAAAAAACGGTCGTTCAGTGGAAATTCTTTTTGAATCATATGATCATCAATATTGCCATAGACCGCTCGCAAAGGTTTTAATTTGGCAATGGAATCGGTGACCGTCAAACTACCGATATCGCCTGCATGCCAAACTTCATCCGCTTGACGTACATATTTTAGAATGGTATCGTCCATATGCGAATGGGTGTCGGATAGAAGAAGGATTTTAGTCATTTTTCAAATTACGAGTTAGGCATTGGTAGGCCCGAGAGACTTATTTTTACAGCAAGGAGAGACCATAGCCACTAACGATGCTTTTGATATCTTTGCCAATTACAAAACTAAAGCATCCCATTGAGATATTTCATCCAATTTTCATACTTTGGAACGGCGTATCACGGTTGGCAAAAACAGCCGAACGCGGTGACGGTACAATCTGTTTTGGAAGGTGTTTTTTCCAAGCTCCTACGCGCAGAGGTATCATTGATGGGGGCGGGACGTACCGATGCAGGCGTTCATGCCGAACAAATGTATGCCCATTTTGATGCAAAACCGATTAGGGATATCGTTGATATGGTCTATCGTCTCAATGCCTTTCTTCCAGACGATATCGCCGTTCAGAACATTTGGGAAGTTCAAGAGGATGCGCACGCTCGATTTGATGCAACCGAACGTACTTATGAATATTGGGTGACCCAAGAAAAGAATGTGTTTTTGACAACTGGGGCCCATTACGTAAGACATCGATTGGATGTAGATGGCATGAATACGGCAGCAGCATTACTTTTGCGGCACACCGATTTCGAATGCTTCTCCAAATCAAATACCGAGGTAAAGACTTTTAGATGCGATGTGAAGCACGCGAAATGGGAAAGGCAAGACGCCAAACTGGTCTTTAAGATTACTGCAGATCGTTTTCTACGCAATATGGTTCGCGCGGTCGTCGGTACGCTATTGGAAGTGGGAAGGGGTCAGCAGAACGAGGCTGGAGTACAACGCATCTTGGATAGCAAGGACAGGAGGGAAGCCGGAACCTCCGTGCCCGCAAAAGGCTTATATTTGACAAAGATTCGATACCCGAAAAACACCTTTAGTTCACATGAGTGAAAAATCAGGAAATGCTTTTGATTACCGCCTATTTAAAAGGTTGATACAACAGTCCAAACCTTATCAGCTCACTTTTTACGGTGTTGCTGTACTAGCGGTTCTATTGTCCGTTTTTGCGATTTTGACGGCCATTTTGGCCGGCGATATCGTAAACGATGCCATTCGAGAGAACGACGCCGATAAATTACTCACGCTCACATTGGCGATGTTAGGGGTCTTGTTCGGACAAGTGCTAAGTCAATTAGGTTTCAATTACTATGCGAACTGGTTAGGGCAATCGGTGATTAAGGATGTACGGGTGGCACTCTTTAAGAAAATGATGGGTTTTCGCATGCAATATTTCGACAATTCATCTATCGGACTTCTAGTAACGCGCGCCGTAGCGGATATGCAGCGGATTGGAGAGATTTTTAGCCAGGGCTTCTTCGTTATCGTTGCCGACTTATTGAAAATGCTGACGGCCGCGGTAGTCATGTTGGTCCTGAACTGGAAATTGGCTTTGCTGGTTTTCGTGTTACTCCCCATAATTTTATATGCCACCCGCTTGTTCCAAAAAGCGATGAAAGTCGCGTTTATAGAGGTGCGCGCACAAGTTTCCAATCTCAATTCTTTTGTGCAGGAGCGTATTACCGGAATGAAAATAGTGCAGCTGTTCACTCGGGAAAAAGTGGAGCAGGAAAATTTTAGGGTGATAAATGAGAAACATCAAAATGCATGGTTGAAAACGGTTTGGTACAATTCCATTTTCTTTCCCATCGCTGAAATCGTTTCCGCAGTGGCCGTAGGCTTGGTGGTTTGGGTAGGCGTGCTACAAAATGTGGACAGTATTAATACGGAAAACATCGGGGTACTGTTCACCTTTATTTTCCTGATCGAACTGCTTTTTCGTCCCCTACGGCAAATCGCGGATAAGTTCAATACTTTACAAATGGGAATGGTGGCGGCCAACCGTGTCTTTGCTATTCTGGATACCCATAGTAAGATAGAGGATACGGGCAATCTGGTTCAAGATAAGGTGAAAGGGAAAATTACATTTGATACCGTGCACTTTGGATACCTCGCCGATGAGGAAGTGCTGCACGGCATTTCTTTTGATGTGAAAGCGGGACAAACGGTAGCCATCGTCGGCGCTACTGGTGCAGGAAAGTCGACTATTATCAATTTATTGAATCGATTTTACGAAATTAATTCGGGTACCATAGCTATCGACGGTATAGACATCAAGAAGTTCACCTTGGCCTCTTTAAGGTCCCATATAGCAGTCGTACTGCAGGATGTATTCTTGTTCGCCGACACCATTGCCAACAATATTTCACTTAAGGACGCTACGATTACCATAGCCGATATCGAGGCGGCTGCCAAGCAAATCGGGGTAGATGAATTTATAAATAGTCTCCCGGGCGGATATACTTATAATGTAAAAGAGCGCGGTACGATGCTTTCCAGTGGCCAGCGACAGCTTATTGCCTTTTTGAGAGCCTATGTTAGCAACCCAAGTATCTTGGTACTGGACGAGGCGACCTCCTCCGTAGATACCTATTCGGAGCAATTGATTCAAAAAGCTACGGAAAAGATTACCGAGGGGAGAACCTCGATTATAATCGCTCATCGATTGGCGACCATCAAAAAGGCGGATAAGATTTTGGTGATGGATGCTGGCGAAATCGTCGAAACCGGTACACATCAAGAACTGCTGCAAAAAGGCGGATATTATAGTAATCTCTACGAGGCGCAGTTTTTGGCCGAGGATGTAGCATAGGCTATTTAAACAATCATCGAAGCTACTGACAACATTGCGGGCAGCTGTGCCTGTCGTCAGGTGAATTTCTTCAATAGCCTACTTGGGTGCCATGTTTTGAAAAGTATCGGTCATAAATACCAGATATAAGCTAGCTACTATCATTAGACCAAAAAATACTACAGCAAGTATCAAGAGAAAGAAGAGTAATTTGATTAGTGTCTGTTTGATACTAAGATTGAAAATTTTATAAAACACCCAGGTAAAGTAGCCGATTTGAAGTACTAAATTCCCTATCGAGGCATAATAGAGTGCTTTGCTATTCCATAGCAATAGGATATAGACACTATTTATAACAATCGACATTTGTGAATAGGCATAAATGTTCATCACGAAATGTTCACTGAGATTGAATTGTTTTCTATTGATGAAAACAAGACGCGAAATCAGTGCTAAAAAGGGCAGCATCGCCACGTAAAATAGGCTCTGGTACTTGAACAGATAATAATTTATTCTTTTTTGAAAATCCATCCCGAATTTTTCTGAATCGGTCAAAGTACTTTCATCGGGATACAGAAATTTAAAATTCAGGGCATCCGGAAAAAATTCGTTATGGACATAGACGAAGAGACCGCCCAACATAATAGCAATCGTAAAATAACTTACAGGGTTCAGATATTTTTTTCGAACTCCTTTGATATAACCAACGATAACGTCATCCGGTCTTGAGAAAAGATGTTTGAACGTTTTGAGAAAGGTGTTATCCAGATTAAAAAAACGTTCCGTAAAATCGTACCACAGGCTCTTTATGGTAATCCGATTGCGTATGACTTTTGCCCCACAATGGGCACAGAATGAATAGTCGGTTCGAAGCGGTCGTGCACAGTTCTTGCAATCCATTTTAGTACCTGGTTAAATCAGATCTTCTTTTATCATGGCCGACAGTTCATCCAAGTCGTTAAATGATACGAATTCCCCATTCCGCACATAGGAAATACCACCCGTTTCTTCGCTAACGACCAATGCGACGGCGTCGGTCTTCTCCGAGATGCCTACCGCAGCTCTATGGCGTAGACCGAAACGTAGCGGAATCTTTCGTTCGTTGGTAACAGGTAAAATGGCCCGCGTCGCCGTGATAAAATTTCCCTCGATGATCGCTGCGCCATCGTGCAAGGGACTGTTCTTATAAAAGATGCTCTCGACGATGGGTCGGGTAACTTCAATATTCATCTGGTCTCCGGTGTTCTTTACAAATTCAAGGGAATTACTTTTGGCAAATACCATAAGGGCCCCGGTTTTGGATGCCGACATATTTTTACAGGCTTCCAGAATAGCATCGACATCGGTTGCAGTGGTCAGTCCCTCATGCTTTAAAAATTTAAAGTGCTTGATAAAATTGCGCTTGTTGGCAAAATTGGTAGAGCCGATCATCAATAAAAATTTTCTGATCTCTTGTTGAAATACGATAATCAATGCAATCAACCCTACCTGCATAAAGGCCCCTACCATACTGCTGATCATCTCCATGCCCAATAGTTCGGTCAGTTTCCAAAATGCCCAAACGATAACGATACCCAGAAAAATATTAATGGCTACGGAACCGCGTACGAGTTTGTAGATGTAGTAGAGTAGAATGGCGACCAGAACAATGTCGAGGACATCGGTAATTTTGAAATCGATAAAATTCAGAAAATCCAATCGGTTATGGTTTTGGTAAAATTAGGAAAAATAGATGAACAATTTTTCATTCCTGAGACTCGTCTTACAAAACCCGTGACCTGGCAAGTGAATGAAATCCGTTACCTTGGCAACCAGTGATTTTAAGGCATAGACCTTAACTATGAACGGCTTTGATAGCTGAAGATTGTTCGGTCTATTTTCAAATGGTCCTAGGTTTGCCATGGTGTTGGATCATAAATGCAACCAAGAGTCAAAATAAAGTACCGGCCTTGTCGGCTTTCATCTTAATTTTAAACGTTTTATTTACTTATCGGTTTAGTTGTTGTACCAATCGTATACATTCCATGGCCTCCTTTACATCGTGTGCACGTAAAATTTGGGCTCCCTTGCTCAATGCGATGCTATGCAGGGCAGTGGTGCCGTTAAGTGCATTTTCGGCATCAGTGTCGAGTAACCTGTAGATCATCGACTTTCTACTCAATCCCACCAAAATCGGATGCCTTAAATTCTTGAATAAATCCAATTGGGAGAGCAATTCATAGTTCTGTTCCAAGGTTTTTGCAAAACCAAATCCCGGGTCTATGATAAGGTCATATATTCCATAGGTACGGGCAATCGCTATTCGCTCTGAAAAGTATTTAAGGATAGCAACCGAAAGATTATCATATTGGGTCTGTTGCTGCATATTTTTTGGGGTACCCCGCATATGCATCATTACCAATGGTGCTTGGTGTTCCGATACCACGGCAAAGATCTTTTCATCCTGAATTCCCGCGGAAATATCATTAATGATAGCCGCACCTTCAGACAGACAGGCATGGGCAACACCACTTCGAAAAGTATCTATCGATAAAATGATATTAGGGAATTCGGCCAAGAGTAGTTTTACAATAGGCAGTATGCGCCGCAATTCTATCGCTTCCGAAACGAAATCGGCCCCTGGTCTTGAACTATAAGCTCCCACGTCTACGAAAGTCGCCCCTTCGTTAAGCATCTTATCCACTTGCTTCAGCACTGCAGCTTCCTCTTTGAATTTCCCTCCGTCGTAAAAAGAATCGGGTGTAATGTTCAAGATGCCCATAACTTTGGGCACCTTAAGATCTATCAGTTTTCCGTTGCAGTTTAATGTCATATTCGAGTTTGGATGGGTTGACAAAGCAAGTTTAAAACACGAACTTTGAGCAATTCGATATTTTAACCGAAATTTACACAAATTACAGCCATAGAACCAATTCAATGCAGCATACTTCCGAGCAATATGACGCGGTAATCAAAACCTGTCGCGACCTTTTCGAGAAAAAAATGAAAGACTATGGTAGTGCATGGCGCATTCTGCGGCTTCCCTCATTAACAGACCAGATATTTATTAAAGCCCAACGCATTCGAGGTCTACAAGAAAATGCGGTTCGAAAGGTAGACGAAGGGGAAATCCCGGAATTTATGGGAATCATAAATTATTGTATCATGGCTTTGGTACAATTGGAAAAGGGGATTGCAGTGCAACCTGACCTAAATGCAAAAGAGGCCTTATCGCTCTTTGACCGCCACACTTCGGAAACCAAATCGCTCATGGAAAATAAAAACCATGACTATGGTGAGGCTTGGCGCGATATGCGGGTGAGTTCCTTAACCGATCTGATTTTGCAAAAACTGCTGCGGGTGAAACAAATCGAGAATAACAAAGGAAAAACACTGGTCAGTGAGGGTATAGATGCCAATTATCAAGATATGGTCAATTACGCGGTATTTGCGCTTATTCATCTGAAAAAAAAAGCTCCTACCGACTAGGGCGTCCCAAACCAATAAACTCCGATTCATAAATGAAATACCTCGTTGGATTTAGCAGAATAATTGTAGGAATCCTTTTCATCATAAGCGGTTTTATAAAATTGAACGACCCTGTAGGTTTCTCTTTTAAGTTGGAAGAATATTTTAGCCAAGGGGTCTTGAATCTACCGTTTTTTGAACCCTATGCCCTCTACATTTCCGTTTTCGTCGTCATTGTAGAAGTGCTGTTGGGGGTGATGCTTTTGGTAGGCTTTCGCGTTAAGTTTACCGTTTGGAGTTTATTGCTCATGATTATCGGATTTACGTTCCTCACGTTCTATTCCGCTTACTTTAATAAGGTAACGGACTGTGGTTGTTTTGGCGATGCTTTGAAACTAACGCCTTGGCAATCCTTTACAAAGGATATTGTTTTGCTACTGTTGATAATCATCCTTTTTGTTGGACGAAGGTTCATTCAACCTATCGTTGGCGATAATGCAAAACGAATTATAACTGTGGTCGCATTGGTCATTTGCGGTTTGTATGCGAACCATGTGCTGAAGCACCTTCCGGTCATCGATTTCAGGCCTTATAATATCGGGGCGAACATAGAGGAGGGCATGGGCATACCGGAAGATGCCCCAAAGGCGATTTATGACTATGCTTGGAAGTTTAATGTGAACGGGGAGGAACAAACAATCGTTACACAAGGCGATTATCCCACGGTGGATGGCGAATACGTAAGTGTTGAAACTACCGAAGTTCAGGCGGGATACGAGCCGCCTATTCATGATTTTACCATTGAGCAGAACGGTGAGGATTTTGCAGCATCGCTTTTGCAAGAGCCCAAATTGGTCATGGTCGTTGCCTATGACCTACAAAAAACGAACACCAATGTATATTCCGAGCTGAAGAAAGTAACAGATAGGGCGATAAAGAACGGGTATAAAGTCATTGGCATGTCGGCTTCGAACAACGAACAATCCTCGGAGTTGGTCAAAAGATATAGCCTTGGGTTCGAATTTTACTTTACCGATGAGACAGCCTTAAAAACCATTGTCCGGTCCAACCCCGGTCTACTGGTTCTGGAAAAAGGAACCATAAAGCAAAAAGTACATTACAATGACATGGATGAACTAAAGTTTGAATAATTAATAAGACCTCCGTGAATCTCATTTTACGCTGTGCACCTCTGTGAAATAATTTTCGTAAAGTCGTAATAGTAGTAAAATCCGAGTCAGAAAGCTTTTACCCAAATTAAAAATACTAAACACTAAAAAATGAGAAGCAAGATAGTAGCAGGTAATTGGAAAATGAACAAAAATCTGGAGCAAACGGAAGCCTTACTGGCGGAACTGGCCGGAAAATTGCCCGACACCGATGCAGAAGTGATGGTAGCACCGACATATGTAAATCTAGCAGCTGCGGTTCGCGCACTGGGTAATTCGACGATAGAAGTTATTGCGCAGAATATGCATTTCGCCGAAAGCGGAGCGTATACTGGCGAAATTTCCGCAGACATGTTGTTGAACATCGGTATCCATACGGCAATTATCGGGCATTCCGAGCGTCGGGCCTATTTTGGTGAAACCGATGAGATTCTTGCCAAAAAAGTGAAGGCTGCATTGGGAAAAAACATCAGGGTGATGTTCTGCTTTGGGGAGGAATTGGAACAGCGGAAATCGGGAGACCATTTTAATTTGGTTGAAAGTCAGTTGCGAAACGCACTGTTTTCGTTGAATGCTTCCGACTGGAGCAATATCGTCTTGGCATATGAACCCGTTTGGGCCATTGGTACAGGGGAGACCGCATCGCCGGAGCAGGCACAGGAAATGCACGCTTTCATACGAAAGACTATTACCGAGGCGTATGACGCTGAGATAGCCGCAAATGTCTCCATCTTATACGGAGGCAGTGTAAAATCTGGCAACGCTGCCGAAATTTTCTCAAAACCGGATGTCGATGGTGGACTCATAGGTGGCGCCTCCTTGGTTGCCGATGATTTTGTGGCCATTATCAAAGCCATCTAACACACAATTATCAGTAAGCTAAGCCAGTTGTCTTTTCCTACATAGGGAATGACGACTGCTCCATTTTTGGTGGTCAGCGAGAATAGGAGGTATCGAAATCCCTAAATTTTCCGTGCTGCTTTGAGTGTCTACCCCCAAAATAAAATTCCAGTTATGTCCAATACGACCTATATTGAATACGCCTTTAAAGTAAATCCTTTACAACCGGCATCCGATATTTTAATTGCCGAGCTGGGAGAGGTGGGTTTTGAAAGTTTTGTGGAGAATGATGAGGGATTGTTGGCCTATATCCAGCAAGAAGATTGGACCGACGGGATTTTGGCATTAGTTCAAGTCCTGCGCAATGACCTATTTGAAATTCACTTCGACTATAAAACTATCGAACAGGAAAACTGGAACGCTACTTGGGAAGAGAATTTTGAGCCGATACTGGTCGATGATAAGTGCATGGTGCGGGCGCCCTTCCATAAAAAAGAGGAAGTGGAGTACGATATCGTCATCATGCCAAAAATGAGTTTTGGTACGGGCCATCACGAAACCACACACATGATGTTGCGCCATGTTCTGAATCATGATTTCAATGGAAAATCAGTATTGGATATGGGAAGCGGAACCGGCGTTCTGGCCATCTTAGCGGCGCTTAAGGGAGCGGCAACTGTTGATGCTATCGATATCGACCATTGGTGTTTCTTGAATGCAAAGGAAAATGTTGATCGAAATGGTTGCGGTCATATTCATGTATATGAGGGAGATGTGTCCCTTCTTAACAGTCAAAAGTACCATGTTATCCTGGCCAACATCAATCGGAATATTTTGTTGAACGATATTCCAGTTTATGCCAGTTGTTTGCACGAAAAGGGTATTCTATTCTTGAGTGGGTTCTATGAAACCGACGTTAAAGTAATCTCAGAGAAGTGTGCTGAAATAGGATTGAATTTTCAAGAAAAATCCAAAAAAGGTGAGTGGGTATCATTAAAATTTATAAAACCTTAAAAAAATCTTAATTCGAGACGTCTATGTGTTAAATTTTTTCGTAGGTATATAAGTATTGTAGGTTTATTCTTAATTATTTCTAGGGATCGTTTTGAATTTTGGTAGCTGCTTCTCTTCTTCTTAGAAGAATTGGTAGCACAATTAATTGCGATCTCTTAACCCCAAACACTTAATATCATGAGAAAATTTAGATTACCATTTTTATTGATTGCCTTTTTGTTCATTCTCAATGCATGTCAAAAAGAAAACACCCCGATTGTAGAAGAACAGGACTCGGCTACAGCGGAAAAAGTTCAAGAGCCTGAATTAGAGATTACCGACGCGGTAGTTCAAACCTTAAAAAGTAATTTTTATAATACCAGCGATATCAAGGTCGTAAATTTTATGCTTCCTGACGGTACTTTCGAAGCACGTTACCAGGTAGAGGATGATATCACGTTTTCGGTGGAGAGTCTTGAAGCCCTACCAGAGGTCAAGAAAGGAAGCGATGCGGAACGAAACTACCACACCAATAACTTGGTTAGCTCTAGAACGCTAACCATAATCGGTTTTACAGGAGGTAATAACGCGCTCACCAGTAAGGAGCAGACCGCACTCCAATATGCTGTGAACAACTACAACCGTCTTAATTTGAGTATCCGTTTTTCACTTACTTTCGGTACCAACTATCAGAATAAGGATATGGTAGTTTACTACAATCCAAATGAATCGGGTAGTGGTGGTTCTGCTGGCTTTCCAAGCAATGGAAATCCAAACAAATTCGTACAGATTTATGGCTTGGACAATTCCTCGGTAGATGTTATAGAGCATGTGATTACCCACGAAATCGGGCATTCCGTTGGCTTCCGGCATACCGACTGGTTTAGTCGCCAAAGCTGTGGTCAAAATGTGAATGAGGGTGCAGGCGGTATAGGTGCGAATCCCATACCGGGCACACCAAGCGGCTATGACCCGACTTCCATTATGCTTGCCTGCTTCAGTAGCAATGAGGACGGAGAGTTCAATAATAATGACATTATCGCACTAAACTATCTGTACTAAAATCAAACCTGTCCGCAGGTTTTGCCTACAATATTGTTAAAAGTACCTGAAAAGGTACTTTTTTTCATTTTAGGGATTATATTTAAAGAGTTGAAAAGGATGATGAATCAAATAATCGATTACAAATGGGTACAATAGAAAAACTTCAGGAAGACCTACTCTTAGCCGAAGAAACGGTAAAGCAGAGCGAAATCGTTCTCTTTAACGATGAGGTGAATACCTTCGACCACGTCATCGAAACCTTAATAGCGGTTTGCGAACACACCCCGGAACAAGCCGAGCAATGTTCCATAATCGTTCATCACAACGGTAAATGTACCGTGAAGACCGGTGAATACGACGAATTGAAACCGCGTTGTAGTAAGCTGCTTCAGGCGGGCTTGAGCGCTGAGATTATATAATTATTCTCTTTTCCTCAAGGGATCCAAAGCGCAAATGCAAACGGTATTCCGGCCTTTTCAGCACTTAGTATTCTAAAATTATTTTGCGTGGTCGGTAGGAACCATCTTAATTGAAATTTCTTTATTTTAAAAATATATCATGAAATTGGCCGTCGAAGTCGACCATCTAAAACACCTTAGGAACAAAATCCTATCCTACACCCAGGTGGATGAGGAATTGCTCGACCGCGAGTTGCGGTATTACAAAAGAATCGAACTTCAAAAGGGCGAGGCCTTGGTCACTGCAGGACAAATAGTCGAACATTTCTACTATGTTGCCGAAGGTTGCATCTATTATTATAAAGTGGAGGAAGGGCAAATTCAGGTGCTGGAATTCTATACAGATGATGTATTTTTTACCGACTTAACTGCCTACGTAAAAGCAACACCTGCACAGCACAATCTCTGTGCTACCGAAGATACCATTGTGTTTGCCGTGAAGAAATCCGATGCAGAGCGTTCCTTTAACCAGTCGCACCAGTTAGAACGTTTCGGGCGTTTATCAATGCAGGAGGCCTTTATGAAATCGTTCAATCGAATTGAACGCTTGAATAGCCGCAGCAATGAAAAACGTTACTTGAGACTGCTCGAAAAGAGACCCGATCTTTTGCAACGCGTACCGCAATATCTAATTGCTTCGTACTTGGGACTTACCCCGGTCGGATTATCAAAAATCAGAAAGCGATTAGCCAAGGTCTAATAAGGCTAAAAAATTATTACGACTTATAAGTTACCTCTCTTTTGGAACGGGCAGAATCGGCAAAGCGATTTCGGTAGCGGATATCTTTCGAAAAATAGCATTGACCGTAAAGTTTTTGTGCGCCCATCAGAATTAAAAACTAATTTTTCTAGAGACGGTTGCCCACCTCTACTTAACAGAATTCGGAATCGCCAGAGCTATTCCAGAATAGAATCTTTTCCGCAAACAGCATTGACTATTAAGTGTTGATTGGCTTTTCAGAATATAAAACTATTTTTTCTATGGAGAACTGCCCACCTCTCCTTAGTAGTAGTAGGAATCGCCAGAGCGATTCCGGAATATAATCTTTTCCACAAAATAGCATTGAGTATAAGGTGTTTGTGCGCTCGTTAGAATGAAAAACTATTTTTTTCTATTGATGCTGTCTATCTCTCCTTGGGAGAGGTCGGAATCGCCAGAGCGATTCCGGAATATAATCTTTTCCACAAAATAGCATTGAGTATAAGGTGTTTGTGCGCTCGTTAGAATGAAAAACTATTTTTTTCTATGGAGAGCTGCCTACCTCTCCTTGGGAGAGGTCGGAATCGCCAGAGCGATTCCGGAATATAATCTTTTCCGCAAAATAGCATTGAGAATAAGGTGTTTGTGCGCTCGTTAGAATGAAAAACTATTTTTTTCTATTGATGCTGCCTACCTCTCCTTGGGAGAGGTCGGAATCGCCAGAGCGATTCCGGGTGAGGACTTTATTAAACCAGTTTAACGACTTTGGCCAAATTTTCAAGTACCTTGAAGAACTTTCAAAAATTCAAGACTATGGCAAATCAATATGTCGATTTAGACACCCTCAAATTTTTACTCTATAAAGTACACGACCTTCAGAGCGTACTCGATCAAGACCGCTATGCGGATTATGATAAGGAGTCCATCGATATGATGTTGAATTCCGTGAAGGATTTTTCCGATAAGGAACTGTTTCCCTTTTTCCGTGAAATGGATGAACATCCAGCCCATTTTAAAGATGGTGAGATTGTGGTACATCCACAGGTCAATAAATATATGAAGGCCGGTGGGGAGATGGGTTTTATTTCCGGCCCGTTCCCATATGAAGATGGGGGTATGCAAATGCCCGCGATGGCATTGAATGCTTCGGCCTATATTCAAGAAGCTGCTAACAACCATTTACCCGGGTATATTGGTTTGACGGTTGGCGCGGCAGAACTGATTACGCATTTTGCTAATCAAGAATTGAAAGATACCTATGTACCCAATATGCTAGAGGGAAAATGGGGTGGGACCATGTGTTTGACCGAGCCGCAAGCGGGTAGTTCCCTTTCCGATATTGTTACTTCGGCAACTCCCGACGGGGACATGTATAAGATTCACGGACAGAAAATTTTTATTTCCGGAGGCGATTACCAAGGTGCCGAAAATATAGTGCATTTGGTTTTGGCGAGAATAAAAGGAGCGCCAGCGGGTACCAAAGGCATATCCCTATTCGTCGTTCCTAAAAATAGGCCTGCCGCCGATGGTAGTTTGAGTCCAAACGACGTGCAGACCGTTGCCGATTTTAAAAAAATGGGACAAAAAGGTTATTGTACGACCCATCTGTTCTTTGGGGATAAGGAAGATTGTCGTGGTTGGCTTGTAGGAGAGGCCAATCAAGGTTTGAAATACATGTTCCTGATGATGAACGGCGCAAGAATAGGGGTAGGTAGAGGTGCTGCGGCTATCGCTACGGCTGCCTATCACGCTTCCCTGAACTATGCCCATGAAAGGCCCCAAGGCCGCCAATTGACTAGCACGGGAAAGAAAGACGCCAATCAGGAGCAGACTTTGATCATCAATCATCCCGATGTAAGGAGAATGCTATTGCTGCAAAAGGTGGTTTCGGAAGGCTCTTTAAGTCTGATTTTCTTAGCTGCGAAATATCAAGATCTCTCCATGTCAAGTGCCGATGCCGATGAACGCGAAAAATATAGGTTGTTGCTGGAGATTTTAACTCCGGTCGTAAAAACATATCCATCGGAAATGGGGAAAGTCGCTGTTGACAATGGGGTGCAGGTCTTAGGCGGATATGGTTTCTGTTCTGACTACATTTTACAACAATACTTAAGGGATATCCGAATTTTTGCGATTTATGAAGGTACAACGGGAATACAATCCCAAGATTTGTTAGGCCGAAAGGTAACCATGAATAATGGTAAGGCCTTGCAATTGCTCTCTGAGGAGATTATGAATTCCATTAAGGCGAGTATGGCTCATGAGTCCTTGGCACCATACGCGAAAAAATTAGGAGCAAAATTAGAGTTAACACAGCAAGTATTGCAATCCTTGATGGGTTTTGCGATGAAAGGCGACTATCAGCGCTTCTTGGCCGATGCCACTCCGTTCATGGAATTCTTTAGTAATATTCTTATTGGTTGGTTGTGGTTGGACATGGCCCGCGAGGCACAAAACGCTCTTGTTACCGGGAATACGGAAAATAGTACGGATTTCTATGAAAGTAAAATCCATGCCATGCAATTCTATTTTAAATACGAACTTCCCAAAACCAGCGCACTAGCGGAAATTTTAATGGACAACGAACAAGCGTTGACGATTGGAACGGACAAGAAGGTTTTTGCATAATCAATGGGAAAAGGGAGGATAGAAAAGAGTGTTTTTTTAGGGCTCCTTTCTTGGCCAAGGGGAGGTGCATTCATTACGAAGAAATAAAGACGGAGGGTTTTGAAAGCCCGAGCCATTGGTAAAATTCCTGACCATAAATCAAAAACAAAACCACCAACAAACAGATTCCTGCCTCCGCAAGAATGAAAACAAATAAAATGAAGAGCATAAAACAGAAATTCGACCTCAAGGGAAAAGTGGCAATCGTAACGGGCTCTAGTAAAGGAATTGGCTTGTCGATTGCCAAAGGATTGGCCGAAAATGGGGCCAAGCTGGTCATTAGCAGCCGAAAGCAGGCTGCTGTAGATATGGTTGCTGAAGAATTCAAGAAAGCAGGTTTGGAAGCTATTGGATTGGCCTGTCATATCGGTGATGCGGAACAACGTAAAGTGCTGGTTGCAAAAACAATGGAGCAGTATGGCCGAATCGACATCTTGGTGAACAATGCGGCTATCAATCCTTTTTATGGTCCTTTGGAAACCTCAGGGGAAGAGGTGTTTGACAAAATAATGAACGTAAATGTAAAAGCGCCTTGGTTGCTTTCCAACTTGGTGCAACCCCATATGAAAGCTCAGGGTAGCGGAAGCATTATCAATATTTCTTCGGTGGAAGGCATACATCCCGGTTTTCGTTTAGGGCTTTATAGCATGACGAAATCAGCATTGATCATGTTGACAAAAAATCAAGCAAAGGAGTGGGGTAGGTATGGCATCCGCTCCAATGTCGTTTGCCCGGGACTCATTAAAACCAAGTTCAGCGAAAGCCTATGGTCCGATGAAAAACTGGCTGCCGGATATAATCAAATGGTACCCTTGAAAAGAATGGCGGAACCCGACGAAATGGCCGGAGTAGTAATGCTCTTGGCCTCCGATGCCGGGTCGTATATGACAGGAGGCGTATATGCCGCCGATGGTGGGTATTTAATTTCAGGTTAAGAGGAGGGAAAAACGAAGTTGGAAATACAAGGGACAAATTTTGAAAGTGAATGTTTGACCTAGCATTTGGTTAAACTTCAAAACAAAAATGAAAAATCAAAAGCCAACTGTCACGCTGAGCCTGTCGAAGCGCAGATGAAAGAATATAGGAGTCAATATGAACTCCGAGCAAATAAAGGTCAAATCAATTGCATTTGTCACGCTGAGCCCGTCGAAGCGCTAGTGAAAGCAAACCACGGTCTAGATGAGCTTCTAAAACAAACGGACAAATCAAAAGCGAACTGTCACGCTGAGCCCGTCGAAGCGCCATTAAGATAGAAGAATACGGTCAAGGCGAGCTTCGAACATAAACAGACAAATTTAAGGCCTTTTATCACGCTTAGCCTGTCGAAGCGCCTCAAAGAAAATAAGATAAAGTCAAGATGAATTTTGAATACACCGACAAATCAAAAACCCTTCAGGAAAAGCTAAAGCAGTTTATTGCAAAAAATGTTACTCCAGTAGAAAATGAGGTAGCAGCTTTCCACAGAGACCCCGCCAATGTATGGAAAAAATGGCCAGGTCTTGAAGCGCTAAAACAAAAGGCAAAAGACGAAGGTTTATGGAATCTTTTCCTTCCTATTGGGTATGGCGATTTGAGTCCAGGATTAACCAATCTGGAGTACGCCCCCTTGGCTGAAATTATGGGGCGGATTTTATGGTCTTCCGAAATATTCAATTGTAGCGCCCCCGATACCGGAAATATGGAAGTACTGGCCAAGTACGGTACGCCCGAGCAACAGGAAAAGTGGCTGAAACCCTTAATGAATGGGGAAATTCGTTCGGCATTTCTTATGACCGAGCCAGATGTCGCTTCTTCCGATGCGACAAATATCGAAACTTCGATTGTTGCTGATGGTAACGAGTATGTCATCAATGGTACAAAATGGTGGTCCTCCGGCGCGATGGATCCGAATTGCAAGATTACCATCGTCATGGGTAAAACCGATTTTGATGCGCCGCGACACCTACAACAAAGCATGATTTTGGTGCCTATGGATACGCCTGGATTGCAAATCGTGAGGCCTTTGTCCGTTTTTGGGTATAATGACTCCCCGGAAGGACACGCTGAAATAATCTTGGATAAGGTGCGCGTTCCGAAGGAAAATTTATTGGTCGGTGAAGGACAAGGCTTTGCCATCGCCCAAGGCCGTTTGGGGCCCGGACGGATTCATCATTGTATGCGCTTGATCGGTATGGCCCAACGGGCGTTGGAAATGATGTGCGAACGCACCACGCAACGCAAACCTTTCGGAAGAACCTTGGATACCTATAGCAGCATTCGTCAAGATGTTGCGAATTCCGTTTGTGAGATAGAACAAACACGGCTATTGGTGCTTTCCGCTGCGGATAAAATGGACAGGATGGGGAACAAAGAGGCGAAAGATTTGATTGCCATGATCAAAATCGTAACACCGAACATGACCTTGCGTGTGGTAGATAGGGCCATGCAGATTATGGGTGGGAAAGGGGTGAGCAGCGATACCCCTTTAGCGCACTTTTTCGCCGCCGCAAGAATGCTCAGATTGGCCGATGGCCCCGATGAGGTACATATGAGCCAGCTTGGTAAGAATACAATCAAAAAATATACAAAAGAATAAAGATGTTTTTGAGATGCATGGGTTGAAAAAGCCCGGACCCTAGGTAAACGACCTAGGGACAAGCCCACGAAGCACCAAAAGGAAAATTACAATTGATTTCGACGCAGACGTCGGAGTATTTTAAATCTCGATTATCGAGTAAGGTAATAAACTATAAATATAAACTAGCACCTAAATCAAGCAGATTTTCTCCTTCGAGGAAATGATAATAAATTAGTTACTAATGAACACAAAACCAGTTCGCGAAGGCGAGGAACTCAATCAAGACGATCTCAAGAAATTTCTTCTGGAGCATAACTTGATTGCAGATTCAAATAGCGAATTGCAAGTCAGTCAATTCTCGAATGGTTTTTCCAACCTTACTTATCTTTTAAACATTGAGGAAAGAGCATACGTTTTAAGACGTCCACCATTTGCTGCGCCCAAACGCGGGCATGACATGGGCAGGGAATTCAAGGTAATCCGTAACTTGAATACAGTTTTTGACAAAACACCCAAAGCATTTGCTTATAGCGAGGATACAACAATTCTTGGAGCTCCTTTTTATGTAATGAGCAAGGTCGAAGGGGAGATTTTGACAGCAAAGGAAGCTCACAAAAGACAGGTAACGCCCGATGAATTTAGAACCATTTCAAATACGTGGTTAGATACATTTGTGGCCTTTCACAATATCGATTACAACGCCGCGGGATTGGAAGATTTAGGACGACCGGAAGGGTATATCGAGCGTCAGGTGACCAATTGGAGCAAGCAGTATTTGGCTGCTGCAACAGATGATGTCCCAACCGCAAAAAAAGTGATGGTTTGGATGCAAGAGAATCAGCCCAAGCATTACGATCATACCATCATTCATAACGATTTTAAGTATGATAATGTGGTTTTTAAAGATGATTCTTGGAAGGACATCGCAGCTGTTTTAGATTGGGAAATGTGTACCTTAGGAGACCCCTTGATGGATTTGGGAACCTCTTTGGGCTATTGGACCACAGCTGCGGATCCGGATTTTATGAAACAAGGATTGCAGTCTCCCACCGTTATGCCCGGCAATCCGATACGCACGGAACTCGTACAGCAGTATGCGACCAAGAGTGGGCGGAATATTGACAATCTGATATTCTATTATGCCTATGGCCTGTTTAAAATAGCGGTCATAGCACAACAGATTTATTACCGATACAAGAATGGCCATACGAATGACCCAAAATTCGCTTTTTTAAATAAAGCATCCGAACTGTGTTGTAACACAGCGTGGCAGGCGATTCAGAAAAAGCAAATCGACAACTTATTTTAGTCTATGAACGAGAATTCTTATTTGGAAATCAATATAGAACAGTTCAACGCATTTAAGCAATTGCCTGTGAACACGCCCGTGGTGATGTTGAATTTATTGAAATTTAAGGACGTGGTTACAGAAACGGGATTATCAGGAGAGGCATCCTACAAAGAATATATGCGGCAGGCCGCTCCCTTTTTTGCAAAGGCAAATGGCGAAGTTCTTTTTTTGGGGAAACCACGAGCAATGCTTATCGGTCCGGAAGATGAATATTTATGGGATAAAGTGTTACTTATAAGATATAATACGATTGTCGATTTTCTAGCGATGGTGCAAGCAGAGGGATATCCTTCCCATTTGAGAAAACAAGCTTTGGAAGACTCTAGATTGATTCATTGTTAGTGAAGGATATGATGATGAAATTTACCCTCTTGAGAGTCTTTGCTGCGGGAGTAGTGTGCGAGCTGAAGCGCTTGACATTTAGAGACTAAGGATTAAGAATTGTAAGTAGGGGCGTGTAAAGCCCAAGTCTTTGTTAAAAATTAAGGAATATATAGTAAGACAACAAAACCAATATTAAGCGGATTCCCGTATTCACGGGAATGAAAATAAATTTTCTTTCAATGAACCTAAAAAACAAAATAGTCATTATAACGGGTGCCGGAAGCGGTATTGGTGCGGCCACTGCCAAGCTTTTCGGAACCCATGGAGCCGTTGTTGTAGCTTCTGATATTAATTTGAACAACGCCCAGAAAATAGCCGGTGACATCACCGAGGCAGGAGGCATTGCATCTGCCATAAAGACCGATGTTACCCAATATCAGGAGGTGGAAGCCCTTATTGCAAATACAATCGAGAAACATGATAGGCTAGACGTTATAGTGAACAACGCGGGTATTGGAGGCAAAGAGCAATTAAAAACGGCTGAGCACACCCACGACGATTGGCACAATGTTATTGCCGTAAACCAGACGGGGGTATTTTACTGTATGAAAGTTGCCCTGCAACACATGATGAGACAAGGGCACGGCAATATCGTTAATGTAGCGTCTTTGGCAGGTTTAAAGGCCTCCGGACATAATCTATCCTACAGTGCGAGCAAATTTGCGGTAGTCGGCATGACCAAATCCGCTGCGCTGGAATACGCCAGAAAAAATATACGCATCAATGCGGTTTGTCCAGGGTTTACCCATTCAGCACTCTTAGATCAGTTGCTGGCGGTAAGTCCAGATATGGGGGAAAAATTAAAACGATTTATCCCTATGGGCCGATTTGGCGAGGCCGACGAAATCGCGGAGGCCATCTGTTGGCTGGCTTCTGAAAATTCAAAATTCATAACTGGCCAAACGATAACGTTGGACGGCGGAACATCATTATAATATGGAATTCAAAACACTAGAGATAACACACAAAACAAACTACGCCATTGTTCAGATGAACCGTGGTAAAGTCAATGCTATTAACCATGAGATGGTTATGGAACTTCGGGCCGTCTTCAAAGCGTTGGGTGAACATGAACAGGTATACGGCGTAGTCCTAACCGGCCAACCGCATTATTTTTCAGCCGGATTAGATCTGATAGAATTATATCAATATGACAAAGACCAAATCACGGACTTTTTTGGGGCGTTCGGGGCCTTGTACTTGGAGATGGTACAATTTAAAAAACCCCTTATTTCGGCAATAACGGGACATTCGCCTGCTGGAGGATGTGTGTTAGCGGTTACCTGCGACAATCGCTACATGGCAGAGGGCGATAAGTACGTCATTGGCCTGAACGAAGTTGCCGTAAACATTCAGATAAGTCAGAACTTAACCGAAATCTACGCATTTTGGATGGGCGATGGGCGCGCAAGCAGGTATATTCTGGAAGGGAAACTCCTCTCTGGTCAGGAAGCATTGGAAGCCGGATTGGTAGATGAGCTTTTGCCTTTGGCGAACGTCCTGCAGCGGGCTGAAAAGCAGATGCAGCTTTATATGAAAGCGGATCAGGAAATTCTTAGGAATACCAAAGCCAAACTTAGGGAACACCTCTGGAATAAGTTGGATTTGAATGCGGAAAACTCCCTAAAAGAAGCATCCGAACTCTGGTGGAAACCCGAAATACGAGCTAAAATGAAGATGTATGTAGAAAGTTTTTCGAGCAAAAAGAAATGACAGTACGAGTTCGAAAAACTTTCTATAGGCAGATTGAAAGAACGTACCAAGAAAAAGGGAAAATGAACCACCACCTTTTTCCATAGAGAGCTACTTGTGTCGGGGTTAAGAGCTTGATTAATAGTTATTTATTGGAAAAAATAGAACAAGTAACAATTAGATTTTGTCTTAGAGGAAATAAAATTTAAAAACATAGAAATGAACAAACAATTATTATTTGTGAAAAGACCTGACGGGGAAGCCGATGCTTCTACTTGGTCATTGAAAACAAACCCTATTCCTGAAATTAAGGACGGGGAAGTATTGGTACAACAGCATTATATCTCCTTGGATCCTGCCATGCGTGGATGGATGAACGAAGGAAAATCATATATAGAACCTATGGAAATCGGATCCGTAATGCGTGCCGGTTCGGTAGGTCAGGTAATCGAAGCGAAGAACCATCCCCACTTTAAAAAGGGCGATTATGTTTCGGGTTATGCCGGCGTACAGCAATATATTGCCACAGAAGGAAAAGGTTATTTTAAGGTAGACCCGAATTTAGTTCCACTGCCGACCTATATCGGTACCTTGGGAATGCCGGGAATGACCGCCTATTTTGGTATTACGGAAGTGGGCAAGATAAAGGAAGGTGATGTAGTTTTGGTTTCGGGAGCTGCAGGCGCTGTCGGAAGTATTGTAGGGCAGGTAGCCAAAATAAAGGGAAGCCGCGTAGTAGGCATCGCTGGTGGGCCGGAAAAATGCAAATACGTGGTCGATGAACTGGGTTTTGATGCTTGTATTGATTACAAAAATGAAAATGTAAAGGAAAGGCTTAAACAAGAATGCCCGAAAGGGTTGGATGTTTATTTCGATAATGTCGGGGGAGAAATTCTTGATATTGCTTTAGGCCGTTTGCGAATGCATGCCCGAATCGTGATTTGTGGTGCCATTTCGCAATACAACAACAAAGAAGGTATGAAAGGTCCTAGCAACTATTTATCCCTTTTGGTAAATCGTGCGACCATGCAAGGAATGGTCGTTTTTGATTATGCCGATCGTTATGCGGAGGGAGCCAAAATTCTTGGCGAATGGATGGCGCAGGGGAAAATAAAAAGTCGTGAGGATATCTATGAGGGAATCGAAAATTTCCCAGAAACATACAATCGACTTTTTACAGGTGATAAAATGGGGAAGCTGGTTTTAAAAGTAATTGAAGAGTAGGAGAAGTTGGACGCTCAAAGTTGGAAGTTTTCCTGTAGACTGTCACTTCGAGCGTAGTCGAGAACATAGGAACGCGAATATTCAAAAGATTCCCTCCGTCGAGGGAAGGAAAGGTAAAAGCACTTATTCATGAAAGCAATACGATGTAAGGCATACGGACCACCATCTTCTTTAGTTTTGGAAGAAGTTGACAACCTAAAACCAAAAGCCAAGGAAGTTTTGGTTAGTGTTAAAGCGTGCGGACTGAACTTTCCCGATACGCTTATCATCCAGGGTTTATATCAGTTCAAACCGGATTTGCCCTTTACGCCTGGCAGCGATGTTGCCGGTATCGTTAAGGAAGTAGGCGAAGAGGTAACGCATTTAAAAGTGGGGCAGGAAGTTTTTGGATTTGTGGCCTACGGTGCTTTGGCCGAAGAAGTAGTAGTTCCCGCCAACGCTTGTTTTCCAAAACCGCCTCAAATGGATTTTCCAACTGCCGCCTCTTTTCTGATGGCCTACGGGACCTCTTATCATGCCCTAAAAGATAGAGCACATTTGGCCGAGGGGGAAACGCTATTGGTTTTGGGTGCCTCCGGTGGGGTCGGAATAGCAGCTGTAGAACTGGGTAAATTGATGGGTGCAAAAGTAATCGCTGCCGCTTCCACCGAAGAAAAGTTAGCCTTATGTAAAGAATATGGTGCGGATGAAACAATCAATTATGTCGCTCAAGATTTAAAGGCTACCATTAAAGAACTGACCGAAGGCAAAGGTGTCGATGTGGTTTACGACCCTGTCGGGGGAACGTTTTCAGAGCCAGCCTTACGCGGTACGGCATGGAACGGACGATTTTTGGTAGTGGGCTTTGCAGCCGGTGATATTCCAAAGATTCCCTTGAACCTTCCTTTGTTAAAGGGCGCTTCGATAGTAGGTGTTTTTTGGGGAGCTTTTGCGATGAAAAATCCCAAAGCAAATATGCAGAACAGTATGCAGTTGATGCAATGGCATGCCGAAGGAAAACTGAAACCGCATATTCACGCTATTTATGATTTAGCCGATACAGCGAAGGCACTGGAAGAAATGACCAATCGAAAGGTAAAAGGGAAGTTGATTGTGAAGGTTTAGTTTGCGTTGGGACGGAAGAAGGAAGAGGGAAGAGGGAAGACACCACAACGGCAGGATTCCCCCCCCCTTTAGGGGGGCTCAGAGGGGGTATTTTGAGAAACGTTCATTTCATGAACAATAGATACTCATTAATGATGTAATTAAATAGAAACAATATGCGTTTAAAAAACAAAATAGCAGTAGTGACCGGAGGGTCCAGAGGAATCGGCCAAGCAATATCGGAATTATTCGCGAAGGAAGGTGCAACGGTAATCATCGTAGATCTCTTGCCTCAAGGTCAAAAAGTGGCGGACGATATCAATGCCAATGGTGGGAAAGCCGAGTTTCATTCTGTTTCCGTAACAGATAAAATGGCTATTGAATCGCTCTTCGCTGCCACAAACGAAAAACATGGTAGTCTGGATATCCTTGTAAATAATGCAGGAATCACCCGGGACCGCACGCTGGAAAAGATGAGTGAGGATGAATGGGATGCTGTAATTGACGTAAATCTGAAAGGAGTGTTTTTATGTACGCAGGCGGCCGCACCTTATATGAAAGCGAATAAATACGGCCGAATTGTTAGCGCAGCCTCCAATGTAGGCCTGCGAGGTAATTTTGGTCAAACCAATTATGCGGCCACAAAGGCAGGAGTGATTGCAATGTCGAAAACATGGACGATGGAATTGGGTAAACACGGAATCACCGCGAATGCCATTGCCCCGGGTTTTACGATGACCGATATGGTAGATAAAATTCCCCAAGAACATTTTGCAGCCATAAAAGAAAGCATTCCCTTGAAAACGGTAGCCCAGCCCATAGATATCGCTTACGGCTATTTATACCTGGCGTCGGACGAGGCTCGCTTTGTTTCGGGAATTTGTTTGACAATCGATGGAGGAACTTCACGCTAAATCATAAAAATGGCAAAATTAGAACCAGATAGTTTTCAGGAATTTAGAGAGTTGGAAGGCAAGGAACTTCCAACAGGAGATTGGCTATCCGTAACCCAGGACATGATCAATGATTTTGCAAAAGCCACCATGGATTTTCAATGGATTCATGTGGATGTGGAAAAAGCAGAGAAATATTCCCCCTTTAAAAAGCCTGTTGCCCACGGCTTTATGTCGGTTTCCCTGTTGGCTAAAATGCTGGGTGATGTCATTAAAGTAAAGTCGGTACAAATGGGCGTAAACTACGGTTTGAATAAAGTCCGTTTTCCTGCACCGGTTTTGGTAGACAGTCGATTGCGACTAGTGTCCAGGATTTCGAATATCGAGGAGTACGGCGATACCGGATTGAAAATCACTTGGAATTGCACCGTTGAAATGGAAGGTTCCGAGAAGCCGGCCTGCGCTGCCGAGTTTTTAAGTTTGATGTTCGAGTAAGCCGAAGTAGACTAGGTTTCCCAAAAGAAACCTATTGTATTTTTTGTACATTAAGGCTCTTAAAATCACCATGACAATGACCAGACTCTTTGATCTTCTGTACCATCAGTTGAATGATAATCCAATTGATAAATCCCTGAATGTTAGAGATGCAAATGGCCAATGGCAATCCTATAGTACTGCGGCCTTTGTTGAAACTGTTGAGCAAGCCGCATCCGGCTTACTGGAACTCGGTTTGGAACCGGGTGACAAGGTAGCACTGGTGGTCTATAAAAATCGACCGGAATTCGTAATTATGGATTTTGCCTTGCAGCTGGTAGGCATGGTGAGCGTACCGTTATATCCTACCATAAGCGTTGGGGAGTATGAATATATTTTGAAAGAGGCGGAGGTAAAGGCTGCCTTTTGTGGTGGCGATGATTTGTTCTACAAGTTGAGCGAAACCCAAAAAAAAGTACCCAGCTTAAAACAGATATTCACTTTTGACCAGGAACCGAAGGCGTCCTTTTGGAAAACGATATGCAATTCTACGAATAGTGCGGCAGTTGAATCGATCAAAGAAGGTATTTTGGCCGATGACTTAGCGACCATTATTTATACTTCGGGTACCACCGGAAACCCGAAAGGGGTAATGCTGACGCATGGGAATGTAATGCATGTAGTTCGAGAAACTGAACCGCATATGGCGGCGAAGGCCGGGGATCCAGTGTTGAGTTTTTTACCCCTATGCCATATTTTTGAGCGGGCAGTATCAATGGTTTACATCTTCAAGGGAACCAGAGTTTATTTTGCGGGAACCGACAACCTAAGCGGACCAGATGGCGATTTGGCGGCCGTAAAACCAGTTACGTTCGCTACAGTACCTAGATTGCTTGAGAAAATTTACGAAGCGATTTACAATAAAGGATTATCCCTTGAGGGCGCAAAGAAAAAGATATTTTTTTGGGCGTTGGCACTAACAGATTCCTGGGAGCCTAATCAAAAGATATCTTTTGGCCAAAAGTTGAAATGGAAAATTGCCGATAAACTCATATTCAGTAAATGGCGAGAGGCATTAGGAGGTCAGGTAAATGCCATAGTAACTGGGGCGGCACCTTGTCCGGTAAAGATAATGCGCGTTTTTTGCGCTGCTGGAATTCCGATTCGCGAGGGGTACGGACTCACGGAAACGTCACCCACATTGACCGTCAACACAATGGAACAGGACGGGGTAATGCTCGGCACTGCCGGTCCGGCGATTGCGGGGGTTGAGATCAAAATATACGCTTCCGAAGGAGACTATAATGAAGATGAAGGTGAAATTTTAGCACATGGACCGAACGTAATGCTCGGTTACTACAAAAAGCCCGAAGTAAATGCACAGGTATTTCGTGAAATCGATAAAAAGAGATGGTTCTGCACAGGTGATATTGGTAAGTTGGTCAAAGGGCCCACCGGTCGTGAATTCTTAAAGATTACCGACAGAAAGAAAGAGCTGCTGAAGACTTCCGGCGGCAAATACGTAGCACCTGCACCTATTGAAAACAGGGTGAAAGAAGAATTTTTGGTCGAACAGATGATGGTCATCGGAGATAAACAAAAGTTCGTTTCGGCCCTCATTTTACCCGCAGAGGAGGCGTTGAAGAGCTACTGCGCAAAGAAGGAAATTCCTTGGACAACTATGGCCGAAGTTATCAAGCATAAGAAAGTGATTAGGCGTTATCAAAAAATTATAGATAAATACAATCCCGAATTCGGTCATGTCGAACAAATCAAAAAGTTTCGATTGCTATCCAGTCCGTGGTTGCCTGTTCATGACAACGGCGCAGAGGCCGAATTGACACCCACATTGAAGCTGAAACGACGTGTCATTCGCGAAAAATTCCAAAAAGAAATCGCGAGTATCTATACAGATTGATTATTTACCTAGCCCAGCTTCTGCCATTGCAATTAGAAGTGCCAATTTTATAGCTTTTGTACCGTTTTCATTAATCCACCATTCCCCTAAGGAGTGAGCGCCCCCTCCATTTCCACCTCGGCCCAACGTAACTGCTGGAATTCCCAACGAAATAGGAATATTCCCGTTCGTTGAACCTCTTGTCAATCTCGGTTGCTCGTCAAAAAATAGCGTCGCTGCAATCGCACGCTGCACTAAAGGCGTCGTTTCCGGTAGCTCTCCTGATGGTCGATCACCAATTTTAATAAGTTCAAGGGATATCTCGTCGTCAACGCCGCTCGCGTTGTATTCCTCCAGGGCCGCATGCATCGATTCCTTAAAAATACGATCCATCTCCAAAAGCCTCTCGGCGTCTACCGACCGCATATCAACCTCCATCCAGGACTCGAAAGGAATGGAATTGACAGACGTACCGCCACCGATTCTGCCAATGTTAAAACTGGTCTTCGGTCCTTCATCGATGTATTTTTTCGCTTCCTTAGTAAAGTGGGTAATAGCATAACCAAGGGCATGATGCGGATTCGCTAATCCGAATGCGCCCCAAGAGTGGCCTCCTTTACCCTTAAAAACGGCCTTGTAGCGGGTAGAACCCAAACCCGCGTTATTCACTCTTCCTATGGCCCCTCCATCAATGGCGATCCATGAAGCTATTTTAGGGGCATTTTCTCGAAATAAATGTTTTACGCCTCTCAAATCGCCCAGACCCTCTTCTCCTACCGATCCCACAAACCAAATATCGGCCTTGGTTTGTAAGGCAGCAATATTCATCGCCTTGGAAATAGCCACAAGCATAGCCAACCCGCGCGTGTCATCGCCAATACCCGGCGCGTACAAGGTGTCTCCTTTTTGCTTCACAGTAACGTCTGTTCCCTCAGGAAAAACGGTGTCCAAATGTGCGTCTAGAACCACCACTCGGTCTCCATCGGCACCTTTTCTGAGTCCGATGACATTTCCAATTGCATCGATCCAGACGGTATCGAGCTCCGTTTGTTTTAAAAGCGTTTTAAAGGCAGTGGCTCTTGCACCTTCCTTAAAAGGAGGAGCTTCTATTTCGGTAAGTGCGATTAAATCTTCGGTGGTTTGACCGTCTATTGCATCTATAATCGAAAAAGCGGTCTGCATCACTTTTTTGGCGCTAAGTTTTTCGATTTCCTTAGTGTACTTTTTCTGTGCAACTGGTGACGACTCTTGTGCCTGCCCAATAACTAAAACGAATTGGATGCAGAGCAACATGGGAATAAACTTTTTAAAGCGGGATAACCGTATCGACATCATGTAGAGGTTTTTGCTAAAATACTTTTGGATTTATAGCAGGAAAGATAGTCAAATTGGTGTGATTCACTTTTCCTTCATACTCCCATCTTTCAAAATAGAAGTATGCATCGTCGAAGGGATGCCGGTTTTTTTCGCTTCCATCTGCCCAAATAGCTGGGAGCTTTTGAAGCCAGAAAAAAAAAAGTCCACGTGCCCGTAAAGACTTCTTGTGCCAAGTGACCCTAACAAGATTACCTTCGATGTTCTTTCAGGCTCCCGCCTTATAATGAAAAGTATACATCGCGGAAAGGGCGATGCACTTTTTAATCGATACTATTTTAGAATTGGAAAAACGTCCTGCAGGGATGACAAGATTACCTTCGGTGTTCTTTCAGGCTCCCATCTTTCAAAATAGAAGTATGCATCATCGAAGGGATGCCGGTTTTTTTCGCTTCCATCTACCCAAATAGCTGGGAGCTTTTGAAGCCAGAAAAAAATAGTCCACACGCACGTACAGACTTCTTGCGCCAAGTGACCCTAACAAGATTACCTTCGGTGTTCTTTCAGGCTCCCGCCTTATAATGAAAAGTATGCATCGCGGAAAGGGCGATGCACTTTTTTTATTCCCAACCCCTTTCAAAAGCTCGTGCTTTTGACGGTATCGCAAATAAAAAAAGTACGTACTTTAGTACGTACTTTTCGCTCTAAGTGACCCTAACAAGATTCGAACTTGTAACCTTCTGATTCGTAGTCAGATGCGCTATCCAGTTGCGCCATAGGGCCTTATAATGGGCTGCAAATATATTTCTTTTTACCTTTAACGGCAAACTAACGACTAGCAAATAAAATGGATTTTAACGACTATATCAGGGATATTCAGGATTTCCCTCAGCAAGGAATTGTTTTTAAGGATATTACACCACTATTACAAGACAAAGAAACGCTCAAAAAGGCCAGTGAGGCGCTGTTCTTACTTGTTGGAGAGCACCGAATAGATAAGGTAGTGGGAATGGAAAGTCGCGGATTTTTCTTCGGTCCAATGTTGGCCACCAAACTGAATGCAGGTTTTGTTCCTGTGCGTAAGAGCGGCAAATTGCCGGCTGCAAAAATCTCGCAAAGCTACAACCTGGAATATGGAACCGATATTTTGGAAATTCATGAAGACAGCATACAGAAAGGAGAAAATGTTCTGATTCATGACGATGTATTGGCTACAGGTGGTACGGCCAAGGCAGTTTGCCAACTTATAGAACGACTCGGGGGCAACATCATCGCCTGCAATTTTTTAATCGAACTAGATTTTTTAAGTGGAAGGAACAACCTAAACGGATATGAAGTTCAGTCCCTTTTACATTACTAACCAAGGGCGTTGGTGGTCACATAGTATCGCCAGCCGATGAGCGCTAACTGAAATTTGGTCGCTTTTGAAAGATCTAACCGTTTTTTAGTATAGGAGGGGAGCAGTGCTTTGTTGACTTTGGCCAAAAATTTGAAGAATGATTTTTTCACTTTGGTCGGTTTGCGCAAATATAATCACATATTTTAAAACCATTTCGTAAAATAAGACAGCCCTGCAGAGCCGTCTTGTTGTTTGATATGACTTCTTGAAATTGCTCACAACAGATTTAAAATCAGCGAAAGCAATAATAGTACTAACATTTTTGTAAGTGTAATCATAATACGGGGTTTTTAAGGTTGCCCTTAGCTACTTGGTCAAAGCAGGTAAGGTTTGAGTAAATAGTACTCCATAATCGATTATCCAATCAATATATATCTAAAGCGTACTATTCTCCTAACAATTTGATTGAAATTAATACATTTGAATACACATATGTAAGCTAAAAAATCGTTGTTATTTTTATTTTAAAGTTTCGCTCTTGTACAAGGTTTCATTTTATAACAATAAAAGTAAATTGCTATTATAAGTTGTAACAATTGTAGGGGTGTTTTGAGTGCTTTTTGAAATTGCAAGGCCGAAAAAGCATCAAAATAAGCTATTTTTCTATTTTCGATCTTTTAAGCAGGGTTCTTATTGGCTTTTTTGTTGCGACCTAGAGTATACCGATTCGCATCATTTCTTATATTTGCCGTTCATGCATAGCCAACACTAACCCCCACATGCAGCATATAGTTTATATTTTACTAGGACTCATCCTATTGATTGCCGGTGGCAATTGGTTGTTGAAGTCGGCAGTCGCCATTTCCCTTCGTTTGAATATTCCGAAAATCGTAGTAGGTATGACCGTTGTCTCTTTTGCTACCTCGGCGCCAGAACTGATCGTAAGTATAAAGGCGGCCTTAGACGGTTTCCCGGATTTGGCCTTAGGCAACGTAGTCGGTTCCAATATTGCCAATCTGGGCTTGGTACTGGGTATTACCATTTTGCTGAGCCCGATCGATGTGAACAAAAGCTTCTACAAGACCGATTGGCCCATGATGATGTTCGCCTCTCTAATGTTCTTTGGATTTATTTATTTTGACCAGGTACTAGTGTTGTATGAGGGTGTGATAATGGTGGTGGCCCTCTTTTTCTTTTTAGTCTACCTGCTGCGATTTCAGAAACCTGCAGTCGTAGAGGAAGAAAGTGTCGAGGACATCTTGTTGCCCCTTTACAAAACTGTATTGCTCCTCGGATTGGGCGGTGTTGCCCTCTGGGGCGGTTCCGAATTATTGATCAACGGGGCCGTGGGTATGGCATCTGCCTATGGGGTGAGTGAGCGGGTGATCGGAGTAACCGTTGTGTCGGTAGGCACCAGTATTCCGGAACTGGCAGCATCGGTGATCGCTGTCATTAAAAAAGAAAAGGCCATTTCTTTGGGGAATCTTATAGGATCGAATATTTTCAATTTACTTGCTGTTCTGGGTATTACCGCAATTATCACCCCCATCCGTGTCATGGACGACGGACTGCTAAGCAATGATATATTTTGGATGTTGGGTATCTCTTTTTTGGTACTTCCGCTCGTTTTTATTCCCAAAGGTTTACGTTTGGGCTGGCGCGATGGTATCCTTTTGCTAGGGGGCTATATTACTTTTGTCTATTTAACCGTACAATAAAAAAACCGCCTTTGATTACTATCAAAGGCGGTTTAATCACAACAATTTAATTACCTATACATTTGCGGTTTTAACCGTCTTTACGATTCTACCGGCAATTTTATAAGGATCTCCATTAGATGCTGGTCTTCTATCTTCCAACCACCCTTTCCATCCGCTTTCTACGGTCGCGATAGGAATTCGGATAGAAGCACCTCTATCGGAAATACCGAAACTAAATTCATCAATGGACTGGGTCTCGTGATCTCCGGTCAAACGTTGGTCGTTGAACTCTCCGTAAACTTCGATGTGTTCTTTTACCACTGGGCGGAAAGCTTCACATATCTTCTCATAGGTGGCTTTATCGCCGCAAGTTCGCAAGGTGGTGTTAGAGAAGTTCGCATGCATACCGGAACCGTTCCAATCCATATCTTTTCCAAGTGGTTTTGGGTGGTATTCGATATAGTATCCGTATTGTTCGGTCAAACGATCCAATAAATAACGGGCGACCCACAATTCGTCTCCGGCCAATTTCGCTCCTTTTGCGAACAATTGAAATTCCCATTGGCCCGAAGCTACTTCCTGATTGATTCCTTCAAAATTAAGTCCAGCTGCGATACAGAGGTCGGCATGTTCCTCGACCAAATCGCGTCCGTGTGTATTTTTACCTCCTACGGAGCAGTAGTACATCCCTTGTGGAGCGGGATACCCACCTCTGGGGAATCCTAAGGGAAGTTCAGTAGCGGTATCCATTATAAAATATTCCTGTTCGAAACCGAACCAAAAGTCATTATCATCATCATCAATTGTAGCCCTGCCGTTAGAGACATGTGGAGTTCCATCGGCATTTAAGACTTCCGTCATTACTAAAAAGCCATTTTTTCTCGCCGGATCTGGGAAAATAGCAACGGGTTTTAGCAAGCAGTCCGAAGATCCACCTTCTGCCTGTCTTGTCGAACTTCCATCGAAAGACCACATCGGGCAATCTTCCAGTTTTCCACCAAAATCATTCACGACTTTGGTCTTGCTTCGCATGTTCTGTGTTGGGAAATATCCATCTAACCAGATATATTCTAATTTTGTCTTGCTCATAATTGTATGATAGTTAATTTTAAATTTCGCGATCAACAAAAATATTATATTTATCGAGTTATCAATAAATTCAAGGGGGTAATTATCCACAAATCACATTTAATTATTCACACCCCTAAATTATAGGGGGTATTTTGATAGAAAATTAATATTTAAGGGATATATTGCCAATTCCATAATAATTAATGGAGCTCAACTTAAGTCATAGAACATGTCCACACAACGATTTGATGCCATAATACAAAGCAATACAAGAGTCCGTACCGCGGTTAAAGAAACTGGTCGGCGCTCGGAATTGTTCGCTGTAAACGTCTTTAACGACGAACGCATGCTACAATACCTTACAAAAGACGCCCTTGCCAGTGTAAAGAGCGCGATTTTCTCCGGTTCCAAAATCGATAGAAAAATAGCCGATCAGGTGGCCGAAGCGATGAAAGGTTGGGCTATTTCGATGGGCGCTACGCATTACACGCATTGGTTTCAGCCATTGACAGGGGCCACCGCTGAAAAGCACGACGCCTTCTTTGATCTTTTACCCGGTGGCAGGGCACTGGAAAAATTTGGTGGCGGTCAGTTGGTACAGCAGGAACCCGACGCATCTAGCTTTCCTAGCGGAGGTATCCGCAATACGTTCGAGGCACGTGGTTATACGGCTTGGGACCCCACTTCGCCTGCTTTTGTTTACGATACGACCTTATGCATTCCGACCGTATTCGTTTCGTATACCGGCGAGGCGCTCGACAACAAAGCACCCCTTTTAAGGGCATTAGGTGCTATGGACGACGCTGCGACGGCAGTGGCCAAATATTTTGATAAAAATGTTTCGAAGGTCAATGCAACACTCGGTTGGGAACAGGAATATTTTCTGATCGACAAGGCCTTGGCCCATTCCCGACCCGATCTCTTGATGACGGGGCGCACCTTGATCGGAAATTCGGCAGCCAAAGGGCAGCAACTGGACGACCATTATTTTGGAGTCATCCCGCAGCGGGCCATCGGTTTTATGAAAGATCTTGAAATTGAATGTACCCGACTGGGAATACCCGTAAAAACAAGGCACAATGAGGTTGCCCCCAATCAATTCGAGCTGGCTCCCGTTTTCGAAGAGGCCAATTTGGCGGTAGATCATAACCTGCTCTTGATGGATGTGATGGATAAAATTGCCGATAAACATCACTTTAAAGTATTATTTCACGAAAAACCCTTTGCAGGTATCAATGGATCCGGAAAACACAACAATTGGTCTTTGGCGACTGATACCGGTATAAATCTTTTGAGTCCGGGTTCAACGCCGATGAAGAACCTTCAATTTTTAACCTTTTTCATCAACACTATTAAGGCGGTCGATTCGTACGAGGAGTTGTTGCGTTCTTCGATTGCATCTGCCAGTAATGATCATCGCTTGGGGGCCAACGAGGCACCTCCTGCTATACTTTCCATCTTTATCGGAAAGCAACTGAGCGAGGTCCTGGATGAATTGGAAGGCGTCTCCAAAGGGAAGCTTTCCCCACAGGAGAAGACTGAGCTAAAGCTGAACGTTGTCGGAAAGATTCCTGAGATTTTATTGGACAATACGGACCGTAATCGCACCTCGCCCTTTGCATTTACTGGAAATAAATTCGAAATGCGGGGCGTGGGCTCAAAAACCAATTGTGCCAAGCCAATGACCGTCCTGAATACGATCGCGGCCAAACAGCTGGTCGCCTTCAAAAAAGAGGTGGACGCATTGATCAATAAGAAGAACCTGAAGAAAGACGAAGCGATATTCAATGTGCTGCGAGAGTATATCAAAACTTCGAAGCGAATTCGTTTTGATGGTGATGGCTATAGCGAGGCATGGCAAAAAGAGGCTAAACGCAGAAAGTTGAGCAACAATAAAACCACTCCTGAGGCCTTAAAGGTGTTGACAACCAAAGAGAGTCTAGACTTGTTCAAATCGATGAAGGTAATGAGCGAGACCGAAGTGCGTGCGCGACAGGAGGTTGAGCTGGAAGCGTATATCATGCATGTGCAGATCGAAGGTCGTGTGTACGGTCAATTGGTGTACAACTTTGTAATTCCTTCTGCGGTCGATTATCAAAACAAGCTGCTGACCAATGTTTTGGGGATGAAAGACGTTTACGGGGCCGCGCATAAAAAATTGTCCGAAGGGCAACTCGCTATCATCGAATCCATTGCCGAACATCTGACGGATTTAAAAAAGAAAACCGACATCATGACCGATGCCAGAAGAAAGGCCAATAAACTTACCGATAGTCATAAAAAGGCACTGGCCTATTGTAATGATGTAAAGCCATATTTTGAGGAGATTCGCCTGAATTGCGACAAGTTGGAAAAGTTGGTGGATAATAAAGTTTGGCCCTTGACAAAGTATCAAGAACTGTTGTTTATAAAGTAAATCAAGTTTGTAGAAGTTTATGTTTTCAATCGAATCGAAACTTCTATTTTTGCCAAAACCACATTCATGAGTTCGGATACCAGCGAGAGATATAGCCAAAGAGGTGTTTCGGCATCTAAGGAAGACGTTCATAACGCCATTAAAAATGTTGACAAAGGCCTGTTCCCGAAAGCGTTTTGCAAAATCGTTCCTGATTATTTGACGAATGACGATGCTTATTGCCTGATTATGCATGCCGACGGTGCCGGTACCAAATCGTCCTTGGCCTACATGTATTGGAAGGAGACCGGAGATCTTTCGGTCTGGAAAGGGATTGCCCAAGATGCGCTGATCATGAACATCGATGATCTTATCTGTGTCGGGGCCACGGATAACATCATGTTGTCTTCTACAATCGGGCGAAATAAAAATCTGATTCCCGGAGAAGTAATTTCAGCTATTATCAACGGTACCGAAGAATTGATTTCCGATTTGAAATCCCACGGGATAAGCATTCATTCTACCGGTGGGGAAACGGCCGATGTGGGCGATTTGGTACGCACGATTATCGTAGATTCTACGGTAACAGCTCGCCTAAAACGTTCACAGGTTATAGACAATGCGAACATACTGGCGGGTGATGTCATTGTAGGCATGGCCTCCTACGGTCAGGCCACTTACGAGAAAGAGTATAACGGAGGCATGGGCAGTAACGGACTCACCTCTGCACGACATGATGTGTTTTCGAAATACCTGTCGCAAAAATACCCTGAAAGTTATGATTCGGCGGTTCCTGAATCGTTGGTGTATTCCGGAAGTGCGAAACTTACCGATGTTGTTGCCGATACTCCTTTAGATGCTGGTAAATTGGTGCTTTCCCCAACGCGAACCTATGCGCCGATCATTAAAAAAATATTGGAGGATTACAATGCGTCGGATATTCATGGTATGGTGCATTGTAGTGGGGGAGCGCAGACCAAAATACTTCACTTTGTTGAAAACCTTCACATCATCAAGGACAACCTCTTCCCGATTCCACCGCTGTTCAGATTAATTCAAGAGCAATCGAAAACCGATTGGAAGGAAATGTACCAAGTCTTCAATTGCGGGCATCGTATGGAACTTTATGTGAATCCTAAGGTAGCGGAGCAACTAATTGCCATTTCTGAAAGTTTCGGGGTGCCCGCCCAAATCATCGGCAGGGTGGCCGATAGTACGTCCAGAAAACTAACGATCAGCAGTGAATATGGTACT
Organism: Aggregatimonas sangjinii; assembly: GCF_005943945.1. GTDB lineage: Bacteria > Bacteroidota > Bacteroidia > Flavobacteriales > Flavobacteriaceae > Pelagihabitans > Pelagihabitans sangjinii. The sequence goes on along the minus strand of NZ_CP040710.1, from coordinate 2,945,437 downwards.
TTCGAGTACTAAAGGATTGCTGTTCGGATATGCGTTTTACCGATTTTCAAGGACGTACAGTTGATTTCCACGTATAGATCGCCTAAAAAATATTCCAATTATGCTGTCATAGGTCTAATAGGCTCTTTTTTTCATACGAATACCATCATTTTTGCGTTCCCTTACTAAAGCTTTTTAGTTATGGAAAGAAAAGAATTTTTACGTAGCCTCGGTGCTGGTGCCGCCTTTGCACTTATTTTCCCTTGTGCACAAGGTTGTTCTAAGGATGAAGTCGTTGGGAATATAAAAGAGGTGCCAACGGGAGTTGACTTTACAATAGACTTAAGTTCCAATGAAGCCACTAATCTGGCCAATGAGGGTGGGTATATTCTAAAAAACGATGTAGTCGTAGCCAGAAACCTCGAGGGTGTACTAATTGCCGCGACGCAGATTTGCAGCCATCAAGGATATGATCAAGTGCGCTTTGTCAGTGATCAAGGTGGCATCTTCCATTGCGATGTACACGGTTCGCGGTTCGGCCAGGACGGCAGCCCGTTGAATCAAATCGGAAATACCACGGCAAAGGCCTTAAAAGTCTATCAAACATCGGTAGATGGAGATATTTTAAGGGTCTTCGAATAGGCTTTGGCATCGAATTTGCCTAGCAAGCATATTATGAAACGATTTTTGATATTATTTGCGCTATTCTTATCGGCTATTGCAGTCGCCCAAAGTTGGGAAACCGGATATGACGAGGCGCTGTCATTGGCCGAAGAGACCGATAGGCCTTTGATAGTGGTTTTTTCCGGAAGTGATTGGTGTGCGCCCTGTATAAAATTAGAGAGGGAAATTTGGCAGGCGAAAGATTTTCAAGAGTACGCGGCCGGACATTTTGTTTTGTACCGCGCCGACTTTCCGAAAAAGAAGAAAAATCGCCTGTCTGAAGAATTGTCCCGAGAGAATGGTGAGCTATCCGATAAATTCAATCCGAACGGGTATTTCCCATTGGTCGTATTGGTCAACTCCAAAGAGCAAGTGCTAGGTACGACATCCTATAAAAATCTTTCTCCGGAGGAATACATTACCCATTTAAATTCATTTTTACGATGAGGATGTGGCTGATATGTGTATGCTTTTTTCTAGCGCTCCATACCTCAGCGCAGGAGAAAGAATATATTACCGTCAAAAAGACCACTGAATTGATGGGCAGCCGTTTCGATATATCGGTCGTTGATGTAAATGAGGAACTTGGGTATATCAGTATTGACGAAGCAATTGCCGAGGTCAACCGAATCAATAAGATGTTATCGTCATGGGACGAAAATTCAGAGACCTCCCAAATCAACGATAACGCAGGTATCAAGCCTGTAAAAGTGAGTTTAGAACTATTTAGGCTTATTGAACGATCGAAGCAAATTTCGGAATTTACCGAGGGTGCTTTTGATATTTCCTTTGCGGCGATGGATGACATCTGGAAGTTTGATGGCTCTATGACAGAAATACCTTCCGAATCGGAAATCGAAAATTCGATACGGAATGTCGGGTATCAAAAAATCATTTTAGATGAAAAGGACAAGACCGTATTCCTAAAGGAAAAGGGAATGAAAATCTCGTTTGGCGCTATCGGCAAGGGATACGCCGCCGATAGGGCAAAAGAACTTTTGGTCTCTAAACGGGTTAAGGGTGGAATCATAAACGCCTCCGGCGACCTTACCACATGGGGTACCAAGGCGAATGGTGAAAAATGGATGATCGGTATTGCCAACCCGATGAGCAAGGATAAGATTTTTTCATGGCTACCTATTGTAGAATCCTCTGTAGCGACCTCTGGCAACGCTGAAAAGTATGTGATAATCGACTCTAAAAAATACGGCCATCTTATCGATCCGCGCACCGGTTACCCTGCTATGGGCATCAACAGCGTATCTATTTTTGCGAAAAGCGCCGAGATTTGCGATGCCCTTGCGACAGCTGTTTTTATCATGGGCAAGGAGGCAGGTATTTCGCTAATCAACCAATTTGGCGGTACCGAGGTGATTATTGTCGATAGCGATAATAAAATCCATAAAAGTGGTGGTATTTTATTTGAAACCGACTAAGGAGATTCAAATACCGCCTTTTTCACCGAATGATAACGTACTGAAATGCGACCTATAAAAGAATTGCTTTACCTGTTTTTTTGCGTACTTGCCATTTCGTGTAGCGACGATGCGCCAATCGACAGCATTGATAGTCCCGAGACCATCGAGGATACCATCTTATACTCGAAAAACCCGAACGGACACAATGAGCTATACCGATTGCAAAATGGTATAGAGTCTGTTGTTTTAAGTGATGAAAGCTATGATTTCTGGTGGCCTAAGGTAAGTCCTGACAGAACAAAAATACTGGTATACCGATCTGCGGTAAATCCGGATAAGAACCACGATGATTATCCGAACGCAGAGTTGATGTTGGTAAATATAGATGGCAGTAATCCGCAAGTGCTCATTGCTAAAAACGAGAACGGATGGAATGCCCAAGGCGTCTGTCGTTGGAATAAGGATGGAAGCAAAATACTCATGTGTGCCGAAGTAGAAACCGAATCCGGGTTGCAATGGCGATTGATTACCACGGACAACACAGGCAAGAATCCAAAAATCCTATCAGATCATTGGGCCATTGACTGTAATTTCTCAGCGGACAATAGTAGCGTTGTATTTATGGGTTTTACGGACAATATGCTCTCCTTTGACCTGACGGAATTAGAACTGCAGCAAGCGGACTACGATGCAATAAACGATACGGTAACCAACATTACGGCACTTACCCAAAACCAATCCCGTGACCACGACCCAGCGTTTTCGCCGGATGGTCGCAAGGTGGTTTTTTCTGGAGGTAATGCTGCCTATTCCGATGTTGACCTTATGTTATATGATATGCAGTCGAACCAAGAATGGATTCTGCTGAACGACGCCAATGCGAATGGTGGAAGCATGTGCTGGTCCCCAAACGGGGAATACGTCTACTTTCATAGCCTGGAAGTTTTCAAATCACCATTCCGTATCAAACGAATTCATGTAGATACGAAGAAGGTCGAAACAGTTTTAGAAACGGTAAACGACGATTTTGGCTTTATTCATCCCGAGGTATACCAATAGTTGTATTTGCTCTACATGCAAGCAGGTTTGAGATTTAGCGAACAGTTCCCTTGATTATTTATCTTTCCTTGATAAGGAGTGGCCTAGCTCGAACTTTTTAGCAGTAGCGGAGTCTACCCATCCGATATTGTAATAGTAAATACTATTTGCATCGAAGTAATGTCCACCTGATTAGGAGAGCAGCCTTTCATAAGCGTATTGATGGACTTCCACCTGAAAAAAAATCGTAAATTCGCAATCCAACTACTAGTGCGGAATGATTGATAAATTAAACATAGTAAAACAACGTTTTGATGAGGTTTCCGACCTTATTATCCAACCCGATATTATTTCGGACCAAAAACGTTATGTACAATTGACGAAGGAATACAAAGACCTAAAAGACCTTTGTGACAAGCGTGATAAATATATTGAGCTGACGGATAATATTGCGGAAGCAGAGGAGATTATTTCCGATGGAAGCGATGCCGAAATGGTTGAAATGGCCAAGATGCAGTTGGATGACGCCAAAGCTGCACTTCCAAAATTGGAGGAGGACATCAAACTGATGCTTATTCCAAAAGACCCGGAAGATGCCAAGGATGTCGTGATGGAAATCCGTGCCGGCACCGGTGGTGACGAGGCAAGTATTTTCGCCGGGGATTTATTCCGAATGTATACAAAATATTGCGAATCGAAAGGTTGGAAGACCAACGTTATCGATTTAAGCGAAGGCACGAGCGGAGGTTATAAGGAGATTCATTTTGAAGTCTCTGGAGATGATGTGTACGGCACCTTAAAGTTTGAAGCTGGGGTACACCGTGTGCAACGCGTTCCACAAACGGAAACACAAGGTCGGGTTCATACCAGTGCCGCTACCGTTATGGTCTTGCCGGAAGCCGAGGATTTTGATGTACAAATAGAACCCAAGGATGTACGGGTCGATTTTTTCTGTTCTTCAGGCCCTGGGGGACAATCGGTAAATACCACCTATTCGGCAGTGCGTTTGACTCACCTCCCAACGGGATTGGTGGCGCAATGCCAAGATCAAAAGTCTCAGCATAAAAACAAAGAGAAAGCCTTTAAGGTACTACGCTCCAGACTCTATGATTTGGAACTCGCCAAGAAGCAGGAAGAAGATGCGGCCAAGCGTAATTCCCAGGTGAGTAGTGGTGACCGATCGGCAAAAATACGCACCTATAACTATGCACAGGGCAGGGTGACCGATCACCGTATTGGCTTAACGCTGTACGATTTGCAGAACATCATCAATGGCGATATTCAAAAGATTATCGATGAATTAAGTTTGGTCGAAAATACGGAGAAACTAAAAGAAGCTTCGGAGATTTTTTGATGTATGGCATAATATAGTGTCCGTTCGAGTGCAGTCGATAACCAAAGGACCATCAGTTTAGAACCTCTCGACTGTGCTCGAGTAGATAGCTTCCCATGACTACAGAAGAATTAATCGCCCAAATACTTAAAAAAAAGTCGTTTCTCTGCGTCGGTTTGGATACGGATATAGATAAGATTCCCCCTCATTTGTTAAATGAGGAAGATCCTATTTTTTCGTTTAATAAAGCGATTATCGATGCCACGCAGCATTTGTGTGTAGGGTACAAACCCAATATTGCTTTTTACGAGGCCTACGGTTTAAAAGGCTGGAGGGCCTTGGAAAGGACGATTCGATATCTAAATGATAACTATCCCGAGCAATTTACCATAGCCGACGCCAAGCGCGGGGATATCGGGAACACGTCTACCCGCTATGCCAAGGCGTTTTTCGAGAACCTGGCATTCGATTCCGTAACCATAGCACCCTATATGGGGCGGGATTCGGTCGAACCATTTTTAGCATTCAAGAATAAGCACACCATTTTATTGGCCTTGACCTCGAATACTGGTGCGTTCGATTTTCAAACGAAAATGATGGATGGAAGGGAGTTTTACAAAGAGGTTCTTGAAGTCTCGAAGACATACGAAAATGCGGAAAACCTCATGTATGTTGTTGGAGCTACAAAGGCGGAGTATCTAGCCGAAATAAGGCAGATTGTGCCCGACCATTTTCTTTTGGTGCCAGGGGTAGGCGCACAAGGTGGCGATTTACATGAAGTTTGTAAATACGGAATGAATAAAAATATAGGTTTGCTGGTTAATTCTTCCCGTGGAATTATCTATGCGTCAACGGGAAGGGATTTTGCAGAAAAGGCAGCGGAGAAGGCAGCGGAAATTCAAGTGAAAATGCGCGAGGAACTTGGTAAGCTCTAAAAGATATTAGACAAGATTTTCTAAAATCCTACTTAATTTTTGAGCTTTTTGTTCGAAGTATTCCCTGAGCTTTGCATCGCTGTAATCCATATTCGATGCTTTCTCCAAAAAGTTTTGATATTGATATTCCAACATGGCAATAGCTTGCCTACCTGAGTTCATTGGAGTTATCGTGCCTACTTTACAATATTGCTTTTCCATAGTTTTAATACCTTAATTACTACAAATATACGGGCGAAGTACAAATCCGGACGTTTACAATCGTCATATTTAACTAAAAACCGGTTGTTTTGATGATTACTTAACACTACGGTAAGATTGCTGCTCTCGATATCGCAGTTAAAATGTTAAAAAATCGGATAATAGGTATTACGGCACAAAAGTTTAATACATTGGTTCACCCTGTTTAAAATGGGAAATTTTTAAATGCTGAGTTACACAACTTATGAACATACATCTTCGAACGAATGGGTGACCTTCGTGCACGGGGCAGGGGGAAGTTCTTCAATATGGCATAAGCAGCTACGGGAGTTCAAGAAACACTTTAATGTGCTACTTCTGGACTTGCGGGGGCACGGAAAATCAAAACCCAATCTTAAGGATGTTTTGAACGATCGCTACACCTTTGATGTGATTACCAATGACATCGTTGAAGTGATAGATCATGAAAAAATAGAAACTTCACATTTTATAGGCATTTCTTTGGGTACCATTTTAATCAGGAATCTGGCGGAACGTTTTCCCGATAGGGTATCTAGTATGATTATGGGCGGAGCGATTATGAAGTTGGATTTCAGATCACAATTATTAATGCGCCTTGGAATTATTTTCAAGTCGATCATCCCATACCTTTGGTTGTACAAGTTCTTCGCCTTTATCATCATGCCCAATCGCAATCATAAAGAGTCGAGATCGCTTTTCGTAAGGGAAGCAAAGAAATTGTATCAAAAGGAGTTTATCCGTTGGTTCAGACTTACCTCGGAGATCAACCCCTTGTTGCGATTATTTCGTGCGGCCGATATCAAAATTCCAACCCTTTATGTGATGGGAGGGGAGGACTATCTTTTTTTACCGACAATCGAGAAAGTGGTTCAAAAACATGAAATGAGTAGTTTGGTCACCATACAATATTGTGGCCATGTAGTGAACGTTGAGCAGCCAAATTTATTCAATCATTTGGTCGTCAATTATATCAATAATCTGAAAAAATAGTTTTCGAGGGCTTTGGTTACTTTAAACCGCTTTTCTGTTGAGATAATACAACAACACCGATTCTGTATGAATCGGTGTTGTTTAGAAAGCATTAGTTCGTATTAACCGCCATAGCCGGGATTTTGTGTCATCAATGGGTTGGTGTCCATTTCGGTCTGTGGAATGGGGAATACCAAAGAATCGTCATTGTACGGTAAATCACCAACGGTCCTTTTGGTTCTTTTGTAGTCATGTATCAAGAAACCTTCGAAGGCTAATTCACGCTGCCTTTCATTAAAAATCACATCCGCTGTGAGTGGTCCTGCCAATTCGGTAGCACCGGAACGCGCTCTAAGGGCGTTTATTTCGATCAAAGGGTCTAAGCCTGTGGTGGTGCCTTCCCTGAAATTACTTTCCAATCGAATCAGATGCATTTCGGCGATTCTGAACATAGGGATATTTCCAAACTGGTTCGTGTATTTTAAGGTGAGCCTACTGCCATTGGCCGGATTGATGTAATTGAAATCGCCACGGTCATCGTTCGGATCGTCAAAAAGCGCCAGATAGCCATCTTGAATGGTGATATCACCCCCACGGCCACCATCTGCCTCTGAAGCATAATGCACCACTAAATCATTAAAACCAGTCTGACTCGTGACCTGAAACGTAAAAATGTCCTCGATACCATCGGTATCATTATTGAACGCGCTGAAAAAATCAGGATCTAAGGAATTTCCGCTATTGGTGAGCACATCATCGGCGGCATCCCTAGCTTGGGCATAGTCACCTTGTTGAAAATATACCCTTGCCAACAAGGCTTGTGCCGCGTATTTATCGGCATAGAAGTCGTTCGCATCCGGGAGAATTTCATAAGCTCTCGTAGCATCCGATAATATGAGGTCATATACTTCTTGAACAGAATTTCGTGCGGCATTGATGGGCACTAAGTAGTCTATTATCCCTGTTAAGCGTAACGGCACTCCTGGTTGGCCGTTCGATTCGCCGAATTCAAAGGGCAGTCCAAAATTTCGGACAAGATCAAAATACGCCAAAGCCCTCAGGAATCGTGCTTCTCCTTCAATTCTGTCCTTCTCCGCTGCGCTACTTGTTATCAGGTCTAGGCGCTCTAACACCAAATTGGCTTGGTTTATTGCCTCATAGGCATTGCCCCAAACGTCTCGTACCCAAATGTTGTCCACTAAAAAGCCTTTTGCGAAGGCTTGCCTCGGTTCTACAAAGGTACCCTCCCAGTTCGCCTGATCGGTATTTCCTAGTAAGTCTACCAGTATCTGTAATTGTCCACCGTAAGAATCATCCTGTCCTAGTTCTTCATACACCCCCACGAGTACACTGGCAATATTTTCTTCGGTTGAAAGGGCACTTTCGCCAGCTAGATTGTCGGTAGGGTCGAATTCAAGTTCATTTTCACAGGCGAAAGTGGCCAAGACTAAAAATACCGTAATCATTTTACTATATATTTTCATCTTCATTCTTTTAAAAATTAATGTTGAGACCTAAGGTGATCGTTTTTGCGGGAGGAGCGGAATAGAAGGCAATTCCCGGCTGTGCAGGACCGTTTACGTCCAGTGTGGATTCAGGGTCCCAACCTCCTTCAAAATCGGTAAACGTAAGCAGGTTCAGTCCGGAAACGTACACTCTAACTTTACTAAGTCCTACACCTTTGAGAGCGTTTTTCGGTATGGTGTACCCCAATGAAATGTTCCTTAATCTTATGAAATCCGCCTTGTCCAAATAGCGTGTAGACCTTGCCGTCCCGTTACCTTCGAATAATCGAGCTTCCGGAACATCGGTAATATCACCGGGTTGCTGCCACCTTCTCAACTGATCCGTGGTCTGATTGTCAAAGAAATCTCCATTGGCAGATTCAAAGCGCCCCGCGTCATTAAATATACTGGCGCCCCATTGTCCTTGCAGGGTAAACGTAAAGTCAATATTCTTGTAGTTGATGTTGTTCGTCAAACCTGCTGTCCATTCCGGATAGGGGTTGCCAGCTACAATTCTTTCGGCATCATTCGGATTGTTGGTAGTTTCCCTATTCAGGGTTCCATCGGTGTTTTCGGTATTTAAAAAGTACAAGGCGTCCCCATTAGCGGGGTCAACACCAGCGTATTCTATCATGTAAAAGGCATTCAAGTTTTCGCCAACCCTTAAAATATTCCGTCCTGTAATGACATCGGCATTATCATTGGCCAAAGCGGTTACTTCGTTATCATTATTAGCGATGTTGAAGTTCGTGGTCCATGTGAAATTCTCCGTGCTGGCATTCCTGGTATTCAGAACGAATTCCACACCTTTATTCACCAAGGTACCTGCATTGGTATTTACGGTTGCAGCTCCTCCACTAAGGGGCAATGGCAAGGCAAAAAGCAAGTTGTCGGTTTCTTTGTTGTAGTAATCGATTTCACCAGAAATAATACCATCAAAAAAACCAAATTCCAGCCCAATATCAGTTTGTGTCGACTTTTCCCAAGTAAGTTCATCGTTACCCGGTTGCAAGGGCGCTAGACCCCCTTGCTTATTGTAAGAGAAACTTGAAAACAGGTATCGGGAAGGGTAATCTCCAATTTCCGCATTCCCCAATTGCCCCCAACTTGCCCGAAGTTTTAAAAATGATATCGTTTGTGAATCTTTTAGGAAATTCTCTTCTGAAAGCACCCAACCAGCAGAAAATGCCGGAAAAGTACCAAACCTTTGATTCTTGCCAAATCTGGAGGATCCATCTCTACGAACACTTGCCTTGAAGAGATATTTATTGTCAAACGAGTAAGTAGCGCGGGCAAAATACGAAAGAAAGGTACTTTTTCTTTGAATTCCCGTGCCGGCGATTACCTCCGCACCGCTACTGACGGTCGGAATGGCATCGCTGGGAAATAAAATACTGGTTACGCTACCAATTCTTCGGTTTATTTTGTTGAACTCCGTACCTAAAACCAAGTTCACATCGTGGGAATCGTTAAATGTCTTGTCAAAAGTGAGGTAATTACTGAAGATATAGTTCTCAGAATAAATATCGGTTGCCGTAGACTGCCCGCTTGTTGATTGGAACAATGCATTTAGACCGTCATAATCATCTTCGGTTTGGGAGTAAAAATCATAAGCGAAATCCGAATTGATTTTCAGATAATCGGTGAATTTATACTCACCATAGGCTTTGCCAGTGAGTCTTCTAATAATGGTCTTGAAGAAGGAGTTGTCCAAATCAAACAGGAAGTTCCCATATTGCGTGCTTGCGTTGGGCGTGCCATCCGGAAGACGAGTCAATGCCAGAGGGGATTGTGCGATAGCTTGCAGGGGAGTAGAAAATGCATTGTCATTGGAAATGCGATCGATTTCCGCTCTGGAAAAGCTCAGGTTCATACCCGCTTTAAACTTATCGGTAAGTTTATGGTCAATATTGATTCGTGCCGAGGCCTTCTCCAATTCATTACCTCTGACGATACCTGCCGAATTATTGTAGGCTCCTGAAAAGAAGTAGGATGTTTTGGCATCTGCCCCCGAAACGGAGAAATCGACATCGGTCTGGTAACCATCTTGAAAGGATTCTTCTTGCCAATCGGTGTCTACTTCGCCAGTTCTCCAATCGGTATCACCGGCATACCGGTCAAACCTCGCCTCAACGAATGCTTGACCCTCATCGGGATCGAAGAAAGCAGAGTTCCTGCCGGCCTCGGTAAACAGTTCTATGTATTGGGCGGCATTCAAATAATCTCTTTTGTTCGTGGGTTGGGAAAAACCTTGTGCGAGGTTCAAGGCAAAATTCGCCTTACCCTGTTTTCCCTTTTTTGTCGTAATGATTACCACACCATTCGCCCCTCGCGCGCCATAGATGGCCGCAGAAGAAGCATCTTTTAGAATGTCTATGGATTCGATCTCATTCGCGCTCAAGGTGAGCAAAGGGTTGGTAGGGGCACCGTTTCCCGTAGCATTGGCGGCTCCGGGAACGAATACGTCATTATCACTAAGTGGGTCTACCAAAGGAATACCATCTACCACATATAAAGGCTGTGAATCGCCACTGATACTTGCCGCACCGCGAACTCTTATGTTGATGCCACCCTCAACTTTACCATTGGTCTGGGTAATCTGAACTCCGGCGGCTTTACCGACCAAGGCATTTTGAAAGTTCGGATTTTGAACCTCCTTGATATCATCGGCAGTAAGCTTGGCGATGTTATCGGTCAGGTTGCGCTTGCTCTGGGTACCGTAACCTACCACGATTACCTCGTCTAATTGGGAGGCATCTTCTTCCAGTACAATGTTCATGGTATTGGAGCTGCCGATTTCCCGTTCGACCGTTTTAAGACCCAAATACGAGAAGATTAGTATTTGACCTTCATCGGCGCTAATACTATAGTTACCGTCAAAGTCTGTTTGAGTGCCATTTGTCGTTCCTTTTACCAAGACATTGACCCCAGGTAAGGGTAATCCACCTTCGTCATTTACAGTACCTGTTATGGTCTTTTCCTGTGCGCTTAGCATTGAAATTCCAAAAAGGAAAACCATCCACAAAGCAGAGTAGATTTTTTTCATACATATCGTTTTAAAAATTAGTGTCAAAACATTGAAAAATTATGAAGCCAATTAGTCGCTAATGCTCCAGCGTGACTTTAGGGATTTAGGCGTTTTCAGAAAATGAATCGCCCTTCCGCAATAGAGCTAGATATACGATAGGTGTAAGAAAGTGCTGTCAATCATCGAATCACTCAAGAACGAAAACCAAGAATCTACCGGAGAATTTCCTTGTCTATCACTTTCAAATCCACACTATTTTAATTTCTAGGAAATACGGCCAAATCGTCATCCAATAAGTGCCCGCCCTGTGCCGAAATTGCCGCTTCGTAATTTTCCAAATTCGTTTGGCGCTCGGAAAGGGGATAAAGGAATCTGCGCGGAATTACCCCCGATGGGTTCACCCCAGGTACTGCATCCGGATTAGGAGTTAGGTTTGGGAAGCCTGTCCTTCGAAAATCGACCCATGCTTCAAACGGCGCATTCCCATATAGCGATTTGTATTTTTCGACTATAATAGTTTCAATTTTATCGGTTTCAGACCCTGAAAGGGCTAGGTCATCCACATAATCGCTTGCATCGTCCTCGGAGACGCCGATATATAGCATATTCGACCTTACGGCATCTTGAAGTGCAGTTAGAGCATCATCATCGCTACCTCCGGTTCTGACCAAGGCCTCTGCTTCGATAAATTTCACCTCCCAATAGGATATTAAAGGAGTAGGAGAGGTCAATTGTCCCCAAAACAAACCTTCCCTTCCGGCAAATGACTGTCCGTCGGTCGTGTAGAAAGGTATTCTCGGGTCATCTGTCATCATCTCGTTGAGAGAAGTAGAAAAGCCAAGTGTTTCAGGTCGATCATTATCGAATAGGGCTAAAGGGTTACCATTTTGCGGCGGTGTGCTGTAGATGAAATCAGGCTGTTCTGCTGTGCTCTCAAGAGCCTGCTGGGCTTCGGACAAAGCGCTTTGGGCGGCCGAGGCCCCGTTGACTGCCGTTAGATGGATATAATATCGCGCTTTCAAGGCATGGGCCGTACCTTCCCAGTTGATGTCGTCTGTAGACCCACTACCAGCAAAGGCACCGATTCCCGCACTTACATCACTTGCGATAGCCTCGTCCAATAGGGTTTGTATGACGCCATATAAATCGGTCTGTTTGTCGAAGGTAGGGTTCAGATTGCCTGCGTCTCCGACAAACGCTTCGGAATAAGGAACATCGCCCCAGGTACTCGTGGCCACTCCTAAATTGGCGGCCATATATAGTTTGGCCAAGGCACTTACAGATGCATCGCTGTTCTCAATAATCACGAAGCAATCACGCATCGATCCCGCACCGTAAAGGCCGAAGTCCCACAAGTCATCAATATCGCTTTCTCCTATATTGTATTGACCGTACGCAATTTGCTGTGCATCAAGGCCCTCAAAATGTTGCATGATTATGCCAGATATCCTTCCGCCGAGGGCAACTGAATTTCGATGCGTCTGTGCGATCATACCTGGATAAATGGCACCGGCATTTATCGATTCGGAAGATGGATTGTCGGGGTCTACATTTATTTCCGTAATCTCGCAGGAAGTTGTCACGCCAAGAACTAGTATTCCTATTATCAATTTAAGTACTTTCATTTTTTTAAAAATTTAATTTAACATCGAGGCCATAACTTCTGGTGTTTGGCTGATTGAAATAATCCAAACCGATACCATTGGTATCACCGGTCAAATTGGTTTCCGGATCAACACCGGGATAGTCGGTGCTCAACCATAGGTTTCGTCCAAAACCGGATATGGATATACCGCTAATAAATGTGCCGTCGAGTAACTTGGAAGGGAAGTCATAGGATAGGGTTACTTCCCTAAGACGCACCCAAGAGGCATGGTATACGGCCGTTTCGGAAAGCCCTCCAAACCCATATTGTCTCCACCAATTATTGTTCTCGGAAATCGTGGGATCGGAATAAGGAACAACCTGGGTGTTTACAGCGCCGGTCGACTGCACCACGCCATTAAAGACGGTGGTTTGATCTCGAATCAAGGTGGCTGCCGATACACCGAAATAATCGATAATTCCACACGTACCGCACCATACATCCCCTCCCTGTCTCACATCAAAAAGTACCGACAGGCCGAAATTTTTATAGGAAAATGAATTAGTAAGGCCGGCGATCCAATCAGGAATCGGATCCCCGATAAGCCCGTCTTCAGGGTTTTGCAGAGGATAACCGTTATCGTCTATGAGAACGTCACCAGCCTCATTCCTCAGGAATCTTGAACCAAAAAAAGAGCCATAGGATTCCCCAGCGATAGCACGCGAACTCGTTCCCGAAAAACCATTAAGGGTAATACTTTCTACTCCATCTACCAATTCTTCCACCACGTTCTCATAGGTAGTCCAATTGACGCTCATGTTCCAATTAAAATTCTCGGTCCTAATCGGGCTGCCGCTCAAGGTGAGTTCGTAACCGGTATTTGAGATGACACCAGCATTCAAAAAACGATCGATGAAGCCGGAAGAAGGCGCGGCGTCTACCGGAATTATTTGATCTATGGTTTCCTTGTCATAATACGTGAAATCCAATCTCAATCGACTGTTTAACATCGATAACTCGGCACCTATCTCAAATTCAGTGGTCTCCTCCGGTTTTAAATCCGGATTACCGGCCCTTGATGATCTTTCAAAAGAAGTGGCATCGTATGCCGGAAAGGTGACACTTTGAATGAATCCGTCGCCACTGACGGATGTACCCCCAAAATTCGTAATGGTAGCATAAATAGGCGCGTCATTTCCCGATTTTCCCCAAGAGCCCCTTAGTTTACCATAATTAATGAACGAATCTTCGTTCAGCAATTCGCTGAAGACAAAACTACCTCCCACGGAGTATGACTGAAAGGTGTTGGATCCCACGGGAAGGGTAGAGGACCAGTCATTCCTAAACGCCGGAGTCAGGAACAGCATATCGTCATAGCTTAAGGTTGCAGTGGCAAAAGCACCGATAAGTTTTTTGGCATTCGTTAATTCCTGTGCCTGGGTGGTCTCTACATTGCTCAGGTTAAAGAATCCCGGTATCGTCATTCCATCGCCAAGAACGGTCTGCCTATTATTTTTGGTGTAATACCCATCATAGCCGATGTTGGCGGTAATACCTGACTTGTCGTTGAAATCGTAATTCGCATTTACCAAAAAATTCCAGTTGACATCTTGGTTTGATATGACATCGTTGATGACCCTACCGTTATTGAAGCTGGCATCCAACACATCAAATCCCAACTTCCGTACATCGGTATATCTGTCAATAGAAGCCGTTGACCTGAAATTCAACCAATCATTAAGTTGGTAGGTTAGGCCAAGTTTGCCAATAAAACGATTGACATCGTCTAAATTTTTATTTCTGGCGACGGCAAAATACGGACTGTTATATATGCCATCGCGATAGCTTCTTTGTCCGGGAAGTTCTTGCCCCTCGATATCGTAATAGTATGTTGCGGGATTGTCGGCTGCGGCTTGGCCGGTAAGACCATTTCCGTTATCAAAGGTGGGTGCCGTACGTAGAAGCCCCAACATCACCCCTGAGATATTAGAACCCCTTTGTACTCTAAACCCACCGGAATTTGCGTATTGGCCAGAGGCATCAAGCGATATTTTATCGTTCAATTTGGCCTGCATATCCAATCGAAAAGTTTTTCTTTCAAAGGCTTCATTCGGTGAAATCCCGTTTTGTATAAGTCTGCCGATAGAGGCTCTGTAATTGATGTTCTCATTACCACCGCTGACCGCCAAATTAAGATCCAAGGCTTCACCGGTTATAAAAAAGTCGTAAGGGTCGTACGCTCTTGCTGCAACGCCATTTCCAGTTCCAACGGGCACTAACCTGCCGCCTTTATCAAAAGGGTAGGACGTATCGCCATCAAATTCCAAATCTGCAATTCTAGGGCCCCAAGAGTCGCCTTCACCCGTTTCCGGTCCTCGGTATTCGAGTTGGCCACCATTGTGGCGACCTTGGGCATAGATTTGTTGCAATTCAGGTCCTTTATTGTAATCCGAGAAAATAGTGGAGGTGTTTAAGGTCACCGTTGTTTTTCCCTCTCTTCCTTTTTTGGTGGTAATCAATACAACGCCATTCGCAGCGCGCAGACCGTATAGTGTTTGCGCCGCTATTCCCTTTAGAATGTTAACGGATTCGATGTCGTTTGAATTGATATCAATGGCACGGTTCGAAAAATCGGAGCCGCCTAAACTCGAATTATTATTGGTTTGCGTTGGATCTTCCGAGAAAGACGAATTGTCAATGGGAACCCCGTCAACAACAAATAGGGGCGAATTGGATCGTGTAATTGACGTATTTCCCCTAATTCTTATATTGGCGGAAGCACCTACTGAACCCGAAGATGAGGTTACCTGAACACCCGCAGCTTTAGCGCTTAATGCAGATACGAGGTTCGTTTCTCGAGATTTGGTAATATCATCGGAGTCGACCGATTGTACGGAATAACTTAAAGATCTTGGTTTCGCTTTAATGCCCTGTGCCGTAACGACGACTTCTTCAAGGGCTTGACGGTCTTCTTCCATTTGAATATTTAGGGTGCTGGAAGTACTTACCACTTGTTCTGTCGTTTTTTGACCGATATAGGAAAAGACTAATACATCGCCTTCATTCGCAGCAATGGCATAGTTGCCATCGAAATCGGTTTGAGTCCCGTTCGTAGTTCCCTTGACCAGGACATTGACCCCAGGTAGGGGAAAACCATCTTGGTCTGAGACCGTGCCGGAAACTGTTTTTTCTTGTGCCAATGCTATTGAAAATCCAATTAGGAAAAGTATGCACAACCAATTGCATTTCTTTTTCATACGTTCTATTTTAATTGATTACTAATTAATGAACCGGATGTTCCAGATGTCAGTAATAGTCTTATAAAGTGTATCCTAGAAGTGTATAGTATTATGCCTCGAAAGAAATGGGGCAGTGACTATAATTTATAGTGAAAATCTTAGAAGCTATCCGTAACATTAATCTTGTTCATTCTACTCAAAGGAACATGCTTTTAACATGTTTTTGGGAAATCCTGATAAACATTTACTGTCCCGATACACGCTTACCTCTGATTTACCATAACATCATTTTATCGAAAGAATTCTCTAAGTGCTTTCTTTGTATTTGTCTTTGAAATGGATACGAATTAGCAATAAAAAATGTGTTCTAAGAAAGAATGAATTTCTTCTGGCATCCGTAATGTCTAAGTCAGTTTTCTAATCTACTGAGGCGGTTTGTAAACCATAGAAACCATATGGAAGTGATACCTCTCTCAAGGTAGGAGGGCGAAAATTTAATCACAGGTCAGGTAGTATGAGAGTTTGATGGTTGAATTTTTATAATTCAGCATTGAGTGCTTTTAATGCAGCCTGAATGTTACATCAAGATAATGGAGATTGGGCTAGGCCTGACGTACTGATTTCTATTATAGTTAATACGGTAGGGGTAATACGTATTGAAGGAGGGTTGTAAATGTAAATGCAGCCCTGGGTTGTTATGATAGCTAATTCAAATAATCACCCTAAAAAATGAGAAAGAAGTTTATTTTCTAGAAGTAAGACCCCAGGGCTGCTACCCTTACATTGTGTTGGTTTAAAACAAAATAACGCCTTACCGAATTACTTTTAGGGAAGACCTATAAACGTTTACTTTTCCGATTAAACCTTACCATGATTTTACCCAAGGGCACTTGCCGAGACACGCTGATATTCACTAGGGGTCAGTTTGGTGTCCTTCTTAAAAGCTTTATTAAACGTTACTTTATTGTTAAAGCCTACCTCATAGGCAATATCGATGATATTTAGATTCCTTTGGGCGTCTGCACCCAACATATATTTGGCCTCTTGAATACGGTACTTGTTGATGAGCTCATGAAAATTCATATCAAAATGTTCATTTATTACTTGGGAGGTATTATGGCGTGTGGTATTCAGTCGGTCCGCTAAAGACTGTAAATTGATATCGTTTTCCCTGTAAATCTTTTCGACGTCGAACAACCTCATTAGGTTTTGCTTTAATTCCTCTGAAAAACTTTGGGTCAATCCGGATTTTTCATACTTGAAAAACAAGCTGTTCTCAAAGGATAAAAGTCCACTAAAAACACTGGGTTGAAGGTTGGCCGAAAGACCTAGGAACAAAACCATAGCCGACATGCATATGATTTGGGAATGGTAAAGGAATCCCGTGACGATTTCATTACTGATCACTACTCCATAAATGGCGTAGACAATGACGTATGAGATATGAATTAGATAGATATTCCTCTGCCATAATTTGTTGGCTCTGGAAAGAACCTTATCATGTTTGGCTTTAAGGTATAGCTTCCGACTAAAAAAGCCATAAATCAATAAAGACGCTAGCTTAAGCCCTACGATAAGGTAAAGGTACGCAGAATCTGTGGCCACTTGTCCTTCAGCCGCACGACCGAGCATTAAATTCAATTTCTCTTCGGCCGACATGGTATAGATTGGCACAATGTAAAAGAGAAAAAGCACAGTTGGAATCAGGTGCAAAAGGTCTATTTTCCTGAATGCGTACCGTTGTGTAATTCTTTTAAAATAAAAATATAGGAGCGGACCGTATAAAAAAGAGAAGGCCGTGGACATCAAATACGAATGGGGATAAACATACTGGTAATTGGTGATGTTGAAGAAAATATTGAGGATAAAAGAAGAGTGGATAAGAATAAAGCCGCTGATCAGAATTCTAGCCACAACGTCTATCCTTTTATTGAAATTAAGCACAATTGCGGTGTAGAAACCAATAAGTGCTATGTAGAGATACAAGAAAGACCAGAAAGTAAAATGCGGTGCGTACTTCTCTTGAATATCTATAAATTCCGCTGTAGTGCGAATAGTATCGAATCCCTCATCCATTAAGATATTGGAGTCGAATTCAACTTGTAAATATTCCTCGATGTACTGTATTGCTTCACCCGTATGTCCCAAGGCCGAATGACTTAAGGCTATCTTCTTCAATACGGGCGCGGGGTTTTTTTTATGCTTTTGCAGAGCTTTTTCCAATAATACGAGTGCCTCGGCATATCTCTGGGTTTGATACAATATAGAGGCGCTGTCCGCCAAATCTGTATTATTTGAAAAATAACCGATTTCGGGAAAAGTACCTCTTACTTTGTCTATCGGGGGGATAGCGTAGCACGCTGATAAGCAAAGGACTACCAATAATAAAAATATCCTGGTCTGCCTCATTATGATGATTGATGATTGATGATCGCTGAATTAGCTTGGTTTAATTTAGTTAATTTTAGAAAAAAAAACCCTAAAAAAACCTTAAATGTAGTATGTCCCGATAATAGTTTACCCTTGTACTCAGAGTGTAAGCAGTAGAAATTCGTACAGCTTACTGTATGATGTTGGCTAAGAATCGCGAACATCAAGAAGAAGTTGACAGCAATAAAAAAACCGGTGCTCCCACCGGTTTTTTAGACTAACTAACTCAAAAAATTACTAACTCAAATAAATTCGAAACGAATATTCTTTTTTTTCTGAAGCAGGGTTCAACATGGTTGAACATTCTTTCTATGAATTTTAACGGTACTTTTTTACTCTTATTGTTGCCAAACACACTTTTATTAATCCTGTAATTTAAAGACCTTTCTCAGGAGATCAGAGGTTCTCGAAGCTGCATTGTTCCTAATCTCTTTTTCCTCTATGGCAATCATTGTAAACACCCCTTCCAAGGCCTCTATTGTAACGTAGTCGGTAAGGTCTGGATTTACATTTTCCGTAAGCGGAATGGCATTGTACCTATTGATCAAGCTCGACCAAATTTGATCGGCTTTAACTTTTTCAAAAGAGCTTTGAATAACAGGTTTAAATTTGGCGTAGAGCGCCGACCGCGTCGCATTATCCAGATACTGTGTTGCCGCATTGTCAGCCCCTAATAAGATATTTTTGGCATCGTTGAAGTTGATTCCCTTTACGGCATTTACAAAAATCGGTGTTGCCTCGCTCACCGCATCTTCGGCAGCCCTGTTGAGGACTTTCAGGCCCTCATCCGCCAAATTTTCAAGACCGATTTTTCTGAGGGTATTATCTACTTTTTGCAATTCTTCCGGCAACAGTATCTTAACGAGCTCGTTCTTGAAAAAGCCGTCGGTTTGGGTCAGTTTACTTACTTGTTTGTCAATGCCCTTCTCCAATGCTTCGCGGAGTCCGTTTGCAATTTGTGCGTTACCGAGTGCCTGTTCACCTTGAGGCAATTGATTGACCACCTGTTGTAGTTCGCCACAGCCTAAAAATTGAAACAGCACTAGAAGAACGAGTACGGTTTTTTTCATATCAGCATTCTTGGTTTATGATTCAAACGGGTATTTCAGGAAAAAATTACAGTTTTATTGTTATACACCATCACTTTGTGTTGTACATGAAGTTTTACGGCACGCGACAATACTATTTTTTCAAGATCACGGCCTTTGGCAATGAAATCTTTGATGGAATGGGCATGCGACACCGCGGTCACATCCTGTTCTATGATAGGACCGGCATCGAGTTCTTGGGTTACATAATGGCTCGTCGCTCCTATGATCTTGACCCCTCTTGAAAAGGCTGCATGGTATGGCTTGGCACCTGCGAATGCTGGCAAAAACGAATGGTGTATGTTGATGATCTTATTTTGGTAAAGATCGATGACCTTTTCCGTAACGATTTGCATGTAACGAGCCAAGACCACAAAATCGACCTCGTGCTCGCGAAGTAAGGATAGCTGCTGGTTTTCCGCTTCGGATTTCGTGTTTTTGGTTATCGGAATATGATGAAAGGGAATACCGAACTGCTCGGCAATAGGTTGCAAGTCTAAGTGATTACTAATAATGAAGGGTATCCGTACCAAAAGCTCACCGGAGTGGTATCTGCTGAGCAAATCATAAAGACAATGATTGTATTTGGATACAAAAATGGCCATACGAGGTCGCGATTCGTCTTTGTAAAAGCTCCATTTCATCAAATACCTTTCTGCAAGCGAAGTGTTGAATTCATTTTTAAAATCCGAAATCGAGATGTCGTCACGCTCAAAATTACTTTCTAAGCGCATAAAGAATATGTTGGCCTGTTGGTCAACGTGCTGGTCGAGATAAATAATGTTTCCGCCTTTGGAATGTATGAATCTAGTTACGGCAAATATGATACCGGCCTGATCGGGACAATGAATGAGAATGGTTGCTTTCAATTTGAATGTAATTATCCATTCAAAATTAAATCAATAAAGAACAGAGAGGGATTTAAAAATAAGTTTTTTTTAAATGCGCGAAGGTGAGTTCGTTTTTTGCGTTCGATCTAGATGTCACCCATTAGCGATAAGCGCCACTTCTTAAAATATTTTCTAAAGCTTTTTACCTCTTTTCGTAGTAAGTTTACATATTCGGTTTCTTTTATTCCGTCCTTTTCAAGTCCGGTACAATAAGAGTTGAGGTTGCGAATCATAATCCCGATAAAAGAGGCGCTTTGCATTTTCACCGAACGACAGCTAGAACGTTCGGCCTGGGCAATTTGCTGTGGAA
Organism: Aggregatimonas sangjinii; assembly: GCF_005943945.1. Taxonomy (GTDB): domain Bacteria; phylum Bacteroidota; class Bacteroidia; order Flavobacteriales; family Flavobacteriaceae; genus Pelagihabitans; species Pelagihabitans sangjinii. The sequence goes on along the minus strand of NZ_CP040710.1, from coordinate 2,924,805 downwards.
TCAAGATGGCATCGGTAAGTATGGCATCGGCGATAATATCCCGCAGGCCCTGCGATTGATAAAGCTTCATCAGGTCTTTGTTGAAGGAAAAATACGAAGCTATCTCCCTGCTCATTTGGCAGAGTTCCAAAGATTTACCATAAACGGGAACCGTTCTTAGATTTTTATGGGGCATAATTCTTGAATACGAACAATAGTCTTATAAAATTACGCCCTTATCGAAATAATTGTCTTTTGATTACATATCAATTTTGTAAATTAGCTTTCTATTCTAAAGAAAAAAAATCGTTTAGTTTTGAATGTTAAGATAGATGACTTAAACTGGAATATCTTAAACTGCCTCCAAAAGAACGCGAGGGAGTCTTTTGCCAATATCGGTAGAAAGGTTGGTCTTACACCGCCCGCTGTGGCCGAAAGGGTCAAGAAAATGGAGGACATGGGCATATTGGAAGGGTATCGGGCATCGGTTTCCCATGCGCTTACTGGCCACCAACTAAAAGCCATCATTACCTTACGTGCTTTTATGGGTAAATTAAAACCATTTTTGGCTTTGGCGCCTACCTTGGAAGAAGTGGTGAATTGCTACCGCATCACCGGAAATGAGAACATTGTTATGGAAGTGGTTTTAAAAGATCAATTTCATTTGGAAAAATTTATCGATACGCTCATTCAATACGGAGAGACGAGAACACATATCATTCTATCGAATGTCGTACGTAACGCGCCTATTAAAAAGTCTGGTGCGAACCGCTAAATTGTTGCAGGAACATCGCATATGGATAATAGGGGCATGAAAAACGTTAAAAGTAGGTTTGCGAGAAATAATATACGGGTATCAATGTTATTATAACATACTAGTTTCAATAGATGAGGGTATTTTGGGGTATTCTATTTTTTCTTTGTTCACAATGGGCAACAGCCCAAATTGTGGTGGATACGGACTTATTTACCCCGGAGCAATTGATCAGGGATGTGTTGATCAATAGCAATTGTGCCGAGACTTCCAATTATTTATCGCGAACAGGAACTGCGCAAGGTGTTAATGGTATTGGTTATTTCAATGCGAACGGTTCCGACTTTTCTTTTAGGGAAGGTATCGTGCTTTCAACGGGAAACGCCCAAGACTCCGAAGGGCCGAATGTTGGTACCAATAGCTCTACACCCTCGCAATGGACCGGTGATCCAGACCTCACGATAATAACGGGTATACAAGAGTTGTTCAATGCCTCTTTTTTGCAATTCGACTTCATCCCCAGGACGAATAACTTCAGTTTTAATTTTCTGTTCGCTTCGGAGGAATATAATGACGAAGACGGTGACAATTATCAATGCATCTATTCCGACGCATTTGCCTTTATTCTTACCGGCTCCGATGGAGTTTCCCGTAATTTGGCTTTACTCCCAGACACAAATGTACCCGTGAGCGTCACTTCGATTAGACCTGGCATACCAGGCTCCTGCACAGAGGAGAATATTGAATATTTTGGCGGTATCAACGGCGACAACTCGGCCATATCACAATATGGCCAAACGGTCAGCCTAACGGCCGAGTCGCTTGTAATACCGAACGAAACCTACACCATTAAATTGGTAATAGCCGACAATCGAGACCCTTTCTTGGACTCTGCCGTTTTCTTGGAAGCGGGCAGCTTCTCTACCGGTGTTTTTTTGGGTGAAGACCGTACTGTTGCGGATGGGAACCCGCTGTGTTTGGGAGAAATGTTCGAACTCGATGCCACCGCCCAAGGCGCTATCGGTTATAATTGGTACCGTGATGATGTAGCGCTGATCACGGCGCAGGACCAACCAACGCTAAACGTGACCGAAACGGGCGCATATCGGGTAGAAGTGGTATTCTCGATAGATTGTATTGCCTTTGGGGATATTGTCGTCGAATTTATCGAGACGCCCGAAATAGTTGAAGAACCGATAGACCTCATTGTTTGCGATTTGGATGGCGATGGAACTTACGTTTTTGACTTTACGCCCAATTCCGATTTGATGTTGGGCAATCAAGATAGGGACACCTACAGTGTTTATTACTACAATAACTCGGCCGATGCCGAAAATTTTGAAAACGAGATAACGAATTCTTCTGCCTACACTGGCACAACACCGAGTGAGCTCATCTATGCGCGCATTTCGTCGGGAAATAGCTGCAACCAGATTACAAGCTTCGAATTGGGCATTCAAACGATAGCAAACTTGCCTACACTCGAATCACAATATGCGCTCTGCCTTGATGATGCCGGGTCTGCCCTAGCACCCCTGCCGACCTTGACCATTAGCGGTGCCGATAACGAATATACCTTTGTTTGGTATCGAAACTCCATTTCCCCCGCAAACGAAATTCCCGATGCGACGGAATCTTCCTTTGTCGCCGGAGAGGCGGGTACTTACCATGTAGTATTGGGCAATATCGCTTTCGGTTGTGAATTCAGTCTAAGTACCGAGGTAATTGTTTCTCGTCCACCCGAAAGTTTTGAGGTAGACGTGGTGTCCGAACTATTTTCCGACAGTAATACTGTCGCGGTTTTGACGGAAGGGGAAAATAACTATTTGTTCAGCGTAGATGATGGCCCCTTCATCGCTAGCAATAGGTTCTCCGGCATTGGTCCGGGTGCACATGTGGCCAATGTGATGGATAGCAACGGTTGTGGGATCACGTCAAGGGATTTTTTCATTATTGGATATCCAAAGTTCTTTACCCCGAATAATGATGGCAGCAATGATATTTGGACGATTTCGGGTTTGTCTGAAATAGAAAATGCCGAAGTTACCGTTTATGACCGCTACGGCAAGTTATTGTACCAATTCGTTGAAGGCCCTGGTTGGAACGGCACGCAAAATGGAAGGCAGCTGCCATCAACGGACTATTGGTTTAAGATATCCTATTTGGAAGAGGGGATACCGCGGGAATTCAAAGGGCATTTTGCACTAAAAAGATAGATTTTTCCAATTGGTTTTGAATAAAATTGCCTCTTGAAATCGGTTCACTGCTTCTATTTCTACCATCACGAATATTCGCTTGGCCTTTGCTCGAACCGATTATGACTTTCCTCCAAAGACGTTTTCAAGAAAAATTTTGATGGCAAGAGTAGCAGATGGATTGAAATCCTTGAAAATTACTTACTTTTAAGACAAGCGCATTTTGGCGTTGTTTTTGATGCATTGTTAGCTATGAAGAAATTTTTATTGGTCTTTGCCCTTTTTGGTACACTTGTGGCCTCGGCTCAGACACTTACCCTTACCAAGGGCAAATTAATAGACTCGCTTATCGTTAAAGATTCCGTTCCCGGAACGTTTGCTCTTTACCTTCCTACTACTTTCGATACGTCGAAGGAATGGCCTATCGTTTTTGTATTCGATATGAAAGGTCGTGCCAAACAAACTATTAGTATGCTACTGCAGGCGGCGGAAACCGAGGGCTATTTGTTGGCCGGAAGCAACAATGTCAACGACAGTCTTTCCATTACGAAGAATGTATTGGTTTCGAGTAGGATGATGAACCAAGTAGTTTCTATGCTTCCAATAGATAAAAATCAGATATATGCTGCCGGTTTCGCCGGTGGAGGCCGCTTCGCTTCGGTCTTACCGACGTTTATAAAAGGGATTACGGGTGTGCTCTCATTCGGAGGGCCCATAACGAATTTCGAGGTGCTCAATTCCAAAAAGCCGTTTCATTTTGTTGGTATTGTCGGAAACCAGGACTACAATTACCTAGAGATGTTGGAAAACGAGAAGCGCCTGAATAAGGTCAAGTTCCCAAACCAACTATATATTTTCGATGGTGGCGCAGAATGGCCAACAACAGCATATCTGCAAACGGCCCTGCAGACATTTACGCTATCGGCACTTGCGAAAGGGCGTGTGGCAAAAGAGCAAGATTATGTGCAGCGCGCATATAGTAATAATTTGTTGCAGGTAAATACGTTTCTTGGCGAACAAAAACCTTTCTTGGCGCAAAACCGTATCACGGAAATGGTAGAGGTCTTTCAACCGCATATGGATTTGGATTCTTTGAAAACGAGTTCAAAGCTGCTTCGAAAAACAAAGTTGTACCGTACCCAAAAACGCAACCAAGCTACCGTACTTTTCAATGAATCGTTCAAAAGGGAGGACTATGCCTATTATTTAGAGGATGACATCTTAACCTATAACTATAACAATCTTGGTTGGTGGAAGTACCAGATGGAGGAGCTTCAAGAATACGAGACAGATGGTAGCATCTTCGAGCAACAAATGGGCAAGCGTCTTCAAGGATATATCAATGCCTTGATCGAGGACAATCTTGATATTTTAGTGCAGGAGAAGAAGGTAGATATCGAAGCCGTCAATTTTCTGTGGATGTTAAAGACGATAACACAACCAGAAAATTCAGTAAACTATTTGAAGGTAATCAGTAATAGTGCTTTAATCGAAGATTTTGAAACGGCACTGTTTTACTTAGAAGAACTTTTGAAAAATGGGTATTCCGATACCAAAAAAATCTATAATATCGAGCATACCGCTCTACTTCGCATCACTCCGGAATTTAATAAAGTCGTCGAGAAATACCTAAAAGATGCCCGTTACGAACCTATTGAGAAATAAAATGGGGCACTTCCTCCAAATTCCAATCAATAACCAGGCCGCCGGCCAAAGAGCGCGCTATTTCCTCACCGTACAAGTATTCGCAAAGATATAAGGCCGCCTCAAAACTTTTAGCGCCACCGGCCGAAGTTATGTACTTGCCATCATGCACGAATAACACACTGTCCTTTACATTCAAATGCGGAAATGTCTTTCGATAGGTTTCGATGTCGCTAGGAAAGGTCGTTGAGGCGACCTTATCCAATAATCCTGCTTTCGCCAATACAAAGGCACCGTCGCAATGGCTTGTTACAAATTCGGCGTCTTGGTCTATTCTTTTGACAAAATCGATCATGACGGTATCTTTCAGGTCGGTGTCGAGGTGATGTTCCGCACTAGGAACGACTAGGATATCGATTTGTGGTAGGGAATCTTTGGTGTAATCGAAATCGGGAAGAATTCGCACTCCTTCAAAAGTCCTGATCGGATCTAAGGTGTTGGCCACGGTAAAAGTATTCATTGCTTTTATGCCCTTGCGGTACTGGGTATGATGAAAAATGTCAAAAGGTGCAGTAAATTCCGTATTGTACGTACCCTCCATAATCAAAAAAGCAACATTGTAGCGATCGGCTTTGAGGTCGGGCAGTATTCTTTCGGTCTTAGCCGTTTTAGGCTTGGTTGTCTTTTGGTCGGCACAGCTGAAGAGTAACGTGCTCATCAGAATTACGGTCAGTATTTTTTTCATTTCGCATGAGTTTTTCGAAAGGGAAAGGTACAATCGAATTCCAAGAAATTATAAAGGCCGTAAATCCGTATTTTTGGGAATAAAATAGATACTATGCGTTTCGGCACTATACTTATCCTTTTCTTGGCCTTGGCCTGTAAGCCTGAAAAAAAGTACCATGATCAAGCCGGTTCCGATGCCAGGATGCCGCAGACCAATGCCCTAGGTGATATTGTAAATTTTCAAAAAGAGCTGAACGAAGAATTTAAAAATCCCGAAACATCACCTTTACCGGATCGGTATCGCAAGGATTTCGAATCCCTCACTTTTTTTGAACCCGATACCACATTGGTCCTGCAAGCTCGACTTGAGCTAACCCCGAACGCCCTGCCTTTTGATATGCCTACGACCACAGACAGAAAGTCTAGAGAGGTGGTGTACGGTATCGCCCATTTTACATTGAACGGAGAAAAACAACAACTCGAAATCTATCAAAATAAAGAACTGATGTTGACCGAGGGCTACGAAGATTATCTGTTTCTTCCCTTTACCGACCTGACCAACGGCGAGAGCACGTATGCTGGAGGGCGTTATTTAGATCTTAGAATTCCCAATGGCGATTCCATAACAATCGATTTTAACAAAGCCTATAATCCCTATTGTGCGTACAATAAAAAATACAGTTGCCCAATAGTGCCCAGCGTAAATGCGCTGGATTTTGCGATTGAAGCAGGTGTGAAAGCTTTTATGCCAAAATAAAACTCCCGACATTACTGACGGGAGTTTTAAATGAACTGTTGATCGATAATTTTAGAAGGCGTAGATAGCAGCTACTAAAAATGAAGAAAGACTCTTTGAGGCTACCCCGTCGTTGTCTAGAAAAGACGGAAGGTCGTCAGAGGCATTGTCTATTCTTATTTCGGGTTTGATCGTAAAATTCTCTATGGAATAACTCCCGGTAAGCGTAACTGCAAGTACGCTTTCATCCTCTACGGTGTCGCCAAAACCTATGGCATTATAAGCGCCCATTTCCTGAAAGTATTCACCTCTTAGTCCTATTGTAAAAGAATCCGAAGCGGCGTATTGTGGGTACAAGGCAGCACCGTAGAATCCGAGCCCATCGTTATCCTGATACGCTGCGTTGATGCCTAGGAAGAACGAATCGGATAAGTCAAAACCACCGGTATAGTCGATTTCGAAACCTAGTTTTGCATTTCCGTCATAGTAGAAATTCAAATACTGACCGGCGTATCCTAATTGAGCCCCTACGGAGTATGCACCTGGAACACCTTGAAACTGACTGAAATTTTCATCGGTTACGTTCATTACGGCCAACATTAGACTAAAGTCATCCGATAGCGCAAAATCCGCCTTGAGTCCCACGTGGGAGAATGGCCCGTATGAAAATAAATATGATGTGCTGTAATTGAAATTTGCGGTCGGTGAAATAACCTCATAACCCAAATAGGTGTTGAAACGGCCAAGGGTCAGTGTTGTCGCTTCTGAGACATTCCAATAGGCATAGAGTTGGTTTACAAAAATACCGGCATCTCCGCCTACAGCTTGCAATCCCCTAGGACCAAAGGCCAAATCGGCTACAGCTCCGGTTTTTGCTCCTTCATAACTTGCTATGATGTTGGCCATACCCAATGCGAAACCTGTTGATTCGGCAAAAGATGATCCTGGGCTGGCTGCTTCCGCATCGGAAGAGCTCAAATTTGTCTTAAAATAGGCATCTACCGAACCGCCAAATGTGAATTTGGGTTTTGTCTCATCTGTTTCCTCTTCTTGTGCGAGGATTGCTGTTGAGGTAAAAATCAGTAATGTTAAAGCCATTAATTTTTTTCCGAAATTTGAATATGTAATCATGTTCATAAGTTTGAATTTTTATTTCCCCGTAGAGGGATTTTGATTTTGATCGATTTGAACTGTGAAAGATTATGTAACGGAGCGTTCTGCCAAACGCTCCGTTTTAAATTTAATCGTTGGTAAAATCAGGATATGCATCCATACCATGCTCGTGTATGTCTAGCCCTTCGATTTCTTCTTCTTTAGAGACCCTTAAGCCCATAATGGCTTTTAAGGCACCAAGAATGATGAAGGATGTAATGACACAGAAAGCACCTATGATAACAACTCCATAAAGTTGGGTCAAAAATTGACCGCTACCAGCTTTTGCACCAAAGATACCTACGGCAAGAGTGCCCCAGATACCGCAAATCAAGTGCACCGCGACCGCACCTACAGGATCGTCGAGTTTTAACTTATCGATTAGCGCTACCCCGCCCACTATCAGAAGTCCGGCGAGAAACCCTATAATAACCGCTTCGTTCGGCGACATCAGGTCGGCACCGGCGGTAATACCTACAAGTCCCCCCAAGATGCCGTTTAGGAACATCGTAAGATCCAGATTTTTATAAAGAATAGTAGATAAAATCATCGCTCCGAAGCCACCGGCTGCTGCTGCCATACAAGTAGTTACAAGTACCAAGGAAGTCAGTTCCGGATCTGCGGAGAGCACAGAGCCTCCGTTAAAGCCGAACCATCCTAACCATAGGATCAAAACGCCTGCCGTTGCCATGGGAATACTGTGTCCGGGAATCGCCTTGGGTTTGCCATCTTCACCGAATTTTCCAACTCTCGCACCGAGCAGGGCTATGGCGACCAGTGCGGCCCATCCGCCAACAGAGTGCACTAAGGTAGATCCTGCAAAATCATAGAATCCCCAATCGTTCAAGAAACCGAGTCCCCATTTCCAAGAACCCACTATAGGATACACTAGGCCGACATAGAAAATCACGAAAATCATGAAGGCCCCGATTTTGATACGCTCGGCAACCGCACCGGAAACAATTGTTGCTGCTGTGGCCGCGAACATTCCTTGAAAGAGGAAATCGGTCCACCAGGTATAACCTCCACTGGCGTATTCCGGGGTCATCCCGTTTTCCGGGGCTGCGATGCCAAAACCGGCAAATTTTATAATGCCACCTGCACCTTCTTCAAATCCAGGATACATGAGGTTAAAACCGAAAGCATAGTAAAGCAAAAGGCCTCCGGTAATGATAAAAATATTCTTGAATAAAATGTTAATCGTATTTTTTTGTCTTGTAAGACCGATTTCCAAAAATGCAAAACCGGTATGCATGAAGAATACCAAAGCGGTACAAATCATCATCCAAACATTGTTTGCTGTAAATAATCCTTCCATAATAATAATCGTTAGTGGGTTTTTGAGTATTGGTTTAGTTAATTCCTGACTGACCGCTTTCCTTGGTACGGATTCGGTAGGCCTCAGTTACTTCGGATACGAAGACTTTGCCATCGCCGACATTGCCGGTGTAGGCCGATTCCAAAACCGCGTTTACCGTACGCTCCAAAAATTCATCTGAAACGACGACCGACAAATACCTACGCTGAATGTCGGTAGTGCTGTAAGAAATACCACGGTACACATGGCCTTGTTTCTCGTTCCCGACCCCGGTCACATCCCAATAGCTGAAGAAGTTTACTTCTATTGCATGAAGAGCTTTTTTTACATCATCGAATTTGGATTTTCTGATGATGGCTTCGATTTTTTTCATTTGAATAGGTTTTTGTTTAAAGCGGTAAAAGTATGTTAAAAAAATTAACACCCCCTATTTTAGGGGGTAGCTTCTTATATTTTTACGGATATAAAAAATATACCCCTATAATTTTAGGGGTATGATATATTTCGACTGATTTTTTACGGTATTGGCTATTTGACCACAATGGAAATGCAAGTATTAGCTCGCACAGCATGTCGAGTAAATAAACATATTGAAAAATCGGGAGGGCAGCAGTTTCTAGAGCTCCGCAAGCCACACGCCAATGGCTACAGCTAGAACGCCGATAGCTATGCTTGCAATAGTGTAGAGTGCAAAATGGAATAATTCTCCGTCACGTAACACGGAGTGGTTTTCGAAAGCAAATGCGGAAAAGGTGGTAAAGCCTCCACAAAAGCCGGTAACAAGAAGAAGTGTATGGTTTTGGGAAAGTAGATTTTCCTTGAGTGAAAATCCAAGGACCAATCCTATTAGAAGACATCCAATGATATTCACTAGAAAAGTACCTAAAAAGAAATGTTGAAAATAGCCGTTAAAAATCTTCGAGATAGCATAACGCAGCATGCTGCCAATTCCTCCACCGAGAAAAACAAGTAAAAACTGTTTCATAATTGGTAGTTGGGAACAATAGCTGTGCCTGAATTCCCTAACAAGAAATGTTGGCCAAAACGTAAATCTAAGAATTGAGACTCCATTACGGTTCTAAATATACCATAAAGGTATAAAACTAAACCGCTTTCTTAAATTCGGAAGATGCCAAATCTATAGGATATACTTTTGAGGCGGAAGAATCGGATGCCTCTTCTTTAGTTTTTGATACTTTTCGGGATATCCCGTTAACACCAAAAAACAAAAAAATCGCATTTGCCCCAAGAAGGATAAAAAGAATGATGTAAAAACTCGTCATTGTATGGCCCCTTTATTCGATGTATAACGCAAAAATACGTTGTATGGTATGATTTACGTTGAAAATCAGAATATTGTTGTCAAGCAGCTGATTTTTGTGGTGTCTGCAAAAAAGTTGTTAAATTTTAGTAAAATACTTAATTAAAAAGAGGGAAATTATAAAAATCACGAAGAAAATACCTACCCATTTAACACCTTTGTAGTTCTTTAGGTGCAATTTTTTGTCTTTTTGATACGAAAAGATGATGGCCAAGGCAAATACGATGATGAATAGGATGGCAAAAACGAGTTGACCCGTGCTGAACATATTGGTACTTTTATGCAAAACTAACCTAAAAATATCGATATAATGAAGAACAAGCTTAACGCTGTTAAAGAATTTCACAATGCCTTTGGTCTTGGCGTATCCGAAACCATGTGCGCCGATTTGGGGGAAGCTAAAAACCGCCTTCGTTTTAATTTGATGGATGAAGAGAATAAGGAGTATTTAGAAGCCGCGGAGAACAATGATTTGGTAGAAGTAGCGGATGCCTTGGGCGATATGCTTTACATTCTTTGCGGTACCATCCTAGAACATGGTATGCAATATAAAATCGAAGAGGTCTTTGACGAAATACAGCGTAGTAATATGAGTAAGCTGGGTGCCAATGGCCAACCTATTTACCGTGAGGACGGCAAAGTATTAAAAGGCCCAAATTATTTTAAACCGGGTATTCGGGCCATATTGGATAAGGGATATTGAATCGTTTCTATCTCGAATCGCTCGTTTCGTTAATTTCTGATAATCTTATAGGTTGTACGCGTATTTAAAGTCGTCACAGATAGGATATAGACACCCTGAGGCACACCTGCCATATTCAAAATTACCGTATTGTTTATAATTTCATATAAATCGTTCGAGTATCGTGTACCGTCCGTCGCATAGAGCGATGCTTGTACATTAGTTTCAACGCCTCCTTCTAATTGAATGGTAAGCGTATCGCCCGAAACAGGGTTGGGATATACATAAAAAGTCGGATTCAGTTTAATGATTTCCTCGTAATCCGTATCGCATTCCCTGCCCGTGGAAACTTTTAAAGTATTACGCGCTTGGGTCAGGGGTAAAGTGACTTCACCTTGTTCGATAATTGAAATTTCATTGTTTAGTGTTATGGTATAAGCATCGTTTCCTGTTAGGAATAGCGTCAATTCATTGGTGCTTGGGTCGATTACGGTATTTACCGAGAATTCCTCGGGGGCTTTCAATGAAATATCAAAACAAGCTTCATAGCCCTCCTGGCCTGCGACGGTAAAACAAAGATTGTATTCGCCCACTTCCAAATTGTCAAAACCTGAACTTGTGGTAAAAGATTCCGTTACGGTTTCCCCATTAAAGGTCAATGTAGCCTGATAGTCATAGTTCGCCACTGTGGAGATGTCAATACTGCCCCTGTTCGTAGTACAAGAAATACGTTTTGATATGCGATAATTATCTCGATTTAAAGAAAAACTTTCGCAACCTTGGGCATTTACGGCTGTCCCTAGAGGTGTTGCAGCGCACTCATCAACGTCGTTTTGCACACCGTCGCCATCAAAATCGGTATCACAGTTGTCCCCGATACCATCGCCATCAAAATCCGCTTGGTCGGGATTTGCACTTAGCGGACAATTGTCAACGACATCCAAAATTCCATCATTATCATCATCTGGATCGCACATATTGCCAATGCCGTCATTATCGGTATCCAGCTGATCGTTATTCGCTACGGTGGGGCAATTGTCGTTTGCATTTGAAATACCGTCCCCATCTTCATCATCAACGGTACTATCGCAAACATCACCGATACCATCACCATCGGCGTCTTCTTGGTTCGGGTTGCCGATCAAAGGACAGTTGTCGTCCATATCCAGAATACCGTCGTTGTCATCATCCCTGTCACAGACGTTCCCGATACCATCACCATCCGTATCCAATTGGTCGGGATTATTGATTTCAGGACAATTGTCCAAGGTATTTATGATGCCATCGTTATCGCTGTCATCATCGCAGACATCCCCGATACCATCCTCGTCCCCATCCTCTTGATTTGGGTTCGCTATGGTAGGGCAATTATCGTTTGCATTCAGTATTCCATCTCCATCGTCGTCGTTGGGTAGCTCACAAACATTACCGATACCATCATTGTCAGTGTCGGATTGGTCCGGGTTGCTGGTCAACGGGCAATTATCGAGCGCATCCAAAACACCATCATTATCATCGTCCTCATCACAAACGTCGCCTATGCCATCGTTATCGGTATCTAACTGGTTGGCGTTTGCTGTTAAAGGGCAATTGTCTACATCATCCAATATACCGTCGTTATCATCGTCATTATCATCCAATTGGGTACCGGCGACCACAAGGTCATCTATGATCACTCCCTCTTCGGTAACAAATGAATCGGAATGGAATACAAAGCGAAACACAATATTGGTCGCTTGGGTAAGGTCGGTTTCAGTACCGGCATTCAATGAAAAATCGTAACCGTACTCGGTAAATTGTGTCTGGCTACCGGTCCATTGTCCGCCTGTACAAAGTTGACAGTCTACACCGTTCGTAGTACTGCTACGATCACTGTTATACCAATTAGGGAGACTGTTCTTTGATCCAAGAAGGGTCCAGTTCTCACCAGAATCCAAGGAATATTCAACATAGGCGACATCATAATTGATTTCAATGTCATAGGCCATTTTGAACTTTAGGATGGGATTTTCGATACTTGAAAAATCATAGCAGTTGGTAATCAAAAATCCTTTTTGGCCATCGGGGTAATCTCCACCTAGAGTGGTGCCATAAACATTTGACCCTGAAGTGGCGCTGTTCAATAAAGTACCTGTGGGAACTCCTCTCTGCCAAACCGGAGCGTCTTCGGTTTCATTGTACGTAATCAGCTGGTCGCTTTCTGTTTCGAACGTATTTATTTGGGCTGCTATTCCGGAGGTGTTCGCGAAAAAACGACGTGCTATTGTATTATTGTTCGGCAAATCGTCGTTAGCTGCTTGTGCTATGACTTCCAGTTCGGTTTCGCCAACAGCATCCAATAAGATGGGATTCAAAGAAACCGTAATGGTCTGGTTTGGTGCTATGGAATTGGAAAAGGATTGCATTTTCTGTGTTCCTTGGTCTAGACGATACAAGACGTCAAAACCGGATATGGTATTAATACCGCTGTTTTTTACTTCGATTATCGGCAATATTGAACCGCATACCAAGCTACCCTCATCAGGAGTCACACTGATCAAGCGAAGATCATCTTCAGGTGTTTGCACGGTATACTGTCCTGATATCGAATATTTTCCTAAGGATGCATAATCGGAGTAGCCCGTATCAACCGTACCGCGACCTACACCGCGAACTTCGAGAAAGTAGAGTCCTGCTACAAGATTTTCGGTCATTTCCGCATTCAATCCCAGCGGATTGCTCATGGCGATTTCCGCTCCGTTTACATCTAAGAGTCTTGCTTTGATATCTAAATTAGGATGCGCCTCGTCGGGACTGAAAACGAAGGAAGCTTGTCCTGCTTCGGCAAGAAAAGAGAACATGTCAACATCGTTTCGTTCGCGTATAATACCGGAATTATCGGAGCCGGTAACGTTTCCTCCAGCATCCGCATCAAGAGGTGTTGCCGTGTTGTCGTCATCACCATGGTCGTCGGGAGCAAAACCAAAGTTGTTTTGTGATCCGGCGATGATCTGAATATCGTTTTGCATGTTGGTCGCATTGGTGTATTCCCCTATACTCCATTGCGCAACAGGACGGTTCAGGCTAAAGCCCATAATCGGGGCCCAAGTGTTATGTCCGGTATAATACTCGGTGGTACCTTTACCATCATGGTCGAGCCCCATGGTATGGCCCACTTCGTGCGATCCAGTATCACCGGCGTCTTTTCCACTTCTTATATTGTAAACCCAACATGGGTCATCAGTATTCCAAGAGAAGGAATTTAAATAGGCCACTCCACCAGATTCAGGTTGCGCATCATCGGTAGGGGTAAAGATGCACATCATCCTACGATTTTTGGGAGTTGCCTCAAAAACCGATCTGTCGGTAACGATATTGATATCAAACGGACTAAAATCTTCTGCCATGATTTCCCAGGTAGTTCTAATTTCGGCGTCTGAAAGCCCGGATGGTTGTGCGTTGATCGTGTCCCCGTTGCTCCAGTTGGTACCACTTACGGTTTCACCATCAAAATCAAGATAGATGACCGCCGTGGCGCTTGGTCTACTTTGCAGGTTTAGCGAGGAATTTTTGGCAGTTGTCTTTCGTGTATTTTTATCAATCGTTATCGAATTTGTTCCCTTTTCGAATTCCACACAAATAAGATTGCCGATATCGGTTTCTTTCGAATAGACCTTGTTGTTCGTTCCGGTGAATAGGCGGTAGGCTTTTTTGAGATCACGAAGGATGATATGCCCCTCCATCTTTCCTTTTTCCACTGTAAAGCTGAAGGATGAGGTTTCTTCGTTGCGCACCGATCCGATATACCGTTCGCCATAAGCTACTTGGTCGCGTAAATTTAGCTTTAACTCTAATGTTTTATCTGCCCCAATTTGAACGGGAATTCCACTGGAATTTTTCGCTGTTGCGTTGCTCTTGTCGAACATGTTAACGAACTCGGAAACCGTATCGGCGATAAGAATGGGTTCGGTCGGTGTAGATTGGGCATTCGAAATAACGCCAAATAGGAAGATTGTCGCAAAAAGTAATCGGGAGATAAATATGTTCATGCAAAAGTAGGTTGAGGGGCTAGAACGCCCGAAAACTAACTTTATTGGTTTTGCGCTGGCTTATTCGATATACTGCAGCTGAGTACTTTTACGTGAAAGGGAAATAAGCATAGCACCGGACATTTTTATCGATTTCTTCATTGGGGTCATGGCGGTAAGATAGGTGTATGTCTGATTTTGCATACATTCAATTAATGTTTACGCGCCCATCGAGAGTCCGGCAGACGAAAGGGCTGGGATAGTCATCTTCGAGAACCAAAGGATTGTTACGAGTGATATTATACTTTCTGCCGCCACCCAAATGGGTCTTCACTACGATTGTACTGAATATCGGTGATGATTTTTTTAAAGCGGGAAGCGTAGCTGTCTGTTAGCTCTGGTAAGTCATAGTCGGTGCCTCGATACCCAAATGCGGCGATAGGAGACACAACGGCAGCGGTTCCGGCTCCGAACATTTCTTTGAGACTTCCATTTTTCGCGGCTTCGACCACTTCGGGAACGGTTATTTTGCGCACCTCGGTACGAATACCTTCCGCCTGGGCGATTTCGAGAATACTTTTACGGGTTATTCCATCCAATATCCGATCACTGGTCGGTGCAGTAATCAAGGTGTCGTTGATGCGGATAAAGATATTCATCGCGCCGGCTTCCTCGATGTTCTCATGGGTATTGTCATCCGTCCAGATTACTTGATTGTATCCCTCTTTGACGGCGAGTTGCGTCGGGAAAAATTGTCCTGCGTAATTACCCCCTGTCTTTGCAAAACCGACGCCTCCATTTGCGGAACGGGAATAGGTTTCCTCGATTAGCACCTTAACCTTTCCGGAGAAATAGGCACCGGATGGCGCAAGACAAATTAAAAACTTGTATTCATCGGCAGGGGAGGCGTGAAAACCTTTTCCAGAGGCAAAAATAAACGGGCGAATATAGAGCGAACTCCCATCTTTTTGTGGAATCCAATCCTTATCCAAGTTAATCAGTTCTTTTAGGCCGTCCATAAAATAAGCCTTGGGTATTTCAGGAATGCACATTCGGTTCGCAGAAATATTCAAACGCCTGTGATTATCGCTGGGTCTGAATAGAAAGGCATCGCCATGGTCATCTTTATAGGCCTTCATCCCTTCGAAAATAGACTGCCCGTAATGAAATATCTTCGCCGACGGCTCTAAGCTAATAGCCTGGTAAGGCATAATCTCAGGAGTCTGCCACGCACCGTTTTTATAATCACAGACCAACATATGGTCGGTGAATACCGAACCAAAGGCCAGGTTATCAAAGTCAACCTGACTGATTTTAGATGTTTTTATCTTTTCGATCTTGATCGCGGTTGCGGTCGTTTCCATATCGTAGCTGTTAATTTCGATTAAAATTAATTAAATATAGCGATTGCTGCTTCGTTTTTAGTTTAAAATTGCCCAATTTTGTGTGCTAACGTTAATTTTTAAAGGAAATGAATCGTTTTAACATTTTACTTATATTTTTCTTCGTTTTCCTAGGCGCGAGGGCGCAAGATTCTCAATCCCTTAAGGCCGACGAAAAGATGTCCTCCGAGGGATATATTTCATATGGGGCCGAAATCGATTCGGATTCCACAGTGGCCACGGCGGAAATGGGTGAAAACTATCAAGTTTTAAAAGTAACCGATACCGCACAGGTTAAATTTGCGGCAACAGTAGCGGAAGTTTGTCAGGCTAAGGGGTGTTGGATGAAACTAAAGCTCGATAACGGCCAGCAGACCATGGTGCGTTTTAAGGATTACGGATTTTTTATGCCTTTGGATATTGCCGGAAAGGAAGTCATCGTAAACGGAAAGGCTTTCGTCGAGGAAATGAGTGTAGAAGATCAAAGGCATTATGCAAAAGATGCGGGTAAGACGGCAGAGGAAATCGCCAAAATCACAAGCCCTAAAAAGACCTATGGTTTTGTGGCGGATGGTGTTCTTGTAAAGAATTAACTTGAAACGCAAGATCATAACCACTGGTGATGGCTCGACCACCATTCAAATAGCTGATTGGGACGAGCAATACCACTCCAAACATGGCGCCGTTCAGGAAGCCTATCACGTTTTTATCGAAAACGGACTCGCGCTATTTGCAGACCGAAACATCGCCATTCTGGAAATCGGGTTCGGCACCGGCCTCAATGCATTCATTACTTTTTTAGAAGGGGTCGAAAGGAACTTGACCATAGATTATGTTGGGGTAGAAGCCTTCCCTGTGGGTAAGGAAGAATTGCAACAGTTGAATTACGTCGAGCGATTGCGGGCCGACGTTTTTACCAAGGATTTCCGGCAAATGCATGAATGCCCATGGGAGGCTCCATTTTCTCTTTCAGAAAAATTCAACCTGCATAAACAGCAAAAAGGGTTTGCTGAAATCGACGATAAAGACCGATACCACCTTATCTACTTTGATGCTTTCGGGGCGAGGGTACAGCCCGAATTATGGACGGAAACTATGTTCGAGAAAATGTTCACAGCGCTAAAGCCCGATGGGGTTCTCGTAACCTATGCCGCAAAAGGCAGCGTGCGCCGGGCAATGCAAGCGGTCGGTTTTACGGTCGAGCGCCTGCCCGGACCTCCTGGAAAGCGAGAAATGTTGCGGGCGACCAAAAGAGGTGCTCTTCCCCTCGATTAGTCCTTGTCATCCTGAAACAATGTTAAATCGAAATTAAACCCACCATCCGCTCGGTTGAAAACCAATACTTTTACAGAATGAAAGTGTTGATAACAGGAGCGACGGGTCTGGTAGGAAGTGAAATTACCGCTTTGTGCCATGCACAGGGTATTGATGTGAACTACCTGACCACCAGCAAGAAGAAAATCGAATCTAAGAAGAATTATCACGGTTTTTATTGGAATCCCGATTCGGGTGAAATCGATTTGAACTGTTTTGATGGGGTATCTGCGATTGTCAACTTGGCTGGAGCTAGTATTTCGAAAAGATGGACCCCAGAGTATAAGAAAGTAATTCTTTCCAGTCGTATCAACACCTTAAAAACCCTTCATAAGGGATTGAAGAGTTGTAATCCCGAACAGATTGAATCGTTCGTCTCGGCATCGGCCATCGGTATTTATCCAAATTCATTAACCGAGTTTTACGAAGAAGATGAAACCGCGATAGATGACAGTTTTTTGGGTGAGGTGGTAGCAGCATGGGAGAAAGAAATAGATACTTTTAAAACGTTCGGTTTTCCGGTTGCCAAAGTTAGAATCGGCTTGGTGATGTCAGACGATGGCGGGGCTCTTCCCGAAATGGCCAAACCCATTAAATTCTATGTAGGCTCCGCTTTTGGGTCAGGGGAACAATGGCAATCGTGGGTGCATATCACCGACTTGGCGCGAATATTCCTATTTGCTATAGAACATCGACTTGCCGGCATTTACAATGGGGTCGGTCCGAATCCCGTAACCAATTCGAAATTGGTCAAAGAGATTGCGCTCGTACTCAAAAAGCCTTTGTTTTTACCCAATGTGCCCCGGTTTGCCATGAAAGCCCTGTTAGGAGAGATGTCTTATATACTTTTTGCCAGCCAGCGTGTAAGTTCCAAAAAAATAGAGGAAGAAGGTTTTGTATTTCAATATATGAACGTATGCCGCGCTCTAGAAAGTATTTACGGGGAACACGACGCAAAGGAAACTACCAACACCGTTTATAGCTAAAACACTAAATTTTAGTAGCCTCCAATTATCCTCGCACTTTGTGCCGCATAGTGTATTCTGCTAAATCGTAATTTCTTTTAATGACATTTTGACATTTTTAAAGAATTGGCAGTACTTTTGCCGTCTTTAAGCGACCATAAATTTTTAAGTCAAAATGAGCGAAAAACAGAACGAGGAAGAATTGAACGAAAAGGTTGTCGAGACCGTTGAAGATACAACTCCCGAAGTAGAAGTTCGAGAGGAGGAAATTGAGGAAAAAAGCGTTGAGGACCAGCTTCGCGAGGACCTGGCCAAAGAAAAAGAAAAATTTCTAAGACTTTTTGCGGAATTCGAGAATTATAAAAAACGGACTTCCAAAGAACGAATGGATTTGTTCAAAACCGCTGGCCAGGAAGTAATAACCTCCCTTTTACCTGTAATGGACGATTTTGAACGTGCCACGAAAGAACTTACGAAATCTAGTGATAAAGAAAGCTTTAAGGGCGTGGCGTTAATTCAAAATAAATTGAAGGAGACCCTGAAATCAAAAGGCCTTCAGGAAATTGAGATAAAGCCTGGCGACAAATTCGATCCAGAGGTACACGATGCGATTACCCAAATTCCAGCACCGAACAAGAAACTGAAAGGTAAGATAATCGATATTGTTGAAAAAGGTTTTTCGTTAGGGGATAAGATTATACGTCACCCAAAGGTAGTGGTGGGGAATTAAAACGGTGTTGTAAAATCCCATATTTACAAAGAAAAATTTCCCAGATAGATATAAGGAAGCAAGAAATCACAAGCGATGAATTCTTGGGATGGGATAGCATCCAAATAAATAAGAATGAAAGAAGATTATTACGATATTCTAGGAGTTGGTAAGGGAGCAACCGCTACTGAAATTAAAAAAGCCTATCGAAAAAAGGCAATTGAACATCATCCGGACAAGAACCAAGGGGACCCGAAGGCCGAAGAAATGTTCAAGAAAGCGGCCGAGGCTTATGAGGTGTTGAGCGACCCCGACAAAAAAGCACGTTACGACCAATTTGGTCATGCCGCCTTTGAAGGTGGTGGTGGTTTTGGTGGTGGCGGTATGAATATGGACGACATCTTCAGTCAATTCGGTGACATCTTCGGTGGCGCTTTCGGTGGTGGCGGCGGTGGTTTTAGTGGCTTCGGAGGTTTTGGCGGTGGCGGTCAACGGCGAGTCAAAGGCAGCAATCTTAGGATTCGGGTCAAGTTAACGCTGGAAGAGGTGGCCAATGGGGTGGAGAAGAAAGTCAAAGTGCGCAGAAAGGTGCAGGCAGATGGTGTTACGTACAAAACCTGTTCGACATGCGGTGGTAGAGGCCAAGTGACCAAGATAACCAATACGATTTTAGGAAGAATGCAGACTGCAGCTACTTGTAGTGCATGTGGCGGAAGCGGACAGATTCTGGATAAAAAACCGAGTGATGCAGATGGTCAGGGATTGAAAGTCTCCGAAGAAACGGTAGCGATCAAAATTCCCGCAGGCGTTGAAGACGGAATGCAGCTTAAAGTAAGCTCAAAAGGGAATGAGGCTCCAGGAAATGGAGTTCCGGGGGACTTGCTCGTGGCAATCGAGACATTGGATCACCAAACGCTAAAACGTGAAGGCGACAATCTACATTACGATTTATATATTAGCATATCAGAGGCTGTTTTAGGGACCTCTAAGGAAATTGATTCCGTAGGTGGCAAGGTGCGCATCAAGTTAGAATCCGGGATTCAATCAGGAAAGATATTACGCCTAAGGGGAAAAGGCATTTCAAGTCTTAATGGATATGGCACCGGAGATTTACTGGTGCACGTTAATGTTTGGACGCCAAAGGAACTCAACAAGGAGCAAAAAGAATTTTTCGAACGTATGCAAAACAACGAAAATTTTGAGCCAAAGCCCGAAAAATCGGATAAATCGTTCTTCGAGAAAGTGAAAGATATGTTCTCTTAACGGAATTTAATTCCTCATTTAAAATAAAAACGTATATTTGAAATTAGTATTGGGAAACTGATACTAATTTTCTTTTTCATAGCAATTTTTTTCCCATCCTTAATTTATTAAGGGTGGGTTTTGCTTTTTAGGGTATTGCCGTTGTCGACAGGTCGATGACTTTCTTTACATGTAGTATGGTCTAAACCTTTTATCAATAGGTTTCAAGATGGGTTTCTACTTTAGGTCGACCCTCGATTTAATACCTTTTACCGACCCCCACTTTTAGTTATCTTTGTTAAAATTGTTTGCATGAACAACATTTTGGTCACTAAGGAAGTAACCAAACACTTCGGCTCGTACACCGCTCTTAATAAGGTTTCTTTAGAAATTCCCCAGAATAGTATTTACGGACTCCTAGGTCCCAATGGGGCAGGTAAGACCACGCTCATACGTATCATAAATCAAATTGCCTATCCCGATTCCGGTACCGTTTTTTTTGATGGAGAACCTTTGAAGCCGGAGCATATTGCTATGATAGGCTATCTTCCGGAAGAACGTGGGTTGTACAAGAGTATGAAAGTTGGGGAACAGGCGCTATATCTTGCCCAACTGAAGGGGTTATCGAAGGCCGAGGCTAAAAAACGGCTAAAATATTGGTTCGAGCGACTGAGTATCGGCGACTGGTGGAACAAAAAGATTCAGGAACTCTCCAAAGGTATGGCACAGAAAATACAGTTTATCGTTACCGTATTGCATGAGCCGAAATTGTTGATTTTTGATGAGCCTTTTAGCGGTTTTGATCCCATAAACGCCAACTTGATCAAAGATGAAATTTTACAGCTAAGGGATAAAGGGTCTACGATAATTTTCTCGACACATCGTATGGAATCGGTTGAGGAATTGTGCGAGTACATTACCTTACTACACGAATCGGAAAAAATTCTCGACGGCAAGCTGACCGATATCAAAAAAGCCTATAAAAATAATAGATTTCACATTGGCCTTTCAAGTGAAGAGGGGGGAATGCTCATACCTGAAATCGGTACTAAATTCGATTTGTTGGCTTCCGATTACGATGCTAAGGAAAAGCAGTTGAGTTTAACGGTGCAATTGGCTTCCGATGATTCGAAGGAGTTGTTGGCCTATTTGGCTTCAAAGGGAAACATCAATCATTTTGAGGAAAAAATACCTTCTGCGAATGAAATTTTTATAAGAACCGTACAAAGCAAAAGCATACATGAGTAGGAAGTTGCCGTTGATCGTCAAAAGAGAGTACCTAGCCAAAGTACGGAACAAATCGTTTGTAATCATGACTTTTTTGAGTCCGGTTTTGATGGTGGGCATGGTTGTATTGATTGCTTATCTGACTAAATTGAATGACAGTGATAAAAAAGTCGTGGGCATCTTTAACGAAAGCGATTATTTTTCGGCTGATTTCAATACAACCGAAAACGTTGCCTATTTTCAATTTTTCAATCTAGACTTTCAGGCGGCCATCGATTCGGTAAAACAGATGGGATATTCTGGACTTCTGCACATCCCCAGGGAAGCTGGCCTAGAGGAGGTGGCCAAGAAATCATTCTTTTATTCCAAAGACGCCCCTAGTACCATGCTGCTCAACCGTATAGAGTCTGTTTTTCAGGATAGGTTACGAGAGAGCAGGCTACTCGATCTGGGTGTTTCTTCAAGTGATTTTGCCAGTGTCAGAAACGAGTTTGAAATCAATACTTCAACTTTCAACGGTCAGCAGAATGTAAAGGGAATCAATGAGATTAAGGCTGGAATAGGAGGCGCGTTCGGCTATTTGATCATGATGTTCATCATTATTTACGGTGGTTTTGTAATGCGAAGTGTTATCGAGGAAAAAACAAGCCGTATCATCGAAATTATCATTTCTTCGGTAAAGCCTTTTCAATTGATGTTGGGAAAGATTATCGGTACTTCCTTGGCGGGTATAACACAATTCGGTATTTGGATCATTTCGGCAGGCATACTTTTTCTAATAGCTATGGCCCTACTGGATATCGATGTGAATGCGCTAACGCCCGGACAGGATTTGATACGGAATGCAGCGGGTGATATGGCACCGCCAATTCCCACGGCGGATGATACGTTAATGTTATATTCTCAAGAGATATTCAAAATTCCTTGGTTGACCTTGATCGTTTTCTTTCTGCTTTATTTCATTTTGGGATACCTTATATATAGTTCTATTTACGCAGCAATAGGAGCGGCCGTGGACAATGAGACCGATACACAGCAGTTTATATTTCCCATTATTCTACCCTTAATGCTCGCAATATATGTCGGCTTCTTTTCAGTCTTTAGTAATCCGCACGGGCCGATCGCGGTCGGTTTTTCACTTTTTCCATTAACTTCGCCAATAGTTATGATGATGCGGCTGCCCGAAGGTATTGGTGAAGGCGGGGTGCCCATTTGGCAATTGGCGAGCTCTATTGTACTGCTTATTGGTACATTTATTGGTACTGTTTGGCTGGCCGCCAAAATTTATCGTGTAGGTATTTTAATGTACGGTCGAAAACCTACCTACAAAGAATTGTACAAATGGTTAAAGTATTAGCATGGAAAACGTCAAAAACTTTTTGTCATCCTTAAAAGAATGGCTTTCCTATGACTTGGTAGACACTGAGACGATTCATATTACCGTAGGAACGTTTTTAGTGCTCATCGCCATTTTGATATTGTCCACGTTTATATTGAGGGTCGTACATCGCATTGTTGTTGCAAAACTACCGGAGGGGGATAAAAATAAGTTCGTCAGTATCTTCTCGTTCCTCAAGTATTTCTTCTACATCATTATCGTGATTATGGTGCTTCACTCCTCGGGGGTGAACTTAACCGTATTGCTTACCGCTTCCGCAGCCTTGTTCGTGGGCCTGGGTTTTGCGCTGCAATATCTTTTTCAGGATATTATCTCGGGTATCTTGATAATTTTGGATCAGTCGTTACATGTTGGGGATATTATCGAAGTAGATGGGAAGGTTGGCCGCGTTTTTGAAATCCGTTTGCGAACCACAAGGGCACTAACACGCGACGATAAGGTAATTGTGGTGCCAAATCATATGTTTCTGACCGATATAATTTACAACTATACCCAGAACCATAACACGACGCGGGAATTGATCAAAGTCGGGGTAGCCTATGGTAGCGATGTTGAAAAAGTTACTAAATTACTGATAGAAGCGGTAGCCGACCAGTCGAAGGTTTTGAAAAATCCCGAGCCTTTTGTGACTTTTGACGATTTTGGGGATTCGGCTTTGCTGTTTTCTTTACATTTTTACATCACCGATAGTTATGCCGATCCTCGAATAAAGAGTGATATTCGCTATAAAATCGATGCCGCTTTTAGGGATAATGGAGTTTCAATTCCTTTCCCGCAACGAGATTTGCATATCATCAGAAACCCAAAAACAACATAATTATCGGTCATACACACTTTGTACGCCTTTTGGTGCTGGTTTTTTTTGCCGTAGGAAATCCTTTCGAGGCGCATATGCAGACTCCCGATCTGGTCCGATTGGAATATACGGTCATTCCGGACAATAATTTTGGAATTCAAACCAACCGGTACCGTGCCCTGATCAACGCCCCGATCAAACTGAGCACCGAGAACTATTTCGTTGTCGGAATGGAGTACAACCGCTATGAGTTCGAGATTGAACGTGAACTGCCTTTTGAATACAATAACTTGGAGCGGTTGCACATCATCGACCTGAATTTGGGTTACACATTTTTAATGAATCCCACTTGGCGCATTGTTGGGGTATTAACACCGAGAATTTCTTCCAACATCGAACGCGGACTGGATAACAACGATCTTCGGCTTAACGCTTCACTTGTTTTTTGGAAAGAGGAAAAGGAGCTGGAAAAACCGTATCGGTTGATTCTTGGGTTGAGCTATAATAGTGCCACGGGACTTCCATTTCCATTGCCTTTGATCAACTATTATAAAAGGTTTCATAAGAATTGGTCCTATACCTTGGGCATCCCACGAAGTGATTTTAAATTTTACGTTAAGGACAAGCACGTTTTAGAGACGGCGGTCTTTCTTGATGGCTACTTCGTGAACATACAATCGAATATAGAGCTTCCGGGAAATAATGTTGGAACAGCTATTTCGCTATCGGCCTTGGTCGGTGCGGTAGGGTATCAGTACAAGATAACGAAGGAAATATCGCTCTACGCAATGGCAGGTTATTCCATTTTACAGGAGGGCCTGATTCGCGATGGGGATCGGGGCAGGGCATTCACTTTAAATGACGAGGGAAATTTTTACTTTAGAACAGGCTTTAAAATAGGAATTTTTTAATAGATTATGATTCGCAACCAGCAGGAAGAAGAAAATTAGAATAAACAGCTTCCCCGTCCTTTTTGAACCAAACCCATAAAAATTCATTGGGGTCAACACAGGAGAGGGAAAAAACAAACAAAGTATTTATGTCAAAAATATTGGTCATTGAAGACGAGGCAGCTATTCGAAGGGTATTGGTGAAAATCCTCTCTGAAGAGAATGATGCGTATAACGTAGAAGAGGCGGAGGATGGCCTTCGGGGATTAGAAGCAGTAAAGAACAACGATTACGATCTGGTGCTCTGCGATATCAAAATGCCTAAAATGGATGGCGTTGAAGTGCTGGAGGCTGCCAAAAAAATAAAACCCGAGGTTCCCTTTATCATGATATCGGGTCATGGTGATCTGGATACTGCCGTAAATACCATGCGCGCGGGAGCGTTCGACTACATCTCCAAACCGCCCGATTTGAACCGATTATTGACAACGGTACGAAATGCTTTGGATAGAAAGGAATTGGTCGTTGAAAATAAGATTTTAAAGAAAAAGGTAAGTAAGAACTACCAAATGGTAGGGGAAAGCAAAGAAATTTCAGGCATAAAGGAAATTATCGAAAAAGTCGCCCCTACTGATGCTAGGGTCTTGATTACCGGGTCTAATGGTACCGGCAAGGAATTGGTGGCCCACTGGGTCCATGAAAAAAGTCCGCGTAGCGGCGGTCCTTTTATTGAAGTAAATTGTGCCGCGATCCCTTCCGAATTAATCGAAAGTGAACTTTTTGGTCACGTCAAGGGCGCTTTTACCTCGGCGGTTAAGGACCGTTCGGGAAAATTCGAAGCGGCGAACAAAGGAACCATTTTCTTGGATGAGATTGGTGATATGAGCCTATCCGCACAGGCCAAGGTCTTGCGCGCACTGCAAGAAAGCAAAATCTCAAGGGTAGGTAGTGATAAAGACATCAAAGTTGACGTCCGTGTGGTTGCTGCGACCAATAAAGATTTGAAAAAAGAGATTGCCGACGGTAAGTTTCGGGAAGATCTCTACCACCGCTTGGCGGTCATTTTGATCAAGGTTCCCGCACTTAACGATAGAAGGGATGACATTCCTTTGCTCATCGAACATTTCGTGAAAAAAATCACCTCGGAACAAGGTACTGCACCCAAGGTTTTTTCGGCGGGTGCCATTAAATTGTTACAGAGTTATGATTGGACCGGGAATATTCGCGAATTGCGGAATGTGGTGGAGCGTTTGATCATTCTAGGCGGTAAAGAAGTAACCGAAAGCGATGTTAAACTGTTCGCCAGCAAATAGCATGTGCTCGGGAAGGGTTTTCGTACTAATCGTTACATTTTTCCTGAATTCGGATTAGGGCCTCCGCTGTAATTTCCTGGGTTCTGAGGTTGTAATATTTTTTTTGTTCGGAAAGTCCCTTGGTCAATAGTTCCTGCTCACAATTCTCGTAAATAGCTTTGGCAAAGGCCTTCGCGTCGTTGCAATTGACCGTTCGCACTACTTTGTCCAGTGATTTACGGTATTTTTCCAGTGATGCATCCAATTTTTCTTTGAAAGGAATATTCTCGCTATTGCCAAGTCCTTCATCTAAATTAGCCCCACGATCATCGTTTATGGCAAGGAGATCTTCCGGTTTTTTGGTAATGTGCTGCTCATCGTGAATCTGTAAGGCATCAATGCCACTGACCGTATTTCGCAGCGCCCTTTTTAAAAGGTCTTTCGAATCTTTGATATCGTCTGCCCTTGTGGCCCTTTTTAGAAGGTAAGCACTTTCTTCCACGCTTATGGAGGCGTATTCGCACTTACATGCCTCGAGCTCTTTTTTAGATTTTTCAAGGGCGTTGAGTGCCTTAAAAGTGTAGTAGCGAATTAAATTAAGGTCATCTTTCGCAAGTGCTTTTTCGGTCTGCGTCTTTACAAAATTAATGTTGGAGCCTGCATACTCACAAGCCGAAATAGGCTTAAAAGCTACAAAGAAAAATAGTAGTAGGGCATAGCCAACAATTCGCAAGGTATTCATGACAAGCTTATTAAGGGGTAAAATTTGGGACATTTTACAATGTAAAGATAGGTATAGCGGCGTATGCAAGTCCTGTTTTTTCGATGCACGGCACTCCGAGACACGCTTATTGGTCAAAAGGTTTTTTTAGGATGATGAACGGCGTTTTTTTTTAACATTTAACACCGTTCAACGAGTAAAAAATTCTATATTTCCCCTATGGATACGATTAAAAGCAAGGCATACAAGGTTGAAAAAGAATTTAAGCTCTCCGATTTACAGACATATGAGGATTTTGGTTCCTCCAAAAAAGAATTGAAAAAACAACTCGAAGAGGTTCGAGAAGCGTTAGGAGAATTTCAAAATACACTATACGCCCATGGTCAATACAGCGTGTTGATATGTATTCAAGGGATGGATACATCGGGAAAGGACAGCCTTATTCGTGAGGTATTTAAGGATTTTAACGCCAGTGGCGTAGAGGTACATAGTTTTAAGGTACCTACAGCACTCGAATTGAAACACGATTACCTCTGGCGACATTATCTCGTACTTCCCGCAAAAGGTATTTTTGGGGTATTCAACAGAACCCATTACGAAAATGTGCTGGTCACACGGGTACATCCGGAATACATTCTTGGCGAGCACATTCCGGGAGTTCGTTCCGTAGAGGATATCGACCAAAAGTTTTGGGATAAACGTTTTCGGCAAATCAATGATTTTGAGCGGCATATTGCCGAAAACGGCACCTTGGTCTTCAAGTTTTTTATGAACCTGTCTAAGGACGAACAGCGCAGACGCTTGTTACGCCGTTTGGAATTAAGGGAAAAGAATTGGAAGTTTTCACCGGGAGACCTCAAGGAACGAAAACTATGGAATTCGTATCAAAAGTGCTACGAAGAGGCCATCAATAAGACATCGACCGATAACGCTCCGTGGTATATCGTTCCGGCGGACAATAAAAAGGCCGCTAGGGTAATTTTCGCATCCATACTTTTGGAGGAACTGTCAAAATACAAAGACATTCAAGAACCGGAACTGGAAGAAAAGGTAAAAGCGAATTTGGAGATGTATAAGCAGCAATTGCAAAACGAAGAATAATGAGAAGAATACTTGTACTATGCCTATTCATTTCTGGATTGGCCCTCGCCCAAACCGAGGATGAAAAACGAATAAGGTCTATTTTTGATACGGCCCTTACCGATGGTATGGCCTATGACTGGCTCAACCACCTCTCCAATCAAATAGGGGGACGACTTTCCGGTTCCGTGCAAGCAGAGATGGCGGTTGATTATACCAAGGCCCAGCTCGACGAATTGGGATTGGATAAAGTGTATCTGCAGCCCGTAATGGTACCCAAATGGGTTCGCGGCGTTCCTGAATTCGCGTACATGGAGACGAGTCCCGGAGTAACGACCAATATGAATATCTGTGCTTTAGGCGGTTCAATAGCCACGCCGGCCGTTGGTATAAAGGCAAACGTGGTAGAGGTTAAGGGTATAGAAGATCTTGCGACCTTGGGCGAAGAGAAGCTTTCTGGAAAAATAGTTTTTTTCAACCGCCCTATGGATGCCGAATTGATCAATACCTTCGAAGCGTACTCCGGTTGCGTAGACCAACGTGCCGTCGGTGCTTCCGAAGCCTCTAAATACGGAGCCGTGGGCGTTATCGTCCGCTCCATGAACCTTCGACTGGACGATTATCCGCATACCGGAAATATGCGCTATGGCGATGAACCGATCAATGAACGAATCCCGGCTGCAGCAATCAGTACAAATGGTGCCGAATTGTTGAGCACGACCTTGCAACTGAATCCCGATACCAAATTTTATTTCAAACAGAACTGCAAACAGTTTGACGATGTCAAATCGTTCAACGTCATCGGTCAAATTACCGGGAGTACCCGTCCAGAGGAAATTATGGTGGTGGGTGGGCATCTGGATTCTTGGGATTTGGGAGACGGTTCCCATGATGATGGTGCAGGTTGCGTACAGAGCATGGATGTTTTACGGCTCTTGAGAAAATCGGGCTACACGCCCCAACGAACTATTCGCGTGGTTCTTTTTATGAATGAGGAAAACGGACTCCGCGGCGGTACTGAATATGCAAAGGTGGCTATGGAAAAAAAGGAGAAACATGTATTTGCTTTGGAAAGCGATTCGGGTGGATTTACCCCAAGGGGATTTTCGTTTGATTGTTCGGATGCCGATTTTGAGAAAATCACCAGTTGGAAACCACTGTTTGAACCCTACATGATCCACTCGTTTACGAAAGGTGGAAGCGGAGCCGATATAGGCCCTTTAAAAAAGGATGGTATTGTACTATCCGGGTTGCGCCCTGATTCCCAACGATACTTCGATCACCACCATGCGGCTAACGATACCTTCGAGCATGTAAATAAAAGAGAACTTGAACTTGGGGCCGGTGCCATGGCTAGTTTGGTGTATCTCTTTGATAAGTACGGCATGGAATAATCGATAGTCCAATCGATACATCCGAACTTGCAAATTCAAATGTTAATGGTCGGTTTATGCGTTATTACCATTTTGTGCGCCAACAAAGGCGATTCTAAAGACTTCATTGGTTCATTTTCGCCTTTTACCCCAGAGAAATGACGTTGAAACAACCAACAATTTCTTACCTTTGCCGCTCATTAAAAAAAAGCACTATGCAAGACGGTATCTATGCAAAATTCAATACGTCAAAAGGCGAAATCCTGGTTGATTTGACTTATGATAAAACTCCAGCTACAGTTGGTAATTTCGTTGCGTTGGCGGAAGGAAATAAAAAGAACAAAGTAAAGTCGGAAGGCACTCCGTTTTACGACGGGTTAAAATTCCATAGGGTGATTCCCGATTTTATGATTCAAGGCGGTTGCCCACAGGGGACTGGTACTGGTGACCCAGGATACAAGTTCGATGATGAGTTTCATCCGGAACTTACCCACGATGGCCCTGGAGTACTCTCTATGGCCAATTCGGGACCTGGAAGTAACGGCAGCCAGTTTTTTATCACGCATGTTGCAACTCCTTGGCTCGACAACAAGCATACCGTTTTCGGGAAGGTAGAAAGTGGACAAGATGTTGTCGACGCCATTGCCCAAGGTGATACCATCGAAAGTTTAGAAATCGTACGGGTAGGAGAGGCCGCAAAGAAGTGGGATGCTTTGGCTGCTTTCGAAAATTTGGAGGCCGATAAGGCCAAAAGAATTGCGGCTGCCAAGGCTGCACAAGCAAAGGAGCTCGACAAAGTGGCAGCTGGTTTTGAAGAGACATCAAGTGGTTTGCGGTATAAGATTATTCAAAAGGGCGACGGTGCTCAGGCCGAAAAAGGAAAAGGGGTCTCGGTGCACTACGAAGGGTCTTTGCTAAATGGACAAGTCTTCGATTCTTCTTACAAAAGAAACCAGCCCATCGATTTTCAGTTGGGCGTCGGACAGGTGATTCCTGGTTGGGATGAGGGCATTTCACTCCTTCAGGTAGGCGACAAGGCGCGGTTTGTTATTCCATCAGATTTGGCCTATGGCAGTGCCGGCGCGGGAGGGGTAATTCCGCCGAATGCGACATTGATATTTGATGTAGAATTGATGGGTGTAAAATAAGCTCGAAACAATACCTACATCTCTTCATTCGCATAAAAAGTTTTGAAAAGTCCCTACGGTGTTAGGGACTTTTTTATGGTCTATTGTCAAACAGTAAAGTTAAAAGTACCGAGGATACTATATTTTGATGAATTCATAAAAAAATAGTATTGATATTTAGGAATAGTTAATATCTTAAGGGAATATTAACCAATCCTTAAGCTTTATGAAAATTAGTATTCTTCGAGCGCTCAGTGTAGCGCTTATCATCACGGTTTTCTCGTGTTCCAAAGAAGATCCCTCAACTACCCTTCCCGATACGGAAGCGGTGGCACTGGACCAGAACGAGCCCCTGACCATTCCTGAAATCAATCGAATTATCGAAAATGAAATAGAACTGAACGGTGATTTTGATTGGAACGCCGTTCCTGAATTGGTTTTGTGGAGTGCCCTACAACATGCCGATGGTGTGCTCACCGTGGGTTATGGGAAGGACAAGGATGATTTTACCATTAACGATTCCGGGAGACAGACCTCTTCAAAGCTTGCCATTGTGGAAATGGTACGAACACTTGAGGGCAAAGGGAGATCAACGACTGATAAGGATGAAGATATTCTGATTTACGAAGATGAATACCTTACCGTAATCGATTTGAAAGTACTGCAACGGGAAACGATAGCCAGCTTGCGTAGGAATGCGGACATTCGGTACATGGAACCAAGTGGATATTCTTATTTTCAAACGGTTACCGAAAAATCGGCATTATCCGACTCTGGCTGTGGTTTCGATACCGAAGACATTTCTTCTAACGATTATACGACCATTTCGCCCAATGCGCGCATGCCCTGGAATTTTCCGTTACATCATATTGACGATGCCTGGGCACTGAGTACGGGTACAGGTATTACCATTGGTGTTGTCGATACCGGCCTCTCGCCCAATCAACCTTTATTGAACGCCAATTTCAACAATGGGGATTCTTCAGGTAGAACCGTTGAGAAATACGGGGTTTATGTCGATTCGTTTTGGCCCTGGTCAAGAAAGACCGATGGACCTAACGATAAATGTGGGCATGGCACCAGTATGTCTGCCGCCGCAACCGCGCCCCGAAACAATACAGGGTTGCCCGTTGGGGTTGCCTACAATTCGAACTTGATTTCGTATCGGGCATCTTCGGATGTGTTGTTGAACGGGTATCAAGAACAAAAAGGAGTTGCGAAAGCAATTACAGACTTGGGTAGACGAAATGACGTGCACATTATTTCAATGTCTATGGGGTATATTTATTCCATTAATAGGATTAAGGACGCCATTCGATACGCTTATTCTCGGGACAAACTAATATTTTGTGCCGGCGGCACCTCTACTTCCTTCACCAATTTTCTAGGAGTTGTTTTTCCGGCATCAATGAGTGAAACCGTTGCGGTAACAGGAATCGAGGAAGGTTCCGGTTACGATGAGTGCGATGCGTGTCACAAGGGAAGTACTATCGATTTTACCATAATCATGGAGCGCGGCAATAACAATCATATACCAGTACTGGGCTATTATAGCGGATCGGAAGACTATGTAGGCGGCTCATCGGTCGCAACGGCTAACGCTGCTGGAATCGCGGCATTGGTTTGGTCTAAAAATCCGAGCTGGTCCAGAAACGATGTTCTGAACAAATTAAAGATTTCGGCCGAGCTGTATCCTAATCGGAGCAGTAGCTATGGTTGGGGTAATTTAGATGCTTTAAAGGCTGTTCAATAAAACAAAGTAAATAGACTTTCGGCAATCGACAAACAACCAAAAACACCCATCATATTTGATGGGTGTTTTCGCATTTCAAAAGAAGTTTTTTATTTTTTTTGAGAGTCGTTCGCTCCCTCAACACTTACTACGAGCAGTAATAGGTTGATAATTATCAATACGATTAAGACACTGAAGAAGGTAAGCATATCGTGGTTGAATTATTAGAGGCGTACTACCTATAAGATAACAACAATATGTGGAAAAACCCTACCTTTTCAATTCAATCTTTTAAAATTTTTCTACTTCCTTCGCACTAAACCGCATAAGAACGATATTCAAAACGACCAAGAATGCCAAAATGCTGAAAAAATATATCATAATAATATAATTTTAGGCGTTAAAATCAACCCTTTATTTATTTACTAACGTAAATAATTTAGAAAAATTCTAATTCATACTAATAATCTTACATTAAATGAGGTTTTTCGTATGAGCTATGCTGTTCGCTTAAAAAAAGAGAAATAGGTTGGGCTTTTGTTCTTTTTACTCATGCAATAAGGTAATTGTGGCAATTGAATCGAAAAAATTCGGTGAAACCCACTAAGTATACTATATTTCTTTGGTTACGCATTGTTCGATATTCAAGGCAAAGAAATAAATGGGGCCTACCCTATGGCCACCAAGTGAATTTATGATACTAGCGAGATTTAGACCTATTTTTTCTTTCCTTAGGAAAGTTGATACGAGGACGCCTTTAAGATTAGGAACAAAAAAAGCCCCGATACAGTCGGGGCTTTGTATAAAAAAAGTTTATGCGTACCTAGTCTACTACTTTCACATTTACCGCGTTTAGTCCTTTTTTACCTTGTTGTAATTCAAATTCTACAACATCACCTTCGCGAATTTCATCGATTAAACCAGAAATGTGTACAAAGTGATCTTCGCTTGAACCGTCTTCAGTGATAAAGCCGTAACCTTTAGAATCATTGAAGAATTTTACTGTTCCTTTACTCATAATAAAAAATTAAAAATTAAATTAAAACGCGAATATAGTATTTATAATTTTAACATTATAAAATTTTAAGATTTAATCATCTTAATATCTTGAAAATGTATTCCTTAAAAGGTTGGGTCGGGGGTCATTCTTAGGTATGGTTTAACCTCTTCTACGCCCTTCTTAAAGATTTCACGGGCTTCATCAGTCGGTATTGATGGACTTACGACAACATCCTGACCGGATTCCCAGTTAGCGGGAGTAGCCACTTTATGGTAAGCCGTTAGCTGTAAGGAGTCGATTACTCGCAATAGTTCATGAAAATTTCTACCCGTAGAGGCTGGGTAGGTCAATATTAATTTCACCGTTTTATCCGGCGCGATGATAAATACCGACCGCACGGTCAACGTACTATCGGCATTAGGATGAATCATATCATAAAGATTCGAGACGGTTCGATCTTCATCTGCGATTATCGGAAAGTTTACGACCGTTTCTTGTACTTCATTAATGTCTTTGATCCATTCGGCATGAGAAACGGCACCGTCAACGCTCAATGCCATCATTTTTACATTGCGTTTATCGAATTCACCCTTAAACTTTGCTGCTGTACCCAATTCGGTGGTACAGACAGGGGTAAAATCCGCCGGATGCGAAAATAATATTCCCCAACTGTCACCCAGGTAGTCGTATAAGTTGATCGTACCAACTGAACTGTCTGCTGTAAAATCGGGCGCTTTATCGCCCAGTCGTATTGTTGCCATGTGATTTGTTTTTAACAAGTGTATTATCCTACAAATTTAGTAGATTATTGAATTTTATCTCATTTTTTAGGTTAAAAGTGTATTAAAGTTTGCTACTTTTATTTCATGACTACTACCCTTGAAAAACTGCGTTATCCTATCGGGCATTTTGAGTGCCCCGCTGAAATTACATCGCGACATTTAGAGGAATGGATCGGCGTTCTCGACAATCTTCCAAAACGACTTGAGCGTTTGGTGCAACCACTGACCAAAGCACAGTTAGAAACGCCATACCGCCCCGACGGCTGGACGGTGCGTCAACTAGTGCATCATATACCCGATAGCCATCACCATAGTTATATTCGTTTCAAATGGGCATTGACCGAAGACAAACCTGTAATCAAGGCATATGAGGAGGGACGATGGGCTGAGTTGTTCGATAGTAAAACGGCGCCCGTTCAGTTATCGTTACATCATTTAAGTGCCGTTCATGCCAAATTGGTGTATCTTTTAAAAGGACTGTCGGATGACCAATTACAACGGTCTTTTGTCCACCCTGAAACTAAAAATGAAATTACTTTGGCTCAGAATATCGGTCATTATGCTTGGCATAGTAACCACCATTACGCACATATTGAAGGACTTTTGCGGCGCGAGGGATGGATTTGAGCATGAGACCCTTTTCCATCGGAATACTCCGTATTGTAAAGATGTCGAGAGTTCATAATGCTATGATCATCAAATGTGCGCCTAGAAATCGATACGACCGTGCGGAAACCAATACTGTCGATAATTAGGTTTCTGGGTGTTTGAAATTCGGCCTGCTGCCATTCTTAATTTGGATAGATTCTAAAAGAAGTCAATTCACTTTATTTGCGATTGCATCCGACGATATACACTCATCATCTAAACTTTTTTGGTCAGGACGAACATGGGCCGTTCTTCATCTAAGACCCCGGAAAAATGCAATAGTTTTTCGCTGTGTATTTCAAATCCGTTTTTGAAATAGAATTGCAAAGCAGGTCCATTTTGCATTGTATCGAGCCAAAGTACTTTTTTCTGATATTCTTTTGCCCTTAGCATCGTAAATTGAAGTACTTTTTTTCCAATACCCTTCCCGGTATACTCATTTTGGATATAGATTTTATCCAGATATAATGCTTCCTTATCAGAAAAAGGATGTAATTCACAGTTTACGGTAAACTTTAAAATACCGACCGCCTTGCGGTTGTAATTGATGATAAAAAGAGCGGTATTTGCGTCTGTATCCTCTCGCTCTAGAACCGCTTTGGTAAAACTGTCCATTAGATAGGGGGCGGCATTGCTTTTGTGCCAGAGATGCAAATAATGCTGGGCATAAGCCTTTTTGCCTACTTCGATATAAGTGTGGAATCTTGAAGCGGTAAGGGGTTCGAAATGGACGATTTCCTTCATGTACACTTAGCCTTTTTCGCCACCTTCCGGACCATAGAAAAGCACCCAGGTCGAAAAATCATCGGTAAAATCTTCAAAGCGGTGCTCAACACCTGCACGTACAAAAAGAAAATCGCCGGGTTTGAACGTAGTACGCACACCATTATTCAAGAACGTTCCACTGCCAGCGATAATGATGTATACTTCATCGCGAGAATGCGGTTGTTGTAGGTCCTCTTTTATAGGTTTATATACTTCGACGGAAAGTGTCCCGTGACTGAAAACCGCTAGAAAGGGTGACGGTATTTTCGAGAGCTTTTCAAGTGCTTCGTTAGAATCTACTTTCATTTAATATGTTTACCCCCTAATTATCTCTTTTTCCATTTGATATTACAGCCCATACTCGGTTTTTGGTCGGCATTGATGGTACCGTTCTGAAGTAATGCCTCAATGGCCTGGCGTAGGTCACGTCCGTCTAGCGGAAGACCGTTTCCCGGTCGCGAATCGTCTAGCTGACCGCGATAGACCAATTTCAAAGCGTCATCGAACAAATATAGGTCGGGAGTGCAGGCGGCATCGTAGGCTTTGGCGGTTTCTTGGGTCTCATCATATAAGTAGGGAAACGGATAGCCCTCTTCCGCTGCCTTCTTTTTCATCAAGTCAGGGGCATCTTGTGGATAGTTCTCGATATCGTTACTGGATATAGCGATAAAACCGATGCCTTTTTCTTGATAGGTTTTTGCCAATTCTACCAACATCGGATTGACATGTACCACAAAAGGGCAATGGTTGCAAATGAACATGATGACGGTACCTCGCTCTCCTTTTAAGGCATGTAGGTTCAGGGTTTGACCGGTAACGGTATCGGGCAGACTAAATTCAGGGGCCAAAGTTCCCAAAGGCAACATGGTACTGGGCGTTAAGGACATCTTTTACTATTTAGGAACTTTAAAGATAAAAGTATTTGCTGATTCTTGGTCATCCCAAATGCTATTTTTACCTTCATCACTACGTACAACCACCAACCAAATGAACGACACCATAAATTGGTCCGATTTTGCTAAAGTAGATATGCGTATCGGGACCATCATCAGGGTAGACGATTTTCCCGAAGCACACAACTCGTCGTACCGAATGACCTTGGATTTTGGCCCGGAAATCGGTACCCTAAAATCTTCGGCCCAACTGACCTTGCGGTACTCAAAGGAACAGTTGGTAGGTAAACAGGTGGTCGCCGTCGTCAATTTTCCTAAAAAACAAATTGCGAATTTTATGAGTGAATGCCTGGTCCTTGGAGCAGTGCAAGGCAAGGACGTCATTCTCCTGCACCCTGAAACAAATAGTGATAATGGACTCAAAATCGGATAGTCAACTTTGACGGAAGCACTTCTCGATACCGTAAAACTTAATTTTGATACCGATCTGCAATGGGTATTGAATGTGTTGTTGGCGTTGGTGATGTTCGGTATTGCCTTGGAAATTTCAGTAAACGATTTTAAGGCGACTTTACGGCAACCTAAAGCTGTTTTTGTTGGTGTCGGATGCCAGTTTTTATTGCTTCCGGCAATTACTTTTTTACTGATATGGTTCATAAAGCCCATACCAAGTATTGCATTGGGCATGTTCATGGTAGCTGCTTGTCCAGGGGGTAATGTCTCTAATTTCATGACCCATTTAGGCAAGGGAAATACTGCACTCTCCGTTAGTCTTACTGCCATTGCAACGGTACTTTCTATAATTATGACGCCATTTAACCTCCAATTTTGGGCAGTCAACTACGAACCAACGGCGACGATTTTGAAAGAAATTTCGATTTCGCCTTTTACCATGATCAAGTTGGTTACATTGTTATTAGGTATTCCTTTGGTCTTGGGGATGCTTGTAAATCATCATTTTCCCATGATGGCCAAAAAGCTCGCGAAATCATTTAAAATAGTGTCTTTGTTGTTTTTTGTCGCCCTGATCATTTTGGCCCTTAATAACAATAAGGACATTTTTATGCAGTATATCGTATATGTATTTTGGATAGTACTCGTGCATAATTTTTTGGCATTTACGACCGGTTTTTCGGTAGCAAGGCTTCTGGGTTTGTCACAACAGGACACGCGATCTATAACCATAGAAACAGGAATACAAAACTCCGGTTTGGGATTGATTCTTATTTTTACCTTTTTTCAGGGTTTAGGAGGTATGGCTTTGGTAGCGGCATTCTGGGGAATATGGCATTTGGTTTCGGGTTTGCTCCTGGCTGGTTTTTGGAGCAGAAGCATCGTGGATATTAGACAACACATTTGAAGAATTTAGGATATATTTTATTAAAATATTGGGTAAAGGTCGGTCTGTATTGCTATTATGGCAAAATTAGGATGGTCGGGAAAGAACATATTCCCAAAAATAAACCTGTATTGTTCCTGCCCAATCACCAGAGTGCCCTGATGGAGGTGCTTTTATTGGCAGTCGACTGTGACCGCAAACCATGGTTCCTTACTCGTTCCGACGTTTTTAAAAAACCCACCCTGAAGAGGCTTTTTGCATATTTACAGATGATACCCATTTACCGTATTCGAGACGGCCGTGATTCGCTAAAGAAAAATGATGCGGTTTTTGAGCGTTGTGCCGAGCTCTTCGCAAAGAACGAGGCGATACTTATGTTTCCAGAAGCTAATCACAATATTAAAAGAAGGGTGAGGCCTTTGAGCAAAGGATTTACCCGTATTTTATTCGGTACGTTGGACAAGTATCCCGAATTGGACATTCAATTAGTACCGGTTGGGCTGAATTATAAGGATTCGAAGGCATTTCCTGATCGAATCGCCATTATCTTCGGGAAGCCCATAGCGGTCAAGGGGCTATACCAAAAAGAGGATATTCACGCATCAACGAACGTGGTAAAGGAAGCGGTTGCCACTAGCTTAAAAACCTTGACAACGCATATCGATGACGAGGCCAATTACGAGACTATAATTGCCCAACTTGAGGCTTTTGGAGTGAACTTTTTAAAGCCAAGGGAAGTGAACGAAGTCTATAAACGCCTCGAAACTCGAAAGACCAAAGTAAGCGATCGACCAAAATCCGGCTTTGTAGGCACTATTTTTAGATTCATTTTTACACTCCTCAATTTACCTTTGGTTCTGGGGTGGTGGCTCTGGATGAAACCTAAAGTTTGGGAACCCGAATTTACGGCAACCCTGCGGTTTGGCTATGCCTTTCTGGCGAGTCCTTTGTACTATTTTTTGATTTTTATAGTGGTCTCCTTGGTCTTTACCCCGTTTATTGGCGCGTTAGCCGTATTAGGTGTATTTGGCTTCAATTGGGTGTACGTGAAATTGGCCTAGGGTGCTAAATTCAATCAGTCAAATACTTGGCTTAAAGTGTAAGATTCCAAGAAATTTAGCCACAAGAATAAAGAGCCAAAACAGCGATTTGTCTTGGCTCATATGGGGCTTTATTTCGTTCAAATAGCATCTTACATACTATCCCCGAAAAATATGGCATTCATCAACAGCTTGTTTGTCCCGTACCAGAAGGCCCTGAAATTCGTATTGTCGGTAAATCCGATTACGCGGCCTTTCCCCATTCGCTGCGCTTGAAAAGGAACACTGCCCTTGATCAATTCAAGATTCTCTTCTGAAATATAGCCGCTCAACAATGGATTGTTGGTATAGACGATAGGATTGTTATAACTGTTCTTATCCGATTCGATATAGGTGTTCGTATTGCGGAACAGCGCCAACTTATCGTTTTTATATCCAAAGTTGATTGGATGCGAGCGATCGATCTTTGTTTCGAAGATAGCACCACCCGTAACCTGTGCACCGTTAAAATCCTGTTTTTGACCAAAGGTGATGTTTTTGGCGACTAAAGTATCTTTCTTGAATTTTAATTTTGTCATCAGCTCATTTTTAGCAAGCCATTCTACCGTATTCCGATAGCCGATAAGCGTACCGCCATTTTTGACCCACTCTTTCAGCTTTTCCATTGCGGCCTTATCAAATGCATTGTTTGAGGCACTGGGCACGATGATATCGGTATAGTCGCTTAAATCCGCCCTACCGAAATATTCCATATCTATCTTGGTCAGTTGCATTTGGTAGCGTGTATCGAATAAATGCCAGATTTCACCGGCATCATAAGAGCGTATGCCGTTGCCGACCAAAATCGCGACTTTTTGCTTCTTTATGGGGTCAAAATCGTTGCTGCCCAAATCGATGCCTTTGGTCAGGCCGGTGCCCACTGCGGTCATTTGTATTTTACTGTCTTTTGCCACGGTATCCAGAAAATTGAATAGGTCCTCCGCATCCAGGTCCTGATTTTGAACAGGAACCATTATGGTACCGTAATCGTATTGTTTTCCTTCCAATGTAAAAGGGGATTTCGCTACTTTGGCACGAATTCCTTTGTTTACGATCGCATTCAATGCTCTTGGCGTGTAATATTCGTGCCATTCGAAAAGATAGGCATAGTTACTCTGGCGGTCCGCCCCACCGATGAGTTCTTTCAATTGGGTTATTTCTTTCCCTGCATTGGCAAGCGACCCGATTTCGTTATAATCTACGTTAAACGCTAAGGGAAAGGTCCAAGCCGATACGTCGTAGAACAGGCTGTCGGTAAAGGTGGTGCGCTTTTCGAACATCGCATTGATCAATCGGGGATTTTTTTGGTTCATCGGTACCACGTAGCTTTTACCTTTCTCGTATCGCTTTCCACCAATCGTTGCGTCTGATGCCAGTTCATGGAATTTTATCCCGTGCCGGCTCAGGATTTCAGCAAGATGCCACGCTTTGGCGGCATCTTTATTATCACCAAATACAATGGCCTTTGTTTTGTTTTTCAACCCCTCGTTTCGTAATCCCGTATAAAAACCCCTTTGGAATTTTAAGATTTTCGTTCTCATATTGCTCGCTGCTTCAATGGTTGACAAAGCAGCGGTAAATTGATTGCGAACGGTAAACGGAAAGGTTAGTACGCCGTTCTCACTCTCTTGAATATGTCCTCTGGAACTTCCTTGCTCGAAAAGGATACCAATACTTCCATTTACATCGGGAAACGTAGAACCCTTACCATAATAATAATCATCATAACCTTCTTCTGAGTAATAGAGCGATCCGATTTTGTTCAAGGCCTTCGCATGGTACGTTCCGATTTCGGCAGTGAGCTCTTGGTTTAATTTAGGGGTTAAAGGATGTACCCGTGTAGGCTCCCCGGGCTGAAAAAAGAACGTTGAATTTGTCCCCATTTCGTGATGGTCGGTAAGGATATTGGGCAACCATTCGTGAAAGGTTTTGATACGTGCACGGCTTTCGGGCAATTGAACCGGCAACCAATCCCTGTTCATATCGAACCAATAGTGATTGGTGCGGCCTCCCGGCCATACTTCATGATACTCCCTTTCATTGTTATCGGCGTTCAGGTTAATGCTTTTGTTGGTATTCGCCCAGTAGGCAAAGCGCTGTAATCCGTCAGGATTAAAGGAAGGGTCAAGAAGAACGACCATGTTGTCGAGTTGGGCTTCTATTTCCGAACCTTGCGCTGCGGCTAAATAGTAGGCGTAAGCCAAGGCTGCATTGGCCCCACTGGGCTCGTTGCCGTGAATGGAAAACCCTTGATACACGATGATGGGCATATCATCAACATTTAAGGAAGCGCTTCCGTTTTCCGTGAGCGCCATATGGTCTTGTCGTATTTTATCGATATTCGCATGGTTTTTTGGAGAAGTTACGGTAAGCAATACTATAGGTCTTCCCTCGAAGGTCTCCCCTCTATTTTCAATAGTCATACGGTCGCTCGCTGCCGCCAACGTTTGCATATAAAAAAGCAACTTGTCATGGGTCACATGCCATTCGCCCACCTCATGCCCGATAACCGATTTCGGTGTCGGGATAGTCGTATCATAGGTGATATTTTGCGGAAGGTAGTAGGAGAGTGAAATAGAATCCTGTGCCGTGGAAAGAAATCCGAATGTGAGGAGTACGAGGGAGAATATTTTTTTCATGTATAAGGTAATTTAGTCCGATTTATAAATATAAAAAAACGACCTGTAAAAGGTCGTTTTAATTACGTTTATCTGATGGCTGATTTAAATGTCGTCGAAATCAACGTCCGTAAAGCTCTTCGTTGTAGGTGTTTCGTTGGCATCTACCGGAGCGACGTCTTCTTCCTTTTTATAATCCTTTTGATGTCTATCGGAGATGACTTCAGTACCTTTTTCGTTAATGATAAAATCCATCATTTCAGATACATGATCCTTAAAGGCTTCAAAGTCTTCTTTGTACAGATAGATTTTGTGCTTTTTGTAATGGAAGGAACCGTCGTCGTGCGTAAATTTTTTACTCTCCGTAATGGTCAAATAATAATCACCGGCTTTGGTACTGCGTACATCGAAAAAATAAGTTCTTCTGCCTGCCCGTAAAACTTTTGAGTGTATTTCTTCTTGGTCTTCGTGATTTCTTTCCCCCATTATGAATCTGATTACTTATTGGTTGTACTATCAAAAATGGAAAAAAAATGCGGTATGACCAACAATTTTCTAGTTTTCTTTCTCTGAAAGCTGGTTCAGATACAGTTCTTTGTAGTACCCTTCCTGATTGTTCAATTCTTCATGTGTGCCTTGTTGCAGCAATCTTCCGTCTTCTAATACCAATACCTTATCGGCATTTTTAGCCGACGAGACCCTATGGCTTACAATGAGTGTAGTTCTGTTTTCGGAAGCCTGTTTCAGGTTGTCGAGTATCTCTTCCTCGGTCTCGGTATCAACTGCGGAAAGGCAGTCGTCAAAGAGATATACCTGTGGGTTTTTCAATAGCGCCCGGGCGATGGAGACTCGCTGCTTTTGTCCGCCGCTCAAGGTGATACCGCGTTCGCCCAATATCGTTTCGTACTTTTTAGAGAATCCCATGATGTTTTCATGTACCACCGCGTCTTTTGCAACTTGAACGACCTCCTCTTTGGTGGCATCGTTTTTTCCGAATCTGATGTTATTGCCGATGGTGTCCGAAAAGAGAAAGGCGTCTTGTGGTACGGTACCGATACCTTCGCGTAGACTAAAAAGATTCAATTTTTTAATGGGCATGCCATCAATCAGAATTTCTCCTGAGCTCACATCGTAAAGTCGGGCGATAAGTTCGAGAATAGTGGATTTTCCGGACCCGGTCTTTCCCAAAATCGCTACTGTTTCCCCTTTTTCGATTTTGAAAGATAGATTCTTGAGGGCAGTAATGTTCGTATCCTCATAAGTGAAAGATACATTCTTGAATTCGATTTTCCCGGCTATGGGCGTTGCCTCCTCGACTTCGTTCTTGATCTGCGGTGTTTCTTTCAAAAATTCGTTGATACGTTTTTGGGATGCTTCCGCCCGTTGCACGATGGAAGTCAACCATCCTACTATCGCTACCGGCCAAGTAAGCATATTTACATAAAGGATGAACTCCGCGATGATGCCCACTGATTCTATTTCCCCATCCATATACTGCTTTCCACCAATGTAAATAACGAACAGGTTGCTTACACCGATCAAAAGGATCATCAAGGGGAAAAACCACGCTTCCACTTTGGCAAGATCAATGCTTTTGTCCCTGCCCTCATTGGCCAAATCGGTAAGTTCCTTATTGATGCTGGGTTCTAAGCCATATGCCTTAATGACGGCCACGCCCGAAAAAGATTCTTGGGTAAAGGTCGAGAGCACAGACAGAAACTGCTGCACTTTGGTACTGCGTTTGTGAATGACCTTACTTATTTTATAAATCAGAAATGAGAGTATCGGAAAGGGAAGAATGGTATATAGCGCTAGGGTGGGTGCCTTGATGAACATTAAGGGAATAAGGCAGCCGAACAAGGTAAGCGCGTTCATGCCGTACATGATGGCCGGCCCGGCATACATGCGCACCTGGTTGATGTCTTCGCTTATGCGGTTCATTAAATCACCGGTTCTATTTTTCTTATAAAAATTAAGGCTTAAAAATTGATAATGATCGAAGACTTCGTTTTTCAGGTCGTATTCGATATAGCGCGACACGTTGATGATGGTCTGGCGCATTAAAAAGGTGAAAAGCCCCGATAGCAGGGCGGTACCGACAATAATGAGAATGTATTGCATGGCAAGTTCACGCAGTTCAGGTTCGAGAATAGTTCCTCTCGTAAAGTCTTCTATTAGGCCTATCGATTTATTTACGTAAGAGGGCATGACCAAGGAAAAGATGCGGGCGATTACGGTGATGATGACCCCGATCAGCATTTTGACCCAATATTTCCTAAAGTATTTGTTGAGGTGTTTTAACTCTTTCATGCAGTTTGTCGAACAGGTGGTCAAAGATAAGCCCGAAGGGATGACTTTACAAGTTGTGGTTGTCGGGAAAATTCAATGATCAAGATTAATGCTAGAAGTAGATTTGCCCGATAACCGATAATGCTATAAATCCGATGGCCTTACTTTTTCCGACCGATACCCTTTTTGGCAGTGGAGACTCAATGAACTCAAGACGAGTTCAATAATGGAAATATGCTTTTCTACCTACTAATTCTTTGAATTTTAGATGGAATTTAGGTTTCGAAACGGATTGGCCTTTGGCGATACATGGAATCATTTCTACGCCTACATCATGATTTTATGGCAATCTGGTTTTAAAAAGGTGCTATTGAAAAATAGATTGTTATTTTTGCACGCGCAACGGGAAACCTAAAAACCCAACTCGGGATTTATATCTAAAAGTTCTTTAGCATGTTAACAAGAAGGCATATACGGGTAAAAGTGATGCAATGTATCTACGCCCTGACACAATCGAAAGACGATTCGCTTGAAAAGCAGGAAAAGTTTCTGGTGTTCAGTATCGATAACATGTATACCCTGTACCTTTTGCAGCTCAGTTTACTGATTGAGATTCATACACATGCGCAAAGCCAGCTGCAATTGTCCGCAAAAAAATACCTGGCCAATAGTTCGGATGCTTATCCTGACAAGGGGAAGTTCGTCAAAAACCGACTGCTACTGCAATTGGTCCGGAATAAGGCATTAAAGGAAGAACTAAAAAATCGAAAGCTCAAGAACTGGCTTCAGAACGATGAGTACGTAAAGCTGTTGTACAAGGAAATCGTGGCGAGTGAAACCTATGCCGATTATATGAAATCGGGCGAGAGTTCCTATGAGGAGGATAAAAAATTGATTGCTGAGGTGTTCAAGGCTATTATTGCCCCCAACGAAAAAATCTATGACTATTTTGAGGACGACAAACTTACCTGGGTCGACGATTTACCGATAGTGAATACTTTTTTCCTGAAACAATTGAAAAAGGTAAAACAGGACAAGGCGGAGTCTTTTTTCTTGCCAAGCCTTTTAAAGGATGAAGAAGATATGGTCTTCGCCAAAAAGCTATTGACCAAGA
Organism: Aggregatimonas sangjinii; assembly: GCF_005943945.1. Classification (GTDB taxonomy): domain Bacteria; phylum Bacteroidota; class Bacteroidia; order Flavobacteriales; family Flavobacteriaceae; genus Pelagihabitans; species Pelagihabitans sangjinii. The sequence goes on along the minus strand of NZ_CP040710.1, from coordinate 2,880,515 downwards.
CATTGTTGAACAATGCCCAATTGGAGAAGGAAATCGAGGGTAAAACGCCGAATTGGGACAAAGACCGAATTGCAGATATCGATTCCATCCTTTTGAAGATGGGTATTTGTGAGCTGCTCAATTTTCCATCGATTCCTGAAAAAGTAACGATCAATGAGTTTTTGGAGATTGCCAAGGAATATTCGACCCCTAAAAGCAGCATCTTTATCAACGGCATACTAGACAAGTTGGTCAGGGAATACAAAGCTGACGGAAAGTTAAAGAAAATGGGTCGAGGCTTACTTTAAAATAACCTTTTGTAAATGAGGTTGCCCACTTGAAAGAAATACAAAAGGGTTCAACCGATTTACCGATTGCCTTTTGGGAACCGATTTCATTTTTTTTATTTAATTTTACACTCAATAAAAATAAAAATTATCATGAAAAAAATATTCTTAGCATGTAGCGTTTTCGCAATGTTGGCCTTTACCGGCTGTAAAGAAAACGCAGCGAGTAAAGTAAATACCGCGAATGTGGCAGTAGCTGCCGAAAGGGATGCCGCTGCAAAGCAGATTCCTGTGATGACTTTTGAAAAGTCGGAGCATGATTTTGGTACGATCGAGCAGAATACGCCTCAAGAAACCGTATTTACCTTTACCAATACAGGTAACGCCCCTTTAATCATTACCGATGCGAAAAGCACCTGTGGTTGTACGGTTCCTAAAAAACCTGAGGGCCCTGTAGCTCCCGGAGAAAAAGGAGAGCTTTTGGTGAAATTCAACGGTTCTGGCCAGAATCAAGTAACCAAAACGATTACGGTAACGGCGAATACCGAAAAGGGACAGGAGTTATTGCGGATCAAGGCGTTTGTTAACCCTAAGAATGCAGGTCCGCAAGCAGTGGGTCCTGTAGCAAATTAATTTTAAGGATAAGCGAGATTTATGGGAGATATTGGGCAGTTTTTGCCAATGATTTTGATTTTTGTGGTGGCCTATTTTTTTATGATACGTCCACAAATGAAGCGTTCCAAGGATGAGAAAAAATTTGCTGCCGAACTGAAAAAGGGTGACCGCGTCATTACAAAAAGTGGCTTACATGGCAAAATCATGGAGCTGAGCGACAAGGATAGTTCCTGCGTCTTGGAGACCATGGCGGGCAAATTAAAGTTCGACCGTTCTGCAATTTCAATGGAAATGAGCAAGAAACTCAACACGCCTGCAGTTCAGAAATAACTTTTTTAATCTCCAATAACAAAACTATAACCCCGATGTTTTCGGGGTTTTTTTTATGTATTGAATTTGTGTGAACATTTATTTCTTGAAGGATGGTAGATGCGATACTACAAAGCTTGAATCATAAATGACAATAGCTCCCAATTCCGTAGTTCTTGAAAAGTGCTTAAATCCAAATTCCAAAAACCTCCCAAAGGCAAAGTTCACGATGTATTGGCAAGAAGATTTTTGGTGCCAAGCCGATATACGTGCAGCTCGGCACTTTCTATAATAAATTCCTAGCGCCCCTTGCGAAAACCTTGGCGAGCTTTGCGTTTAAACCATTAAGAATCGACCGAGGTCATTACTTGTACTTATCATTCAGGCCTTTGCCCGCCATGATCATGGGGATTATTTTTTCAAGACGCGAGCGTTTTGTTTTTTCCTGTTTCGCCGTTGCGATATACTCGCCATATTCACGCTGTTGGTAATCCGATAATGTCGTAAAGGCTTTTTTAAAGTTCTTGTCCTGCCGAAAGACTTCCTTCAATTCCTTAGGGAGTACAACTGTTACAGGGGCTTTTTTCTTCGGAGCCAGTTTAATGCCCTTCTGCTCGTTGCCTATCGCCTCCGTCATATAGGCGGACACTTTTTTGATATTGATTTCATCCGTAGCCTTGAACTTCCAATGGCGCATGGCCTGTGTCTTACCTTCTTGCGCATTCTCCAAAACCTTTTCCGAATCGGAAAGAAAGACCCCATTAAAGAACCAGATGCCGCAATGTTGGTTGAATTTACAAATAGCCAATACGTTTTTACCATTGACCATATAGGTCGGAAAATTCCATTTATAGGTTTCCTCGAGGTTAAGCTTTAATGCGATTTCCCTCAAAATAGCGATGTGCGGTTTAAAAGGATGTTCCTCGGCGTAATACCGTTCTATTTTTTCTGATTTTTCCATTGTGAAATTGTTGATAGATTCAACTGGTCAAGATTATGTCCCTAGGTTTTACCTTCACTTTTTTCTGCTAGCAGCTCACAAATTTTGACGATTACCGCTACTGCCTTCTGCATACTCTCTACGGGTACATATTCATATTTACCGTGAAAATTATGGCCGCCGGCAAAAATATTAGGGCACGGCAGGCCCATAAAACTCAGTTGCGAACCATCGGTTCCCCCACGTATGGGTTTTATGATCGGTTTTACGCCTACGGCTTGCATCGCTTCTTTGGCCAAATCGACGATATGCATTACAGGTTCTACTTTTTCACGCATATTATAGTACTGGTCTTTCAATTTGATCTGAACACAATCGTTATACAAAGCGTTTAATTTTTCCGTGATATCCAAAAGCAGTTGCTTTCGCTTTTCGAAATGCAAACGATCATGATCGCGAACGATCAATTCAAATTCTGCATGCTCGATCGTCCCTTGCATATGGTGTATGTGAAAAAAACCATCCCTATTGGTGGTATTTTGTGGCGTTTCCTCAATTGGTAAAATCCACATAAACTCATTGGCAATACTTATCGCATTCACCATTTTGCCCATGGCGTAGCCCGGGTGAACGCTTTTACCCTTTATGGTTACTTTGGCCGAAGCGGCATTGAAGTTCTCGTATTCCAATTCGCCTACTTGGCTTCCATCCATGGTATATGCCCAGTCCGCACCGAATTTTTCCACATCGAACTTATGGGCACCTCTTCCTATTTCTTCATCCGGGGTAAAGCCCACACGAATTTTGCCATGTTTTATTTCCGGATGTTGCACAAGATATTCCATGGCGGTAATAATTTCGGTGATGCCCGCTTTGTCGTCGGCGCCGAGAAGGGTAGTGCCATCTGTGGTAATCAGCGTTTGACCCTTATAATGTAAGAGATCATCAAAATAATATGGGGAGAGTACTATTTTTTCCTCCACGTTCAATACAATGTCGCCTCCGTCGTAATCATTGATTACTTGCGGGTTGACACCAGTACCTGAAAAATCGGGAGAAGTGTCAAAATGTGAAATAAAGCCGATGACCGGTACCTCAAAATCCAAGTTGCTGGGCAAGGTCGCCATTATGTAAGCATTGTCATCTACGGTAACATCCTCCATACCTATGCGAATAAGCTCATCTACCAACAAGTCCGCCAGATGCCATTGTTTTTCGGTACTGGGCGTGGTATCCGAATTGGGGTCACTCTGCGTATCTATTTTTACGTAGCTTATAAACCGGTCGATAATCTGTTGCATTTGTATAATTTTTACATAAAAATACAGTTTATACAAGAGGAATTGAAATCGTACATTTGAATATGATACATCATGAACGTTTAAAGTCATTTTATGTACTTGTAGGCCTGTTGTTGTCCGTTTTCTTCGGACGAGCCCAAGAGTGTACTCTGGATATTGGTGGAAAGAACCACAATACGATTGTTGATATTTTTCAACTGAATGCCGAACAACAGACGACTATGAAAACCTTAAGGGATGACCTGCAGACTACCCAGCAGGGTATTGAGGAAGAGATTCAAAAACTCTTTAATACGCATCCGCAAAGTACCGAGGCAGAATTGATAGCATTGTCGGATAAATACAAAGTGCTAAAGGAGAAAATGGTAAATGTCTCATGGGAAAGCGATAAGAAATTATTGGAAACTTTCAATCCGAAACAATACGAACGCTACTTGAGTCTTTGTGGTGAGGCATTGCGAAAACCGATTCGTATTATCCCTGTTATGTATAAAGACAGTATAAGTCCGGAATAATTTTACGGACTTGTTGATAAAATCGCCTGAGATAGGAGAAATACTGCTATTCTGTTCGTATTTTTGGCAAAACCTACGGCATTTTCATGTACAAACACTTCATTAGACCGCTCCTTTTCTCCTTAGATCCCGAAAGGGTGCACCACCTCAGTTTTTGGGCGATCGGACTATTGTCGAAATTAGGTTTCTCTAAAGTTTTCAGATCGCTTTATGTGATTAGCGATCCAAGGTTGGAACGTGAGGTTTTTGGATTGAAATTCAAAAATCCGGTCGGGTTGGCGGCTGGTTTTGATAAGGATGCCAAACTCTACAATGAGTTGAGCGATTTCGGATTCGGATTTATCGAAATAGGTACGCTAACCCCAAAGCCTCAAGATGGAAATCCGAAAAAAAGGTTATTTCGGTTAAAAAAAGATCAGGCGATCATAAATCGAATGGGTTTTAACAATAAAGGTGTTTTTGAGGCCGTCGAGAACCTAAAGAAAGAACACCGCGTACTGGTTGGCGGTAACATTGGCAAGAATAAGCTGACCTCCAATAGCGACGCTAAATTAGACTATCTCATATGTTTTGACGCACTTTTTGAATATGTCGACTATTTTGTGGTCAACGTTAGTTCACCCAATACCCCAGGATTGCGGGAGTTACAGGATAAAGAGCCGCTTACGGGATTGTTGATGGAGCTCAAAAAAGAGAATACCAAGATTGCGGCAAAAGTAAATCAAGGAAAAGAAAAACCCATTCTTTTAAAGATAGCTCCAGACCTGTCGGACGAGCAGTTGATGGATATTATCGAAATAGTAGCTGCCACTAAAATAGACGGAGTTATCGCGACTAACACAACAATTTCCAGAGAAGGCCTTGTGTCGCCGCTGGTCGAAACGGAGGAAAAAGGTGGTCTGAGCGGAAAACCCTTAAGAAAACGGAGTACCGAAGTCGTTCGTTTTCTAGCCGAAAAAAGCGATAAAGCATTTCCTATTATCGCTGTGGGCGGAATTCTTGGTCCCGAAGAAGCTATGGAAAAGCTGGATGCCGGCGCGGATTTGATCCAACTATGGACAGGTTTCGTTTACGAGGGGCCTTCACTCGTAAAACGCATTAACAAGGCAATTTTGGAAAAGAGTTCGTAAAGTCTTGCACTTGCGGGAAAATTGAGGTTGCAGAACTTGTCTAGTTAATGATTAATAAATCAAGAGGTTTGCTTGTTTTCTCAAATTTCAAATCGCACAATGCTATTTCGCCCAATAATCCACCACCGTAACATCTTCTAAATGTGGTGTAAGTAGGGCACCGAAGGCCTTATGGTCTGGATGAGGCAGGTAAGTATCGCGATCAGCTTCGCTTTTAAAAGTAAGTAAGAAACAATGGGTGAGCCCTTTGTTCAAACCTTCGGGGCTGTTGTTAAGTCCCCATTCGAAAGAATATATTTCAGGAATTTTATTGGGTAAGTCTGCAAAAGCTGCTTCGATTTCCGCGATTTTTTCAGGTAAAGTGGCCTCTTTAAATTTGAAAAGCACCACATGTCTGAGTACGCTGTCCTTTCTGATGTCCGTCATTTCCGCTTTAATTTTTCTAATATCGTTCCAATTAGACGATATCAGCGTTAGCGAAATCAAGGTAATAAAAAGGGTGACAGCGACATGCGTTAATTTCATGGGAAATTTAGTTTGTAGAAAGATATGAAATTGATAGGCAACTCGGCAATTACCATTCTGGTTTTAGTGCAGTTTCCCGTTTTGGCTTGAATTACTTTCAATCTCACCGCACCCAATCACTACTTTGAGGCGCTCCCGAAAATATTCAGGCAATCTAGGGTATCTATCAAATAGCTAAATAACGTAATGACTTGAGTGTAATATTATAGTTGCCAAAATTTACACACGTTTTAAAACAGGTCGATTCTAGAAATTTTTCTTCGATTCCGTTCTCTTTGATATCGGACCTTTACGATTGATTCAGGTTCTTTAGGGGTACTGGATGTTATTTATATTTTAGGGTTATTTTAGCGCCTGCTATGTCTACAAAAGAATTGGTTATATAATTTGTTAAAAACTTTTCTGATAGACTGACTCAACAATTAATCTGCATGGTGAATTACGAAATTCTCTACGCTTTTATGCTTGCCACCGCTGGCTTGGCGATTTCTCCCGGTCCGGATAATATTTATGTGCTTACCCAAAGCATAACACATGGCAAAAAATTTGGGTTGGCAACCGTTGCGGGGCTCATCTCCGGCTGTTTGGTACATACGACGCTATTGGCCTTTGGCGTTTCGGCCTTGATCAGGGCGAATGACGAACTTTTTTTTACGATTAAAATCTTTGGAGCGGTCTATCTGCTATATCTCGCTTTTCAGGTGTTTAGGAGCGATGCGGCTGTTCAGCTAAACGCCGGGAACGTTCCGAAGGAAAGCCTGATACGCCTATTTCGGCAGGGATTTGTCATGAACGTGCTCAACCCTAAGGTTACGGTGTTCTTCCTAGCGTTTTTTCCTGGTTTTTTGTTCAGCGAGACACTGGATACCGTTGTGCAATTTTATGTGCTAGGATTACTTTTCATGCTGGTGTCCTTCATCATATTTGCTGCTATTGCGATATTAGCGGGAGAGATTTCAACCTACATAACCAAAAATTCAAAGATCGGAATCGTTCTCAAATGGCTGCAGATTTTGGTTTTTACCGGTATCGCCGCCTACCTATTGTTTTCGGATTAATAGTAGTAGTTTTACTTGCGGTTTTGGATATAGGAAATAGAGGTGAAGAAAAACCAGGTTGATCACTGACGTCGAATGGTATGTATCATGTCAAATAAAATAAAAATCATTGAATGTCCGAGGGATGCGATGCAAGGCATCAAGACTTTTATTCCCACCAAGGAAAAGGTCAGGTACTTGCAATCATTGTTGGGCTGTGGTTTCGATACCATCGATTTTGGAAGTTTCGTTTCCCCAAAAGCCATTCCCCAGATGGTAGATACGGCGGAGGTACTTTCCTTTTTGGATCTCACCAAAACCAAAAGCAAACTCTTGGCGATCGTGGCCAATGTTCGAGGAGCCAAAGACGCCTGTACCCATGAACAAATCGATTATTTGGGTTTTCCGTTTTCCATTTCCGAAAATTTTCAGATGCGAAATACCCATAAAACGATTGAAGAATCCGTAGAGACGCTGCAGGAGATCTTCAATTTAGCGGATGCCTCCGGTAAGGAGGTGGTCACTTATATTTCAATGGGATTTGGAAATCCGTACGGAGACCCGTGGAGTGTTGAGGTAGTAGGGGAGTGGACCGAAAAACTGGCGAAGATGGGTGCTCGCATATTGTCCCTGTCCGATACGGTCGGTACATCGACCCCTGAAGTAATCGATTATCTATTTTCAAATTTGATACCCAAATATCCGGAAATCGAATTTGGCGCGCACTTGCATACGACGCCGACCAAATGGCACGAAAAGGTAGATGCTGCCTACAAGGCAGGTTGCAGAAGGTTCGATGGTGCCGTACAGGGTTTTGGTGGCTGCCCCATGGCAAAAGACGAACTGACGGGGAACATGCCCACCGAAAAAATGCTTTCCCATTTTACGGCCCAAAAAGCCGATACAGGTGTCAATTGGATGGTTTTCGAAGCTGCTTATAATAAGGCTACGGAGTTGTTTACTACATATCATTAGATGATTAGGAAATTTGAAAGAATAGGCCAAAGGAAAATTTGTACGGTCAAATTCGATTACGTAGATGGGATTGAAATACGCACCTTAATGTTTAATGCTATTTCCTTTGATACGCCGGCTTCAAGGAACAGCCAAGTCTTTTGAAGCCCTTTTTATAAATCGCTTCAAGAATGATCATCCAGCTATTTTAAACTAATCTAAATAGAAACTATGCCCAAACGATAGTTTAAATTGTTTCTAAACGTTCATGATGCTATATTTAATTGAATAAAAAATAAAGCCATGGCAATACGTTTAGGAAATAGTTGTATCAATTGTGAAAATTTAGTGGAGGGTAATACGTGCAAAGTACATGGTGTACAAGTAGGAAACAGTTACACCTGTGACAGCTTTGAAATGAAAGCCGCCTTAAAAACCGAGCAGAATTGTGTGAGTTGTGTTCGTTTTGAAACGAGCGATTGTGCAAATCCCCAAAAAGCCGCTCCAGGTATGTCGTGTAACCACTGGGCGCCGCAGAGTGCATCAGCTTAGTAGATATAAAATATTTCATCAGAGATAAAGGGCTTCCGAAAGGAGGCCTTTTTTTAGTACTATAAATTTGCCCATCGGTTTATAGATTACCATAATATGGCTTCAATGGGTCCGAAGTGTTAAATCTTTATGTTTATTTAGATTTATTATAAATAGTTTTGTGTGTCTGCAATTCATATAGTAGATTTGTTCATCTATTTAAAACAAGTCTAAATAAAGATAACACTAAGAATGAAAAGAGCTTTTATACTATTGACCTTGGCCAGCGGACTGTTATTTACCGCATGTGATTCGGATGATAATGACCCCATAGGAGCCACCTGTTCCGATGGAATACAGAATGGTGACGAAACCGGAGTGGATTGCGGAGGCTCTTGCACGCCTTGTGAAACGGCAATCGAGAATCCCAGTAGTTATCTATTTGAACGGGATGGGGAGAGTACCGTGAGTTTTAGCGGTCAGACGACTAGATTGCTCATGGGGGATGAAATACTCGGGGCATTTGGTGATGAGATGACCACTGCCGAGCGTATTCAGGCAATGTTCGCCCATGAAGAAGGAGCTGCGGATTTTGAAGATGCCGATTTGAACGCTTCCGATAAAAGTGTTCGCAGTAAGACGGCTGCCTCGGCCGATTTCTTTTCATCGAACGCAACGGATCAAGCATTGATACGCGCAGACTTTGACGGTTGGATTACCGCTCAGGTAACCGAGGTTTTTCCGAATTGGAACGTCCCCGCCGAAGCTGGTACCGCTGGGCAACTCGCCGACGGTTCGTCCACACGATATGTTAGTAGCACAGGATTGGAATACAACCAATTATTCAATAAAGGGCTGATCGGGGCATTGACCGCCGATCAAATTTTGAACAACTATTTGAGTCCGACTATATTGGATGAGGCCGATAATAGAGCGAACAACGATGATGGTGTTGTTGAGGAAGGTAAATCGTATACCACCATGGAGCATAAATGGGACGAAGCCTATGGTTATGTATACGGGTTAAATGCCGATGCCAGTGACCCAAATGCGGATTTGGGCGCGGATAGTTTTTTGAATAAATATATCGGTAGGGTAGAAGACGATACCGATTTTGCTGGAGTCGCAGATGAGATTTTCCAGGCTTTCAAATTAGGGAGGGCCGCGATTGTGGCAAAACAATATGACGTACGCGACGAGCAGGCCGAAATCATCAAACAGAAAATTTCCGAAATTATAGGTATTCGGGCGGTATACTATTTACAGCAAGCAAAGGCACCCCTAACACAGGAAACCCCTGCCTATGGGAGTGCTTTTCACGATTTATCGGAAGGATACGGCTTTATATACAGCCTACAGTTTACCAGAAAACCGAACGCGACCGATGCCTACTTTACCAAAGCCGAAGTGGATGCGTTTTTAATCGATTTGATGGATGATGGTGAAAACGGACTTTGGGATGTAACGCCCGCAACCCTGGATACCATCGCTGCGGCCATAGCGGATCGGTTCGACTTTACTTTGGAACAGGCTGCAGAATAAAAGAATAATAAGTTAATGAATTGTTCATAAAAAAGGCAGCTTCTTTCTAGGTTAGAACAAGCTGCTTTTTTACTTTTGTCTTTAATTAGAATAAATAAAAATAAGCTATGAAGAGGATTTTAGGAATGCTACTCTTGTTGACTCTGGTTTGGGCCTGTTCTTCGGATAATAGTCCGACCGTCGACCCGCCAGAAGAAAGTAAGCCGGATGTGGAGGAAGTCAGTTTTGCACGTGGTCCGATGCTGATCAATTGGGCCGACAATATCATTATTCCTTCTTACGAATCCTTTTCAGAGGAGATGTCAGGGTTGACCGCTTCCTTTGAAACCTTTAAAACGGACGCCAGTACCACAAATCTAGTTGCTTTTCGGGAAGCCTGGCTCTCCGCCTATAAAAGTTGGCAGCACGTGGCTCTATTCGAAATAGGCCCTGCGGAAATAGCGGACCTTCGGTTTAGTATGAATACGTATCCGACCGATACGGCGAAAATCGAAGAACATATGGCTTCTGGAACATATGATCTGACCCTTTCTTCAAATAGGGACGCCAAGGGGTTCCCGGCCTTGGATTATCTGATCAATGGTCTTGAGGTGGGTGATCAGGAAATAGTCTCTAAGTACAACGGAGCTGATAAAGATGCCCTCATCGCCTATGTAGAAACGGTTTTAACAGATATGAAAATACGTTCGGATCAAGTTTTGGCCACTTGGAAAGATAGTTACCGCGCGACCTTTATTGCCAATGATGGTGCTTCCGCCACAGCCTCGGTCGACCGTTTTGTGAACGATTATATATTCTATTTCGAGAAGTTCTTGAGAGCGGGTAAGATGGGAATTCCATTAGGTGTGTTCTCGGGAAGTCCGCTTCCGGAAAAAGTAGAGGCGGTTTACAAAGGGGATATTTCCAAAACGTTGTTTTTGGAGGGCTTGCAGGCGGTACAGGATTTCTTCAACGGCACCCACTTTAGTTCCAGCGTCAGCGGTGAAAGTTTGGCCTCTTATTTAGATGCGTTAAACAGCGTGAAAGACGGTGAGGATCTTAAAGCCGCGATTAACGACCAATTGAACGCGTCGCGAGAAATGGTCGGTGCCTTGAATACGTTTCGAGATGAGATAGAGAACAATTCACCGCCGACGAACATGCTGTTGGCATATGACGAAGTGCAGCGTATCGTTCCTCTTTTAAAGGTGGATATGGTGTCGGCCATGAGTATCAGTATTGATTTTGTCGATGCCGATGGCGATTAGAAAATGATATCCCTAAGAGAAAAATATATCTTTAAAAGCGTAGAGGCCGCCCCACTGGCGGTCTTTCGCATTTTGTTCGGCCTGATGATGCTGCTCAGTATCGTTCGGTTTTGGAGCTACGGTTGGATTCAAAAATTATACATTGAACCGAAATTATTTTTTTCCTATTACGGTTTCGAATGGGTAAAACCTCTTGGAGATTATACGTATTTGATTTTTTTAATATGTGCCCTTTCTGCCATTTTTGTAGCCGTCGGTTACAAATATAAACTTGCCATACTTACTTTTTTTCTCAGTTTTACCTATATCGAATTGATGGATAAAACAACCTACCTCAACCACTATTATTTTATAAGTGCGTTGAGTTTTTTGATGTTGTTTCTTCCAGCGAATGTGTATTTCTCCGCAGACGCCAAGCGCAATCCCAAAATTGCATTTCAACGGGTGCCTGCATGGACGTTGAATAGTATAAAACTCCTTTTGGGCATTGTATATTTTTACGCTGGTTTGGCTAAATTGAATTCCGATTGGTTGTTCAAGGCCATGCCCTTGAAAATTTGGTTACCCTCCAAATTCGACATTCCCCTATTGGGCGATTTGCTGAGTCAAGAATGGGTGCAATATGCTTTCAGTTGGGCGGGGGCCGGATACGATTTGGCGATTCCGTTTTTATTGCTTTACCGAAAAACACGCGTCATGGCATTTGCCCTGGTTGTCGTTTTTCATGTATTGACAAGGGTCTTATTCCCTATCGGTATGTTTCCGTACATCATGATTATCTCTACCTTGATTTTCTTTGATGCGGGTTTTCATCATAAAGTACTCGCATTTATTTCTAAGATATTCGGAATAGCAAAACGTACTTACGATACCAACAAAGACCTTCTTAGGAAGAATGGAGGTCTACCGCAGTTCAAATACGTCGTGATCATTCTGTTTTTTGTCTTTCAGTTGCTAGTGCCTTTCCGTTATTTGCTCTACCCCGGAGAGTTATTTTGGACGGAAGAGGGCTATCGCTTTTCTTGGCGGGTAATGCTTACCGAGAAATCGGGCTATGCGCAATTCAAGGTAGTGGATGGGGAATCGGGTAGGTGGTTTTATGTCGATAACACCGATTTTCTTACTCCGTTTCAAGAAAAACAAATGGCATTTCAATCCGATTTTATGCTGGAATTCGCACATTACCTCAAAAAACATTTCGAGAAAGATGGCCATAAAAACGTGCAGGTTTATGTGGATAGCCAAGTAGCCTTAAATGGTAGATTGAGCACCACTTTTATCGACCCTACAGCGAATCTGGCGCAGGAAAACGAGTCTTTTGAACATAAAAAATGGATTATCCCTTTCAAAGATGACATTAAAGGATTTTAGATATCTCATAGTACTGTTGCTATCATTTTCAGGGTGGGGTCAAAATGCCATTACTGGGAAGGTATCCGACCAAGAGGGGAAACCTTTAGCGGAGGTGGAAGTATATCTGAAAGAAATTCAAAAGCTCACGTATACGGATGCCACCGGCAATTTCACCTTTTCCGATATCGCGGGAGGCAAGTTTACCATTGTTGTTTTTGCCTATGAATATGCGGTCTTTGAACAGGAATTGACCTTTGACAGGCCTATGAATCTCAAGATTCAACTTAAACCCTTGGAAACCGAACAGCTGTCTGAAGTCGTCTTGACCCAACAACGCGAACGCATATTCGCCTTACAGCAATTAAAGAAAATAGAGGGTACCGCGATTTATGCCGGAAAGAAGAGTGAGGTGGTTTTATTGGATGGCATCACAGGTAATCTGGCCGCGAACAATCCACGACAGATCTACAGTCAGGTGGTCGGGCTGAATATCTATGACAATGGCGATGCAGGCTTGCAATTGAATATTGGTGGTAGAGGATTGGACCCCAATCGTACAGCCAATTTCAACACCCGTCAGAATGGCTATGATATCAGTGCCGATGTTTTGGGATATCCCGAAAGCTATTATACTCCGCCGGCAGAGGCCCTTCAAGAGATTCAAATTGTGCGTGGTGCGGCATCCTTGCAGTACGGGACACAGTTCGGGGGCTTGGTCAATTTCAAATTCAAAAAGCCGAACCCAACTAAAAAAATCGAATGGACATCACGACAGACCCTCGGGTCGTACGATCTGAAAACGAGTTTCAATAGTTTAAGTGGTACGGTGGGCAAATTCAGTTATTACACCTATTTTAATTATAAAGAGGGAAATGGGTTTCGACCGAATTCCGAATACAACAGCAGAAACTATTTTGCGCATTTGGGCTACCAACTTTCCGATAAGACAAAACTTACTTTAGAGACTACCTTTTTAAACTATTTGGCAAAGCAACCAGGTGGTTTGACGGACGCCCAATTTCTGGACGATCCTACATTTAGCAATAGGGAACGTAATTGGTTCGATGTTGATTGGAAATTGTATTCCCTGCGGATAGATCATAAATTTTCATCCAAAACTGATTTTAGCCTGAACCTTTTTGGATTGGACGCATCTAGGAAAGCTTTGGGATTCAGGACGAACCGGGTTTCCCAAGCAGACGACCCTGAGGAGCCCAGGGAGTTACTGGTCGATAATTTTCAAAACTGGGGGGCAGAGGCCCGGGTTTTAACAAGGTATAAATTGTGGGGCAAAGAATCCGCACTATTATTAGGTTCTAAATTCTACAAAACCCAAAACGACCAACGGCAGGGGCCGGGAAGTAATGCCTTCAATGCTGATTTTAATTTTGCCGACGACGAATTTCCCAATTACGAAAGGCAGTCCCAGTTTGACTTTCCGAACTTGAACGTGGCCTTTTTCGGAGAGAACATCTTCAACCTGACCGACAAGCTGACGGTCACCCCGGGTTTTCGTCTGGAACACATTAAAACGGAAAGTGCAGGAAGTTATAAAAATATTGTATTGGATTTAGCGGGAAATCCGTTACTGAACGAGGAAATCGAGGACAATAGGACTTTCGACAGGACTTTTATTTTGCTAGGCGTTGGTACGACGTACAAGGCATCACCGAGCATCGAGATATACGGTAATTTTTCTCAGAACTATCGATCTGTCACCTTCAGTGATATTCGGGTCGTAAACCCATCCTTTCAAGTCGACTCCGATATTACCGACGAAGATGGCTTTACGGCGGATTTGGGATTTCGTGGAAGATGGAAAGATTTTTTGGCTTATGATATTAGTGGTTTTGGCCTTCTGTACGATAACCGTTTGGGCGAGGTGTTAAAGAACGAAACCCGCACGAACGCAGCTGGTGAAGAAATAGAAACAGGGCGTATTATCCGTTTTCGGGGTAACATCGGTACGGCATTTATGTACGGTCTGGAAAGTTTCGGGAATTGGAGTTTAAAAGAAACATTCCTTCCCAACGCTCAAAATTTAAAATTGAACCTCTTTATGAATTTGGCCTTGACCCGATCGGAATACCTTTCCTCCGAAGAAAACAATGTCGAAGGGAATCAAGTAGAATTCATTCCAGCCGTTAATCTTAAAACAGGATTGAACTTCGGGTACGAAAATCTACTTGGTAGTTTACAGTATACCTATTTAGCGGAACAATTTACGGATGCTACGAATGCACCGCAAGACCCTAATGACAATCAGAGAGGTATTGAAGGAACTATTCCCGCCTATGATATTTTGGATTTTTCCTTATCGTATACCTACAAAAAATGGAAGCTCGAGGCAGGCATCAACAACGTTTTGAACAATAGTTATTTTACGCGAAGGGCCACGGGTTATCCCGGGCCGGGTATCATTCCGGCCGAACCGAGAACATTTTACACCACACTACAATTTAAACTTTAAGTTTTACGGTGTCCCGTTATAGTGAATTTTGTGTGGAGTGCAGAAAGCAAAACAATGAACTCAAGATGAGTTCAATATAAACAGATATCTAATCAAAAATCAGAAATATGAAAATTGTAAAAACGATTTTAGTCTTAGGCCTAGTGGCATTGGTGTTGCTTCAGTTTTATCGTCCTGAAAAAAACGTGGCGGAGTATCGCGATGTGGCCTCCTTTGAAGCGGAAACCAAGCCGTCTGCAGAAATAAAAGCCATTTTAGAGAGCAAATGCTATGACTGCCATAGTAACAAGACCGAGTACCCTTGGTATGCAGAAGTTGCACCCTTTTCGCTTTTGATCGCCGATCATGTGGAAGAAGGCAACGAACACTTCAACGTTTCGCAATGGGATAGCTACAACGCGAAAAAACGGGACCATAAACTGGATGAACTTATTGAAGAGGTCGAAGAAGGCCACATGCCGGAAGATTCCTATGCCTGGATACATGGCGGACTTACCGAAGCGGAGAAGGAAGCGTTGATGGCTTGGGCCAGGCAGGCGAGAACCAATTATGGCATTAACTAAGCTTTTTTGAATGCGGTATCATCCATGGCTTTCCGATTTCCCTAAGAAAATCAAAGTTTTTATCGGTGCCTTTAGAATCATCTTGTCCGTAGGGTTTTAAACAGGACTTTTATTCGTGTCCCGAACAAGCACGATTTCTCCCGATGGCATCGTAGAGAACTACAACGGTAATGAGAACGATGAGTACGCCAGAGTGATGAAGTTCAAGAAAAGTGAACGGGAAATGCTGACGATCGTACATACCCATATCCTAATCAATGGCACTTATTTTTTTCTTGTTGGGCGTTTTGGTATGGTTAACGGCGCTCCCTAAAAAGTTAAAACGCTTTCTAACGGTCGAACCTTTTTGGTCCGTCTTGCTTACATTCGGGGGTATCTATTATTTATGGACAGGAATACGTTGGATGAAATATATCGTTATCCTTTCTGGGTTTTTAATGACCGCGACCTTTACGATTTCCGCTATATCGGTAGTGTGCCGTCTATGTTTAAAAAGTACTGAAAAATCCCAATAAATTTCAATTTCAGTAGAGCATCGACCACCTTTATTCTTTAGGCTATAAAC
The DNA here is from genome assembly GCF_005943945.1 of Aggregatimonas sangjinii. Classification (GTDB taxonomy): domain Bacteria; phylum Bacteroidota; class Bacteroidia; order Flavobacteriales; family Flavobacteriaceae; genus Pelagihabitans; species Pelagihabitans sangjinii. The sequence continues at coordinate 2,864,652 of NZ_CP040710.1, read as the reverse complement.
GCTGCGGTCTTTCCTCTTATTTTTTCACTACATTTGCACGCAATTAATCCTTTAATTGCTATGGAAGCTCATCTCAATAAAATTGTCGGCGAAGGCCTTACCTACGACGACGTTCTCTTAGTCCCCGCCTTTTCAGAAGTACTTCCACGCGAAGTCAGTATCCAAACAAAATTCACACGAAATATTACGATTAATGTACCAATCGTTTCCGCCGCTATGGATACCGTTACGGAATCCCGTATGGCCATCGCCATCGCCCAAGAAGGGGGTATAGGTGTTCTGCACAAGAATATGACCATCGAGCAGCAGGCCATTAAAGTCCGCAAAGTAAAACGTGCCGAAAGCGGAATGATATTGGACCCCGTTACCATGCCCCTTAATTCCAAGGTAGGGGATGCCAAAGCGAATATGAAGGAGCACAGTATCGGGGGAATTCCAATTGTTGATGATGCCGGAAAGCTAATCGGTATCGTGACCAATCGTGATTTGCGATTCGAAAAGAACAATGAACGGCCCATTTCGGAGGTGATGACCGCTGAAAATTTGGTGACCGCCGCTGAGGGTACATCACTTTCGGAAGCTGAGGATATCCTACAAGAACACAAAATAGAAAAATTACCCGTGGTGGATACCGATAATCGACTCATCGGTTTGATTACGTTTAGAGACATTACAAAGCTTACCCAAAAGCCAAATGCCAATAAGGATAAATATGGTAGACTGCGCGTAGCGGCAGCTCTAGGTGTCACGCCCGATGCGGTCGATAGGGCCGAAGCTCTCGTCAATGCTGGCGTAGATGCAGTGGTAATCGATACGGCCCATGGTCATACCAAAGGCGTAGTGGCCATATTGAAGGAAGTCAAAAAGAAATTCCCCGACCTGGAAGTCATCGTAGGGAATATCGCTACGGGCGAAGCGGCAAAATATTTGGTAGATGCAGGCGCCGACGCCGTAAAGGTCGGAATCGGTCCAGGCTCGATTTGTACCACGCGGGTAGTTGCCGGAGTCGGCTTTCCACAATTTTCGGCAGTACTTGAAGTGGCAGCGGCCATTAAAGGAAGTGGGGTGCCGGTAATTGCAGACGGTGGTATTCGATATACCGGTGATATTCCCAAGGCGATAGCCGCAGGGGCCGATACGGTCATGCTCGGCTCGTTATTGGCAGGTACGCAAGAGTCCCCTGGCGAAACCATAATCTACGAGGGACGAAAATTTAAATCCTATCGGGGTATGGGCTCGGTAGAGGCCATGAAGCAAGGATCAAAGGACCGTTATTTTCAGGACGTAGAGGATGACATTAAAAAATTGGTGCCCGAGGGCATTGTAGGTCGCGTCCCCTACAAAGGAGAATTGTACGAAAGTATTCACCAATTCGTGGGCGGACTACGAGCTGGTATGGGCTATTGTGGTGCAAAGGATATAGCCACGCTTCAAGAAACGGGTCGTTTTGTTAAGATTACCGCAAGTGGAATCAATGAGAGCCATCCGCACGATGTTACGATAACCAAGGAATCTCCGAATTACAGCAGGTAGTGCAAGAATTTTTGCAGTAAGCCCTTGTTTTGTAATATTTCCGTTAGCTTAGTAAAAAAAATCTATGAAAAGCAAGGCAATCAGCATCGCTCTTGTGTTTTTTGGCATGGTCTTTATCGGGTGTACAACCGATGATGAAACCGCGGAAGACAAAACGTGTAGGATAAGCACGATTACTTCGGATGAATTTATCTTTAAATTCAACTATAACGTAGACGGGAATTTATTCTTTATCAACCAGGATTTTTTGCAGCTGGATACAGATCCCATTGCCCTGAACCTTTATGTCAGAGCTATTGGGCAGGATTCGATAATCTACGGAAGGTTTACGAACAGTTTTACCGCCGATACCCCCAGATTAACCACCAAATATGAAGACGAGGTACTGACCACGGTAAAAAGATTGAGCGCTTCAGGGATATTGCTAAGCACGATGCATTTTGAATATGGCGAGAGTACCACTCGTATTCTCCTTGAACCTGAAGATGGCAATCCTGATGTTTATGGTGACTATTTTTTTGATGGGGATGAAAATGTTATCAGAGTTGAAAAGTACGTTTACGACGAGGAAGGCGAGGAAGCAACTTTATTTGAAGTAGTGGACTATACGTATGACAGTTTCAACAACCCGTGGAAGGGGCAAGTCTATCCGCTTTTGTTCTGTACCGATTTGCCCAACGCAAAATACTTTTCCTCGAATAATGCGCTTACCGAGATAGTAGGTGCTGAAACCATGACTTTCAACTATAGTTACGATACCGATAATAAAACGGTAATGGGCGATGTGGCAATTTTCAATACCTGCTCGACAAGCAATGTAGCAGCGAACGAGACGTATGGCTATATCGATTGTGACGACTAAAGGGGGTCATAGTTTGAAGTACGCCTTATAACATCAAATGGAACGAGCTCCGAACTAACGGAATCTTATTTTCGCTTGGCGCGTACCTCAAAACATCTCATGCCCAAATAGAACTCCCGACTTTTAATGTTGAACGCTTAGATAAGGCGATGACCTGAATATTTTTCTATCGCGCAGCTTCGTAAAATTTTAATAAACTACCCCTTAAAACTGAAATCCAAAATTTTTATTGGACCTGAACGAGGGCATCTCGCTGTTCGTCATATGGTGGTTTTTAATCATTCCGAACCGCTACTTTCCGACATGTATTCGGCTTGTATTTCGTGAAAAACGCTTTAAAGTGTAACTTAATTGGCCGAAAACGGTCATATAGGAATATCAGGACAATTTAAGAGAAACTGAAGGTAACCCGCATAAGTTTACTCGAGGTGACAGAAATGCAAGCCATAGGTGTTATTTCCCCAAAAGATAGCTACGTTAAAAGTTTTATATTTAACCGGCAGTGAACACAGGTATAAAAGTTCATTTCTTACTCTTGTCCATACTGAAAACGAACAACCAACTAATCGATTTACACATGAATTTACAAATTGAAAACCTAAGCAAAACCTATTCCAACGGCGTACAGGCATTAAAAAATGTCAACCTTACCATTCCCATGGGAATGTTCGGTCTTTTGGGCCCTAATGGTGCAGGTAAATCTTCTCTTATGCGCACCTTGGCGACATTGCAACAAGCAGATACTGGCTCGGTATTTTTGGGTGATTTGGATGTGCTGAACGAGAAGGAAAAAGTTCGTAAAATTTTGGGCTACCTACCACAGGAATTCGGAGTATACCCTAAAGTCAGCTCCTACAACATGCTCAATCATATTGCTTCCCTAAAAGGTATTTCAAGCAAAGGGGAACGAAAAGATCTGGTGGAGTCATTGCTGACAAAAACCAACTTATGGGATGTACGGAACAAGAGTCTTGGTAGTTATTCCGGAGGTATGAAGCAACGGTTTGGTATTGCCCAGGCCCTGATCGGCGATCCTAGGTTGATCATTGTAGATGAACCTACGGCGGGTCTTGATCCCGCGGAACGGGTACGATTTCATAATCTTCTTAGTGAAATTGGAGAGAATACCATCGTAATCCTTTCGACGCATATTGTTGAGGATATTTCAAACTTGTGTAACAATATGGCTATCATTTGCTTGGGCGAAGTGGTGGTAAAAGGAAATCCCGCCGAACTAACTCAAGATGTCAAAGGCCGTATTTGGAAGAAAGCCATCGATAAAACGGAGCTAATTACGTATCAGTCGGATCTTAAGGTAATCTCAACACATCTAAAAGCGGGCCAGACCGTTATTCACGTCCTAAGCGATAACCAGCCCGACCCTTCCTTTGAGGCCAGTACGGCTAATCTCGAAGATGTGTACTTTGCCGAGATTACGGCGCGAATGGAAACCGTTTCCGCTTAATTGTTCTACTAACCGACTAAAAAAGCACAATTATGTTTAAGGAAATTTTTCTATTTGAAATCAAATACCGACTTAAAAGACCCGCTACTTGGGCATATTTTGGCATTTTATTGTTGTTCGGCCTTTTTGTGGCCATAGGGGACAACGGGCCGGCATCTGAGAAGGTCTTCGTAAATGCGCCAGCGGCCATAGCGACCACTTTGATTACCATCAGTATTTTCGCTATTATGATAGCCAGTGCCATTATGGGTGTTCCGGTATACCGCGACATCGAACACAAGACCGAGAACTACTACTTCTCCTATCCTATCTCTGAAAAGGGCTATCTAGCTGGTCGCTTTTTTGGGTCTATGGTCATACTATTTTTGGTCAGCCTCGGGTTGTTATTGGGGCTGATAATCGGTTCTGCCGTAGGGCCATACATGGGTTTTGTCGAGCCGGAACGCTATACTTCACTTACCTTATGGCACTATATTCAACCCACTCTTACATTATATTGGACCAACTTGTTCTTTACGGGCTGTATATTTTTCGCCTTGGTCAGTTTGACCAAAAAGGTCATGCTAGCCTATGCTGGCGGTGCTATTCTTTTTATAACCTATCTCGTCACCTTGACCTTGACCCAGGATATCGACAACAAGACCCTCACCAGCTTGTTGGATCCGTTTGGGTTTAATAGTATGGGCAACCTTATCGAATATTGGACGCCCGAGGAACAGAATACCCGCTTGGTACCCATGGAAGGAATGTTGTTGTGGAACCGTCTGCTATGGCTTGGAATGGGGGTCGCTCTTTTTTTAGTGACCTTGTTCAAATTTGATTTTCAGTCGTTTCTCAACAAAAATTTTGGCAGTAAAAAGAAGAAGACCGCGATTGCCGAGATAAAGAGCGAAGCGGCCCTAACCAAGATACCAGCTGTGAACAAGGTGTTTAGCAGAGGCTTGAATGTAAAGCTAATCTTCAAGCTTGCTGCAATGGAATTCAAGAACATTATTTCCGACAACTTTTTCAAGGCCATTTTAATTGCTGCGGTAGGTTTCCTGTTTTTTGATGGATGGTTCGGTGCTCCGGTCTACGGTACGCCCTCATTACCTTTAACCTACTACATGCTCGAGGTAAAGAACTTTACCTATGTTATTTTGATTTTCATCCTAATCGTATTTATGACCGGGGAGGTACTGCATCGGGAACGGGGCGTAAATTACGACCAGATATTTGGTTCATTGCCCATACCGAATCGCATTGTTTACGGTTCAAAGTTCTTGGCTTTGACCATGGTCAGTTTTATTCTCGTCAACATGATTTTGGTGAGTGGAATGCTGAACCAGGTCCTAAAGGGCTATTTTAATTTTGAATTCGGCCGTTATTTTACCGACTTGTATTTATTCGAATTACCCAAGTACATCAGTTTTGTGATGCTGGCTTTCTTCGTACACTCCGTCATTACCAAAAAGTTCTTGGGCCATGTGGTGGCCATTGCTGTCTGGGCATTGCTGTTCGGACTCAACTCATTGGCCGATATCGATAATAATCTGTACCTCTACAGTTATTCCCCTAGCTATACGGTAAGCGATATGAACGGTTTCGGGCATTTTGCTCCGGCCTTATTATGGTTTAAAACCTATTGGCTGGCCTGTGGTGCCTTATTAACCGTAATTGGCTATCTCTTTTGGAAACGGGGTACTGATTCCGGAAGAAAGGCCAGATGGCAACTTGCCAAAAGTAGAATGAACTGGAAGTCCATTGGTTCCCTAGTACTGCTATTGGTTATTTTTATCGGAACGGGCGCTTTTATCAATCACAACACCACAACTATTAACAAGTACAGAACCGATGATGAAGGCACCATCGGTCAGGCCGATTATGAGAAAGAGTTGGCCAAATACGACAGGATCGCACAACCGAAGGTCATCGATATCAAACTGAAAGCAGATTTGATTCCTGAAGAACGTGCCGCCAATATTAGTTCTGTTTTTAAGATGGTGAACAAAACCAATGAGACCATCGATCAGCTGCACCTGAATTGGGGCGCGGAAGGGTTACTGAAAAAAGAAGTGACAGAATTCCTTATCGAAGGCAAAACGCCCAAATTGTCAAAGGAGTACGATAAATTCGGTTATCGGATTTATGATTTTAATCCGCCCTTGGTACCTGGCGATACCGTCACAATGAAACTGGGCGTCGCGGCATCCTATAAAGGGTTCCCCAACGAGGGTAGCGGTTCGGGCATAGTCTACAATGGTACTTTTTTGAACGACGGTTTTTTCCCCTCCTTCGGATATAGTCCCAATGTGGAACTGACCAGTGACCAAGACCGCAAGAAATATGACCTCCCGGTAAAGGAGTACCAGCTCCCCGAACAAACCGATGCTTGGGGCACCAGCAACCTTCTCTTCAACGATGATGCCGATTACATCACTTTCGAAGGAACGGTAAGTACTGCTCCTGATCAAATCGCCATACTGCCCGGATACCTCCAAAAAGAGTGGGAAGAAAATGGGAGAAAGTACTTCACGTACAAAATGGAGGGGGAGATGGACTTTTTCTACAACATTTCCTCAGCGGCATATGCCGTACATCGCGAAGTTTGGACAGGTAAGAAAGGGGAGAAGGTGAATATTGAAATCTTTCACCACCCCACCCACGATTACAATATCGACCGCTTTGTGAACGGGGTAAAGAAATCGCTGGACTATTTTACGGAGCATTATGGTCCGTATCAGTATCGTCAGATGCGTATTTTGGAATTTCCGAGGTACAGCAGTTTCGCGCAGTCATTTCCGAATACGGTGCCTTTTGCGGAAAGTTTTGGCTGGGTAGGCGACTTTAGCGACCCCGATGACCTTGACTATGTGTTTACTGTAACCGCGCATGAGGTGGCGCACCAATGGTGGGGGCATCAGATTACCCCTTCCGCTACGCGGGGTGCAAATCAGATATCAGAGACAATGGCGGAGTATTCTTCCCTAATGGTCATGAAAAAGGAATACGGGGTCGATGCCATGCAGCAGTTTTTAAAGGAGGAGCTGGACCGTTATTTACGCAGTAGGGCCAACGAAAGCAAGTTTGAGAAAACCCTTCTGGACAATGATACCCAAGCGTATGTTTGGTACCGCAAGGGTGGCTTGATTTTGTATGCCTTGCAAGATCTTATCGGGGAAGACAATTTGAATCGCCAGTTCAAAGCGTATACCGAGGCCGCCCGTTTCAGACCGGAGGCTCCGTTTACGACGACCACCGAATGGTACTCCTACTTAAAGAAGGCGACTCCTGATAGCTTACAGTACTATTTAAAGGATAGCTTTGAAAAAATTACGCTCTATTCCAACAAGACTACCAATGCGACCTATACGAAGAATGCCGATGATACCTATACCGTTACCATCGACGTAGAAAGTGGCAAGACCTATTACGATGGTCTCGGTAAAACCCTGGAGTCGCCTACGAGTGTGAATTTGTTAGACATTGCCGTTTTTGAAAATGATACGGTCAACGCAAAAGGTCTTACGGTAAAGCGACCATTGGAGTTGAAGAAGGTTTGGGTGAAACCAGGAACATCGACCCATACCTTTACTGTGGATAAATTGCCGGTAAAAGCGGGTATCGATCCGTATAACAAAATGATTGACCGTATTCCCGACGACAATCTGATAGAAGTTGAAGTAGAGGATGAGTAGTACGTAATTGTGGTACTACAGTCTCAATAAATAAAAACGGGCATCCATTTACTGGACGCCCGTTTTTATTTATCATACTCTCATTAGTAGCTTATTCATCTTTTGCAGCGTAGGTCTTCCAGTCTTTCTCTTTGTAGATATCATCACCAAAATACTTGGCGATATCCAAGAAGGGTTTTGGTTTTTGATATCCCGGTACGGGAGAAAGCATATTCATTTCTTCATCCAAAAAGATTGTGGTGGGGTAACTCAATTTTCCTTGCATCAACGCGGCTGCCAGTTCGTGATACCCTTTCCTTCCCGAGGGTACGAACTTGTATGTTTTTCCTTTAAATTCGATATCTTCCTTTCCTTCGCCGTCCAGTTTCACCATATAGTATTTCTCGTTCATGTACGCTGCGACCTGGGCGTTCTGAAAGGTATCCTTATCCATCTTCTTGCACCATCCGCACCAGTCGGTGTAGACATCCACGAACATCTTTTTGGGATTTTCGTCGGAGGCTGCCAGTGCGGTGGCCTCCTCCCAACTGAGCCAATCGACTTCTTGGGCTTGTACGGAGATATAGCTTAGGCCAATGAAAAGAAAAGTCATTAACTTAAATATAGGTGGGGCAAAAGATTTCATACTACTCGTTTTTCGGGTTAGTCCAAATACTATACCAAAACTAACGAATTTGAGCCTTCTTTATTTTAGTGAAATAACCTTTAAAGCTTATTTAACCGTGGCTTTTTCTTTTTTTGCATCGAACAAGTTTTTGACATCCACCTGATTCTGAATCAGATTGTCGAAATTTTCACGTTCGCGGATCAAATGTGCTTCGTTTTTATACCATAGCACTTCAGGCGGGCGAAAGCGCGAATTATAGTTGCTTGCCATGGTGAAGCAATAGGCCCCGGCATTCTTAAAGCTGAGGATATCGCCTTCCGAAATTTCGTTGATCCGGCGGTTGCTGGCAAAGGTATCGGTCTCGCAGATATATCCTACGACAGAATAATAGCGCTCTCTACCTTTAGGGTTACTGATATTTTCAATCTGGTGCGAGGCCCCATAAAGCATTGGGCGGATCAAATGGTTGAACCCCGAGTCTACACTGGCAAATACCGTTGAGGTCGTCTGTTTCACCACATTGACCTTGGTCAGGAAATACCCGGCTTCACTCACCAGAAATTTTCCTGGTTCGAAAGCCAGCGTTAATTCTTTGCCGTATTCCGCACAGAATTCATTGAAACGGGTGCTGAGTTTTTTACCCAATTCTTCAACATTGGTCTCGATATCCCCTTTTTTATAAGGAACCTTAAAACCGCTACCGAAATCGATAAAATCGAGATTCTTGAAGTTCTTGGCGGTTTCGAACAGTATTTCAGAGGCGTACAGAAAAACATCGATATCGAGAATATCGCTTCCCGTATGCATGTGTATACCGTTGATGTTCATTTTGGTCAATTCAACAATACGCAACAAATGCGGAATCTGATGTATGCTGATACCGAATTTCGAGTCGATATGACCCACTGAAATATTTGAGTTGCCGCCCGCCATCACATGCGGATTGATGCGGATACAAACGGGAATATCGGGATGCTTGCCACCGAACTGTTCCAAAATGGAAAGGTTATCTATATTAATGCGTACTCCTAGTTTGGCAGCCTCCTCTATTTCTTCCAAGGAAACCCCATTGGGTGTATAGATAATCGACTCAGGTTTGAAGCCGGCCATAAGTCCTAATTGTACCTCTTGTATGGACACGGTATCGAGTCCGCTACCCAAGGTATTCATGAGCTTTAGAATGTTGATGTTCGATAGTGCCTTTGCCGCATAGTTCAGCTGCAAGTGTTTTACACCGCTAAAGGCCTTGGTCAATCGGTTGTATTGTGAAATAATTTTCTCAGCGTCGTAAACGTAAACGGGATCCCCGTAGGTCCCGGCAATTTTCAATAAATCAGCTTGTCTCATACCATCAATGCATTTTCCCCAAATTTAAGCGGTTTCAGAGACATTTACCAAATTAACCTAGACAAATTTTGATAAATGCAACAATTTGTTATATTTAAAACAATAATAGGTATTGACCTCAAACGTATTCTTCTTGTAGCAATGACTTTTGAATCGTACTTTTAAGAAATTATGGTGCTACCTTTGTCACTGAGGTAACGATTTCATATAACGAAACAAGTCATTTAGGCTAAGTTTCGAATCTAATGGGTATATCTCAATTTCCACAAACAAAATTACACTACGTATGACCTTACCTTTTTTTCCGTTGCAATCTATTTTTTTTCCAGGGGAAACAGTTCCCTTGCACATCTTTGAGGAGCGGTATAAACAGCTCATTCGCGATTGTAGGAAGGAGGCACTTACCTTTGGTATTCCAGTGTACATCAACAATGGAATTGCCTATGGCACCGAAGTACAGCTGGTAGAGGTGGTTACCACATACGAAAGTGGTGAAATGGATGTCGTCTGCGTCGCCCGACAGGTATTCAAAGTCGAAACTTTTGAAAATCAATTGGATGGAAAATTGTACGCCGGTGGCAAAGTAACTTTTTTGGAAAACATTTACGATGCCGATGACGAGACCAAGAAAAAGGTATTGGCGGGTATCGAGGAACTCTACCATATGATGGAAGTGCCTTTTACGGATATTCCGCTGGATAAATTCCACAGTTTTGTATTGATCCATAAAATGGGTCTCTCTATGGAACAGGAGTATGAATTACTATTAATGACTAGGGAAAGTGAGCGCTTAGCCTATATTTTGGAACACCTCAGAAGCACCATGGTTGTATTGAAAGAGGTAGACCGCACCAAAAAGACCATTGAACTCAACGGCCATTTCAAAAATTTTGACCCCTTGGATTTCAAGGGTCTTGATATTGGCTGAGTTGCCCTGCAATACACATTTTGCAATGAGAGGTCTCGGGCTTTTGAAGTCAGATCGATGAAATAATTCCATCCAGCTTATCCGTATTCCGTAACGGCGTAATAGAGGGATTACCGACGACCAAGAATTTAGGTTAGACCCATTGCCGCTGGTTGTAGGATGCATACAGCCATGAACACCTAAAAACTGTACCTTATCTTTTAGTGTAAATCCGTTTCGTTTCCTATTTTTGCATCCGAACTAAGAAACGGTGTAATATAATCGACAGCTTTTATACGGTTTCTATTATCCACCTCATATATGAACCTTCACGAATATCAAGGAAAAGAAATTTTAGCCAGTTTTGGTGTACGCATTCAACGTGGCATCGTAGCACATAACCCGAAAGAGGCTGTAGAGGCAGCCAAGCAATTGACCGAGGAAACCGGAACAGGTTGGCACGTCATCAAGGCGCAGGTACATGCCGGAGGCCGAGGTAAAGGTGGAGGGGTAAAGTTGGCTAAGAACTTGAAAGAAGTCGAAGAAATAGCCGGACAGATTATCGGGATGAACTTGATTACCCCGCAAACTTCCGCTGAGGGCAAGTATGTAAGCAAAGTTTTGGTTACCGAAGATGTATATTATCCCGGCGACAGCGAAACGGACGAATTTTATATGTCCGTTTTATTGAACAGAGGAACAGGTCGCAATATGATCATGTATTCTACGGAAGGGGGAATGGACATCGAGGAAGTTGCCGAAAATACGCCACACTTGATCTTTCATGAAGAAATTGACCCTTCAACGGGATTACTGCCATTTCAGGCGCGGAAAATCGCTTTTAATCTTGGGCTATCGGGAACAGCGTTCAAAGAGATGACCAAATTCGTCGCCGCATTGTATAAAGCCTACGAGCAGAGCGATTCCAGCATGTTCGAAATCAATCCGGTGCTGAAGACTTCCGATGACAAAATTATGGCCGTTGATGCCAAAGTATCCATAGATGACAACGCCCTTTTCCGTAGAAAGGATTATGCCGCGATGCGCGATTTAAGCGAAGAGAATCCCATTGAAGTCGAGGCGGGTGAAGTCGGTCTGAACTATGTAGATCTAGATGGTAACGTGGGCTGTATGGTAAATGGTGCAGGCCTTGCAATGGCTACGATGGACTTAATCAAAATGGCAGGAGGAGAGCCGGCCAACTTTTTGGATGTCGGTGGAACTGCCGATGCCAAAAGGGTAGAAGAGGCTTTTCGGATTATCCTAAAGGATGATGGGGTAAAAGCCATATTGATCAATATTTTCGGAGGAATCGTAAGATGTGATCGTGTTGCACAAGGTGTTGTTGACGCCTACAAGAATATGGGGGATGCGATGAACGTACCCATTATCGTGCGTCTTCAAGGAACCAACGCGGAACTGGCCAAAGAAATTATCGATAATTCGGGCTTGGCGGTGCATTCGGCCGTACAATTCCAGGAAGCTGCCGACAAGGTGAAGGCGGTTTTGGCATAGTATTGCGAACCATACAATACCGTGAGCTTCAATTTATAAAGTGAAGCGGCAAGAATATAGGAAGGGCAACGTAAGGTTGCCCTTTTTTGACATCCGTCTTGGAAACACGACCGCTGCAAATATCTCATGGAATCATGCCAGTGCTCAAGTCCCAGTTGTTAGCCAATCGAGCCTTTACTAAAACTTACAGTGAATTTATACGTAAGTGTAGTATGCGAAAAAGTATTTTATGGCACTTCCTTGTTCTGATGTTGCCAACGAGTATCCTGTGTCAGAAAATTGACCATATGGTCTCCTTTCGGGATATGCAAAGTGAACGGTATTTCCGTTTCAACTATGACAATGATTTTTTTGCGGCGGCAGATCGGAACTACACCCAGGGATATGCTTTGGAGTTCGTGCTGCCTGTCTTACAAAAGAATCCAGTCAACTTCCTTTTCTTCAAACCCAAGGATGTGACTTTCCGATATGGTATGGCGCTGGAACATATCGGTTTTACACCTGACGATTATGTAAGCCCTAGTATTCAGTTCGAAGACCGCCCATTTGCCTCGGCGCTTATGCTTAAAAGTTTCGTAATTGGCACTGATACCATGCGTAGGGCACGGCTTTCCCAATCGTTCAGTATGGGAATCATAGGCCCATGGGCCTTCGGGGAGGAAATGCAAGTGGGTATTCATAGGGCCATAGGGGATAAAATCCCGGGAGGATGGCCCAACCAGATTGCCAACGATGTTGTTGTGAATTATCGCCTTGCCTACGAAAAGCGGTTGTTCCGTTTTCGGAATGCTATTTCGTTACAGGCGGATACCGCTGTGCAATTGGGCACGCTATTTACCAATGCTTCTTTCGGGATGAATACGACAATTGGGTTACTAGACGACACCTTCGGTCCCAAATCCGGCACCACCAAGTTCAGTGCATACCTGTTCGTACGACCGTTGGTTCATGTAGTCGGTTATGATGCCACCCTGCAAGGGGGTGTGTTCAATAGGCGAAGTCCGTATACCATAGCTACCGCAGATATTGAACGTTTTACCGCCAGTTTGGAATACGGTGCGATTCTCAAGACGGGTACGCTCTATTTTGAATATACCAGAGCGAGCAGTACGCGAGAATTCGAGACAGGGAGTTCGGCCAAGTGGGGCGGAATCAAAATAGGATTTGGATTTTAAAAACCCCCAACGCATTTTGTTGGATAAATATGGCTCGGTATATTGAATCCGATTTTCTTCATAACAAGTATCCAATACCATGATATCTTGCAGTTCGTCTTTTATTTTTTCGATTTTTTTGAAATTGGTATTACGGCGGTGTCTCGTATTTATATACACTGCTAAGGTGCTATCACACATCGTTTTACATTAGCTTCCGCTTTGGATTTTATCTGGAAAAAGGGGATTTTTTTGATTAAAATAATGTTAAAGCGTGTATTCGCTGTAACATTCTCATTTCTGAGACGTCTTTTTAGTGTATTCAATAATTGTAAAGTCCCCCCGATTGAGAACAAAAGTTCTTTGTACAAAGTTGAAACGCGTTTGAAGTGCTGCAGCCGACGAACGGGAATCAATAACGTAAAAGTAAAACTAGGGTTCTATTGGGGTTTTGTATTTTATTGGATCATCATCAATCACATTAATCAATTAATAATCAGTCCGTCATACGGTGGACAAAAACGAACAAATCATGAGAAAGTTAAGTATCACATTGATAGCTGCAATGCTATTCGCCACAGGAAGTTTATTTGCAAATGATTTTAACAAGGGTAACGAGCCGACCAAGAGCTTGTCCGAACAAATCGGAGCCCTGTTGGAGCAAAATTCCTTCTCCCAAGACCAGGATGGCAAAACCGCCGAGGTCATTTTTATTCTCAACAATGAAAAAGAAATAGTCGTACTATCCGTCAATGGAGCGGATGATACGTTGGGTGGCTTCATCAAAGCACGCTTGAATTATAAGGCTGTGGAAATGAGCAGTTTTGAACCTGGAAAAAAATATGCCGTACAAGTGAGAATAACGGTATAACCCAATTGGTGGTGGTAAAAATCCTGATCCGACCTAGTTGTCGTGGTCAGGATTTTTTGGTTCCGCGTGACTGCGAAGGTTTATTCTTGAATTTAACCGATGGCATGCCCGGATCTACTTTTTTACGTTGCAATTGTTTGAAACTCGGTTTCTTGGGATTCGGAATCGACTTTTTGGTCTTATTACCTTCTTTTGCCAGTACATCGCCCGGACATTTGGGATGCTCCTTGGTCCCGCGGAGGTGTATGACAAGCCCGTTCAAAAAATTACGCAAAATCTGGTCCCCACACTCCATGTAATTCGGATGGTCTTCCTTTCTGAACAGGGCCCCTAATTCACTTTTACTCACCTTGAAATCGACCAATTTCAGGATGTCGATAATATCGTCATCACGCAACATTAGCGCTACGCGCAGCTTTTTAAAAACGTCGTTATTGGTCATATTTCTAATTTTTGGCAAGGTATTACAAAATACCGATAGTATGGTGTTGTAGGGAGACCCAATACGAAAATGCTATATTTGGAGTTATATACAGGTATGGGAATTGTTCAAAACCCTGATCGCAATGAGTACCTACAAAGAAAAATTAAGTATTTTATCGGAAATGATCGCGTTTGCCAAAATCGATAAGAAAGTTGGTGAACCCGAATACAATTTTCTTTTGGGCGTGGCGCTGCATTTAGAGGTAGAGCGGGAGGTGTTCGACTCCCTTTTTGAAAAAGAGGTCGAACATGTGGTCTTAAAGACCGAAGCCGATCGCATTATCCATTTTCACCGTTTGGTTCTTCTGATGAACGTTGACAAGAAATTACTTCCTATAGAGATAACACGTATTCATAATATCGGATTGGGTATGGGATTACCGCCCTCCGCTATAGACCAAGTACTGGTACTCATGCACAAATACCCGGATAAAATCATACCGCCCAAGGTGTTGATCGATATTTTCAAGGCGCACTACAATTAGTATTTTCTATTTAATTTTTTAAGTCGTTTCTAGAACGCGAGATACTCTTGTAGTAGCCATCGTATTGATGGCATCCCTTTTTTAGTCATGGAGCTGACAGCCTTCAGGTAATCTTTCAAGCCATTCCCGAATGCCTTCCAATTCGCTTTTACACGAAAAGCCACGACACACCAGTCATATAAGGGATGTCAAATTTCGATGCAGATGAAGCCAAAACATCATTCTTTCACCGAATTAACGCCAAAAAGTCAGTAATTTCAGCTTTATATCTGACGTAATGACATGAATTTTGCGATGGTATGGCTTTTGCCTTTTGGATAAGCGTTGACAAAATGTTTAATCTAAAATCTAAAAATATGAGTCTAGTAAAAAGAAACAATGTAGTTTTTCCTTCATTAATGAATGAAATTTTCAAGCCTGATTGGTTCGGCGGAATGGAAAATTTTAATACCAATAGTCCTGCCGTAAACATCAAGGATGGGGAAAAGCAATTTGAACTTGAACTTGCGGTGCCAGGGAGAGAAAAGTCCGACTTCAATATCGATGTGGATAACGATCTTTTAACGGTGTCCTATGAAGTAAAGCACGAAGAGAATGAGGATACCGGTAAATATACCCGTCGGGAATTCTCTTTCAGCTCGTTCGAAAGACGTTTTACCTTGCCCGAGAGCATTGATGCGGACAAAATCGAAGCAACCTACGAAAACGGAATTTTGAAATTCGTTTTACCCAAAAAGGAAGAGGCTTTGCCAAAACCAAAAAGGGTCATAGAGTTGTCCTAAGATGTTAAAAAGTTATGCTGCTGCGTCGCTAGACGCAGTTGCATAGTACCTGCTGTTAGGCAGGGTTAGTTTGGTTGGTTAGTGGAAAAGCGTTCTGGTCTTTTGATTAGGGCGCTTTTTTTGTTGCTATGTTTCATCAATTGCGGTGATTCATTAGTCCAGTGACTGTTGGAAAGTACTCTTTTACTGAAAAAAGGGATTTAAAGTTCAAGTTCGACCCATTTCCAAGCAGTTGTTAGTATGAGAAGCAATGCCAACACTTCTATGGTGGCACAGATGATATAATGTGGCGTTAAACTGCCACCTCCAATTACGAAAATTAGGGTAATGATGGCAGCGCCCATATTGAGAAAACGATTCAGCCTATGCTGTAATGCCCTGGAGAAATAAATCATCAAAATAGGAATATTGCTCAAAGCCGCTCCGATGGCCATCATGGTCTGCACTTCGCCAATAATATCCCCAAGGGTATTGCCTTGAACGAGCTCCACAAAAATGGACAGCACATCGGCAAAAATGAGATTGAGCATCACCACTGTCCACAGCGTTGATAATTTGATTTTTACATCCATAATCCCTCTAATTTCTGAACAATAAAAGATTGAATCCACCAGGTAAGTATCATTTCCGGATATTGAATTTTGGCCGTTCATCTTCCAAAACCTAATACATAGGGGTCAGGTGAGTGTCGTATTGCATCCCTTATTGAAACGTACACAAAAACTTACTAGGGCGATGGTTGCAATCGTCTTCTACCTACCGTAGCTTTATGGCCACAAAGTACGCAGCGTTCGGGTGATTTCTCGTTCACTTAAGTTAAGAAAGACAGCTGGGTAAGGATTTTTGTTGGTGAATAGTTCAGCGATAAATTCCAATCTGCGCCATTTGTATGGGTTTTGATAATAGACAGGTGCACTGCCAACTGCTACTGCCTACTGGCAATTTAATTTCTGCGGTAAATTTGAACATCATTACCAAGGGTGCTTCGATCTCGAACGTTTTACCCCTGTTTTTCGGAAAGTCTTTTGCGTATTCTACTCAAGGATTGCGGGGTAAGACCGAGATAGCTGGCAATATGGTACTGCGGCACACGCTGTAATAGGTCCGGCCTAGTGGCGCGTAAATGTACATAGCGGTCTTCGGCACTGGTAATTTTATAATGGGTAAACAGCTCCTGTTGCTTTTCCAGAATCACTTCCCCGATAATTCTGCAAATCGTTTCGAATTGCGGGTATTTTTGAAACATTTTGGCTTCATGTTCTTGGGAGCCAACGTTTAAAGTGCAGTCCTCCATACATTCCAAAAAATGTCTACTAGGCACTTCTTTACCGAAATTTTTCGGGATGACGGGTTGCCCTTCGGTGTATAGTTCTAGCGTCACATCTTCCCCATCCTTGATCAGGTAGCTTCGTACACAGCCTTTTAGTACAAAAAAATTCTCTTTTGCGATGCTGTTTTCGTCTAACAGCACGGTACCTTTTTGGAAAGTCTGAATATCCGAACTTTCAACTACTACCTTTTTGAGCTCTTCGGATAGGTGCACATGGCTTGATATGTAGGCGACCAATTCATTCTCCATTCTCTTCGGATTTTTGCTGTTCCTGTGCAATTTAAAGGGGTGATTACCCTCCAAAGGACGGTGCTTTACAAGCTTTCAAATATAAGAAATCAAGCTTCCTTATTTAGCGATAAAAAAACTGGTCTCTTTATTCGTTTATAAGCAGGTATGGATATGGCAATACATCATTCTTTGGTATGCACTAGAATGACCCCATTGGGCGCGTTATATTGGTCAATGGCCGCCTGACCTTTGAGAATATTAATGGTCGCAATGGTGTCCGGCGACATTGAAGACAGTACTGCCTTGGTAGAGATTTTTCCATCGATGATCACCATCGGGTCTTCTTCCCCGGTAATGATGCTTTGGTCATTGCCTTCAACTGATGCCGCCTTTTTGGAAGCTTTTTTGGTGGTAATCAGGATTACTCCGTTTGGAGCGTCATATTCCTGCGCTGCTTTTTCATTTTTGATGACATTTACGGTCGCTATTTTACTTTGATCCAGTAAATCAAAAATGGCATGGTCGTATTGTATCCCATCAATATAGACAGCAGGCTTTTTTTCTTCTTTGATTTCCATCTTCAATTGATCCTGGGCGACCATAGGAACTATGGAAACAAAGCAAAAGGCTAAAGCGATTATAATTTTTCTCATAATTGAATTTATTTTGAACGTTAATATTACTAATCTACGGTTATTCGTTGCTTGTGTACACAATGACCAGCTCATCCTCGTACACGATATTTTTGTTTCCTGCAATCTGTTGTTCTTCTGGAAACATGGTAAAGGCCTCGTTTAATAGTGCTTGCTTTTCTTCATATCCCATAGTGGTTTTTGTGGGATACATCAGTACCGCCATTATGATAGCTATGGTCGCGGCCACTCCTGATATGCCTATGAATATTCGTTGCTTCCTCCTTTTTCTGGTTTGGATAGCTGCCGCAATCGTACTCCTTAAATGGGCCGGGGCGACTTCCTTGTTGTGTTTCACATAGGTCGACCACTTTTCAAGCTCCGGAGTATTCTCCTCATGCTCAAAAAGCGTGCGCTCCTCTGCTAAGGTGCTTTCGGCAGCCAAATACTTCTTGATTATATCCTCAAGTTTTTTGCTTTTCATAGCTGTATATTTCTTTTAATCGGATGCCTACTTGTTTTCGCGCCCTAGAGGCCAACACCCGAACATACGGAATTTTTAGATTGAGGGCGGTGGCTATTTCCGCGAACTCGAAACCATCGATATCCCGCATCTGCAGAACCTCGGCCTGTTGCTCCGGTAATTCTTTTAAAATGCTAGCGATGATGGTATTCAGTTCTTTCCATTCCACCTCGTTCGAATTGTTGTCTGAAACGAGGAGCCGCAATTGGTATTCGGTAGCATCCAGATTCGGTTTTTTCTTTTTTAGGAGGTCCAAACAATGATTACGTGCCGTTAAGAATACAAAACCAGGAATATTCGGATGGTTTTCCAGTTTCTTTCGTCGTTTCCAAAGCTTCATCATGATATCCTGAACCGCATCTTCGGAAGCTGTGTCCTCTAAGAGCATTCGCCGCACCATAGGATATACCCGATCGGCAAGTGATAGTATCTGATTCTCAAAGTCTTTTGTGTTCATCTTCTACTACAATAACGAAAAAGCGCCGGATGTATAACAGTAGGGATGCGAAAAAATGGATTTTAAGATGCTCTCAAACCTAAACGGGTATGTTCGGCCGAAGATTAAAGATTATTCATTTATTCTTCACTTGTTAGTAAAAAGACCCTCCTGCCGCTATGTTTTTAGGAGGATTTCCCAGAGTCCATAAAAAAATACCTTGGGTTATGAAGTGGAAGACTTCGCAAATGTCTAGCGTAATGCCGTAGGGTTTCTATTAGGAATATTTGCTCCCTTGATCTTTTCGCTGCTTGCTTGAACGAAATTCAGTTGGGGTCATCGCGTAACGTTCCAAGAAAATCTTTGAGAGATAACTTTTTGAATTCAGCCCGATTTTATATGTTATTTCGGAAATCGAATATTCCGATTCTCCGAGTAATTTCTTCGCGAGCAACAATCGTTCGTTCTGGATGAACTCATTTACCGACATTCCGTAAATCGACCGGAACCCATTCTGTAGTATATTGGTGCTAAGGCCAAACTTTGCGGAAAGCCCTTGAACGGTGGGGAGGTTTTCCAGATTGTTTTTAATGTATTCCGCCGTTTGCTTGATAAATCTAGTTTGGTTTTGTCGAAAAATACTGCGTTTGTCGGGTAGTTTAGTATCATCGAGGTATTGTTCCAAAAAGCTTGAAAATATCTCGTAAGCCTTACTCTCGAGATATAAAGACTTGTTCATTCCCTTCAGCTGACAATTTTTGAACTCTTCGATCATTACCCCGATATCGTAGCTGAATTGGCCTTTATAAGAAAATGGCATCACACCATTTGCATCGCGAAATAATCCGGACAGTTCCATGTCAAGCTCATCACTAAAATCAATGATTCGATTTTCGAACAATTTTCGGTTGATTTCAATCGAAAACAAATCGGAACCTTGCTTCGCCGGAATCATAAATTTATGATTATTCGTCGGGGTACTTGCGACGATGATTACTTCCGAAAAATGCACCTCTGTAAAAGATTTTTCATTCGCCAACTTATGAAAGAAGGTATCGCCCACATTAAAAATTAACTTTAAAGGGTGTACCATTTCCTTTTGCAATTCAAAATGGAAATCTTTCTTTAAGGTGTATTTTGTAAGAATGACACCAAAGCCATTTTGGAAGGAATAAGACTTTACGTAGCCAGACCCGAAGTCGGGTGGAAGCTCGATGGCCACCTCGTCTTTATGTTCAGTATATTCCACACCAAGCTCGTCACCCATCGATATAACAACTGCGTGCGGATTTTGGTCTGTTATGGTTAACTTTTTCTTCATACTACGGCAAAAGTGTTGAATGATATGCCCACCTGAGATGAAAACGGGGTATGAATAAAAAAATAAGTTATTCTCGGCCTTTTCAATTTACAATAAAATTTTAACTTCATAGCATTACTATCGGTATAAAGGTCTAGTTTTAAGAACCAAACCTTCACTAGGTGTGCGTAAGAAATAAACTTTCAGAATAAGTTTTGGCAAATTATATAGATTGAAATAAAGAAATTATCTCATTTGCAGTCATTGTTGGCTTATTCGGTCGTGCTGTAAATTCCCTAACTTACGTAAATTAAATTTGGTCCGTAAAACATGGCATATGACGACGGCACAATCTTTAAAAGTCTGAATATGACATGAGCGATGGTGCAATCCTACCGATCAAAAAATCTTCGGTGGTAATGCAATTGTCCTAGATGATAGGTCAAGTGCCCGTATAAGTGGAGTAGGGTAACCACCATTCCCGTTTCCTCGGCCGTTATTTTTATCGGAAAATTATCTTGCAGCTGTTCCTCATCCAGTTGATGAATGCCTTTTTTTACGACTGCTATCGTTTCGTCGAGTTCTTGCAGTAGGGTAGTGCGGGGCACATCTTTGGCCGAAAACTCAAGTTCCCGTTGCCGAACATATGGCTCCTGGGCTAAACCTTGGCCGATATAGGTTTTTAGGTTTCCGATAAGGTGCAGGCATAAGTTACCGCCCGAATTTTTGACGGTATCGGTCACTTCCCAAAGAAGGGCTTCATCCGTATAGGCTTCTAGTTCCGTTTTTACCTTGTTGAGGTCCCGTTCAAATAATACTAACAGTGCTTCTTTCATGGTTGGTGGTTTGGGTACAGGGCAATGTCCGCTATAGACTTCTAAAAAAACCGAGACATGGTCTTTGGTAGCATTTAAAAGTACAAAAACCATAGGAGTAGCGCTGTAGCTTTCCTTTTTAATGTCGATGAATAATTGCTACGTTAAGACCTGTGAACTTTCGACGACGTGCTCCGATATGGACTTGCGTTTGCCGGGGTTGGTTTCAAGTTCGTATGCTTTGATTATCAACAGAATCTTCAGTTATCGACCAGTTGAATTAGCGCATCCCTTGTTTCTTGTAATTCCTTTATTTGCTTTTCGATTATTGCCAGCTTTTTCTTGAACGCCTTATTTTTGTCCACGCACTGGTTGGGATTTGCATCCTTTTGGTCAAGCAGTTCCTTACACTCCTTCAATGTAAATGAAAATCGTTGCAGATACTTTATGATTTGTATTCGTTTGACATTCTGTTCGCCATAGTCCTTGTAATTGTTCCACTCAAAGGGTCGACTGACTTCCGTCAACATCCCTCGACTCTCGTAAAATCGAATTGTATCCCTTGAAACTCCTGTTTTCTTGGATAATTCCCCAATCTTCATTTTTTCTACTATTTTATTTGACCATTGACTATAGTCCACTGTTTACATTTGTCAAATATATCGCTTAAAATATTATTGATGGAAGCAAATAATACCGAACATAAAAGAAGTCTTTTGAGGTTTTTATGGGTAATTCCCATTCTTGTAATGCTAGTCACAAGTATAATGAAATTGATAAAAGCTGCATCCTTGGTAGCCAATTTTCAAAAATTGAATGCTGTCGAATGGATGTTGCCTTTTGGAATCATACAATTTACCAGCGTTGTTCTGTTTCTCCTTCCAAAGACCAGGCGAATCGGTTTCTTCCTACTTTGTAGTTATTTGGGTGGAATTATAGCTACCCGGGCATTACATGATGTAAACCACATCGGCATTGCATTGATTGTAGTACTATGGATCGGGATGTTTTTTGAGGACAAAGCCTTATTTAGCTACGGAAACCAACCGAAGGGTCCAAATCACGGATTTCGATCTTTCTCAGATGATCGGTATCCTTAAAATGCAAATCGGAAACCAAGAAAATGAAGTCGTGGAAAATTAAACAATTTCAACTTAGTCAGGCATACAGCCTAGCTATTCGCTTTTCGGGATGCCAATTCCTTTTTTATTTTTTTGATCGAACTGAGTTGAACGGGAATACTGGCGCCACAGGCAATTGCTACGACCAGCAAGGCCATATCCGTCGCGTTGTCTTCCTTGGTTATCATACCGTAAATGGTGACCGCTGCCAAAACAAGGCAAATCCCCAATACCACACCGGAAATTGCTTTTTGTTTTTTGATTTCGGATTCTAGTTCCGATACCGTTTTTGATTTCAATTCCTCTTCTTTCATAATGGAATCTCTTTTTTGAGAAGTGAAGATAATAATTTAACGTCGTCCTGCTATTCCTTAGATATATCGTATAAACCAACCAAAGCGTGTAGCTTAGACCATCAATTATCTTCTGCTACCCAAGATTTGTTAAAAGAAAAAGTTGATTAGTTGATCGTGTTAAAACCTACCAAGATCTCGGGCGTTTCAAAATCGTAGAATGAAAGATATACGATGGTTTCTTTCTGTTCCCCTTTGTCGTTTTTATAAGTGATACGGTATTTGTCTAAAGTCGCCAGACCAAGGAGACCGTTCTCTGATTTGTATGAACAGCAATTTCCAACCCTTTCATAGGCAATCGGATTTCCTAGAGCATCCCGCAACAAATTCAAGTAAGCCCTTTGGTTAGCGGGTCCGCCATTTGGTCCCGTTCCGGATTTAATGGGATTCTCGGGAGTGAATCCATAGGTTTCATCGGTCGATTTCTCAGTCAACCGAAGTATTGAATGGGTTGCAGGTAAAGTTGTGTCATTACATTGATCGACCTTCTTTTGAGCTTTGTAGGATCCGAGCTCAAGAGATTTGTTGAAGTCCAGACAGGCAACCTCTTTTTTATCGAGCAATTCATAGAGCAAGCCCCTATTATAATATGCATCAACATAACTGCTATCCAATTCAATTGCTTTATTATAGTCGGCCATTGCCCCATCGTAGTCCGTCAAATGTTTTCTCGAAGTCCCTCTATTAAGGTAAACTTTTTTATATCCTGGATAAAGCGCTATGGTCCTGTTGAAATCCTCAATAGCTTCTTTTTCTCTTCTTAACATAGCTTTGGCCATTCCTCTGTTGTACCAAGCTACATATTCATCCGCGTTAAGTTCTATTGACTTGTCCAGAAGAGCGATTGCGGCCTCCAGTTCGCCTGAATATGCTTTTTTCATTCCTTGATTGTAGAAATCTTCCGCAGTTTGGGCGTATGTATTGATTAGGGCGAACATTGTACAAACAATTAATCCAGTTCTCTTCATCATATATGTTTTAATTTTTTGGTGACGGCTTGGGCTATCGCGATATACAAGTCATTCCATCCTAGCCTGTCATTTCGCTAGCGCGAGCGTCACCCTTGTACCCAGACTAATGGTTATAGTGCCATTATGCCTAATTGCATACCTTAGCGCTTGCCAGGGGCGATTTTTTTCAGTTGCCATAAGCATTAAGCACATCGGTAATAAGCCCAAGCCATAAATCTTTTGTACCGTCCACGTCACGACGCACCCAAAAATGATAACTGGTCTCACTCCAATTCCAATACGCATACGTATCAAGCACCGACGGAACCATTGATCGATATCCTCCTTCGGGCCAGCTTTCGTCTTTTATTCCGCTTTTAAAATTTGAGGTAATGCTTTCAAATTCATCCGGATATTCCTGGGTGATTTCATGAATATGTTTGTGCTTTCTTAAAAAATCGAGGATGCCGTATTGTTGAAGTAACGGTTTTGTATTCGCAACAAACGCTTCCTCATTCATGAGTATCAAGGCGCTTTTGTGCAATTGTGTAACGAATTTGGGATTGTAGTGACCAAACGAATATTTAGCGTCAAGGTTAAGGGTATCTCCGGTATGCGGACCACTTAGATAGATGGGATAATCCAACATTGCCTGAAACCGCTTATACGTCACTAACGAACGGACGTATTCGTACTTGTTGAGTAGCCAACCATCTGTAAAGCCATAATCAAATTGCCACCCTTCTCGAACCGGTGTAAATGTGGCCTGATCTAGGTTTTTTGCTAGATAATCTAGCGTCGTTTTTATGTTTTCCAAGGTAGCTATTTCAGCAGCTACCTGATTTTTTTTCTCTTTTCCTGCGCCACAAGAAAGCAAGCCTAACAGTATCAGGGTGAAGATGATGAGTACAAGCCAGGTTCTTTTCATTTGTTTATTTGTCAGATTATGATTCATCGCAGAAATCTCAATAGAATTTCAAACGTTTTGTGAAGTTACCAATATTTGCGAAAGATATTGCGCGCGGAAAATATATAGATTCCTACAAAAACGAAGCAGACTATTTTTTTGACTTACTAAAAAAAAGAATCGTAATTATGGCTGCAAGAATGGCCGTGACTATTGCTCTAATCCAGTCTATTTCTTTGTGGACGATGTAATCGTAAATAATAAATCCTAGTGTGAATCCAAGTACCATCTTGAGATTCTTTAGGTTAAAAAAGTCTTTCATACTGTTTTTTTAAAATGTGTAGCGGGGCTTCGGTAGCTTCTAAAAGTACAAAAACCTTTGGCCAGCGCGAGCGTCACGCTCGTGCCGGAACCGCTAATCATATATCCATCAAGCCTAAGTTGATGCCCTCATTGTTGATTTTCAATATGATATCCCTTCCGCTAGCGCGAGCGTCGCGCTCGTGCCCAGACTAATTATTATTGTTCCATCATACCTAAATGCATACCTTGATTATCGATTTTCAAAACGGTATCATCATCGGCAAAATTTCTCGCACTGCTATATTTCCAGGCAATAGGGTCGGTAACAAAACCTGATTCAACAGGATTGTTATGTATATAGTCAATCTTTTGTTTTATCACTTTTCCGCTCCATAATTCTATGGGTTTGTTGTGTTGCTGCCAGAACTGTCTTTTGGCAACATTACTCTTCTTCTTACCGGCCCTTTCCATCATCCAAAGCAACCACTCTTTTCTGCTTTCTTGAGGATTCTCTTCAATGGCCTTTACTCTTCGCTAGCGCTCGTCTGTGACGAGTGACCGTATGAGTAAGCAACCCAACACCTATTGCAAAAACCCAATAGCATCAATCTCAAAAGCAGAGTCTTGTTCGGCAATGTTCCTTGCACTACTATATTTCCATTGTGTAGGTTCTGTCACGAAACCGGCTGCTACGGGATTATTATGTATGTAATTCAATTTCTGTTTTATAACCGCTGTGCTCCAAAGTTCTATGGGTTTGTTATGATGTTGCCAAAATTGATATCGTGACGTGTTTCCTTTTTTCTTCCCGGCTCGTTCAAACATCCAAAGCAACCATTCTTTTCTGCTTTCCTGTTGATTGGTTTCAATAGCCTCCAATACTTTCTTAGCCGTATGTTTCTTGAAATCACGCAGTAAACCGGTCGGGTCTTCACTGGAATCTCGAAAAATAAAGTGTATATGGCTGGGCATAAAACAATAAGCGAAGAGTTCCATTCCTTTATGTTTTCGACAATAGGCTATGCTATCAACTAAAATCTTCAGATAAACCTCCCTTGTAAATACATCGATCCAATTCACGGTGGCAAACGAAACGAAGTACGGAGCTGTGGGATTGTGGAATTTATATTTTCTGCTCATCGAATACTAAAAATACGAAAACCACGGTTTTCATTGAAGGGTAGTATGCTCTAATCTGGTTCGGCACCCGTCACAGACGAGCGCTAGCGGGGGGACAGACGAGCGCTAGCGGGGGATATCGTAAATTTCAGCCTCGGAAACACCCTTACGCTTTGTCGTGTTCGAGACCACATCACCATGTTCATTACGAACATAGTTTACGCTACTGTACAGTTCTTTCTCCTTCCAATCCACCCATTTCATCGGGTCGGTGTTTTCGATGCTATCGTCACCATTATGAATAACCGTTTCCGCTACCTCGGTAACCTCTGTATTGATTATTTCTGATGGGTTTTTAGGTGGTAATTTTTCTTTTTTCTCCTGAAAATACAACCGTTCGATGATGTCTCCATTTTCATTATAGACGTATTCCTCTTTTGACCTTGTTTTGTTACGTGCAATTTCTATTTTACCTATTTTTTGTTTCAGGTCATTGTACTTGAATAATTTACGAGCATATAGCGTATCGTTTTTATCCAAGGACTGTATTTCCATAAGCAAATCATCTTCGTAGATGTATATGTCGGTGCCCGTGGTTTTGCCCACACTCGAAATGGTTCTTTCTGCAACGATGATACCATCTTCATTGAAAATTTTTTGTTGTTCAAAATCCGAAATCTTGATTTTCTTAAGAAGTCTTCCCGTTTCATCATAAACGGACTTTAGCTTGACAGATGGTAAGGTATCATCTTCGATGGTATAGGATTCTTCATATTCGAGCAGTCCTTCTGCATTATAGGTAAAGGCTCTCCGAAAAACTTGGGTACTATCAGCTTTTAAATAGTGATGATAAGTGATTTCACCATCTAAATTGAAGGTTTGATAGCCAATGTTCTCGAGTTGGTTATTCTTACCAAAGTATAGGGTTTCAATCGATTTGATTTTTTGAGCCGTATCGTCTTCGCTATTTTGACCAAACGTAATGGCGCTAAAAAACAGGAAAAAGAAGATCTTTGGTATAAACGGAGTACATTTCATTGGTTGATATTTCCTAATTGTTATGCCCGAGTGCTCGGGCGGTCATTTTGATAACTTGGCTTTGTAATCGCGAGTGCAATGTACCTGCGAGTTGCATATCAATATACATTTTTTTTGGCCGCCTTTTCTTTTCTAGACAAGAGCGGAAGGATACTCGAGTTAGCGAGGACTAAACTACATTCTATTCAAATTTCAACTTTAGTTCGCGTCTTAACTTACTCCTATCGTGGCTTTCAAAATAAAGGTGATTGAGCTCTGGAAAATAATCGCTGATTTTTAAAGTAATTGAAGCGTTTTCACAATCAGGGACCTTGCCACATGGGAGGCTGTCAACGTGCTTTCTAGTCCGGAATTCAAATGTCTCCTTATCGTATTGATAGGAAATGTACAGGTCTACATAGGTATTCGACCGGTAACCGATTTTTTTAACAGTGCCTTGTATATCAACTCCTTGATCTATCAGTGTTAATGGATTAATGGATTTTTTACCCAAAATGATGTCCGAGTTCTTCGGATTGGTTCTGTCAAAGTGAACACTATAGTATTCGCCCACTTGAGCTTTCCCATTTCCGGAGTCGTTTCCGGATATCCATTTGCCATCATATCTGAAGGTATAGCTTACACGATTTTTTCTTCCTTTATTCGTAATTTTCGCAATCGTAGTTTCTTTATTCATTTCAATGTCCGACTCCTTCCATTTGTCGTTGCAGTAAATCACGCTACCGACCAAAAGAAACACAAATAGTTTCGCAAAGTGCTCTTTAAATAGTTCTTTCATTAAAGGGTAAACGAAACGGTTAAGACGAAAATTGTTTTGTAAGTGCTTAGCCTTCCTTACAACTGCGGGCAATTTTATATTTTCTGCTCATCGAATACTAAAAATACGAAAACCACGGTTTTCATTGAAGGGCAGTACGCTCTAATCTGGTTCGGCACCCGTCATAGACGAGCGCTAGCGGGGGTACTTTTATATGTGTAATTTTTGTAGAAGGTTAATTTTGGAAAAAAAATACCCTAAGTTTAAATCGCCCATATTTCCAAGATAGTCCATGTGTTCAAAAATTTTCAGAAACTTAATTTCTTCATTTTTGTTAATTACGGAGGTAATTAATAATTTATTCTTGCCAGTCTCGGTATCTCTTTCATATATTTTTTTGCGATAATATCGTGGAGTCAGGTAGTTGTTGTAATATAATAATAAGTAAGCCTCGAGCCACATTAATTCTCTTTCTGTATTTTCGTTTTTATTATGTTTAATTGTTTTAAGAAAACTTTCTTGAAGCTGTGGCATTGTTAATTGTTTGTGTTCAAGATTTTCATAAAATTCTGAATGAACAACTTTTAAGAAAATTAGAAAAAGATATATTGACGGGACAACATAGCTATTTTCATTAAAGGTTCTAAGTGAAATTCGAGCTAGGGCAAAGATTTTTTCCTGTTGTCTCAAGGGAATTGCTGAGTTCGTAAAAAGCAGCTTGCAAATTAGTAGAAAACGTTCTTTGTCTTGTTGTAGTTCACTATGTTCTATTCTCTCCGGCGAGTTTAAAAATTCGTCAAATCCGAAATAATCATATAAGTAATTATAAAACAAATCGCTTTCAGGTTCAGGAATTGAATATTCAATATCGATGAATCTCCTTAAATATTCGTCAGCATCAATCTTATCACTGCCGTAAACTCCACGAATTGCATTTCCGAGCTGTTTTTTGTCAATTGATAGAACAAAAACAATGTTTGGCACTGAGAAGAAGTGTTTTATTTGCTCCAAAATGGATACTGCATAATTTGGTCTACAACGATCAAGCTCGTCAATAATAAACACTACTGGTTTGCCTTTATTAGTATCGGCGATAAATTTAGATAGACTTTCGCGAAATTCTGATATTCCTTTTTTTTTCTTTGAGTATTCGTTAACGTCATTTTCGAAAACGTCAGATAAACCTTTAGTAACTCCAACAATAGCATCTTTTATGCCTTCTGTATTAATGTAACGTTCTGCGACAGTTTGCGCAACTATAGGAGCAATATGTTTGGTTAGAGTTGCGGCCTTTTTTAAAGTTAATTTGAATTCCCTTTCAGTAACTTGGGTAGTTAAGGTTTTAAGCTCTCCCATTAATGCTGTTAAGGGATTATTTTCAAAATCGTTCTCCCAAGCATTGAAATATACAGTTTGATATTTCTTATTCTTTAACTCTTGCTCCCACATTTTCACAAAGGTGGTTTTTCCTGTACCCCATTTATTGTTAATAGCTAATACAAACCCATCAGCATAAGAATCGATGATGTCTGTTAGAACTTGCGCATATTTTTGTCTATCAAGTTTGCAGTTTGCAAAGGGATTTTCAGAATTAATTTCGATTTCTGAATGCTTAATATTCATTGCTCGTTTTTTTGTTTACCGGAAATTTTTTTTGTGAAACATAGTGTGTAAAAAGGCACTAATTTTTCCTCCTAATATAGTACCCTGTTCTGTAAGTTATTTTTAATTCAGTCGCTAGCGCTAGTGTCGCGCTCGTGCCCAGACTAATGATTATATCTAATGCATAATTTCGTGCGCTGCTACCTGCACGCAAGCGAGCTCTTTATGGCAAGAGCATAAAGATGCTCGCGCCAGCAGGGGTTATACTTGTTGTTCTAAGCGGTTTCTTATTTAAATCGTTCGGCAATTTGACTTTCGTCCAGAATAACTCCCGTTTTTAAAATCATCTTCTTCTTTCCGGTGACAACATCGGTGAAAATATCAAACTCTGGTTGACAATTTTTTATTCTAAATCTCAATTCTTTGAGGCCCTTCCTAAATCCATCCTTTTTTGTTTCTCGAAAGACGTGATGCGAGCAGGATTCCTTAAAAATGCATTTCCTCCTCTTACTGTTAGGAATCAAAAACCAATAAATATGTATTATGTTTAGAAGAAAGTGTTTCATTTACTTGCTAAAAACGACCATTTGTCGTGCTGTTGTATATCCTGATTTTCCACCAAATCGGAAACATCCATTATCAGGCCCAACATATGTTGATACTCCTTCAAGTCTAATGTAAATCCAGCCTTTGGAGGCGTATTCGTTTATCAATGCCTCCAATTGTTGAGCCACATGGTCAGATGTTCCTTTTTTATGATCAATAGCTGCTACAAATGGTACTACTTTGTATTCCATAACTTTGGTTTTTTTGGTTATTTAAATTGAGTAGAGCAATCATGTTTAATAAGCTTTGCATAGCCCTTCCAAATATAACAGATAAACCCTACGAACCCTATAGCCATTCCCGCCAATCGATAAACTCCGGATTGAGTCCGTTTACCGTAAGAAAATGTGGGTTAAAATGCTGTAGGTTAGTCTAAAGGCTGGTCCAAAATAGCCAAACAGGTCACGATGCCCTCCAAAAAGTTCCCTAGCCGTAAATTTTCATTCGGACTATGAATGTTATTGTCCGGATTGGGAATACGTACCGAAACCGCTGGAATACCAAGTGTATTGATAAAAGGAGCAATGGGCTGCGACCCGCCCGTGGTACGCATATTTACGATGTCCTCCCCGAAAACCTTTTGTAAGGCCGTATTGAGGAAGGTGCCGGTGTCGGAGTCCATGGGCGTACGAAAGGGTTTGGAGCCTAGACGGTAGTTAAAAGAAGCGAGTTTGGGGTGGGTGCGGCGTTCGGCATCGGTGGGGAGGCTATCGACCAAATGGTAACCTTGGGCCTGAATATGGCTTTTTAGGGCCTCCATCAGGCGGGTACCGTCCGATTCGGGCACTAGGCGCATGTCTATTTCGGCAATGACTTCCGCTGGTATTATAGTACGTACTTCGTTCCCGACCCACGCAGCTTTAAGCCCGCGAATATTTAAGGTCGGGTATTGCAGCGCTTCTTGGTAGTTGTCGCCCACGGCATCGGGCCCTGCCACCCCTAAACGGAGGAGCAGGCTGTCCCGGTTTTCGGGAACCTGTAACAGGGCCTTCTTTTCGCTGTCGCTGATAGAGATACCGTCGTAGAAGCCAGCTAGGGTCACCCTGCCGTTTTCATCCTTTAAGCTTCCCAACAGTTTGGCCGTCTCAAAGATGGGATTCGGGGCAAAATTGCCATATTGACCACTGTGTAGGGGTGTACGGGGACCAAAAACCCTTAAAGTGGCCGTAGCGATGCCCCTAGCGCCATAACACAGGGTTGGGAGGTTGGAGAGGTGGCGGGTACCATCCATGATCAACATCATGTCCGCAGCGAGCAATTCCTTGTTCGCCACCACCGCCGGCGCCAAATGCGGCGAACCCATTTCTTCCTGGAAGTCCATAATGACCTTGATATTAAACTGGGGTTTCAGTTTCTTGGACTGCAAAATTTGCAGGGCACTGATAAAGGCCATGGCGGGACCTTTGGAGTCGGATGCCGATCGGGCGAAAATCCGCCAATCGGCATCGTATTCCGTTTGCAGTTTTTCAAAAGCGATGGTTTTCCAATCCGAAGCTTGTTTTTCTTTTAGGGTTGCTTCGAAGGCATTTGGTTGGTTCCATTTGGTGCTATCGACCGGTTGCCCATCGATCTGCAAATAGAACAAAATGGTCTTGGCTTTTTTGCTGATTTTTTGTTCCGCAAAGAGTAGGGGAGCGCCCTCGGTCGAAATCCGTTTTACCTCAAAATCCAAGGCCGAAAAAACACTGTCGCACCACTTCAGATTTTGTTCTACCTCTTCCGGAAAATGACCATCGTTCCGCAAGGCCAAAAATGATTTCAGGTCAAAAATCGCGTCCGAAAATTTGTCCTTCGCGGCCGCTTGGATCTCCTCCGAACTGAGTCGCTGCGCGCTTATAAATCTCCCGAAAAAGCAACAGAAAAACAGCAGGCAAAAAGTCCTGTTTCGAAATTTCCCCAATCCGAAAATTTGGACTGAAAATTGTGATTTTTGCTTCATTTTATCGATTTAGACAAGTCTAAAAATATTATTTAAATAATTTAAGACCAGTTAATTGAAATTTATTATATAAACCAAAAGTTCGATTTTGTCAATTTTATGTAGAATCCTCTAAACCTACGAAATTTTTAATAAATAATCGAATGAATATTTGAGCTCATGACTACCTTAAGGTTTAGGTAAGACTTAAAATTTACCTCTCCTTGGGAGAGGTTGGAAATGCCATTTCAGGCATTTCCGGGTGAGGCCAATCAAGAAATTTTCTATTCTTTTTCCTGCAACATTTTGATCTCGTCACGCAGTCGTGCGGCCTGCATAAAATCCAATTCCTTGGCCGCCTTTTCCATCGATTTTCGTTTCGTACGGATGAGCTTTTCGATCTGTTCCTTGGTCAGATAATCCATATCCGGTTCCGCGGCACGTAGCTCTTCTTTTTTAAAATGATAGGTCGAAACGGAATTCTTTGCCAGGGCACTATCCAAACTTTTATTCAAGGCTTTTGGGGTGATATTGTGCTTCAGGTTGTAGGCGGTCTGTTTCTCCCTTCGGTAAATCGTTTCATCTATGGTCTTCTGCATACTCGCCGTAATCTTGTCCGCGTACATGATCGCTTTTCCGTTCAGGTGTCGCGCCGCCCTTCCGACGGTTTGGGTCAATGAGCGGTTGTTTCTTAGGAATCCTTCCTTGTCCGCATCCAAAATAGCGACCAAGGACACTTCGGGCAGGTCGAGACCTTCCCGCAAGAGATTCACCCCGATCAGGACATCGAAAATACCTTTTCGCAAGTCCTGCATGATCTCTACCCGCTCCAAGGTATCCACATCACTGTGAATATAACGACAGCGTACATTGATTCGGGTCAGGTATTTGGCCAGTTCCTCGGCCATCCGCTTGGTCAGGGTGGTCACCAAGGTACGTTCGTCCTTTTCGACCCGTTGTTGGATCTCTTCCACCAGGTCGTCGATCTGGTTCAGGCTTGGGCGGACCTCTATGATCGGGTCTAACAGGCCGGTAGGGCGAATGATCTGTTCCGCATAGATGCCCTCGCTTAATTTCAGCTCGTAGTCCGCCGGCGTGGCACTCACGTACAAGACCTGATTCTGTAGGCCTTCGAACTCCTCGAATTTCAGCGGCCTATTGTCCATGGCCGCGGGAAGTCGGAAGCCGTAATCCACCAGATTCACCTTTCGGGAATAATCCCCACCGTACATTGCATGCACTTGCGGAATGGTGACGTGACTCTCATCGATGACCATCAGGTAATCGTCGGGAAAATAGTCCAACAGGCAAAAAGGTCGTGTTCCCGGTGCCCTACCGTCCAAATAGCGCGAATAGTTCTCGATACCGGAGCAATAGCCCAGCTCGCGGATCATTTCCAGATCAAAACTGGTGCGTTCCTCAAGGCGTTTCGCCTCCAAAGGTTTTTCGATACTCTTAAAATAATCGACTTGCTTTACCATATCCTCCTGAATCTGATGTACGGCGTTCTGTAGAATGTCGGGCGAGGTCACGAACATATTGGCGGGGTAGATGCTCAGGTTCTCGTATACCTCGATCACCTTGTTGTTAAACGGGTCGAACGCCTCTATCTCCTCGACCTCGTCCCCGAAAAAATGAATGCGGAAGGCATGGTCGGCATAGCTGGGGAATACGTCCACCACATCGCCCTTCACCCTGAAATTCCCGTTTCGGAAGTCCGCCGTGGTCCGCGAATACAGGCTTTGCACCAGCTGGTGCAGGAATTTGGTGCGCGCGATCACCTGGTCCTTTTTAATGGTAATGACGTTTTTCTGAAACTCCACCGGATTCCCGATACCGTATAGGCAAGACACCGAGGCAACCACCAGCACATCGCGCCGACCGGAAAGTAGGGATGAGGTGGTGCTCAGGCGTAGCTTTTCGATATCCTCGTTGATCGACAGGTCTTTCTCGATATACAGGCCAGAGGTGGGGATAAAGGCCTCCGGTTGATAGTAGTCGTAGTACGATACGAAATATTCCACCGCATTGTTCGGAAAAAACTGCTTGAACTCCGAATACAATTGTGCCGCCAAGGTCTTGTTGTGGGCCAGGAGCAAGGTGGGCCGTTGTACCTGCTCGATCACATTGGCCACGGTAAAGGTCTTGCCCGATCCGGTCACGCCCAAAAGCGTTTGATACCGTTCCTTTCCCTTAATTCCTTCCACTAATTGGGCGATGGCCTGGGGCTGGTCGCCCGTGGGCTCGAAGTCTGATACTACCTTGAATTTCATCCCCTAAAAATAAGGAATAGCGATAGATATCCGAGGCTTTTTAACTTGTATTTTGGGCGCTCCCACGGGTACCCGTGGTCGGGCTTTCCGCTAAACGCCAAAACGCGAAAAAGCGTTTCGGGGTACCGCTGCAATCCCTAGCGCGGCCGTACTCCCGTACTTACCTTTTGAGCGTAAAATGCCCCTTTACTTCCTTTCTTCCCTCCAGGGCTATCCTGAACCAGTAGTCGGAAGCGGGCAGGGGCGCTCCGTTTAAGGTGCCGTCCCAACCGGAATCATTGTCGGTCATCATGCGAATAAGCTTCCCATAGCGGTCATAGATACTCACACTGGTGACGATTCCTTCGGTATCGTTTAGACCCAGTAGCTGCCAGGTATCATTTACCCCATCGGCATTCGGGGTAAAGAATTTCGGATATCCGATGATAGATATGTCTTCCTCCGAGATACCACAACCGTTCTTGTCCCTCACAAAAACGGTATAGAATCCTGCAGCGGTGTTCTCAAAACCGGCCTCGTTCTGATAGTTTTCGCCGTCCAGGGAATACTCATAGTCCCCGTCCCCGCTTACCGTAATCTCGACCGAATTTTCCGCTGAAAATTCCTCGATTTCAATGTTCTGAATGGTCGCCGCATTCGACGGACTTACACTAAAATCGAAGTCCGCGTTACAGACTACGCTTTGCCCGTTCATTTCATAGAGCGTACCGACCATTAAACGGTAATCACCGGCTTCGGTGATGGTCAATTCGCTCCTATCGCCGATTTCCATAAAGGCGCCATCCGTACCCGAATACCAAGTGTAGCTGTCGAAACCCTCTGGGGCCTGCAATACCAAAGGCTCCCCATCGGTACATACTTGATAGGAGGTTTCCAGACCTATTTCCGGCAATGCATTGACCACTAAGTCCAATTGTTCTGCGCCCTGGCATTGGTTGTTGGCTTCCAAGCGCGCATAAATGGTCGTCGTGGGGGTGTTGAGGATGCCCGTCAACCTATTCCGTTCCAAACTCAGGTCATCGCGATTAGCGTAAAAAGCCACATCCAGCCCGGCATACTGGTTCGCCCTTATTTCCTCCAAATCAAAGGTGCCTTGTACCATACCGTCAACGGTGGCATCCGCACATACCATAAAAGGGCTTGCCGTTTGAAGGCTTACCAGGGTCGGGTTAATGGTGAGCTGCAACTCGCCATCACTGAAACAGTCCCCCGAAGTAGTTCGATAATACAGCACTTGATCGAACGGGGTCTGATTGGTGTAGTTGCTTGGTTCGGCTATGGCCCTGCCGGCACCCCTAGCGCCAATGGACTCATAAAAGCTGATCACGCTATCCGGATTATCGGGAAAGGCCTGTTCTAAATTTGTTCGCGTAATGCCATCTAGGGAGTCGGCTTCGTCTACGTCGCATTGCGTCAACTCGATTACGGCCGGATACGGATTTTCCTCGATCGTCAGCATCACTGGGAAGGTCGTAAAACAGTTCCCAAGTTGTACGGAACTGACGCGGGCATATAGCACGGAGGCGAACGTAGTATAGGAGGCGAGTATGAGGGGATTCCGGCTCGCCATCGCATCGATTTCGTTGCGGTATAGCGAAATGACGAATTCCGCAGGGTTTTGCAAGGTATCTTCAATATCGGAGACCACACCCAACAGGTCATAAACTCCGGCTCCGTCACGATCCGTATCACAGACCACCTGTTCAATATCCGGTGGGTCGTTAAATTCCAGCGCGGTGACCGTAAAATCCACAATTTCAAAACATTCGCTGAGCGTGTTGGTCACCCGAACGTAAATATTCTCTCGTGCTCCCGAAAATGCAAAACGATCGGGGGCGTTGATCTCATCCTCAAAATCAAAGGCATTGGCAAAACTATTGAAGTAGTCGATTTGTACGTCCGGACTTTGGGTTATCTGGGTTTCCCTTGATGTCAGGTCGACTTCCACGATGGCCTCGGAGAGGCATACCTCAATATTCGAAGGTTCCTGTACCTCTGGTCCGGGTAGAAATTGGGCGGTACCTGTCCAATCGAGTTCGAAGCCTCCGCCACCATGCGGGCGATCGATCAAGAGATAATAAGTTTCCCCGGCCTGCACGCTAAGGGCGTCAACGTAGCTATTGCCGTTGGCTCCGGGTCCTTCCGAATCGTCGTTTTCCGAACTCCGGAGTCCAGTGGTATTGTAAGTCAGGCCGGCCTCCGAAGGGTTTGTCGTTGAGCAACGAACGGGGTCGGTAAAGTCATCGCAGGAAAAATTAGGTCCGAATACATAAAAATCATAATCCACGGTAATGGCATCGCTATCCGGGACAATGTCAAAGGCCAATTCGCCCGTGCTGCCGATAGTCAGTTGAAACCAGAGGCTATTTACCTCCTCGAAGGCACAGGGGTTCGCTTGATTGTCCAGTTCCTGGGTACCGAAACCGGAGGCGTTTGAAGCGATTTGGTTATTCCCGCAGACGACAACGGCATCGATGCAATCATTGGCCTGTTGCGACCATGAAGGTATCGAAATCAATAGAAAGAGAGAGAAGATGATTTTTTTCATTATGCTCGCGTACTACCAGCGAACGGGTCTTGGGCCACGGTTTCATACCGAACCTGTCTACCGTTTGACACAGGCGACGGATAGCGGTAACAATACCCTGAGAAGTGTTCGCGGTTACAAGATAGGATAAATCACGCTTTTCTCTAAAGCGAAAGTCCTAAATACAGGAAAATCGGGATATGACGTCTACTGGATTTCCGGTAGACCTGAAATTAGAAAAATTGCGATGGCTTGGCTACCGATACCGAATGGCCCAACATTATAAATCCCTTCGCTTTAATAGGGCATAGGCACCGTATATGAAAAGGGCTGTCCAACCGATAACGATAAGCATTTCATACCATTGTACATGATAGTCCATTTTAAAATCGGCGCCCAGTTGCTTCGCCGCGGATTGGATGACGTTGAGCCGGGTTATAGGTTCCCCGATCAAATTGAACATCGATTGCAGGGGTAAAAACCCCAAAACGATTTCCGACATATCGCGATTCCCTGGAAAAATTTTTTGTTGAACGACCACCGCGGTAATGCCCTCCAATATTTGCCAAATGAAGAGGAATCCCAAAGCAAAGGCGGATCGTTTGACCAGAACCCCAAGAAACAAGCAGAATGAGAAGAATCCGGTGAGCTTTAAAAAATAAGCCACAATAAACTCCAGGTCGGAAAAGATGATGGAAACCTCGTTATAATCCGAATAAATAAGCCCGAGAATGAGCGATACGACGAATATAAAAACGGTCGATACCAAGGCGAACACCAAAACGGTCAAAAATTTCGAAAGCACGAACTCCTTCTTGGAAAGGCCGTCGATAAGGTTTTGTTTGATAGTCTTATTGCTGTATTCGTTCGCCATCATAGAGACGATTACAATGGCCAAGAACAATTTAAACCAAGCGACAAAAAAGGTATTGAAATGCCATATGTATGGAAAATTGAAGATGCCCTGATCGGCCAATTGAAAGTGTATATCACCAAAATCGAACTTGATCATCGATACCAAAGCGATGGAAGTAATGAGAATGAAATAGGTGGCTATCAGTATTTTACTCGACCTATTGTTCCATAGCTTAATAAATTCTATTTGAAGTAATCGTATCATGCGGTCTAGTTTGCTTGGTTTTTGGTCAAGGTTAAGAACTGCTCTTCAAGACTTTCCTTTCGTTTGACCAAATGGGAAAGGAAGATGCCCTTTTCAAAGAGCGTTTTATTCAATTCCTCGGCACTCATTTCTTCCTTCAGAAAGGCGGTAAGGATTCCGTTTTCGGCCTTGATTTCCCCAAAACTCGAGTGATTTTTCAAATATTCCGATAAACCTTCCTGCTGTTCCGATTTCAGTTCGAAGAAACCGTGTGTGGCGATCATCCCGTCTACGCGGCCCGAGTATAGTTTTTCCCCTTTTCTCAAAATCACCACATGCGTACAGACTTTCTCGACCTCGTCCAACAAATGCGACGCCAGAAGAATGGTAGTGCCTTGGGAGGCGATTTTTTTGATGATTTCGCGTATTTGGTGAATACCCTGTGGATCTAAGCCGTTGGTCGGTTCGTCCAAAATAAGGATTTCGGGGTCGTTCAAAAGGGCAGAGGCGATGGCCAAACGTTGCTTCATTCCTAAGGAATAGGTTCGAAATTTGCTATGCTTGCGATCTAACAGGCCTACCAATTCTAGCTTCTCATCGACTTTGTCATGTGCTACCTCCTTGATCTTACAGACCAATTTTAGATTTTGTACCGCGCTCATATACGGGTAAAAATTAGGTCGTTCGATAATGGCCCCGACTTTTTTAAGGGCGGTATGGGTATCGATGCTCCCATCGAACCAGGAAAATTCGCCCGCCGTTCGGTTGACCACGTTCAGGACAATGCCCAGTGTTGTAGACTTCCCGCTTCCGTTCGGGCCCAGAATGCCGTACACATTGCCTTTTTGAATTTCAAACGAAAGATCTTTCACTGCGGTAAGCGATCCGTACTTTTTGGTGAGGTGTTGTACCGAGAGTATGTGTTCCAAAATGGGTATGGGTTTAAAGGTTGCTACTAACTTGACGAAGAAAGCGTAGTTTTGTTACAAATCCGCAGCGATTATGTCCGAAGAAAAATTAATGTCGAAGAAAAAGCCGGCCTATCCGGTCAATGAGAGCTTGGATGCGTATTTGGAACATTACAAACGCAAGATCGAGATACCTATTTTTTATAACGATCTGCTTCGGTTTTCCGGCTCGGTAGTCGTATATGACGCCAATGAAGAGGATACGCTCTGGGTCAGGGTGTATTATTCGGAGTTCGAGCGGCAAGAAATCGACGTGAGCCTTAAACAAGTGTATTCCATACTACATTCCGATGGTAGCGATAGCATACATCCCTATTTGAATGTTGATGCGGTAGACTACTGTACCTTTGGGAACTCAAAGCCCTTTCGCATTAAGATCAGAAATATCCTCAACGATAATTTCACCTATTTCTACGTCAAAAAAACGGATGCTTCCCGTATTTATGGCTTGGAACTCGAACATATGCTATCGCCCTACAACCTGAATTTCTTGGTCTGTAAGGATACCTTGATCGAGGAGCATATTGCCGGTATTCCAGGCGATGTGTTTATCAAGGATTTTTTGCCCAAATGCACCGAATCCGAAAAGGCCCAGCTTGCCAAGGAGTTCGTCAAGTTCAATGAGCGCTGTATGATTCGCCTGTTGGGCGATATGCGATCTTACAATTACGTCATTGTACCCACACATGATTTTGACCATGTGGTGTATAAAATACGCGCGATCGATTTCGATCAACAATGCTTCGAAGGCAAATTCAAGGTGTACCGGCCCCAGTTTTTTAAAGAGAACTTTGTAATGGTCGAATTGGTGCGCGCCAAATTGCAACGCTATTCCGTAGACCAATACAAGGTAGAGGAACGCTCTATTGTGGCCAAGCGTATCGGAAGTTCCGGAAACCGAATTAAAAAACTGCGCAACATTTGTAAAAAGGATACAATTTCGGTCAAGGCCAATGTCGATATGTTAAAAGCGGAGCTTTATAAATTTACTTTGGATAAGAATTTCAAAAAATGTACTAAAATGGGGCAGATCGTAGATTTGGGTCTCGATTTCGTACTGCGTAATTATAAGGATGTGAGCATGAAACAGCTTATCGACCGTAAATTTTAAAGCACAGCTTATCCAAAGATCGTTTCCTTGTTAGAAAAATACACCAAAGAATTTAAGTACAACACCAAACTTGCCGTTCCCGTAATCATGGGTATGTTGGGGCATACCTTTGTTGCCTTTGCCGATAATCTCATGGTCGGGCGTTTGGGTACGGCAGAACTGGCCGCGGTTTCTTTGGGGAATAGTTTTGTATTCATTGCGATGTCGCTCGGTATCGGTTTTTCAACCGCCATTACGCCCTTGGTTGCCGAGGCCGATGGGGCAGGAAATAAAGCGAACGGCAAAAGCGCCTTAAAGCATGGTCTGGTGCTGTGTACCATTTTAGGTATTACACTTTTCGGTATCATCCTACTTTGCAAACCACTTATGTATCATATGCGGCAGCCTGCCGAAGTGGTGGTATTGGCTATGCCCTATCTCGATTTGGTCGCATTTTCCTTGGTGCCCTTGATCATCTTTCAGGCGTTCAAACAGTTTTCCGAAGGTCTCTCACAGACCAAATACCCGATGTATGCTACGATCTTGGCCAATGTAATCAATGTCGTGTTGAACTACCTGCTGATTTTCGGATCCTTCGGGTTTCCTAAAATGGGTATTGTGGGGGCTGCCATAGGCACCTTGGTTTCCCGTATCATCATGGTCGTGTATCTGTGGTATTTGCTGAAAAGTAAAAAGAAGTTTTCGGACTATGTTACGAATTTCAATTTTAAGGAGATTCAGAAAAAGGTGATGCACAAAATAATCGGTTTGGGTTTCCCGTCAGCCCTACAGATGTTTTTCGAGGTGGCGATTTTTACCGCGGCCATTTGGTTGAGCGGGGTGTTGGGGAAGAATGCCCAAGCGGCGAACCAAATCGCCTTGAACCTTAGTAGCATGACCTTTATGTTCGGAATGGGTCTTGGGGTGGCCGCCATGATACGGGTGGGTAACCAAAAAGGGCTAACCAACTTTCCCGAGTTACGGCGTATCGGGAAGTCCATTTTTCTGCTGACGCTATTGATCGAGATTGTTTTTGCAGCTTTGTTTTTATGGGGTCGGCATTGGTTTCCTACCTTATATTTGGATGTGAACGACCTCGCGAATATGGCGGACAATAATGAAGTGATCGTGCTGGCTGCGGAACTGCTGTTGGTCGCTGCCTTTTTTCAGATTTCGGACGGGATTCAGGTGGTGGTCCTGGGAGCCCTTCGGGGACTGCAAGATGTGAAAATACCGACACTCATGACCTTTATCGCCTATTGGGCCATCGGGTTTCCCGTATCGTATTACCTGGGATTGCATACAGAATTGGGAAGCACCGGCATATGGATCGGCTTGTTGACCGGTCTTACGGCATCGGCCATTATGTTGTATATTCGATTCGATTATTTGACCAAAAAATTAATAGCAATGGAGTAGGGGAATTGCCATTCCCGTTCCAATAAAATTCATTTACATGGACTTACCGAAGTTTTTACTCGGAGACAATACTGACCATCCGGAATCAATATTCATTGTGCATACCGAATATCCGCGATTCATCATCAATTTGGAGAACGATGAGGTGGAGTGGTTCGAAGATTTTGTGCAGGAAGATGAAAAAGAACTGGAAGGCGAGGCGGAGACCCTGATTCAAATGGCGACCGATTTCTATGATAGGGAAGTTTCGCGTTATGAAGAATAGCAATGTGCCATTTCCTTAAACATATGGGCTGGATAAGAAATTACCGGTTATGAAGTAGACGGCTTTTGGGCAGAGAGTGCTTGCAGTGTGCAGAAAAAAACGTAGCATCGAGTTGAAAGGGTATACCTTGTTTCCGAAGTTTTGGGAGCATTACAACAACTTTGGTTTTTATAAAGATTTGGATTATTGCATTAGTGGAGACTATTTTATGGTACCGACCCAATATTCCAATACCCTAGTAAATTAGATAGAATCTTATTTCAATCCGAAGGAACAGTCAAACGGTAAATCGACTTTCGTCGAACTTATGATAAAAAACCATGTGGGAAACCCTCATACAGTACGATAAGGAGCTCTTCCTCTTCCTGAACAATCTGGGTTCCCCGACCTGGGATGCCTTTTGGATGTTCTTGACCCATAAGCTAAGCTCGATTCCGCTTTACATACTACTCCTTTACCTTTCCTTTAAAAAATTCGGTTTGAAGTCCACTTTGGTCCTGCTCGTTGCCGTAGCGCTTATGATCGTGGTCACGAATGGTTTGGCGGATTTCTTCAAATATGGGGTACAACGGCTAAGACCTTGTTTCGATCCTGACCTAAATGACGCCTTTCGCTTGGTCAAGGCACATTGTGGAGGTACATATGGCTATTTTTCGGCCCACGCGTCAAATACTTCGGCGGTGGCTATCTTCTTCATTATTTTGTTGAAGTCTAACTTCCGCTACATAGGAATTTTCCTATTGCTTTGGGCGTTTTTGGTCGGGTATAGTCGCATTTATATCGGGGTGCATTTTCCGTCGGATGTCCTCTCCGGCATGGCTATTGGCGTTCTTTTCGGCTGGTTATTTGCAAAGTTGTATATATTTGCATTGCTCAGACTCCCCAAATGATTTCTAATCGTAGGTACTGGTTTTTACTGTTTTTGATTTTTTTGACGTACCTCGTCGGAATGTTCGTGACCCTTATTGAAAATGATTCCGCGCAATTCGCCGTGATGGCGATGCGAATGTTTCAGGAGAACGATTTTATCAACCTTTTCAAGGGCCCGAACGAGTATCTCGACAAACCCCATATGCATTACTGGCTGGCGGCCCTGTCGTACAAAATTTTCGGCCTGCACGATTGGGCCTACCGAATTCCAGCGATTTTAG
The DNA here is from genome assembly GCF_005943945.1 of Aggregatimonas sangjinii. Lineage (GTDB taxonomy): Bacteria > Bacteroidota > Bacteroidia > Flavobacteriales > Flavobacteriaceae > Pelagihabitans > Pelagihabitans sangjinii. The sequence goes on along the minus strand of NZ_CP040710.1, from coordinate 2,822,231 downwards.
CAACACTTTTAGGTGCTTTTAGTTGTTTCGGCTTGGGAAAGTTGCTCTACAATGCCGACACCGGAAGGTTGGCGGCACTGATTTTTATGACCGCCCAGACCATCGTACTATCTGTTATCGATGTGCGTACCGATGCCGTACTTACGGGTTGGACCATCTTTGCGATTTGGCAGTTGACCGCCTATATCGAAAAGAAAGCAGTTTTGAACATTATATTGGGCGCTTTTGGAACGGGTATCGCATTTTCGACCAAGGGACAAATCGCGATCTTGGTCATTGGGCTGCCGCTGCTCTGCCATCTCGCCTACACACGTAAATGGAAACGGTTCTTGAGCTGGAAGGTTTTGGTCGCACTGGTCGTCTTTGGGCTGGCCATCGCACCGATGCTATATGCTTATTACCATCAATTCGATTTACATCCCGAAAAAATTATCAGGGGAAAGGGTTCGCGTAGCGGCATCTTCTTTATTTTTTGGGAACAGAGTTTTGAACGAATGAGTGGAGAGGGTATCGGGAAGAACAGTAGCGATTATTTCTTCTTTTTCCACACCTTTCTATGGGTTTTCCTACCGTGGACGGTCATTGCTATATTGGCCATTGCCGAACGTTTCAAAACCCTTTCCCGAATTAAGTTCGCCTACCGCCCGATGTACGAGTTCCTCACTTTGGGAGGTATTGTCCTTATTTTTATCGTCATCAGTTTTGCACAGTTTAAATTGCCGCATTATTTGAATATTGCCATTCCTTTGTTCTCCATATTAACGGCGGCTTATTTGTACGATTTACAACAGTTATTTAAGGATAAAATCTTAAAACTCTTGCTGGGGGTCCAGTATTTTATTCTGGCGCTCGTCTTTATCGTGTCCGTTTTGATTTGTTTTTATGTTTTCAAATTCGACAATTGGTTGCATTATGTATGGATGATACCCTTAATGGCCGTAGGCATACGGTTTAGCATGAAACGGGAAGGGTATTATTATCGGATCATTACAGTTTCGGCCTTTAGTGCCGTTATTCTAAATCTGGTAATGAACGTTCACTTTTATCCCTCGTTGTTAAAGTACCAATCCGGGAGTGAAATGGCCAAAGTGGTCGCTGCGAACGATATTCCGGTAGACAAAATCTATAAGCTTTCAGAACGGCATACGTGGTCGCTGGACTTCTACAACAAGCAACCGGTCACTATCTCTTCGATTGAGGGTATTCGGGGTAAAAAGGACATTTGGGTCTATGTTACCGACGAGGAGCGAAAGCTACTGAACCAAAGCGGTTTTGATTGGGATCGGCAATACACTCAGGACGATTTTAGAATTACCCGTTTACAAGCCAAATTCTTGAATCCCGCAACACGTAAAAAGGCGCTGGGGAAGATGCATTTGATTCATATTTATTAGGAGGGAGAGCGGAATGATAAGGAAGAACAGGGAAGAGAGAAGACCTGCCTGCCGACAGGCAGGGAGCATAGAAAAGAGAAAATAGAAAAGACCGGATAGAAAAGAGAAAATAGAGAAGGGAAATCAAGGTCAACTCTTTATTTTTTTACTGCCTACTGCCTACTGCCTACTGTCACTACTCACTTTCTAGGAAATACCGTCTTTACTAGGTTCTGGAACACTATTCTAACGGGTATCGCCCTGGGTCTCCAAATCAGGTTTTTTCAAATGGTAATACACCCCAAATAGCGATACTATCGCGGTAATCAGGAAGAATACCATGCTTATTCCAACAGCCGTATTTTCCTCCAACCCCAAGAGTTCGGCCCCGTAGAAGAACGTGAGCTCACGACTACCGATTCCTCCGATGGTCAGGGGCACGACCGACACGATGGAGGACAGCATAAAAACAAAGAGGTAGGCAACCGTTTGCGTACCAATAGCAAGCGCCTTTAAGATGAGTAGCACACTTACCAATTGGGTACCCTGAACCAAGGCCGAATAGCTACAGGATTTCCAGAAAACCTTTTGCAAGGAGGAGAACCATTTTTTGTTGAACAACCAAAAAAACAAGATGGAAGCCAGTGCCAAAACGAAGATGGCCATACGGTATTTCGCGAGATATTCGTTGTCCAATAAAATGGCGAACAGGCAGCTGTAAAGAAATATCAGTAGCAATCCACTAAGGCGGTCTAGGAGCAAGGCCGAGATTACGCGCTTGGTGGTTACCGGGAATCTTTTCTGAATGACATATCCCTTATAGGCATCACCGCCTATCCCGCCGGGCAAAAACAGATTGTAGAACATGCCCAACAAATAGAGTTTCAGGTTACTTTGCTGCGTAAGCCGAACATCCAATTGATGAAAATACAGATTTAGACGATAGGAGGCGATTATTTTCGACATCACCAAAAAAATAGCTGCCAATAAGAGGTAGAAAGCATTCGCTTTTTGAAGTATGGCCAGCACCTCTCCAAAATCGATCTTCGTGAAAATAAAATAAATAAGCGCTGTACTTACGAGGATCTTGAGCGCGGTCAGGGCATGTTTACGATACTTGCCCACCAACGGTCACTTTTTTAATTCGGTACGGCCGCTTGTTTTGCGATTCGTAGTAGGTGCGTATCAATAATTCCATGACGATACCAATGGTAAAGAGTTGAATACCCGCCAATATGAACATGAGTCCAAAAATCAAGAGCGGTCGTGTTCCAATATCCTGTCCCAAATAGAACTTTACGAACAACAGGTATATGTTGATGAAAATACCGATCAAAATCAGTAAAAAGCCAAAAATCCCGAAAAGATGAATGGGCCGTTGAAAGTACTTACGGATAAAAAGGAGCAACATCATATCGGCCACTACCTTAAACACCCGTTCCAGGCCATATTTCGAAACCCCGGCATGTCGGGCGTGGTGTTTTACGGGCACTTGCTTGATCTGGGCGCCTTCTAAATACGCCAGAAGGTTGATAAAACGGTGCATTTCTCCATACAGGTTCAAGTCTTTGGCAATATCCCGTGTAAATACCTTCAAAGCACATCCGTTGTCCTTGATGTCCAATTTCGTGACCCTTCGCACTAAAAAGTTCGCGATTTTAGAGGGTATTTTTTTTACTTGGGAATCCTTCCTTTTTTGACGGATTCCGGTAACCACATCGTAGTCATCTTCCACGGCATGTTTCAACATCTGGGGAATATCGCTTGGATCGTTCTGCAAATCCCCATCCATGGTAATAATGTATTCCCCTTTGGCATAATCCAAACCGGCTGCGAGCGCAAGGCTTTGGCCATAATTTTTCTTAAGCTCGATCAAGTGGACTTTGCTATCCTGAAGATCTTTGACGGTTTTTCGGGTCCTATCGGTAGAAAAGTCATCGATGTAGATGATTTCATAAGCGTAGCCGACCAGACTCTCGTGTATTTTCTGGGTAAGAAGGGCGACATTGTCTTCTTCATTGTAAAGGGGAACTACGATAGAAAGCAGGGCGTCGGTAACAGGCGTCATAGGAAGTTCATTGCTTCGGAAATCAATTTTAGACTATCTGTATGGCTTCAAACAATTTCCGGTACAAAGGTATGTTTTTTGCGATTACTTCGTTTCGTTTTTTCGTTGTTGTAGTAAAAGTTCCGCGGCCCGGAAAGGCGAAACCTTGCTTTGAACGACTTCTTTGGTCAACTGCGCCAGCGTTGCCTGTATGTTTTTATCGCTGTAAAAATCCGTTTTTAAATGATTATCAATGGTCTGTAGCAACCAGCTTTCGTTCTGGGCAGCGCGTTTCTCTCGAAAACTCCCATCTTTTTTGGAGAGGGAAATATACGCGTCGATCACATCCCAAGTTTCTTGAATACCAGAATTTTCAAGTGCCGAACAGGCGGTCACCTTGGGAGTCCAACCATTATCTTTTGGTGGATACAATTGGAGCGCTCTTTTGAACTCTATTTTGGCATTTTGGGCGTTTTTGATATTGGCACCATCGGCTTTGTTGATAACAATGGCATCCGCCATTTCGATGATACCCCTTTTAATGCCTTGAAGTTCATCACCTGCACCGGCCAGCTTCAACAATAAAAAGAAATCGACCATACTGCTTACGGCAGTTTCACTTTGGCCCACACCTACCGTTTCTACTAGGATTACATTGTAACCGGCCGCTTCGCAGAGCATTATGGTTTCGCGGCTCTTACGGGCAACACCACCCAACGAAGTACCTGCCGGGGAGGGGCGAATAAAAGCGTTGGCATCCCGGGAAAGCTCGTCCATACGGGTCTTATCTCCCAAGATACTGCCCTTGTTCTTACTACTGGTAGGGTCTACGGCCAACACGGCGACCCTCTTTCCGCTAGCGGTAAGGTTTTTGCCCAAGGTCTCTATAAAGGTACTCTTACCCACACCAGGTACTCCGGTAATTCCGACACGAACGGAATCCGTTTTCTTCTTAAGACAGTTTTCGATAAGGGAATTCGCGATTTCCCAATGATCGGTATGTGCACTTTCGACCAAGGTAATGGCCCTTGCCAAAGCTGCCTTGTCGCCTTTCATTAGGTTTTCGGCCAATAGCTCTGGATTGGGTGCGGTCTTGCGTTTTTCGGCGAGTCGCACGGCATTTTTAGCATGGGTGTTTTTCGTAGAGGTCAATCTGAGCTATTGTTTAAAATAAGATGATCGGTAAAATTTCCTGACTTTTCGTCCCTGGGCCTTATAAATGAAACTGCCTTTGTGCTACTGATCTTATAGCTATAGGCCTGTCTATTTTTCAATGGGGACGCAAACTTTGGTGGTATCCCAAGAGAGACACATTTGGGTGCCTCCAGCGTCGGCAAACGAAATGGTAAATTGTTCAACTTCTTGTGTAAGGGGCATGACGGAGGCAGTAACTTCAACTGCATCTTGTTCCGGATCACGCGTTGTGTCCTTGCCCCCACTTAAGAGCGTTACGCCCCAATCGGGCACCTCCTTATTAAACATAACTGTCCACTGTTCTGGATTTGGTTTCGTCCATAACGAATAGGTTCCAGCAGGAAGACTTTCCCCCATGACCGTTATCTTGCTATTCGTAGTAAAAGTGGTGGGTTCATTGGCTCCGGTACGCCATATGGCATCAAAGGGCACGAGTTCCCCAAAAATAGTACGCCCTTTTTTAGACGGGCTAGAGTAGTTGACCGAAAGGTCCATTCCATTTTTGGTATAAGTAGCCGTACGCTCCGGACTATGCTTTTTGGTCTGTTTTTGCATATAGGGCTTTCCGACGAAAACGCCAAGAAGCACCAATACTATGACAACGATCAAAAGGCCTTTTAAAAATTTCATACGAATTGTTTTAAGATGAATTCCTAGGAACTCATTCCCCTAAAGTACTAAAATCGTCCGGATTCACGGATTCCTATATACAGATACATGATGATTAAAGTACATCGAACCGATATTGTGTGGCCTGGGTGTATACATCATTAGGTCGCAACACGCTACTGGGGAATTTGGGCCTGTTCGGGGCATCGGGAAAATTTTGTGCCTCAAAACAAATAGCAGGCATATCGGGTGGCGTATAGACTATCAATACCGGTTGATCAGTCAGGACTTCCATCATAATCCCTAAAAAACGGGAACTCATTCGCGCTGCTATCCGGGTTGATCGATCTACAAGAAAAGGGTGATTTAGGGAAATGTTTCCCAAATTTGCGGGTTCCCTAAAATCCATTTCGGTTTTTCGTACCGAGAGCAGCTTGCCGGTCGGTACCAGTTTGGCATCGAGTTCCGCATATTTAGAGCAGTTGAGTTGTAGTTTGTGGGCGGCGAGATTGGGTGCATCGTCGAGCCTGAAGTACGAATGGTTGGTAAGGTTGATTACCGTGGTACGGTCGGTGGTGGCCTCATAAACCATATGCAATTGGTTGTGCTTGAGTTTATAGGTCACGCTTACCTTTACATTTCCTGGATATCCTTCCTCAAGATGCGCACTGGTATAGGATAATTTGATATAGGGCTCGTTGCCATAATGCACGTCTTCGAACGTCCAATATTTTTTGCTAAAACCTTCTTTACCCCCGTGCAGGTGTACTCCGTTTTCCTGATGCAAATGATAGATTTGTCGATCCAATTCAAAACTTCCGTTCGAGATGCGTCCTGCATAACGACCCACAACGGCCCCTAGGTAACGCTCGTCAGTAAGGTAATCGGCAGCATTGTCATGGCCCATCACCACGTTTACGGTGTTTCCGTTGGCATCTTTCACCAAGAGTTTTTGAATAATCGCCCCATAATTCAGCACGATAAGGGTAATATGCGGGGTGCTTATGGTAAGTTGTTTCAAAGGGAATGCATTTTTCTTTGGGTAAAAATAATCGTTTTTTGCAACAATCGATTTTTTTGGTCGTCTTTAAGGCAATGAACAGGTCTTCGATTCTTGGTTTCGGTCAAGATCCCTGGCCGGCTTCAAGAACAACGGAAACCACAACTAAAACTTCCCGCTAGGTCGGGAGCGCAAACCTGCCAATGTTTCATATTAATCTGGTCGCAAAATGCAAAAAAAATGACCGTAAGGCTCAGATGCAGCTTTACGATAAATACTGCCAGGGTATGTTCTGTGTCGCGATGCGGTTTTTAAAAAACGAGGACGACGCCGAAGATGTTTTACAGGAAGCATTTATCAAGGCGTTTCAGAAAATAGAGCAATACAAAGGGGATGTGACTTTTGGGGCTTGGTTAAAAAAAATAGTTGTAAACCGTAGCCTGGATTTTCTAAAGGTAAAAAAAGCGCATATGGTGGCTTTGGACGAAACCTATATGCAGGTGGCCCAAGACGACGATTGGACAGTAGAGGATGGAATAACGGTACAGGAAGTAAAGATGGCTATGGAGGGCTTGTCGGAAAAATATCGTCTGGTATTGCAATTGTACTTGATGGAAGGCTACGACCACGACGAGATATCCGAAATATTGGGCATCACCAATACCACTTGCCGGACGCGGTTGTTACGGGGCAAGGGACAATTAAAAGAAGTATTGAACGAACGATTTATAACAAAAAAATCCCGCCTTGACTGAAACCCGAAGTGCGTGGCTATCACAAGAGCGAAAACAAAAGTAAATCTTAATTATGGCTAAGGATCTTAGAAAACTATTCGAGAAAGAGAGGGCAGACGCTGATACAGCGTATTCGCTGAAAGCCGATCATAAGGCCCGTTTCTTGAAACGCTTGGAAAATGAATTACCGCCACAAAAAAAATCGGCCTTTCCGTGGCTTAAGATTGCGGCGACAGTGACTATTTTGCTGGCGGCCACTATTTTTTATTTGAATCGAGACACCTCGGGCAAGGGTGGTATAAAAACGACCATAGTGGAAAAAAGTGTTCTGGAAAAGCAAAACACCATCTCGCTAGGCGACCTTTCTCCCGACCTGAAGAAGGTGGAAACCTACTATGTAACGAATATTAATCTTGCGTTGTCCGAATTAGAGGTATCGCAGGAAAATAAAGAGATGACCGACGGGTTCATGAAGCAATTGAACAATTTGAACACCGAGTATCAAAGATTGACCGAAGAATTGAACACGCTCGGTCCGAACGACCAGACAATCACGGCACTTATCAAGAATCTACAATTACGATTACAATTATTACAAAAATTAAAAACGAAGTTAAACGAATTAAAATCATCGAAAAATGAACAAGTCAAGACTGTTTAATGGCCTTGTATTGCTGCTGTGTGTCATCGGCACGGCAGCTTATGGGCAAAAACAAACAAAAACCTATAAAGAGGTTTTCAATGTAACCCCCGAGACGATTTTGGATATCAATACGAGCAACACCGATATTGAGTTCGAAACATGGGACAAGAACGAAATCGAGATCGAGGCGACCATCGAGATTGAGGGAGCCACCGCCGAAGAGGCCAAGGAATACTTTGAAAACGGTATTATCGAGATTATCGGCAATAGTAAAAAAATCACTATTAAAACAGGTATCGAGAACAGTTGGCTTATGAGACATTCGACCAACAGCTTCGATTTTCCGCGATTCGATAAGGGATTGAAAATACAAATGGACGACCTAACGGATCAATTATCGACTTTCAGTAATTATCCGCATCGGATGGATATTGCGATAATCGAAGATATGCCGCCAATGCCAACGATACCAAGCACTAATTTCGACTATGAGGCCTTTGAGAAGGACGGGGAAAAATACATGAAGCAATGGCAAAAAGAATTTAAGAAAGGTTTTGGGAAGGAGTATCAGGAACGTATGGAGGAATGGACCGAAAAGAGGGAGGAGCAAATGAAAAAAAGACAAAAACAACTCGAAAAAAGAGAAGCGCAACGTCGTGACTTATTGGAAGAACGTGAAGAGAAGATAGCCGAGCGTTTGATTATTTTGGAAAAACGCAAGAAAGACACCGATGCGCGTAGAAAAGAAATTCGGCTTTTTGGCAACATTCACCAAGGGGATTCGGTGCGCTACCATATGTTCATGGGAGACTCGTTGCATTCGAATTTCCCGAATAGCTTCTACTTTTCTTCGGGAGGAAAAAACAAGAATTACAAGGTAAAGAAGCTCATAAAGATCAAAATGCCCAAGGCGAACAAAATGAAAATGAATGTACGTCATGGGGAAGTGAAACTCGCAGCCGACACCAGAAATATGGATGCCAATTTGAGTTATTCGACCTTGCGTGCCTTTATTATCGATGGTGAGGAAACCACGGTGGTAGCCTCTTATTCGCCAGTATCCGTTCAAAAATGGAATCTGGGGCAACTTCGCGCGGAGTATTCCGAAGCAGTGAATTTGGAGGAGGTCGTCGACCTTACCCTGACCGCTACTTCCTCCGATGTGACCATTGATCGGTTGCTCAGCAAGGCCTTCATCAAAAATGACTATGGCCCGCTAACCATTCATACCGTATCGGAAAATTTTACCGATTTGGACGTTTCGTTACAGAATGCGGAACTGCAATGTGGTTTGCCCGAAACACCGTTCACAATTTATGTGAACGGTACCTCCTCGACCTTTAGTACTCCATCCACACTACAACTAGAACGTCATAAGAACGGAAGCAACACCGTACACAAAGGTTATTTCCGTAATAAAAACGGCGGAAAGAGTATTGTTATCAATTCGAAATACAGCGAGGTTTCCCTCAACTGAACTACTACTTGCCGTGCAGGCTATCTGCCCAAAAACTTCCTTTAGGTTAGTGCGCCTCTTCCTTTAAATACTCTTTGAAATTTGCCTTGAAACGATTCAATCTGGGTACCGAAACATTAGTGATGTACGAATTGTTAGGGTGTTTTTTTTCGTAATCCTGATGATAGTCCTCTGCATCGTAAAACTTGGTAAAAGCGGTGACCTCGGTTGTTATGGGCGCTCCGTCATACACATTCTGGTCTTTTAACGCCCCAATATAGGCTTGGATAATCTCTTTTTCTTCGTCATTCTTGTAAAACGCCACTGAACGATATTGTGTGCCGCGATCCGGACCTTGACGATTTAAAGTTGTAGGGTCGTGCGAACCGAAAAATACCTGTACCAGGGCCGTAAATGAGATAATCTCCGGGTCGTAGTATACCTTTACCGCCTCTGCGTGGGAACTGTTTCCACTGCCTACTTGCTCATAGGTCGGGTTCTCCTCAGTGCCGCCGGCGTAGCCGGAAACCACTTCTTGAACTCCTTTTACACTTTCATAAATCGCCTCTACACACCAAAAACAGCCACTGGCAAAATAGGCGGTTTCGTATTCGCTGAGGTCTTGGGGCGTCATTTTTGGTTCTGAGGTAGATAAGTGGGGTTCGGCTTCCGCCATTTCGGCCTTTTTATTTTCCTTGGTATGCGATTGGCAGCTTGCGGAAATTAAAGTTATCGCGGCGAGCGTAATCATCTTAAAATAGTTCATGGTCTTTATTTTAAAGCTTTGTAGGCTAAAATACGGACTACTTACGGGATGGAAGGTTAAAAAGTGTTAATTAGGTCTAAGGTTCAAGATTCTACATTCAGGGTGTTTAATTTCAAGCACAGGCAGGCTTACGTAAGTTTCTTTTTGAGGTTGCGCATGTGTGTTTCAATTTTCTTTAAAAGTGGAGCAAATTGAATTTGTGCTTAATCGTACCATAATTCAATGAATCCGTTTAGTTTTATACCAATGAAAAACCTGCCCGATATACTCCGATCAGTTTCAATGGAAACAATACCCATCTTGGATGCGGATATCCCGTTCACGGCCTATACCCGTTTGGATTTGTCCGATGGAAATATCGACTTGGCAGCCTACGACATCACCGATCCCTTAGAATGCCAAACCTATATCGATACCGTGTTGGAACAAAACAATGGCCAAGTCGCATACGGCGGGTATCTCGAAAAACGAAACCTATATAGCGACAAGGTCGGATTTTCAGGAAAATCGGCGCGAAATATCCATTTGGGAGTCGATTTTTGGTCCAAAGCAGGAACTAAGGTGCTCGTGCCCTTAGCGGGCAAAGTGCATAGTTTGCAAAATAATGCCACTCAGGGTGATTACGGGCCGACCATCATATTGGAACATGAAATCGAGAATACGGTGTTCTATTCGCTATACGGCCATCTTTCCTTGGCCTCGTTAGAAGGGCTGAGTATTGGAAAGGTTTTTAAAAAAGGCGAAACACTTGCCACCTTGGGTACTCCCGATATCAACGTCAACTATGCCCCACACCTTCATTTTCAGTTGATTAGAGATATAGAGGGCAAAAAAGGGGACTATCCCGGGGTTTGTAGCATAAATCGGATGGCATTTTATAAGAACAACTGCCCAAATCCATCTTTTCTTCTCAATATATAGTCTCTTTTACAGGTTGAACTACACCTTCTTTCGGTAAGTGGTATGTACCCCTTTGCGCGTTCACCGAAGCTTTTTTACACTTTATCCGAAATTTTGCAACACACCGAAAATAGGGTGTTCTTGAACGAATCGCCACCCTTTCAAATGCCTTCGCGGGAGTTATTATTATAACAAAACGCAAGTCATGAAAAGCATCTTAACCATCGTCTTCATCATCACATTAGGAGTTTTCGCCCAGGCGCAAAACACGTCTACCGAAGTAGAGGCAAACACAATTGAAATGAGCGTTGTTGTGGTTGCCGATGTTGAAGAAGCTATTATCACCGAGAACACCATGGAAGTTGCGCGTTTGTACCGTCGTTCGAATTCACAAGTAAAGAAAGCCCTTGCTTTCACAACAAAGCGCAACCGCGCTAAAATGGCTTAGAGACTGTTTGGAAATATGTCGTTAGAATTGTTATGGTCTATTTTTGATGCATTATGAGGCAAAATTTTTGAGCATAGCAGCGCTACGGTCAAAAATTTTAACGAAATAAGGCGCAAAAAGAGGCCCTAAGAAAATAAGCGAGATATTTCCAAACAGTCTCTTAATATTAAATCGGGATAAGCTGCTTATCAAGTTATCTCTTTCCGTAAGGAATTGCCCAATAACCTACCGACGTTTTTTTTGACTTATATTCTTTTCTTATGGAACGCAAGACGAGTTCATTGTGCTAAGGCTTCCTTTAGCACCAATGGCCGCAATACCTGCCAAACCGTATTCGCTACGATTTTTTGACCTTCTGTGGTGGGGTGAATCCCGTCGGGCTGATTCAACTCAGGAATACCGGCTACCCCTTCCAGCAAGAAAGGAATAAGCGTCGCATTGTTCTTTTCGGCCAACTCAGGAAAAAGTTGTCGAAATTCCGCGGTATAATCCCCTCCTAAATTAGGAGGCATTTGCATTCCGGCCAAGACAATGCGCGTGTCAGGATTTTTTTCCAAAACGGCATCGATTATGCTTTGTAGGTTGCTACGGGTCTCTTGCAGAGGCGTTCCCCGTAAACCGTCATTCGCCCCTAACTCCAGTACAAAAATGGCAACCTTCTGTTTCAAGACCCAGTCCAAGCGATTCAGGCCACCGGCCGTGGTTTCGCCACTCAATCCGGCATTGATCACTGTGTAATCCAAGTCCAGGGAATCCAATTTATTCTGAACAAGCGCTGGAAAAGCTTCTTCGGGGTCCAGCCCCATACCCGCGGTAAGGCTATTGCCGAAAAATAGGATGATTTCCGATTCCTGTTCCATCTCGCTGGTTTCGATGGCGGCAGTCGATTCCTTTTCTTGGGTATACTGCTTCTTGGCATCCTTTCCACCGCAAGCTGTCAGGAAAAGAATCGAAAAAAAATAACAAAGTTTTAATAGCGTTCGCATGTAGTCAGGGAATTTTAATCAAAATCATTTCCTAATTTGCCGATTCTTTTGAATCAAAAAGAAATACGATTCTACATGGCAAAGATATTAAACGTTCACCAACTCAAAAAAACCTATACCAGCGGTTCTAAAAACCTCACCGTTTTGGATAATATTACCTTTTCCGTTGAAGCGGGCGATACCTTTTCTATCGTAGGGCCCTCGGGGAGCGGGAAGACGACCTTGCTCGGCCTTTGCGCTGGGCTGGACAGGCCTGACGAAGGTAGTATTGAACTTTGCGGTACTGCTCTTGAATCGCTGAACGAAGATCAACGCGCCCAATTGCGCAACCAGAAAGTGGGCTTTATATTTCAGGATTTTCAACTGTTGCCGACCCTAACCGCCCTCGAGAACGTAAGTGTTCCATTAGAACTACAAGGGGCCAAAGATGCAGCTAAAGTAGGGATGCGCCTGTTGGACCAGGTCGGGCTGGCCGACCGCTTTCACCATTATCCCTCCCAACTTTCTGGCGGGGAGCAGCAACGGGTCGCCCTGGCACGAGCGTTTTCCAACAAACCCGCGATTCTTTTTGCAGACGAACCTACGGGAAATCTAGATGAAGAAACCGGTGAAAAAGTTGTACAACTCCTTTTCGAATTGAATCAAGCAGCAGGAACTACCTTGGTTATCGTTACCCATGACCTCGACCTTGCGAAGCGTACCCAACACATTTTACGGCTTAAAGGAGGGAAAGTATTGAACGAAAAAACGACCATTCCCTCGTGAGCGATACCTTAAAAACATCTAGCGCCGGAACGGCATGGCTATTTAAGATGGCATTGCGTGACGGCAAGGCCAGTGGTAAACGCTTGCTGCTCTTTATCGCTTCCATAGTACTCGGTATCGCAGCGGTCGTTTCCATTCAGTCGTTCAGCGGTAACCTCGAGGAAAACATAGCGCTCCAATCTAAAGAATTGATGGGGGCCGACTATCGCATCGATAGCAACCAGCCCCCAAATGAACGCGTGCAGGCGATTATCGATTCGTTGGGCGGTGCCAATGGTAAGGAAGTGAGCTTTGCATCCATGGCCGCTTTTCCCAAAAGCGGCGCCAGCAAATTGGTGCGTGTACGCGGTATAGCAGGAGGTTTTCCCTTCTACGGCGAATTGGAAACCCTTCCCAAAACTGCGGCAACCGGTTATCAAAAAGACCGGGGAGCACTGGTAGACGCGACGGTAATGCTTCAGTTCGGGTTGAAACGTGGCGACAGTATCAAAATCGGGAACACCACTTTCCCGATAACCGGCACCCTATATTCTGCACCCGGTAGCACGGCCATTTCAAGTTCCGTGGCACCGACGGTCATCTTGCCGTATGGAATGATTGAAGGAACCGGCTTATTACAGTTAGGGAGTAGAATCGGCTATAATTTTTATTTTATCGCCGATTCAGGAACCGACCTGAAACAATTGGACGAGGAAGTCGACCCGCTATTGGATGCGCAAAATGCCGATATGGACACCCATACCGCTACAAGCGCGAGAATGGGACGTCGATTCAATAATGTGGGTAAATTTCTGAACCTTATCGCTTTTATCGCCTTACTACTGGGCTGTGTAGGTATTGCCAGTTCGGTACATATTTATATCAAGGAAAAATTGCGCGCCGTGGCCGTCTTGAAGTGTTTAGGTGCCTCCCGGAAACAAAGCTTTTTGATTTATCTGATTCAAATCGCCGGGATGGGATTATTAGGCGGGATTATCGGTACGGTGCTCGGTTTGCTCTTGCAACAATCCTTTCCGTTGATCTTACAGGATTTTCTACCCTTTGAGGTTATCATTTCCTTTAGTATACAGCCTATTATTATGGGCTTGTTGCTAGGTGTCGGTATGTCGGTACTCTTCGCGCTATCGCCTTTGTTGAGCACCTGGTACGTCTCGCCCTTGCAGGTTTTAAGAATACAGGAAAAAACACCGATACAGTCGAAAAGAGCCAGTATCGTGGTCATGATTGGTATCGTGATATTTATGTTCTGTTTTTCGTTTTGGTTATTGGGTAATGTGCGCTATGCCTTGGGCTTTGTTTTGGGCATCGTAGTAACCTTTGGTATTCTGGCAGGAGTCGCCCTCCTTTTTATGAGGGCAGTGAAAAAGTTCTTTCCCACATCGTGGGGTTTTCTCGCGCGCCAGAGCTTGATGAATCTGTTCAGGCCCAACAATCAGACTATGGTTTTGCTTTTGGCCATCGGAGTAGGGAGCTTTTTAATCAGTACGCTGTATTTTACCAAGGATATCCTCTTGGAAAAAGCGACTTTGGAAGGGAGCGAACGCAGCCCTAACATCATCATGCTCGACGTACAGACGGATCAAAAGGAAGCCGTCGTACAGGATATTTTGACCAAGGGGCTTCCGCTTATAGATAATATTCCCATTATCACCATGCGTATGCATAGCATTAAAGGACGTTTGGTAAACGATATTCGAGCGGATACGCTATCCCGAATCAACCAATGGATTTTAAACCATGAGTTTCGAACGACTTATCGCGATTCGTTGATTCCCTCGGAGGTGCTTACGGAAGGGGAATTTACCCCAACTGCCTCTAGCAATAATGCGATACCCATATCATTATCCGACAATGTAGCTAGAGATGCGCAGGTAGTTCTCGGTGATACCCTGGTCTTTAATGTTCAGGGTGTTTTGATGGAGACTATAGTCGGGAGCATTCGGTCTGTAGATTGGGGCCGAATGCAACTCAATTTTTCCGTAGTTTTCCCTAAGGGTATTTTGGAAAATGCCCCTCAATTTCATGTCGTTTCGACCAAGGCGCCGAACGAATCGGTATCGGCTAGTTTACAGAGGGAAATCGTTCGAAAATTCCCCAATGTTTCGGTGCTTGATTTGCGTCAAATATTGACCTTGGTAGAGGGAATTTTGGACAAAATCTCCTGGGTGGTCAATTTTATGGCGTTTTTCAGTATCCTGACCGGCATCATTGTCCTTATCGGTTCGGTAAGGACGAGCAAATACCAGCGTATACGGGAAAGTGTACTTTTGCGCACGCTCGGAGCTAAGAGCCGGCAAATCTTAAAGATTTCAGCCTTGGAATATTTGTATTTGGGGCTATTGGGAAGCGGAATCGGTATTTTGCTATCATTGATCAGTAGTCAACTGTTGGCGGTCTTCGTGTTTCAGACCGCCTTCGTTCCCTCTTGGATACCTTTTGTGCTCATCTTACCGGGAATTACGGCCCTGGTATTGACCATCGGACTGTTCAATAGCCGAGGTGTATTGAATAGCCCACCCTTGGAAGTGCTTCGCAAGGAAAGTTGACATCAGGCAATTTACGTACAGCTTTGGAGAAAAGCCAAATCAAATTTTACAGTTTGTTTTAAAAATACCACAAAGCGATTCTTGATGTATTGGTATTACCTACTACGTATATAAACTTGCACTGGCAATAACGCGTACCTTGATTAAATAAATTCATCATTTCTATTTTCACAAAAAAGAAACCCGATTTCAAGCATACCCAAAAGGCTTGAAATCGGGTTTTTCCTTGTTTTTGGTCAAAAATTCAGAGGCTATTTTCAGGTTGAAATACATCTTCTTTCGGTAAGCGGTAAAAGCGTTCTCGTACGTTCAACGAAGCTTTTTTGCACTTTATCCGAAATTTTGCCACACACCGAAAATAGGGTGTTCTTGAACGAATCGACACCCTTTGAAATGCCTTCGCGGGAGTTATTATTATAACAAAACGCAAGTCATGAAAAGCATCTTAACTATCGTATTCATCATCACATTAGGAGCTTTCGCCCAGGCACAAAATACGTCTACCGAAGTAAAGGTAAACACAATTGAAATAAGCGTTGTTGTGGTTGCCGATGTTGAAGAAGCCACCGTTATCGAGAATACAATGGAAGTTGCGCGTTTGTACCGTCGTTCGAATTCACAAGTAAAGAAAGCACTTGCTTTTACTACAAAACGCGACCGCGCTAGGATGGCCTAAATGCCAAGACCTTTTTGAATACGCTTATCTTGTTTTAAGCTGAATATAACAAATACCCCATTTTCAATGAATGGGGTATTTTATTGTATGAGATGTGAACATTCGTCTATTAGGGCAAGTTTCGCCTAATCCTCTACTGCATGCATGGCTTTGCCGATAAGCGTGTCCCCCTCCAAAATTTCAAAAACTTTCTTATTGGCCATGTTATCGTGTAATGCCCTCACCAAGGTTTGAGCGACATCGGCCCTTGAGATTGATCCACGTTCGTTCAAATCGGTTCCAAGTTTTATTTTCCCGGTCTCTACTTCATCGGTTAAAGCACCTGGCCGTACGATAGCGTAATTCAATCCGGTTTCCTTTAAATATTCATCGGCATTGTGCTTGGCTTCCAAATATGCTTTGAGTTCGGTGGCTTTCTCCGGGTTTTCCGCTCCCATAGAGCTCAACATTACGAATTTCTTAAGGTTCACCGATTTTCCGGCATCCATTAATTTCTTCGCGCCTTCTTGGTCTACTTCTTTCACCTTTTTACCGCCAGAGCCTGCTGCAAATAGTATTCTATCGATGTCCTGAACGGTATGCGTAATATCCTTTTCCAAATCTCCCAGAACTGTGGTAATTCCCTCTGACTCGAACTGCGCCAATTGGGACTTCTTCCTTACCATTGCAATGGGATTAAAATATTGGGAAGACTTTAAAAGGTTTACTACTTTCTTTCCCGTTGTGCCATTTGCACCTGCTACTAAAACATTTTCCATATCTAATTTTTATAAAATTGTTTTCAATTTGTAATTGACTCCATAAGATTTAAAACCCGATACGAGTCTACTATCATTCCCGCTCCTGGCATCGACTACCTTATTCATTTTCCAATACCATAACCGCCTTCACATTAACGAATTCACGAATGCCAAACCCGCCATGCTCGCGTCCGTATCCGGAATTTTTAACCCCGCCGAATGGCATGTTGGGCTGTGCGACGCCAAAAGAGTTTATAAATACCATACCGGTGTCAAAATACTGTTTGGCCAATCGTTTCGCTTTGGCTACATCCTTGGAAAAAATACCTCCACCGAGACCAAAACGACTGTCATTCGCAATACGCATAGCGTCCTCATCATCGACCGCGCGGATAAGCGACGCTACCGGGCCGAACAATTCGTCGTCATAGGCTGGTTGTCCCGGTTGAACGTTGTCTAAGACCGTGGAAGGATAGTAAAAACCCTTCCCCTCTGGCATTTCGCCACCGATTACTATGTTCGCACCGCGGTCTACACTCTTTTCAACTTGTTCGTGTAGCGTAGCGCGCAAATCTTCCCGTGCGATGGGGCCGAGATTGGAATCGGCTTGGGTCGGGTCTCCCATCTCGATACCTTTCATCTTTTCAACAAAAGCTTCTTTAAAGGCATCGTATACCGCGTCTACCACAATAAAACGTTTTGCGGCCACACAAGTTTCCCCATTGTTGTAAATGCGGCCATTTGCACAGGTTTGAGCTGCCAATTCGATATCGGCGTCGGCAAGAACAATATAAGCATCGTTACTACCTAGTTCTAGTACCGTCTTCTTTAAGACCGCTCCTGCCTTTTCGGCAATATGGCGACCTGCACCACTACTACCGGTCAAGGTTACGCCACGCACGAGTTCGTTTTCTATGATTTTATCGGATTGCTCATGGTCGATAATCAATACGGTGAACAAATCTTTGGGAACCTTGGCCTCCTCAAAAATACGATGCAATAATAAGGCGGAGCCCGTTACATTTTCTGCATGCTTCAAGAGAACACCGTTCCCGGCCATCAAGTTTGCGATAGAAAATCGTATTGCTTGATAACATGGAAAATTCCAAGGTTGAATACCGTAGATAACGCCGATGGGCGCATAGGAAATCGTACCCTGACCACCATTTGGGAGCGTGCGTTCCTCATCCGCCAACTCCTTTGGTCCGTTTTCCGCCGTATAATCGCAAATACCGGCACACAAATCTATCTCCTGCTCGCCGTGTTGCAATAGCTTGCCCATTTCTTGAGTCATTAATTGTACGAACTCATCTTTGTGTTTCTCAAGACCTTTTCCAATGGCCTTAATAATTTGAGCCCTATCCTCGGGAGACTCCATGCGCCATTTCATAAAGGCTTCGTGGCACTTTTTGACCGCATCCACTGCCTCGTCGTTAGACATATAGGTATACGACTTTATTTCTTCTCCGGTTGCCGGATTGATTGTCGCAAATCCGTTTTTATTTTTTTCTTCTTTCATAGTATTTAATTTAGCGTTGCGATTCGTTTATTTTTCCGTCAGTTCGGCTTCACGGGCTTTTGCTTCGTAATCGAGGTACCCTTTCTTACCTGGAGTGTAAAAGGTATCGCTATCCCAATCGCTTGTCTCGACATTCTTGGCAAAGCGTTCTACCAAGTCAGGATTTGATACATATAATTTGCCGAAAGAAACGAGGTCGGCATCGCCTCTTTCGATAACCGCATTGCCTTTTTCCTGGTCGAAGCCAGCATTGATTATCAACGTTCCTTTGTACATTGGACGGTATCGTTTTGCGATTTCCGTCTCGGCATAGGGAATATCGGATACGTCATTGAACGGTTCGGAGAGATGTAGATACGCCAAATCATAATCGTTCAATCTTTTTACGATGTAATCAAAGGTCGGAATGCTGTCTTCATCCATCGTCATACCGAAGATACCGTGTAAGGAGGGGTTCAATCGTACACCTATCTTATGTGTCGGCATTACTTGTTTCACCGCGTCAAGAATTTCGAAAAGGATGCGGGATTTGTTCTCATGACTTCCACCGTATTTGTCGGTACGCTCGTTCGATGTGCCACTAAAGAATTGGTGCAATAAATAACCGTTGGAGGCGTGTATTTCTACGCCGTCAAAACCGGCTTCTTTTGCATTTTGTGCTGCCCTTGCAAAGTCGGCCACCGTACGATCAATATCTTCTTGGGTCATTTCTTTCGGGGTGACCGTTTCTTTTTCACCCTCCGGTGTATACACTTCCGCATTCGGATTTAAGGCCGACGGTGCCAAAGGTAGTTTGCCATCATGAAAATCGGGATGCGAAATTCTTCCTACGTGCCAGAGCTGAATAAAAATCCGTCCGCCGACAGCGTGTACCTCCTGCGTGACCTGTTTCCAACCCGCCGTTTGTTCTGCTGAATGGATGCCTGCGGTATTGACATATCCTACAGCTTCTTTTGAAATCTGCGAACCTTCGGTAATAATAAGCCCTGCGGTTGCTCTTTGCTTGTAGTAGAGACCGTGTAGTTCGGGCACCGGTTTCTTGTACTCGTTCGTAGCCCTACTTCGGGTCATGGGGGCCATGACTACGCGATTGGGCAATTGAAGATTTCCTAGGGTAATTGGTTTTAATAATGCTTGTTCTGAATTCATAGCGTTCTTTAAATTTATTGTTCATAGATGGGGTGCCGTTCGAATACCGTTTGTGACTTAGCAGCAATGTATGGCTATCTTAAAAACCACGATTACTCCCAAAAATGGAAAGACAGACTTTCCAAAAAATTGCTGGGGTCAACAGCTTGGGTCGATACATCGAATCGAACCCCCGAATGGAACAAATTTCGGAATTCAGAGGTGGTTTTTGTTGTCCTATCGAATAAGAAGGTAATGGATATGAAACAAAATGGCCATTTTCGCGAATGTGTGTCTCCACAGCATCATTTATTTTGAAAAAGCGGAGCAATTATTAGTTGATAGTCGAACGTATCCACTAATGACCTTAAAATCATTTGAGTTAAGAATTTCTTTCAGAAACGATAGGTGTTATTTAGAATTTGATGAATTTTACAAAATGTAGATAAGGAAATACTTTTTTTCCTTGATTTTATAAATGAGCGACGTAATGGCCGATAAAACCTATAGAACCTGTCAAAATTGCGGTGAGATAAATTTGAATAGGGATTATTGCAAGCAGTGCGGTCAAATAATCAACATCAATTTGAAAAGGCGTTTACAACGTGAAAAAAAAGTAGCCGAAAAAAATAAGATAGCAACGAAAAAAGGCCCCAATCGGTTGACGTTGTTTTTTGAAAAAGCGAAGGAACACGACAACATCCTTATCAAGTTTACCGCCCGTTTTTTCTATTCTATTTGGGTTGTCGTCATTGCCATCGGTTCTTTTCTTGCGTTGCTTTTTGGCTATATTGCGGCTTAATATTTCACACCTTCGAATGACCACTCTGCCATATGTAAAACTCTTATGAATTTCCTTCGAAAATGGTATTTTCCCATACTTTGTGCATCCGCACTCATGGTGTATGGTGCACAGCGTTTCGACCTTTACCTTCCCGGACTCATCAATAACCATTTCAATGATTTCATCTGCATGCCGATAGTCCTAAAAATCTGTCAATATGCGATTCGTACGGTAAAGTCGAACGAAAGACTTCAGGTACCCTTATTTCTTCAGGTACTGTTGACTATCTGCTACGGCGTTTATTTTGAGTTCATACTTCCCCTTAGCAATGATAGATACACTAGCGACCCCTTGGATATTGTCGCCTATTTTTCCGGCCTAGTTTGCTACCAATGGATTGAAAAAAGTGGCATTTTTAAGTTAAGGATTGCCATGGAATAGCTCTAAGTGTACTTTGAACATTATAAAGACCTAATTTTTTTGCCTACTGTATCGATATGCGATTCATCATTTCTTCGCACTCCAGGCTACGGCTGGCCGATAACTTCTTTGTCCAACATTCAGTCATTCTACCATGTTCCTGATATCGAGGTTCGTTTTTATAGACCACACTAGAGAAAAGGAGAAGTGTTTACTTTATTCTTCAAAGAAATTAGGAAATTTTGTTTGATTTGAACTTAAAATTCAGCCACATTTTCAGGTTGAAATACATCTTCTTTCGGTAAGCGGTAAAAGCGTTCACGTACGTTCACCGAAGCTTTTTTGCACTTTATCCGAAATTTTGCAACACACCGAAAATAGGGTGTTCTTGAACGAATCGCCACCCTTTCAAATGCCTTCGCGGGAGTTATTATTATAACAAAACGCAAGTCATGAAAAGCATCTTAACCATCGTATTCATCATCACATTAGGAGTTTTCGCCCAGGCACAAAACACGTCTACCGACGTAAAGGTGAACACGATTGAAATGAGCGTTGTTGTGGTTGCCGATGTTGAAGAAGCCACCGTTATCGAGAATACAATGGAAGTTGCGCGCTTGTACCGTCGTTCGAATTCACAGGTAAAGAAAGCCCTTGCTTTCACTACCAAGCGTAACCGCGCCAAGATGGCTTAAGACCTTTTTTACCTAAGCCATAATTGCCAAGCAATCTTAGTTCTTATAGACCACGAACATTCAATTTTTTCTCTCGATGTTGCTATCTGCGGATGAGGGTTGAACATATTTATATAGTTATGCAACACCGAATTCCCATCTACAGGCCATCTACAAGTTCTCAATAGATGTTCAAATCAGTTGAACGGGCACTCTTTCTCTCTTAATATTACTCCAAACTGTCCGATGAAACGCGCTTAAGTTCGATAAGAAGAAATGCGTACAAATCCACACATCGAAGAAATCCAACCACTCGTCTGTCTTTTTGTTTTAAATCGGAAATATATGGTTTCCAGCGAGTTATATCGTTTTTGGCTACTGTTCATGGTTATCTTAGAGTAACCCAAATGCATATTATGAAATCTACTTTAACCTTACTTTTTATATTAACGATAGGTGCTTTCGCACTAGCCAATACCGGAATGCAACATGATAAAGGCAGCCTTATTCAAATTGATTTTGTTATGGATGTTGATAGCGACCGTGCTATCGATACGAAAACAATTGAAACTTCTGAAAATCAGGAAGTAGTTAGACTATACCGACGCGAAAATACATTGATCAAAAAAGCCTTGCGCTTTAGCACCAAACGTACCAGAGCAAAATTAGCATAATTCTCTTTAACCCAAATCCAATTGAAATGATACTATTCGCACTAGTCGTACCAGCGGCTTTATACCTGGTCAACATATTGGTGTTTCCGAAGACCAAAGGAACCCTGAGACCTTTAAAAGTTCCGAACAAAGAATAACTTTCACAGGTTCGATTAAAATAAGAAGTTCACAAAAGTAGCCTCGCTGTTCACCACCAAAGGAACGGCGGGGTTTTCTTTTGCGTTTGGGCTTGACCTTGGTAAGAAGGGTTGAATTTTAGATTCAAACTCAAAAAATTACGGAGCTAAACCCATGACATTTTCAAATTATCGCTCGCATAAATCCCGACTTATTTCCCTTTGATGCCCGGTTGCAGAATCTTATATCCGGTTTTCGCTTTTTCCGCCGCTACTTGTGCCTTAACTTCTTCCAACAAGGCTTTCGCATCATATATGATGCCGTCCTTAATGGTGTATTTTACACCCCCAACACGTACCACTTCGTTATCTTCGGTAAGCTTTACGGCGCCCGTTCCGTAGAGTACTTTTAGGTTTTTCAAAGGGTTTTCAGCTACTACAACAAAGTCGGCCAATTTGCCAATGGCCACACTACCGATAAGGTCATCGGCACCCAAGGCTTCCGCACCGTTCAAGGTCGCCGAGCGAATGACTTCCAGCGGATGAAAGCCCGCCTCGCGCAGCAGTTCAAGTTCCCTGATATACGCAAAACCGTACAGTTGAAAGATAAAGCCCGAATCAGAACCCGTGGTGACTCGTCCGCCCCGGTTTTTATACTCATTGATAAAAGTCATCCAAAGTTTAAAATTCCGTTTCCATGCGACTTCTTGTTCGGTGCCCCAATCGTGCCAATAGCTACCGTGGGAAATTTTACTGGGCTGATAAAACTCCCATAGCGAAGGCAAAGTATAATTTTCATGCCACTCGGCCCGTCTGGCCCGCTGTAAATCCCGACTCGCCTCGTAGATGTTAAAGGTAGGATCTAATGTAAAATCGAGTTCTAGTAACTCGGTCATTACATTTTCCCAATGCGCTGAATACGGCTCCGCCGCCTGTTGCCATAATTTTCCCGCATTTTCGAAACGGTGCTGCTCGTTCTGATAATTATAGTCTAACGGGTAGTCCTGTACGGTACGGTCATCAAAAAGGGCCTCGGGAAGGCCGTACCAATGTTCCATGGAGGTAAGACCGGCACGTGCGGAATGCAGCACATTCCAACGCGCGACACTCAATTGGGCATGGTGACATGCAGAGCCCAGCCCCAGTTTTTTATTTTCATCCAAGGCGGCGGCCATAATTTCGGGTTCGGCACCAAAGAATTTTATGCCGTCCGCCCCTTTCTTGGCATTCGCACGAACCCACTCCCGGGCTTGGGCCGGAGTGGATATAGGAATATCATTTAATGGGTTGAAGGATTCACTGGTCTGGCCAAATGCCGTATACGCATAAATACGTGGCGCAACGATTTCGTTCTTCGCACTTTTTCGTTTAAGGTCCATAGTGAAATCCACACCTCTGCCACTTGGTTCGCGTACTGTGGTCACGCCGTGTCCCATCCATAATTTGAAGACATAATCTGGTTCGGCACCTTGCGAAGTACCTCCGATATGGCCGTGCATATCTATGAATCCGGGTAGCAGGTACATCCCATCGCAATTAAGTTCCTTACCCCCCAGTGCAAGTTTTGGCCGTTTGCTCTCATCGATTTGAACTCCAGGATAGCCCACGACTTGAATGTTTTTAATGATGTTGTTCTCGACGACAATATCGATAGGGCCTTGCGGTGGTGCTCCGTTGCCATTGATCAGCATAACACCGCGAATGATCAATTGCGGGTATGGACCGTCTCCCTGTACGGATTGGGCGAAAATTCCAGAGGTTCCGATTAAGAAAAAAATAAGGGCAATTTGGATGGATTTGGCTTTCATATGTTGAATTGTTCGTGTTCTAGTTTCACAAGATGTTCTATATTCAATTTGCACCTTGAGTCGTAATTCTTGGCTTTGATTTCCTAGTACAATGGTAGCCAAAGCTTTGATACATATATTTTTTTCGCTCCGTTGCACTGCACCTTGCATGCACTCAGGACAAGTGTCAGATGAGGAATCCTGATTTCTTTTTCGGACTTATCTTTTTACTGCCCTGATATGCATAAAGCTAGGAAAAGCATTCAGTTCTTTAAAATGCTTCTTATCGTATTTTTCAAATTCCGGTTCCGGTTTGGGTTCTATAAGTTGGTCAATATAGAATCCGTTTCTGGTAATGGGTAGTATACATTCCATCAATGGCCTTCTATAACTATGCACTATAACGTCTTTCCCAAAACCGGACCATGTTGCGGCTACCGCTTCCACTTCAAAATACTTTTTTGACTTGAAATATTCATATTCAAAAAAAGGATGCTCGATAGAAAGCACCAGAGAACCGTTGGGTTTCAAGACCCTGGCGAATTCCCGTAGGGTAGGGTTCCAGTCTTCCAAGTAGTGCATGGCAAGTGCACAAACCACTGTGTCGAAAGATTCATCTTTAAGCGTTATCATCGGTTGCGATAAATCGTGTACATAAAATTCCCCCCTTCCGTTGTTCCTTTCGTTGGCCAAAGCTATCATCTTAGGGCTTATATCGAACCCTGTAACCATAGCCCCCTGACCAAGCAAAATCTCGGCATATTTACCGGGTCCGCAGGCCGCGTCCAAGATATGTTTGCCCTTTATAACTGGGATGAGCCTGAGTGTATTGGGGCGGTCGTAGTAGGCGTTGTGCGGCTTGTGGTCGATAAGCGCGTTGTAGTCTTCCGCCAAATCTTCATAGGCTTCCAAAATCTTCTCTTTAGACATAGTGAAATCAGTTTCTAGTAGGTATCCGAATTTTATCGCCTAAGAACAGTGCATTTAAAAATAGACGATTGGTTCCATACCAACTGCCTCGGAAATTGGGGTTATCCGCAAAGAGCACCACACGGCCGCCACCAAGTTTGCTAACGATAAGCGAGGCTGATGGTTTCAGGTACTTTTCCATATTTTCCGGAGTAATGAATCCATCTATGTGTGGATTCTCGCTATACTTGGCCACAGTAGCATATTCATTTTTGCTGGGCGCCAACCAGACCGTATTGTTCTTGTATACGGGAATAGAGGTATCATGGTAGCCAAAGGCAAGCGGGTGCGTGGTATCAAGATCTGCTCGGATGATGATTCCCCCAACACTTTCTTTACCAAGATTTTCACCGGCATCTACATAAGGTTTGCGCACGGCGGTTTTAGTAGAATCCTTGGCAAGGGAATCTTTTTTGCTGTCGGTAAGCTTTTCTTTGACCAATTTCTTTTCAATGGCCCACTTTGAAGCCGTTCCTATGGTGATCAATGTGTTTCCTTTGCTCACCCAATTTTTCAATTTTTCAAGCTGTTTTTTGTCGAAGGTGTAATTTCCCGAAACCATGACCAGGGTGTTGTACTTGTCAAAATCCGTTCTATTGAAATTCCGCATGGGAATTTTACTAATAGGCATATGCACGCGAGTATCCAATAGGTGCCAGACTTCCCCAGCCTCATAGGAACGTGTTCCGTTTCCGATGAGCATAGCGGCCTTGGTTTTTTTAAGGGCTTGCATATACCGACTTCCCAAATCGACACCTTTAAGGCTAAGACCGGAATCAACACCGTACACGGGCACTTCAAATTTCTCTTGTGCCTTTTGGACCAACTCATAAACTTCTTCGGGCGTTTGTTTCTGCAAGGAAACCGGGAGAACAAGACTACCATAGTTCATCTGCTTTGTCTCATTCCCGGACTTGACGGAAAATGGTTTGAAGGCCGATGAGAGCACGAGCTTCTGTTCCTGTAAATAATGTAAGGCGGCCGGAGCATTATAGTCGTCCCAATCGATGATATAGGCATAGTTCGACTTACGGACCGGTATTATTTGTACGATATTCTCGACGGTTTCCACAGGTTCTCCTAAATTCAATGAAGTGACAGGGGAATAGCGCATGTTATAAAAATTGGCAACCGACCATGCCGACGCATCGTAATACACACTGTCGCGATATTTGCTGTAGGTTTCGAACATACTCTGCACCATACGGTACTGTGGCTGCAGTGTGGGGACCACATATCTTTCACCGGATTGATACACTTTTATGTTGTGTAAAAGCAATTTGTCGATAAAGGCCTTGGTTCGGTTTTGGTCTCTAGGGTCGCCAAAGGCGTACCCTTTTATTTTGGCTTTTCCGGCTCTGGTCAAGGCACTTTTGAAGAAGTCCTGTTGGTATTTGCGCATATACGCCTTATTTTTTACAGCCGTCTTCACAGTAGTGATACTTGAGATGTATTGATTGCGTATCGTAAAGGGAAAGGTAATTTTCCCGAAAGCCGTTGTTTGCTCATGGCCGCGAGAGCTGGCCTGTTCGAACAATAGGCCCAGGCCGCCCTGCAAATCAGGATAAGACGAACCATAGCCGGGATAGGTGCCATCGAACACTTCCTTGGTAAAGTAAAGCGATCCGATACTATCAAGTGCTCTGGCAAATTCCGCCCCGAACATGGTGTTGAGGTCTTCGTAATTCTCTTTGGGCATGATCGGGTTCAGACTACCGTTGGCCTTCATCGGTTCGAAAAAGTAACTGCTTTGACTGCCCATTTCATGAAAATCGGTGACGACATTCGGATACCACTCGTGGTACCAAGTCAATTTCCCGCGACTTTCGGGGTTGATTCCCAAAAGCCAATCCCTGTTCAGGTCAAACCAATAGTGGTTGGTACGACCTCCCGGCCAGTATTCATTGTGCTCGGCGTCCTGCGGATCCGCTACATTCGGCGTTCCTTGATAGCTATTCGCCCACTGGGAATGCCGATCACGACCGTCGGGATTGATGGTCGGGTCGATCATAATCACCGCATTTTTGATATAATTTTTTATTTCAGGATGTTGCGAAGCGACAAAGGTATAGGCGCTAAGTAAGGCGGCCTCCGAACTCGAAGGCTCGTTGCCATGCACATTATAGGCCAGGTTGATAAAAATGGGCACATCATTGTAATTCGAAACCTTTTGATTGGGATCTGTAAAAGCCAGATGTTGTTCTTTAATGGACTTTAGATTGGATAGGTTTTCGGGAGTGGTAATGGTCAAAATCACCAATTTTCGTCCCTCATGGGTTTTTCCATAGGAATATATAGACGCCCTATCGGAAACGGATGCCAATTTCTCAAAATAAGCAACGATGAGATCATGCCGGGTATGGTGTTCCCCAATACCGTAACCCAAAAACTGTTCCGGGGTGGGAATATCGGGGTTAAAGGGTTCGTATTTTTCAAGAAAATAATCTTGGGCAAAAGCGTTGGTACCGTAAAACAGTACCAGCAGAAGTAATTTTTTAAGCATTGGGTGGGTTTCTAATTAGCCCACTAAATATAGGGAAAAATGTAAGGTGTTGCGTTCTCGATCGAGTCGATTACGCTACAGATGGAATTTGTTCCATGATTTCCTTAAAGGTTACCGTATAATGGGTTCCTTTTTCAGAAGTATTGCGTTTCACCGATCCCAATAATTGCCGAGCCAAGTTGTGAATCAGTTTTAAGCCCAACGATTTGGTGTTTTTATAAGTGATGTCGCTGGCGAATCCATCACCACTATCACTGATAGTTAATTCGTAACCCTCACCTTTTTCATACATTGAAATAGCTATCTCACCTTTGTCGTCGTCTTTGATACCGTATTTAAGGGCATTGGTCACTACTTCGTTTATCAAAAGCCCTAACGGAATGGCCGTGTCGATATTCAGCTTAATGTCCTGTATATTGATATGTAGTGTAATATTTGTGCTGGTTCCCTTTATAGAGCGCACCAAATATTCGGTAAGATCTTGAACGTAGGTCTTGTATTCGATTTTAGTAATGTCTTCCCGCATGTATAACATCTCGTGTACCATTGCCATAGAAATCACCCTGTTCTGACTGTTTCTAAACAAACTTTTTACTTCATCGTCCTCGATATTTCTCGATTGAAGACTCAGCAAGCTAGATACCGTTTGCAGATTATTCTTTACCCTATGGTGTACTTCCTTTAAAAGGTTTTCTTTTTCTATGATTCTCGACTCCACATCTTTTTTGGTTTTGTATAGTTTATGGTGTGTCTTTAGTAGGTTCCTACCAAAAATACCTCCTAAGAGGTATACCGAGAAAATCATGGTAATGAAACTAAAAAGCCCTTGGGATTCTTTTGGTACCTCGTTACTTACCAGTCCCGTATCAAAATAACCGACTAAAAAAACGATAGTGATAATGGCCAAAACGCCATACAAATAGATTTGACCAAAAAATCGTGTAGTGATGTAGCCGGCGAGTACGATTATGGCCAGAATGAACATAAATGGGCTATTAATGCCGCCATTGTTAAGTGAAATAATTAAAGTGGCAAACAATGAGAGCAGCGAGGTAACTATGGCCATGGTCAGGAGGTTACCATGTTTTTTAAAGGCGATTACATTGATAATGTTGATTAGGGCATACCCAAAAAAGACATAGGGAATCACCTGGTACACCTTCATGAAATACAAGCAAAAAAACCCAAGGACTGTGCTTAGGAATATAGAAACATAATTGAATTTCAATAAAAGCGTTGTCTTATCGCTGATCAACTCCTGCAGATTGGCCTGATTTTGCATGGCAATTATGGTTAGTGTAATAGTATACAAACGGAAAAAAGACCAAATCCATATGTTTTTTGGCAAAAAGACTGATTCTTAAAGGTTTGTATCGTAAAGCTAACCATGTTTTGAAAGAAAATCAAAGAAGGGTCAATTTAAAAGCAGCCACGTTATGGCAAGGGCATTCGCAGTTGGAAAGTACACCAATGGTTAAAACATGATAAAATTGCCAAGAACTGTCTACTCTTTAATCGACAGGTATCCCTTTAAGCGACCGATGGAATTTGCTCTTGAATTTCCTTGAACTTTACAATGTAGTGGGTTCCCTTTTTGGTAAGATCGCGCATTATAGATCCGCGAAGCTGGCGTGCAAGGTTATGAATTAATTTTAAACCAAGTGATTTTGAATTTTTATAGGTGATGGTCTCGGAAAAGCCATGACCATTATCGCCGATATTCAAAAGGTAACCTTCATTTTCATCCTTTCGCAACTTAATAAAAATCTCACCTTTCCTATCGTCTACAATGCCGTACTTTAATGCGTTGGTTACCGCTTCATTGATGAGTAGACCCAGCGGTATGGCGGTGTCGATATTGAGTTTCACATCGGGGATGTCGATATCCAAGGTAATATTACTGCTGGTGCCCTTGATGGATCGAATCAAATATTCGGCAAGATCCTGTACGTAGGATCGGTATTCGATTTTTGAGATATCTTCCCTCATATATAGCATTTCATGAACCATTGCCATAGAAATGACCCGGTTTTGACTGCTTTTGAACAGGCTTTTTACCACGCTATCCTCGGTATTACGTGCTTGCATACTCAATAGGCTGGATACGGTTTGTAAGTTGTTTTTGACTCTGTGATGTACTTCTTTCAGAAGGGTTTCTTTTTCTACGATTTTACCTTCTAACTCCGCTTTTGTTTTGTAGAGGTTATGATGGGCGTTCAATAGGTTTTTCCCGAAAACACCGCCGAGAAGGTATACCGAGAAAAGTACGCTCAAAAGGGCAAAAAGGTTTTTTGATTGTTCTGGAACCACATTGGTCACAAAACTGAAATCGGCTATACTTTGAGAGTAAATCAGCAAAATGATCAGTAGGTTCAAATTCAAGTATATTGCGCCATAGGCTTTCGTGGTAATGTAGCCGGCAACAACGATCAACGCGAGCACAAAAATAAACGGGCTGTTGATACCTCCGCTGTAAAGCGTAATCGTGGTTGCTCCGGCCAAGGTCATAATAGAGACGATGTTGTACGTAAGGGTTAGTTTATTGTGGAACTTATAGAGTACGGTATTCAATAGGTTCAGAATTCCAAAGGCGAGAAATACATAAGGAATAACTATTGTTATATCAAGCGCGAAAATGCAGATTGCGGCGAAGATAAGGGAGCAGATAGAGGTAAAATAGTTCACTTTTAATACCAAACGCGCCCTATCATTTAACCTATCTTCCAATAATTTGGTCTTTTCCATAGTCAAAAATTTAAATACTTTGTGACGGCCTGGTCTGGTGTACTAGTCATGTAAAGTTGTAAAACTAAATATGTTTCCCGTTAAATTACAATTTATCAAGATTATATTTATCCTGATAAGGTTAAAAATAAGGAGTAAACTGCAACTCTCACGAAATACCTTTTAGTATTAGGGGAAAATATGATTTTATCATTGTCATGGGATAACGACATTATTGAAACTCTCCAATTGGGAACAAACGGTTTTACATGTTGAAATCCTTCTCTCCAATATCTTTATGAACTTGCCTGAAGCGTATTGCGAACGTTTTACTCTGGATTTAAACGCAAAATTTTAGTTTGGAATTTGTATTGCCTTTAAATTAGTCAAGTTTTGAGTGTCCTGATAATGGCCAAGCGGTTACTACTTTCTGACTGCTTAAAAGTGGACGAAAAAAGGGTGTTTAAAAGTCATTTTAAACACCCTTCAATCCATTCTGAATTATTATCAATATTCCGTGAGTACCCATTCACCTTTAGTGATCAAAGGTTCAGCTTGTTTATATTTAAGGGTCTTACTTTCGCCGGACATGATGTTTTTGATGGTTACACGGTCGTTCCTTCCTATTTTCGGTTGTTCACGAACAATGGTTTCGGTAACCTGCGGCCGTCCTTGCCCCTGATTTTGACCTACGGCACGGTTTCTGGCGGCGAGCTCATCGCTATTAGGAATTTCCTCCTTACTTGTTTGAATCTTTTCCTTTGGCCTGGAGACGTTTCTCGCTTCGCTTATGGCATCCGCATTGCCGGAAGGCAATTCGCCTTTGAACAAGAAAGAAACAACCTCTTTGTTGATTGCATCTATTCTGTCTTTAAAGAGTTGAAAAGCTTCGAACTTATAAATCAATAGCGGGTCTTTCTGCTCGTGAACAGCCAACTGAACCGATTGTTTCAATTCATCCATTTTGCGAAGGTGAGTTTTCCACGCGTCGTCGATGATGGCCAAGGTAATATTCTTTTCGAAATCGGTCACCAACTGTTTTCCATCGCTCTCATAGGCTTCCTTTAAGTTGGTCACTACGTTTAGCGTTTTGATACCGTCGGTGAAGGGTACGACGATGCGCTCGAATTTATTTGCGCTATCCTCGTACACTTTTTTTATGACGGGAAAGGCCGTCTCGGCATTTCGCTGCATCTTGGTCTGATAATGCGTATAGGCACTTTGGTAAAGCTTCGTAGCAATTTCCTGAATACCCAGCTTTCCAAATTCTTCCTCTGAAATGGGGGAAGTTATCGAGAAGTACTTGATCAATTCAAATTCGAAATTCTTGAAATCGCTCGCTCCCTTATTTGTTTCAGTAATCACCTCGCAGGTATCGTATACCATGTTGGCGATATCCACTTTAAGGCGTTCGCCTTGCAGGGCGTGGCGTCTTCTTTTGTAGACGACCTCACGTTGGGCGTTCATCACATCATCATACTCCAATAATCGTTTACGGACCCCAAAATTGTTTTCCTCCACTTTTTTCTGAGCTCGTTCGATCGACTTCGTCATCATGGAGTGCTGAATGACCTCACCCTCTTCCAAGCCCATCTTGTCCATCATTTTGGCCACTCGGTCAGAGCCGAACAAACGCATCAAATTGTCTTCTAGGGATACGTAGAATTGCGAACTTCCGGGATCACCTTGGCGTCCTGACCTACCGCGCAACTGTCTATCTACACGACGGGAGTCATGGCGCTCGGTTCCTATGATTGCGAGTCCGCCAGCAGCTTTCACCTCTTCACTTAATTTAATATCGGTACCACGGCCCGCCATGTTGGTGGCTATGGTTACGATTCCGCCCTTACCTGCTTCTGCGACCACATCGGCCTCTTTCTTGTGTAATTTGGCATTCAAAACGTTATGGGGCACTTTTCGAATGGTCAACATTCGGGAAAGCAATTCCGAGATTTCCACGGAAGTGGTCCCGATCAACACCGGTCTTCCCTGCTCCGAAAGTTTGGTGACTTCCTCGATTATCGCATTGTACTTTTCGCGTTTGGTCTTGTAGATCAGATCATTGCGGTCGTCACGGGCGATAGGTCTGTTGGTCGGGATTTCCATCACATCCAACTTGTATATTTCCCAGAATTCACCTGCTTCAGTTATGGCGGTACCCGTCATACCGGCAAGCTTCTTGTACATTCGGAAATAATTCTGAAGGGTTACCGTGGCGAAAGTTTGTGTTAAAGCCTCGATTTTTACATTTTCCTTAGCTTCGATGGCTTGATGCAGTCCATCGGAGTAGCGGCGGCCGTCCATGATACGCCCTGTTTGCTCATCAACGATCATTACTTTATTGTCCATCACCACATATTCCACGTCTTTCTCGAAGAGCGTGTATGCCTTTAACAATTGGCTCATGGTATGTATACGCTCACTTTTTACGGTAAAATCTTTAAAAAGCACGTCTTTTAGTTCCGCTTCTTTTTCAATCTCGAGGTTCTTGCTTTCGATGAGTGCGATTTCGGCCCCTATGTCGGGCATAATGAAGAAGTCTTTGTCCTGGGCTCCGGAAATGTATTCGACGCCTTTGTCGGATAACTCGATTTGGTTATTTTTCTCATCGATAACGAACAGAAGGTCTTCATCAACTTTAGGCATTTCCCTATTGTTGTCCTGCATGTAAAAGTTCTCCGTTTTTTGAAGCAATTGTTTTACGCCCTCTTCACTCAAATATTTTATCAATGCCTTGTTCTTGGGGAGACCACGGTGAACGCGCAGTAGGAGAAATCCACCTTCCTTGGTATCTCCGGCCGCGATCAATTTTTTTGCTTCGGCCAAAACGCCGGTCAAATGTTGCCGTTGTTTTTGTACGATATCATTAATTTTCGGTTTCAATTCATTGAATTCATGGCGGTCACCTTCAGGTACTGGACCGGAAATGATAAGGGGTGTACGCGCATCATCGACTAAAACGGAATCGACTTCATCGACGATCGCGTAGTGGTGAGGGCGTTGTACCAAATCCTTAGGGGTGTGGGCCATATTGTCCCTGAGGTAGTCGAAACCGAATTCGTTATTCGTACCATAGGTAATATCGGCGTTGTATGCTGCACGGCGTCCTGCGGAATTTGGTTTGTGGTGATCGATACAGTCGATCGAGAGACCATGAAACTGGAAAATCGGAGCCATCCAAGCGCTATCCCTTTTGGCCAGGTAATCGTTTACCGTTACCAAGTGGGCACCATTACCCGACAACGCATTGAGATAGAGCGGTAAGGTTGCTACAAGCGTTTTTCCCTCCCCCGTTTGCATCTCGGCGATTTTACCTTGGTGTAATGCTATGCCACCGATCAATTGTACATCGTAATGCACCATATCCCAGGTAACCTCTTTACCTGCAGCATCCCAAGAATTTTGCCATATGGCCTGGTCGCCATCCAAACTAACGTAATCTTTCGTTCCAGAAAGTTCGCAATCGTATTCGGTAGCCGTTACCATCAGGGTTTCATTATCCTTAAAACGCTTTGCGGTTTCCTTGACGACTGCAAAAGCCTCAGGTAGAATAGCGTTCAGCGTTTCCTCGGTTATTTTATAGACATCATCTTTGAGTTTGTCTATCTCTGTATAGATATCCTCGTTTTTATCAATATCTGTGGAGGCTTGTACTTCCTCTTCAAGCGCCTCGATCTTATCATTCAGCTCTTTGCCATCTTCGGCGATTCGAGTTTTGAATTTTAGGGTCCTGGCACGTAGCTCGTCAAGGCTCAATGCTTCCAATTCCTGCTCGAATGTCTTTATCTGATCGACCAACGGCTGCAGTTCTTTTACATCCTTTTTTGATTTATCGCCGACAAAGGTCTTTAGTATTGAATTTAAAAAACTCATAATGCTTATGCTGTTTATATGGTAAACCCGTCTGGCGGGAAAGTCGTTTTTGCTACACGGAAATCGGTTCGCACCTCTCTTGTTTTGTCAAAAGGCATTCCGTTTTATGCGAATGGCGTAAAAAAGACCACTAGCTGCCAAAATTACAGAAAAAGTTTGAAGGAGTCTGAGAGACGGTTTTGAAATACGCCTATTATTTTCAGTTGACCGCTATTGGCATGGTAAGTTGCCTTCTGAATATCCTCGGGAATCGGAAGATAGCCTTTAAGCTTGGGGAGGATGCTCATAGCGATTTGTTATTGCAGAAGGAAACAGTGAAGCCAACATTTATGGTCTTTGAACTTTTATGGTTCAAAACGGTTACCTTTCGTTCAGGCACAAAAAAAAGCCCCTAAAGGGACTTTTTAAAAGTATTTTTCGCCTACCGGTTGCCGGTATTCTTTAGTATTCATCCTCGTTCCAGAGGTAGTCCTCCTCCGTCGGGTAGTCTGGCCAAATCTCCTCGATAGATTCGTATATTTCGCCGCCTTCTTCCTCCATAGACTGTAAGTTCTCGACCACCTCTAGAGGTGCTCCGGTTCTAATAGAGTAATCTATTAATTCGTCTTTGGTAGCGGGCCAGGGTGCATCACTTAAATAGGATGCGAGTTCTAATGTCCAATACATGGTAATAGTTTGATTTTTAATTTTTGCAAAAGTAATTTTTCTAAGCACAAGAGCAAGTTTTTTTTACTTGATTTCGTGTAACTTATCAACATTTTTCTGCCATTGATATTTTGATAACGACGAAATAGGAATATTATTAGCTTTTTTTCTCAGGAATCCATTTTATTTCGTTCGCCTTTAAATCTTTGGACAATTTTCGTGCCAATACGAACAGATAGTCCGAGAGACGGTTCATGTAGGTGAGAACCGTGTCATCAAAAGGTTCTTCTTCATGCAGTAGTGTAACCATACGCTCTGCACGCCTGCATACGGTGCGTGCAATATGACAGTATGACACAGTGGTATGCCCACCAGGAAGAATAAAGTGGGTCATCGGGGGCAGGTCTTCATCCATTGCATCCATTTCCTTTTCAAGTAGCGTAATATCCGCATTTGCGATTCTTGGAATATTCAAACGGTCGCTTCCGTTCTTTAATCTCGCTTTCTTCGGTTCGGTCGCGAGGATGGCACCTACGGTAAAAAGTTTATGTTGTATCTGGGTAAGTATTTGGGCCGAATGCCGGTCGATGTTTTGATCGCGTATTAGGCCCAACCAGGAGTTGAGTTCGTCTACGGTGCCATAACTATTGATGCGTATATGGTGTTTAGGTACCCTTGTGCCTCCGTAGAGTGCAGTAGTGCCATTATCGCCTGTCTTAGTGTATATTTTCATTGATAAATTTCGAGGTATAAAAAGTTTAAAAGCTTATGAATAAATAATATCGGAAGGTTTGATTTTTAGCGCAATGTTAAGCCTGAAAGCCTCTGGCTCTACTGTTGGGTGTCTTTCTTTTTGCGCTTATATTCGTCCATAAACTTGCGGGATTTCCGGTCTTTTAAGCGTCTTCTGTTAGACATGGAGATAAACAGGTATATCGCCGCCAGGACCCCTAGAATAATGTAAATTGTATTTTGCCCCATAATATACCTATTGAAATTTAAAATTAAGGGATTAAATCCGAATCTTAAAATGCTCCTTTGCCTGTTCCTTTCTGAAAAAAACCATTCCGCAATAAAATAAGTCTATGGTTACGGTTACTTTTCTATCGTATTGAAGCTGCTTCCAAACCAATTCGGTCGCTTTCGATTTATGGATGTTATTGACGACAAGCACCGTGTCATTATGTATCTCTTTGTTTTTTAGGAGTATTTCTGAAATTTCTTTGGGGTCGGATGCTTCCGTAAAGACCATATCGTATGGAGGTACGCCGAATTGCAGCTCCGGAAATTCCTGGATCGCTATTTGCTTTAATCCATTTGAATCGGAAACGATGAGTAATGTTTTCGTATTGAAGTAACGGATGCTCTTTAGAAAAATGTTGATGTACTTCTGTTTCGAACGTTGGTGTTTAACATATAAACACTTGGTAAGGTAGTCATATACAAAGGGGGAGTGCACCCCATGTTGGTTGGTGGCGATTAGAATGTGTTTCAGGTATGCCAATATGCTATGCAACTCACAAAATTTTAAGTGTCCGATCTCTACTTCACAACCATGATTTTTTTCAAAATTAGGTGGTCACGATTGTTTACTTACAATTACCGTCAGTAGCATCAAGTCAAGGGAAATTGCAGTATAAGCCAGTAAAAGACTATTCCATCATGGCCGATAGTTCGAACCAGCGCTCGGTTTTTGTCTCGATACCATCGGCTATTTCCTTTAAGGCCTTCGAGAGTTCGGCAATATCATCACCGGAAAGGTCGCCAGATACGAATTGCTGTTCTATCTCTCCTTTTTTAAATTCCAGTTTCTGAATATCCTTTTCCAACTGTTTGTATTCCTTTTGCTGGGCATACGATAGTTGGGTTTTGTCATCTTCCTGTTTCCAACTTTTTTTAACAGCCTTGGCCGCATTGTTCTGTTTTTCCTTTTCGATTCGTGTCTCGATAACGGCGCTGTCTTCATAAGCCCTGAAATCGGAATAATTCCCGGGAAAATCTTCAATGATGGCATCCCCCCGAAACACTAAGAGGTGGTCCACGATCTTATCCATAAAATAGCGGTCGTGGGATACTACGATGACGCAGCCGGGAAAATCCAATAAAAAACTTTCCAAAACGTTCAAGGTAACAATATCGAGATCGTTCGTTGGTTCGTCAAGTATCAGAAAGTTCGGATTTTGTATCAATACGGTGCATAAATACAATCGCTTGCGTTCACCACCGCTGAGCTTATCGACAAAATCGTACTGTTTTTTCCTGTCGAACAAAAAACGTTCCAACAGCTGCTGCGCCGATATCTGGCGCCCTTTCATCAACGGGATATAATCCCCGAATTCCCGTATGACATCAATGACTTTTTGTCCTTCCTTGATGTCGATGCCTTTTTGGGTATAATAACCGAATTTGATGGTGTCTCCAACGATAACCTTACCCGCATCAGGCTGGTCGACTCCCGTGAGGATATTCAAAAAAGTCGTTTTCCCAGTTCCGTTTTTACCAATGATACCGACGCGTTCGCCTTTGGAGAAAACATAATCGAATTTATTCAAAATCGGTTTTTCAGGATAGGCTTTCACCAATTTGTGCAGTTCCAGAATTTTGCTACCTACACGCTCCATATTAATTTCAAGCTGTACCTGATGGTCTTTTCTACGCATGCCGGCCTTGTCTTTTATCGCCTGAAAATCATCGATTCTTGATTTTGACTTGGTGGTTCGGGCCTTGGGTTGGCGGCGCATCCAATCGAGTTCTTTTTTAAAGAGTTGCTTCGATTTGTGATGCTCAACATTCTCTTGTTCTATGCGGGCCTCCTTCTTTTCCAAATAGTATGAATAGTTGCCCTTGTAGGGGTATAGTGTGCCATTTTCCAATTCGATGATCTCATTGCATACCCGCTCCAAAAAATACCGGTCATGCGTTACCATAAAGAGGGTCATGCTTTCCTTGGCAAAATATTCTTCCAACCATTCGATCATTTCGAGATCCAGGTGGTTGGTCGGTTCATCAAGAATCAAGAGGTCTGGCCGATTGATAAGGGCGTTCGCCAACGCCAAACGTTTCTTCTGCCCACCCGATAAAACGGATACCTTTGTGTGCAGGTCGTCCAGTTTTAGTTTGGATAAGATCTGTTTGTATTGGGTTTCAAAATCCCAAGCCGCGAAACGTTCCATCGCTTCGAAAGCCGCTTGGTAAGCGTCTGCGTCCTCTGGGTTTTTCAAGGCCTTTTCATAATTGGAAATGACCTGCAAAATCTCATTGTCGGAAGCGAAAATAGTCTCTTCAACCGTTAACAACGGGTCCAAATCCGGTTCTTGTTCCAAAAAAGAGGTGCGAATGCCTTTTCGGTAATTTACCTGGCCGGAATCTGGCGCATCCGCTCCGGACAGAATGTTGAGGATAGAAGTCTTCCCGGTACCGTTCTTGGCGATCAATGCTATTTTCTGGTCTTTATTGATTCCAAAGGAAAGTTGCTCGAAAAGTATACGTTCGCCGAAAGATTTTGATATATTTTCTACTGTGAGGAGGTTCATTTATTGTATTCAAGCCTGCCCACCGCAAGTGGGTTCAAACGTTATTGATTACTAATTTTAATCGAGCTAATTAATGGAAATCCCTAATCGATCACAATACGCTCGGTATTATCCATTTTCGATAGTTTCAGCAAAAATAGGTATCGAATGCACAAGGAGACGAGTATAAATAGAATTAATGGAGAAAATACCTGGATTTTGAAGATCCACAGTAAAGGAACGGCTCCTAAAAGGGCTAAAAGTACAGCGATATATAGTTTCAGCCAGTTCGGAAATCGCTTTTTAAGGAGTACAAACGCTAAAATCAGATTAGGGGCAAAGGCCCATAAAAAATTAAAATTGATCTTAGTGGCTTGGTGATCGGTAGCAAACCAGAGAAAAAGCACCACGGCTCCGGCAATACCGGTTACAAAAAATAGAAAAAAATCGATCCAGCGACTTCTGCGTAGTTTTTTATTATCGAAATAGGTAATTGCCATGACCAGTACCATGAGGACGGGAAGCCAGAATAGGGGGGAGGCCAAAAAATTTGATTTAGCCTTCTCAGACCTTTGTGCCAATAGTTCTTGCTGTGAAGACACCAAAGATTTACCGTTAATTGCGGTGTTGTTCAGCTGATCGAAAACATAATGTGGTAAAAACATATGTTGATAAGCGGTCGCTTCCTTATCGATGACCGATCCGAGCGCCAAATCAATTCCAAAATTTGACCACGAATTCACCTTTAAATTTTGATGGATCAATTCCCGAAAGGTGTACCGTTTCTCCAAATGATTTTCCCTAAATACCAGCTCGCCGGCAGTTGCTTTCTGAAGTGCGTCAGGTATACGCGTGGCGCAGTTATCAAAAAGAAAATCGTATTTGTAGTATCTGTTCTCGGGCCGTAAGTTATTTTCGAGAAATGAAAGGAGTGCCTCTTTATCGGCATTTTGCAAGTCGAGTACTTGCTCCTTTACCCAGCGGTTTTCATATTCGTAGGTGCGGATAAAATGTGGAAAGGATTCCTTCGCGATACGATAATCAAGTTTGCCATGGGTAAATTTTATATAGAAATCAGGATCGTCAAAATCGAACATCCCGTAATTATAAACGATATCCAATCCGACGGTCGGGTCTACAATGCGAATGGCGCTATGCCCGAATTTGGAATGTAATTCGTCTGCGGTACCCACAGTAAGCACGCTCACCTTGCTCAACGGCGAGAGTTCGGTTTGTTGGCAAAAACCAACAACTCCCCAAAGGAAGCCGATAAAAATCAAAGCGATTTTAGAACGCATTACTATGCAAGTTGAGTGCTGAGGAACAAATATGCGAATAAATATTATTTGATGCTGTGTTGCCAACGGTACTTTCTAGTTTATTATTTTTACCGAAAGCACTTCGTGTTACTGAAAGACCGACCAATGAAAAAGCATATTCCCAATGGTATAACGTTACTCAATGTCTTTAGTGGCTGTGTGGCAGCCGTTTTTGCCGTGTTAAATCAGATGGAACTGGCCGCCCTATTCGTTTTTCTGGGAATCGTTTTCGATTTCTTCGATGGTATGGCAGCCCGACTGCTCGATGTAAAGAGCGAATTAGGTTTACAACTCGATTCGCTTGCCGATATGATTACCAGCGGATTGGTGCCGGGAATCGTCATGTTTCAACTTTTAGGGATGTCGATGTCCGGAGGGTGGAATCTGGATTTTCAGAATGAAATGACCGATGCCATCATGTGGACGGGTATGAAATTGGCCCCATTGCCCTTTGTTGGTTTTCTAATTACTATGGCATCGGCCTATCGCTTGGCGAAGTTCAATATAGATGAGAACCAAACGACTTCGTTTATCGGGTTGCCGACACCAGCCAATGCGTTGCTGATTCTTTCCTTACCGTTGATTCTACAATATCAGCACAGCGAACTGCTCAACGAAATCATCCTCAACCAATGGTTTTTGATAGGCCTTACGCTTTTAAGTGCCTTTCTCTTGAATGCCAAGATCGCACTGTTCGCCTTGAAATTCAAAAATTGGAGTATGCAGGACAACGCCCTACGTTATGGTTTTATTGTCTTAAGTATAATATTTCTCGTTACCTTAAAATTTTTGGCGGTACCACTGATTATTTTGTGCTACATTCTGAGTTCGGTAATCGCCAATGCCTTTTCGAAATGACCTTGACAGCGCTTTTGCTAAAACAGACCAAAGACGCCCATATATGGACGAATAAGCTGATCGATTCCGTTCCTATCGAAAATTGGGACGATACACCGAATACACTTGCCTCGAACATTAGTTGGCAAATCGGACACCTGATCATCAGCGAATACTACCATTCGATTTTGGTAGTGAGTGGATTTGATGAAGAAATCACCCAAAAAATCGACTTGAAAACCCATAATCAGCGCTATGGTTATGAAAGCGTTCCGGCGAAACAAGTAGGTCATAATGACGGAGCGGTCTTAAGGGAACAATTGCATTTTATGCAACATAAGGTTATTCAGAATGTTTCCGCCCTAACGCTTAAGGATTTGGAGAGCAAAGTAGAACAACCGATAAAACAAAAACATCCCGTTGCCATAACAAAACTAGACGCGGTTTCCTGGAACATCAAGCACACCATGTGGCACTGCGGACAAATCGCCACGATCAAACGCTTGATACACGGCGGCTTTGATTTCGGACTGCCCAGAAGGCAGTGATATGCTGAGAAGTCTGTTGGCTTTTGGAGAATTACACCGGATGACCTCGAATTTTGATCTCCGCGGTTTTCTAAAGAACAATTCATGAATAGTATTTGCGCCATTTTAAAACCGTATCTATTTTTGTGCGTAGGTATTCTAAAATAACATACACTTATGAAATCTATATTGCGAACAATTCTCTTGACCGGCTGTTTAGTGGTCTTTAGCTCCCACGAGCTTTTTTTAAAGGCCGATTCCCATTTTTTAGCGGCCAATATGCCGGCGGAGCTGCATTTGTTCAACGGAACATTCGATAAAAGTGAGAATAGCATTTCAAGGGACAGAATTATCGATCCTAAAATAGTGGGCCCGGAATATACTTTTAAACCAGTGGACGGGGATTTTTACGATAAGGACAATGCTACATTTTTAAAATTCAAGACCGGAGATGCGGGAACCTATGTTGCCGGAATCTCCACTTTGCCTAGAAACTTGAAAATGACCGCCGAAAAGTTTAACGAATACTTAGAACATGAAGGTTTGGATCAGGTGTTGGCCGAAAGGAAGAAAGACGGTAGTAGTACCTCTGGCGCCAACGAAAAATATTCCAAGCATGTAAAATCGGTATTACAAATCGAGGGAAAACGTACCGATCATTACCAATTGGAAATGGGCTATCCGATAGAATTCGTTCCCTTGTCGAATCCGTTCGATGCCAAACCGGGCGATGCCATTTCATTTCGATTGCTTCGAGATGGGAAACCCTTATCCGACCAAACGGTGCATTACAGCACGATCATTCCGGGGGTAGATGCCCACGAAAATGAAAATTCAACGAAAACCGATGCTCAAGGAATATGCACGATACAACCTGAAACTGCCGGTCAATGGTACCTAGCGACCATACACATGACGCAGAGTGATGAAGCGGATATCGATTACGAATCGAACTGGGCTACGCTTACTTTCGCTATCAAATAGTTTTAATTGAAAATCGGGATTTAAAACGGATAGGTACTTCTTACCAATTGTAAAGTGGGTCTTTCGGGCTTGATTAAGGTATTAAAAATCCAACTTTTTCCTGCGAAGTTCAAAGTTTTGGCCCAGATAGACTTTGCGCACCATTTCATCGGCGGCCAAATCCTCAGGATGCCCCGATTTTAAAATGCCACCTTCGAACATTAAGTAGGAACGTTCGGTTATCGCCAAGGTTTCCTGTACGTTGTGGTCGGTGATGAGAATACCGATATTCTTATTTTTAAGCTGTGCAACAATACGTTGAATGTCCTCAACAGCAACGGGATCGACACCGGCGAATGGCTCGTCCAGCAAAATAAATTTGGGATCGGTTGCTAAGGCCCGCGCGATTTCGGTTCTACGACGTTCGCCACCGGACAATAGGTCGCCACGGTTTTTTCTGATGTGGCCCAGACCGAATTCCTCGATCAAAGACTCCATCTTCATATGTTGCTCCTTTTTGCTTAGTTTGGTAAGTTGGAGCACGCTTAAAATATTTTGCTCAATACTCAATTTCCGAAAAACGGAGGCTTCCTGTGCCAAGTATCCGATTCCGTTCTGTGCCCTTTTGTACATGGGAAATTTTGTAATCTCCATGTCATCCAAGAAAATCTTGCCACCATTTGGCTTTACCAAGCCCACGATCATGTAAAACGAAGTGGTCTTTCCCGCGCCATTGGGCCCGAGCAATCCGATGATTTCCCCTTGGTTGACTTCCAAGGAAATACCGCGAACGACCTTGCGTCCGCCATAGGTTTTCATGATGTTTTCTGCTCTGAGCTTCATTCTTCAAATTCAAATTCAAACACAAATGCCAAATACAAATAAAGGTCTACAAGTTTAGAAGCCCGTCCGCCGGCTAGCAGGCTTATTCGTTTTTGGTTTTTTATACGTTACCAACCACTGTTTTTTGGGCTAAACGCGGCTAAAACTTGCTAACCAGTTTTCTCAAATCTAAAGCATATCCTTTTTACAGGAAAAGAATTACCCTTTTTTTAACCTTCTTGGTTTTCCAAGGCTTCCCAAAATTCGTAAGCGCGCCGTAGGTGCGGTACGACGATTGTTCCACCAACGAGGGTGGCGATGCCCAATGTCTCCATGACCTCCTCTTTCGAAGCACCTTCTTTATAGACGGTTTCCAAATGGTATTTTACGCAATCATCGCAACGCAAAACGGCTGAGGCGACCAATCCTAAAAGCTCCTTTGTCTTTACGTCCAAGGCGCCTGCAGCGTAGGCATTGGTGTCTAGATTAAAAATCCGTTTAATGATTTTGTTGTTGTCTCCCAACAACTTGCCGTTCATTTTTTCACGGTAGGCATTGAACTCTTTAACTTGGTCTGACATTTTTTCTAGCTCTTTTTGCTTCTCTTTTCAAAACGATTTTTGAAATATAAATGCTCACTTGATATAGGATCAATACAGGAATCGAAACGATTATCTGACTCGCCACATCAGGAGGCGTTATGACTGCGGAAAGGATCAATACGACGACCAATGCGATTTTGCGGTATTTCTTCATGATTTCAGGTGTTACCAAGCCCACTTTGGTCAGGAAGTAAATGATTATCGGGAGTTCGAACAAAATTCCGCACGCCAATACTGCGGCTTTAATGGTGCCTATGTACGAGTCTAGGTCAAATTCGTTCAATACGAGTTCACTGACCTGATAAGTGCCCAAAAAGTTGATGGAAAGCGGTGCGACCACATAGTAGCCGAACAAAACGCCCAAAAAGAACAAAAATGATGCGATTAGAATAAATCCCCTCGAATTTTTACGTTCGTTATCGTGCAGTCCCGGGCTAATGAATTTCCATAATTCGTAGAGAATATAGGGGAAACCTACTATGACACCTGCCCAGATAGATGTCCATATATGCGCCGAAAATTGGGCCGACATTTGTCTACTTTGTATCGTAAACGGCAGTTTTTCGGCACAAAAAGCAGAATCGAAACCAAGTGCCGTAGCAATATCGCAAAACATACGGTAGGTTGGGAAATTCATTTGTGAAGGCCCCAGGAGTACCGTATCGAAAATGAACTTTTTCATCAGGAAGGCAACACTCCCTATGACGACAACCGCGATTGTTGAGCGGATCAAATGCCATCTCAATTCCTCGAGATGGTCTAAAAATGACATTTCATTGGGGTTCACCTTCGCTTTTGCCATTACAATATGCCCTCATTGATTAGATTGTGCAAATGCACAACACCTTGGTAACGCTCTCCCTCTACTGCCAAAAGTTGTGAAATACTTCTATTTTGCATCAGTTCCAACGCCTCGATGGCAAGTACATCAGCGCCAATGGTCTGAGGATTGGAGGTCATGATGTCCTTCGCCCTTAAACCATTGATGGAATCGTATTTATTCAGCATTCTTCGTATATCGCCGTCGGTGACCACGCCAACAATTTTATCATCTTGCAACACAGCCGTTACTCCAAGCATTTTTTCTGAAATCTCAACAATTACTTTCTTAATGTCGGCATCGATATCTACCTGTGGTTTTTGATTGGTCGTAACGATATCGG
The DNA here is from genome assembly GCF_005943945.1 of Aggregatimonas sangjinii. Classification (GTDB taxonomy): domain Bacteria; phylum Bacteroidota; class Bacteroidia; order Flavobacteriales; family Flavobacteriaceae; genus Pelagihabitans; species Pelagihabitans sangjinii. The sequence continues at coordinate 2,777,787 of NZ_CP040710.1, read as the reverse complement.
CTACCCTCAAATACAATCGTTTGCCCAAGGCTCCGCCCGGGTGGTATTTTGCGAAATCGGCACGGTCGAATCCCTTCAACTGCAATAGTGTTAAGGCCAGGGCGTCGCCCATGACCAATTGTGCCGTGGTACTCGTTGTAGGGGCAAGATTATTCGGGCAGGCTTCTTTTTCGACATGGGTATTCAGAATAAAATCGCCCTGTTGCCCCAAAAAGGATGCCGGATTACCGGTCATACTGATAAGAGTGTTTTTCCCTCTTTTGATCAAGGGAACCAACATCTTTATTTCTGGCGTACTTCCACTTTTCGAGATGCACACGACCACGTCATCTTCCTGAATCGTGCCCAGGTCTCCGTGAATGGCATCGCCGGCATGCATGAAAATGGCCGGAGTTCCGGTGGAATTCAATGTTGCGGTAATTTTCGAGGCGATTATGGCGCTTTTGCCGATACCAGTAACGATTACACGTCCTTTTGACCGTAGAATGCTTTCGACCGCCCCTTCAAAATCGGTATCTAGCAAGGAAACCAGATGACCTATGGCATCACGTTGCATTCCTATCGTTTTCTTCGCTATGTCGAGTATCGGTTTGGTGCTATCCAACGTTTTAGTGAAATTTTAAGAGGACTTTCCTAAAAGAAAGCGTTATATTTAGGAATACAAAATTACACATTCTTAGCTTATCGCAATTTTATATCGATAGAATTTGATTCGCGACGAATTCCGCTTAAAATGACAAAAATGCCTATCGCGATAAACAAAGTTTAAACCCCCGATCAGATTAAGTTTTCAAATGACAAATGATAGTACTGTTTCGAAGCAGACCGATTTACATGCACAACTGAAAAAATTCTTTGGATTCTCGTCCTTTAAAGGGCTTCAAGAAGAAGTTGTACAGCATATTTTAGACCAGAAGAACGCTTTTGTGATTATGCCCACTGGCGGTGGCAAATCGCTTTGCTACCAGTTACCTGCATTAATGCAGGAAGGTACCGCGATTATCGTTTCACCACTTATAGCGCTTATGAAAAATCAGGTCGATGCCATTCGTGGTATCTCCTCGGAACACGGTATAGCCCATGTATTGAACTCTTCCTTGACGAAAACCGAGGTCAAAACGGTGAAGGAAGACATTGTATCGGGAGTAACCAAATTGCTCTACGTGGCGCCCGAATCACTCACCAAACCAGAGTATGTTGAATTTCTGCAATCGGTAAAATTATCCTTCATGGCCGTTGATGAGGCACATTGCATCTCTGAATGGGGCCATGATTTTAGACCGGAATACCGCAATTTAAGGTCGATCGTCGACCGTTTGGGAAAAGATATCCCGATAATCGCTCTTACCGCAACGGCTACGCCTAAAGTTCAGGAAGACATTGTGAAGAATTTGGGGATTCCGGATGCCAAACTGTTCAAAGAATCTTTCAATAGGCCTAATCTGTTTTATGAAGTACGTCCCAAAACGGTTGACGTAGATACGGATATCATTCGGTTTGTGAAGAAAAATGCAGGCAAATCGGGAATTATCTATTGTCTTAGTCGAAAAAGGGTTCAAGAGCTTGCTCAAGTACTTCAAGTGAACGGTGTTAGTGCGGTTCCCTATCACGCCGGTTTTGACGCGAAAACGCGTTCCCGGTATCAGGATATGTTTTTGATGCAGGATGTTGATGTGGTCGTGGCGACCATTGCCTTTGGAATGGGTATCGATAAACCTGACGTACGATTCGTAATACACCACGACATTCCCAAGAGTATCGAAAGTTACTATCAGGAAACGGGCAGGGCAGGACGCGACGGGGGCGAGGGCCATTGTTTGGCCTTTTATTCGTACAAGGATATTGAAAAACTTGAAAAATTCATGTCCGGTAAGCCTGTGGCCGAGCAGGAAATCGGAAACGCGCTCTTACAGGAAGTGGTTGCTTATGCCGAAACGTCGATATCAAGAAGAAAATTCATTTTACATTATTTCGGTGAAGTCTTCGATGATGTGAACGGTGCCGGAGCCGATATGGACGATAATGTGCGAAACCCTAAAGAAAAAGTGGAAGCCCAAGATGACGTGGTGAAACTGATAAGGGTCATACAGGAAACCAGCGAAAAATTCAAATCGAAAGAGGTCGTAAAGACATTGATGGGTAAGGTAAATGCAATGTTGTCTTCGTATAAGACCAATGAAAAGAAAGTATTCGGAATCGGTGCGGACAAAGACAAGGGGTATTGGATGGCCTTGATCCGACAGACCTTGGTCGCCGGACTGTTGAATAAGGAAATAGAACAGTATGGCGTATTGCATGTTACCGATAAAGGGAAGGCTTTTCTGAAACAGCCCCATTCGTTTATGATGACGAAAGACCATGTGTACGGTGCGGCGGAGAACGATGCCATCGTCAGTGCTTCCCGAAGTGGTGGCGTTAGTGACGAAAAGTTGTTGAAACAGTTGAAAGACCTCCGAAAAAAACAGGCCGATAAGCTAAGCGTTCCTCCGTATGTTGTTTTTCAAGATCCCTCCTTGGAGGATATGGCGTTAAAGTATCCTATTTCCATGGAGGAATTACAGAATATTCACGGGGTAGGTGAAGGCAAGGCGAGAAAGTACGGTAAGCCCTTCGTGACATTTATTGCGGACTATGTTGAAGAAAACGAGATTATTCGTCCGGAGGATCTTGTGGTGAAGACCACCGGTGCGAATTCCGGTTTAAAATTATATATCATCCAAAACGTTGATCGAAAGCTACCACTGGATGATATTGCCTCGGCGAAGGGGCTCGAGTTGCCCGAATTGATTAAGGAAATGGAACAAATCGTTTTCAGCGGCACCAAATTGAATATCGCCTATTGGATAGACGAACTCTTCGATGAAGAGCAGCAGGAAGAATTACACGATTATTTTATCGAAGCGGAAAGCGACGATATTGAGGTGGCTTCGGCTGAATTCGACGGGGACTACGAAGATGAGGAACTACGGTTATACAGGTTGAAGTTCACCAGCGAGGTAGCGCATTAAATCCTTTCTTTTTTACAAATTATTCCAGAGGTCCACAAGCACGGGTATATATCCCCAGTCCACAAAAACCACTTAGGAACTTGGCACTGCAGACCGCAATAAACCCCAATGTATGAAATCGGGGAGCTACCGCTTTCCTTTCTTTTTTGAAATGTTTAACTTTTTGAACAAAAAATTAAACAAAATTTATGAACCGTGTGCTTCGTTTCCAAGTACATTTGAATCGAATTAAAAAACACATTATGAAAAACATGAAAATTGCATTGGGTGCCGCACTATTATTATTTGTCGGTACAACATCTTTCGCACAGACCGAGAACATTGTAGGGGTCGCCGCAGGAAATGAAAATTTTAGTACGCTTGTAACTGCTGTTAAGTCAGCTGATTTGGTCGGAACATTGAGTTCTGAAGGGCCATTTACCGTTTTTGCCCCAACAAATGATGCTTTTGCCAAACTACCCGATGGTACGGTATCAAATCTTTTGGAGCCGGCAAGTGAAAAAGCGCTCATCGGTGTTTTAACGTACCACGTTGTAGCCGGGAAATATGACGCTGCAGCCGTTATAGAGGCCATAAAAGGAAGCAATGGTTCATTCGCAATCGAAACAGTGCAAGGTGGGGTAATCCTATTATCGCTAGAAGGCGAGAAGGTTATTTTAACGGATGCCAAAGGCGGTCGTTCTACAGTAGTAATGGCCGATGTACCCGCTAGTAATGGTGTCATTCATGCAATCGATACCGTTGTAATGCCAATGTAAATAGCATTGAAGAATTAAAAAACCGCCACATATTTTTATATGTGGCGGTTTTTTTTTGAGAGCAAACGATTTCTTTACGGGGTTGAAGTACCTCCGTCTTCTCTAGCTCTCCTCAGTTGCCTTTGAATCTTACGAATTGCCGACTCAATCGATTTCTCGGGTTCTATAATATTATATTCGCCCCAAAAATTGGGATCTGCAAAGCCTACCGCTTCGTCGCTTAAGATTATAGATGATTTCATTCTTTCCTTTGACTTCGGTAATTTTCCGCTAAGGTTCTTTTCCCAATCAGTGACCGCCATTTCACAGGTCATGCTATAAACCGAATTGAAAAGTCTCTTGTCCCAATTTATTTTGAACTCTAGCAGTACGTTGCTATACCCATAGTACCACTTTCCGTTTTTTTCACGGTAGTCGATACGGTAAGCCACTTCTGTAGGGTAAACATTGGCGTTTCTAGGTTTTCTGCGAACGAACATTTTTGAGGCGATTTCCTTATTCGTAATATTTAGTTCGTAAATCGCGCTTTGCAGCACTTTTTTATCCGCGTCTATATAAAGTTTTCCTTTATACATGGGCTCTATGATGTTTTCCTTTTGATCAAATTCTACCACATAGAGCAATTTGCCATCTTCCCGGGTTGAACGCTCGAACTTAAAATCATAATCTTCGATAGTCGCATCGGTAAAAATATATTCGGGGTATTTCATGATATCAACCAGCAGCGCATTAAAGGGGCCACCTTGCAGTTTCAGCGCAACGGTGTCCATACGGGAATAGTCTGTACTCTTTCTCGATTTATACAGCTGCATGGCGTCCCTTCGATCGGAGTCATAGGGCGTCTTGTAAATATTGACAACGGCCTCGGAAAGCGAGACGTTCTTTCTTCGCTTTTTAATGGTCTCCCTGTAAAATGCGGTCATTAAGGTCGGGTCGTCAAAATAATTCTCTCCCTTTCGTTTCAACGTTTCTTTTACGAGGGCCCTGGCATCTTTCGGGATGCTTAGATTCACTTCGGTAAGTTTCAAAACCGACACCTCCATAAAAATCTGGTTGTCTTCGGCCGAAAATTGTGCCAAGGGAATGGATTTCGACTTGTACCCCAAAAAAGAGACCTTAACACTACCTTCCGTAATTTCTTTAGGAATCTTGAGCGCGAACTCTCCTTCAGTATTACTCACCGTACTTACATTTGTACCTTCTAAAGAAAGTGTGGCGAAGACCAAGGGTCGCTTGGTATCTGCGTCCAGTACCTCCCCTTTGTATTGTTTTAGGGTCGTTTCTTGTTGTTGCTCTTGAAACCCGAGGGCGACCTGGGTTCCTCCCAAAAGCAGAATGGCGAACAGCCCCGCTGCATAAACGGACTTTAGGCGATGATATATTTGTTTTGTTTTCATGACAATTGATTTTAAATGACTACTACTTATAAAGTTAAGATTTTTAATCTATTATTTGTGTTAATATTATTTATGATTATGCGGGACGCTAATAGGATAACGCTGTATATCTCGTCCAAGAAGCTAAACTTCTTTCGTTTGAAACCGTATTTTTAAAGGTTGTCGGAATCGATATGTACGGATAATTATAATCTCCCTGGGTGACTACAAAATGCAAATGTGGATACCCGGCGAGGCCTGTATTACCACTTAAAGCGATTTCCTGCCCTTGTTGAATAGTGTCGCCCACGCGTACGAATGCCCCATCTTGCGTTAAATGCATGTATTGGGCAAAGGTAGTATCGTTATGCCTTACAACCACGACATTATTAGGAAAACCACCATCCCTGCCGGAAGTTTCAACGTACACTACGCGTCCGTCTCTCGCTGCCATTATGGACGTTCCGATGGGCATCTCGAAATCTATCGCAAATTGATCGGGTTGACCGACACTGTGGTACGAACCGGCACAATGACTTAAATTGACCACATAGGACTCACCGACGCGATAGGGCAATACGTATTCAGAGCTCCGCCAATCGTCATACTGGGCATCCGGACAACCAGCGGCCAGTTTGCCTCCATTACTATCCAATTCCTGCACCTGTGTTACCGACTCTTTTTCGGAGCAGCACGTGATTAGGAATAGCAGTATACCCATTTGAAAAAGTTTCATTTTCTCTTTTGAATCCTGTTTTATGAGTTGAAAGTAATGACATATGTTATAAATAGTGTCTCTTTCTATAAACCCTTACAGTTTTGGGCGATAAAATTTCAGGATGATCTTACTCGTTTAACTGATTTGTTTCAAAATCATCCGTGGTTGGACTGGTGCCTGAACATTTGTTGCGTACCGTTCTCTTGAATGGTTTGCTCCTGGTCACTAAGGCCTGACTCAAGAACCCGTGGCCTGTTCAAGATAGGCCGATGGGTTGTATTCGGTGAATTTTTTAAAGGCTTTGTAGAACGAAGCCCGGTTGTTGAACCCGACATCGTAGGCGATTTGGGTCGTGGTCAGTTTGTTCAACTCGTTGTTCATCAAAAGATTTTTGGCATCTTTTACCCGATATTTATTGATAAAATCAAAAAAGGAGAGGTTAAAGTGCTCGTTTACGATTTGGGAGGTATGATTTCTTGAAAGATTCATTAAACGTGATAAATCGTCCAGTCGAAGTTCGTGGTTGAGGTAGGGTTTTTCAGTTTCCATAATGCGGATAAGTTTGTGTTTCATTTCCAGCGAAAGCGCATCCGACAGCCCCGTCTTTCTGTATTTGACAAAAGGAAGTATTTTTTCTATGGATTTCCCTTCGAAAACCTCTGGCTGCACAAATCCGAAGAAGGCTAGCATCCCGATAAAAAATACGATGGCGATATCTACCAGGTAATCGTAGGAAGCATCCATCAACTGAAAACGCACCAAGAAAATATAGAGGGCAAAGGCAAATGCGAAACCCGAATACGAAGCTACGAACCACTTTAGCCAACGATTTTCCCGAAAGCCCAAACGTCGATGCTGTCCGAAGGTAAAATAGGTAAGTAAGGCGTAGAAAAACATCAACGCTATCACGAGCCATATGGCGTAGCTAGGGAAAATTGCATAATCCCAGGTGCGTCCAGCGGTGACAACTTCTACTTTGGTCGTGGTATCCAATAAGTAGAAAGGGGATACCAACGCGATGATACCGAACGGAGGAATTAGAAACAGCAGATCTGTAATTCGAAAATGTGTTCCTTTCAGCACGTTGCGAACGTATATAAACAGCAATGGCCCGTAAATCGTCCAAAGTGGAAAATGGGTCAAGTCTAGATGAATGAATTCCCTAGTGTACAGCCATTGCGACCAGCGCAGGCAATTATTCAACATTTCAAAAGCGAACAAGAAGGTATATAGGGCGAGAATTCGATTGGCGAACTTGTTTCCTTTTCTTTTTAAAAGAAACAATATCGAGAGCAGCACGCCCAGAAAAACGAAAAAGAGAAAGAGCACGATTACCCAGTTCATAACATTTTTTAAGTCGCTCAAATATAGCGGATACCCATCTGAAGGCTGTCTCTTTATGTAGGGGGATGCCTAGCTAACCGTCAAAAGTCTTTGAAGAATGCGCCACCAAGCGGTTGATTTCTTCCATCTCCATATCGGTCAGATGACGCCACTTCCCGACGGGAACGTCTAGTTTAACGTTCATGATCCGCACACGTTTCAGTTTTGTAACGTTGTAGTGCAAATACTCGCACATGCGTCTTATCTGCCGGTTCAGCCCTTGGGTCAGAATAATTTTGAATTCGTGAACATCTAACTGCTCAACTTCACATTTTCTTGTTACGGTATCTAAAATCGGGATACCATTGCGCATTTGTTGCAGGAATTGTTGCGTAATAGGTTTATCTACGGTTACGATATATTCTTTTTCATGCTGATTTCGAGCGCGTAGGATCTTGTTCACAATGTCGCCGTCGTTGGTCAAAAAGATGAGTCCCTCGCTGGGCTTATCAAGCCTGCCGATAGGAAAAATACGTTTGGGATAGTTGATAAAATCGATGATGTTATCCTTTTCAACGCGGGAATCTGTGGTGCATACGATACCAATGGGCTTGTTGAAAGCGAGGTAGACCGGTTTTTCCTTTGGCTCGGTAATAAGTTGCCCGTTTACACGAACTTCATCACCATCGGTAATTTTGGTGCCCATTTCGGGTACTCTCCCGTTGATCATTACCCTACCTTGCTCGATAAGCTTATCCGCGGCACGGCGTGAGCAGTACCCGACTTCGCTAAGGTATTTGTTGATTCGGGTCTGTTTGGGTTCGCTCATTTCAGTTTCACGGTTTTACTAGATAATCGAGATTTGAAGCTGTCCGACCGGCAGGCGGGCATGACTGCTGTCGGGCAAGTTGTTCCAAGGCTCGCCCTGGGGTTAATTTACCACAACCAAATTAGAATGTAGGTAATAATAATGACCAGCACTACGATTTGGTATAGGTAGTTTTTGTACCAGGGCACATTCTGAAAACCGTCCATCAATAATTCCCTCCTATAGGTAAGTAATTTTATCTTCTCGGCATCCGGTGCAGTGGTCAGTAGACTTACCGCGACAAAGATAACTGTCGAAAGTAAAATCATCAGACCGACGTTCATGGTATAATGAAGGTGCCAGAGGTCAAATTGTTCCAACACGAAAAGCGCAATACCGGCCAATGTTCCAATGACCAAAGTCCAAAATGCCCCATCGCCATTTCCTCTTTTAAAAAATACTCCAACAAGAAAAATGACCGCAATTGGCGGTACGATGATAGAGAACATTTGTTGTAGGTAATCCCATAGACCCGTAAAATTTTGAATTTGGGGGGCCCATAGTGCCGCGATCACCATAAAAATCAAGGTGCTTATCCTACCGTATTTGACGATATCCTTTTCAGTTAGATTCTTTTTGATCGGTTTGATAAAGTCGATAACCAATAGGGTAGAGGAAGAATTCAACGCAGAATCAACACTTGACATGATCGCTGAAATAACGCCTGCCAAAACCAAACCGACCAGGCCTACAGGCAATACCTTGGTGACCAAGGTCGGAAAAACGGCATCACCATTCGCAATATCAGGATATAGACTGATGGCCATCGCCCCTGGGAAAACCATGATAAACAACGGAATGACCTTGAGGAAACCCGCCAATATTACGCCCCAACGCGCTTGTTGAATATCTCTTGCCCCTAATACCCGTTGAATGATATATTGGTTGGTAGACCAGTACCAAAAGCCTAGAAAGGGTACACCCATTAAAAGACCGGGCCATGGCAATCCTTCATCCTCCATTGGTCGTACCACGGAAAAATGACCTTCCGGAGCGGCAGCAAGCACCTTACTCCAATCGTAGTCCAACTTTCCAAAAAGAATCCATGAAATGACCCCACAGCCGATTATGAGTATGATCGCTTGTATGGCATCGGTGTATACCACCGCTTTCAAACCGCCGCCGGCCGTATAAATACCGGCTACCACAGCCAACACCAACGACGTTTGCCACATCACCAAATCGGGAAAAAACGTTTGCAATATTAAACTACCCGCGTAAAGAGCACCGGCAGTTTCAATCATGATAGTACTAAAAATGGTGATAATCGAGAAAAATTTCTGCGACCTTCTATCAAAGCGAAGTTGAAGAAATTCGGGTATGGTCGTAATCTGACTTCTTAAATAGAGTGGTATAAAAATCAAGGCCGCGACAATTAACGGGATTCCAGACATCCATTCATAGACGGAATTTGAGATTCCGGTCGTGTAGGCAGCTCCGGCCAGACCGACAATGGTCGAGCCCGAAATATTGGAAGCAAATAAAGAGAGGCCGATAATTCCCCAACCAAAGGTTCGCCCACCCAGAAATAAGTCTTCGCCCGTTTTTGTTTTGCGCGAAATCCATAGTCCTATAAAGAGTACCACTAGGAAATAGGAGATTACAATGCCAATGTCGATGTTCGAAATGGTACTTTCCATAGTGGCCGGTTGCTTAGTCGATTTCGATAAATATATGAAAAGAATACCTCTTGGCCGTCAAAAGATAGTGGTCCAAAGGAGTCGACAACCAAGAATCGATACCACCAACGCCCATATGTACATGATCAACACATAAATGCACATTTTCGTCTTTTTCAAGCTCGTAATATCTTCCTTTATCCCGTTCGGTTCTATTCAACTGAAACGGACTGTACTGCAAAGCACTGTAACCAAAGGTTTCATCGCTGCGTATGGTTAGTTGCTTTTGCTGGGTATCCTGTAATCGTACCCACGTGCAATCCTGCTTTGCCCCGTTTTCTTGATTCGAGATATAGGGCACATACTGATTGGCAACCTTTGCTTTGTAGTGATTCACATGCGCGGCATATTTACGGTCGGAATAATTTTCGAACGGGCCGCGACCGTACCAATCTAATTTGGAAAATGAAGCGGGCAAGGTAAAGTGAAGGCCAAATCGGGGTAATAGCGGTAGTGGTCGTAGAATCTGTAATTCTGTGGTAATTCCCAATCTTTTAGGTGCTACCAATCGGTAGGTGAGTTCTAGTTCGGCATCACCATGGCCCAAATCGAATTTGACGAGAATACTATTCAATTTCCCGACCACGGAAACCAATCGGGCGGCTTTCATAGCATGCCGCCAGTACCCGCATAGTGCCGGCATTTTCCATCCAAAATCGTTGTCGTTGGGAGGACGCCAAAATATGGGGGTAACCGGAGCGGTCAAAAATTCATGATTGTTGCCGACCATGGAAGCCAAAAGACCGGTTTTCCTATCTACTTGTAATTTTATGAGATTGTCGGAAAGTTCAATATATGGGTTGTTGTACGTATTTAGGCTTCTTCCTTTGTTGCCATCTGGTACTTGTTTAATTATTCTTTGGATGACTTGAAATTGTTCACTGGCCAAAATCTTTGTGGGAACCTCCGTATCGAATATCACGATATTCAAATAGCAATCGAATTTGTCGTTCAAGGCAGAAAGGTCATAGGGCAACCGAAGCAGTATGCTGTCATTGGCGGAAAGGGAGATGTTTGTTTTTCCCTTAGTGCATATTCCATCCTCGGAAGAAATATTCCATTGCAGTATATAATGATCCAGTGTGGTGAAAAGTAATTCGTTGGTTACTTTCAATCTTCCCTCTTGAGCATTCATACAAGTTATCTGCACAGGTGCATACAGCTTTTTTACCTCCTCGAGTGCTGGTTTTGGCGTTCGGTCGGGCCATAGCAACCCGTTGATGCAAAAATTTCCATCGCTGGGAGTATCAGAAGGTCCGAAATCACCACCGAAGGCCCAATATGGTGAGCCATTTTTCTTGGCAATCAGGCCTTGGTCCATCCAATCCCAAATAAAACCGCCTTGTAGGCAATCATACTGGCGAATCAAATCCCAGTATTCCTTGAGACTGCCGTTGCTGTTGCCCATGGCGTGGCTGTACTCGCACATAATATAGGGTCGGTCCCCACGATTTTCGGCATAGTTTTCTATATGCTCTGGGGTAGGGTACATTGGGCAAACAATGTCGGTATTTGCCTCTTCCATCGATTGTTCATATTGAATCGGTCTGGTTTTATCCTGGTCTTTCAACCAAGCGTAAGTCCGCTCGAAATTGATGCCGTTTCCCGCCTCGTTCCCCATTGACCAAATGATAATGGAACAGTGGTTCTTACTGCGATGGTACATACGCTTTACACGATCGAGATGGGCCTCCTGCCAATGGATGTCCTTGGCCAAGCTCTCTTCCTCATATCCCATACCGTGGCTTTCGATATTCGCTTCATCGATCACGTAAAGTCCGTATTCATCACAGAGCTGGTACCATTCCGGATGGTTGGGGTAATGACTGTTGCGCACCGCGTTGATGTTGTATTTCTTCATCAACAGAATGTCTTCGACCATACTTTCTTTGGTAATGACATGGCCCGTTTGCGGATCGTGTTCATGACGATTGACCCCTTTAAGAATCAATGGTTCTCCGTTGAGGTGCAGTCGGTTTTTTATGATTTCCACTGTTCGAAAGCCAACTTGATTTTCAATGCTGTCGAGCAGTGCGCTATTTCTATATAGTGTAATGTGTAATTTGTATAGATGGGGGTGTTCGGCGCTCCATGGTAATATATCGGGAAGTATCAAATAGGCAACTACGGTTTCCCGCGTATGGGCATTGACCCCAAGAGGGATAGTTCTACCGGCAATTTCGCTCCCTTCTTGGTTGCGTACGCTCAGTTGTATTTCCGCTGAAAAATCCTGTTTAAAGGTATTGCGAATGGTGATGTTCGCTGTTAAATTTCCGTCTTTATACCCGTTTTCCAGAAGTGCGTTGGTATGATGATCTTCGATATACAATTGCGGCCTGGCCATTAGGTATACCTCACGTTCAATACCGCTTAAACGCCAGAAATCCTGACATTCCAAATAACTGCCATCGCACCAACGAAAGGCTTGAATGGTAATCTCCATTTCCGAATCGGTGTAGGGAGTCACATCAAAAATAACTTCGGTTTTGCTATCCTGGTTGTAGCCTATAAATTCGCCATTGATCCAAAAATACGCTGCCGATTTTATGGCACCTACCACTAAAAAAATGCGCTTTTCGGCCCACGCAGACGGGATTTTCACCTTTCTTTTATAGACTCCCGTAGGGTTGTTGTCGGGTACCAGTGGCGGATTCTTTTTAAACGGATACCTGTCGTTCACATAAATAGGAATGCCATAGCCGCTGCATTCCCAGTTGGCGGGAACCTGTATTTTGCCCCATGCTGAAGTATTGAAATTCCGTTCTTTGAATTTTTTTGGAAGGTTTTTTTTATTCTCGCTCCACAAAAAGTCCCATTCGCCATCGAGGAGGAGTATGTTTTCAGTCGCAAATCCTTCATGACGAAATGCGGACGGGGGCTCTTGACCGATATTGAAAACCGATGGTTCGGTGAGCCAGTTGTAGGTCGGGTCGGGTAGTGGTCCGTTTTTTTTCATTTAAATTAGCAACAATCTGTGGTATGCTAATTTACTCTTTTAAATGCTGACCGTAGCCCACTGGATTCATATTCAGGACCGCCCTACTTCTTCTGAATCATTCTTAGGGTAATACCGGCGAGCATTAAGATCACGATCGCCATTACGGCCCAAAGCCAAAACTTGTTTTCGAAAAGTGGCGAAACCAATTTGGTTCCTTTTTTAGGAATGTCCTGCATATCGCCTAAAGACAATGAGGAAAGATTCGTTGGAATCTGGGAACCAGCCTGGGCAATGTCGTACTGGGGTTTCGTAGCATTGGCCTTGCCGAAAGCCAAGTAATAGCTTGCCGGTTTGGTAAACCTGACGAGGAGTTCATGTACATATCCCTTTGCCGAAGCGCCTTCAATATTCAATGGTTCATTGTCGTGATTTTGAACGGTAACCCGAAGTTTTTGGGTCAACGTACTTTTAAAGCTGAACGTATTGTCTTCGATAGAACTTAAGGTTCCCGAGCTTAAATTGCGATAGCCGTAGCGCCATCCTTTTTCCGTTTGTGTGCTATCGGCGAGATAGGAAATTACAACGGGACGGTAATAATCGACATCGTTCTGCACATCTATTCGTAGCATGCTGATAGGCAAACGTCTTTTAAAATCGATATCCAGAATGGTCTGTTTGTCCTCTTCATGAATACTGGTGTAGGTTGCCGTATACTCACGATATTTGGCATTTATTTCATCATCTACACTTATTTTAGCGGCCCGTATGTTCGGTTTCTCGGCATTCTTTATGAGCAAGCGGTAATAACGGTATGCCGAATTGCTGAAATTCAGCTCCGAAAAAGAATAATCGGTCTGTGCGTTCTTAATGGCGACGATGCGGTAATCGTTTAAAATAGTGAACCATTCGTCTTGATTTTGGCTTCCTTCTAAGACCACCTTCCAATCGTAATTTTCATTGGCAATGTCGAGTTTTATCTGATTGAGGTCTTCCAGGGTATTCACTTTATAGGTAAAGTAATGCCCTTTGGCATTCGAAGCTACGTTCAATAGTTCGAAATCGACTCGCTTACGGAATTTTTCACCGGAGGCGATGTGCAATAGGTAAGGCGCTTCAATAGTATCACTATCGACGACACCATAAATACGAAGGTCGTTCATTTCTTGGGCGACTTCTCCAAATAGGACATCGGGCAACTGCACTTTGTGCCATTGGTCTTGAATTCCGGATAGCGCCATTTTATGGGCGTAGGTATCCAACTGCGCAAATGACACGGCACAAAAAAGGAATCCCAAGAAAAAAAGTAGTTTATTCTTCATGTGGTTCATCGGCGATTTTGTGTTTATACTTGTTGTAAAGAAACGAAATGATCAAAAGCAATATACCTAAGGAAACAAAAACAACGGTCTTCGTAATGGTGTTCATCGAAGCGATATCATAGAAAAACAATTTTACCAAAGTGATCGCAAAAAGGGCAATAGCACCCATTCGCAGGTATTTTTTGTTTTTATAAATGCCCAGGGCTATAAGGAACAAAGCGTAAACGCCCCATAGAATACTTAAACCTAATTTATAACTTTGGGTAGACCCGGCAAGATCCATCCACTGCAGTAGTTCGCTGCTTAAAATCCATAAGATGGATAGGTGTAGTACAAACTCAAACGGGATACGAAGGTTCGTGCGCATAAAGGTGGCCCTTCCCAATCTGAACAACGCAAACAATAATAGGGCGAAAAAAGCCAAGGCTACATATCGGATACCGATGTTAAAAGAACTGCTTCCATAAGAAGATAGGTCTTCATTAAGGAGACTCTGTCTTATTTCACTGAGCAAGTAGAGTCCCTCGGCCAGAAAGAGTAGCGTAGCCAGCACCCCGACAAGAAGCGTAGCGATACCTAGAATTCGATTTTTTAAAAATTTAATGTTGGCCAAGGCTAGGGCGGCGATGAAAAAGAGCGTGTAGTTGAGCAGCCAAATAGCACCAAAATCCTTCAATTCATAATTGTATTCGGAATAGGAAATCTCACTGCCATCCATAACAGGAATCTCGGATGCCCTGAACAGCTTGTCAAAATAATATTCGATTTCCAAATAAATGGCACCGTAGAGCGAAAGCAGCAGTATAATGGGCATACCAAAGGCCATTATATTTTGCAACCAATTCCTGTCCTTTACCTCAGCTACCCAATCTGTTTTTTGATGAATATAATTGATAAACCCAAAAGCGGCCACAAAAAGCATTGAAGAGAGAAAATCAATGTTGAAGATTGACATGAAAAAGTCCTCTTGATAATAGGTACTATAAGCGGTTCCCCAGTCATGGGTAAGACTCAGCACTGCCAATAGCATAAGCGGATACGATAGGTATTCATACACCGGCACGTTTTTCGTACGACCGATCCAGAAGAGCAATGCAGCCTCCATAGCCCATAATAAGGTTACCCAATTGCCATCTAGCTGAACGGGCACCGCTATGGTGATAAAGACCAGTACTAGACCAGAAACCAAATAGAAGAGGTTGCGATCGGCCAGTTTTTTCCTGTATATGAACGCGCTTACCACAAAATGCACAATGGCATTGCAAAGGGTAAATACGCCCAATAGTTGTTTTCCTGTTTCCTGGTGCGTCAAAAGATTATAGCCCAAACCGAAGAAAATAAAGGAGTTTAGCAGCAGCATCACCACGTCCGATTTTCCGAACTTTTCGTTGGCCCTTAGTTTGAATGCGAGGAAGATGCCATAGAAAAGTAAAAAGAAGACACACAAAAAAAATAGCGCCACCGGAAAGTGCTTTTCGGTTTCGTAGGAAAAGGCCGAAAATACACTGTAAATGAGCCAGGTAAAAACAAAGGCGGAATAGTAGAGCGGTTTCCAGTACTTTTTAAACGCGATGATCAAAATACCCAAATTGATAATCGCTATATAACTCAAGAGCACCGCGGCGTTGCCCGAGTCGTTGCTCAATAAAAAGGGAACTGCATAGGAGCCGACCAGGCCGATGTGGGCAATGACCTGCTTGTTGTAATGCAGCGCGGCAACAACGCCAAAAGCGGTGAACAACAGCATAAGACCAAAGGCGATGAGCTGTGGAAAAAGTCCGTAAAAGCTGTAAGCGGCAAAAGTGATGAAGTATAATATGGCCAATGCACCACTTACCAGGACCGCACTGTAATTCTCGTATTTGGTTTTCAATTTAATACCAAAACCCAATAAGCCCAAACCGGCAAAATAACCTAGGATGATTCGCGTAAGCGGACTGATAAGGTTATTTTCAATGGAGTATTTGGCACCGATAGCTACACCAATGACCAAAATGGCTATGCCTATTTTATTGATGAGGTTTTCTCCAACAAACTTCTCCCAATTCGATTTGCTTTTTGGTTTTCTTTCGCGCTTTTCGGCAATGGGTGGGGCAACCGGTGTCTGAGAAACAAACTTCGTCGGCTTTATTTCGGTCTGTTTTTCATCTTGGCCCAAAGCATCTATTTTGGCCAATGTTTCCGGGGGTATAGATTCAGCTTTCTGTTCTGAAGCAGGTTTTTCCCTAGGTTGTTTTTTAAGCAATTCTATCTCTCTGTACAAGGCCATCAGCTCTTTCGCAAAGCCTTCTTGCTTACTTAAGAGTATTTCGAGCTTTTGGTTGAGCTGATCAATTCGATCTTGGTGGTCCGCCATAGGATTTGGTTTGTTCTTAGCGTTACTTTTTCTGGGATGCTACCCATAGAAACGCAAAAGGGTCTCCTTTATTGATTTTGTTTCGCATATTTCAAAAAAGGTCGAAATAAAGTACATACTACACTTATCAGTATCGCTTCTATTTCATAGCTTCAAATTGATGACTTCATTCACCTACCGTGACCTTGGTAAACCGCAGTAAAATACTGTTGATATGGATTGATTTTTTCGCACCGACGTGAGTAGTGAAATTCGATTAATTGTTGAACTCTCCAAAGTGCCATAAAATTCCGGAAGGGTCATGAAGAAAAAGTTCGCTGCCCCATTCCATTCTTTTGATTTCGGAAAGTCGAACTTTTGCATACTTCTTATGTAGGTCTCTCCCGAGCAGGTCTTGGTAGCATTTTTCTACGTCATCCACCTCCAGAAAAATCATCGAATTATCGACCCAGTCACGTACGTAAGCCTTTTGGAGGTAGAAACCGATATTTTCGTTTACCCTGAAAAAGCACATGTCATGCCCGATTTTGATTTCTTCAAAACCCAATTCTTTATAGAACCTTCTAGATTCCGTATAATTCTTGGCGCCGATAAAGGTCCGGATTGATTTTGCTTTATAGTCCATTGGTTATGAGTCACATATTTACAAAAACATGGCCTGCTTCCGGAATTTCGGTCAGGTCGAACTCCTTTTCGTTCAACAGAATTCCATGTTCCAAATAGGCTTTCAAGTTGGCCAACCAGAAGGTCCATCCGTTGCTGCAGCCATTATAGATTTCCATTTTACTTTTTTCATCGGTCGGAATCTCGAATTGTTTTAAGGAGACCAAAACGGCATCTCCCTTTTCCTCAAGGTTTACCGAAACCCTGCTCACCTTTGCGAAAGAGAATTCCAAAAAGTCCTTATCATTGGTTCCTAGAACGGTGCCGGTCTCACGGCCATTCCAGTTATACCATTCCCAGATGTACGAATCTCCGGCTTTTATGAAATCATCGTCCTTACGCGGATGCCCCTTGGCGCCCGAGTAGCGGGCCTTTCGAAGAAACCAGGATTCAATACCCGTTTTAGTGGCCCAGCACCAATAGAGTTTTTCTAGGGGAGCTTTGATGTAAATTTTTTTGGTAAACGAATCAAAATGTAGCTGTTCCATACTAGTCTATTTTAGGTGTTGCAGCCTCATGGTAGCACTACCGCAAAGCTATCGTATAGTCGACTCATTCTTCCGGCCAAATACCGGTATTTAAGAATACCTGTTAACGGCCATCCTTTTCTTGATCGTATTGGTTATGGCCTGAGTTTCTCTCCCGGCATTCATTGCTGTTCCCATGAGGTTGCCAAAATACTGCCGTTTGCCCTCTCAACGCGAGGCTTCTGGACGGCAGGCCTAGTTCCTAATT
Source organism: Aggregatimonas sangjinii (assembly GCF_005943945.1). Lineage (GTDB taxonomy): Bacteria > Bacteroidota > Bacteroidia > Flavobacteriales > Flavobacteriaceae > Pelagihabitans > Pelagihabitans sangjinii. Next base: position 2,760,046 of record NZ_CP040710.1, on the reverse strand, counting down.
GCTTTTACGTTCCAATTCAAGACGATACAGTTCCCTTCCAAGTTGTGCCAAAAACGGAAAACCGATGTCATCGTACTCGTAAGTATCGTCATTGAAAATACCATTTTTGTTAACTAGAATGGTGGCCGTTAACAGAAATTCCACACCGTTTTTGGTGTCCTGTATGTAGGCGGTGTCCGTTAGAGTGCCATAGGCATCACCGACCTTATTATAAATGTTGATATGTTCTGGAATGTTTTCCCTAGTATCTCCGTACATGAAAAATTTACAGTATCCATCATAATAGGTGTCGGCATCATAGCCCGTATTTTTGGGCACTGTACGCATGGCCGTTCGTACAAAATCGAGCTGTTCCCGCGTCAGGTCTATTTTCTCATCCTGTTTATATAATTCCGGAAACATGACCGTCTTGAGTAATCGATGTTGCGTTTCAATGGGATAATAATTTTTTAGGCTAAAATCGAAAGGCTCCCGAAGCAAAGAATCTTCGGATCGATAGCCAGAACCTTTTTCAATATGTTTTAAAACGAGCGCTTTTGCGGTAGTATTAATGCTTCCGGGTAGGGTCGTGGTGGTGCTGTCGTTGAGGTATGCAATGAGTGGTTTGGTCGTTATTTCGTCTGCTTCGGGGGTAGAGAGTCGGTGTGAGATACGAACCGGACCTAGTGCAATGCGATGCAATTCGGTGTTGATATGATCTTGTCCTAAAAATTCGAAAAGCCGATTGTACGCCTCGTTGTCACTCACGGCGAAAATCTTTTGGATTTCTTTGGCGAAAGTAGTGGTCAACGAATCGCCCTCTACATAAAATTTGGTGTTTCGATTTATTCCTTTCAACCCATTCAGTTTCGATAGGGCCAAGAGTGCAATAGGAAACTTGACCGTACTTGCAGGATAAAAGTAGCGGGTAGAATCCACTTGAAAATCAAAATCCTCCAAAACCAGCTGTTCGCCCTTTCTATCGATACGGGTATACTTGATTTGTACCTCGTACCGCGAAAGACTGTCGACTACACGCTTTATTTTTGGATGTTTAGAAGCCAATGCCTGCTCCAAAAGGTTCGATTGCAAGGGTTCTTTAACTCCGCAGGAAAAAAGAAAACAGCTTATGAACAAAAAAAGAAGGTGATTTTTCATTGCTACCGCTTTTCTGATTATTTCTTTTCCTGGGCAACCCATACTTCGGCTCGATGTGGTTTCAGGGCATCCCTGACGGCCATCATATCTTTTTCGGCGATGACCATAAATGCCAGGCTATGCATATCCGAAAGATGTTGACTCCCTGTAATGTGTAGCGGTAACCCCTCAACAGCAATGTATTCCTTCAAGTGTTTTTCATGGTGAACCGCTGTTTGGGCCCCGTTCGGGCCTTTAAAGTCCCATATCAATTTGATTTCCCTATCCACTTTTTTCTATTTGTTGAGAATACCGAAGGTACTAAATTCCGGTACATCGTTAAAAATTAGCCAAGGAACCTAATGGTAGCTTGCGCAGCAAAAGGTATTTGCTATTTTTGCACGATGCACATGAAAACTTCAGGTTTTAAGAAAGTGTTCTCCTCTTTGGGAGGTGTTCTCTTTGTATTCGGTTTTTATTCCTGTGGAAAATTTTTTGAAAAGCAGCCCGACCAGGAACCCTTGGCCCGAGTGGGGGAAGCGTATTTGTATCGCTCTGAGATAGAACCGCTTTTGGGCTTGAATATGTCGAAGGAGGACAGTGCTTCTTTTGTCACCAGTTATATCAACAACTGGGCCTCCAATAAATTGTTATTAGGTAAGGCCAAGATCAATCTTTCCGAGGACAAGCTGGCGGAGTTCGATGAATTGGTCGCGAATTATAGGAATGATCTGTACACCCGAGCTTACAAAGAAGCCTTGGTCGCTCAAGGTAGCGATTCTTTGGTGACCGATCAAGAGCTGGAGGATTTTTACAATATCGAAAAGCAGAACTTTCGTCTAAAGGAAAAACTGGTACAATTGCGATTTGTACAGCTACCGAATCAATTTTTGAACAAGGATGAGGTAATTAAGACGTTGAAGCGGTTCAACGCCGATGACATTCAATATTTAGATTCTATCGGAGTGCATTTCAACAAACTGAATTTTAACGATTCCCTTTGGGTGACGGTAGACAGGGTTATTTCTGAAATACCGCCATTGACCGCTGAAAATGAGAAAGAGTACTTAAAAAAATCACAATTTTTCGAGTTGGAGGATGCAAAGGGGGTATATTTGACCAAGATTACCGACGTTTTGAAAGCAAACGATATCGCCCCACTTTCCTACATAGAACCTACCATCAAACAAGTATTGCTCAGTAGACGACGGCTTGATTATATTCGCAAGCTCGAAACGGAGATTATCGATGAAGCCATTAAGGACAAAGAATTTGAAGTGTATGCAAAAGATGATAAATAAGGTTGCGTTAGGGTGTTCATTATTCCTTTCGTGTGCCGTTTTCGCCCAACAGTTAGACAGTATTCCCGACGCGCAAATAGCCCCTGAAGATACTACACTCGCAGCTGAAATGGCAGTTGCAAAAGATACGGTAAAGCCTACGTACAAAAGAACCAAACTCGATGGTATCGCTTCGGTCGTAGGGGATTATGTGATTTTGGAATCGGATATCGAAAAGACCTTGATCGATCTTCGCAGTCAAGGAGCGTCAACAGAGGACATCACGGAGTGTGGCTTGCTGGGTAAATTGATGGAGGACCGTTTGTACGCCCATCAAGCGGTTCAGGATAGCATTCTGGTTTCAGATGACGAGGTGAATGCACAGGGGGACCGTCAGTTACAGCAATTGGTGCAGCAAATCGGTTCTATGGAGAAGGTGCTCAAGTATTACCGCAAGGAAGATGAGGCCAGTTTTAGACAAGAGCTATACAAAATCAACAAACTGCGTATGCTATCGGAAAAGATGCAGCAGAATATCGTTTCCGAGATAGAGATAACTCCCGAGGAAGTGCGCCAGTTCTTCAATAAGATTTCCGAGGACGAGCGACCTGTTTTCGGTGCCGAGATGGAAATCGCCCAAATCGTCAAAAAGCCGAAGCCGACCGATGTAGAAGTACAGGCAACTCTGGACAAACTGAATAAGATCAAAGCTGATGTCGAGGATAACGATGCCAGTTTTAGCGTAAAGGCGATTCTGTATTCACAGGGCCCCTCAAAATCACAGGGCGGACTCATTCCCGGAGTCACGAAAAATTCTGGTTTGGTGAAGGAGTTTAAAGATGTGGCTTTCACTTTAAAGGAAGGTGAGGTTTCCGAACCTTTTGAGACGATGTTCGGCTGGCATATCATGTATATGGAAAAAATACGCGGCCAAGAACTAGATGTAAGGCATATATTATTGCAGCCCGAAATATCATCGAAAGCCTTGGAAAACGCCAAGACCGAATTGGATAGTGTGCGGCAACAAATCCTTGATGGCAAATACACTTTTGCCGAAGCGGCGTTGAACTTTTCCGATGAGGAAGAAACCAAATTTGATGGTGGGCAATTGCGCAATCCCCAGGATTTCGGCCCACGTTTTGAATTGACCAAAATGGATCCAGCACTTTACAACCAAGTACGTAACCTAAAGGACAATGAGATTTCCTATCCCATAGAAGAGCAGGACGAGAGAGGTGGTGGTATTTCTTTTAAGCTGATGAAGGTTACCAACCGATATGATGAGCATACTGCCGATTTTGCGAAGGACTATACCAAAATTCAACAATTGGCGAAAACGGAAAAACAATTCAATGCCATCAAAAAATGGATGGACGAACATATTGAGGAAACGTATATCAGTGTTAACGATTCCCGCAAAGACTGCGATTTCGCCAACAATTGGGTTAAAGAATAAACCACTTCAATGTCAGACGTTACAGCGATTACGAATTTAGTACAAAGACATAAAGACCTAAAACAAGAGATCGGTAAGGTTATCGTAGGACAGCATGAAGTCATCGACCAAATTCTTTTATCTATCTACACCGGGGGTCATTCATTGCTTATTGGCGTTCCCGGACTGGCAAAGACCTTAATGGTCAATACCATCGCGCAGACCTTGGGATTGGACTTTAAACGAATTCAATTCACTCCTGATTTAATGCCCAGTGATATTTTAGGGAGCGAGGTGCTTGACCAAAGTAGGAACTTCAAGTTTATCAAGGGACCTATTTTTTCTAATATTATCCTGGCTGACGAAATCAACCGAACACCCCCGAAAACACAGGCCGCCTTGCTGGAAGCGATGCAGGAGCGTTCGGTGACCATTGCCGGTCAACAACATCAACTCGATTTGCCATATTTCGTTCTGGCAACGCAAAACCCCATAGAACAAGAAGGTACCTACCCCTTGCCAGAGGCACAGCTCGACCGTTTTATGTTCGCTATCGAGTTGAAGTACCCTTCGATCAGTGAGGAAGTACAAGTGGTGAAATCTACTACCAGCGATCATAGACCGGTAGTGAATACCTTGTTCAATGCTGCCGAAATTCTTGAGGTGCAACAGTTGGTGCGTCGTATTCCGGTGCCGGACAATGTGGTGGAGTATGCTGTAAAACTGGTGAACAGTACGCGGCCAAACCTTAAAGCCGCCGACGACTATGTAAAGAATTACATCGATTGGGGAGCAGGACCGAGAGCCTCACAAAATCTAATTTTAGGAGCCAAGGCGCACGCGGCCATTAACGGAAAGTTCTCCCCGGATATCGAAGATGTACAAGCGGTAGCTATGGGTATTCTAAGACATCGTATTATAAAGAATTACAAGGCAGAGGCTGAGGGCATTTCAGAGGAGGCCATTATTTCGAAATTGCTGTAAACTTCGTTTCACAATTAGGGGACAGGGCGGCTTGCGCAACTTATATTTTCGGGCCGTACCGGTGGGCATTGCTTCACTCTAACCCACTTCTCTTTATCAATTCCCAAAAATAAGTTCAATCCTGAAGCTAAAATTTTAGTAACCCCTAGTATTTTATTAACTTCGTGGGATTACATGAATCTTAAATTTATAACGAATGGCATTTGATATTGATATGATCAAAGGGGTTTACGCCAACATGGCGAAAAAGGTCGATGCGGCACGCGAGGTCGTTGGTAAACCATTGACCCTTTCTGAAAAGATTTTATACTCACATCTTTGGGAGGGTACCCCTACCAAGGCATACACGAGGGGAAAGGACTATGTTGATTTTGCACCCGATCGTATCGCTTGTCAAGATGCTACGGCGCAGATGGCCTTATTGCAGTTCATGCAGGCCGGGAAGCCAAAGGTCGCCGTGCCTACAACAGTACACTGTGATCACCTTATTCAGGCCAAGAGCGGTGCGGAGGCCGATTTAAAATCAGCCAACAATACGAGTGCCGAGGTCTTTAATTTTTTAGAGTCCGTTTCAAACAAATATGGTATCGGTTTTTGGAAACCAGGAGCAGGCATCATTCACCAAGTGGTATTGGAGAATTACGCTTTTCCGGGCGGCATGATGATCGGTACCGATTCGCATACTGTAAATGCCGGCGGATTGGGAATGGTCGCCATTGGAGTAGGGGGTGCCGATGCCGTTGATGTAATGGCAGGTATGGCTTGGGAATTGAAGTTCCCGAAATTGATAGGGGTAAAGTTGACCGGGACCATTTCCGGGTGGACAGCTCCAAAGGATGTAATCTTAAAAGTAGCCGAAATCCTAACCGTAAAAGGTGGGACAGGAGCGATTGTCGAATATTTTGGACCAGGGGCCAAGGCCTTGTCCTGTACCGGTAAAGGAACCATTTGTAACATGGGCGCCGAAATCGGTGCGACCACTTCTACTTTCGGGTATGACGAGTCTATGGAGCGCTATTTGAGGGCTACGGATAGGGCCGATGTTGCCGATGCCGCCAACACGGTCAAGGAATATTTGACCGCGGACGAAGAAGTATATGCCAACCCGGAACAGTATTTTGACCAGGTGATCGAAATCAACCTTTCTGAATTGGGACCTTTGCTGAACGGCCCTTTTACGCCTGACCTTTCTACGGAAGTCGGAAGCGATATGCGGGAAAAGGCTACTGAGAACGATTGGCCTATACAAGTAGAGTGGGGTTTGATAGGATCTTGTACGAATTCATCGTATGAAGATTTATCAAGGGCATCGTCTATTGCGCAACAAGCTTTGGACAAAGGACTTAAAATGAAATCCGAATTGGGAATCAATCCCGGTTCCGAACAGGTGCGTTTTACTGCGGAAAGGGATGGTATTTTGGGCGTATTCGAAAAATTGGATGCCAAGATTTTCACCAACGCTTGTGGCCCGTGTATTGGGCAATGGGCCAGGTATAGTGATCCTAAAAATGCACCGAAGAACAGTATCGTGCATTCCTTTAATAGAAACTTTGCCAAACGTGCCGATGGGAATCCGAATACCCATGCTTTTGTGGCATCGCCAGAGTTGACCGCGGCGATTGCAGTGGCTGGACGGTTGGATTTTAACCCGATTACAGATACGCTGATCAATGAAGAAGGTCAGGAAGTAAAGTTCGAGGAGCCCACAGGTTGGGAATTGCCGCCAAAAGGCTTTGAGGTAGAAGATGCCGGTTTTCTGGCACCGGATGCCGATGGTTCCGGGGTTGTCGTTAAAGTAGCGCCCGATTCCGAACGCTTACAACTGCTCGAACCCTTCGTACCGATAGAAGACCATGAATTACAAGGAGTGAAATTGCTGATCAAAGCTTTCGGAAAATGCACTACGGATCATATTTCAATGGCGGGGCCGTGGTTGCGCTTCAGGGGGCATTTAGATAATATTTCGAACAACTGTTTGATCGGGGCCGTTAATGCTTATAATAAGAAAACGAATTTCGTGAAAAATCAGCTGACTGGAGAATACGGAGGAGTTCCCGACACACAACGGGAATATAAGGCCGCTGGGATTAGAACGATCGTCGTAGGTGACCACAATTACGGTGAAGGTTCATCACGTGAGCACGCCGCCATGGAGCCTCGTCACCTAGGGGTAGCTGCGGTTATCGTGAAGTCTTTTGCGCGAATTCATGAAACCAATCTTAAAAAACAGGGGATGCTTGGCTTGACGTTTGCGAATGAAAGCGATTATGACCTTATTCAAGAAGATGATACCTTTAATTTCGTCGATATCGCGGACTTCGCTCCCGATAAGCCCTTAACCATTGAAGTCGTGCATGCCGATGGGAGTACCGACACCATTAAGGTGAATCATACTTACAATGATGCACAAATCAATTGGTATCGCGAAGGGTCTGCATTGAACGTTATTAAAAAAGAGAATGCGGCCTAGAAAGGATGTCTTATCAATCGCCCATGATTTTTGGCGAAGAATAGCATGATAATCCAGTCCGGTGTATGGCTTTTCTATTATAAATGAAGAAAAACTCTCGAAAGTCTTCGGGAGTTTTTTAGTTTTGGCAGAAACGTAATTCTAAATTCGGTTAATGAAAAAAAGCTCTTTCTTCACTCTCCTTATCATTGCCTTTGTACTGGCTTGTTTCTTGACGCCTTTGGGCGATTTTTTTAAAGTACGTTTAAATCGGATTTTTGCCGCTTCACCAGCGATAATCGAATTAGAGAATTGTGGTAAAATCGACAGCTACAATTGGAAGTTGAAAGATGGGAAATGGGATTTTTTCAATTTTAACAAATCGAAGGGTAACGTGGTTTTTATAAACTTTTGGGCGTCTTGGCACCTTCCTTCCAGAGCCCAGTTCAAAGAAATCGAGACATTGTATGAACAGTATGGTGACCGAGTGGATTTTTATCTTATAACCGATGAGGAAAGGGAGCCCGCGGAAGAATTTTTAAATAAAAACAAATACAATCTCCCAATTACGTATCAGATTATAGGCGAACCTGCCCCGCTTCCTTTACTACCACCCCCGGGTTGCTACCTACTAGATAAAAATGGATACATCCGCATTCATCAAACAGATATTTCCGATTGGACGAATGGAAAAGTGACCGATGTTATAGACGAGATACTTGCGGAAAAATAACATTACTTTTTAAAGTACTTAAAGGGTACAAAGAGCATCCCATAACATTCCCCATCACTTTTTCCTAAATGTTTATGGTGAATTTTATGAGCCCTACGCACACCTCTGGCATACCAATGATTGGCATTTCGGAATAATTTGAATCGTTGGTGAATAAAGATGTCATGTACCAAAAAATAGGCGACGCCATAAGCTAAAATCCCAAAGCCGAGCGACCAACCGTACCACCAGCCATCAGCACCAGCATAGAAAAGCAACATGCTTACCACGGCGTAGAAGATAAAAAAGGCGTCATTCCGTTCAAACCAGGAGTCATGATCTTTATGATGGTGGTCTTTGTGCAGACTCCATAAAAAACCGTGCATGATGTATTTATGCGTGAACCAAGCCATGAATTCCATAAGGGAAAAGGTTCCAAAAAATAATGCTATCCAAATAACTACTTTCATCTAGACCAAATTCAATTTATAGTTAACATAGGACTTCGCCAGTAGTCCGAATTTTTGATAATTGGGTACCCGTATACGGGCATTTTTTATTTCCAACGGCGGTGTGTTCTGTAATTTTTGCAGCAGTTTATTATAGTACTTATATGCGGTATAAACGCCAAATTTGGCTGTTGCCGGTAACTGTTCTATACCCCGGTAGCCCGATTCAAAGTCTGCCTTAATTTCATCGACGATTTTTTTCTTGGAATGCTCGTCGAGTTCCATCAAATTGGTATTTGGAAAATAGGTGCGGTTCAATCCTTCGTAGTCTGCCTTTAGGTCCCTTAAGAAGTTTACCTTTTGAAATGCTGAACCCAGCGACATGGCCGATTGCTTTAGCTTCTCATATTGCTGGAGGTCGCCGGCAACGAATACCTGCAGGCACATAAGGCCTACCACATCTGCTGATCCATAGATATAGGCCTTGTATTCCTCTTCTGTATGGTAAACGGTCTTGTGCAGGTCCATTTTCATACTTTTCATAAAAGCATCGACAAGGTGTCGAGGAATACCGTATCTGTGAAACGTATGTTGAAAGGAGTTCAGAATAGGATTCAGACTGATTTTATCGGATAGGGCATCATCCAACTCTTTTTCAAACTTGGCGAACAGCTGTTCCTTATCATAATCATGAAAAGTATCCACTATTTCATCCGCAAAGCGAACGAAACCGTAAATATTATAAATGTCTGCTCTTATCGAGGTTCCCAACATTTTCGTGGCCAAGGCGAAAGAAGTGCTATAAGACTCTGTTACGAGCTTGCTGCACTGATACGAGACGTCGTCAAAAATGGCTTTCATAAATTACCGATTTTTTGCAATTAATTCAGATACGATTTTTCCGGAAATAAGGGAGGGCGGCACTCCTGGACCCGGAACCGTTAGTTGTCCGGTAAAGAACAGGTTCTTTACTTTCTTACTTTTCAATTTTGGCCGTAGGAACGCAGTCTGTAGCAGCGTGTTAGCCATACCATAGGCATTGCCTTTGTATGAATTGTAGTCTTCAACGAAATCCTTCACGCAGAAAGACTCTTTAAATATAATATTATTTTTAACATCTTGCCCCGTGCGCTCTTCGAATCTTTTAATGATGATATCAAAATATTGACCTCTCAATTCCGGTGTATCCTCTAGGTCGGTTGCAATAGGAATAAGAAAAAACCCTGTCTCACAACCATTTGGGGCCATAGATGCGTCGGTGACCGATGGGAAATTAACATAAAACAACGGATTGGTCGGCCACTTTGGCGAATCGTAGATTTCCTCGGCGTGCCGTTCGAAATCAGTATCGAAAAAGAGATTATGGTGTTCTATGTTTTTCAATTTTTTATCGAATCCGATATAAAAGAGCAAGGAGGACGGAGCAAAGATTTTCTTATCCCAATAGGCCTCCGAATATTGTCGGTGCTCTTCGCTTAAAAGTGTCTCGGAGTGGTGGTAGTCTGCGCCGCTCAGGACGATATCAGCCGGAACGAACTTACCTTTTACCAAAACCCCGGTAATTTTTTTATTTTCGACCTGTATTTTCTCGACTGGACTGTCGGTATGCACCGTTACACCCAGCTCTTTGGCCAACGCCACCATGCCTTTTACGATTTCATACATGCCGCCTTTGGGGTGCCACGTGCCCAAACCAAAATCGGCATAATTCATAAAACTGTAGAATGAGGGGGTGCTGCTGGGTTTGGCCCCAAGAAACAGCACGGGAAATTCCAAGGTCGAAACCAACTTCGGGTTCTTGAATTTTTTACGTACTTGACCGCTTATGGTCTTAAAAAACTGGTCGACCCTCATGGCGGTTTCCGGAGTAACCAACTCCAGGGGAGAAATACCAGGTCGCAGCACGATCTTATTTATCGCTATATCATAATTTTCCTGAGCCTGCTTGATGAATTTTCTAAGGTGCGCTGCGCTTCCTTTTTCAAGACGTTCGAACTCTACGCAGATTTTGTCCAGGCTATCTCCAATAGTAATTACATCGTCCGCAAAAAAAATCTTGTATGCGGGTCCAAGTTTGTCCAATTCATAATAATCCGATCTTTTTTTATCGAAGTCGGCGAAAAATTTGTCGAAGATATCGGGCATCCAGTACCAACTGGGGCCAATATCGAAGGTAAATCCCTCTTTCTTAAATTGTCTACAGCGCCCACCCAATGTACTGTTCTTTTCGTATAGCGACACGTTGAAACCTGCTTTCGCCAAATGGCAAGCAGCTGACAGCGATGAAAAACCTGAACCGATAACGATAACGCTTTTACTCATTTTTAGGAATGCTGTAGGTGAGAGGCAATTTATAACTGCTCAACGATTTGTTCGATTGAATTGAAGCTGCGCACACTCGCAGGTAGTTTTGAAGCATCTAGATATTGATTTTGTCGGCCTAGTGTCCATAACTTGGAAGTGTTGTTATTTTCAAGCGCCATCTCATTGAAATCGTTAACGTATTTTTCAATATGTTCTTTAGTGGGTACGACAGTGAAATAGGAGATGAAATGAATATTGTCGTAATATTTCATAACATCCTTAAGATTTTCCATAGGCGTCGTCTGGCCAAGATATATTGACTTGTAACCCCTTAAAACTATTTCATAGTTAACATATAACAAACCGATTTCATGAATTTCATTTTCGGGTAAAAATGGCACGAATATCTTATCGGTACGTGTGGGCTCAAGATGCTGTATTCTTTCCGTATTGGAATGTATTTTCTGCTTGATGAGTCCCGTAACAAAATGTTCGTGCGCAGGACTAATGGTATCGGTCTGCCATAGCAGTCCTAGTTCATTGAGCAAAGGAAGAAACACATCGCGGAAAATTTCCCGGAACGACTTTTCCGCGGTTAAACCGTTGTAAGTACTTAAGAACAAAGATTGGTCAAAGTTGATCATCGCCAGTTTAAAGGCATTAATGGCGTTGTTTTTCACACTACTTTTCGCAACGATTTCTTTGACTACCAAGGGGATGTCCGATGGATTGATTCGGGCGATCTTTGAGATTTTATACCCGTTGTGGTAGAGCATTGTAATATTGAGCAATTTTTGAAGACTTTGCAGACTGTAGGTACGAATATTGGTCTCCGTGCGCTCAGGATTAAGAAGATTATACCTTTTTTCCCATATTCGTATCGTGTGGGCTTTAATGCCCGAGAGGTTCTCCAAATCCCGAATACTAAAGTACTTCTTTACATTGTTCATGCTTTTATTCATATGCTTAAACAAATTTACGATTTTATCTTAGGCGAAATTAAAAGGGAAACGTTAATTTTTGAAAATCAACACAGAACAAGCAAATACTACTGTTTTTCGCAGGATGATGGCATTTTCAAGCTTATGAATTTCCATTGTATTTAGGATAATTTCTTAGCCGTCCTGAGGATGATTTTGCGAATAAAAGAAAATCCACCGTAAACAAATTCCCTTTACTCCTAGGAATTCCAGAGCGTCGAGAGGACTTCAAGGACACCGTACTTTACTGATGCTACAATAAAAGATGGTTTTGCTCTGCGCAGGAGAACCCCGAAATCTCGGGGGAACTTCCGCATTTTTTGTCAATACCACAAAAATAAAGAAGACCGCCATAGATGACGGTCTTATTGTGCGCACGAGAACCCGAAGTCTCGGGGGAACTTCCGTATTTTTTGTCGATACCACAAAAATAAAGAAGACCATCATAGATGACGGTCTAATTGTGCGCACGAGAACCCCGAAGTCTCGGGGGGAACTTCCGCATTTTTTGCCAATACCTCCAGAATAAAGAAGACCGCCATAGATGACGGTCTTATTGTGCGCACGAGAAGACTCGAACTTCCACGTTCTTGCGAACACTACCCCCTCAAGGTAGCGCGTCTACCAATTCCGCCACGTGCGCTGTTAAATCGGTGGGCAAATATAGAAAGCTATATGCTAACAGAAAACTAAATGATGAATTTTAATGAGAGTACATCATCAAAAAAACGAAACTGAAACTTCGTAGTTATAAGGTCAATATAAAAATGCGCAGTCTTGGCCGGGTAATCAGGTGGTGAAAGTGTTGTCTTAAGGTCTTCTATTAAATGGTTATTCGTGTCAATCGAACAATATTCAGATAGTTTATCTTTAGAACGACGATTAAACAAGTAATGCCTAGGCAAAAAGAATGATGAAGCCCTTACCATAGACGGTATAATGGTTTTAAGAGGGGGTAATCGAATCGGCGTGATTGGTAGAAAGGAGCACTGTTTCACCTTGCGATGGAGAGTAGGCAAGCTTGTGCTATTATAGCTGACTTTCGCCATGAAAGGTCGAGGTTTCAATTGATTAAAAGAAAAATTGAAATATATTGTCAGCAGATGATATGCACCGTTCACATAAATTTATGGGCATTATGACATTCCAGACCGAGGCGTACCCAAGGCAGGTATGATTCTTTACTTAAATGATTATTAATTCGATGCATGGTGATTGGATATCGCGGGCTTTGGCAAAATGATCAACAGTTAGGCAGAGCCCGAAAACCTATTTAAAAGTCTTGATTTGTTCGATACATTACTAGAAATACCTAAATAACATATGGCAATAGTTACTCATGAAAGATTACTGGAAGTATTGAAACAACTGCTTTCAGATACTGGATTTTCCGAATCGGAAGCCGCGTTGTGCGCCAAGATATTTGCCGATTCTACCGTAGACGGCTATCATTCCCATGGCGTAAACCGATTTGAAGCATTTTTGAGCACCATAACGGATGGTTATGTACAACTAGGTGTGAAACCGGAAAGGGAATTGGCCTTGGGTAGCTTTGAACGCTGGAATGGCAAATTGGGCCCCGGTCCATTAATCGCCGACTTTTGTACCAAACGGGCGATAGCGTTGGCCAAAGAATCGGGTATGGGATGCGTGGCGCTTCAAAATGGAAGTCATTGGATGCGTGGCGGCACATACGGTTGGCAAGCTGCGGAAGCCGGATGTATAGCCCTATGTTTTACCAATACATGCCCCAATATGCCCTCATGGGGCGCAAAAGAGGCCAACACGGGCAACAACCCCGTTATCGTATCGGTTCCCAGAGCAGAAGGACACATCGTTCTCGATATGGCATTATCGCAATTCTCTTATGGAAAAATGGAGCGGTTGGTCCTCAACGGGGAGGCGCTTCCCTTTCCCGGAGGGTACAATGCCGAGGGAGAATTGACGAACGACCCGAAAGCAATATTGGATTCCCAACGATTACTGCCAACGGGCTATTGGAAAGGATCGGGGCTTTCCATTTTGGTCGATTTATTGGTGACCTTACTTTCTTCAGGGAGGTCGACCGCCAAAATAGGTGAAATGGAGGTGGAGTACGGATTGTCTCAAGTATTCATTTGTTTTGACGCCAAGCAAATGAACGGTGAGGGTAGGCATAAGGCATTGGTCGATGAAATCATACGTCATGTGATGAATGTGGCACCCGCAAAGGAAGGTGGCTCGGTCGACTATCCTGGAAGCCGAACGGTAAAAAGAAGGGAGAAACACATGAAAGAAGGTATTCCTATTCACGATGAAGTTTGGGATGCCCTTTTGGAAAGGGTTTCCTAAGTGTTGGCATCCCGATTTTAAAGGCTGTGCTTTTTTATTGTATATCTTGAAGAGTTCCTGGTAAAGTTTTTTTGCAAATGGACTTATTTTTGTTTTCAGCTGTCCCGAGGATATTTCTAGAAATTGTTCCAGACATTTTGAGTTAGCGCTTAAAACCTAAAGAGTACAAGTCGGGCAATTGCAATCATGCTATTCATTGGGGTTTGATTTCGGGACTCTTTGAATTCGATGAAAACGAAACGTTACAAAAAGATACTTTGGGTATCTTTGCTCACCTTTACTAGGCGGTAGCCAGAACACGAAGATATCAAAGTGCGTTCTAGTATCGTATTCATCGGTAATGGTGCCGATTCCAAATCACCTTTACCATTAATTGATGGATATCGCCCCGTGGTTACGATTTTAGTGATAGTATCAAAAATATCAGGGTTTCAATTATCGTTGAGTTAGATGAAAATGGAAGGATGCGGGACTCGACTTCAAAAAAGATTTAACCTGATATCTTAATGACCTACGGGAAATCCTTTTTTCGAAAACACCACATAGCAACGGTTATTTTCTCAAGTTTAAAATACTCTCTATGAAAGTCTTTCAATGTGGCAACTGCAATCATCCGTTGTATTTTGAAAACAATGTATGCGAAAACTGCGGTCATTCCTGTGGCTATCGCGAAAATGACCGTAAAATGCTCACGTTCGATTCCTCGTCTTCGGTCATGATTTCCGACCGGGAAAAAATCGAATATAAATACTGTAAAAACAAAGCGCATGGGGTTTGTAATTGGGTTTTGGAAAAAACAAGCAAAAAAGAATATTGTCCTGCTTGCCAACTGAATCGAACTATTCCCAATCTTTCCGATAAGGAGAATTTTTTAAAATGGAAAAACTTGGAGGTGGCGAAACATCGACTCATCTATCAACTCCTTAAAATCGGACTGGATTTGCCAAGCAAGATGAGCAGCGATGAAGGCTTGTGTTTTGACTTTATCGCTAAAGGAGGTAATCCCAACATTATGACGGGGCATGCAAATGGGGTCATCACCATTTTGCTCCGAGAAGCAGATTCCGTGTTGAGGGAGCAGATTAGAAAACAACTACAGGAACCGTACCGCACATTGATCGGCCATCTAAGACACGAAGTGGGCCACTACTTCTGGGAGCGATTGGTTTTAAGAAAAAAGAATGTGCTAGCGGAGTTTAGGGAGATTTTCGGCGATGAACGCGTGAGCTATACCGAAGCCCTGCGGTCTTATTATGCTAAGGGTGCACCACAAGATTGGAGCGATTCGTATATCAGCAAATATGCAACATCGCACCCATGGGAAGATTGGGCGGAGACCTGGGCGCATTATCTTCATATTATGGATATGGTAGAGACGGCCCATTTCTTTCGTTTGAAGGTAAATCCGAATAAGAATACGAAAAATTTGAAGACTAGGGTATCTTTCGACCCCTACATTAAGGAAGACTTCCAGGCCATTGTCAATACCTGTGTTCCTCTTTCCTTTGCCGTAAACAGTATTAATCGGGCCATGGGAATACCCGATGTATATCCATTTGTTATAAATATGGGAGTTGTTAAAAAAATGAAGTTTATCCATAATATATTATTGTCGAAACGCTGATTACGAAAAATGCTTGAAAAATTTATTTTTCATATCATGGAAAATCAAAACTCCACCACGAAATGATTATCTTCTCCATGCCATTTCCATCAATAAAAAAATGACGATGCATTTAAACACAAAGGATATATTATCGGTTTCCCGCAGCCTAACGGGATTTGCAAAAAAACGGAAAGAGGATATCGGTCTCGCACCGGATGATATTTCGTTTCGTGGAGAGCGAAAAATGGATCAAGTCGTGCTGCGTATGGTCGATTATGACGCCAAAGATTTTAAGGAAGAAACTATTGGAGATATACAAACAGTCTTGGAACATCGCAAAAATGCTAGTGTTACCTGGTTCAATATCGATGGTCTTCACGATACCAATGTTATCGAGAATATAGCGGAGGGATTCGATTTTGACAAACTGGTACTTGCCGAGGTAATGGATGTGCACGCCCGACCCAAAGTACATGATTTTAGTAACTGTATTCTGCTCTCCATTAAAATGTTACAGCAAGACGAACAAAGTGGTCGTATTTCAGTGGAGAATCTCAGTTTGATCATTACTGACTCGGTGCTCCTGTCATTTCAGGAAAGAAGGGGTGATGTTTTTGAACCGGTACGTGAACGAATTCGTACTCAAAAAAAACGCATTCGCAATGGTGGCACCGACTATTTGACCTTTGCGTTGCTCGACATCGTTATCGACAATTACATATATATCATCGGTCTTTTAGGTGAAAAGATAGAGACATTGGAAGAGAATCTTTTAACAGAACCTAAAAAAAGTGTTATTGATGAAATATACACCTACAAGCGAAAATTGAATTTTCTAAGAAAGAATATTACACCGGCCAAGGAAATGATTCTGTCATTGTCGAAGGTAGAATCGGAAGTAATTAAAGAGTCTACTCAAGTGCACTTCAAAGAATTGTTGGATAACATCAACCAAGCTGTGGATGCATCGGAAACCTACCGCGACATCCTCTCGGACCAACTTAACATTTATCACACGACGATTAGCACGAAGTTGAACGATATCATGAAATTTTTGACCATTTTTTCTGTAATATTTATCCCCCTGACCTTTATCGCAGGTATTTATGGCACCAATTTCGAAGTAGTTCCGGAACTGAAATATGAGTATAGTTACTTCATTATGTGGGGCGTAATGATTGTTGTGGCGATTGGTATGCTCCTGTATTTTAAGAAGCGAAAATGGCTTTAGCGAAAAACCAGAAAGATAATTGTTGTTCGGTCAATAGTTCTTTAACTACGGGGATGTATTGCTAATTGTTCATCCGCTTCATTGACCAAGTTGCTCTTCTTCCCTAAGTAGTATCATCGCCGCCAATATCCTCTGCTGTTTAATTATGAAGCGCGTTCAACAAGGCGGCTTTGAGCACATCTACATTTCTGTTGTCACAAAAAACAAGCGGAATGACCAACCAGTGGTTGGCGGTACCGACGCTTCCATCAGTTCTGTGATAGCCGTTAAAAGTCCGGTCTTGCCATTTGCTCACATTGGGCGGGGCCCATTTGTAGGTTTCTTCAGCGTCATTGAATTGCGCGGTTGTATGGCTTACGTTCGCTGTGGTAATAGCACTTCCTTTGGGAATATGCGCTATTGCTCTCCCTATCAATACCCCGTACATTAGAATAGCGTCGCCAACATTAAAATCGTTGAGTGAAAATTTGTGCTTCGCCTTGATGTTTTCTTGTAGAACAACCGTCTGATTTGCGATGGTAGCGACCGTTCCGGCGGCAAGATTACGCAACGCCACGACATTGTTGTCTGAACGATCGATCTGCAAATAACTTTTGGACATTGATGTTCGTCTTATCCTATTTTTAGCGTAGCGACTTGGCACATGCCTCGTCTCCCGAGGTATAGCTAAAAAAGGGTTTGTTAGCTTCTGGTGTTCAAACCCAATATGTCAGCCAATGGGTAGATTTTAATCGAATATGGAATTGATTTAAAGTTTATCAATTATTTCGGCATCCGAGTATCCTTGAAAGCCCGATTCAGAAAACCGGTGTTGAACGGTGTCAGCTACAAAAATTTAATAGTCCAAACTGCTTCAGAACTTAGTACATTTTTTTGATGACTACCTGCACTAAAACTTATTCCGGCAATGGCACAAACTCAGTTTCTCCAGGAACTTTAGGAAACTTTTGCGCTACCCAATCTTTACGCGCTTTATCGATAAGGGCCTTGTCGGAAGATACAAAATTCCAATGTATCGTTCTTCCTTCAGGAAACGGTTTTCCACCGAAGATGTAAATGGTTGAGTTGGCCGCCATTTCAAAAGCGCAAAGTGTTGCTTCTTTGGCCACTAATAATTGTTTCGGCTCATAGGTATGCCCTTCACTATACATCGCACCTTTCAATATATAAAGACCGCTTTCACCAAACAACTCTCCACCACAGTCTACCACCTGCCTTTTGGTACTTTTAATTTCTATAAAAAACAAGGCGCTGTGTACGGGAACAGGTGATTCTTTTCCAAATACTTTTCCTGCAATCAGCTTATATGTTAGGCCATCTTCTTCCCAAGTCGGTAATTTATCCGCTTCCGTATGGTGAAACGAAGGCTCCATTTGTTCAAGCTCTTTAGGCAATGCAACCCAAATCTGTAATCCGTGAAGCGATTTCTTCTTAGCTCGTAATCGTTCTGGCGTACGTTCTGAATGCACTACGCCTTTACCAGCGGTCATCCAGTTTACCGCGCCAGGATTAATTTCGATTTCCGTACCTATGCTATCCTTATGGACAATGCTCCCTTCAAAAAGAAAAGTCAACGTGGAAAGTCCGATATGTGGGTGAGGCCCGACATCTAAATTTTCATCTTCAGACATATTTGCGGGACCCATATGGTCTATAAATACAAAAGGCCCTACCATTCTTTTTTTTCTAAAAGGCAGTAGGCGGCCTACTTTAAAGTTGCCGATATCCGCTGCTCTTTCCGGTATTACCGTTGTGATATTTGACATCTCTGTTTTTTAACAATTTTTTTACGATTGATTATGCATCAGGTCTTGAAAAGAAAATCCTGAGCTTCTCAAAATATAAGGCTCTAAATCATGATACTAAGATAAGAGGTATTCCCACTTTTCATACTCCTAACGTATCATGTTCTGGACTATTTATTCCAAAAATTTCTCAATAACCTGCCGTCCTACCTTTTCGCCGACTTTGAGCCCCACTTCATTGTCGGTTCTAAAATGAACACCGCCTTCAAAACGCGATTCGGAACATTCTATCGCCAGTTCCTGAAAATAGGGGGCATCTAAAGGAAAGAGGTGTGTCAATGTAGTCGACAACGCTCCCGCCACGGTAGTATGCCCAGCCGGATAGCCCGGAAAATTAGGAGTCTCGATAAGGATAGGCTTGAAATCTGGGTCATATTGAAACGGACGGATGCCCCAAAAGTGGTATTTTCCATCCCACGCTGCAATTGTTGCATCGAAACGTGCGGTATGAAAAAGAGCACTGGCTTGGGCGGCTTGAAACGGATCAAGGCCATATTCAAGTATTTTCCGCTCTAATAATAAGTCCCAAACGGGTTCACTTTTCCATTTCCAGGCAATATCACTACTTTGGTGGTT
Source organism: Aggregatimonas sangjinii (assembly GCF_005943945.1). Taxonomy (GTDB): domain Bacteria; phylum Bacteroidota; class Bacteroidia; order Flavobacteriales; family Flavobacteriaceae; genus Pelagihabitans; species Pelagihabitans sangjinii. The sequence continues at coordinate 2,740,788 of NZ_CP040710.1, read as the reverse complement.
TTTGTTGAATTGACGAAGCTCTTCCATTTCCGATGACCAATCAGAAGGTGGCGGCGCTGGTCTGAACTGATCGGCCGATAGTAAGGTAAAAGGTTTCCATTGTCGCTTCATCGGATCCCATTTACCGGGTTTACCGCTCCATAAGGTTTTGTCATCAGGTACAGCACCATTCCATACCTTATCCGTGCGGTCGGTTTTTGCATAACCGATGTATTTTTCTGCGATGTTCGCGCCAATGGCCATTCCCATCTCTATATCATTAGGGTACTGTAATCCCGAACGTAAACGTGCTTTTTTAAATTGCTTTAATTTATTATCTAAAAACGCTTGTTCTTCTGGGAAATAATAACCGATAACCCGCTGCGCCGCTGCCGCTACGGCACTATATTCACAGATATATGAGGAATAGCCCACAGGACTTCCCCATTTTTCAATCTGGGAATGTTCTTGAAACGGGGCCAATCGTTCTTTGCCCTGCTTATGTTTCCACACTTCGGCCAAGGCATCGTAAATTGCCAAGTGGAGTATGGCCATACGACCTCCGTTTTTATGGCCTTTGGTGCGTTTGCCCGCTTCAACCATGATTTGGTGCCAGCGATACGAGGGGTAGGCCGAGTTCCAGTAACGCGCTTCTTGCAGCAAACTATCGTTTACAAGTTCTTGCGCGGAAACAATGGTTTCGATTTCCGTCTTGATATCGGGTACGGATCTGGTCACTTCCTCGACTTTCAAGGAGAACAAAAACGGACGGTAGACCCTCTTTCCGGATTGTGCAAAAAGAGCCATTGAACACGTAGACCAGAGGATACAACTTATGAGTAATAAATACTTGGGATTTTTATTCGGATGCAGATGACGCATGACCTAGTGATTTTATAAAAATGGATACAAAAATAGCACTATTCTTATCCTAATTCTTCTAAATATAACTTGTTTTTATAGGCAGTTGAAAATTGATTGATTCATGATTTTTACGGCTGATCACCAATATGAGTATCTCAAGTTGTAAAATACCTCCGAGTTTGTTTATAGAAGCGTGCAATTCAATTTATTTAATAAGCGAGGTGTAGCTTAAATGTGATATTTTTTAACTTTTCCTCATAATCTACGATAATAATTCCTTGTCGATTGAGATCGATGGCAAAATTGACATCCTTATCTTTTTTGATGCTATTCCAAGCTTCTCTCATACCAGCCGACCAATTGATATCATCAAACACGAATATCGCCGAAGAGTCAATTTTCGATTTTAAATTTTTAAAGTAGTCAATGGTCGAATCTTTTTTATGGTTACCATCGATAAAGATGAGATTGAACTTTATGTCTTCGTTCAGCAGAACGGGAAACGTATCGTCGAACAAACCCTGTCTAATATCATACTTTGACTTTGCTGCAATTAAGGCGAATTGGGTTTCGGAAATTTCGCATAATTGGGGAAGCCCCTCCAAGGTTATCATACGGCTCCCTGAAATATTCTTGATCGCCTCTAAAATATAACACCCTGATATACCAAGATTCGTACCCATCTCAAGAACGATAGGCGTATCGCTTATTTTGGTCAGGGAGTATAAAAATTCACACCATTTGTTGCCAGAGGCAGCATTCTTGCAAATCTCTTTCACCGCAGCCGTATCCTGAGAGTCGAAAACATCGTAGGTGACCAAAGTTTCATCTTGCATTAGCTTTTGCCTGAAGTTCTCACAGTTTAAAAATGCACCACGATTTTCAATAGTATGATTCGAATTCTTGGTCCTAAGGAAACAATCTATAACTGTTTGTAAGGTTCTGTTTTCGTATTGTGCCATCTTCCATAATTCTCTATTTTGACGAATTCTTGTATGGGAGATGGTTAGATGTTTCTTTATTTTCTCTACTATCATTTCGAATTTTCGGCTATTCGGGATTAGGTGAAAAGTTCAATTTTTGCACCATTTTACATAGGTGATTATTTAAATTTCCCTTATGGGAATTGCTATGAAGTTGTCGTACTTATTGTGTAGTAGTTGGTCTTTTGAAAAAGGTAGTGCTTGGCCATTTTCAAACGGGCTACTGGGTTATCATCTCTTAAGTTTTTTATAAGCATTGCTTTTTTTATGATCTGAGCCCTGATTTCCTTCTTCGTGTGATCTTTTTTCGTTTTGATTTAATGCTAATGTCATTGCCGACATCGAAAAGGTTCTTGATTGGGAAGGATCTTCCGGATCATCGTTAAAATTGCTCGGTTTGAAAGCTATATTTGCCTGATCAAATACCCTCTCCTTTAATTCTTCAGGGCAGCTGTTCATTACATACTCCAACCGTTGTGAATTTACTTCTTTAGCACTTTCTTCGACTGCTTTTATATGCATCGCTTCCTTAAAATCAATCGGGCAGGCATCCTTTATGACTTCGAATGCTACGGCATGCCATGACTGAATACACTCGCTCATGAAAGACACGAACATATCTTGCGTTTTAAGCGACGAAGGGCACAAATTCAACAGCTCGGTAAACGCTTCGGGTCTATTTTTTTTGGCAAAAGTCATTAATGAAGTGTAAAAAACCCCTCTCTTTAGGTCTTGGGGACAATTGGTTGTCAAAATTCGCATAGCATCGGGATTTTGATAAATATCCGAATGCTTAAGTACGCTAGAGAACAATTTAACTTTATCGCAATTGAAATCTAGTTTGCTTGTCAGCGCTACAGAATCTTCCCGCCCCTTTAACGTAAACTCCCGTAATGTTTCCGTGAAAATTTTCTTTTTAAATTTAGCAGGGCAGGCTTGCTGAATCAAATTGGCCATACTTTCGTTAGCTTCACCTACACTCTGCAGTAGTGCGTTTAAGAATATTTCCGCTTTTAATGGTACGGGATAGGTATGGCTGATGATTGCCAATACATTTTTGTTATTACATCTCGCGCCATCCAATAATACGCTCTGAAAAACGGGCGATATTTGCTCATGAGGGCAACCATCAATAAAAAAAAGCGTCTCCTCTACAGAGCCTTTCGAAGCACAAGCATAGAGCGCGTCGGACAAAACGTCTACTTGCAGGCTAGAGGGGCATTGGCTTGTAACAGTTTTAAGGATATCCAATTCAGGCTCTCGAAGACAACCGTCCATCAGGGTACTGAACATCTCCTTTGTCTTCAATTCATCTGGGCAGGCATTCAATGACATGGTCAAGGCAACTGCTGATTTTTTTTCGATACATTTTAAAAGCGCGGTAATAATAACCGCAGTTCTTAGATCTAAAGGGCAGGCATCTATAATTAAACCTAATCCCGGACGGTTTCTCTGCTCTACCGATAACAGGAGGGCTTTGGCGAATATGGGAAGCTTTAAGTGGTCGGGGCATGAATCCCGTAGAAAAGAAACCGATCTCCTGTCATTAATGGATGTAAGTTTAGCAAGGGTAACAGCAAATATAGCGGCAATCGGTTCGGGACTGATGGAATTCGCGACCCTTTTTATGGCAGCTTGATCCTTTAAGTTTATCAAATTTAGAAGTGTGGTTTGAATCAGCTTCACTTGGTTATCAGCAAAGTGAATATTCAAAATTTTCGGTAATGCCTCAAGATCGCCTTTTAACGCATATGAACAATATAATGCACTTTGGTGCAAAAATTCAGGTTTATAGGGTTGCATTTGCATTTCTAATGAAACAATAAATGCAGCCATTTCATTTAATGTTAAATCCGAAACCCCGACTACTTTGCCGACAAGTGAAGTCAGTTCTTGCTTTGCCTCTTCTTTGACCAAGGCTTCGCTCTTGAAAGTAGAGGTATGATCGTCAAACGCATTTTGCTTAAACTCGCTACTATAATCATTTGGCATAAACGGTTGTAGGTCACTAGTATAAAATTCGTCGAGTTTATTGTTCTTTTCATGGTCTTCCAGGCCTTCGAAATTTTGCAACGATTCATTTATTTGGTCTTCGAGGCGGTTGGCTAAGTATTTGGGGAAATTAGAAACGGCATCAATTATCAATCGATAATGTTCGATTCGAAATTGACGAAGCACATTTTCTATAAAATTATCTTTTTTTACTACGAGATTTTTAGATACCCCGGCTAGGTAATCGATTGTGGGAGGGATATGCGTTTGATTCTCTTGATCTACAACCGCCAATATAGAATGTGGTTCACCAGCGGTGGTTTGATTTATAACATTGCTGATATGGCTATTCCAGTAGGTCAATTAGGTATCTTCAGGCGATATTTGCAATTGATCTTTTGCATCTCTCATTTTCTGTGCGAAGCCACCGGCACAGACACCATATGAGCTTATATCGGTACTGAATAGGGTTGATAATGCATTTTGCAAGTTAGTTCTTAAAGCATGGCTGTCATCGTTCAGCTTTGTTTGCGCAATATTCGTCATGACATGTGCTAAATCGCTCATGATCTGAATGTGTGCCCCTTCAACATCCCATAATGCCTGGTTGGTGACCATATCCCGAAAAAACGCACCGGTTATGGAATCGCTATCTTGAATGCTATGGAGGATACGCGGTATTTTTATTACATCTTTAATACCTAGCAAAACCTCGTTCGTATCGTTGATTTGAGTATCGGTAAAAATCTTACTCGGTCCTAAGAATGCATCAATGGCTTCTAGGGTATTTTGAATCGCTTTTATAATTGCTTGGCGATATTCATCATTGATTTGACCTTGTTCGCCGTATACCGCTGGCCAGGATTTCGTATGATCTTTCCAGATTTCGAGTGCGGCATCCAAATCCATATCGATGGGATTGCTATTGCCAGTACTACGGGAGGGCTGCTTTTCATAAATACCGGCGAGAATAGTTACCACACCTTTGTGAAAACGATCAGCTTTCGTTCTTTCAACGGGAGAATCGATTGTATCCTGTAGAGATTCCATAAGTTAAAGATTTAATAGTAGCCATAGAGAATCGCTACTTTTGGCTAGTACTGTAAGCAGGTACACTTTTCTTAGGCGAGAAATGTTAATTATATTTTTTACATACCCTTTTTTTGCTGTTTCGCCGATTTCAAAGTCGCCGATGTATTGATCTTTGCAGATAAGGTTTCCTTGCTTTCTTGCGCCAGAACCCGTTCAGTGTTGAGAGGGGTTTTGAGACTACTCAAAGCGGTATCGACAAGGTTTTCGGGTTTTATGTCTACTGTTTGCTGTTGTGCTGGCATTATATCCTGAAAAAATTCCAGTATTTTGCTATCATTAGCCATTTTTGATGCAGTTGAATCGATGGCTTTTTCAGTCTTTATCCTATTCTTGATATCAAGCGAGAGTACTTCCGTAGATCTTGTTACCATATTCTTATCAAACGGAGTGGTCTGTAGTATGTGGTCTAAATCTTCTTGACTCCCCTTTACGATTGCCTTGTCCAATTCAAGAAGCTCTTTGAACGATTCTATTCGCTCTCGATCCGAATCTAAGGATGCATTTAGGATGTCGACCGCAGATTCAAGGGCATTGATAATATTTGGCTCCTTCATTAATTCGGTAGCTACCGCCGTTTTACTAGTGGTTTCCTTCGCGTTAATTGCACCTTTGAGTAAGTCGTAAAGTTCAATTACGCCTTGCGTTATTTCTGTCGATTCGTTCGGTATATTCTTGTTCATCTGGGTAAGAGTTTATTCATTTGTTGCTACGACCATGTTTACGTATAGTTAGTGTAAACCGTCTCGTAGCTTTTTTTCATAGAAACTATCGCAAGTAAAATGGAATCCGGTACATCATATCATATTCCTGCTCTGGAAATAGACGAGATATACCGGGATTCTCAATTTAGCTTCTCAACAGTTTTATTTTTGTTTTATCATTTATTATTTCCATGCACGTTTCATTTTGGGTTTGTTCTCTTTTTTCAAGCTCTTTGCGGCCGGAGTTATTCTGCCATCTCCGCGCGAGGGAGAATTGGCCAGTTCACTCAAAAAAGAACTGACTTTGGGCTGCTCTTGCTTCGTCAGCAACTGTGTTTGTTGCACATTAAAAAGGGTTTGTACAGCCCTCAAAAATTGTATTTCACTAGCTCTAACAGGGTCTGTGGATATGACCTTATTTGAATCTTTTGCTTTCTCGAAACCTTGGCCTATGGTTTTATAGCTCCAACTTGCTGGTTGATAAAATTTACCTGATGGTGTAACCACATTAAGATTTTTATGCTCCCTAGCCAGACGTTCCAGATTTTCATTGTGCTGTTCATCTGCGACAAGAACTACTTTACCCTTAAAGTCAGAAGCAAAGTTCGCCAAACGCTCTGCCGGATATTCTTTGGGTTTTTGAATGAGAATCGCATCAGAGTCGAGTAAAACGATTGGTGGTAGTTCACCCTCGTTTTGACCAGGCATTAAAGCTGCATTGCTAAGACTTTCCCTTAAATCGTTTAAACTGTTAAATGCCTCTTTGTCCATAAAATTCTCCTGATGCATTTGCTGGGCGGTCTTCTCATTGCTACCTAAAATATAAAAGGTATCGGGTACAAATACTTCTTCCGGTCCGTTTGGCTCTCGGGGCTCCGGGTCATAAGGCGTTAGATTATTCGGTCGGGAAGTGTAGCCTTTCAATTCTCCGGCAGCAAGCTTTTCGTTCAGTTTCGTAAGCGCAGGTCGGTCGCCCGTATCATCGCCGGAATAACTCATTGAGAGCGGTTTCTCTGTAACCAAACCTTGCGTTTGAAACAATTGCTGAATTTTCTCCGTATTATTGGCGAGATCTTCTAAAGTTGTGCCCTTAGATACCCGTTCAATGGTATAGGAGTTTGTCGCACCCAAATGCACTTCCATTTCATTAGCCTCTCCGATTTGTTTTAAACCGGCTTTGATTTCAGATTTTATTGCTTCGAAAAGCTTCAAATTATCGGCATCGGTTTCGGGGCTATCCGTTTTTCGAGGTTCCCGATAGTGTGCCGTAAAGCCGTATTTCTTTACTTCTGCTTTGATCCATAGATGTTTCGCCGTATCATTTGAATCGGTAGTAAAATGATTTCCCGCAGCGGTGCCCATCATCTTGATTATTTCATCTTTTAGTTCTTGTTCCAAGGGTTTAGCTAACGCATGCATTCTATTATTGGACACCGAAATATCCCCAGAGTTCGAGTCGATAGGTTTAAACTGCATAAAGGCACCATTTTCCGAAGCCAGTACTATTTTTGGTCTTCTACCTTCGGTGTCGGGTCGCATGGCCTCTTTATAAAAATTGTTTAATTCCCCGTTTTTTCGACCAGAAAGGATAGCGATACCAGTATCGGGATTATCAAAACTGTACTGCCTTAATTTTTCCAGCGCCTCTTTCGTTGGCCCGGCCTCGTCTTTGCGCTCTAATGGTACAAAGGAGGTCATAGTGCCATCATTGTCGGTAACGATATAGTTTTTGATAGGTTCTTTGCTGAAAATATCCGCTTGCTCCTGGTTAGCTGTGTTTTTTTTGCTTGATTCCCCTATTTTAGCAAAAGCCGTATTACCAAATTTTGTATCTGCATCGGTAATAGCCGCTACCATTTTTTGATAATCCCCTGAATTCGCCTCTACATTGGTTTTTAGCTTTATCAGATCGTTTTTTTCTGATTCATTCAAATCAGTACGCTGATCCATACTATCGATTGTTTTCTGCTGCCCTCTAAGCGTATCTATGTTATCGGTTTGCCTGTGCAAGGCTTTTAATAGTATATTGGCTTTTGGTTCTTCTAACGAAAGGCTCTCAAAGCGGGATTTTCGTTCCAATCCTCCAAGGTCTTCTGCAATGCCCGCACCTGTACTTATTATCGCTCCTGAAGCTTTATGCGTTAGGAGTGTTTCCACATCGGGATGGTTCAATGCCCGATTTCTGGCATCTATCATTTCTCCGACCGATAAAATGTAACCATCTTTTATGGAGGTGGCCATTTGAAGGTCGTTCATCGCATCGAAAACCGTCATCTCCGCGTTGGCGATTCCTTGTTGGTAGTGATATACCGCTCCCGGAAATTCTTCATTTATTTCTTTGATCTGGTTCTCGACCAATTGTTGGTACTCGTCATATGCTTTTATCGGGGACGATCTTCCAGCTCCTGTAACCAGATTAAATTGATAGGTTTCGCCCGGGTTGCTCACTCCCGTACTAGCTTTTTCCCTTAAAAAATCTCGATATGCATTTAAGGAGGGTTCGATACCTTTCGTATAATCAAAGCGTTGAACCGAAGCAATATGCACTTTTTCCGAATTAAAATACGCCTTTTCCATCACGGTCTGATAGTCGTGAAGGGAGGCGTTTCCTTTTTCTATTTTTTGCGCTGCCTCGCTCATTTTATTGATTAATTTACTTGGGTTCGCTTTAATACTTTCGAAAACCTTTGCATTCGTGTCGTAGGTTGCAATATTCGCCTTAATACTGAGTAAATCCTTTTCAGTTTGTTCGTTTGTTGTGGCTTTTTGTGATAGCTCTTGTAAGGCTGCCCCGGGATTTATTCCCTTGCCAAGAATTTTCAACTTTCTAATTTTTTGGGATTCATTTTCTTCGCTACCCCAAATCGCAGTGACACTATTTTGCAAGCCTGCCATTTCGGCTTTTTGTAGAAGTGCTTCAACCTTTTCAGGATTGTTCAGCTTTTTTTCCGAGATTGCGGCTAGTACATCTATAAGATCGATTTTGGCCTGTATTTCGGCTATATTATTTTTGATGTCTTCATTAGCTGCGTTGGCCCTGATGTTATTTAATTTTGTTGCTATATCAGCTTTATCGTCTAGCAATGTCTTATTCAGTATTTCGCGATGGTCTTCGGATTCGGAAATCGACCCTATCCTTTCCTTCATATAGTCAAGACTATCAACTACTGCCTTATGGTTCTGCTTAAGATTCTTAACAAAATCCGTTTCTTTTTGTTCGGTATTCTCTAACCCGGTTTTTAAAACCGGTACCCTTTCATTAAATTCTCTCTCGAGCCTGGCTTTCGGTATTCCGATAGGGTTGACATAGCATTTATTCTTTATATGCTCCAGTTCTTTTGTGTTGGCAGCGATACCGAAATTTTCAATGGTCTGGACAAAATTATTCGAATCTAGTTGTGTATGAAAGCCAATACTATCCGAATCGACCAATTTTGTAAGTATATCTTTGAAACGATCGTTCATAGTAGCGATTCTTTCCTCGGAAGCGTCGGCTTTACCCATATAGAAGACTTTCGATTTTTCAGGGTCATAACCTTCCGGTTCTCTTCCCGGGGCAATATTGGCCCAGGTTTCGTGATGAAAAAAGGAGACGTTTATATTTCCTTCAATCGCTTCTCCGACAATTTTTTCCTTTTCTAAGGCTGCAGGTTCTTCGCCTTGGCTAGCGTTGTATTCTACTTTTGTATAATAATCGTTTTGATTCTGAATGGCCTCTTTTAACATTCCCGGTACCTGAAAAACATGGTAGTCATGTACCCACACAACCACGTCGTTGTAATTTTTTATTTCGGGTTTGTCGTCATCATTGATGTCCGAGTTGATTTTTTTCAAGAGGGTTTCGGTAAATTCCCAATCTACCGGGGTGTGGGAGTTTAAATCCCTGTTAGGGTCTATTTTTTCGGGCATGCTGTGTATCAATGGCCAGGTAATGCCATTCGTAGCCCCTTTGTAAAATTCGTCAAAGGTTTCTTTTTCGACAAAAATAAATTCATTTTGACCTTCCGGGATATTATTTTTTTCTTCATAAGATCGAATAGCGGCCTTTGCCTTATCAGGATCATTCTCTGGATCGAAACCTTCAGGTGCCTCCATGATGCCTAACCAATAATTCTTCTTGTACCCTTCGGTTGGTATCGCATCATTGATGCCCGGTGCTACACCACCGCCGGATTTTTGGTCGGCCTTCCATTCCTTGGTAATCTTGTCCTTTGCAACTTTCATGATGTTCGCACTAGAGGCGATGTAAACGGCTTTTTTGTTATTTTCCATTTTCAGCTTTTTAATTTTATTTATGTTTCGATTTAATTAAGAGTATTCAAGTCGTTTTAAAACCAGATTTTGGAGTAGTCTTCGCTAGTAAGACGGGATTCATTTTATGTATTTCGTGAGTATTAAATAGATAAGGCTAAGGTTTCATTTGAGTGGGTATTGAACTTTTTGTGGAAGCGCCAGGTGACCGATTGCTACGCTGCGCCATTCCACTATTCGATGGTACCCTTAAACCTACTAAGAGTTCGGACCTGTCATCACTGGTAGACTCCATTATTGAATTGCTCTCAGAAGGGGAAGTGGGCATCCTTTCGTTACGAACCCCTTCGTTTAGAGGAACACTTGGTTGCACATTCGCTTCTACCCGGCTTTCCCGAGATTGCTCTTGATATAAATCTTGTTGCATCGTTTGGTCTTGGGATGGGCCCGAACGTTGTCCTATAATTTCGGTAGTGCGGTCCATGACAAGTTTGTCCCTTTTATCCTGTGCATTTTTGAAAGTGCCGCGTGCCCTCGCCGATGCCCGATGCCATCGCGACATGTGGGTTGAATTGGCCGATTTTTGAGTCAGTAGCGATGCTGCAAGAAGACCTGTTGAAGCGGCAAACACACTTGCGCCCACTATCGGAAATGCAATAGAGGCTCCAACAGCAGTGATAGATAAACCAAGACCAACTGAGGTCGCCGCGACCCCGTAAAAGAAGTTTAACGGTTGTGGGGTAATTAGTTTGATTCCGCGTTCATTCTTATTATTGGTATTATTTGCATGCATAAGTGAAAACACCCGTTCCGAAGCACCTTGTTTGTCCTGTCTTATAATTTCGGGGTCCTTCTCTATCGCAGCAAAACCTTTGACCAATTCTTTGACTACATTTTGTACAGGTTCTTCTGGCGATTTGTTGATAGAATCGACCAGCAGGGTGTTGTACATGCCTCGATACCCGAGCATTTTTTCTTGATCTTCCTGATGCATATCATTGGCGGTATCGATCATTGTAGAATTTACCGCAAAACGCGCTCCATAAGCCGTTGCCACAATTCGCCCCATTATACCCCAAGGTAATGCATCTCCCACGACAATGGCACCTTTCCCGTTCAGACCGGATTGCGCTTTTGTAATGGTGGTGGCATATAATTGCGGGCTCAAATTGTTCATGTACAAACTCTTGCTCGTTAACATTTCTTTAAGGAACTTAGCGTCTCGGGCATTTAGCCCTTCTTCCTCGACCCTCTCGTTGAAGATTTTTTCGAAATCCGGGTTCATTTTAAATTTCCCCGTTTCGAGAATTTGGCCTGGATTTTTTGCCGTAGTCAAATGTGCGAGAGGTTCTGCTACACCATCTAGGGCTGCGGTCCAAAACAGCGAGTTATCGGCCTCATTAAATGGGGCGGCCTTGATGGCCAATGATTGAATGGCTTCTGAGTTTTTTGCTAATTGTGGTAATTCTTGGGCCAATTGTGGAGTGTTGCCATAAAGTATAATTTCATCGATTTTGGAGTAAAAGTTCTTATCCAGTTCATTTCTCATGTTTTCGAATGTAATATCGGTTTTTGCCGAATAGTCATGGGGTCCCATAAGTTGGTTCAAAGAGGCATCCTCAAAACGGTTGACGGTTTGCCCGGTCTCGTCGTTTAATGCCTGTAAGACTTTCTGTTGGTAAGCCCCAGGGGATGACTGCTCGTTTACATTCTGCTCCCAGGCGGTTATAAGTTCTTCCTTTAGGCGACTTTGCATCTCAGCATCCAAACCTACCGCCACCACACGTTCGAGGGGGCTGGCATTCAAAACGGCCTTTGCAATTTCAGGTAGATTTTGTTCGGTAGCTTCGACCAATACTAGCCTTGCACGGTTGGCTCTCGATTCGAACCACTCTTTCGGCTTTTCTTTATAGCCATTTTCGATAGAGGCCTTACTAAAGGCCGAATATTTATCCAATACTCTTTTAAAGAAATCTTTTAGTTGCGGTTCCGAGATCAATTTAGGCACTTCTAAATCTATATTGAATGCCTCGGGCCCTTCAATATCATCTGTGATATTTCGATCTATCGTGTCGAAGTCTTTTGCATATCTTTCTAGCTCATCCTTTACCATTTCAGGTTCATTAGGATAGAGCGATTCCAAAATTTTCTTAGCCATGCGCTCTTGGCCTTTACTCATCTTGGTAGTTTCTTGGGGAATAACCGTATCCGGGATGTCTATTGCGACATGGTCTGGATTTCTAATTGGTGTCTCTGCTACTCTGGGCGATCCTTGGTACATAGCATTGGTATGCATATTACTTGTGGCAGCCTGTCCCATCTCAATATCGCGTTCTTCTGTATTCATAACTGTCTGTTTTACGTTATTCGAACTCAAACCAATTTTTCACTACAATGGTTATTTGACCATTTCTTCTCTAAAGTGTGGTAAGGGCTTCAATACCCCCAATGAGCTATCGTAATTTTATAGGCCTTTTTTGAGTATGGTTTGTATCGGTTGTTTAAGATGCCGTCCCGAAAATGGCGCAGTGTTGTTACTAAGCAATAAAAGCGGTACTTCAGACCTACTAAGGCATAGGCGATGTGTCTAAAAAGGATATACGTCATATCAATTATCCTCTAAAAAAATTTGTTCAATCGTTTGAATAAATTATGTTTGTGTGGCGCATAACGATTTAAAATGTCAAAACGGGGAAAGATAAAACTCAGCGATATTGCAAAAGAAGCCGGCGTATCGGTTTCTCTTGTGTCCTATGTACTCAACGATCGGCATCCTAATAGAATCAATAAAGAGACTGCAAAAAGGATAAAGGATATTGCCCAACGGCTCAATTATCGCGCAAATCCTCTGGCAAAGGGTTTGAGAACAAAAAAGAGTCATACGATTGCATTGGTATTGGCAGATTTGGCCAACCCTTTTTCTGCGCAGATCGCCCGTATCATAGAGAATATTGTAATAGCCAAGGGGTATGTACTTCTTATTGGAAGTATGGACGAAAATATTGAAAAATTCAAAAAATTACTTGATACGTTTATGAATCATGAGGTAGACGGGCTGATCATCGTACCACCGGAAGAAAGTGAAAGAGAAATCCAAGCGATTCATTCGCAGGATATTCCCTATGTCTTGATCGATCGGTATTTTCCAAAATCACCTTTCAATTTTGTTGTAAATGACAATCATTTCTCAACATATGAATGCGTTAAAAGATTAGTGGATCTGGGTAAGAAGGAAATCGCATTTGTGACCCAAAACAACACTTACGCACATTTTCTGGAAAGAAAACGAGGTTTTTTAGAGGCTTGTAATGACTTTGGCCTTCAAACCGACGCTAAGATAATAGCGGTAGATTTAGCAAATTTGAGTGAAGATGTTAATAAGGGTATCGACACGCTATTGATTGATAATCCTGAATTAGATGCTATTCTGTTCGCAACGAATATACTCACTTTACACGGTCTTAAATACGCCGTTAAGAATAAGCTGCGGTCATTGGGAAAGATGGAGCTAATGGGTTTCGATGAGGCGGAGTTCTATGATATATTGCCTGACGGAATGATGTATTATAGGCAACCTTTAGAGGAAATAGGCAAGAGGTCGGTCGAGTTTTTAATGTCTGATATTTTAAACCCTCGGCAGCAAAGCATCGGTGAGAAAATACGGGGAGGTCTTGTAGAAACAACACCTAGGAAGACTGAATAAAAAAATTTAAGTTAATGTTTAATCGTTTGAACAATGAATGAAACAACTCGGGAAAAACCAACGTTAAGTATACTCCAAATATGGAATATGTGTTTCGGCTTTTTGGGCATACAATTTGGTATGGGGCTGCAACTGGCCAATATGAGCCCTATTTATAGGTACTTGGGAGCCGATGAGCACAGCCTGCCACTTTTGTGGTTGGCAGGCCCTGTTACCGGTTTGGTAGTACAACCTATTATCGGGGCAATGGGCGATAACACTTGGGGTAAATGGGGCAGGCGTAGACCCTATTTTACAGTTGGCGCCATTGTTGCAGGTATTGCTCTGATCGCCATGCCCTATTCCTCTTTTATTTGGATGGCCGCTGGCCTGATGTGGGTGCTTGATGCTGCGGTCAATTCTTCGATGGAATCTTTTCGAGCCATGGTCGGAGATATACTTCCTAAAAAACAGCGGCCATTAGGCTTTTCAATGCAAACGTTCCTTGTTGGGGCGGGAGGTCTTGTTATTGGCTTTTTACCTTTTATATTGGGTGAATTTGGGGTGTCTACAACGGCCGATTCGAATACCGTTCCCGATTTCGTAAAGTATGCCTTCATCGTAGGTGCGATAGTTATAGTCGGTTCAATATTATGGACAGGGTATACGACCAAGGAATACCCGCCGGAAGATATTGAGCAATTTAAAAAAGAAAGGGCGAAAAGTGGTTTTTTAGACTCCTTCCGCGAAATCCTAGAGGCGATTAAAAACATGCCTTTGGTCATGAAACAGCTTTGGTGGGTACAGCTGCTAGTGTGGTTTGCGCTACCCCTAATGTGGCAATATTTATCCTTATCCATAGCGCGGCATGTGTATAATGCCCCACTTGCTACCGACGTCGGGTTTAGCGAAGGTGTTGCGATGGGCGGCATCGGATCTGCCATCTACGGTATTTCTCCGATGATTATTGCTTTTCTGATTCCCTCGATCATCAAGCATGTTGGTACTCGTAAAACGTATGCTTTTTGTCTCATCATAGGGGCGGTCGGCTTTCTCGGAATGCATTTTACATCCGGAATAAGCGGTGTATTTGCCCTATGTTTCTTGATGGGTATCGGAAACGCCGGCGTCAGTACCGTGCCCTATGTGATGGTATCCAGCTCGGTCCCGCAAGAGAAAATGGGGGTTTACATGGGTCTATTGAACGCATTTGTATGTTTACCCCAGATTTTTATGATGCTATCGCTACCCTTGTTCTATGATAGTCTTTTAATGGGAGACCCAAGGAACGCCTTGGTCCTAGCGGGTGCATGCTGGGTCGTGGCGGCCTTATTGTGTCTTCGCATTACGAAGTCTGCAGACTTTTGATACGCATAATTGCTAAATAATGGGTAAGGAAAATCACTAAAACGAGTTCCTAAGTTAGCTATAATGACAAATAGACAGATTAAAATTTCTCGAATTCAACACGTTGGCATTCCAGTTCGCGACCTTAACGTGTCAAGTGATTTTTATAAAAGTCTCGGTTTCGAACAGGTCATGAAATCGAGTTTTACGCACGAGGGGGCAGAGGGTAAAGTTCTGATGATGAAAAGTGGGGAGGTGGTCATTGAGATTTATCAATTGCCGGTAGCGCTTAACAAACGCACTGCCGGAAGTATTGACCATATTGCTTTTGATGTTGCGGGTATCGATGAAGTTTTTCAAAATTTAAAGAATGAAGGCTTTCTGATTTTAGAAGATGCGCCCAGGTTTTTACCGTTTTGGAAAAACGGATGTAAATTTTTTAATATTCTTGGCCCCGATGGTGAACGATTGGAATTTAATCAGATTTTATAAATGAAAACATTTAAAGGTATCAGAAAGGCGTGGTGGAAGGAGCAGGTAGTTTATCAAATTTACCCACGGTCTTTCAAAGATTCAAACGGTGACGGTATGGGTGATTTGCAAGGAATAATCGCTAAGATTGATTATTTAGACGAACTCGGTATTGATATCGTATGGCTCAGTCCGCATTTCGATTCCCCCAATGCCGATAATGGGTATGATATTCGTAATTACCGTGAGGTAATGACCGAATTCGGGACGATGGCCGATTTTGATTTAATGCTCGAGAAACTGAAGGAAAGAGGAATAAAATTAATCATAGATTTGGTGGTCAACCATTCGAGCGATGAACACGCATGGTTCGAAGAGAGTAAGCTATCAAAAGACAATCCGTATAGGGATTATTACATATGGCGCGCTGAAAAGGATGGGCAAAAACCGAATAATTGGCCCTCTTTTTTTGGAGGTTCTGCTTGGGAAAAAGACAATACGACAGGGGAATATTATTTGCATTATTTTTCTAAAAAGCAACCCGATTTAAATTGGGAAAATACAAAATTGAGGCAAGAAGTTCATAGTGTCATGAAGTTTTGGTTAGATAAGGGGGTCGATGGTTTTAGGATGGATGTAATACCCCTAATTTCTAAACAGCAAGATTTTGCCGATATGACCAAGACACAACTCAAGAACCCGGAAATAGTATATGCCTCTGGTCCGCGTCTTCACGAATATTTGCAGGAAATGAATAGTGAGGTATTGTCACAATACGATTCGGTTACCGTAGGCGAGGCATTTGGGGTCAGTGCCGAGTTAATGCAGCGTATGACCGATGAACGGCGGGGAGAAATCGATATGGCTTTTTTATTCGATATTGTGCGTATCGGGAGAGATAATTGGTTACAGAAAGAGTGGTCATTACCAGAATTGAAGGCATTGTTCACAATGCAGAGCGCTACCGATAAGTTTCATTGGCCCACGGTATTTCTCAACAATCACGATAACCCCAGAAGCGTTAGCAAATTTGGGAATGCGTCTTCGAAGTACAGGGCAGCCTCGTCTAAACTTTTGGCTTTATTAACGCTTACGCAGTATGGCACTCCTTTTTTGTATCAAGGCGAGGAAATCGGGATGACCAATTATCCCTTCAAATCTTTTGAAGAATTCGATGATATCGAAATTCGGGGCAATTACGGTCAAATATTAAAAAGTGGGGTACAAGCTGAGACCTATTTGAACGAGTTGAATAAGTCGTCCAGAGACCACAGTCGTACTCCCATGCAATGGACTGCCGAAAACCAAGCTGGTTTTACCGATGGCAACAAGAGCTGGTTATCGGTAAACCCGAACTACACCGAAATTAATGTGGAAACTCAATTGGGCGATACACAATCCGTTCTTCATTTTTACCGAACATTGTTAAAATTAAGAAAGGGGAACGATGATCTTATCTATGGTGATTATTTTGATATCTTACCAGATCATAAAGAAGTTTTTGCATATACCAGAACCGGGGAGCACAGAACATATTTAATTGTACTCAATATGTCTGAACAGCTCATAGATTTGAATTTGCCCGAGAATTTTCATTCGTATGACTTGATTATTTCGAATTATGCAAGGAAAAAGAATAAGAAATACAGTGTTCGACCATGGGAGGCGGGGCTATATTGCGCCAAAATCGACTAGCCGGTAAGAGATCTTTGGTTCATTCTGAGAATCCTGAATTGATTGTATTTCCAGTATAAATTTACGAATATGCTTCAGGCGATATCTCTAATGTCGCCGAACATTGTCCTGAAAATATGCAAAGGCTAGTCTGCACACTTGGTCGTCTAAATCCGTATCGGATTAAAGTTTATTTACCAGTGCAAAATCCTTACTCTTCTTCTATTTTTGCATGTTGCAGAAGTTTCAGTTTGTACATTATTTTTCGAATCCGAACAAAGGGAATATGCTGGGACCCATTCATTAATTCCACTTATTGTGATATTTCACCACCTAACTTTCCTTCCCACCACTTGTTACTAAACGGTAAGCTTAGCGATTACTTACGGTTATATTTATAGAAGATGATATCGTCATTTTGTGAATATTCGCCCAGGTATATATCGCAAACATATTGAAAGTTTGTAACGAATTTAAAATCTCTTGCAACACATCGGCTATATCATAGCGGCGCTACCTGTGCGATTAGGTTAAAGGCGAATAACTGGGCTGTTCTTTTTTATGATGTACGACGGGAATTATCTGAATTTGAAGACTATTTGATATGAAAAATGAAAATATTTGTGACCTATTCTTGAACCAGTATGAGTCATTAAAACAACATTCTTACTTTATATGTAAAGATAAAGAGATGTCGGAAGATATTGTACAAGAAACGTTTCTTTATATGTTTTCAAAATATGGAGAAGTAGATGAAAAAATAAAGAATAAATCGGGTTTTTTATACAAGGCGATAAAATATGCTACGTACAATGAATTAAAGAAAAGAAGGAAAACTGTTGATATAGCAGATCACAATACGGGGGAGGATTCATTACGAAACGATTTTCTTCTCGAAGATTTGATAACCAAGTCGATCGCGGCGATTCCGGAACGTCGTAGGGAGGTTTTTCGATTACGACGCTTGCGAAATCTTAAGGTCAATGAGATTGCCAAAATAATGGACATTACCCCAAAAACAGTTGAAAACCACATAACCATTGCTTTGAAAGCGTTGAAAAAAGATTTTCATCTGTACGACCCAAACTTTTCAGGACAAGCTACGGGATAACCATTTTTTACGTAATTTTTTTAGA
Organism: Aggregatimonas sangjinii; assembly: GCF_005943945.1. Taxonomy (GTDB): domain Bacteria; phylum Bacteroidota; class Bacteroidia; order Flavobacteriales; family Flavobacteriaceae; genus Pelagihabitans; species Pelagihabitans sangjinii. Next base: position 2,722,616 of record NZ_CP040710.1, on the reverse strand, counting down.
TAAAATTTTCATTTTTAAAATATACAATTAATAAGAATGTCTTGATATGCCCCATATCGTATGACATTGCCATTCAAACCTTTTTGCCAGTCGCGAACCGCCGATTCGAGAGTGTAATTACATACCAAAAAAATAATTTTTCTTGTTCGAACGTGTCATTGTTCGAACGCTGGAATAGCATTTGTGCTGCCAGATTGCAACTGGTTTTGGGGTTAACGCTTCAATTCTATTTGAAATGTAAATTAGGTAAAAAATTATTCATGACGGCTTCGTATAGACGTTACGCTAATTTTTATTAAAGTGGTCTTAGGTCTGTTTAATACTGATCTGGGGTACAGTTGCGAAGTGCAAAGTGGGTATGACAGCTATGTTTTTTGTTCTTACGACGAATAATGAACAAATAAGAGGCCAAAAGGTGCTTTGTTGCGTATGTTGTATAAAGGAATTTGCAATGTTATAATTTTCAAAACGGTTGTCGACACTGTTAGTAAGATGTCATTTATTTTTTAAAGCACAGCATACTCGTGCGAAAGCAAAGGTAGAAAGTTTGAACCCAATTTAATTAAATACGTACACATGAATAAATTTATCTTTTTGTCTTTCGTTCTCTTGAGCCAGTTGATTTATCCACAGTTTGAGAAGTCTTCGGAGCCTGTCCAGCATATCGACACTTTACAGGAGAATGACACGGTAAGTGTAAAATTTATTATTTCTAGAGCAAAAAATAAAATTGGCAAGATTTCTCGTGATTCCGTGGCGCTATATTATACCAGTGCAGTTAGGATGGCGGCAAAATTGGAAAACCAAGATTTATTTTTTATTGAGACCTTACTTGAGGCAACAAAATTTTATGAGAGCAATAAAAAGTATCCTATAGCTATAAAAACAGATTTATTAAAGGGCTTAGAAACGAGTAAAGCGATTGCTGCTCCAAAGGCTCAGGCAGCCCTGCTACTTCGTTTAGCGGCAGTAGAAGCACATGAAAAAAACTATGAAGAGGCATTGGACTATTTGAGCGAAGTGACCTCCTTGTCGAAAAAAAATAACTACCAAGCCATTTTGGCCGACAGCTATCAACTCTATTCTGAAATTTATACAATTACAAATAATCTGATAGAATCGAGCAATTATAATTTAAAAGCATTAAAGCTATATGAAGAACAGGGGGACAATAAAGGACTGATCAAAGCGAACAGCCAATTGGCACGAATTTACACGGTTTCAAGACAATACGAAAAGGGTATTACGATATTGCGTAAGTGTATAAAGGATAATGAAAAGAACGGTAGAGAGGCTGAGTCGAGCTTGTCTCAAGTTTATGCAAACTTAGGATTGCTATATTGGCAGGTACAAAAATTCGACAGTGTACGCTTTTACAACAAAAAAGCGCTTAGGTTGGCTAAAAAACAACACCTTGGATCCAATACTATTGCTACCATACATAGAAATCTAGGCGTAGCGAGTGCCGAATTGGGCGATTACGAGAGTTCTATAGAATCGTATAAACTGGCCTTGGCGTATGACCTTCGGGGAAATTTGGGCAATACCGATGCCATATACATGCTGATGGCGAACACTTATGAGAAAATAAAGGACTATGATAACATGATGTATTATGCAAAAGAGTCTCAAAAACGTGGTGATACAAAGCCTTTGGCGTATCAATTGGAATACCATCGTCTTATCGGTGAGGCACTTCAGGGCAAAGGGGAATATAAATTGGCTTTTGAAAATCTTAAAAAAAGTAATGTTTTGAACGACAGTTTGAACAAAACCATATCTACTGCCAAGGTAATGGAGTTGACCCAACAATACGAAGTAGAAAGAAAAGAAAAGGAAAATGAGCTACTCACCAAGGAAAATGCCATTCAGGAATTGTTGATTTCAGAATCAAGGGCGTCAAGAAATTCTCTAGGGTACCTCTTGGTCGCCCTTCTCATTATTGCATCTTTAGTAGCAATTTCCTTGTACAATATCAAAAAAGCGAATAATAAGCTTAGCGAGCAAAACAAAGTCATTACTGAACAACAATCAAGTATAGCCGATGCTTTAAAGGTAGAGCAAGAGCTGAATCTCAAATTAAATGAAGCTAATAGTTCCTTGGAACGATTTTTCTCGATTATCGCCCATGATTTAAGGGCCCCCTACAATGTCATGTTGGGGTACGCCGATATTTTAGTAGAGGATTTTGAAAAATTAAATCGGACCAGTATCAAAACCTACCTTTCTAGTCTTCACCGGGCCGCACATAAAAATTACCAACTTACGCAAAACTTGCTATCGTGGGCGATAACACAGAAGGGAGGGGTAAGGGTAAAGAAAGAAAAACTAGGTGTCTATGATTTGATCGACGATACCGTACAACTATTTCAAGAACTGGCGAGTAACAAAGGCATTGATCTAGTGAACTTATGCCCTCCGGAATTGGTCGGCGAATTGGATAAGGACATTGCGGGCTCCGTACTTTCGAATTTGGTCAACAATGCCATCAAATTCACCCCCCGAAATGGCTTGGTTACCATTGGGGCTAAAAAGGTCGGTGCCCACGTTCTTTTTAAGGTAGATGATAGTGGGGTAGGAATAAGTGAAAGTCGTAAAAAGAGCCTTTTCGAAATTACTTCGATAGACTCTCGACCTGGAACCCAAAATGAAACTGGTTCTGGTTTTGGTTTAATACTGTGCAAAGAATTGATCAATTCGCACGATGGGGAAATACGGGTGAAGAGCAAAACCGGAAAGGGTACTACCGTTTTAGCCTTGTTTTGATAATTTAATCTTATCTTTACTAAGTAGTATTTCCAGATCAATTCCCCTAACTCCGTGAAAGAATTTAGTGCCATAATTATTGAGGACGAAAAAGACCATAGCGATCTTTTAAAGTATCATCTTAAGAGTTTATGCGAAGAAATTAACCTTATCGGGGAAGCACGCAACGTTAACGAGGCTAAGTTGGTTTTAAAAAAAATGCGTCCCGACATCATTTTTCTCGATATGAACCTCGAGGGAAAGAATTCTTTTAGGGTTTTAGAGAAATTGGCTTACTTGCACGAAATTGAAATCATCATCATTAGCTCTCATACAGAGTATGCCGTTGAGGCATTCAAACACTTGGTTACCGATTATTTGTTGAAGCCGCTCAAACCTGAAAGCTTGGTATTAGCTGTCAAGAAAGCGAAACGAAATATTGAACTGAGCAATCTAGCGTCTCAGGAAAATGACTTTTTAGACAATAGTACGCCTTTAAAGCAGATTGCTATACCATCTACGAATGAAGTTCAAATCGTTCCTGTAGACCAGGTACTATACCTAGAATCAGACGGGCGTTATACTATTTTTCATCTTGAGGATAAAACGACAAAAATGGCAAGCAAGAACATCGGGGAATATGAAAAACTTCTTACCAATAACCATTTTTTTCGTATTCATCATTCGCTCTTGGTAAATATGAATTTCGCGGTAAACATTCATAAAAAAGATGGGAACTATCTGCGAATGAAATCCCAAAAATATTTGCCTATCTCTAAACGAAAGGTAAATTCGCTTTATCGCTTTTTAAAGTTGAAATAACCGGAAAAGGCGATATACTTTCCTTATCATGATAAGGCGCACTTTTTTCCAAAAATCTGAAGTGATTCTCTATACCTGCTAATGCGCCACTCGCATTTTTCTCACTTATGCGTATTTGATACCGTTAAAATTGGCTTTCTACCACTTATGAAAATGTGCAAGTTTACCTTGGTGACACTTGCTATTTTAGCCTCGCTTACACAGCAGCGCTCACGTAAAATCGATTTCGCCGACAATGATAAAAGTACTAGATGGTCTTAGGGGTTTTGCGGCATTAGCAATCGTAATTTCCCATTTCCCTAGACTAGCTGATACGGGTTGGGCGAATGACTTGTATCATCTGGTCGGTATTTTTAGAATTGGTTACCTGAGCGTAGACATTTTCTTTGTTTTAAGTGGTTTCTTGATTACGCGCATATTAATTAAGGAAAAAAAGGAAAAGACATTCTCATTCTGTGTCTTTTATCTGAAACGGGCCATTCGTATATTTCCAATTTACTATCTGAGTATACTCATTTGTGGTTTTCTTTTTTCGTGGGAGGGTATGGAATATTTGGCGCTATATGGTGCCAACTACTATTTCATGTACGAGCATTCAGACCATCCCTTACTTCAAACTTGGTCGCTGTCGGTCGAAGAGCATTTCTACATCCTGTGGCCGTTCATCATGTATTTATTTCAATTGCCGATATTAAAGAAAATGGTGGTCCCGGTCGTTTTGGGTACCGTTTTAATATCCTGTTGGTGTGCCTATTTGGCTGTTGAAGAAAACGCATTGTACGATATAGTGTATCATGCAACACAATTTCGCATTCTTTCTTTAGGTATCGGTTGTTTTTTGGCATTTAACGAACAAAAGCTAGCCAAATGGGAATACGGGAAGGTTATCTTGTGGTTGGTGCCTTTAACTATACTAACACTTTGTGTTGGGGCATTCGTACCGTACCTTAGTTTCGTTAGTAATGTAGTGGCGCCTTTTATACAGCTATTCCTATTTTCATTGTGTTCCGCATGTATCTTTTTGATAGTGTTATTGCAGGAAAATAGAAATGGTTCGCTACACATTTTGTTCGGCAATAGGGCAATTGGTTTCATAGGTAAGATCAGCTACGGCATCTACCTCTACCACTATCCTGTTTTCTACTATTTTGGTGTTACCTACAGACAGATAGGTGAACAGGTCATCAGTGCCACTACCATGTTTTTACCACTATTTCTAGTTATGGCAATTTCCATTGCGTCGTTTTACTTGATCGAACGACCGCTAGCTGCGCATAGGGGTAAGATAGTGCAGCGGTTTCTTTTCTTGAAATAGCATATGCTTTCCACATTGTTTTGGCTAGTCTATCGTTCCGTTGAAGATTTCAGATATACTTTTTGCCGTTACCTAAAGCAAACAAGTTTCCAAATTAGAGGCGGCCCATGGGTACGATTTCCTACGAAATCGACTGCTTTATTTTCGGTACGGCATTTGGCGGTCGAAAAGCGTGTAGCCTTACCTCAGTCGGTTTTCTATCTAAATTTGAAAGAAAAGCTCCGGAGGGCATTGTGCTTTTATAGATATGTATAGCGGTCATAGACTGTCGAAGTGACTTTTTTAATAAGAATTTAGCTAAGGTTTATAGTCACTTTTTCTGGGCGTGCTCCTCACAAAGACTAGAATTCCCCTATCTGCAACCTTCATTTTAAAAGGAATAGTACAGTTTTACCCCTAATCTCCCACTTATTACAAAACAGCTTCTTTCGCCTCTTCTTTAGGATATATTTGAGACAAGTTCAGTAACCATCCCATTTGAATTTAAAGTTTGCAAGACTGACAAGAGATGTTTATTTGAACTCAATAATACCAGAATTAGCGTTAGCGAATGAAAGACGAGAAATTATCAATAGATGTACTGTTCATTATGGTTTTTGTAACCTGTTTCCTCTTTATCCTGGGCGAAATGTATGTGAACTACTATACCTTCTTGTTTCAAAAGGGGATTGAAATTCGACAGGTGACCACCGTGCTTTTGAAAATAGTTAAGGTGGTGCCATTTGATGAAAATCCCGTACTCATGAGAGTGATTATTTTACTGGTAGTTTCATTTATAAGTTTAGGTTTCAAAGTCAAGAAAAAGCCTGAGGAAGACAACAAGCAAAACAAATACGTCTTATTTGTCGCATTGTTTTCTCTCATCTTTATCATATCTCCACTGCTTATTGGTCAGTTGTACCTTTATTTCGGTATCACTTTTATATCGTTTACCGGATTTATGGCATCTTACATCAGGTTGAGAAGACATTTCAGATACTTTGGTAGTAAAGATGAATTCAACGAAAAAAATCAAGAGTTCAAACAAGGCAATTCCGTACAGGAAAATCCGTATTCTGTAAATTTTAAAACGGATAAGGGCACGGTAAACGTGGTAAACCCGTTTCGGGCGACCATGGTACTGGGTACACCTGGCTCGGGAAAATCCTACTCCGTAATCGAGGAATACATTAGACAGCACATTCAAAAGCAATTTACCATGATGGTCTATGACTTCAAGTATCCGTCATTGGCCAAGGAAACACACGCCTTCTTCAATTATTATAAAGCGCTCTACAACATCGAACCGAAATTTACCGTGATTTCTTTAGACGATTTGTCGGAGTCGAATTTTGTAAACCCTATCAATCCTACACTTATTCGCAAAGCGGCCGACGCCATCGAGGCCTCACAAACCGTTTTGTACAATTTAAATAAGGAGTGGATTACCAAAAAAGATTTTTTCGCACAATCGGCAATATCCTATTTCGCCTGTTGTATCTATTTTTTGAAAATATACGAAGAGGGTAAGTATTGCACCTTGCCACATGCCATTGCTTTGGCTTCCTGCCCTGATGAACAGGTTTTTAAGATATTCGTAAACTATCCGGAACTCAAGTTTTTTATGACGCCCTTCGCCGATGCCTTGGCAAAGGAGGCTTATGAGCAATTGGCAGGGCAGACCGCATCGGCGCGAATTCCGCTTTCACAGTTGGCGACAAAAGAGTTGTTCTGGGTCATGGGGAATAATGTCTATCCCGAGATGAACGTTTCGTTGGATATTAATAATCCCGAGGCGCCGACCATTTTTATCTTGGCCAATTCGCCTACGACCCAAACTACGAATTCCCCGGCTCTTGGTCTTGTTGCAACGCAACTACTCAAAGAAATCAACAAACAAGGAAAACAACCTTGTTCTGTTATAATTGATGAGCTACCCACAATGTACTTCATGGGCTTGGACAATCTTATTGCGACTGCTAGGTCCAACAAGATTTCTACTACAATTGGCATGCAAGACCTGGAGCAGTTGAAGCGCGACTATGGGGATAAGATCGCTGAAACTATTTTCAACATTGTGGGTAATATATTTAGTGGGTCTGTACGTAGCGGAACGGCTACCAAACTCCAAGAGATTTTTGGCAAGAAGAAACAAAAGCTTAAAAATGTCTCTGTAGACACGGGTAGTACCTCCTACACCATCAATGAGAGTTTAGAATTCGTGATACCGGTCTCGACCATATCGCAACTGTCGCAAGGAGAATTCGTAGGTGTAGTTGCCGATAATTTCGGCGAGGAGATAAACCGTAAGATTTTTAGGGGGAAAATTAAGGTTGATAAGCGGGTAGATCAGATTGTAAAACCAATGCCCACCATCATTCCGGAGGAGTCTTTAGATGATTTGGTCGAAGGGAATTTTAAACGCATTGTCGATGAGATCGATATCCTTGTCACCTATGAGCTAAACGCCATATATGAAGAAGAAAACAAGGCAGCGGAGAGTGCATCGGATTTAGAGGACGCCAAAGCGGATTTTTTCAGTTTGGAAACAAAGGAAGACCAAGTTTAACCAGAGTATTAATAAACGTAGTATGGGCAAATATGGCATCGTAGTGTTCTGTGTATTTTTTATGGGTATGCAAGGTTTGGTGGGGCAATATCTTTTGGCGGGATCGGACTTTATCGATCAAGGGCAGCCGAGTTACTTTCCGTTGGCCAAAAAAGACTTTAAACGCTTGTCGTCATCTTATGGCAATCGTATCCATCCTTTGCACCATATACCAAAAAAACACCATGGGATAGATTTGGTCGCCAATAGCGGAAGTTCGGTCTATGCTGCCGCCAAGGGCTTGGTAATCAAGGCTTCTTACGAAAAAGGGTACGGCAACCATATTGTAATTCAACATATAAACGGAACCAAAACACTTTACGGGCATCTCGAGCTAATGCTTATCGATGAGGGTGCTATAACCGAAAGGGGGCAAACCATTGGTACCGTAGGTGAAACGGGCCAAGTGACGGGCCCGCACCTGCATTTTGAGATTTGGAGGTTGAATACCAAGGTAAACCCATTGTTATTTTGGGAACAACTAATACAGCAGCGAAAGAGCGTTATCACGCACAATAGCGTACTAAGCAGATAGAAAATGGATAAAAAGAAAAAAACGATAGTAATAGCCGTATTTGTGGTATTTATGAGTTTGATCGTGTTTTTGATGACGAGCATATTCTATACCGAGAGTGAAGAAGTTGATGGCGAATTCTCCGTCACTACTCCCGAAGTCGATGAAACAAAATTCGATAGTATTTCGAAGTTAAAAGGATACAACGACGAAAGTATGAAGATTAGAGATAGTGGAGGATCGCTTGTTGACGAGGTTGAAAACGTGGAAAATGAAGATGGGTTCCTGACCGATTTCAATCCGTTCAAAAGACGGGAGACCTCCACCATCGATAGTGCAGCAGGATTTTCAAGCGAGCAATTGGAACAGCAGCAAATGGAGCAGGAGTTTTTAGAAATGATTCGTATGCAAGAAGAACTTATGGCAGAAAGCAATGCTGCGAATGGTAGCTCGTATCCGAGCGGTGGGTACGAAACGGCGAGACAGCCTGCACCCTATCCGACGACCGAACTGGATTCGACCGACCTACCGGACAAAAAACCCACCTTGGCCGAGCTCAGAAAGCAGAACGATGAACGCGACACCTTCTTTCAAGGGGCTACAGGCGAATTGTCTCAAACACGGGGAACATTATTGATTCCTGGGGAAACTGTGGATCAGGGAATTTTAACCATAGGCAGCACCGTCGCCATATTGACCAAAGAAGCTATGCGCTTAAGCGAACCCGCAATCATCATTCCCAAGGGTGCCATTATTTATGGGAAAGCCGGTTTTGGTGGTCTTGACCGATTAACAATAGATATCGAGAGCTACAAGATAGGTGCGGAGCTGTATCCCATCAGTCTCGAAATCTACGATTTTGACGGGCGGCCCGGTATTCATTTGGGAAACAACAGCTGGCCGAAAATACCCTCGAAGGTAGCGAAAGAAGTGGTCGATTATGTAAAGCAACGGGGTACGCAGAACAGTACGTTCGGGGGTCAAAATACCGGTATAGACCTAGATGAGGCCAAACAGCTGGGTTTGTTGGCAACCGTTAACGAGGTAACCCAGGAAGTTTTGGATAAAAAGCGGGTGTTTATGCCCCGAAAGTATCACCTATGGATTAATGTGAACGTAAAATAAGGCTTATGAAAAGTAAAAAACTGGAGGAAGTACTGCCCATTTACGCAATCGAGAATAATCTTTTAATCTCTAAAAAGGGCGACATAAGTGTGGTGTACAAATTAGAGCTGCCCCAAATTTATTCAATGGATGTAGACTCTATCAATGATATCAACGCTATTTTTGACAAATTCATCCGATCCTTTCCAGAAGGAACCATCATTCAGAAACAAGATTATTTTTTTATCGATAAGGTAACCGGCGCACTGGCTGATGCAGAAAGCATTTTAACCAGAAGCGACAACCAGTTTTTCTTTGAAAAGCCCACCCTGAGCCACGAATGCTATCTGGTATTGACGAAAGATTCTAAAAATACGATTTCGTTTACCTCGAAACCGCAATTGTATAAGACGTTTATTCAGGAAACCGGAGAGTTCCAAAAGTTAGTGGTCGCCAGCATGTCGTTTTTAACGAAGGAAAATTATTTCTCGGCAGAACGGCTGAAGGATGATGCCTTGGTCTTGCTTTTAGACAAGTATTTTTCCTTGAGTAAAGACGGAGATACCTTTTTAAAAGATGTCTTTATGGACAAGAAACTGCAAGTGGGCAACAAGCACGCTGAAATTTATTCGATTTCCTCGAATCTGCAGCTTCCCATTAAGATAGACTCTAGTATTCGAAACGGTGATTTCTCTACCCCAAAGACCGACTTTCAGATTCCTTTTATACAACCTATAAGTGTCGGCCTTGATTGCAACCATATCTACAACCAGGTCATCTATATCGAAAAGTCGGAAAAGTTATACTCCCACCTTACTTCCAAGATGAACAAGTTTAAAAGTTTGGCCGTCATCTCCAAGGAAAATAAATTGATTTACGATCAGATAAACGACCTGATACAAACTGTACTGGAGAAGGAGTTGAAATTCGTAAAACAGCACTATAGCGTTATCATTTGGAACGAGAGCCAAGAGGGCTTGGATAAAAATAGGACGGAAATCAAAAACTCTTTTCGGGAGTTGGGTATGACGCCCTATCAGATAAAATACGCCATCGAGAATGCTTATCTGAACAATTGCCCCGGGGCGGCACTATTTTTACAGGATTCCTTCAAATTTATAGGTGTTTCCGAACAAGCCCCCGTGCTTATGAATTTTGAAAGCTATTACGAGGGCAATAAAAGTGGCATATTGTTCTGTGATCGTAAAAACGGCGCGCCACTGCGTTTGGATCTATGGGACGAACCTGTAAAGCGGGGCCTTATCGTAAATCGCAATCGCCTGATATTCGGGCCGTCCGGTACCGGGAAGTCATTTCTGATCAATCATATCGCCAGCCAGTATTTCGAGCAAGGCCATCATATCGTCATGATCGATATCGGGAATTCGTACAAAAAACTATGCCAGCTCTGTAACGGGCAATACTTTACCTATGATGTCGGGGAGCCGCTACAATTCAACCCCTTCTACACGGGCGGTGAAGAAATTACGGTAGACAAGAAAGTTTTCATCATCTCTTTGATCATATTTCTATGGAAAGGCGATGATAGCTACCGAAGGGAGGAAAAACAAATTTTAGCGATGTACATAGATGCATACTATGAGTTTTTGCAAAAAAACACAGCGGTTTTTGCATGTATGTCAACATTTTATGAGTTCGTGTGTGCCAATACGGTGCTGGAGAAAGAAGATGTTTATTTCGATAAAATGAGCTTTCAACTTTCTATCCGTGATTTTCACGACGGCAAATATGCAGAAATTTTAAATTCAAGAAACCCCATCGATCTCGTTGCCGAGCGGTTTATCGTTTTCGAAATGGATAACATCAAGGATCATCCCGTCCTGTTTCCTTTGGTCACCATGTTGTGTATAGATGTGGTCATGAGCAAAATTAGACAGGTACCCAGTGTTAAAAAATCGATATTCATCGACGAGTGCTGGAAACCGATCAGCAAGGGCGAAATGGCCGAATTTATTAAATACCTCTACAAGACGGTTCGAAAATTTTATGGCGAGGTCGCCATCGCCACTCAGGATGTAGAGGATATATTGGATACTGCGGCCGGCCCTGCAATGATCAATAATACGGATACCATGATACTATTGTCGCACAAGAAAAAAATGGCCTCGAAAGATAAATTCGCCAAATACCTTTCCTTTAGTGAAAGTGATCTAGAAAAGCTATTCTCTACCGACAAACGGGAGGTGTATATTAAGGTGGGCAGTATTTCAAACGTTTATAAAGTTACGGTCTCCCCACAGCGGTATGCTTGCTATTCCTCAAACGCCGATGAGAACAAGACGATTTATGAGGTGTACAACGAAACCGAGAATATGGAACTCGCTTTGAACCAGTTCGTAGAAAGTAATAATTAAAAAAGGTTGAAAATATGATACATAAACTACTATGCCTGACGATGATGGCGCTTGGTTTTTCAAGTTTTTCGCAGGTAACGATGAGTGCAATAGAAGCCTCCAAGACCATTCTGGTGTCCGATATTAAAACGACCCACCTGCTCTTTGAGGACGATATCTCGTATTTAGACGTAGGGTCGCCCTATTTTGTGGCCGATACCTTAAAGGCCATTATTAAGGTAAGGCATACGGGAGAAGATGTTTTTAACCCGATCAGTGTGGAGTCGAACTTGACCATCATTACCAAGAACGGCAGCTATTATTCGATACCCATACGCTACAATAGAGATGTCAAGACGCTATCATTTGCCATTACCGATACAGACCAACAGATAAGGGAAATGACCGAACGTCGGGAAAGGAAAGAGGAATTGGAATGGGAAATAAACCGATTTGCCAAGGAATTGGAGTTTTTGGCCCCGAATGTCCTGATCAAAAACAAAAATGAGGATTTCGGGATAACCGTAAACGGAATTTTCTACCGCAAAGATTACCTGGCATTGCGATTGGAATTGCGTAATGATTCCGGTATCGATATCGATGTAGATCAAGTGGTCTCCCGTCTTAAGCTTCGGGAGAAGATCAGTACCGATTACGTGTACCAAGAGCGTGTAATCGTTCCTGTAAAAGTAATCGACCAGATTGGGAAGATTAAGGGCTACAATACGAAGACCATGGTCATGATCTTTAAGAAGTTTACCCCGAATAAGAACGAACGCTTGTTTATCGACGTTTTGGAGGCCAATGGCGGCCGATCGGCGCGAATCGTAATCCCTAGAAAAAAATTGCTCACCCCTAAAGTCGTTTACAAATGAAAAAATACGTAACTGTTTTGCTGCTATCGATCTCTACAATGGTAATTGGTCAGAGTTATTATGACGTTCCTAAGAAACTCGTCACCGATTTAACAGTAAAAGTGTATACTCTCCTTGAGGAAGAAGTTGCAAAAACCAATGATGAATTTAATAAAGCCCTTCCTGCTGCAATGATGGAAAGGCTTTCATTAATCAATTTGGAGCGGCCTCCACAACTTATAGATTGGAATGAATACGGTGGCATATGTAAGTACTTCCTTAACCCGATTAAAATTGCGAACTGTAAGAGAAAAAAAGCTTTTCTGGAAGAGAGTGAAGCCGTTATTTATGACTTTTTAATGAGTGCGGCAAACAACTCCAATAAAATGAACAGCGGTGTTCAGGAACAGATTTATCAAAAATACGTGTCGATGATAAACCGAATACTTTTAGAACTGGATGCGATGCAGATATTGGCCAACAGGCGCGACATTTTCCACAATTTTAAAAACTAGGAGCGAAATGGGATGCGTGTATCAAGATATCGAATTAGAATATAGGCTTGCTTAATTAATAAAATCGATGAAACATCTTAGAAAAATTATCATAATGTGCTTCGCCCTGTGCTGGGGTATGGGTTCATCTGCCCAAACCATTTCAACAAAAGACGAGAAAAATAGAAGAATATTGGGAAAGCAGGCGGCCCAGTTAATGCTCAGAACATTAATAACCAAGGCGATGAAAAAAGACCTTAAGGACGCTAGTAATGATTTAGAAAATGATTTAGAAAAACAGTACGGCCCAAATAATTACGATTTAAAAGCAGACTTTATTGCAAAAGCAGGTCTTAAATCAGTTATGGCGATCGGCGTACCAAAGTTCCTTGACAAATTTAAGAATTTGCCCTATATGCCACAATCCAAGAAAGACTACATCTCCGGTTCGTCATATAATACGGCCACCGATCTAGCATTTCTTACGTTTCTATCTAACGAAAACGTTAAGGCATCCGACAGACAGAAAATATATCGAATTCGAAGAGAAATACTGCGTACCTATTCAAAGGACGAGAAAAATGTAAGAAAAATTTTATTCCTATGCGCGATAGGATATATAGTTCTTGAAAACGATACCAGCCCGGCAGAGTTATTAACCCAACTTGAAATTTTACTATAATGAAAATAACATCACGACTTTCTTTAAGTATTGTATGCTGCCTAATGGTCAAAAATATTATGGCGCAATTGACAGACATTAAATCAAGTGCTGCATCCACGGTAACTACAGGTATTGCAGCAGGCAGGTATGCGTTTGAATCAATGCTTACCAAAAAGGTTGAGGTGTTCGGTGATGCCTACAAGAAAAGGCAATATTATTATCTCTATTCTGAAGTTATTCTTGTTGAGATAAAAGATAATCTAAGGAACGTGTACACCGCTTTAGACGATTTAGAAACTAGAAACAACGCTACCACGGTCTTTTATAGTTTCCGGAAAAAAAGAATTCAGAGAAAAATTGATCAAATTCGGAAAAGGCTGGGTAACATTAGTAATTCGGTGAATGCCCTGAGTAGCTTAACCTCATTTGTATCTAACCTTGATCCAACGAAGCCCCATCAGCAATCAACGATAAATAAAGCCCACAATATCAACAATCTAAACAGTGAAGATACGATGGAATCGGACGGCCTAAAGGGTATGTTTTTAGACGACTATGGCGATATAGAGAAAAGGGACTGGGGTAGTTTCAATATAAAATCGATCGGATGGAATAATATCAATGTAAAAGCATTTACCAAGACCGGGGAACGTATGAATTACCACCAAAATTTGCAATTGACACTGCGTAAAAGTTCCAACGAAATACAAGAATTGTCAAACGAAGTAGAGAGCAATAGGCTAATTCGAATCCTATTAAATTAAAACATACCAACATGAAGATAACCGTAGTATTGCACAGCTTGATTATATGGTCGATATTTTTTGTATGCACGCCCAATTATGCACAACTAATGATGCACGATAGGGCATCCAAAGGTAACTACGAAAAAGTGGCCGATTATGAAAAAACGATGACCAGATACCGATTTTTGGAAGCGGCCATGGTAAATGCCATCGGCTCGTCTATCAAAACAAGGAAAGACAATAAGACACCCCGATTTTGGCATTATTATCAAAAAGACCTGCTGCTTGATTTCTTAGAAAGAAATTGTAAACTTTTTATCGCTTATAAATACCCCCTAGTTGGCTTCAACGGTAGCAATCCTATAGCGAACGCGGCCATTCAATTGCGTATGCGAAGAAAGATCGACTATGAGAAAGATCGGATTCGGGATTATATGGGAGAGATTAGAGGCCAAAAAAAAGAACCATTATACATTACAGAGGGCAATAGAATATTACTGAGTTTAAGCGCTTTGGAAAGTTGTATACAAATTGTATTGGAAGATGAGACATATTAAAATGATAGTATTGGGTGGAATGTTGCTGCTTCAGTGTAACATTATGGCCCAAGTTAATGATAAAAAGTTGACGAGTATAACCACGGCCGTAGGTCTCCTTATCAAGGCCGAGTCCAAGACAATTCTCTGGCCTTTCGAAGGCGTGCGCGGCAATTTAGAAAACTTTGCAGAAGTGCTCGAAGAGGAAAATACAAAGGCTTCGTTAACCAGCAATTGGAGCTCGGGTGGGATTTTTACCAACGTCGGTCTAGAGGTTACTAGAGCAAAAAATTTGATAAAAAAAATAGAAGACCAAATCACCTTGGTTCAGAGTTACCGTGTTTTTAAACCCTACGGGCTACGAAGTCTAATGAGCGATTTGGAGAAAGAGAAAAAGGCCTTTGATGCTATTAATAAAGACATTGGTACAGCTTTCATTGGTGCAGCTGTGAGTGGCGGTAATGGTTATAATTATACAGCCTTTTTAAAAATTTTTTTAAGACAAAGACATTTAAAATCAAGCCTTTTAGAATTGAAGTACCAAGCAGACAACCTTACCGTATTTACGAAGATTTTCGGGGTGTTTAACTAAGAGGTGGGTAGACCCGTGGGCGGTATCTATGTGCTTTACATCAAAAAAGTTGAAGTTATGTTCGCAAAGGTAGAATTGCCTAATTGACTCAAGAAAATAGACATAAGGTAAGCTTCTTTTAAAAAATGGCAGCTGATCTCAAAAACTAATACGTATGGGCAATGCCTGAAATGTTATCGTGTATAAAATTAAAATAACAATACTAAAAACAAAATTATGCAGCAATTATTTGATAATCTTTTGGGTAGGGTTTTCGGGGTGGGCACCGGTAGCGGTAACGGTTATGAATTTGTGGATGCACTGCGGACCTACTCGCTACAATTTGCAGCTGTTTTGATGATACTATATATCGGGTACAAAGCACTACTATACTTTTCTGATATCGAAACACGTCTGGATCCTTTTATACTCATTAGACCGATTATGGTAATGTGCATCATTTCGCTTTATTCTCCTTTGGTGAACCTTCTTGTAAAACAGCCCATTGATATCATCGATGCAATGGTAGAAACTAGTTCTCAAACTGCGTTGGAAAGCGACCATAACCCCACGGGTGATCTAAAGGATGTAACGGACACCTATGCGGATTGGTATAAGAATGCATTTGAAGATACCATGCAGTATGTCGACGACGGTTCTTCATCGAAACCAGGGAAAGGGGTGTTCGATATTCTTGCTATTAATCCTTTTTTGGAGCTTGTACACCTGATAATATTTCTTGTCGCGACCGTGGTTGGTTTTTATATCATGGCCCGGCAGATTATCCTGATCGGTATTTACTATGTGGTCGGAATATTGGTGTTGCCTTTTGCATTGATCGTGGGGAATCAGGATGTGGCCCGCAATTGGTATTTCGGTTTTATTGCCATCATGATGTGGGAACCGGTGTTGAAAATTCTTAAGACCATCTTAATAAGCCTAAAGGTGCAGGGAGAGTCCTATGAGAACGGTATGTTTTCAATCGCCTTACAAGTAGTTATGATTTTTACAATCCTTCAAGTGCCCAAATTTGCGAATCTTTTGGTCAGTAAAGGCAGCGAAATGGGCTCTCAGGTGGGTGGTACGGTCATGAGCACCGTGTCCGGGGCGGCAGGGAGTATGATGAAAAGGGGTAAAAAATAATAAAATTTAAACTAATAATTTAAACAATATCATCATGGAATACAAAGTACCAAAAGTATTGGAAAGATCGCCCGAGGTCATGGGTTTCGATTTGGCGAAAATAGGGGTCGGCATCGGTTGTGGCATGGGTGCCTTATTCACGATTCTCAACAATTTATGGGCATGTCTATGTTTCGTGGCCATTGGCTGCACCTATTTCTATATCACCAAGAAATTTCCCGGCAAAGGCGAATTATTGCAATTCGTAAACTATAACCTGGGAACAAAATGTATTCGTTTTAATACCACGATTGCAAGTTTAACGAACAAACGAACTCACGAAGAATAACTACAAATAAATATCAATATTTAAAACTAGAACAATGAAGCAAAAAAAAGGAAAACTTAAAAAGCAAGGCAACAACAAAGATGGCAACAAACAGCTATCGCGAGATAAAAGGCGCAAAGTGTTCTTAACATTGGGGTTATTAGTATGCGCCAGCGTAGTACTTTATGCCGGTAACACCCCGAAGACCCAAGCTGATATTGAAACTAAAGTTACTGAATGGCAAACTGCAGTCACAAGCATATTAAATATTTTAGTCGGTATTTATGGTGTCGTCGGGGGCTTTCTGGTCTTCGTACAATATATGCAGGGTAACGAACAGGCTCAAAAGAACCTTATTCGATTTATAATCGGTTTGGCGGTATTTGGTATCGCGGCCACAGTAGCATCATTTCTTTCTACCCCATAAAAAGTGTAGGTGTAAGGGGCGGTCTCAAAAGCTGCCCCTTTCTTACCTACCGCCTTGATTGGTTGGGGGTAAACGAAACCTTTTTATACTTTAAGATAGGTGGCACGTATATCGCTGCAACTACCTTTTTAAAGGTTTTCAGGCGTAACGCTTTAGCCAACAGGGCAAAGCGTTCCGAAACAAGGTATTCAAGCATAGGGGCCCTTTTGATAACCCCTTTTTTTAGACATTCACCGGTATACATTTAAAAACAAATCGAGATGAATTTAAACTCATTAAAGGACATTCCTACAAGTTTCGCCTTGGCGAAAAAAGCGATAATCATGTGTTTTATCACGACCACCCTACTTGTCTTGGGGAGTCTTTCCTGGGCATTCTATGTGACCAAAAATTTTGCGGAAACCGCATACATCCTGACCGATCACGGTCAAATGGCATTGGCCAAAGGGCTAACTTCTTCAGAGGTAGATGATTACAGGTTGCCTGAAATTAAAAGCCATATTTATACATTTCATAGATTATTCTGGAACATCGACCAATTTTTGGTCGATAGGAATATGAACATCGCGATGAACCTAACAGGCGAATCCGGAAAACAATTATACTTGACCCTAAAAGCGAAAGGGCATTACACTAAGATCAAGACCCAAAACCTCATACAAAATTTACAGATCGATTCGGTTTCGGTCGATGCGAATAGCAAACCGTACAAGGCCGCGGTATACGGTAAATTAAAGGTAAGTAGAACCGACCAGCAAGGTAGGCGTACCGATCGCTTTACGGCCTATTTTGATCTGCACAACGTGGCACGAACCGATTTGAATCCGCACGGGCTGCTGATCGAAAATTACGATGTAAGTACTTCCGAGGGAATCGACGAGTAGCAACACACGAGAAGTCTACATGAGTAACATGAAATTATGAAAGAAACTATTATATGGCAAGGCTCCCCTTCGCAATGGACCAATTTCGGGTTTTACCTTTTGTGCATACCCTTAACAGTAGTAGCTGGCCTTGGTCTTATAATGGGGTTATGGCGGTATTATTATACCAAAAAAAATGCGCTAGAGATTACAGATCAACGCATTATCGAGCATAAGGGCATTATATCGAAAAGTACCAATGAGATAGAACTCTACAGGGTAAAGGATATTCGGCATTTACAACCTTTTTGGTTGCGACAAGTGGGGCTATCCAATATCTGGCTCGATAGCACCGATCATTCCAATCCCGTACTCTTGATTCGCGGAATCAAAGATGGTAGGGAAATTAAAGAAAAGTTACGGTTGGCCATTGACGCCCGAAGGGACATCAAAGGTGTACGCGAGGTAGATTTTAAACAGTAAACCAAAAATAAAATGGAAAAACCAACAGAACCGCCACATCGGGAATTACCGGCCAGAACCATCGTTTTCTCCCATGGTAGGTTGGATGAGGTCGAGCAGGAAATCGTACAATGTATGAAGAGTAAGGGCTACCAGCATTTGACCGATCCCACCGCCGTAAATTTCGACGATACCATTTATTTGGTTCGGCACGGGAAAAAACGGGCAGGGCAATGCGAGACCGTTTTGCTTGCGCTAAGCCCGACAGCGAAAGAAGTAGGGTTAATTCAACAGCAACTTCTTGTCGGCGGTGAAGTAATCGATCTTTCCTGCAACAACAATCATAAAGAGGCGATGCGTATGGCAGAAAGTAGTAAACGTGTAGTCTGGTTTTCGGAAGGTACGGCCACTTATCGAGCTACCGAAGATAGCAGCGCCACCGAAATCGCCTTTTCCAAGCAGGGTTGGAAGAAAGTATGTCCTCAAATGAGGCATACCAGAACGGAGCCTATCCATACCGTTAAAGTAATGCGCATACCGGCCACCAAAGCTCCGCGCTATCAAGTTTTGGATATTCCGGATCCGCATGATCTATCAAGAACTGTTGCGAGTTCCCCCAAAACAGGAAAAAAATACAAAATGTCGCTATGAATAAAACAGCACTAAGAGCTCAATGGCTGCGTTGGGCGAACAAAACACGACTTTTTTTTCGCGTAGTCATCTTGATTTTCATCAAGTCATTAACGTTTGAAAAAGAAAAGCCCAAGGCGCCACATAAAGATGGTAACAAAAAGAAGACCTCGGGATTATTGTCGGCTGCCAAATTTTTGTTTAGACTATTGGGCACCAGTGTAACCAAAGACGGCAAACAACTGGTAAAAAATGCGCGCACTAGAAACTTTAAAACCTGGGCGCGGGTCAAGGAAGATATGAAGAATTGGTATGAAAACCTGCTAAACGAAGCGAAGGGAATTACCCCTATGGGCAACCTTCCGGAAAAAGCGGAACAGTAAGGCTCCGGCATCCTTGAACGTTTACGGAACCGATTTAAAATAACGAATTAATAGACTAGGCACACGAAAGAGCAGTAACCATTTAAATTACAACAATGAACGAAAATAGCGGAATAGACGACAACACGGCAATCCCTAACATACCGTCAAATAGCAGGGAGGCCACCGATTATACAGATGAACTCCCAACGCCACTGGGTATGTCGATTTTTTCGGAGGGAGAACTTTTGGAAGGAAACATAGCCTTAAGCGCGGTTATCGAGAAGTTCGAGCGTATTGCGACATATCTCAAAAGCGATGTCACCGACATGAGCAAGGATAAGGAAATAAAGGCCGGTCTACCCAGCGTGATCGCTGCGATAAACGGTTTAGAGGAAAGGGTACCTACCGCGGTAAGTGTGCAACAAATTGAAAACGAGTTCATCCCTTCAAGTCGGTCTTTGCAAATTAAGGAGACTCGTAATCAAGAAGCGGGCTTGGCGAATACGGTTCCAGCGGTACGCCAGCATGAACGTAATGAATTTTCGGTTGCCACGAAAGTAGAACGCCAATTAGGGTTTCTGGCTGCCTTTAAGCCTCAAGAGCCGAACAGAAGTCTAGCCCCTGGGCAAGCTTCGCCGACAGGGCCATTTTTACAAAATCAATTATTGGAGTTGAACGAACTGACCGAAAAATACAAACTGTGCCGCAATCGCATGGAATCTCCCGCACCGGGGAAAACGAGCAGCCCGATACATGAAAACGAATTCAAGAATTTAAATGGGAAAGCCGCGGCACATGTATCGCATATCGAAGCCCTTATTGATGTAAAAATAGGTGAGTTTACCAGTATCGACAGGGCAACAGCTAGGCAGCGGTCGGCTTTAAATGCCATGCAGCCGGGACCGTCGGCTCAAAGGTCATCACCGAATACGAACGCGGCAAAGGCTGATACAAAAGCAAAGACACAACGCCGATCACCGGGCAGATAGGTCGTGGTCTCGTACCTAAGGCTTCGGTCATTGGTCATAAGGGTATTTTGATTTTAACCCGATATGACCGAAAAAGCTTGCGGCCAGGGCTCAAGAACGGTATTGTAGAGGCCGTTTTTGGCCGAAGGCTACTTTAGAGGAAAAGGAGATTATCGCCCGAGCTCTGGATGAACATGGTAGGAGCAATGCTTTGTATCGCAAATTTTAGTCTGCTTTGGAAGAAATTATTCGTCCGGCAGCGAATGATAATCATATGAAATTGCGATAAAATTAATTGTAAGGCATAATACCGATAAGTAAAAATTTTAAAATTTGGCAAGGATGAGACAAGGCGGTAACCGGAAAATAAGAGGTCGGAGGCATATTACTGGCGCAAGTTTTATCAGAGTCCTTGTTATGAATTTAGAATGGCTGTTTCGGTTAAGTTGTAAAAAGTTACTCAACAGACGCAAGGGCACGGCAGTGTCGCTTCAGAAAGATAGGGTACATTTTGGCTCGGATGATACGGTGTTCGAAGACAAACTAAGACCCAATTCCGATTCGCGGCCCGTGGTCGCTACATTAAGGATCAGTTATAATCGCCGCAAAAGCGAACATCTTAAGCATCATAAGAAGACGATATCTAAAAAGGTATCGCATATAGAAGTGGTCGACATCAGTAAAAAATTGATCCTCAACAACCAGATGCAGCAAAGGCGATTGGTACAACGGCAAAAAGAATTTTTGCAACAAGCTAGTTTAGGGGAGAATCCACTACTTTAAATACATTATAATAAAAACATTATGAAACAGAGAATTGAGAATAGAGTAGGTCCAAAGGAAAAGCGCATGAGTACAATGCCACAACTTGAAAATAGGACGGTGCCGGAGGCACCTTTGGCAACCAATATCGCAGGCAACCAAAACCAAGAAAATTTGGAGCGCCATGATAAAAAGGGGGGAGATGACGAGGAGATGACATTCCAGAGGGATGTGCCGCAAGAAGTCATAAAGACCCGCAGTTCATGGAATAGATTAAAGAGTAGTATTCGCGAAACTCAAATAGCTCTGTTAGGACTCGTTCTCTTCGGTCCTGCGGCTGCATTTGTTTATCTAAGTATTAAATCACTTGCGAGCACTTTAAATAGGATAATGGATAGGAATACGATAGACTCAAAGCAGAAAAGTATGATTATCGATGAACTGAAATTTATCTCGAAAGAATTAGAGAGAAAAGAAGCCCACAAGCAATTACATGCTGAACCGGCGGAACAGGAGTTGAACTCAAACTCGGTTAATCCAGTACCCAATATAGCTGATGATAAGATTTCTAAAGGCCCCTCAAATAAATACCGATATCTAAGAGCCCTGTTAAGCCCTCAAAAAACAATTAAAGCAAGAACAAGTAAGATAATTATAAGTAAAAATAATGCGAATCAAATAACGGGATTAACTATTAGTATGAAAAAAAAGAAATCCAAACGACCGATGGGACGCGCATGAAGCGAACCTCAGCAGGCATTGGAAAACCTTAATTTTTTCATTTTATTTTGCCAAATCGATAGTCGCCATGCTAGGTCGAGAAACCCGACCGCATCTTTTGTTTATTCGTCGGTTTGAAACTATTAATGAACTGCCTTTAAAATATTAAGTAAATGTCAAAAATTAAAAATAAATCAAAGGGTAATCAACCCGAAAAGGGAACATCGAAACAAACATCTCCCGTAACAAATTCTCAAATCAATTCAGAGGTAAAGGATTTAAAACGAATGAGGAAAAAGCTAAAAAAGTACAAGAATACAGAAGGTAAGGAGAAAGCTGCCCCCCAGAAGGAAAAGAAAACAAGTTTTTGGGATAGCCTTAAAAAGAAGGGAACTCAAATTCAAGTCGTTTTATTAGCGTCCATACTGGCTGGGCCAGCGATTATTTAAGCTTTTGCGGCCCTGCTAGTGCTAAAAAGTATTGCAAAGAAAATATTCCGAAAATTAACCAAAAAAGGAGCGAAGAACGATTCTGACCTAAAATTCGATGATATTTTAAAAGAATTGAAGGAAATAATTGCTGAAAAGAAGGAGCTTGCGAAAGCGGCGAAAAAAGAGTTAAATAGAAAACAAGGCAATACGACTGTAAATTCAAATGATAATACAGCTTTGAATAACCGCTTGGATGCAATAGATAACAAATTGGAGGCCCTCAAAGTGCCTCAACAAACCAAGGTTGCGGCAGACAGTTCTAAAACATTAAAGCAAGCAGCGGCTGAAAACAAAGGTATACGCCAATCTAAGGAATTGCAGCCCAAACGAGGCCAATTCAAGCTTAAACAGGCTTAATAAAATTTGAACCATCACCGAGAGTCCCTATGAATTCCCACGACGCTTTATGTTCATTATTTTTCACCTCTTTTAAAATGCATTACACTGATTAAAATCGAATAAATGAAAGAAAAAGTGAAGTCTACAAGGGCTAACAAAGCGGTGAAACCCGGTACAGCCATTTCATTGATCGGGAACTTACGAAGCAGGTTGATTTCGTTGTTTAATAAAATCACACAAAAGCCTAAAAAAAGCGCCATACCAATAGAGGGAAAATCAGCCGCAAAAGACATGGCGGCAGAAATCGCAAAAGCCAATGCAGTCCTAAATCAAGTTAAGGAGCAGCACCGAAGTAACGTGCTTCTGAACAAACAAAAGCGAAGGAATTTACAGAAACGGCAAGCGGCCGCGAAAGCCTCGAAAGTAGGGGCAAAGAAGTCTCAACCAGCCCCCAAAATCAGAACGGTCGCCTCGCTTGACTCGAATGGGAAAATTACACAAATTACGCATTACAAAGCTTTCAGTAAGGCTCAGCCTAGCGCAAAGGCTAAAAATAGCGCGCTACCCTTAAAAAGCGCGGTCGATAGAAATACTCATCTTATAAAAGCCAAGCACGCCAAGTCTACTTATCCGGCAAAAGTGCGGGAAAAAGACTTACGACGACCAAAATTTAATTTAAAATAAGTCAAATGTACCGCTGTAGCTTTTTATCCCGACAGAAACCGCTTTTTATCAATAGCACGGACGAATTCTTGTAATAAAAAAGCGAAACAAACATAATTGTAATGGTTGGGGGAGATGTAGAAGCGCCTTTAAACTAGTTTGAACTCGAAACGTATTAAGGGTCCCGATGCATTTTAAAGCTTTTGCTTTGGGGGTAAAAGGCAGTTTAAGCTACCTTACTGATGCAGAGGAGATGATTGCGTATCGTTAATTATTTTTTTTCGATGCACCTTCTTAATAGCTCCGTAGGATATCAATCACATATTAATAATAAAAATAAAAGGTATGGCAAGGAAAATTCCGAAACCAGTAGGCAATACGCAAAACGTCTTTAGAGCTATTCTTCAAGTAGTCTTCAGTGCATTTCTCAAGATATTGAAAAATAGGACGGTAGCGATGGGAGAACGCATTGGTACTGCTACGCAAAAGAAATCAACTATTGGAACTATAGAGAAACCAACTATTGGAACTACAGGGGAAGGACTTATTCAAACTGAAAAGGAAAGGGCCGCTAGTATTAAGAAGAGATGGGAAAAAGTACGAAAGCAGTATAACTTGCCTGACGATAATAATCGAGACAAAACTATTAAGAATATAGAAACTACGGGTAAATCGCTCGAAACCCGATTTAAGGAGTTACAGGCTGAACTTGCAGGAACGAGGTCTACGGCTTCGGCTTTTCAGAAAGAAAATAAGCTCCAATCCGCTCAACCAATTGAAGACATCGACGGCAAATTAAAGCAGTTTAGGGAAATGGTGCAAAACGACGCCAAGCTGGAAAATCTAAATGCATCTGAACCTATTTCAGCGCTTCCCGACCTGGGACAACAGCCTTCTCGATCAAATGGCCCGCAGGCTTCGACCGATGTGACCCCTCAGCAAAGCCCAATCCCCGTGCTTGGCGATCAATCAGTTTTAGAAAACACTGATGTTCAACAAGTACCGGATGCAGTGCTTGGAGAAATTGAGCGTGCCGGACAACAACAAAATGAAACGGGCGAAAATAACACCCAAACAACTGCTCCGACAAATCCCCAAGACGGACCCAATGCAAGCATTGATGATACTGGGCATAAAGATAACAATGCTATTTCTATCATCAATTCCGATGAGATGGTGGCGAAAGTCGTTGACGAGGCAATACAGCTACCAAATAATCAACAACGAATGCTTTTCGACCTGTACTATGCATTGGTTAACGACGAAAAGCAATATTTGTCTAGGGTAATCGATGAACCAACGACACTACAAGAAGAAAATACGGAATTGCAGCTGGTGAAGGTCTTATCGCTGTTAGAGGGATTACCGGCGGAAGAGGTAAACAGGGTGTTGGAGAAATTAACCGGGCTAACTGCTGAATTACAGGAGAATATGGATCGTATAGAACTTGTTCCGGCTCTCCCAAATTCAACAGAAGAATTAGAAATTGAGGAATCTGGGCAAACTCTGGAAAGCGCGAATGAATTTGAAAAAGCGACGTGGAAACGCCTAGACGAAATTGCTACAGAAGATTTAATGCTTCAATTAGACAAGCTAGGCGCGGATCCCAAGACATATGAGCTCGCTTCTAAGGAACTGGGAAAAAGACTTTTTGAAGAACCTACCACTAAAATAAACGATGGTGAACAGATCGTTCCGAAGCAATCGGGAGATGATATTCTAGATAGTAAATTTGGTGAAAATCAAAGTGTACATAGTTTCGAAGGTTTTCTGACACCCGTCAATGAAATTAGGGTTGTTGTGATGCAGAATGATGTTAAGCCGACATCACCCTCTACTGCTAATGATTACAAAAGCGAGATAGGTCCGCTAGGTAAAGGGCTAGAAAGAATTCGCAATAAAGAGAATAAGGAACAGATAGCTCCGTTACGTGAAGGCTTAAAACGGTCTCGAGGTAAGGGTGCTCAACAAACACCCTAGTGTTAAATCAAATACTGCTTAGCCTGTTTTTACGGGTCAACATCCAAAGCGTAAAATTAGTTTTATAACTCCAACAGTACGTTAATTGATGACAAGGTAGGGTTGGGGTAATTTCACTGTGATTCTATTATTTGAATTGTCTTTGCAGGTAGATGCTGCTTTGAATTTACAGTAATGCGGGCTTACAGATAATTATTTTCAGCGCAATTTCAGGAATTGCACCCTCCTGGGCTTATACTACCAAATATGATTTATACCTTTTGTGGTAGGCTGTCTAGATTCGGTCAACAGAAGCTCGGTACCCTTCGAGACCATTTTGTATAGAACCTCTCTATAAAACGGTGACGTATAGAGCGATAATTCACCAAAGATAAGGAGGGTACACAAAAGTTGCTGGTATATAACCTTGGTGCAGAAAATAGATGGCGAGGGGCAGCAAAGGTGGCTTGTACACCTATCAATACTTTACCAGTCTGATAAGTTCATTTTGGGAATTTTGTATCAAATACATTCCGGAAGGCCAGTTTTGTACATCTATCTCCGAGTGCATAGTGCGTAAAATACGCTTGCCACTATTGTCGTAAACGGTTACATCATTATTTGAACCGGAAACTTGAATAAAATCTTTCGCAGGGTTGGGAAACACCCTGAATGCATTCGTAGTTTCGGGTACGACATCTTCAAGGGCCGAAATTTCGGGTTTGGGGTTCTTGGTAACCACCATATCGCCGTATTGTACATACTCATCACGTAATCCTTCTTTTACGGGCAGTACGTTCCCTTCGGCATCGAGGCCCGAACCATTACGTATACGGCGATAAATTCCGAATTTTATACGTTTGTACGTTTGGGAGTCTTTCCATGAACTCGTACCGGTATACAAAAAGGGGCCGAAAATGGGCTCTTGGTCCTCCGATTCGGCATGGGTAATACTCAATTCAAGATATGCGTCGGGAAATTTCGCGAAGGCCACCTCTATTCTAACTTGAAGCCATTTGCCAAGAATATTCGTATTGGTGTTCCTATACCTCGTCTTAGGAACTTCAGGTGTAATACGTCGCATAAGCGCGCCGTCAAAATAAATGGCCCCGTCGACCATATTTAAGGTCAGTTCGGGAATACCACAAGCACAACCCGTTTCATCTACATTCTTTATCTGAAAGAACGTACCGAAACCGGTACTGTCCATAAAATCCTTGTCAAATTTAATTTTAAATTCATAGCGCATCACATCGTTCATACGGCCTTTTACATCCTCGTTGTTTTCAGCCGAAATCTCGACCCGCTGTTTGTAGTGGCGATCTTCACGGCAACTATCTATATCCTCGGTAACATGAGCGTTGAGCTGCCACACGTTTTTTTCCAGAAAACCGTCGTAGACCTTTGAAAAATGCGTCCCTTCCGGATGACATAGGTCTTTATCGCTTCGATCGGGGAATTCAGACCAGTTACGACCTAGAATTTGCAGCATGTCCTCAGCAGCGAATGTGCTATGGCCAGGCTGTGGATTTATTTCGGTGATTATCTCATTCTCACCGCCCGGCTGGCAATAGGTAAGTGCGTGAATAAAGGCAATGCAAATAAAGGATACGATTCTCATATAGCTATAACTCACCTATCGGGAATAACGTATACTTCCTTTACCATTTATTTTGTTTCGGTACAGAAGATATCAAACGTTCCGCGATTCGAGGGTCAACATAATACGTATGATCGGGGTAGCACTACTATTTATGAATACCTATTTTAAAATGAATTTGGGGGAAAAATAGGCTTCAGAACACTATAGTACGTAGACTTGTTCCACGTTTATAAGTCAAGACCAAGAATTCGAGCAAAAGACATTCAGCAATGTATTGAAAAATGGTGTTTCTGTGAGGGTTGTTAGACCCCTGTGGTTCCAAAATCGTTTGTGTAGAGCAGGAAGGGAACATCTATAAATACGACATATTTTGACGTTATGCTGCCGAGGGTGCTAAATATCGGTAAAAACGTTGAATGATTTAGGGCGCTTCGCCAGTAGCCTAGCGGCTTTAATAACAAAAGACGCAGAGATAAGCCTGTCTAATTCTGGTTGGCCACGAAGTAACGAACCTGACGACTGTTGAGAACCGTCAATATAGTAGTAAAAACAGTTTTATCTGTAAATTTCATATAAAATGAACGATAACACAAATCAAGAAAGTCAAGAAATACGGCCAAGTAGAGCCACAACGGTAAACACCCCGATCAATCCTTACGTCGCTTGGTTTCAATCGCTCCCAAGGCACTTGGCCGAGTATCTGAATAGCGCAATACCGAAAGAGACTCCTAGATTTAAGAGATTGTCGGCGCGGCTCGCTTTACAAAGAGAAAATTTATTGAAAACCCGACTAAACAGAATTCGGAACGTAATTATACCCATCAGGCAAAAATTAATCTTCAAATCGATAGATAACATAGAGAAGCTACTTGAAAGATGTGCTCTTGCTCGTATAAGAAGACAACGTGCTTTTCTTCGTTCTTTCATTCAGGACGACAATAACGGATTACCTGAAATATCAACAGCGCCTCAGGTAGGGCTAGGAATTGATGATACCCTTTCTATTGAGCGCTTGGCCGTAATGGCAAGTAGCCTTCGCCTTACAGGGTTCAACCATAGTAGCATTAACTCTTCTAGTGTGACTCGTAGTTCTAATACGAGGGGAAATACACTTTGAATCTTTTACGCACATACAAGAAGATTCAGCTATTAGAAAATACCGGGGCCAAAGCCGAATATCGACTTTCAAAAATAGCAGCGGTAATGTCATATAGGTTTAGAGAGAAGTTGAAGATGTCCAAAAAAAGTTTGAACGGTTTTAAGACAGGCTTTTTAAGAACATTAAATAGAAAAAATGGAGAACGAAATTGGAAATCAGGAAAGCCAAGAAATACAGCCACGCAGACCGTCAATGTCGAGCGTACAAAGCGAGGATTTCGCCGATTTTTTTGAATTGTTTCCAAGGTACACCGCCGAGTTCTTGAACAGGCGAATACCGGAGGCCCCAGAAGTTAAAACGCTCACTACGCAGATTGCCGGATTGACAAGGGCATTGCGAAATACCCGAAAACACAGAATTTTGAATGCCATCATACCGTACAGGCGAAAAGTAATACGCTTTTTGATAGCTAATTTGGAGAAGGAGCTTAGAAGGTCGACACTTGACCGTAGAAGACAACAATTCGAATTTTTTTGTGAGGTGGATCAAAATCAGTCTAATTTCGATAAAATAGCGGCAGCACCGCAAGTAAGCTCGAAAATCGATAATAGGGGGCAACGTACCGACCCAGAGCAGCGTCCTATAGATATAAATACCATTTCGATTGAAGGGCGCCTGGCCGAACTGGCGACTCGGCCTAGTACCTCCAAGTCATTAAATCATAACAGAAGTTCCTCTTCTGATGAGGGCTGCAGTACTACACCGAAGCGGAGGGGAAATAGACTTTGAGGCTTTTATGCGGATATAAGAGATATGAACAATTAAATATTGTAGTTGGAATCAAAAACAGGCGTTTAAAACAAGCGGGAGCAATTTCACAAGTTTACAAAGAAAGATTTTCCATGCAGTTTGAACGGCTTTAGGACAAGTTTTTTAAGTAGTAAACAGAAAAAAAATGGAAAACGATACTAGAGAAGAAATTCAAGAAATACGGCCAAATAGACCGTCAACGTCAAATCTTCAGGGGCAGTTGCGCAGCACTTGGTTCGAAACACTCCCACGGCCCACGGCCGAGTTTTTGAATAGCGAAGTGCCGGAGACTGATAGTTCTAAAGTGCTACGCTCCTTAATCGATAAAGAAAAAGAAAAATTGCTAAAAACCCCGAATAACAGGATATTAAAAGCAATTACGAGTGACAGGGTCAAGGCCAGTATTAAAAAGATCAATACCTTGGAAGAACAACTTGAACCCCATACGGTTCAACGGCGGAACGAGCAATTTGATCTTCACCGCGCTTTGCATCGAGACAATGTGCCCGTAGATTTCATTTCTACAGCACCCAGGCAGGGTGTAAGTATCGATGATACGACTCAAAGTCCCAATTCGGTGCGCCAGGTTATAGAAAGGAATACTGTTCCGATTGATACGCACCTGGCCCAAATGGCACTTCGGCCTCTTCCCTCTAGGCCATTCGATGAAAATAGCCGTTCTTCTTCCGATGAGGGCTGTAGCGCTACACCGAAGCATAGGGGAAATAAACTTTAAGTCTATTGATCCCCTATTTTCTAAAAAGCTATCGATGGTAGGTCAAAGATTACAAGCGCTTGAAGTTAGACCGGTTCTAAACCGCTTTGTCGCGAAATGAAAATACGCCCCCACAAAAGGTGCCATTATATAGGTCATATTCCGTACCTGAAAAAGAATGCCGTAGACATTCGGTAGGGTTTTAAAAAGCAGGTCGTCCCGTAAATTATAATGGCAAGACGGTGTGGTAAAATACCGAGCCTAGGCCCGATACGGGACTTTTCAAGGTTAGAAATTTATGATACCATTCGACACATCGGATGCGGGTACCATTGCGCCTCTGTAAATGAATTTGATTCAGGCAAACCATCTATCGACCGACAGCGGGAGGAAAATTTAACAGAATCGCCTTTGGGGGGAAAAGGCTCTTAAGCGTACTTGTACATAATGCATACCGCCAATAACCACTGCTGCCAAAAACAATAATTTGTGTAAATGTTGAGAAACGGCAGCAATCAAAGTCACTTGAATAGATTGCTATAAGAAGAGCTTGATGCTATGGTAAATAAAGGGGATAAAACAGTGCAGCAAAAAATGAATCGCTTTAGAAATATTTTAAATAGAATGCTTGCTGTAGTACGCCTTATTTGCAGCGGAAGGGAAAGGTCGATAGCACCGATCGAGACGCCATTTTCGGCCGTCGACTATGATATAGCTGGCACTAGTAGGAAGCCAGCACTATCCGAGACTGGCCAAATACAGAAGATAAAGATGAAAAAGGGACGTTACCCGGCATTCAAACAAAAGAGGAACAACTCTCTAAAGCAAAAGGATACCGCGGTAATAAAAGTTGAGGATATGGTGCATTCAGAAAATGATTTTCATATTCAATACGGTTTCGATACCAATCCTGAGCAAGCACAACTACTTAAAAATGCAATTGAATACGCACGGAAAAACCATGCCCAAGCGCAAAATGATCCAAGAATAACCGATAAAGATAAGGAGGTTGGTAACCCGGAGGGTACTGACGGCGAGAGGGCGACCACACATAATTCGATAACCGCCGAGACTGACGATGGGAATCGACGGATTCTATTGGATAGGATGCAATCAACCTTACGAATAATTAAAGTGGCCGGATTGCGTTCGTCGGTTACCGCGGGGAGGCGAAATCGAGGCGCAGACGTTGACGAAGATCGACAAACTGTTCCCAAAGATAATACGAACACGGTCGACAAGACCTAATGAACATCTATCAGTAGCACCAAGACAGCCCAGAATTAAGGGGCTAAATGAACAATTTAAAATTTAAACAATGCAAATAAACAGGGTTGAAATCGAGCGATTAAAAGATGAGAATCTACAGTTCCTTAATAAATTAAAAGTAATGCCCCCAGCAATTAGAGGTGCCTTTACCGTCGCATTACCCTTCTTAGAGAATGAAAAATGCAAAGCGGTACGTCAGATTATTAATGACGTAAAAAATGTTCAGCATTCTACTAGTGGGGCGGAAAGTGAAACGTCAAAAGAGTTGGTTGATCTCGCAAAGGAAATATTCTTAAATGAACGTTATAAATTGTTTTTTGACAATAAAGCTATACCGGAAGCCGTCGCGCTCTCACAAGGTAATACAAATCCGGTAAACCGACAATCTCCGGATAACATGGTAGCAAACCCGTTTGCGGACCCTAACATCGCCTTGGTAGCTCGCCAAGATCAGGAATTGTTAAATAGCTTTAGAGAAAATGTACGCGCTATATATGCGGCAGAGACACTGTCAACTATGAAATTGGAAACGTCAGCACCTATTGATTTAACAGCGATGACCCAAGCGAGTAATCTCTCTGATAATCTAGGGCCATCAAGAACTCCCACCCGGTATAATCTAAGATCAAATCCTTCTGCGAATACTTCTTCTTCCTATAATCTCAGGTCTAAGAACAGGCCGAAAGAGGCAGGAAGTAAACCAAAGAGAAGCGGTCCAAATCTTTAAAAACAGATAGATTTTTCTTCGTCGATTTATGGTGTACTCCGATTACCTTGCGAGCAGGCAATAAGATGTGTTTAAGTTTTAAGGATGTATATCAAAAATAGGACATAAATCATATCGTAAGATAACCTTCCAGGTGGTTTTAAATTTATGGTCATCGACCTGTATATGCTAACGGAGCCGCCAACATTAATCGAGTATGATGAGTAAAAACGAACAACATAGGGAAAGCAGTTCCAACAAAAAGGGACTTTTAAATCGTCTTTGGAAGAAATTAAAAGTCGTTTTGCGAAAAAATCGCGGTTCAAGTGCAATTGAATCGTTGTCAATTGCTATGAACCCAAGAACAACAGATGTGCCTAATAGGGTGGATTCTGCTACCGATTTAGGCAACGCTGGCCATCTGCTGCATGCCAATAATGCCTCTCTATCAAGCTTGAATACACCTTCCGAGCGGTCAGGTCTTGAAATAGTATATGCGGATGCACATCTCGGGCATTACCATCAAAACAATGTATTGGATTTCGACTTTTCTGTAGCGGGCAGTTTTAATAGTGTGAGCGCGCCGGGTACGCCGGAGCAGAACGAAAATAGGAGAAATTCGTCACTTTCAAGCGATTCGGATGCGCAGCCCATGGTGGGAATGCCACCAAGAGAGGGAGATTCACCAAGTTGGATACCCTACTTACGTTCTTTTATCGGATTATTAAAAACTTTTGATGTGTCGACTCCGGATAGGAGTCCTGCATATCCAAGAAGTATACATACCTCCAGTACAAGTGCTTCCAATGCTAGCGAACGATCAAATTTGTCAATATCCCGTTCGGTCGCATCATTTAGCACGGCGCTAAATAGTTCCCGTACTTCTTCTGACCACAGCAATCATGATCATTCTAACGACAAGCTGCCACTGTCTGCTAGTGCTAAATCACTACAAAGAGGCTTATAGAAGATATTAACTTTTGCGATCACCTGAAATATTGTGTAGGTTTTAGGCTATATGTCACCCTTAACTTTGAAAGGACACTTCGCCGGTAGCGGATTTTTTCAGACCGATGATATACTTAGCCATATGTGAACATTGATTTGCACTATGGTCTAGCCACCATTCGCTGTATGACGAATCTTCTATTTACAATGGAAATTAGTACCGGGATGTAAGGAAGATTTGTCGCTTAAATTCAAGATAGAGCCTTCGAAAGTAGATTGAATTTGCCCGAGTAGCTTTCTTGGTTTCGCAACCACGTAGCCTTGTCCGCTCCCTGCATTTTAGTTCATCTTCGTTTTTATCTACTAGCGCCCAAAAAGTAAGTCGGAAGTAGTTAGTATAAGTTTAGGGCTATACCAGTTTTTGGCGCTATGCCTTATTTATCCCAACTTAGTGCAGGCGATTTCAAAATCTCTTGCGCTCGTGGAGTTTTAGACATGTATGTAGGAAAGGAGCTTGAATTTGAAGAGCACATATTGCCAAGCCTGCCCTTCTTTAATATTGTGGTCTCCTGCGATTCGAAATAGCAATCGCGCTGCTAGCGCGTTACAATTCGCCAGAAAACGGATGTATGCTTAAGAAATAGTGCTAGTTATCTTAAATTCGTGGCCATACCATCTCTTCTAATCACGAAAAACCGGGTTCGGCCAAGTTCTTAAAATTTGGTGATAAGTCATTTTAAGACGGTTGGTAATGGGGCCTAAGACGTAAAGCACCCGTCACCCAAATTTCCACCCAAAAAGCTTGTCTTGGCTAATCGTAAACCACTTAGCTTTTAGAAGGGTCCGCTACCATCTAGCCATGCAGACGGAAACCAGTATCTTAATTGTTTGAATCCCTATTATTATTATTATTGAAAAGTGTAGAAAGGGGCCTTAAGACTTGTTTTACCAAGCGAATATGAGTGGTACACATATAAACATATTTTAATCAAAAAAAACGAGCATATCATTGATGATGATAGCTCGCTCTTTATCAGCTCTTTAAATGTTTTGAATACCTATGATCTTAAGCCAACATTAGTAGTGCCGCTGTGGCATGGTATCAGCTAAATCGAGGTTTGCTTCGTTTTGAATGCGGACTTTTTGGCGGAAGTCCCGGTTTTCGGGTCACGACCTTGTTGCGTGGTTGAACTGCCTTGGACGGAGCGGAAAGATCGGCCAACATATCGATCGTATTTTTCGATTTACCGATTTCTTGTTGGCGAACGGCTTCGTGCTTTTCGATTATCATCGCTTTCTCCGAAGCCGAAAGCGGAACTGGATTGGGTAGTATCTTATCATTGTTCAGTTTGTAATCCGGTACTTCGTTTTGATTTTTTGTTTCTTCGTTCATAATGTAAAAATTAAATATTAAAATGTATAATGGCGTATATGCTTGTTGCCAAGTTTATATCGCTAAAAGCTTTTAAAAACATGGCGGTCGCAACGGTCGTTGGCATTAGTATTTTGCGGCATGCGT
Organism: Aggregatimonas sangjinii; assembly: GCF_005943945.1. Lineage (GTDB taxonomy): Bacteria > Bacteroidota > Bacteroidia > Flavobacteriales > Flavobacteriaceae > Pelagihabitans > Pelagihabitans sangjinii. The sequence goes on along the minus strand of NZ_CP040710.1, from coordinate 2,688,542 downwards.
TTTAGCCGCGCTATAGTAATTAGCTCCTAAAATGCAGCGAACGCTACCGACACGGATTATGGACGTTTTCGCTTGTTTGGCGTATTTGAATTACTCGCTCTTGACCTTTTACTCTCCTTACGAGCCGAACCTCCAGGGTTGGGGGCTGCGGTTCGTGCGGCCACATGATGTTCCTGGTTAATCGGCCTTTTTAATCCGTCGAGGGTTGAATTTTCCGTTCTCTGTTCATTGGTGGGAGCATTTGCTGTTGCATCGGGCTGTACGGTATTGGTTATCGGTTCGCTCCGCTGTAATTGCTGTACATCGGTATTTGCTACCTCATTTGGTTGTACGGTATTGTTGAGCGGTCCTTGGGGCTGCTGTATTTGGGTATCGGGGTCTGCAATCGCACTTGGCTGTACGTTATTGTTGAGCGCTCCTGCGGGTTGTTGTATTGTGGTATCCAAGGGGTCGGAATTGTTCTGCGATCTATGGATTTCATTAAGGCTTTTCCCTACTTTCGTCAATGTATTCACGTCATAAATTGAAAATTTTTCGGATGGTTCGCTCAATTTTAATCTCAAAGACTTAAGGGTCAACTTGTCCATCGGTTGTGTGACATTTTTTTGATAATCTGGATGAAAATTTTCCGAATTTCTCTTGGCTCCCTCTTTTAAATAATCGATAATTCGTGCCGATGTGCTCTCAATAGTTTCCGCTGTTGCATTAATGTTTTCTACAGCTTGTGTTGAAAGTTTAGTCAGGGTTTCGGGTACGATCATAGACTTTTTTAAAGTGTGAATTCTTCTGGCATACGCCTTAGCCTTATGGAATACGGCATCTTTTCTGGCTTCTTCCGAAAGACTATCGGGAATTTCCGACTGCCTAAAAGTGCGCGCCACATCGGTGAAAGTATTCCGCTCATTCTGGTCAAGGTATAAAGTGGCTAGCCGCTGTGTTTCTTCAGGGAGATTATTGAAATCATTTTCTAGAACAGTTTCCTGAGGTTTAAGACTCTCTATCGCATCTTCGTACTGTTCCGTCGTGTAATAGTCCCGCTCGAATTCGGCATCACCAAAACCGAGTATCGCTTGTTCACCAATGGGATCAATTACATAATCTTCTTTCAATATAGGTGCTATCTCTTGCGGTAATTGTTCCTCTATTGTTGCCGCTTGTTGATTTGCGGTCATTTCATCTCCCACGCCCTCATTTTCCAAATTTTCGAGGGTAGTATTTTCAATGGTTGCAGCCGTTCCTTCAGGTAAAGGCCCTAATCCTTGTCGCAATTCCTGCTCGGTAATCGCTAACTGTTGCTCTTCGGTCAACATGCTTCCCCCAGGCCTATCGATAATTTCTTGCAGTTCTGAGTTGGTAAGTCCTCCCAAGGGTCTGAGAGTAAGGGTTTCTAAAGCATTGTTACGTTCTGCATTTACATTAATAGCACTATTATTAATGGCATCTTCAGGTAAAGGCGCTATCTCTTGCCATGATTGCTCTTCTGTAATTGCAGCTTTTTGGTCTGTGGTCAGATCGATTACCTCAGGATCCTTAATTATCTCTTGCCGTTCTGAGTTGGTAGATACCTCTGTGGGTCTAATTGTTGGGGTTTGGATAGTATTGCTAAGTTGTGGTTGCATAGATTCAGAAAGTATCAGGGTTTCAAGTGCTTTTTCTACAGAAGGTTGTTGGAAAAACATTTTTAATTGAGCGTTGTCCATTTGTGTTGTGGCTAGCTCAAAAATACTGCTCATCCTACTAGGGTTTGACTCCCGAGCGCCAGCCTGCCTATAAACGTTATTCCATGCTGTTATGTTTGCATTATTAAAGCTTGGACCTTGAACCATATATAAACGAGAAAACTCTGGGGGTAATTTGTGAAGTATATTCCGTAGTTCTTGGTTTTCTTTTTTGGCCTTGATGATTCCTTGCTGGATATCTCTTTCCGATACATTCATAGTCTATGTTTTTTATACTTGTTACGGGTTCGTTCAATAATGTTATCGCATGTACCTATTATCGATTCAAGCATTCTTTTCGTTCGAATAGTCATGTTTTTTAAAATGCCTTCGATAATATGTACAATAGTTTGTTCAATATCCTAGTAATCAAAACTACCGAATACCCCCAAACGCTTTTCTGAATGATTCAATTTTATTCGATTGCGGGGCTGTCGGGGGTAGCCGGAAAATGAGTCAACGGCCAACTCGACCTAATGTACATATAGGCAGTCGGGTAGTGAGCGCTTAACTTTTGAAAGCGGAGGTGAACTGCAAAAATGCCGCTTACCATAGCAGCGCACTCCTTTCAAGACTTTTGAACGGAGCGTTTGGTGCAAAACCGATCAATTCATATTGTATATCTTATCTATTCAACAATATTTCGATATCAATTGAAATAGCTCTGGGCGGATCATTCGAATATTTTGGCCATTCCTTTATGGGAAGCCTTTATCCAATAGGGTACATGGTGGCCGAAGCGATTGCCCAAGTTGATAAAACCCACAAGTGAACAGCTTTCGAATAGGTGTATCGATTATAGTTTTTCAGCATTATTTCAGCTGGCATCGATTTCTCTCTCCTTATTTGCTCCAAGGTTATGTTCTTAACACGACTTTAGCGATCAAAAACTCCGATTCTTGCCAAGCACTATCAATCGAATCTGCTTTCATGCCCGGTGGGCCGACCTGATGGCCCTCAAGATGCTGCTCTATTTTTTTTTATAAATCGAATTCTTCCCTTTACGTACTTGTTTTAGTTCGGGCGAAGACCTATTTTCATTTTGTATGGCATTCGGAGTTCCACGGTTTTCTCGCTCCCGTATCCCTGAGGGCCCTGCCTCAACGCTAGGATTGCTAGGATTGATAGGATTGGTAGGCCTTGTAAATGCGGACAAATCTAGTGCTTGACCTGCCCTATTTTCATTTGGTATTTCCACGCCATCATTTTCCAAATTTATACCGGTAGGATTTTCAGGGATTACGGCAGTACCTTGAGGCAAGGGCCCTAATCCTTGTCGCAATTCCAGCTCGGCAAACGCGAATTGTTGCTCTACGGTAAAATTGCTTCCCCCAGGCCTATCGATAATTTCTTGCAGTTCTGAGTTGGTAAGTCCTCCCAAGGGTCTGGGAGTATTGGTTTCTATGGTATTGATGCGTTCTGAATTTTTATTGGCAGTATTTCCAGCGATTGCGGCATTAACGGGTAATCTTGAGCTTATCTCTTCAATAATGTCTAAAATGGTGCTATCTGATTCCCCCGACATCATGCTGATTTGGTCCTGAAAGGCCATGGTTCCTGGGTTTCTAGCGCCCAAATGGTCCTGCGCATTGTTTAGACCAGGTGTAAAATCATTTGCCCTGAGTTCAACAATGGCCTCGTTTAATGCTCTAGGGCGTTCGGCAAGGGTAGTAGCGTTATTATCCAACAGGATTTGTTCTGCACGGTCTATGATTCGTGTGGTCGTTTCCAATAGATTGGCGGTAAATGTCAAACGGCTTTCAAGTGCTTCTTCCACCAATATCCGGGTTCTTAACCTCTCGTGTGTGTCATCGGCTAAAACTCCCCCCGTATTTTGAGTCCTTAGAATAGTTCTTTCAATATTTGTCCGTTCGATATTGTTTAAAAGTCTGTTTTCAGCGGCAATAAAGTTCGGCCGAACTGCATTTGTAGCTCTTAAATTGAGAAGTCGATGGTTTAATTCGTTTACCCTTGTTTGAACTTCAGCAAGACGATTGGTATCTTGGATAAAGGCGCGGTCTGATGCTTCAAGAGGAGTATGATCGGTGATATTTGATTCCCCGGATTGCACGGAAAATTCCTCCATTAAAGCCATACCTTCTACGGGGATAGCACCTAAATAATTTGGCTCATTATTTATTTCAGGAGGAACGTCGTTAGCCATTATCGAGGCGATGGCCTCATTAATCGCCCTGGGATTTTCGTCGAGGGTGGTATCATTATCCGATAATCGTTGTTCTGCTTCATCTATGATTCTTGCGGTTAATTCAAGCTGATTTACAGTAAGGGTCAAGCGCATTACAAACTCTCGTTCCACTCTTATTATGGTTCCTAATCTATCGATTTGGTTCAGGTCCTGGCCTTCGGTGTTATCTTGATTCCCACGATTTATATTTCTTTGAATATTAGCTCTTTCAGCCAAATTTAAAAGCCTATTTTCAGCTGTAATAAGCTCGAGGTCGTCCCGAGTTGAGTTTCTAGTCCTCAACTCATTCAGTCTAAGGTTTAATCTTCCCGTGATTGCTCGAAGTTCGGTGAGCTCGGCCATGGCCGTTTCTAACGTTGTTTGTTCCATACGTGCTAATTTCTAGATTGCCTTAAAATTTTACTATCACAATTAATTTATCTACATGCGGTTCTCGAAAGTGTGCGAGAACACACGAACACCCTCGGTTATAATAGATGCTATACTATAACGATGCTTCAACAAGTGGCTCCGTGTACTTTATTACTAAGATATGTGCCGTCAAATTATTGGTATAAAGTTTAAAAGATTAAGGTTAAAACTATTTCCCACACACTAAGCCACACATCAGGTTCGACAATGCTGCCAATTTTTTTAGTGCGCCTTTATAAGAAAATACGTCACCGAGGTTGTATTAGAGTCCACGTAGATTACGAGAAATGGCGACCTGCTACCTACGCCGTACTCTCATAGAACTGATCTTATCGTTAGAACCGCTTATATCGTTCCGGTGTCCCCCCGTAAACAACCACCTTCTGCCACGGTAATGTGCCCCATCATACAAATAACCTCTTAAATAACCACCAACCCTAATTGATGAAATACGGTCGTTCCACCAATGTTGGTGTCTATAAGTTCGAATCCAATGCTGTTCGGGTAGATAGTAATAGTCACCAACCTCAAAGGCAGCCATTCTGCCCCGAGCACCAGAATGCTCATAAACCCTGACAACATCGCGTAATGCCCTCGCCCTATTTGTCGTAAGGTCATATGTTGCCCACACGCCATCGTGGTCAGAGTTTCCGTACGTTCTTACAAGACCTTGGCTCCTCAATCTCGGGTAAGTTTTTGTATTAACGATTTGGTCTATTTCACCCTTTTTATTATTTTCTGAAGCTGCATATTCTAACACGTTAGGATGTCCCAGTAACGGGTAGCAACTTTCTTTGCCTAAATTAAAATCCCCTGCCAAGAATACCCTCGGGACGTCGCTAGTCAATGGTTTGCCCAAAACGCGGTCTACCCACTCTCTGAACTTTCTCATTCCCCGTCTCTCCCATTCTGAATGATTTCTGTGCTTGTTCATAGTATTGTGGAAAGTAAACAGATCAATACTCGTATTATAATTTACTTTAATACGTGTATAAAGACCTGAGCGGGTCCACTTATGTACACTGGGATCGGTTTGAATTGTCGGTTTAAATTGCTTTACAATCGGAAATTTTGAAAGAACCATAATGCCCAAATTCTTTTCTGGAAAACGAGCAGTTGTTGAATTTCTAGCCTGTGCATAATATGGGAAAGAATCCATATCGCCCTCGTCTCGATGATCTCTTCCTGATTTAAAAACTTCTAATACAGCCCTCTCGTGCTTTACCTCTTGTAAACATATGATGTTGGCGTTCGGAGCAGCGCGCCTGATTTGTCGTCGTATACTGCGTAGCTCCGTTGTAGAAGCACTAGCCACGTTTACCGTTACAATTTTTAATTTTTCATTATAATTCACAAGGCCGGTCAAAGAGGTCGGGCTGGAGACCTCCTCGCTAGGGGCACTGATCGTTTCTTCATACAGTTCATCCTTTTCGCAGGACAGTGTAAGGGCCAACGCTCCTAATAAAATCAATAATTTTTTCATATGGTATAGTTTTAAATGAGGTACTGTTCGCCATTGTTCGAAAACATATGCTTTCGTGATGACGGTTTGAAGATACGCGTTGAATCTGGAGAAAAGAGAGGTATAGTAATAAATGGGGCGTAGCTGGTATAAGTGCTACAAAACCAAACAATATATAGGTAATGGGAATAAAACGAGGTTTATGTATGGCATGAAGGAGTATATACACGAAATTTAAAGCTGTGGGCGCACGTAAGGCGATTTCGCCCAAAATCGTTTGAACCTAGCGAATATAGAATCGGAGCGATGATATCGTCAGAAGCGCAGGGCACCCATCATATTAAGAAGCAGTCGATCTTTGTATGGGTTGTATCAGCAATAGTCACATGAGACCGGGAGATGATTAAAATCATAGTGATGTTCTGAAAATGTATAATGATACCCAAAAGCGAGGTGCATTATGATTTCAAAACAGGAATTCTAGCCTTCATGATATGTAGTAATTACTATTGCAAAGGTTCTTAGACGCGCGCAATATTCATAAAGCGTCCTAAATGCTGAAACTATAGATTATCTTTTTCAGGAGGCAGTGTGCTAAAGGTTCTCCGTACTCTAGGGAAACAGATAAATTCACATATAAGCAGGAATGATGACATGGGAAAAGCTAAGGGTCTGGGTACGGTGGGGAGAATAAGGAATGGCCTCGGGATAAAACTAAGGTATCGCACGAAAGGTCGGAATAGGAATGTTAAAACGGCGAAGTAATTTAGATCTTTTGATATGGTATCTTGCCAAAAGCCAATCTAAGGGGGTATATTTCAGTCAAGCTTAGCTCTGATAAAGTTAAAAAGGACCTCGACAACAACCAATCGAGGCCCTTTGACTAACCAACCAATATTTCGTTTATGTCATAAAAGTATATACTTGTAAGACTTTCTCACCATTGCATTTAAATATATGCTCACTATTCGTAATAACCGGGCGATTTCGGCCACTAATCGATTTTTTTCAATAGCCGCTTACCAATGGAGTTTGCTGTAACGGACACCTCTTCGCGTTAAAACATACCATGGCGTCCGTAATTGATGCCCGTATATTTTTAGCGGAATTCGCACGATGCCATCACTGCCATTATGAGTAATGCAATAACGCAATGGTTTGTGGTTATACCCAAGTATTGAATGAGGTAGTAATGGCCAAGCGCACGGGGTTTGTAGGATGTTCGGGTCCTCGATGATTGCTAAAATATAATTTGCGGAGCATGGCCTGGGTTATCAGAGGTTCTAAAATCTTTATTCCATTAGGCCTTTAGGAGCAAGGTATAGTTTCTACAGTTAGAAACTTGATTCCCGTACACAGGGCAATTGTACCAAAATCGGAAATTGTAGCAATAAATTTGGCCTTTGGGGGTAAAGCCATCTTAAAGTTACTCTATATAAAAAAGACGCATGACCGATTTATCCGTATTCGAAGAAAGAATCAATCAGGCCATAGCACAAAACGCAACCTCTTTAGATTTGTCTTTACCGAATGTTTCTTTGCATACGGAGGATTTGGAAAGGCTACTGCCTAGCATTTGGAAAATAGAAAATTTAGAAAATCTTTCCCTCAAGGGCAATCTTTTAGATGTCCTGCCCGAAGGAATAGGAGCGCTGAAGGGCCTAAAGGATTTGGATATTTCAATGAACAATTTGAATGAGCTTCCCGAATGGATAGGAAGTCTAGAAAACTTAAAGAATCTGACTGTTTCTGAGAACAAACTCACTAAACTACCATCGGGTATAAACGCGTTGGGTAATCTTGAGCAGCTATATCTGGAATTTAATGAGATCAAAGAATTGCCCGTTTTTGAAGATACCCTTTCTAGGCTCGTTACCCTAAATCTAAATGATAATGAGATTGCCGAAATTCCGGAAACCATAGACAAGTTGAGCAGATTGGAGAATTTGGATTTATCCTACAATGCACTGACCGACTTGCCAGAACAGCTTTGCAATCTGGATTCGCTGATATCATTGGATTTAAGAGAAAATAACCTCAATCAAGAGGCAATAACACTACTGGATGAACATTTTCACGATGTTGCTCTTTATCAGGAAACAGTGTCAAATCCTAACATTACTGTAATTCTCGATACACTTTATCCGGGCGAGGGCGCAACTAAGTTGGAAACCATAAATGCGGTTGACGGTCAAATTGACATAGGTGTCGAGGAACCACAGCGTATTCAGACATCGGAAATGATTTCGGATTTCCTATCGAAAATACCGATTAGAGGAGCGTTAGCGAACGAAGTGTACCACGTGGCGGCCAAACAACTTTTAGACAAGGTACTGAACACCGAGACCGCTGCAATCGATAGGGAAAGCGCACTCGTTCAAATAAGTGCTTCCCTCGGTAATTGTAATACCCCTGTCATGGATTTGTTATCTAGTACGTACGTGAACAACGCATTGGAAAAGGAAACCATCCTCAACGCAACGGATGTGACGTTGGTCACGGCGTTGGCCTTAAAAGACCGAATAAAAACGGAACTGGGCAAACTTGATGGCGCTGGTGAGGAAATCGAAATCGTTCAAGGATTGATTAACGCCGTATTTTTAGAAGGCTCGGAAAACGATGCATTGAACAAGCTGAAAATTATCGGCGAGCGAAACCGTATTCCTTCGAATAGCCTAAACACTGAGTTTGCCTATAATCAGGTCAATGACGAACATGTGAAAATGGTGGCCAAATTATGTTGTAAGACCGATGTGGCCCCTACGACTGGCAAAGTCGCGCCCTATGAGATAGACCTTTCGAAATTAGGGGCAATAAAGGCACAGTTTCTTGTCAAAATGGGGAAAATTGATCAAAGGGAACAACTCATTAACGATTACGAAAAAGAGATTCGAAACGTTTTGGATAAGAACCTATATGTAGTTGAGCAAACTGAAAATTTGGAGGCCATTGGTCTTATGGATATTGCAGTGCATCAAGAAGAATTGAGAGGCAAATTATCGCAAACAGGCGATACCCGGCTTGAGGTTGAATTTAAAGAATTTATTGGCGAAAAAAGAGCCGCCATCGAAAAACTGAATACCATTTTGACCCCACCCAAAGTTTCCGGATCTTTGGAAGGGATGACAGCACCGATCAACTCAAATCAGGCCAATGCTATATCGAGAAAACGCAGTAGAAGTCCTGAGTCAAGAAATCGTAGTAGAAGCCCTAATAGCGCCCCTGAAAAAAAAATTACCAGACGCAATAACATCTAACAGTTTTTAGAATACGACGCTATTAAAGTAAATATACTATTTTATATTATTCAATAGGCTTTACGAGTAGAACTACATGCCTACCTAACGGAAATCATAGACAAAAAGCCGCTTCTGAAAACCCTCGACATCATAAGTGGCCGAACACGGTATTTCCTGAATGGGGAAGGTAAGGCTAAGTACTACGCAATTCTCAAAAGCGCCTTCATCGAAGAGACGACTTATTATAGGAGTAGACATATAGCAATAAACTAAAGAACCCTTCGGAATCTCATAATCAAAGATATCTTTATGAACGAACGTTATAGGCATCCTTTTGATTAGATTGCTAAACCTTGCAATCATAATCGTTAAAAAATCGATTTCAATGGCGATAAGTGACTTCCATTCGAATTCTTTGGCAGCTAAATCCAGAATTTTACCGTAACCTGAGCCTACTTCTATAAAATTCATTTCTTGCGGTTCTATCTTAAAATGTTCGATTGCATGCAATAGTGGTTGTTTTACATGATTTACACTGCTCGAAACGAGAACTACCTGATTCGTTTTGAACATCATCCACAATTGTTTGAATGAGAAGTATACAATTATCAGCACAATAGTAATTAGGAGGAGGGGTAAGATAGTGTCGGTCATAATTCAATCAGTTAAAAGCTATTTGGGACGAAAAAATTATCCCAATTAATTAAAATCACTAAGCTACGTTTTACCATTAATGTGTAAATGCTTAATGTAATAAGTGGGTTGACCTGTTTTTTTGATATGAATGATAGTTGTTCTTACGAATTGACCATTTTTTAAGACTGAAATCGTCATATTAGTATAGTACTATTGTTCTCGCCAGCGCGAGCATGTACTTATCCTATACAGTGCGTAAAGAGAAATTAGCTGGGGGTTGTCCCGCTATTTTTAATTCTTTACAGCGTTGATGGCCTCAAGCTTGCGCGGTCTGAAAAGATAAGATTTGTAGGACTTTGATGCTATTTGGTATCACTTCCAAGTGACTTGGCTTTGGCTTACCTCGGCTACGCTCGGTATAAACTTCTCGCTCGATTTTATTGATAAAAAAACCTCAATGTTAAATTGAGGCTATAATCAAAAAGTGACCCACCTGGGGCTTACCTCGGCTCCGCTCGGTATGAACTTCTCGCTCATTTAAATTCATAAAAAAAGCCTCAACGTTAAATTAAGGCTTTAGTTAAAAAGTGACCTGGCTGGGGCTTACCTCGGCTCCGCTCGGTATGAACTTCTCGCTTAATTTTATTCATAAAAAAAGCCTCAACATTACATTGAAGCTATATTTTAAAAGTGACCTGGCTGGGGCTTACCTCGACTACGCTCGGTATAAACTTCTCGCTCATTTAAATTCATAAAAAAAGCCTCAACGTTAAATTAAGGCTTTAGTTAAAAAGTGACCTGGCTGGGGCTTACCTCGACTACGCTCGGTATAAACTTCTCGCTCATTTAAATTCATAAAAAAAGCCTCAACGTTAAATTAAGGCTTTAGTTAAAAAGTGACCTGGCTGGGGTTTGAACCCTCTTTGCTCAGCTCAACCAGAGTCGAGTACTTGCTAAAATTTACATCTCGTGTAGACGATTTGTAAACTATTTTATGACACAATTTATTTTAAAATAACTTTTGCTAAGTAAATATAGGTTTTTAAAATGTTATATAGCAGGGGTAGAAATAGAAATGTAATATTGCTCTGACCTAAAAAGCTAATACCACCTTCGATGGGTTTTTATACTTTTCGACGAACCAAGGGATATTTCGTTGAAAATGAATTTTATAAAATCTATATTCTTGCTTCTAGTGGTGTTGGCATGTAATTTTTCAATTGCTCAAATAGCCTCTGAAGCCGAAGGTATGGAGCAAAATCAGTCGCTCTTTACCGTAGAAGAATCCGAATACATAGCCAAATGGTTTTCAGATTTTGTTAGTGAGATGAATCTTTCTCAAGATGTTGCATTGAAATATAAAAATATTACGGAAACGTATTCAAGGAAAATGGACGCTTTAGGCATGGAAAATCCGCCTTTAGGTAAAGCTGAATTGATAGAACAATTTAATGACTTAATGGAAAGCCTACACCAAGAAGTCAAATCCATTTTAAAAGATGAGCAATATGAAATGTACTACGATACTATGGAAAAGGTTTCTTGGTCAATTAATCAACGGCTTAAACATCTATAATATAGTGCTATGAAAAGTAAAAATTGGTATTCTCTTATCGGTCTCCTTTTTATACTCTTGAGTTGTTCTTCAACAAAGCTGATGGACTCTTGGAAGGCACAAAATTTTGATTCCCTGGCCAATTCAAAAATTCTTGTTATTTCGGAATCACCAGAGTCGGAGGTGCGAAAATCATATGAAATTGCGATTGCCTCCAAACTACGCGCTCAAAAGCTAGATGCTATTGAATCGCACATACAGTTTCCTTCATTAAAAGAAGCGAATACGCCCGAAGAAAGGGCACAAACCGTACAAATGTTCAAAAACGCGGGTATCTCAGGAATCATTTTAACTTCCTTAAAACAGACTATAGAGACTCAAAATGGAAGTATGGCTTCGCAAACTGGTATTCCTGAAGATTATAGGGACAAAGCAAGTTTTGGGCCTAATGTTGGTAGTTCTGATGTTAACCCTGTGTCTACTTCTAAAACATACGTGCTAGAGGCACTTACCTATAATTTAACGCTTGAAGAAGACAAACAACTAGTAAATGTTTGTCTAGTGGATGTAACTGACCCTGATGCACCCGACAAAATAGAAAAAACCTTCACTAAGATAATTGTCGATCAGTTTAAGTAATTGTCTTTCTCGTTCATAAACCAACATTAATTCATGTCTTTAACTCAAAAAATGTTTGTAAATCGGATTTCGAAATGGTCTGCAATTATGCTCATTTTAATCATGTTTACGGCTTGCGGAAGTAAAAAGGCCATCGTACACAAACCAATTTCCTTAGAGATAGCTCCGAAAAAATTAGCCGTCTTTATGGATGGCACCACCAATAATGAGGGTAGCCATACGAACGTTTCCAAACTTTATAATCTGGTTTCCCTGCAAAATAATCCGAATGTAGGTGCTGCCTATTTGAGAGGTGTTGGTAACGGAGCCGATTTTATTGGTATGATGACGGGTTCCGGTATTCGAGGGGAGGTCAGCAACGGTTATTTATACCTCGCTGAGCATTATGACCATGAGCGGAAAGACGAAATCTATCTATTCGGATTTAGCAGAGGTGCCTATGCAGCACGGATTCTTGCGGGAATGATTCATTCTGCCGGTATTGTTGACCTTAGTAAAATACCAAAGAGCAAAAGGCTACAATTTGTAAAAAAGATATACGACGCGCATAAGGGGGATAAAACCTTACAAGAAAGAAGAAATGCTGTTTTTAAAGTTACTCAACAACGGGTTGATTACGATAGTTATAAAATTGAATTTATGGGCTTGTGGGACACGGTAGCCTCTTTAGGTATGCCGGACTATAAGGATGATTACTACGTGGCCGAAACTAAATATCATGACCAGCTTTGTAACGTCAATAGAGCGGCGCAAGCCTTGTCTTTGAACGATAATAGAGGTTCTGTATTTACACCATCCATATTAGTTGATGATTATCTGGTTCAAGAATGTAAAAAAGTTAAGCCTAAAGAAATCGTCAATGAGGTTTGGTTCTTTGGAGCGCATTCCGATGTTGGTGGTGGTGCTTTGAATACCAATATGAGCGGAGTTTCTTTGAACTGGATGATTAGGGAATTAAAAGAATTTGAATTGCTTCCTCCATCAGCTGAGGTTTATGAGAATCGGATGGATATTACTAACGATCCGATTGGTGGAATGATGAAACTCTTTTACCCCAAAAAAGGACGTAAACTTGTTTTCTTTGCTTCTAGAAATGGATATAAAAAAGAAAAACTAAAGATACATCAGTCTGTCTTAGATCGGTTAGAAGGTTCGCTACAGGCCTATGAGATAAACTTGATTAAACTCTTTGGCGAGTGTTTTGAAAAGAATAATAAGGGAGGTTATGATTATCTAGAAGGCTCAGAATGTTTTGATGTGGTTAATTAAACTATCTATGAATTAAAGCTTAGACATAATTTTCAAAAATTTAAATCTAAAAAATGAAAACTAACTATCGATTCTTGCTACTTGTTTTAACGGTAATAATTTTATCCAGCTGCTCAGGAATGAAATTGTCAAATTCCTATAAATCAGATGATTTTGAGACGCTGAGAAATAAAAAAATGTTGGTCATTGCCAGAACTCCAATTGAAGATGTGCGCAAAGCGTATGAACTTGATTTAGTAAGTAAATTAAAAGCCAAGGGTGTTAATGCGGTTGCTAGCCATGTTGCATTTCCTGATTTAAAGCGTATTGACAACAAAACTGCCGAACGTATAGCAGAAGTGATTGCCATGTTTCGAAAAGAGGGTTTTGAAATTTTGACTTTGACTTCCCTTAAAGATGTGCAAGAGCTAGATGTGATGCGAAGAGAAGGAGGATACAGTTCTTTCGACGAATATTACGGAAATAAATACATAACCTTAAGAGGTTATTATGACGATGTCACCGCACCGCCGCGTTTGGGGCCAAAAGAAATGGATGAGCAGATTACCTATACGACCGAAACTACCTATGTATTAGAGGCCGTAACTTATAATTTAGGCCTTGAAGAAGAAAAAAGATTGTTGTCGGTAAGTACAGCCGAAATTACCAATCCAGATACTGGAAAAGGCGTTCGAAAGGCATTTGCCAAAATTGTGGCTAACGAATTGAAATAATAGATAGCATTCTCTTTTTACGCCATCAAAATTTATACTTAAAAATGGTTCTCGCGTAAACATGCTGTTCTTCTGGGACTACTTTGCCGAAGGTAAAGTGATGTTCGATTCCCATAGAGAAACGTCTGGAAGAAAAATAGACACTTTGTGTCAAAGTGGTACTAAACGTATTTAATTCATCAATGGCATATTCAAAATTCCCATTCAACAAATTTCCTTGAGCTGTCCCATCAAAAATGTTTAGGGATCCGCTAATTGACGATTGCAAAAAGAGTTCTATGCCAGAAGAAGTTGATAAGATATTATTATCCATTCCAACGGATTCAACTAATTTATTGAACTTCCCAAGTCGCAATCCTAAAGTTGGCGTGGCATCAATATAAAGATTACCTAATCGGGTATTAAACATTCCGTAGACATCAATCCATTTTTGTTTTGGTATGAAGTCATGAGCATAGCTAAGGTCTATATTTATTACTAGTTGATTAGGCACTTGAAACCGCCATTCCTCAAAAACAGGGTCGTCCGTAACCTTATCGTGAATCCAATCTTGAAAATCTCCTGCTAAAGATGCAGGTCCCATAACACCAAGTAGTACACCTCCCCTTAAAAAAGAACGTTCAAAGGCATAGGTGGCCTTAAAGGTGGCAAAGGACAAACCAGCATACGGACGGTCAAAAGTAATGGTATTTTCTTGTATTTCAGTTGGAGTTACTGTTTTGTTTGTTGGTGTATAACCTTCCAAGCGTAATCCAAATTCAAAAAAGTAAGCTTCTTTTTTAGGAAAATACTTTTGCAAGCCGAGCATTTTTTCTTTTTTAAATTTCAATTTTAAGCCAAGACCATAGCTATAAAAACGGTCAGAGTTTTGCCAAACTACATAAGCATCATTTGCAGAGGAAAATGAAATTTCGCTATCAAAAGTGTGCTGATTTTGTGCATTAGTCCGAATGATAAGCAAAAGAAGAAAGCATAAAGGATAACAAGGTAATTTGGCTGAATTCATGTAATCTTTTTCGTTGGAAAATTCGTATTTTTAATAGGAACGAATACTATTTGAAATGGGATTCTTAGAACGAATATCACGGGCTTTAATTTGTTTCATTTGTCCACTTCTCCTATTCTATTTAGTCCCTAGAATAATGTTTTCCTCTGAACAAATTTTGAAAAGTTTTGGGCAATTTCAAGTAACTCCGTCATCCAAATATGTATTAGGATGGTTACTCCTATTTTATTTTGGAAAAGTGGCTCATAAGCTTATGGTAATTGAGAACCCTCAATTTGAAACTGAAACAAGAATACTTAGTATTTCGGCTACCTTGATTTTGGCCACGTGCATCATAGGCTTGATTTTGATGACCTTATTATTTATTGATACAATTGTCTAGGTTGTTAGCTATTGTGAATTCGAAAAGCTACCATTTAAATGGTTTAAACCCTATACCGAATTCAATATAATCTGCTGCTCCTCCATCAAGGGTTTTCAATCCCATTTGGGCAAAGAAGGTATTATTCAAATTATAGCGAATGGCGGGTCGCATAAAAAAGGCACCTTTACCTAAATCATCTGTGAGGTAAGTCCCAAGCTGCGCCTTAATGACGAGTTTCCAAAAATTAAAATCATAGCCAGCATGAATGCCAATGGAAGTTCTCTCTGCCGCTTTATCAAACTCTTGAAACGTATTGTCATAAAAGAAGTCAAACCCGCCTGTAACTCCGTGTATAGCATTGAAGCGATGTTCATAGTCCAAAACCCCTGAGAAAACTCCAAATTGTCTGTCCGTTCCACCGTCTTCATCGGTTTGTTTCCCGCCTCCCGCAAGATATAACGATATTGAATTTTCGTTAATCTTCGTTAGTTTGGTTTTTTCCGGGGATTTAAATCTAGCTTGAACCAGATTTTTGGTATAAGGGTCATTGTCTACCATTCGCTGAGCCGCATTGTAATTGTACTTTATGCCAAGATTGATACCAAATAGATTCAGACCTAAATTCGGTTGATAGCTGCTACCATTACTAAAATGGGTAAAGTCGAACCCATAAGTTAAATCCAACTCTCTTGTAAAGCGATATTCAAACCCAAAATCCAATCCAAAGTAAACTGCAGCTCTAGCACCAAAAGCATCATTTATAGGGTTTTCTTCCGCATTGTATTCTTGCAGATTATAGGTAATACCTAAGGCAGGTTCTATACTGAATTTATTTCGCCGGTTCGGATTGCCGATTGGGAAATCCATAAACCCGTATACGGCGCTCGGGTTTCCAAAAACCTGCGCGTTCCCCAAAAATCCCGAATACAAACCAATTCCATAAGTGGGGTACTTATAATAACCAGCCCAACTTTCCGTATTGTTCGATTGCCACCCTATTTTTACATTGATTGCCCCGTAGCCCGCATCTAAGAATCCTGCCTCACTTAAGGCCGTTCCAGTGTATAGGTAACTGCCATAGTTGGATTTCACTTCAATGGAGCGGAATTTATTTGGAATTTCCTGAGTGACTATATTTTGAGCGTTCGTAATGTAAAAAGAAAAAAGGAGGGCAACGGTAAAAAATCTAATCATATGAATGTATTTAAAAGTGCTTTTCAATTTTTACTTTTTTTGATGGAATAGGTTGGGAGTCCAATACCAAACCGTACTGCGAAAACACGTATGACAACCACTAGTAAAATCGTACTTATATAGGATATGTTTTTGTCGAAATTCAAGGAGTACAAAATGATGAAACATATACCTCCGGCAAGTGAGGCCAAGGCATAGATTTCCTTTCGAAAAATAATCGGAATCTCGTTACATAAGATATCACGAATAACCCCTCCAAAACATCCTGTCATAATTCCGAGTACGACGCTTACAGCGGGATCAAGGTTAGCGGAAACTCCAATTTGAACCCCACTAATGGTAAATATGGCAAGGCCTATGGTGTCGAATATAAAAAGGGATTTCACCAAAAAGTATATTTTATTTCGGAAAACGATAGCCAAAAAAACAGAGATGCTTACAAAATGAACCACATAAAAGTGCCCCATCCACCAAACTGGGGTATTGCCTATAAATACATCTCTTAGAATGCCTCCACCCAAAGCCGTGACGAAGGCAACTATAAAGATGCCAAAAACATCCATTTCGCGTTTAATGGCCATTAATGCGCCTGATATTGCAAAAGCTATCGTACCTAGAATATCGAGAACATCGAAAAAACCCATTCGCAATTTTTAATAAAGATTATTAGATTAAAAATCAAACTTTATCCCAATGCCGAAAACACTTTGATTTCTTCTATTACCAGTAGTCGTTTTACTTTGGTCAATCTTGGTAGCGGCAAATATTTTACTTGATTTTTTAAAGGTATAACTGACTTCACCAATGGCAAAAGCAGTATTAAAATCACCTAGTCCTTCATTATCATCAGGAGTTAAATAGTTGAACCCTCCGGCGACCTTCCAACGTTCGTTCTTGGAAAAGACATAGCCCAGATAAAACTCGACTCCCGATGCATCATAGAAATCATCTCCTAACCTTTGGTGCTGTTTTAAACTGGCGTAGGAAGCCGCAATTGAAAAACGATTTTTTTCATAGGAGGCTGATGTTACGAACGCCTCATCTCCATCTTTGGCCTGATTAGGCAATGGGTCTTCAACGCCATCAAGTACTCTATTGTACCCTAGGCCAATTGCAAATCCGTCAATCGTATAACTGGCTCCGAAACCATAAGTATCCAAAGATTTACTGTTTACGGAAATATTCCGTGCCTGACCTTGAACACCAATTTTCAAACCTGAATTGGCATACGTTAGTTTTAAAAGTTGATTGGCTCTTCCTGTTCCTGAAACACCACCGTCAGAAATATTCCACACACCTATGGCGGCTCCACCGAATGCCGAAAATTTATCTATTTGATTAGCACCCAATTGGTAATACACTGAATTTTGCTTCCCGAAAGTAAATTCCAAATCTTGATAGGAGAAACCGGCATAACCCAACCTTGCGAAGACCGCATCACCTACTTGTGCAATTCCAGCCCCTGGGTCAACGGCAAATTCAACGGTTTCATCTCTTGAGACTAGGTTTAGACCCAATTCTATTCCACCAATGACATTGAAATTATCAGCCTCATTTTTAGATAGTGCATGTTTCAGTTTGATACCAATTCTGGGAGCATTATTTGCAATACCGATTTCACCTTCTTCAGCAAAACCAGCACCTATTCTGAGACTTCCATAGGGAGTAACCCTAGAGGTAATTTCATCAATCCAATTCGTGTCATCTTTCTTATCTTGCTGTGCCTGCGCTTTCATTCCTTGTAATAGAAGCAGAGCAACAATCAGTATTATTGCTTTTCCGTATGTAGCGAATGATTTCTTCATAAGGTTTTATTCAATTTTTCTATCCAAGTACTTTTGACTTCGTAACTCTTGCATTCATTTCTGCAATATTTATAATGGAAATTCCCTCAGGACATTCCACTTCACATGCACCGGTAAACGTACAGCTGCCAAAACCTTCGATTTCCATTTGATAGGTCATCTCGGCAACCCGTTTGTGCTCTTCTGCATGGCCTTGTGGTAAACCATTTAAGTGATTGATTTTGGCCGAAGTAAAAAGGGCAGCCGAAGAATTTTTACACGTAGCTACGCAGGCTCCGCAGCCTATACACGCAGCAGCATCCATTGCCCTGTCGGAGACCTCTTTTGGAATGGGGATGGCATTTGCCTCCGGCGCCGTACCAGTTTTTGCACTAATAAATGCGCCTTGCTCAATAATCCGATCGAAGGCCGAACGGTCTACAATCAAGTCTTTAATTACAGGAAAAGAAGCAGCACGCCACGGTTCTACTACAATAGTATCACCATCTTTAAAACTACGCATGTGCAACTGACAGGTGGTCATATTATCATGCGGACCATGGGCACGACCATTGATAAAAACCCCACATTGCCCACAGATTCCTTCACGGCAGTCGTATTCAAATGCGATTACCTTTTCATCTTTAAGAACAAGTAGTTCGTTCAAATGGTCCAATGCCTCAAGAAAAGACATATCCTCAGTTAAACCATCCACTTCATAGGCTCTAATGGCACCTTTATCTTTTGGGCCTTCCTGTCTCCAAATTTTGAATGTTACTTGCATAATACTCTATTTATAACTTCTTACCGATGGTTTTACGTATTCGAATTCCAGTGCTTCTTTGTGCAGTTTGAAATCTCCGCTGTCATATTCCCAAGCAGATACATAGGAATATGCTTCGTCTACCCGAACGGCTTCGCCCTCCTCGGTTTGATATTCTTCACGAAAATGAGCTCCACAAGACTCGTCTCGTTCAAGGGCATCCGTGCACATCAAAATTCCTAGTTCAATGAAATCGGCCAATCGCAATGCTTTCTCCAGTTCTGTATTCAATTCATTACTGTCTCCAGTAACTTTTACATCGCTCCAAAAAGCATTTCGAATTTCCTTTATCTGCTGAATAGCTTTTTCCAAACCTGCTTTATTTCGGCTCATGGCACATTCTTGCCACATGACCTTACCTAATTCCCTATGAAAATGGTCTACTGTCTTTGTGCCGTTTATGGCGAGAACACGTTCGATATTCGATTTTACTTCCTGTTCAGCTTTATCAAACGCTGGGTGTTCTATGGTAGGATGGTCTGCCTTAATTTCATTGGCCAAATAATTATTGATGGTATTGGGAAGTATAAAATACCCGTCTACACTTGCTTGTAACAAGGAGTTGGCACCTAATCGATTGGCACCATGGTCAGAGAAATTACATTCTCCAACGGCATATAATCCAGGAACGGTAGTCATCAATTCATAATCTACCCACAGTCCGCCCATAGAGAAATGTGCTGCAGGAGAAATTTGCATCGGTTCTTTGTAAGCATCAATACCGGTAATCTTTTTGTACATCTTAAATAGGTTGCCATAGCGGTCTTTTATAGTTTCCAAACCGAATCTTTCAATGGCATGTTTGAAATCGAGATACACGGCATTCTTTAACCTTCCCACTCCAAAACCTGCATCTATACGCTCTTTGGCAGCACGTGATGCAATATCTCGAGGAGCCAAATTCCCAAAACTAGGATAGCGTCGTTCCAAATAATAATCCCGTTCCTCTTCCGGAATGTCATTGGCTTTTCGTGGGTCGTCCTTTTGCTTTGGCACCCAGATTCTTCCGTCGTTCCGCAAGGATTCGGACATCAGGGTAAGCTTTGATTGTGCTTCGCTGGATTGCGGTAAAGCGGTTGGGTGTATTTGTGTAAAACTCGGAGCGCCAAAAAATGCGCCCTTTTTATGGGCTTTCCATAAGGCACTACCGTTACAGCCAATAGCTAAGGTAGATAACCTGAAAACCCGAGAATATCCACCGGTTGCCAAAACGACAGCATCAGCTGCATAACGTTTGAGTGCGCCAGTAACTAAATCACGAACGATAATCCCTTTTGCTTTTCCGTCAATTACCACAAGGTCTAACATCTCGCTACGTGGGAACATTTCCACCTTTTTGGCGCGTACCATTTTATACAGCTGTGAATAGGCGGCCATCAATAATTGTTGTCCGGTTTGCCCTCTTGCATAAAAGGTTCTTTGTACTTGGACCCCACCGAAACTTCGATTGACCAAAGTTCCGCCGTACTCCCGAGCAAAGGGTACGCCTTGTTGCACATAATGGTCAATTAGTGGTGCTGAAAGTTCGGCAAGTCGATAGGTATTAGCTTCCCTAGAACGAAAATCACCTCCTTTTAAGGTATCATAAAACATGCGCCAAACGCTATCCCCATCGTGTTGATAGTTCTTGGCAGCATTGATACCACCTTGCGCTGCTACGGAATGTGCGCGCCTGGCTGAATCTTGATAGCAAAAGCATTTGATATCATAGCCCAATTCGGCCAATGTCGATGCCGCACCGGCTCCGGATAGTCCTGAGCCAACTACAATAACATTGAGTTTCTTTTTATTGGCAGGGTTTATCAGTTGTGATTTCACTTGATAATTTTGCCATTTATCTTGAAGTTTTCCTTCTGGAATTTTTGCGTCTAATTTCATCTTCCTACACTATTTCAGATAAACAATAAAAGGTATGATTCCAAAACCTATACCCATAATGATGGCATAGACCAATGCTATCTTAGCAACAATACGAAGTCCTTTTCTATGATAGAACCCAAGGGTTTTAAAAGCGCTTTTGAAGCCATGATGCAGATGCAACGCTAATGGAATTACCAATACGGTATAGAAAATGACATAATAGATATTATGGAATAAGCTACTGGTTACCTCGTAGACATCTACATTACCAGCGGCATCTAAGCTTACCACTTCTCCCATGCCTAGTTTAATACGGGCCCAAAAATTGGCAAGGTGTACTACAATAAAAAGAAGAATCATGGTGCCGATGAGTCCCATGTTTTGTGAAGTCCATGTGCTATTCTCCTTCGAACTGTTCATTACATATTTTTGTGGCTTTGCTTTTCTGTTTCTGATGGTAATCAGCAGTGCATACACTACATGAAGAATAATGGATAGGTATAACAAATAGGCAACAATTTTTATCAATGGACTTTCGCGCAAAGTGGTCGAATACGAATTATATAAACCTCTTGCCGTTTCTTCCGGAAGTAATAAAATACAATTCGCCGACAAGTGAACCACTAGGAAAATACACAAGAACAAGCCTGTACCCGCAATAATGGTTTTTCTAAAAAACAATTGATTAATTGCCATAATCCACCTCAATTATAAATTAATACGTATCAAAAAGATTTTGCATTTCACTCAGTTTTTCACCGTTTGAAAGTGCCAACATTAATAAGATTCTCGCTTTAGCAGGATTTAAATCCCCAGACGCAACCGTGTGATAATCGTCGTCTTTAAATTCATTATCTCGTAACACCCATCCAGTTGCTGCACGAGTACTTCTTACTACTATTACCCCATGCTCTTCATAAGCTTTTTTCGCTGCTTTTAAAATTGCATCGGTCATGTTGCCATTACCGACCCCTGCGATTACGATACCTTTAGCTCCGGCCTTCACATGCATATCGATTAAATCTGGAGACATATCCGCATAGGCATAAATAATGTCTACACGAGGTAGCTTTTCAATCCCTTCTATTGAAAATTTACTCGAGTTTCCAAATTTGGTGTTGGGTTCACGAAAAAAGCCTAGTCTACCATAGAATACTCCACCTAACATTCCTTTAATAGGCGATTGAAAACTATTCACATTGGTGGTATTCATTTTGCTTACATCGCGAGCAGCGTGAATTTGGTCATTCAGTGAAACCATAACTCCTTTTCCTTTAGATTGGGAATCGGCAGCTATAGCGACCGCATTGTATAGATTTAATGGGCCTTCAGCACTTATCGAAGTGGAAGAGCGCATAGAACCGGTAGTAACCACGGGCTTATCACTTTTAACTACCAAACTCAAAAAATAAGCAGTCTCTTCTTGGGTATCGGTACCATGGGTAATCACGATGCCGTCTACATCATCGGAAGCCAGTAATTCATTAATTCGATTCGCCAACTTCAACCATATTTCGACGGACATATCTTGCGAACCGACATTAGCAATTTGCTCTCCTGAAACATCTGCGATTTTTTTGATTCCAGGTACGGCATTAATCATGGTTTGAATGCCTACTTGACCTGCTGAATAACTCCCTGAAGTTGCCGACGAGGCTGAGCCGGCTATAGTGCCTCCTGTTGCTAGAATTTTAACATTGGGAAGTGCTGTGTCTTGGGCGAAACCCATAGTAGTCATAGCCACTGCCATCAGGAAAGCTATCATTTTCAATTTTAATGCTCTCATAATAAAAGAATTTATGTGTAACTATAGCGTTCTTTTTATAATTAGTCTTATTTGTGTAGTGTTGCCGTATACTTTGGATTCATGAGGTTTTCTACACTCAATATTTTATCCAATTCTTGTTCGGAAAGGAGCTCTTTTTCAAGAACCAATTCCCTAATATTTTTTCCTGTAGCAACAGCCTCTTTTCCTAAAACATCACCCATATGATGCCCGATATACGGATTTAAAAAAGTGATGATTCCAACGGAATTGAATACCATTTGCTTCGTGTGCTCCTCATTGGCCGTGATTCCATCAATACATTTTTCAGCGAGGGTAACACAAGCGTTGGAAAGTAGTTCAACGGACTCGAACATACATTGTGCGATTACAGGCTCCATGACATTCAATTGCAATTGCCCAGCTTCGGCAGCAAAAGAAATGGTGACATCATTCCCAATTATTTTAAAACAAACTTGATTCGCGACCTCAGGAATTACCGGATTCACCTTGGCAGGCATGATGGAAGAACCTGCCTGCATTTCGGGTAGGTTGATTTCATTCAGTCCACAACGCGGTCCAGAAGAAAGTAGTCGCAGGTCATTACATATTTTTGATAGTTTTACGCCTGTTCTTTTAAGGGCTCCCGATATCATCACATAGGCACCGCAGTCAGAAGTAGCCTCTATCAAATTCTCGGCCCTCACAAAACTTGCTTTGGTATACTGTTGCAAGTACCCGATTGCCAATTCAGAATACCCATCTGGAGCGTTCACCCCGGTTCCGATCGCGGTAGCTCCTAGATTGACTTCTAAAATAAGGTCACGACAATGTTTTAAGTTTTTTGTTTCCTCCTTCAAGTTGGTAGACCATGCTCCAAATTCATCTCCGAGTGACATGGGTACGGCATCCTGAAGTTGGGTTCTTCCCATTTTAAGGACGTTCTTAAAAGCAGCTGCTTTTTTGTCAAGACTAGTGGTCAGTATATTAATACGTTCCAACAATTGGTTCATATAATAATACACTGCAACACGAAATGCGGTAGGGTAGGCATCATTGGTTGACTGCGATTTATTCACATGGTCGTTGGGATGTAAAATGTCATAACTTCCCTTTTCATGACCATTTAGTTCTAAAGCCACGTTTGCAATGACTTCATTTGCATTCATGTTTACCGAAGTTCCGGCACCGCCCTGAAAAACATCAGAAGGGAAGAACACGGCATACTTTTCCAAATCATTTAGAATGTGGTCACAGGCCTGTATAATCATATCCGCTTTATCGGCCGGAATAGTTCCAATCTCCTTATTAGCTGCAGCGCAGGCTTTCTTCGTTAACATCAATCCTTTTACAAATATTGGAAAGTCACCAATTTTGGAGTTCGAAATTTTGAAATTGTTTAAGGCTCTTTGCGTGTGAATACCGTAATAGTATTCATTGGAAATTTCTAAATCTCCCAATAAATCTGTTTCTTTTCTAGTTTTCATATTCTTGTTCTTTTTTCGATTTATAAAACGATACTTCCGATTAGAAATCCAAAGATTACGCTTGACGCTATGGTAACGGTTCCTGGCACAATGAAAGAATGATTGAAGACGTATTTGCCAATTTTAGTAGTCCCAGTATCATCCATTTCTACCGCTGCCAAAAGGGTAGGGTAGGTAGGTAAGACAAACAAAGCACTTACCGCTGCAAATGAGGCTATAGCTGCTATGGGACTAACCCCTAACGCCAAAGCTGCTGGCATTAAAGCCGTTGTAGTGGCAGCTTGAGAATACAATAGCATACTGGCAAAGAATAAAACTACAGCAAGTAACCAGGAGTATTGGTTAAGCATACCTCCGGCTGCTTCTTTGATTTCTTCAATATGGTTACTGACAAAAGTGTCGCCCAACCATGCTACGCCCAATACACAAATCGCTGCACTCATGCCAGATTTAAAAGTTGACATGCTTGGGATATCGGCCATTTTGAGTTTACAAATCAATGCAATAACCGTAGCTGCCAAGAGCATAACTGCCATGATTGCCTCATTGCGCGGAATTGTAGGATTTTCAATCAAGCCTACTTTCTTGGAAATAAGGGTAGCATAGGTGACTATGATGGCTATCGCAACTAAAAAGATGCCGACAGACCGTTTAGCTTCTTTAGTGTCTTTATGCGTTTCAGTGCTTTTTTCCTTTACCAAACCGGCTTTTAAACGTTCTTGATAGACAGGGTCCTGGTCAAGTGGTTTCCCTAATTTATTTGCGACAATAGCCCCTACCACACAGGCTAAAATCGTAGAAGGAATTGCTACGGCCAACAGTTGTAGGTACGAAACCCCGAGCGGTTCCAAAAAACTTGCAAAAATCACTACCGCAGCTGAAATAGGCGAAGCAGTTATGGCAATTTGCGAAGCCACTACTGAAATACTTAAGGGTTTTGATGGTCTTACATTTCCTTCTTTCGAAACTTCAACAATGACTGGTAAGGCGGCATAGGCGGTATGCCCTGTACCTGCAAACAAGGTCATGAAATAGGTAACGGTAGGCCCTAAAAAAGTTACACGCTTTGGATTTTTGCGAAGTAATGATTCAGAGAGGTGCACCAGGTAATCCAAACCACCAGCTTTTTGCATCGCGGCTATGGCAGAGATAACCGCCATTATAATGAGAATGACGTCTACAGGAACCGAACCGGCATCCAACCCAAAAATTAAAGTCAATACCACTACACCGGCACCACCAGCGTAGCCTATACCGATGCCTCCCATTTTTGACCCGAGGAAAATAAAAAAGAGAACGACGAGTAATTCTATCCAAATCATAGTATTCTTAGTTTAAAATTCATAGTATTTTGTAACAAGTGAAATCAACAGTTCCTTTATTTCACATTCAAGCCCTCTCTCAGAATGACGGCATTGATTATGGCATTCCAAGTTTTTTGGTGTATTTCTAGCTGATTCTGGTCCAGAACATCCTTGACATCAACTTCCATAAGTCGTACGCGTTCTTGGAGCTTGGCCTTCATTTGGTCGGCACTACTTTTAGATTTTTCTCCTTTGAGCTGTTCCATTTT
This sequence comes from Aggregatimonas sangjinii, assembly GCF_005943945.1. Lineage (GTDB taxonomy): Bacteria > Bacteroidota > Bacteroidia > Flavobacteriales > Flavobacteriaceae > Pelagihabitans > Pelagihabitans sangjinii. The sequence continues at coordinate 2,662,838 of NZ_CP040710.1, read as the reverse complement.
TAAGGCATGATACTTTACCATTTTGAGATAATCTTCGCGTAACTTTCCTTGGAGCTTCATTTTATCCATACGGTCTTCATACCATAGTTCTTGAAGTTCTTTATCATTGGACATAAATACGGATACCTTGTATTCGAGTTGTTCTTTTTGCTCAGTGGTTAAGTCTTGGCCATGTAAAAAACTAGCACATGTAAAACCAAGAATCATGAAGAGGATTTTTGTCGTAGACATAGAAAAAGATTATAATTAATAGTTATATATTGAAACAAACTGTCTCTTAAAAAAGCCGTTTCTTCCTATTAGGTCACTTGAAAATTAGGTACTTCTTATCCATTTTTATTATCATTTTAGACCACTTCTAAAAATAGATTCAAGCTGTTATGTAGATTAGTTATTTTAGAAAAAAACTAAAGCATACTTTTAATTTGGAGGAATAGCCTTTTGTTTTAAAAGTCTTTTGAAATAGGTTGGTTCTTAAGTGCAATTTTTGTTATGCCTAAAAGGAATCACCCAAAAACACCCAATAAGAATCTAATAATCAAAGCATTGGAGATATCAATAAAAAAAGCACCAACAAGCGGTACCACAATGAATGCCTTGGGAGACCCACCGAACTTCTTGGTAACCGCCGTCATATTCGCAATTGCCGTGGGTGTAGCTCCTAGCGCCAGTCCAGCATATCCTGCACTCATTACGGCTGCATCATAATCTTTACCCATAACACGGAAAACAACCACGATTACGAAAACAGAAATCACTACGAGTTGGGCAACTACGATAAGAAGTAATGGTCCGGCCAAATCGGAGAGTGTCCATAATTGAAGACTCATTAGCGACATCGCTAGAAAAAGCCCTAAAGACAAATCGGATGCCATGGAAAGGGCTTTTGATTTTTCAGGTTGCCAATCGAATTTCTTAAAAAAGATAGGAATCAAATTCGTAACGATAATACCCGCAAACAATGCCGTGACAAAGGAGGGGAGAGCTAGCCCCATCCATGTGAGCAATTCATTAATGGCTATGCCCAATCCAGCAGTTGAGAAGATGAAGTATATCATCTGTAAAATATTGTTGTAGTTCATCTCCACACTATCGCCTTTGCCATGACGAACACCCACCACAACGGGCTTTTCTTCCGTCGGTTTTAACTGATGTCGTTTTATCAAAAACTTGGCAATAGGACCTCCTATGAATCCACCTAAAACCAAACCAATGGTTGCGCAAGCGATACCCATTTCCATGGCATTTGAAATGCCAAATTCATTCTGAAAAGTAGGCACCCAAGCGATGGTGGTGCCATGGCCTCCACTAAAAGAAACCGAACCTCCTAGAACACCCGTTACACTTGGCAAGTCAGTAAGGTAGGCAATACCTACACCGGTAAGGTTTTGGATGAAAAGATACCCCACTGCCAGTACTAAGAGTAGCAGCAATGATTTACCTCCTTTCAATAAGGTCTTCAATCTTGAAGAAAGGCCAATGGTGATAAAAAAGATGATAAGTAATGCATCTCGTAACTCCAAAGCAAAGCTGAACTCAGTGCCCGTTACGGCATATAAAATTCCGAAAAATATGGAAAAGATGACGCCTCCTGTTACGGGTTCGGGAATGTTATACGCTCTAAAAAAGGAAATTTTCTTGTTGAGATATTTCCCTAAAAATAAAACCAAACAAGCAATGACGATAGTGTCTCTGGGTCCTATTTGCATGGGTTATTTTGGGGTTACAATGCCGTCAGCGACCAATTGGTTCACCATTCTTTTGGTAAAACTATTAGATGCATTTTCTAAGGATGAAGGTTCTAATAGAGACGATTGCCCTGTCCAGACCATCGTTTCTTTTCCTTTGTATAACTCACCTTTGACATTGTATAGCACCGCCTCTATAAGATATGATTTTTCGGTCTTGTAATATCCCGGGGTATTAAAAGTCTGGTATCCTCTAACGATATATTCACCAACTCTATAATAAGATGGTACATAAAGGGTCTCTCCTGGTTTATAGCGGTCTGTTTCCTTGGAATTTATCAAAGCCATGGTTAGTACACCATCCAAATTATTCTCCTTAATGATTTTGATATAGTCTTCGGCGATTCTGATTTCTTCAGTCCCTCCTGGAGGAAATATCAAGATGCCTTCAACGGCATTTATTCCTTGTTCTTTTAACAAGGCAACGGCATCTTTTTCAAAGGTGTTGCGAGCGGTAAGGTCTTTACCGATTCCTATTACGGCTATTTTTTTATAAGCAGTATCGTTATAATTTTCCTTTGTCCAAGTCGACCCCATTTTTATACTACCACATCCTTGTATAATACTAATGGATAAAGCGAGTATTAAAACCGACAGCGTTTTTGGAAATCGGTAATTTCTATTTTTCATTCAGACGATGTTTTTAAGACCTTTTTTTGAGCTTTAAATGTAGTAGCTCCAAATAAGGTTGTTATTATCATTTTAGACCACCAGAAGAGAGAAACCGTTCTGAAAACACTATTTTTATAGTAATGTGTAGTTATTAGGTTGAAACACTTATGAAAAGTGAAATCAAAATCAAGAAATTGGTGTGGTTGGCATTTGGCCTAAGCTTGGCAATAAATTTTAGTGAAATACTGTATTATTTCAATTCTCCAATAACCTTATTTGAAACCCCGCGTCCTACTTCCGTTTTAAATATTCTTTTTAGAGGTTTTTCCGTTTTCTTGTTCTGTTTTAGTGCACTTTATTTTAATATATTCAAAATAGATGCTTGGTTGCGGAACTTAACGGATAAAATGGCTTTCTTGGGGTCATTGCTTATAAACGGACTACTATACATCCTGACACTAATTCCCTTTCTTTATATAATGGATAATTTCATTGTTACGCTGCCTCTTGGAGAACTAAAGGGACTCTCTTTTGTATGGTTGGTATTATTGGTTATTTGTGTTTTATTAGCAACCTTACTAAAAGTAAGATCTGGATTGGCAAATAGATTAATAGGACAAGAAGCTTTTGTTCGGTATAATAAAGAACATAATAGCTTTGACCACGACCTTAACATACTTGAAAAGAATTATTTGACCAGTCTTTTATTACCTAGAAAAAAAGTATTGGAACCTGTAAAAATAAAGGATTTCGCTTTGTTTTTCATTGAAGATTGCATCGTAAAAGGAAAAACCTTTGATTTAAGGGTTTTCTTTTTGGACAAGAGTATTCAAGAACTGGAACAAAAACTAAATCCGAATAGTTTTTTCCGAGCTAATCGACAATGCCTTATCAATCGTGACGCCGTGAAACATTTAGAACCAGATTCTTTTGGTAAAATGGAATTGACCTTAAAAATTGACCATGAAGAATCTATTTCAATAAGCAAACTTAAAACCAAGGACTTCAAAGATTGGTTAGTTGAATTTTCAGCTTAGGATTTCTCCATCTCAACTGCAAATTTATCCACTTCATGCAATGAAGTTTTTAATTTTCTTTTCGCTCTTATAACTTCATTTTGAACACTAGAAAAGATTGTATTCATTGCCTCTACACAGCTAATGACGAAAACCTAGACCTTAATTGACAATACGTTATCTCATCTTGATTTAGGCCCTCCCCTTCAATTCTTTTTTAGAAGATTAAGCAACACTAGTATTACGAATCTTTTAAGAAGAAGTATGGTTCAGAAATATCAAATATGCCAAATAGCATTATTAAATCCTGTATTAGAGGTTTTGGAAAACAATGGTGTTGATTCAAAAAAACTCGTCAAAAAAAGTACACTACGATATTTTGACTTAGAGCAAGAGCAACACTATGCCCCACTTGAAGTGGTTTATGATTTCTTTGCGAAGATAAAAACTCACTTTCCCAACGGGTTCTTGAGACCATACGACTTAGCGTATTTCAAACTTTCTAATTTAGGAAGCTTTGGAAGGTACTTGACCAAGCTTCCAACCTTATATAGTGTGTTGCACCAGTTCGTGATGTACAAGTCGATTTTTCAAACGAATTTAAATTGTAATCTGAGTATATATCAAGATACCGTAAAGTTTGATTTTTCATATTTGGATGAGCCCACGACGGGTCGAAAAATAGGGGAAAACATTTTTATGGCTATTCTTTTGCAACTATTTAGAACCTACACCAATAAAAATTGGGTGCCAGATGAAATACATATTCCTTATAACAACTATGGAGAAATTAAATCTATGGTAATAGGAAAAAAGTGCCGGCTTATCACAAATCAAAATACGTTTGCTTTTGTATTTCCTCGGGAAATATTAAGAAAGGCGACAAAAATCCGTATTCAATTCACAAACCAGAGCTTACCCAATGTTCCTGCCAAAAGTATTTCAGACACTATAGAAGAAATTTTAAAAAGCTATAAATCAGGCTATATTCCTTCTCTTAGCAATGTGGCTCAGCATTTTAATGTTTCTGAAAGTAGTATCAAAAGAAGCCTCAAATCGGAAAACACCAAATTCTCTAAAATTCTAGAGAAAATTCTATATCAAAAATCAATCGACCTACTAACGGGTTCCAACCTTAGCATTACCCTCATTAGTGAGTTTTTGGGCTATTCAGATAGTCCAAATTTCATACGCTCATTTAAAAAATGGTCCAGTAGTACACCAGGTCAATTTAGGGATTCATACATATTGACCTCGATTGATAATTAGCTTAAACATAAAATTACTTAAACTTGAATGGGACTTGGGCTGAGATAGAAGCGACATTTATCGGCTTTACAACAGCAAACAAGAAATGAACTCATGAGAATAAAATTTTTTGGAACTAGGGGTTCCATACCTGTTTGTGAAAATGGATACCAAGAATTTGGGGGCAATACTACTTGTGTAGCAGTTTTTGGAGATACAGATAGCGACGTGCTTGTCTTTGACGCGGGAACGGGTATCCGAAAATTAGGCAAGGAGCTTATGCAACAGGAATTTCTTCCCGGAAGAAAGATTGTCATTGCTTTTTCCCATTTTCATTGGGACCATATTCAGGGCTTTCCTTTTTTCGCCCCGGCATACGACCCATCCAAAGAAATACACATCATCGCACTAGGTAAGGACTTACATATACCCGATTTAAAAAACATTTTCGCCAAACAAATGGAAAGCACTTATTTTCCTGTAAGCCTTGATAATATGGGTGCCAATTTTTCATTTATCCTAAAAAACGTTAATGAAGAAACGTTCCCCGATGGGAGTATAAAAACGTATTTGCATTCCCATCCTGGCGGAGCACATAGTTATCGATTGGAAGCTGATGGCAAAGTCTTGGTCTATGCTACGGATATTGAGCATGGCCTCATATTGGATGAAAAGCTGGTGGAATTCGCAAAAAATGCCGATGTCCTGATTCATGATGCGCAATATACGCCTGAAGAGCTTCCAAATTATAGGGGCTGGGGTCATAGTAGTTGGGAGCAGGCCATTCAAGTTGCCGAAAAAGCCAACGTAAAAAAACTTTTTCTTACCCATCACGACCCTGAGCATAATGATGACTTTCTATTGGAGGTAGAACGTCTTTGTCAAGAACGTTTTGCGAATTGCTTCTTGGCCCGGGAGGGAGTTCAAATAGAACTCTGAACGCCACAAACTTAAACAGGCTCAACTTTAGTGATAAAAAGAGTTCAATACTATCTTAATAGGTGCATTTGCTTTATTCCCATAAAAAGATAGGTATACCCTTTCCCTATCCAAACATGACCCGATATGATAATAGCTATTTTGGTCATCGAGGATAAATTTACAAAGTTACTGCCCCCACATCTTATCATGAGATGTTTACCGTGGTAACAGCTAATTGGAAAAAATATAGATGACAAAATTCCCATGTGTGCTAAGGCAATTTCTTTTGCTTTCAGGACTACTATTTTTAGTGCAATCCGCAACTGCCCAAGTTATTGGAGACAGTCTAGACACACCCTTTAGAAAAGGACGTTGGCTCACAGGGTTATCAGGAAGTATAAGCTCAAATACAAATAAAACAGGAATATCTGAAGAAAAGACAATCACCAATGAATTTGGACTAAACTTTTCCACAGGAAGGTTTATCAAAGACAGATGGCTCTTAGGAGGAAAAATAAATACAGATAGAGCTAGTTCTGCAGGTAGTGTTGACCGTGCCACGGAGTCTTTGTTTATCGGTCCCTTTGTATCCCATTATTTATCCACTAACGAACGTGGATCACTTTTTACCACCTTATCTACGGGCTATGTCCGTTATCGGGAAGAAACACAATTGAACACGCTGCAAGCATCCACCGAACTTTCATCAGAAGGGGGCGGTTTCGGAACACTGGTTGGTTTAGGTTATTCCTATGTAATTCATGACAAAATTGCTTTTGATATCGGGTTTAATCTCAACCTTTTTTGGATTGGAGTTGACCAAGAAGAACTACCATCGGGTATGATTAGTTCACAAAATATAGCAATCAGTAATATCGCATTCACTTTTGGATTCAACGTAATACTTGATGATTTCTTTTTCTGATGAAAAAATTAGCAATAGCAATATATGTTCTGATGGTTTTCCCTCTTTGTGTTGTCGGACAGGGAAGGGAAGAGGGCTTTATACAAACCGATACCATTGGGAAACAAAAAAATATTAAGCTAGTGGCTTTACCAATTATGTTTTATACTCCCGAAACAAAATTCGGTATTGGTGGTGGTGGGCAATTGTTTTTACTAAACAACACCAACCAGTACAATCAGAGGCTTTCGAATATTTTATTCAGTGGTATTTATACCACCGCAGGGCAAATAATGTTCAATGTTACCCCACAAGTTTATTTAGGAAAGGGGAATTATTTTATTGATGCGGATTATTTATTTGAAATATATCCAAATTCCTTTTGGGGCATTGGTCCGGAAACGCCCGAAGAAAGTGAGGAGTTCTACGACCAAACCACACATAGACTCAAGCTGAGTTTCTTAAAACGCTTGCCTCCTGATTTGAACTTTGGTTTCACTTATAATTTTGCCAATCACCAGGTTACGGAGGTTCAAGAAGATGGTCTGCTTGATTCTGGAACTATTTTGGGTGCAGACCGAACGGTTATAAGTGGATTAGGTGCTGAATTCAATCTAGATACACGAACCGACACTTCTTCCCCAACCGATGGGCAATTATTTGAAATAGGGGCACACTTTTCAAGTAAAATTCTAGGGGCAACGCACGGTTTTAATAAGTTCACACTTGACTTACGCAACTATGAACCACTTGGTGAACGAAGTACTTTGGCAACCCAAGTCTATATCGAGAATAATTATGGCGACGTGCCTTTTCAGGGGATGGCTTTTTTTGGAGGGAGTAGCAGTGCCAGAGGATATTTCTATGGTCGATTTTTAGACAAGAACATGTATGTAGTACAGGCGGAATATCGCTATCGACTAAAACCCAGATGGAATTTGGCCGCCTTTGGCCTAGTAGGAAGTGTAGCAGGAGATGCTTCAGACCTCCTAAAATTTAACTCCGTAAAACCGGGCTTTGGTGCCGGTGTACGATTTAAGATATTGCGAGAACAAAACACATGGTTGCGACTAGATATCGGTAGTGGAAAAGATGGCCAAAACGGAATTTATTTTGGAGTGAATGAAGCTTTTTAAAAATAATAAGATTATGAATAACACAGTCAAACTTATTTTATTTGCTTTGGTATTTCAATCCGCTTTTATGATAAAAGCGCAGGAAATCGATATTAATTATGGATATCAATTTGGTACCAAATTTAGTGGGGATAGCGATTATTTAAGTATCGATGCGGGAAATCAGCTAGGGGTGTCTTTCGGATGGTCATTTTCCGATAATACTGTAGCCCAGATTACCTACAATCGTCATTCTTCAGCTTTATTGATTAAAGACAGGGATGTAAGTCCTTCAGAATCCAAGCTTGCTGATTTAACTGCAAACTGGATTATGCTGACAGGAATCTATTACTTCTCCGATGGAAATATCACACCTTTTGTAGGCGGTGGAGCAGGATACGCTTTTGTAAATTTTGAGAATGAAAATAGGACTATAGTGGATGAAGGTATTGATACTGCTACTAGAATTGCCTTTTCTCTTAAGGGTGGCGTTACTTTTTGGTTAGGTGAGCATATCGGACTAAAGGCACAGGCAGATTTATTCCTCCCAGTTAATGGCTTTAATCTTGATGCTATTTTTAATGAGGACTATGATGGCTTTAGGTCCGCAGAAAATATTAGACCCATATCACCCTATTTTGGTTTGAACGGAGGTATGGTCTTTAGGTTTTGATTTTATGAATCAATAGGGGATAGTTTTTAGAGTATATGGAGGCAACAGCAAGTTTAAAGAAAGGCCAAATGACTATTGTAAGTAGTCGAGATTAATCGTGCGCCAATATTTACTACGGTTCAATTCGCCCCATAGTTATTTTTAGGATCTCCCCCCATGTTTCTCGATGCATTTTTAGCTGTTCATCATTCAAAATCGGTGTCACATCCTCATTGAGAAGGGCAAGTTGTTTCTCCAGTGCAGCCCTAGTCTCATTAATGGATAATTGACTGTCAGCACGATCATAGGAATTCATTTTCATACTATGATAAACTACCATTTTTCTATAGTTGTCTTTTGTTTCATCGTCCAAATTCAATTGATCCATGAATTTCTCATACCAACGTGTCTGAAGTGCTATATCATCCGTATTAAAGACCTCCTCTATAGATTGAAGCTTGGCCACTTGATTCGGACTAAGTTTTTGAGAACATACATTTAGTGAGATAAATACAGTTGCTACAATCAGTAATAAAAGCTGTTTTTTCAAAATACAATTTTTTAAATCCGGGATGTTTTGAGTATTTCAGAATGCAATTAATTGGTAGCCACAACTAAAAATCTATTGATTGATATTGGTAATACCATCCACAAAAGCATCCAGGTCAGCACCTCCTTGCATCATTTTAATAGACTTATCTGCGATGTACGGAACGTTTTGATGTGCAAAGCCCATACCTTTTCCCATTCGTTCTAACCATGATTTTTGTTCATTACCTGTAATTGAATCATCCTCACATACCAATTGCGTCAAAGTATATAGGTTTTCCAATTTCATTTTATTCGTTGGGATTGTCTCTAACGGATAGGATAGGTAGTTTTCCATAATACCGTCATATTCCGAAGACGACATCCCTAATTTTGTGGCAAGATGGCTTAGAAAGCCTTTTTCAGATTCGGAAGCATCACCATCACGCATGGTGATTTTTACCAGTCCTGCAAATTCATTGTGATATTTATTCTGTTCTGTATTCATAATATATTATTTCTAGTTCTTCCTATATTAGTTGACTTTACGACTCGTTTTTAGCGCTTTTTTGATTGATGAACTTCCCTACAACAACAGCTGTTATAACGACCAAATAGAACTGACCGATTAAACCTATTAGAATTGATGCTTTTTGTGCTATTGGTGTAACCGGTAAGATATCACCATAACCAATTGTCATCATCGTAATAAAGCTGAAGTACATCAATTGTTCTGTAAGTGTATTGGGCAAAGTTCCTTGTTGATGTAACAAACCTCCTTGAAACGATTCAGGATTGGCCAGTTCAATGCTCATACAAATAAAAAACCCTATAAGTCCAAGAGATATAAAACCACTTACCATACCGTAGATTACTTTTTTATCTACCATGGTAGATTGCCAAACCTGCTTGATGATTTCGTAAGTAACGGCTAGGTAAAAAGCAAAATAGATTCCGAATTGCATATAGCTCGTGAATAACGGCATTCCGCCATTTGCTTGAGCGAAGGCGAAAATAGTACTACTGGCAATGAGCAAAACCAAGAAAAACCAGAAAAAATCCTTACGCTTTGAAATCAAAATGATTCCCGCTATTAGATTGAGCAAAAAGAAGATAGGTCCAATACTTTTTTCGAAAATTTCGCCTCGAATGAACAATGAACCAAACAAGACCGCTATCTGCGTGATGAAGAAAAACTCAAAACGATATGAATACAGTTTTTTGAACATCTCTTAATCCAATAAGGCTTTATTAAATTTATACCCCTTGTAATCCACTTTGTACAATACGCTATAAAAAGCGGGAATAAATAATAAGGTAATCACTGTTCCAAACAAGAGTCCTACCATAATAGTTACGGCCATGGGTTCCCATGTTTCACCTCCACCCAAATACAGCGGTATTAAGCCTAGTACTGTAGTAAAGGTTGCTAGCAATATCGGTCGAAAACGCTGCAAACAAGCTGCGATAATAGCATCTTGCGGTTTTCGTTTGATTTCGTTTTCTTCAATTTCTATTCGGTCCACCAATACAATGGCATTGTTAATTACAATACCCGCCAAAGAAATAACACCCAAAAAGGCCATAAACCCGAAAGGAACGTTGAAAATCAATAATCCTAGAACCATACCGATAACTCCCAATGGAATGGTACAAACAATCATAGCCATTTTACGGAAGGAATTGAACTGAATAATTAACAACATAATGATAATAAAGGCAGATAACGGTAGGTAACTAGCTACCGCGCCCATGTTCTCTGCTGTGGTTTCGGCATCCCCACCTAAATTGTAACTATAACCTTGGCCCCAAGTCGCCGCTTGTTCTTCTAACCATGGCGTGATATCCGCAGTAATTGCAGAAGCATTACCATCTGCGGCTAATTCACTTGAAACATTGATGGTTCGGGTCAGGTTCAATCGCTTGACCCTAGTGTATTGCCATTGGGGCATGATTGAGGCTACTTGCAGCAACGGCACACTTTTTCCGGAACTCTGGGCATAAATATTCAAAGTTTCTAAAGATGCCAAGGACTGTTGTTTGCTTTGGTCGCTTAACATAACAATGGGAATGGACTTATCGTCTTCACGATATTCACCAGTGCTAAACCCATCCAATACGGTCTGAAGCGAGGTTGCAATGTCTTGATTGGTAACGCCCGCTAGTTGCGCTTTGTTTTGGTCAATGTCAATGATGAATTTCTTTCCTTTTGGTCCCCAGTCGTCTTTGATGTTTTTGGTACCTGAAATTCCGAATAATCTGGTTTTTATGGTCTGGGATATCTCAGCCAATTTATCAGGGTCATTTCCTGATACCTTTATTTCTATTGGTGTTCCACCACCTCCAGAGCCTAAAAGGCCCACTTTAATATCTGCATTGGGAAAGGACGCAAAACTAAAAGAATCTAATTTTCGGACCATTTCATTGTTCACCAAGAAATCAGAAGTATTGATAAGGATGTGCGCATAGTTCGAATTCGCCTCATCGGGATTGTAGCCTAAATCATAGGTCGATGGCCCTTCACCAATATATGCGGACCAGTCTACCACACCATCCGTCTTGTTTTCACCAACTTTAAGCTCCTCGGTTATAAAAGCCTCGATGGCAGCGACCATCTCCTGAGTACGTTCAATTTTAGTTCCTTCAGGAAGATTGATATCTGCCGTTATCATATTCCTGTCACTATCGGGAAAGAATACGAAAGCCAGTAATCCGAAACCTAGAATTGATAAAACGAACATTCCTACGATGGTAAAAAGAACGGTTCGTTTCCAGTTGAGGGCAACCAATATCAAATCTTTATACTTCGATTTTAAACCATTAATCAAACGGTCTAAGAAACTTACTTTTCCCTCCTCTTGTTTTTTCACTTTAAGGAAGAAAACGCAGAACAGGGTAATGATGCTTAAGGCGATAATCCATGAGGACAATAGGGCTATAGTTATCACCACGAAAATGGGTCCCATAATATCACCCATAACGGATTCAGCCATATAAAAAGACAAAAATGCTGCGGAAGTAGTCAAAGTGGAAATCAATAAGGGCGTAAAGAGTTCGGAGCATGAATCTATGGCTGCTTTTTTGACATCGACACCGTTATCCATTTTCACCATGACCGACTCTGCCACAACAATACCATTGTCCACCATCATCCCTAAGGCCATGATTAAAGCCGCCAAAGTGATTTGATTTAACCCGACGTCGATTAAGCCCATTATAAACAGGGTAGTAATGGTAACTATGGGTATTAAACTCGCAATCACCAAGCCAGTTCGCAATCCTAAGAAAAATAACATGACAAATAGTACTATGGTAATAGACTGGAGCAGGTTACCGACAAAATCACTAATTTTTGTATCAATATATCCGTCTATGGAAGCCAATCTGTTAGCTTCTAGACCAACAGGCAGTTTTTCTCGCCACTCATTTAGTACAACATCGAGTTCTTCCCCTAACTTGATGATGTTCGCTCCTTTTTTTAGGGAAACATGAAGTGATAGTGCATCTTTACCATTGATTCGCACAATTTGGGTCGGGGGATTGATATAACCTTTTCGAACACTGGTGATATCCTTTAAGGGAACCACTTGACCACCATCCCCAACAGGAATCAACATTTCTTCGATGTCGGAAACATCATCAAAGTTTCCCGTAGGCTCTAAAATGATACGCTCGTCCTCAACGTTGATTTGTCCTCCAGAACTTAAAATATTGGTGTTGCTTATCAGACCTTGTAAACGATTTGATGTAAGACCATAACTCTTCAGTTTTGTATTATCAAACTCCACGAATACCCGTTCTGCTTGGTCTCCGTTGATTTCCACCTTTGCAGCATCGGGCAATTTGATTAAATCATCGCGCATGTCGTCGGCATAGGTTTTCATGTCCGCAAAGGAATAGCCATCACTGGTTAAGCCAACTGCAATTCCGAAGACCTCGCCAATACCGTCGTCTTTCAGTTGTGGTTGTACCCCAGTGGGTAATCCTTGAATGCTACTTAATTTTCTTCGGAGCCTATCCCAAACCGCCTGTAATTCTTCTGGCTTTGTTTGCATCACCAATTCTACTTGAACAACCGAAAGACCTGTTCTTGATGTACTGGTCACTTTCTTTAGTTCTGGTAATTCTTGGGCCACCTTTTCAATTTTATCCGTGACCAACTCCTCAACACGTTCAGGACTTGCTCCAGGGAATGAAGAAACAACAGAAGCCACGCGAATAGTATAGGGCGGCATGCTATCTCGAGACAGACCTTGATAACCTACTAGCCCCATGAGCATAACCACGGCAAGGATACTTAAAACGACACGGTTGTTATTTATTGAAAACTGCGTAAGATTCATAATTCATTTGGTTAAAGTGGTTATTGTAATCTTACTTTTTGCCCATCCAAAAGTGTTTGCAATCCAGCTGTAGCAATCTTTTCCCCGCCATTAAGCCCGCTCTTTATCTTAAACCCGTTAGAGGTAAGCTCACCAACTTCAATGGTTTGTTTTTTGACCGTGCCCGTTTCCCCGTCCTCAGACTCAACAATGAATACAAAATTGCCGTTTCCGTCTTCACCAACTGCTTTTACAGGCACTACCAGACTATTATCTGCGGTTTCCTCTCCTGTGCTAAAATTAAAAGTTACGTTGGCCGCCATTCCGGGTTTCACTGCAGTAGTGGGTGTAACAATATCTATTTTAACGGGATAGGTCGATGAATTGGCATCTACTACGGGAGATACTTCCAAAACACTTCCTTTAAAATATTCTCCTAAAGATGAAAGTGCAATAGCAACTTCCATTCCTGTTTGTACTTTATTGATGACATTTTCAGGAAGGCCTACCATAATATTGATTTGCTCTCCAGCATTGAGCACAGCGATTACCTGTCCTGCACTAACATTGGCATTGAGCGAACCAGGAGCACTTGCGATAGTGCCATCTTTTGGTGCTTTGATATAGCCATAGCTAATTTGTGATTGTTGAATACTTTTATTCCGTCTTGCGGATTCATATTGGTCTAAAGCACTTTGATAACTGTTTTTGGCAGCTTCATAATCACTGAGTGATTGACTTCCACTTTCATAGAGCGATTTCACTCTATCCATAGCCGATTTCGCTGTTTTCATGGCAGAGTTGGCACTATTCAAAGCGGAAACCGATTGTTCGTAAGCCAAATTGGCTTGTACATTGTCCAACTTGGCAATGAGGTCTCCTTTTTTTACTTTTTGACCAACCTTTGCATTCAATTCCGTTATGATACCATTACTACGGAAACTCAATTCTATTTCGTCTCCTGCCCTGGCTATACCACTAAACGAACGGATTTTTTGGGCGTCTGAAGTACCTACAATCTGATAGTTAACAGGCCGCAATACTTCGGCCTTCTTTTTCTCTTCCTCTTTACAAGAGTTAAATGCTACGACTGTAAGAAGAATTAGTATAACGTGACGAAAATAGTTCATGATGGGTATATCGTTTTTAGTTTCTACTTAAAATAAAAGCCTGAGCTCTTTGAATAAATGCTTGATTTGTATCTTCTGAGTTCAACAAGAAAAAGTATCCGATTGCTCGTTCCAATTGCATTGACGCTAATAGATAATTGTAGTTGGCGTTCGCACTTGCGATTTGAGATTGCAAATAGTTGGTTTGTGCATCTATTAATTGAATCAAGGGAACCGCTCCTTGGCTATAGGCATTTTGGGTCAAGTCAAGACTTTCCTTGGCCGCTTCTTCAGCTATCTTCGAAATCTGAATATTGGCGATTTCGTTGGTCAAATCCAATACAAGTGCGTTAATGTTGGTCTCGATATTCAAATCAATGTTGCTCTTTTGAGTATTGAGCTGGTCTTCTTGAATTTTAGCGGTCTGCTTATTGATATTTCGTAGGTTTTGATTGAAAATCGGGAGGGAGAGATTTAATCCGAAATTGTACACGCCATCGGGTGCGACCGGAATTCCAGCAGTTGGAGTAGAACCTACCCCTGATTGGGATAATGCTAAATTATACTGTCCCTGAAGCGCAACCGTGGGTACGAACCTTCCAGCGGAATTTAATCTATAACTACGTTGGGTCGCGGCTAAGTTGTAACCAATATTCTTCAACTCTGGAGCATTGTTTTTGGCTTCCTCTATCAAAAAATCGACAAGGTTTGGCCTTAATTTGGGGTCATCCAAAATGTCATAAAAATCTTGATATTTATAATTGGAAAACAAACCTTCCGAGATGACTGCATCCTCCACATCAATTTCGGTATCTATAGGATTGTTCATTAATTGGTTTACCGTAAAATACGCTTGGTTCAATTGGTTGCCAGCCTCGATCAAGGTTTGCATATTCTGCGCCAATTGACTACGAAAACGCAGTACATCGGATTTGCCAGCTGCACCTGCCTCAAAATTTTGTTGTGATATTTCAAGGTTCTTTTTGGTAACCTCTAAGTTCTGTGCCTGAATTTGAGCATTGGTTTTTAGAATCAAGGCATTAAAATAGGCGACAGAACCATTGAGTACGGCATCCAGTTCTGCTGCATTGTACGTTTCCTGTTGCGCTTTCTGTAAATTTTCTTGAATATTAATGCCGGCTGCTGCACCCTCTGAATAAATGAGCTGGTTTAAGCCAACCGTACCTGAAGTTGAAAATTCGGGATTAGTGCCTCCTGAAATTTCGGCAACTCTGGGGTCGAGATATACTCCTGTCGCCGATGCGGATACATCTGGCAGAAAATTGCTCTTCGCCGTTTTTACATCCTGAGAACTTAAATCGATATTCATGCGCTCGGCTTCAAGACTTAAATTACGACCGATGACTCCATTCATAATATCCAACAAGGAGTAGGCGTTGTCCGATACGAAATTGTTTGCTCCTCCAACGATATCTACCGTACCCAACATGCTATATTTCAACGGAAATTGAATTTCTTTTGCGGTATTGAAATTTAGTGAAAGTCTGTTTTTGTATTCCAATAACATTGGTAATTCCGATGGATTGGTACCGTTTACGATAGATTCGACATCTAAAGCGATACGCCTAAAAAAACGGTCTATATTGGTTTCAGGTTGATTGGTAGCGAGGATTCCCTTTTCTACATCTTGCTTTCTATTGGCGGAAAATGAGGGCAATTGTTTTTCATTGATAATGGAGACCAAATTTTTAAAGGCGGTATCCGATAAAGCAAAACCCCCAGCCAAGTATACGGCATCGACATCACCAAGCAGGCTAGATACGTCGCCATTTTCAGGAAGGGTCAGTAATTCGTAGGTGGATTCCTTGTCCGCGAAATAGGTATCGAACAATTCTTTTATCGGCAATGCATCAGGTAGATACTCATCTACTAAAATGCCCACTTTTTCGTATTCATATATGGTGTTAAACGCATCTAAATCTTTGGAATACGAAAGTGGTGCAATAATGTAGGCGATATTATCGATTCCAGAAGTTTTTTGATCTGCTGGCAGTTTTATAAAATCGCTGTTGACCGACCCAAATACAACTACCGGTTTCGCATAGGTATTTTGTTGGTAGAGAGCAATATTATTGATTACCCCAAAGGCAAGGATGATATCTACTTCACTTGCTTCTAAGGTGAGATAATTTGCCTTTGCGGTATCTAAATCGAAATCGTTTTCAATAGGGTCTTTAAAAATTACGTTGGCATCCTGACCAACAACCGCAGTAATCTCATTTTGGAGTTTTTCGAGCAATGGTGCGTTTTCAATGGATGCCTCATCAGCTAGTATTCCAATAGTTACAGTCTTTTTGTTTTGGGCCGAGCCCACGGCTATTGCCAATAAAAGAAAAACCAATACAACTTGTCTTCTCATAGTGTTCCTTCTGAGTGTCTAATTATTCGGAATCAATTAATTATGCCAAACTGCTGCTTAAAGCAGTATTTATCACATAAGATTTGAATTGAATCTAACCACTACGATATTAGTGCATCACTGTAGAAATTACATTATCATTTTAGCGCAAGACTTTGGAAATATTCGTAAAGAAATATTGCTAAATACACCCTATCCTTTTTAATATTGAATTGTTAATGCCGATAGGTTAATGAATGGAAGCGGAATGCTATTATCAATTTAGAACATCTATGAGTTGAAAATCATCTTTTCCTAGGAATGTAATTCTATGATTACTTTAAACTTATGTTCATTCTGCAGTTTTAAAGTGTCCAGAATATAGAAAAACCATAGTCAATATTTATACAGTAGGATTAATCAAACATCTAAATCTTGGATGTCAATTAATTCATTTACGGCCACTCAGCACATTCCCCTACATTCCGCGAAAAGCTACATTACGGCAAAAGAGCTTCACTACCCACTATCTTGAACAAGGCACTTCAACTTTAGATTTCCATTTCGCTTCTCCAGCCCAAAAAAGGCAGGAACGCTACATTCCCAATATAAAGTTGAAGCACCAAGTTCGCTTCATCGGAAAATAGTATTTGCAATTTGTTCCACGCCCGGGGATTTTATATTTCACAAGGGTATTTAGACCCACTACCCAACCTCCACCATTACATTTTTTTGACAGCAAAATAACAACATTCCATCTTGGACAGCGGCATAAAGCCGCTGCGCTTTTTATACGCCTTACCAAGATGGAATATTGAAAGAGTCCAAGCAACAAAAAAAGGTAACAGCGAAGGCGCTATGGGAAGTAAATCTAAAAGGAATCTTATGAAATCTTACAAAATCATCAAAAAAGACGCGGAACAAAAGTTAAAAAAACAACAAAAGGAAAACGCTCTAGATATAATAAGTAAATCACTCAAAAAATATATAAAAACATACTACTTGAATGGTTCGGGTAGTCTATTAGTTAATCTTTAAATCTTTTATTATGAGTACGTTAAAAAACAAAGTACAGTTAATCGGGAATGTTGGAAATACTCCTGAAATCAAGACCCTTGAAAGCGGCAAGAAAGTCGCTAATTTTTCAATGGCTACTAATGAATTTTACAAGAATTCAAATGGAGAGAAAGTGCAGAACACGGAATGGCACAATATTGTGGTTTGGGGTAAGATTGCCGAAATCGTAGAAAAATATGTTGGCAAAGGAAAAGAAGTTGCCATTGAAGGCAAATTGACTTCTAGAAGCTATGAAACCGAAGCAGGTGAAAAGAGATATGTTACCGAAGTAGTAGCTAACGAAATTCTGTTGTTAGGAATTAAAGGCGAGTAAAAATAAGAGGGCGTTCCTGTCGAAAGATGCGCCCTCTTTTTCATTTATAATCTCTTAAAAAAAATTACAATGAACGATAAAGTTAATGAAATAAAAGTAAGTTATAAGGGACGGAATCAAATCAGCTTTTTGGACTAAAATAAATCACTCACAAGATGCGGCAAATCTGCTCTTTGAAAATTGGGATAAAGATACTATTGAAGTACATGAATCCTTTAAAATATTGTTGCTGAATAATAGCAACAAAGTAAAAGGCGTTCATCAAATTTCGCAGGGTGGAATTACAGGAACTTTGGTAGATATTCGATTACTATTTGCCACAATCTTGAAATCACTTTCTGTAGCTATTATTTTAGCCCATAATCATCCTAGCGGAAAATTGAAACCAAGTGAAGCTGATATCAACATCACGAATAAGATTAAAAGAGCCGCTAAATTTTTGGATATTCTTGTACTCGACCATATAATTTTGGCTCCCAATGGAGGTCATTACAGCTTCAAGGATGAAGGTATAATTTAGAAAAATTTGAGTTATGATATATCTAAATTATAACAACTTGGATGGGGAAACTCAAGAGCGATTATTAAAACAATCTCGAAAGGAAATTGAAACGAAGCACGGCAAAGAAATTCAGATCTGCGCTGAAAATAATCTAAAGGATTATGATGCTATTTTGGAAGAAGAAGCAATCCGTAATCTGTATAATTATAAATTCACTTTTACAATTTAAAACACTTTTAGATTTCAAAAGAACGGACAGCCATAAAAAGCTGTCCGTTTTGTTTTAGGGAAAATTCAAGGGTTTACAGATTATGCTTCCGAATTCCTAAAACTGTCTATAATTCACTCTTAAAATTCTTAGTATCAAAGTTAGTAGTTAAAAGAGCCTTTACCTTGAGGGAAAGGTATTCTGAATTTTCCCTGCGGGAAAAAAGGAATAGCAAGAGGGTAACCCGCTTGCGCGAGGTTTCGATTTTCAGTTTTTTCAAAACATCAGCATTTACAGGGTCTAGGAAGGTTTTTAAATTTTCGTATTGAATTTTATGCTTCGATTTTTTACTAAAACGCAACGTCAGCCCAATCAAATAGGAGATTTTTTTACTAAAAAGATGGATAAAGGATATGAAAAAGAAGGCTTTGTAACCTTCAAGATTAAGACTTCGGTAGCGATTAAATTTAGACGGTTTTGCAAGAAAATGTCTGAATCGCAATCTATGACATTGCTTTTGATGATAGCCTTTTTTGAAGAAAATGGGATCTCTCCACATGAATCTATCGGACCTAAAATGCAGACTTTGGAATCTCTAATCAAGAAGCGAATCAATGGAGTAATCGCGATTATGAAGGACATCGAAAAGAACCAAACAAAGCCAACGGTTGCTATGATGCAATCGCTGTTCGAAGAAGCCGAACCACCCAAAAAGAATCTGATTTTAGAAAAGGAAATCCCAAAGGAAAAACCTAAAGTCAGGTTTGTGGAGCGATTAGAAAATGATGATTAATTGTAAAATTTTAAAGTAATGTATATAACCGTAACAGCGCAAAAATTAGGTGGAGATTATTCACAAAGTTCAGCGGGCTTCGTGGAGTATTTAGAAAAGGAAAACCAAGGATTGGAACAGGAAGACATTGAACATTTTTTCAATCAATATGGGGACGAGATAAATGCATCGGAAGTAGTCAAAGAAATTGACGGGAATACATCGAAACTGAAAAAGAAAGAGCCTAAATTTTATTCTATTACTGTTAGTCCAAGTAAACATGAACTCAGGAAACTACAAAATAGTGGTGAAGATTTAAAGCGATATACAAGAGCGATTATGAAAGATTACGCAAGCGCCTTTAATCGCGAGATTAATGGTAAACAGGTAACTGTTGATGATATTAAATACTATGCTAAAATTGAACATCAACGCACTTTTAAGGGAACGGATAATCAGGTCCGGGAGAATCAACCATTCGCTACCAAAATTTTAAAACTCAAAAATGAAATTAGGCAAATCAAGCAAGGACAACAGGAGGGAAGCATCAAAAGACTAGAAAGCAAAATCAATCGATTAGAAAAAGAAGCGCCCCATCAGCAAAATGGAAAACGAATTGTTCAGGGAATGAACAAAGAGGGCAACCAAAGTCACATTCATATTATCGTAAGTAGAAAGGATATGTCTGATTCCGTCAGTCTTTCTCCAGGAAGTAAATACAAAGCTTCTGATGTGATGCTAGATGGAAAACTGGTCAAACGTGGTTTTGATAGAGATTCGTTTTTCGCGAAAGCGGAAAAGACATTCGATAGCACTTTCAGTTACAAACGAAACTACGCGGAATCGTATCAATCAAAGAAAGATTTTATCAAGAATCCGAAACGTTACTTCTCTACTTTGTTGGGCTTGCCAACAAGTGAGAAAGCCGTTGCCTTCAAAATTTTAGGGAAGGCTGGCGTTCCCCTAAATAGCATACCAACCAACAAAGTACAGCTCGCATTGAAAACTATTAGGTATTTAAAACGGGGCGTTGATATCGCCATAAAATCAGGTTCAATAGGTATTTGATATGGGGACGCAAGGACTATTTTTTACGATGATACTATTGATTGGAATGGGATTGATTTTCTACTGCCTATTCAAGTTAACACGCTACGCCTTTATCAGCAATGTGGCTTTGATGGCCATTTGTTTGGGCATTCTATTTAAAATTAATTTCTACGTTGTTGAATGGTTGTATCAGTTGCTCTACGTTGGCTGTCCACTCCTGTTAATCAATACGGTCATGTATGTTTTTCTTCACAAGGAAAGTGATTTAATAGATGATAAAAATAAGTATCAAGTTCAGTTCAAAGTAAAGAGCGGCAGCTTTAAAATTGATAATATTAAAAGAGGGGCTTCCGTAATTGGTTCCGCCGGAAGCGGTAAAACCGAGAGTGTCGTTTATAATTTTCTATCTCATTTTAGTAAGCACTCCTTTTGTGGAATCATTCACGACTACAAGAAATTTGAAATTACCGAAATGGCATATCCCTTATTTGAGAAGAATGCCATTGATTTTCGAGTGATTTCTTTTGATGACATTTATGACCGCGTAAACCCAATTGCGCCCCGGTATATGCAAAATGAAGAGAGTGTCAACGAAGTGGCACGGGTTTTAATTGAAAACCTTTTAGAGCAACGGGAATCTGGAAGCTTTGGATCAAGTAAATTCTTCAGTGATGCCGCTGAAGGTTTGATAGGTGGATTGATATGGAAACTACGGACTTCCTACCCGAAATACTGCACCTTGCCGCACCTAATCGCGATATATCAATTTCTGGACACAGACAGTCTTATTGCTTTTTTGAGCACAAATACGACCTCTAGGGCAATGGCTGATGCTTTTATAAGTGGTAAAGATTCTGATAGACAAACCGCTGGTGTAAAAAGCACCTTGGCCAATGCCCTTAAAAAGATAAGTACCCAACGCATTTTTATGGTGCTTTCGTCGGATGATGTTCCCTTAGGTGTCAATAGCCAAGAAAAGTCATGCGTCATTTCGGTAGTAAATAACCCCAAATATGAAACTGCCTATTCTCCAATTATCGCAACCATTATTCATACGATTACAAATCAAATGAGTGTGCGCTCTGGGAAATCATCATTTTTGATGATGGAAGAAGCGCCTACTATTCGCCTGTTGAATATGCATCGCATTCCGGCAACGCTGCGTAGTTATGATATTGCTACGGTGTATGTAATGCAGGACAAAATACAGAATGATATGATGTATGGGGATAAGGCCAGTAAAGCCATTCTAAGTAATTTATCTTATCAATTTTTTGGTAAAGTAAACGACCCGGACACCGCCAAATACTACGAACGTTTCTTTGAAATTGTTAAGAGCGAAACGACAAGCGTAAACCGAGGTTATAATCTCAATTTTGATACACGTATTACCACCGGAGAACGGGAAGTAGCAAAGATTAGAGCTGATGTATTCTTTCGACTAAAACAAGGTGAGTTTATCACCTTTGCTGATGGCGAGGATAAAAAGGTGCAGTTTGCGTTACCTAAAATTGAAAAGTGCTTGCCTAAAAAGAAGCAGACATTTACAGATGAGGATTTGGAGGAGAACTTTGAGAGGGTTTATAGTGAGGTTCGGTCGATTTTTAAATAAGCAGGTATATACGAATTCTGGTAAAACGATAATTAGTAAAATCAAAAAGGTTCACCTTTCAGCTGATACAATCTATATTTGTATTTTCATTCTAGTTACATTAAGATAATTATGGTTGATTTTAGAAAAAGACTGAGTAAATCAGAAATAACAAAAAAAGTTGATCCGATAGAAATTTATGATTCATTGGATAGGAGAAGTGTTGCAGGACCTTTGAGACCGGCTCAACATAAGATATTGAAAGAATGGTTTGAATCACGAAAAGAAGAAAAAGACTTAATTATTAAACTTCATACGGGAGAAGGTAAAACGTTAATAGGCTTATTGATTCTACAATCCAAAATAAATTCGGGTAACGGCCCTTGCCTTTTTATTTGTCCAAACATTTATTTAGTTCAGCAAGTTAGAAGGGATGCCAAGAAATTCGGTATCAACTATTGTTCAATCGGTGACGACAACTCCTTGCCAAATGAATTTATTGATGGAGAAAAAATATTGATAACACATGTGCAAAAAGTTTTTAATGGCAAAACGATTTTCGGATTGGGTAACGATTTCGTACCTGTTGAAAATATAATATTGGACGATTCTCACGCCTGCATCGATTCAATAAAAAATACTTTTACCATAAGTTTAGATAGTGACCACTCAATTTATAAAGAAATATTTGAACTTTTTAAAGATGCCCTTCCAGAGCAAGGCGAAGGTACTTTTCTAGAAATAGAGAACGGAGATTATAACTCTTTTCTACCTATTCCATATTGGAATTGGATTGACAAATCGGAAGAAGTTTTGCAAATACTTTCAAATTATCGGGAAGAATCATCGATAATGTTTTCTTGGCCATTTATCAAGGATAGTATAAAAAATTGTCAAGCCTTCATCTCGGGTAAAACCATAGAGATTACGCCAATACATATACCAATAGAAAAGTTTTCATCATTTCATAAGGCAGAGCAGAGAGTCCTTATGTCCGCCACAACTCAAGATGATTCGTTTTTTATTAAAGGACTTGGCTTCAATACGGATGCAATTAAAAATCCACTTGCAAATCCGAGCCAAGTTTGGTCTGGCGAGAAAATGCTTGTTATACCGTCATTAATTGATGACAGTTTGGATAGGAATAAAATGGTAAACTATTTGGCGAAAGCCTCCACTAAAAATTACGGGATTGTTTCATTGGTCTCTTCATTTAGTAAAGCATTAACTTACAAAAGCTTAGGCTCTATTGTTCCCAAAACAAGAGAAATTTCAGCAGCAGTAGACCACCTTAAAAAAGGTAAATTTAATCAAACAGTTGTGTTCGCAAACCGATATGATGGTATTGATTTACCTGACGAAACATGTAGAATATTGGTTATTGACGGTAGACCCTATTTTCACTCCTTAGCTGATCGATACGAGGAATCGAACAGAATGAGTAGTGACTCAATTAATATTAAAATAGCTCAAAAGATTGAGCAAGGTCTGGGAAGGAGTGTACGTGGTGAAAAAGATTATTGTTTGATTTTGATAGTCGGTGCAGATTTGATAAAATTTATAAAAAGCTCTCGAACAAATAAGTATTTTTCTCCTCAAACTAAAAAACAGATTGAAATTGGGATGGAGATAGCAAGAATGGCTTCAGATGAAATTTCTAGCAAAAATGAACCCTTTGAGGTTGTGAAATCTTTGATGAAGCAAAGCATTCAACGAGATGAAGGTTGGAAAGAATTTTATAAAGAAGAGATGGATAGAATAGAACCTGACAGCTCCACTAGTAAAATTTATGATGTTCTAACCCTAGAAAGGAAGGCTGCTGTTTTAAACTATTCAGGAGAACATGAGAAAGCTAGTATTTTGATTCAGGAAATAATTGATAATCATTGCTCTGAAGAAAGTGAGAAAGGCTGGTACCTTCAAATAATGGCGAGATATAAATTTTTACTAAGTAGAAAAGATTCAAACAATCTTCAGAAAAGCGCATTTTTTAAAAATCATGAGCTACTGAAGCCAAATGAAGGCATCACCTATCAAAAATTAGAATTTGTAAATGAAAATAGAACAAAGCGAATTCAAGATTGGATAATGCGTCACAAAAATTTTCAAGAATTAATGTTGTCGGTTGAAGGTGTTTTATCTGATTTAGAGTTTGGCACCGCCGCAGAAAAGTTTGAAGCTGCAATGAAAGAATTGGGCTTAATGCTTGGTTTTCTTAGTGAACGTCCAGATAAAGAATTCAAAAAGGGTCCGGATAATTTATGGTGCGGAGTTAGCAACCAATATTTTATTTTTGAATGTAAGAGTGAAGTCAATGTTGAAAGGCAAGAGGTTAATAAACACGAAGTTGGGCAAATGAATACTCATAGCGGGTGGTTTGAAAATGAATATAATGATGCTCCTGTAAAAAGAATTTTGATAATACCAACCAAGACGGTATCATATCATGCTGATTTCACTCATTCAGTACAAATAATGCGAAGGGGAAAACTCAGACATTTAAGAACTACGGTAAAAGCTTTCTTTAAAGAATTTAATAAGTATGAAATAGGTTCGGTAACAGATGAAAAAATTCAAGAATTTATAAATATTCATAAATTGGATATTTCAAATTTATTATCTGAATATTCCGAAAATTATTACCAAAAAACAAGCTAGCTATTTAATAGCTAGCTTAATTGATAGCGATTTAAAGGGTCTGTAAATTAAACTCTGTCCGTTATTTCAATTCCTTTGGGGCTAGCCCCAAAGGAATTGGCGTTTAAGACCAGTGGTATCCTCTCCCCAAATTTAATATAAAGTTGTTGAACGGTAAGGCTCCAATTATGCAATGGGCTTGTCCACTTTTTTTCGATGTTCTTTGTGGCCAGGTATACCAGTTTTAACAAGGCCATGTCGTTGGTAAATGCTCCCTTGGTCTTGGTTACCTTACGGACTTGGCGATGAAAACCTTCCACGGCGTTGGTCGTATAGATGATCTTCCTGATGGGCTCGGTATACTGGAAGTACTGCGACAGCTGCTCCCAGTTACGCTGCCAGCTCTCAATCACCACGGGGTATTTGTTGCCCCATTTCCCTTCCAGATTCAATAGATTGTCCTCTGCCACCTCTTTGCTAGTGGCACGATAAACGAGTTTAAGGTCGCGCATGAACTCCTTTTGGTCCTTTGATGCGATGTACTTCAGTGAATTACGGATCTGGTGTACGATGCAGAGCTGGACCTGTGCCTTGGGGAACACGCTCAATATCGCATCGGTAAAGCCCCGAAGGTTATCGGTGCAGGCGATAAGGATGTCCTTTAGGCCACGGTTGTTCAGGTCCGTAAGCACCTGTAACCAGAAGTTCGCCCCTTCGCTCTCGGAAATGTACATGCCCAATATTTCCTTGTAACCTTCCTTGTTGATACCGAGGATATTGTACAGGGCCTTGTGCCTGATCTTGCCCTCCACTTTGACCTTGTAGTGCATGGCATCGAGCCATACGATACAATATAAAGGCTCCAAGGGGCGGTTCTGCCATGCTTTTACGTCCGGGACGATCCTATCCGTTATTTGGCTTAGGACGGTATGTGAGATATCGGTGTCGTACATCTCCTTTATATGGGCGGAGATGTCACGGTAACTCATGCCAAGACCGTAAAGGCCTATTATCTTGTCGGAGAGGTTGTCGGCCAGAATGGTCTGTCGCTTCTTTACAAGTTCCGGTTCAAAGCTGCTCTGCCTGTCCTGGGGCGTATCGATGTCGAAGGTGCCGTAGCCGCTCTTGATTGTCTTCTTGCCCTTGCCGTTGCGTTTGTTGCCATTGGTCCTTTGGACTTCGTTCAAATGCCCCTCCATCTCGGCCTCAAGGGCCTTTTCGATAACGTTCTTCAGCATCGGGGCGAAAGCGCCTCCCTTGCCGAAAAGGTTCTTGCCGGACATGAACTGGTCAAGCACCTTCTTTTCAAATTCTGTTTGTTCTTCTTTTCTCATGATTCTGTCTGAATAAAATTAATACTTAAATTTATTTCAGACAGAGTTCAGTTTACACCCTCGATTTAAAATAATATTTTAAAGTACTCAAAAAGGCACCTCCTCCTTAGGCTTCCTAGCGGTAGCCTTCCAAACACCATCCACCTTAACAAGCTTAAAAATCCCAGGCGTCTTATCATATGCCGTCGAGTATTTGACCCAAGCAACATCACCTTCGGTACTTTCCTCAATAACCTTAAAATTCATTTCTGAGCTCTTAGGCTTGGCAAACATTTTCATTAAATTGGAGAAATTAGCGAAACCTTCAGGAGTGGTATATTTTTTCAGGGTTGCCTCATCACCTTGATAAAAACTTTCAGCGACGATTTCCGCAACAGATGCTGGTGTAGTATCCTGAGTTTCCGCGCAAGCGATAAATAACAGGGCAAGTGTAAATATGACCAACTTTTTCATAGCAATTTATTTAGGGTTATTAATATATCTATGTGACACCTTAAGTTTCAGATTACGCTCTCCATTTGCTTCGTTGAGTTCTAAAACCGCTCTGCGGTCATTACTCAATGAAAATTTAGGCAGTACGTAAACCATTCTCACGGTTTCATTTTCTGCTATTCTGGTTGGTCGGTTGTGTACGAACAGCGGCTTTTGATAGCTACGCTGTAGTGATTTCTTTTTCCCTTTTTGTCTGGTTTGAACAGAAAGGTCCAAGAAATTCAAATTGTAGTCCAAAGTAGAGGTATTCTTAATTTGGATAACGAAATACAATTCTTCTGCGTCAAAGACAATATGCTCAATGCTCAGTACAATACCTTGATAACGCTCTCGAAGATTTATTGAATTCAACTTTCGATTTACCAAGTATTTGCAAGCACTTAAATAATAGTCTGATTTATCAAAGCTCTTTTCTTCTTTGCTAACAGTTGGTACTACTGAAACTGATTTTTCATTCCCAATACTACTGGCGCTAGGCACAAAATAATTGAGCTTTGAGAGCTGTTCTTTATACCTTACAATATACGAAAAAATAGCCCCATTTCTATTGATTACTAGTAGATTACTTTCTTTTCCTGGCTTCGCTTGGAGTAGTCCAAAGTATTGTTCTTTATCGCGATTATAGGTGAATACGAAATTATCAGAGCCAGTAATACCTTGCCGAATAGGTTCCGGAAAAAATAGGGCTACGTTCTTCTGGTCATTGGCGTAAATGGTATCGAGAATTATACTTTCTTGTGCATTCGAAAAAACAAAAACACAGGTAATTATTGAAGTAAGCAGATATCGTTTCATAGGAGTGTATTTTTAAATGCCCGTCAGGAGCTTATAACTTCGGTTTTAGAATTAGTTTGTAATTGTTGAGTACAATTGCCTTAGTATTCCGATTGTTGCGGCGAAAAATTCTAGTAATACCGCTTACTTGTGGAACACTCGGGATATTAATATCACCAATGATATCATCCATCACTTCGGTAGCTGCTTCTTCCCTAAAACTATTCTCCACATAGATACCTTCACTACCATCCGAAAGGTCAAAAGCCTTTAACTTGGTAGGATGATGGTTGATGTTCTCAATCTCGATTAAAGCCCTGTTGGGTTGAAAGCTGATAAAGCCATATATCAAGGTGTTTTTTGGAATTATTTTATTATTGACCTTAGCAGTTCTGGTTAATCGCATTCGCAGACGTGTGTTTGTTTTTACTACTTGATTGCCATCTACCACTACTTCAATTTCGGAATCGGTACCGCCCAATATGGATGATGCATGTACCAAGGGAGACGATGCAAAAAAGAGTTGATGTTCTAAGCCTAGTTCTTTTGCATGGATTTGCATTTCACGCTTGATGTCTCCTGAATCTACCTCTTGTACTACTTTTGGAATCGATCTTTTACGACCTATATTCTCATAAGTCCTATCGGAATAATTAATACGGCTGGCTTTATAGATGCTATCTACAATACGCTGCTTGTTCTTTTCACCCATTTCGGGGTCATAGAAACCAACAGAGTCCATTAGTTTTTCATCATAGATGCTTGGCGCATTGGTTTCGCGGACTTTTTTCAAATCGTTGATGGCATCTAGTTTGGAATCATACTCCTTTTGTTCTTGGTCCAATTCAGGTACTAGGGTTTGCTTCAGATTTTCGTCCTCACTTTCATCATCTCCCATAAGTATAATGGAGTAGGAGATAAGGAATATGAGTATCACGGCCAATACAGAGCCGAAGACTATTTTATTTTTTTGAATCTTCATTATTTATCTTTTTAAGGGAGTTTTCAAAGTATTCTGTTATTAGTAATCCGTGAGGATTATTCGGGAAGTTTCTGTTTACTGTAATCAGGTTTCCAGTAGAAACCAATTCGTAGGTATCTAGTATGGATCCTCGATTGATTTCGAAAACGGTAACCGTTCTAAAGCTATGGGCACCGTTATTTTCTTCGATTTTCGATTCGATGCTCAGCACTTTCTGGACCAGGGAATATTGTAGTAGCCGATTGTAAACGCCATCCGATTTCTTTTGACGATACAAATTGTCAATAGAACTGTTTCCGAGCCACAAGGCCTTTTCTAAATTCTTTTCGTAGTTGCTCGCATCGATATTGTAGAAGTAGTTGTGGAAGAGTTCCAAATGTGCCAAAGCTTCCACACCGAAGTTTTCCTTTTGTGCTACTAACTTAAGCGGAATGACGGTGCCATCCGTATTTATAGCAAAAGCACTATTCATCGCCTTGGAATTAATGTTGTACACCATCCAAATTGAAAATAGGCTTGAAGCGGTCGCGAAAATGACAGTCGATATTACTATGAGTCTATTAATTTTTAGAATAGCGTAGATGTCTTTGTATGGTGTTTTCATCATTTGTTATTTAATGTGTGAATAATCGTAATGTGAAAGATGTTGCTCTGCGGTACAGTTTGAATTTGAGGAATACGATAAACCCAACGGAACCCAATTGAACTACAGGAGCAAAAAAGCCTTGACCAAATTCTGTCCCGAAAAGATTTGTCCAGAAGTTGGTATTGATTTCCGTGTAAATGGCATTGACGAATACATTGACCAAAAAGAACGCTGGAACGAGCATATAAACGGCAGCGTACAATTTGAAAAAGGTATAGGCCATCGTTCTGAATTTCTCAAAAACAGCCAGACTGATTATTAAAGGGAAGAATGCTTGCATTATCCCTAAAAGGAAATAACGTTCTGCCAGAAATAACGGATAGATAAACAGGTCAAGAATCCACAGGAATGTACTGACTACAAAAGCAAATATTTTAAATCCGTATAACGGCGTGACCAAAGCTTCATAGAGTAAGGTCATGGCCATACTTGCCGCATCTAACAGACTGACTTCCTCTTCAAGCGGTAAATCTTGTAACTGCAAAGGAAGTAGGGCAGGAGCCGTGCCACGGTATTGTCCTTCAATAGCTACTAGAATACCATCAAAAAAACCTAACAATTGTGTAGAAAAGATAACCAGAAGAACGACCGCAAAGTTTTTGACCAGTTCACCCGGACTCAATCCCCATGTATAACCCTCCTTATCAGCAACGCCCTCATTATATTTTTTGAGAATATTGATTAGAAAGAACAAAACCGCAAGCGTTTTCATTCCTGCAATCGTATACTGCGAAAAATTGCTGTTTTGGATAGTTTGGAAAACGGCGTCAATGTATTCCAAACCAATTCCTAAAAAAATGACTGCATTCATCCTTAGTAGTTTGTTTCTCGATTGTTCACCTTGTCTTGCATTTTTCTGAAGGAAATAATGTCTCGGTAGCGTTTCGTTTTGATAGTGACATTCGAAACCATTTCTTTTGATTCCGTTTCTTTTTGCTTTAGAATTTCCGCGCGGTCTGCGTCGCTCATTTTCATAAAATCACTTGAGAGCACCTGGTCTATAAAATCCATGGTGTCCAAAGAGTTTTCAACCACGGCACTAAATGATTCCGATACGCGTGCGACTTCTTCAGGTTTTATATAGGGCGAATTCAGAATGTCTTGTAAATCATTCTGCATGACTTTGACAAGGCGTTGATTGTTCTTGCCGATTTCCTTAACAGCCTTTAATTGCTTCAAAACATCGTTTACCTTCTCAAGATTCTCCTTTTGTTGCTTGAGAAACTTGACCGTTTTGATGATGTTCGCCGTCTGTTTACCTGATTCTACAAGTTGCTTTATCAAACTGATAAAATTGACATTATCATAAGTCGGCATCCCTTGGGCGGTGGCACCGCCAGGCAGTAAGAGTGCTATTGTAAATACTAGTACTGCTGTAATTGTTCTGATTCTATTTTTCATGATGTTTTAATGAAGAGTTAATAAATTCTTTTATGGCCAATTCCATATTATTGGTCTTTTTATAGATGGCCATTATGGCCTCGTTTTCTTGTCCATCGGTTAAATAAGCTGCATACACTTCCTTGGGAACTTCTAGGCGGAAAATGTTACTTTCTTTACCTATTTTGATGAACATTTCGGTGTGCTTTCGCGGTCCGGTAAGATTGTTCTTTATGGATTTTAATTGATTCAAGTCGTGGCTAGAAAGGTTCAATCGCTTCTGCAGCTCATCATAGCCTTTTTCGTTATTCAGGCTGTACACCACTTGGGTATTTTCTAGAATGCTTGCCGATGTAGAATTATTGGGTAGTTGATTGATGGATTGGAGAATGATACCAATAGCACCATTTTGTTTTCGAATCGCTTGGTAATAGAATTCGACACTTTCCAGTACGTTGTCGAACTTCAATTGTTTGGCAAATTCATCAAATAGGATAATGCCTTTTTCAGCTCTATTTTTCCAGATGGTTCTTTGGATGGCTGATTTAATAAGCTTCAACATTACTGAGAGGATTTCCTTGTTATCCTTGACTTCATCCAATTCAAAAACAATCAATCGTTTGTCCTCGATTTTAAAGGTCTGGTCTTCGCTTACTTCAAAGAGGAAGCTGTATAGACCATCGCCAACATACTCCGACATTACGTGCAAAAAGCTTGTCACATTGAAGTAGTCAGGATGGATTTTAAGTTGACTTAATAGGTCTTTTTGATTTGTCTCGATGAATCTGTAGAAGCCATCCAAAGAATGATTGTCTGAAGTACTTTCGAAATAAAACCGCAGTATCTTTTTGATAGATACGGACTGCGCTTTGGTCACCTTAATATCCGAAGCGAACAATTCAAAAAGGAACACGGATAAGTCCTCCAATCGCTCGGGAGTCAAATCATTGGCATCACTAATATAAAATGGATTGATTCCTAAGTTCTTCCCACTTTCGTATCGTAGTACGGTATATTTTTCAGGATACAGTTTAGCGAACTTGGTGTAGGAACCTCCTAAGTCTATAATGACCAGACGAACGCCACTTTCAAAATATTGACGCAGAATATTATTGGCCAAAAAGGATTTGCCTTCGCCGGTTGGGGCAAAAATGGCAAAGTTTCTCGCCTTGATGCGCTTCTTTTTTTCATCCCAAACATCCTTCAAAACAGGAATGTTATGCTCTCTATCGTTAAAGATGATTCCAGTTGGGTCAGATTTATAGTTACTGTTATTGATGAGTAAACACAAGGCGTGCTTCAAATCTGTTACATACAAATCTTCATTGGAGAAATTGGAAGAGAAGCAGCAGTAACTATTCAAGATATAGTTTTTGCGTTCTTCACCTCTAGGGTAATATGGAATGATATCTATCTCTTTGAACTCCGTCTTAATCTTAGAAGCTATTTTTTCTAGTTCGCGAGCTTCTTTAGACCAATAAACAATGTTTAAGTGCCCGCGTACCACACGGGCTTGGTCGTCTGCATTTATCTGGTCTAAAATGTGCTGAATCTTAGTTAAGATGACTTTGTTCTGAGAGCCGAAATTGGAACTTTTATTGAGCTCTTCTACTTTCTTGTCGAGCTGTTTGCGCCATTTCTGTTTGTCATCTAAGTAGATGATTTGATTAACAATGTGATTCTCATTGAGCGTAAGCCCCAAACCATCTACAAAGCCCTGATGAAAGACAAAATCATCTGAGGTAAATCGTTCATTGGTTTTACTTGTTTGCACACTTTCGCCAAAGCAGAGTTCACTATTAACCGCAAGTGCATCAAAGTAATTTTCGCCAATGTTGGTGTTTGATTTTGTAAGTAGAATATCCGTGTCGAAACCTGTATTGAAGCCGTTGAAATAGTTATGGGTCAGCGCATGTATTTCTTTTGCTTCAAGGGGAATAAACTCAATTTTACGACTGTTATTTATAAAGGAAACGGCATCGCTTACCGAACTGATAAAGCTGTTCAAGGTCTCATCGGTTTCCCTTAAAATGCCTTTGCCGACTTTACGAAAGGGGTTTGTGAACTTTTTATTGTTTAGTGCATTGTTTAACGTCAGGATAAAAAATAAATAGCAGCGATGCTCCATAAACTCACGGCCTTTAAAATGTTTGTGGGTAGCCTGTTCAAGAAAGGTTTTATTCGGAAGCTGCTCGGCGGAGTAATCTTGTTTGAGATACACATCTTGTTTGTGAACTACACATCCCGTTGGTAATGATTTGAGCGCTTGAAACCATGCACCGTGCATATCCTCAAAGTCTTTTTCGGATAAGGAATAGATTTCGGGAAGCGTACCCTTAAAACATAAAACCACGTTGCCATTATTAGCAAAGACAACATTTTCGTTGATGTCCACAATGGGATAATAAGATGCTAGATTAATCTTCTTCATAAGAGATGGCTGATGATTTTTTGTTACTGATGCTATTGGGGAATACCTTGAAAAACTGAAGCAGTTGGGGGTTATTGGCAAACTTGGTTAATCCTATATAGAGCATACCATTGAATACGAGCACTCCAAGGATAATTGCAAAACCAAAAGAGAAAATAATGACTAGCAAGGATGCTATTACAGATATCATCATTAGAGCGAAAAGCGATATGGGCAGTCCGAATATGACTGCCCGTTTTCGTATGTTTTTATAAACCTCAAATTTTTTCATAATACTTTTGTACAAAGGCCCGCTGTGCGGGTTAGACTACGATTGAGATTAGGTAGGTAAAGATGCCCACTACGGCTCCAGCGATAAGTACGAAGACCAATACGCGGGTGATACCTTTTTTAAGGTCTGCATTCTCTCCAAAAAAGTGTCCGGCATTAAATAAGAAACCGACTAAGAAGATGACTCCCAATAGAATGGGAAATATGGCCCGAATGGTATCTCCAACATCGTTAACGGAATCTTCGATACCCCCAATTTGAGCAAAGGCGGGAGCTGTGATAAATAGCAATGCGGCAAGCGCAAGAATAGATTTTTTCATTGTAAATAGATTTAGCCTTATATGGCGGTTAGAATTAATTATTGCGAAATCTATTGCTGATGGTTCATTATGACAGAAATCCTCTAAAATTTAACGCGGTACGCTGTTAAATTTTGGAAGATTCTTATGGAAAGGAAGTAATCGTTGCATTTTGTGCAAACAAGAAGTAATGATATGGACATTTTAAATTATCTACTGACTGCGTTTATTTATCTAGCACTTTTATCAATTTGCTATGGGCAAAGTCCTACTAAGCAAATTGTCGTCATTGACCCAGGTCACGGAGGAAGTGACACCGGAGCAATCGGCGTAAATGGAGTTGCTGAAAAGGATATCGTTTTGAGTATTGCTAAAAAGTTGGATAGTCTAAACACAATACTATACGATAGCCGATTTGACATCTACCTGACCCGATGTAGTGATACATTAATTTCTTTAAGAGATAGAACTTGGCTAGCCAAAGGGTTGAAGGCTGATGTCTTTATTTCATTGCATTGCAATCAAGCTGTAAACAAAAGGGCTAAAGGAACAGAGGTATATGTAGATGAAAAGCAAAAACGATATACAAAGGCTTCAATTCGGATGGGAAATTTTATACAAGATGAACTACATGATATGCTTGGTTTTAGGAGTAGGGGAGTTAAATTGGCAAACTTTCAGGTGCTGCGCCAAACTACCGATAGCTGCCCTGCGGTTTTATTGGAGTTGGGTTTCTTATCCTCTATTGATGAAGCCGGACACTTGAACAAAGAAGAAAAACATAATGGTATCGGACTTGCGATACTGGAATCGATTATTAAAAACAGATAGTTATGGGAGAGTTGTATTTGGAGGTTGTTCGGTGTTTGAGGGAGGTTGTTAAGGTAATTATTAGAACTTTTGTTTAGGAAAGAAACTTCGTGTTAATTAATATGTTAAAACAATTTTAAAAACTTAAATTATCATGCACAGACATTAGGTATTTTTAGTCATTATGTTAGACACTTACTTTACTAATGGCGGAAAAAACTAAATTACAAGAACTTAACTATTATTTCTATTCAATTTCCTTCAAGCCTTTTGCTGACAAGCGATTAACTCATGATAGTCATAAAATTTGCACCGATACGTTATATCATCTGGCAAATATTAAGCAGCAGGGAAAAGGTTTATTAAAAGATAGAAATGAAAACAGGTCAAAATTACCTAAACGTGAGCTATTTTTATCAAGCGCAACTATTATTCCCAAAGATAGAAGAGCGAGATTTACCATGGCTTTAATTAGGAAAGGTCGTCGTCCCAAAATAAAAAAGAAGGGTACTTTTAGTTTGGAAAGTATCAGTAATCTCGGTGAAATTGTTGAAGTAACTCATTTTTTTATCGATTTCAGTACCGATAAGAATTTTATTTGTGTTGAGAAGAACCATAATGGCCCTAATATCGCAGATATCGAATTTTATTTGAAAATGGTTGCTAGAGATGATTTACAACTCGCAAGGACTGCTGATTTAACTGTTTACATGAATGACACTTTGGATAATGCTCTAGAAAAAGTAAAAAATGTTTTAAGTTTTAACATTAAAATGCGCCCATCAAATTTAGAACTTATAAATGAGCAATTAAAAAAGCAGTTCTTTAGTGGGTTCGATTTGGTGTCGAAAATATACAAGCCGGAATTTTTACGTGTGGAAGCGTTTTTCAAGAAAAATCGCAAACGAGATATTGAAAGAAAGCAGAACAAGATAGCTACTAATATGTTTAATAAGGCGTTAAGTGTTTTTAAGAAGGAACCGACGGAGGCTTTCTATTATGATCAATTTGATGTCGTATTTGAGGATGGATTTGGGAATGAAGATAGCTTCAATCTTTTGAAGGATAAGAAAATTGTGACCAAAAAAGTAGATGTTAGTGAGGATATTAGTTTAAAA
The DNA here is from genome assembly GCF_005943945.1 of Aggregatimonas sangjinii. Taxonomy (GTDB): domain Bacteria; phylum Bacteroidota; class Bacteroidia; order Flavobacteriales; family Flavobacteriaceae; genus Pelagihabitans; species Pelagihabitans sangjinii. The sequence goes on along the minus strand of NZ_CP040710.1, from coordinate 2,627,618 downwards.
AATAGCTATCGTCTAATAGAAGACGATTTTACTAGAATTGTTGAGGAGTTGAAATGATAAACACCTATTTGAAAAAGCCTATTTTATGTGACATCCTATTTTCAGGTTTTGTTGCGATTGCATTGTATGTATCATTATGCGAGTTTCAATTTAAAGTTCCAGAGTTAGCTTTTTTGCAAAATTTATATAGTGATTTGGCTAATATTGCATTTACTAGTGCAGGATTCATTCTGACAATTTTGACGGTATTAGTTACTTTTAAGGCTAATTCTAAAAAGAAGGTTTTAATCAAAGACTACGACTCTGCTCTAAGTTTATTCTTTAATACTTCTCTGTATCCAACCACCACAGTAATACTAAAAAATTCTATTAAAGTCTTATTGGGCGTTGCTCTATCCTCTTTTTTAATTAAGGCCTTTTCTCAAAATTTTAGTGAAGCTATCCTTTTTGCATCATTGGTTATCCCTGTACTTTTAATTACTATGGCACTTTTTAGATGTGTCTTACTTTTAGGAAAAATTCTAGATTTACAAAACAAAGATTGAATAAGTAAAGATTATTTTGGTACCGAATGACTTTTAAAGTTTTTTCGTTCTGATAAACTAGCTGAAGTATAAATACTGATAGCTTTGGTTTTAGTGTTAAATTCTTTTATGTTGACCGATGTGGTTTTCTGTCTGCCATCGATATAGTATATTTATACTATGTGCTACTCAACTACCATTACCAAAACTGAAACAGAAATCGAGAAGGAGACGAAGCGGCAATTTCGTTATCCTATGGAATACAAGCCGTATTTCTTCCAATCTGCTTTTAATCATTCTAATTTGTATATCATTCCACAAAAGGAGCCGAAATTGATTCGTCCTGCTATGTGGGGTCTTGTACCGAAGTGGGCGATGAAAGGCGATGTGAGTGAGTTTTTGAAAAAGAACTACACAAATAATGCTCGCTCAGAATCAATTTTTGAGAAGAAATCTTTTAAAGATTTTCCGATAACGAATAGATGTCTGATTCTGGCAAATGGATTTTTTGAACCGCACCACAAAGGGGGAAATGCCTATCCTTTTTTTTGTCATCATCCAGATGATAGTTTGTTTATGTTCGCAGGCATCTACAGCGAATTAGATGAGGAGTTGCACAGCTGTACGATTATCACCGTCGAAGCAAACGAACAGTTTGAGGAAGTGCACAATAGGAAAAAACGGATGCCTTTGGTCCTAGACCCTGAATATACCGAGGAATGGTTGCGAGATGATTTAAACGAAGCAAATATCAACGAACTAATGAAGATCGGTTTTACGAACAGAGAGTTTGAATGTTATCCTGTTACAAAAGAACTTTATAAACCAAAATTTACGGAGAAGAATACCCCTGTCGCCATTACTAAAGTTGACTATCCCGAACTTAATGAGCAGGGAAGCTTATTCTAAATTGTAAACGAATCACCTCCACTGACCTTTAGACACTTATTAAAAATGCGTCAATTTGATTATACCTTGGACTACAAGAATCTTGATTTGCGCAGTGAGCCAGGATTATATGTTATTGGTAAAGGAGAACAAGGTGTTCTGACCGTAGAACCATATAAATCTGAAATCTTACCCCACTGGAAATTCAAAAATCCAGAGGTTGCAAAGAAATCCTCGGAAATGATATATTCGCTGTTTCTTGAGTATATCAACAGCAACGATTTTATTGGGGCCGATATGGCAAGGAAATTTCTACAGATGGGTTTTACAAGAGCTCGTCGTTATGCCAATTATAGTGGAGGTAAAAAGTATATTGGTCCAGTACCAGATGATAAAAAGGGTGTTAGTGGCAGTAATGGTCGACTACAAAAGCTGCGTGGTGTAGAGGACCCGATAAAAGCTGAGTCTGCAAGAATTTTTAAGGCCAAATGGGATGAAGCCAAGGCTTATCAACCTTATCTCGAATTAAGAGAAGACTTTATTCAGAAGTACGGTCGATAAAATTTATTTCCTTCATGAAGTTGTTAGGAACCCATGATTTCGCAACACATTTTGACCATATTTTAAAGTACGTCAGCCAATCATAGGTTTGCGTTTAGTAATGTCCTATTGCGTTACTCAAATATAATAAGTCACTTATGACATCCGAGACCGTGGCAACCCAATTTCATGCTCTTGAGGATATGGCGCTCGGTGCGTTATACTTCTATCTTCCTTTAATCTTTCATGTACTTTATAATCCCGATCTGTACCGCTTTCATATCTAGGATCAGGAACGAAGGGCATTTTTTCCATCTTGGATATCACAACGGTTGGAAAATGGAAATCTACTTCCACACGGCCTAGCAGTAGATAGCAGCCACCACCTTTGAATGGATATTTTTTTAGAGAGGTTGCAAAATGAGCCGAATCGAAATAATCTCCATCATGATCAATCCATGTTCCAAAATACATATTCCCGTTTTTGGTAGGCACTTGCTTTGTTGATACCAAATAAGCGAGCATACGTACCGTTTTCTTGTAATTGTCAAGAAGCTGTTTGTTCATGATGTCGCCGCGATACTTTGTTTTTAAAAGTTCAAATGGAGAACGTGAAACCGAAAACCCAAGGATTTCTATTTCATCGAATGCATCTTCGATACCATTACGCTCCATTATCGGAAATTCATATTCTTGTATCGGCTCTTCCATGAGAAGGGTGGGCGACTTCGATACTTCCCTAGATTGCAACATTTTGGCTCTGATGATAAGGTCGCTCTTCGGTTTTCCGGTAAACCGAAATGCACCCACAAATATTAAAGTTTGTAAAGTTTCCCCACCAATATGTGTTCTTGATAGAAAATTCTCCAAGGAAGTATAATCGCCATTCGCTCTTCTTTCTTCAACCAACTGCACAGCCAGTTTTTCATCCATGGATTTTATAAGACCGAAACCAAGATAGATATCCTCACCTTTCAAAATAGTCTCCTGTTCGCTATTGTTCACGCAGGGTACAAGAACATTGCCCCCCGCACGCTTGGCTTCATGGACATAAATTTCCGTACGATAGAAACCACCTCCATTATTTATAGCACAGACCATAAACTCTATTCCGTAATACGTCTTTAAATATAGGCTCTGATAACTTTCGACAGCGTAGGATGCGGAGTGGGCCTTGCAAAACGAGTACCCAGCAAAGCTCTCGATTTGTCTAAAGACCTCTACGCTCAATTGTTCATTACGACCTAATCTTTTGCAGGATTCGAAAAACATGTATTTTAGACTTTCTATTTCTTTTTTGGAGCGGGATTTACCACTTATGGCCCTTCGTAAAATGTCACCATATGTCGCTTCAAGGCCACCATAATGAAGGGCAATTTTAATAACATCCTCTTGATAAACCATAATACCGTATGTGTCACCTAAAAATTCCTCAAATACCTCATGGAAATATTCAAAGCTGTTAGGGTTGTTGTGGCGAAAAATATATTCCTTCATCATTCCACTTTTCGCTACCCCAGGCCGGATGATGCTCGAAGCGGCCACAAGGGTAGGATAGTCATTACATTTTAATCTTCTGAGGAGGCCACGCATGGCCGGACTCTCGATATAAAAGCATCCCAAAGTATTTCCAATTTCTAGGTTCGTATTGCATTGGGTATCGTTCTTAAATTCATTTATTTGTTCAATATCGATACTGATGCCCTTGTTTCGTTTGACCAATTCAACCGTACTGGCTATAGTCCCCAATCCGCGTTGGCTAAGAATATCGAACTTCTCGAAACCGATATCTTCGGCAATGTGCATATCAAACTGAACGATTGGAAAACCCTTCGGCTTAATCTCCAAAGCTGAAAAATTGGTTATAGGTTCTTCGGATATGATCACACCGCAGGCATGCATACTTCTTTGATTGGGGAACCCTAGAAGCATAGCACCAAGTTTGGCTACACGGTCAACAACCGAATCTGTTCCGCTAGATTGTAAGCCGTTTCTAGAAAGTTGGTCCAACTCAGCCTTTTGCAACCCATAAACCTTTCCAAGCTCCCGCATAATGGAACGATGTTTAAATTCCACGATTGTTCCGCAAAATGCTACATGACCCGGTGAGAACCTTTTAAAGATATAATCCAGAATTTCATCACGTTCTTGCCAAGACCAATCGATATCGAAATCTGGTGGACTCTTTCTATTTTGGTTCAGGAAGCGCTCAAAATATAAATCAAGCTCCATTGGGCAAATATCCGTAATGCCAAGGGCGTAACTCACAATACTATTCGCGCCACTTCCGCGACCGACATGCATAAACCCTTTGCTCTGACTATATCTAACGATGTCCCAAGTGATTAAGAAATACCCTGTAAAGTTGAGCTCACCGATAACTTTAAGCTCCTTTTTCATTCGAGCTTGAGCAGCCTTGTTTTTTGTACCGTAGCGTCTAACAATTCCGTCCTCGGCCAACTGACTTAACAATAGCATATCCCCGGACTTTGTACCCGTATAAAGCTTTTTATTCCTTGGTACCGTGAAATCAAATTTGAACGTGCAGCGTTTGGCCAATTTCTGGGTATTGCGAATAATACCGGAATATCTTGAAAATTGTTTTTCTAAGGTCTTTGAAGTATCCATCACTTCAAAAGGATGACAATGTGCATGCTCCGGTAATTGTGATAACAGGATATTATGGTCGATGCATCGAAGCGTTTTATGAAGCTCGAATTCTTCCCCGTTGCGAATCGTCACGGATGGAAAAGCAATTGTCTTTCTCAGTAATTTTTGATAGACCGGTTTTATCAACTGGGTAGCCTCATATCCATTCACTCCAAGAAATTCATTCTTTTCCAAACGCACGGGAGCATTGGAGAGTGGATAGACCATGAAAGCATTCTTAAGCTTTGGCGCTAAGTTTGGCAGCAGTTTTTTGCTAAGATTATATTCCGTCAAAAATTTACATAGCTCACCAATACCTTTCATATTTTTTGCAAGTCCGGTATATAGCTTTTCATCATCATTTCGAAATTCAATACCAACAATAGGCTTGATATTTTTTGCGGCGCACAGTCGAATGAAATCGTAAATGCCTGTCACCGTATTGATATCGGTAAGACCCAAGGTTGTGACACCCAACTGCGAGGCCAATTCCACAAGTTCCTCTAATGGAATTGTACCATATCTTAAGCTATGGTATGAGTGGCAGTTGAGGAACATCTTCATTTCGTCCCGAAATTTTGAAAAGCGGAAGAAGTACCAACGGCATTCATTCCGTACTTGTTTCTAATAGAATCGAGGGCGTTGTATAGGGATAGTATTTCACCAGTATCTTCGAAGAGATTGATTTGATGCGAACCCGATACGATGTCGGAGAAACGAACACCAACCTTTACTAGACGCATTCTTCTGTGGTATAATTTGGAGAACAGTAGCTGCACTTCTTTTTTTAGAATGTGATCTAGCGAAGTATAAGGTAGTCGGGATTGTTTGGTTTCCGTATCAAGGTTATTATATTTTACCTTGACGATGACCTTCGCGGTTACGAGGTTATCCTGTCTGAGCTTGAAGCATAATTGCTCAACCATGGCCATTAGCTGGGTTTTTATGGTTTGCAGGTCAATACAGTCCATCTCGAAATTGTGTTCCATGTATACCGCTTTCTTTTCGGAATATGGTTTTACGGGTTCTCTATCGATACCGTTCGCATGTTGCCAAATGGTGTTGCCTCGCTTTCCCAGCATTTTCTGTAGCACCATGGGTGGCATTTCAGAAACTTTGCCGATTTGGCGTATGCCAATCCTCGATAGCAGCTGGAAAGTAGTATCGCCGATTTGCGGTAGTCTTTGTATCGGCAATGGATTTAAATAATGCTGGACTTTATCCTGCTCCAAAAATCTTGGCGTTCTGGGAGTGGAATCTACTGCTCCTATTTTTGAAACGGTTTTATTGACCGATAATGCCCAGGATGGGTCAAGACCAGAGTTCTTTGAAATTTGTACCGAAAGTTCTTTAGTCCAATCGTAACAGCCAAAAAATCGGTCCATACCGGTAATGTCCAAATAGAACGAATGGATTGACGATTTCTCGACTACCGGTGCATGCTCCTTGATGATTTCGGTAAGCTCCTTTGACTTATTGGCGTATGAACCATAATCTCCTTTGAGCACGGTCGCATTTGGGCATAACTTTAAGGCATAGCCTGTGGGCATCGATACGCGAACCCCGAATCTGGCAGCTTCTTTGGAACAGGCAGCAACTGTCCCCCGGTTCGCTCCGCCACCTATGATTAGGGGCATTTGCTGCAAGGATGAATTTGCCAAACGCTCACATGCAATGTAGTAATCATGCATATCCATATGTACTATCGCTCTTTCCATTTTTAATTATCCAAAATCTTCAGCTTGCTTGTTTGATGGACTTAGGCTCCATCTGATTTATTAATTTTTGCTCTGCTTCATAATAGTATCCCTCCTTAAGCTCAGCTTCATATTTGGCCATACGATGCGCTATAGTAGTCTCCGAGCCAAATAATTCTATACGGCACATAACAGTCTTATCCATTGCATAATACGCCTCCACAATCACTTGCTCATATTGATATTCCACCAATCTATAATCCAATAAAACTTTAATTTCTTCTTCTAAACGTATCAAGTTTGGGTAGTTCATCATCTCCTAAATTTTAAATATCATGGAATATATCCAAAATTATGGATTAATTCCATTGGTTATAGTATTTTTACTGAACGAAATAAAATTTTAACGAAATGGACTATGTCGTTGTAGATATCGAAACCGCTGGAAAGGGCATTCGGAACAACCGTATTACGGAGATTTGTATCGTTCGGATGAACGAGGAAAAGATTTTAGAGAAGTTCGTTTCGTTGGTAAATCCACAAGTTCGAATTCCAAATTTTATAACCGGGTTAACAGGGATTGATGATGACATGGTACGAACTGCCCCGCTGTTCGAGGAAATAGCCGCAAAAGTTATCGAGATTACCGAAGATGCGGTTTTTGTAGCGCACAATGTTACCTTTGATTACACGGTGTTGCGTTCCGAATTTCGGTATCTGGGTTATAATTTTAATCGTCAAAAACTGTGTACGGTACGACTTGCGAAAAAGTTGATGCCGGGTAAACTTTCCTACAGTTTAGGACGTCTATGCTCAACATTGGGGATTCCACTCATCAACCGGCATCGCGCCGAAGGTGATACGGATGCCACAGTTATTCTCTTTCAGCGATTGATGAGCCTTGACGATGGTGGTATTGTTTTCGATTCTTTTCTGAATTCAAGAAAGACCACCCTGGCCCCAAATATCGATAGGGAAATTATCGGAAATCTTCCACAGCGACCAGGCGTTTACTATTTTAAAAACGCCAAAGGAAAGATAATCTATGTCGGGAAGGGCGTTAGAATTAAAGAACGTGTGCTCAGTCATTTCTATGATAAAAAGAATAAGGAATATGACCTTTGCCAAGCGACCGCAACCGTAGATTTTCTAGAGACCGGCAACGAACTTATCGCATTGTTATTGGAAGCGGACGAAATTCAGAACCACTATCCGATGTTCAACGTAGCTCAAAAGAAGTTGAGAGCGCCCTATTGTATTATCCACTATGTGAACAGAAAAGGAATTATTCAATTTGCCATCGATAGAAAATCCGCAGCGGATTTGGGAGCGGTCACCTATTACAAACGCGAGGAGGCGGTTGCCAAGCTAAGGAGAATTTGTGAGGAGTTCATGCTATGCCCTAGGTTTACAGGATTACAGAGCAGTACGGAGAGCTGTTCCCATTACGTCATCAAAGATTGTAACAAGGTCTGTAAAGGAAAAGAGTCCGTGGCCATTTATAATATTCGAGCGAAACGTGCTATTTTGGAGCTTCATAAGAATAGGGATAACTATGCCATTATCTGCAAGGGTCGTACGGAAGGTGAACATGGCTTTGTTTTGGTAAAAGACAGTCTTTACCAAGGATATGGTTTTTTCGATAGGGATCAGGGCATCGAAGGCCTTATCGATCTGGAGACATTCCTAACAGCTAAAAAAAATACCTACCATACCATGCGTATCATTGCCAGTTATTTAAATGCTAACCCAAAATCCATAAAGTTAATGGTGCCCGAAGAAATAGTTCTATAAAAGCATCCAAATTAATCTTGGCATCAAAAGATTCCGTTATCTGCGTGCTTAACATCATAGAAGAGAAATTAATTTACTACATAGATGAGCATTCGATGAATAATTTAAATTTTACCTTAGTGGCACTATGAATACTCCCGATACACTTAACGATGGTCAAAAGAAAGCGGTCGAGTTCTATGGCCGACATTTGTTGGTTCTTGCCGGGGCTGGAACCGGAAAGACCAAGACCATTATCGCTAGGGCTGCTTATCTTATTGAAACGGGAATAGACCCCTCGAAAATACAGATACTCACCTTTACTAAAAAAGCCGCCAATGAAATTGTGGAAAGGGTCAAAGCAACCTTGCCCAAATCAGATGGAAATTCATTGAGCGGCGCAACTTTTCATTCTTGGTGCAACCAATTGATTGTACGCTTTCCGAATCTTTTCGGTGCGGCGACTTATACGGTAATTGACCCTGATGACCAGCTGAGTATTATGAAAATGGTTTGTGGGAACCAAAATCTAGATTTTGGCAAACTACGTATAAAACCGCAGCAGCTTATCGATATCTATTCGTTGGCTCGAAATACTAAAAAGAGCTTAACAGAGAGTCTTCGAGTTAAACTTTTTAAGAATAAGAAGGACGCCGATACTGACTACGAGATTTCCACGATAAAGCCACATGTCGAGAATATACTAAGGGCCTATCAACAAAAAAAAGGCGAGCAACGGTATTTGGATTATGACGATCTGCTTTTGGTGGTATCGACACAGTTGCGAACCAATCCCGAGGCGAGGGATATTCTGTCGCAACACCTTGACTATCTGCTAGTGGATGAGATGCAGGACACCAATCCGCTGCAATGGGAGTTGTTAGACCCTTTTGTCAATATCTGTAAGTTATTTTGCGTTGGTGATGACGCGCAGTCCATCTACTCTTTTCGTGGTGCTGATTTCAGGAACGTGCACCTTTTTAAAGAACGAGTTCCTGAATCCGAGGTTTATAAATTGGAAAAAAACTATCGCTCCACTCAAGAGATTTTGGATATATCGAATTGGCTGCTGGAAAAGTCACCGATAGATTACAATAAGAAATTGCAATCGATTCGAGGTAAAGGTGAGTTACCGCAGCTTGTAAATGTTAGTGACGAATGGCAAGAAGCCAATTGGGTCGCGGATGAAATACTGAAAAACTTCACAGATGAGGATAGAACCTTTTCGGACCATTTAATTCTGGCCAGGTCTCAATACTATTCGAAGTCATTACAGGCTGTCTTTATCAGGCGAAAGATTCCCTACGTAACCTATGGCGGTCGAAAATTTATGCAGGCGGCACACATTAAAGATTTGGTTTCTTTGTTACGCATTGTGAACAACCCCTATGATGAAATTGCATGGATTCGTTTTTTAACGTTTCAAGAAGGAGTTGGCGAAGTTCGGGCATCGCGAATCCTTCAGCAGGTCATTGAAAATGTAGAGGAGGGGGACATTCCGAAAATTCTTCAAAATGCTATGCCAGGGGAAGATGGTAGTAAAATAGCCAAGTTGTACGAATCTATTAAAATGGAAAATGACGTTGGTCAAATGGTCGATACCGCATATGAGGCCATGTCGTTAGGTTTGGCATTTCGATACAGACGAGATTGGAATGAAAAAAGAAAAGGAGATTTTCCCGTATTAAAGCTGCTTGCAAAAAGTTATCCCACCCTTGGGGAATTTATAGGGGAAGGATTGCTTGATAATTCAGAGAATATGAATGGTGTTAATGTACTAAGTGAGTCTAAGCTTAATACTGACGAGAATAAAGACCATGTTATCCTATCTACGATTCATTCAGCAAAAGGACTGGAAGCGGATGTGTGCATTATACTCAATGTATCACCCAAAGCCTTTCCATCTGCATGGTCATTGGATAATCTGGATGAAATTGAAGAAGATAGGCGCGTTCTCTACGTTGCTCTAACACGTGCAAAGAACAGGTTGATAATGACCCGGAATACTGCTTCCATATCTGCCGTACATCAAAGCAGCATACCGAATAATAAAGGTGAAAGGACAGATGATGCAGACACTTATTTTCTTAACGAACTGCCTGAGAACTTAGTTGAACAGATAGTGGTCGAACACAAATTTGGAAAAGTCAAAGATGCTTCAACACCGAATAAGATTGACTTGTCTTCTGGAATGGATTTTAGCTGAAATAAGGAAATATCCTTTCCAGTTGTGAATATGCAATGTTTATTAAGAGCAATAGCATGAATAATGAAAAATCCCGCTAAAAGCGGGATTTCATCTTGTTGAAAGTTAATTTAATATTTCATATTGTCCAAGAATTCGTTTACACGCTCCTTGCTCTCACCGGTCTTCTTTTGAATGCGGCCGACCAATTCATCTTCTTTACCTTCTTGGTAATCAAGGTCGTCATCAGTTAAGTCTCCCCACTCTTGTTTAATTTTTCCTTTCGCGACGTTCCAATTTCCTTTGAGCTTATCTTTCCATGGTGCTGACATAATAAATATTTTAAGATTATAAAGTAAATTAATTGATTTTGACCAAGGCTCTTGACCTATATGCTATAACTTTTAACCTCATTAAAAAACGTGATGACATCGCCAAAATATTGATATTTAGATGAGTACTTTTCCCCAAACCAACGGATGTTCACTAGCGGCTGTATATTTACTGGTTACCGTCTTATAAATGAACCATTGTGGTTTTTTAGTCGGCCACATCGCCTTGCGATTTAGCCCGCTGTTTTGCATTTGATCAAAGAGAGCTGGAGAGAACAACAAATAATCTTTCTGCCTGATGTTTACACCCATTCTATACGCGCCTAAACGAAAGTAGGTTGCGTCATCACCATCATCCGTAATAACTTCAAAAGAAAAATGCTTAGTGATGTCTTTGGCATCGGTATTTTGAAATAGGGGAGCCAATGAATCACAATATGATGGGGTGTTAAATGTGCCAGCAATAATTACGTTTTTCTTTCCTTGGGCTAAGAGTGTTTTATAGATTCTGGCAATATTTTCTACTTGGCTTTTTCGAATAGTATCCGCTATTTTTATATCAGCCGTTTGTTTAGCCAGGTAAGTCGCTAGAATATATATTTTCTCTGACTTTGGACTACTTATTTCATACTCGATAAGGTTTTGAAATTGGTCGCTGTAACCTCCGATTAAATGGGTTTTTATGGTTTGTAAAGTATAGCCTTCACGCAGTAGAATAGCAATTTCCAATCCTTTCATATCATTACATTGAATAACAAAAGAATGGTCATAGGGCCTACAATCGAACTTGGGCAACACCTTCTGATTGAAATCTTCTAAAGATGCTCTATCCTCGACCTCTTGCAGTAGCAAAATATCTGCATTAACATCAGCAATTACCTGTGCTTTATTATCGGTTGCGGTAGGCGGTATGGGTTTGGTTTGTAGTTCTATCCATCCGTTCCAATTTGTCAAATGACCAGCTCGTATTTCTGTAGAATGGTGAATACCTTTCAGGTAGAGTAACCCCGCTTTTCTTCTCAGAACTGCATAGGGCAGGGGACTGGTTTTCTCAAATCCCAGTAGAAAAGATAACTCTCGAATGCGTTCTTGCTCTGAAATTGTTTTACTTGATTTTCTCATGATGGTGTCTAGTTCTCGAATCCAATCTGTAACACATTTTCCCCTGGGTACATCAATAAGACTTTTGTCTCTATGGAATAAATTCTGGATGTTGAATGTTGCTATTTTCATAATGTGATTTGTAATGCCCATTATGGGCTTATTTTCTTTTATCCTTGGCGTTTTTATTAAAGGCCACCAAATTGAATAACTTCCGCATTCGGCTACGTACTCTATTGCCGTACATGTCTTCCAATTCTTTGGCACTTAAATTTGTTGTGGCATGTGTTTTAATTTTGGTTTTCAAGAAGAGCTCATAACGGGACAAGAGTACTTCCCCCATTACGTTGCAGTCTTTACCGAAATGTCTACCAATAGGCTCCACCCCCAAATCATCAAAGCAGAAGAATTGACCATTGCCATAATCTTCAATAGTTTTATAGCCTATGTGGTTAAACCCAAAAACGATATTTCGTGCAGGAATAACACGATAAGGTCTTTGCATGGGCACCAGATGTTTTAGTAATCGCATTAGGCTGGTTTTTCCACATCCCACGGGACCAGTAAGTAGGATTCCTTTTTCTGGGTCGATATCATTCTTTGCGCACTTTTCAAGGTCTTTCACAAAGTAGTTGCAGAGTTTAAAGATGATTTGGTGGTCTTCTTCAATGATTTTAAAATCCTTTCCAAAAAGAAGCTTTCCTTTAGCGTTCAAATACACAAGAACTTTAGGGAAATCATAGACAACGGTTTGACCGTCAAACTTTCCGATGGAGTATTGTACGCCACCTTCATTTATTTTAGAGGGGTTCACCATAGTCTTTTATTTTAGTGGTTCGAAGGTTGTCCTTAAAATGGGACTGCTCTTTTTCGTTTTCTATTTTACTTGCTTTTAGTACCCAGTTCGCTGCGCTTCCCGTCCAATTCACGATTTTTATTTTGCCACCTATTTTCCAACCAATGGCTGTGTAGTGGTTATAAAATTTCTTTGCTTCTAATACGGGCCAATCTTTACTTTTAAAAAAATCAATTACTTCATTTTCATTTTTTGGTAGCTTAGGTTTACTATTGTTTTCTTTTTGTTTAGTGCTGTTTGTATTAGATACCAATACTTGTCCATTACTTGTTTCATGGTTGGCCAGCGCTTGTTCAGAGCTTGTCCCAAAAATGGGCATCCTTACTTCGCTGCCTTTGTACATATTATGAGAGGGGAGGTATTCAATATATTTCCAGTTTGTTAAATCGGTTAAACATCTGTGATACGTACTTTTTGAGCCTATTTTTGAAAGTTGCATCACCTCTTGTCGGTTGATATAAAACACCTTCGAGAAGCGGGTAATGTTCCAGAGTTGAAACAATGCCATATACAAGCTTACATGAGTTGGGTTGAGCCTGGAATCGTCCACAATCAATTGAAAGGCTGCATTGAGTTGTTTTATGTAGTTCATACATCCTTAATCTCTTTTATTGTGAATGCGATTGGAAAGCATGACTTTTTGAATCTCATCAGAATCATAGAAAATGATATTACCCATCTTTGTATAGGGTATTGTACCATTGATTCGAAGGTTCTGTAATGTGCCTTGACTAATTTGAAGTAACTCCATTATCTCCGCTGATTTTAGGTACTTCTTTAATTTTGCATCTGATTGTTTGGTGAGTAATTTCTTTATGTCGTCAAGTAGTTCCAATTTGAACTCCCGGAGGTCATCTGTAGTAATTATGCTAGTCGCCATAATAAATCGATTTTTAAGAAAGGGACCATCAATGGTTAAGTTTTTTAGATGATAGTCCCTGACCTGATTTGACTTTTGTTCGACAAATTTGATTTGATTTAATGGGCTTTGTTCACCAGTACAACAGGACTACGGTGAAAATTTAACATCTTGCTAATTGATGTGTTTTGATTCAATTTGAAGGGAGGGATTGCGCTTTTTGGCGTTTGAAAGTGACATATTTTAATAAGAAATTACAAAACAGGAGTTCAACCGTAGTACGGTTTTGCGAAATCTAATTTTCTGATTCGTCCATAAATGAAATAAGGCCTGTAGAAAGGGTGTCCATGAACTTCGTTCTACTGTTTTTCCGAAATTTGATTTCAGCATATATTTTGTAGAAGTCACCCATGTCAAAGTGAAAGACTTTCTGTAGTGCCATAGCAATTTCCTTAATCTCGGCATTACCATTATTAAGAGCTCCATTTACATATAGGGCATACACAAGTTCAGTAAGAGCTGCCTTAGATGATGTCCATTTTAAATTAGAAATAGAGTCAAAAGCTTTTGACTGATTAGTACTATAGTCTTGTCTTTTCTCTGTTGGTCTATTCTGAAGATATTCAATAAATTTACGATACGCTTTTATTTTCCCCAACAACATATCGCGAGCAGTAGTAAAATCAGGATCTTGAAAATAAAACTTGGACGAGATGATGTGATAGGAGTCTAAGAATGTTCTAGTAAAGTATTGTTGGTCGAAATGGGTATGACCATTCTCTATGTATTGTACAAAATCGATATTGAGATTAAAAAATCGATTCAGTTTGGTGAGTTTTTTATTGATATACTTTCTCTGTGTATGGGTATTAGCCATGGGAAATTGAAGTTCAAACGAACGTACTTCTGAATAGTAAATTAGGGGAGTGGCAGAAATCTGCTTGATATTCCTGAAAAAATCAATTTCATTATCTACCGATTTAAAATCTTTTTGAAGAAGTAGGCTTTTAAGTCTATGCAATGTTCGGCGACATAGAATTATGGAGCTATTAGCGCAATCCTTAATTTTATGATTCCCAGCTTCAATATCATCTAGCTGAGATGAAAATTCGTTCGATATTTCTTTGAGGCGCACAATCATTTAATCGATTCAGTTTAAAAACTATATCCAAAAAGTGACCCTACAAAGATGCATAGTAATCAGTAATTCAAAGCACCCTAATATTCATAAGCGAAGTTAAAATTGAGTTTCTTTTTAATGGCATAGCATTTAAATATAGTAAGTTAAGTCAAGAAATGGAGTTGGAAAGTAACGTATATCACTACGGGTTAAGGCGTAGATTAATACGTAATAGGCTACAAGTGTTGAAATTCTTTTAAAAGGAAAATATTACTCCCCAAACCGGTTCAAGAATTCGATTTTGTTTTTAACACCTGTTTTCTTAAAAATGTTGGAGGCGTGTTTAGAGACTGTTCTTTCCGCGATGAAAAATTCATCACCAATTTCCTTATATGACTTGCGATCAAATATTGACAATGCTATTTCAATTTCACGTCTTGTTAGACCTTTGCTTATCAAAGTTGGAGCTAAACCTTGTTTCCCCGATTTCTTGTAGGCGTTAAATACTTTGCTCATCTTATCACGATGCTCCAACAGATAAATATAGCGATCAACCTCTATAGCCGAAATAAGAAAGAAAGATGTATTGACTATAGGAAATGTAAGCCATTGATTATCTCCAATAACTGTAAGCAAAGGTAAAAGTGCCATACAACTTACACTCAATACCGAAAGACGATTTCGCCTCAAACCAAACGAACTCGGATTCTTTTGTTTGGAAATTCTCATGTAAAAAGCGAAGAGAAAATAAAGGCAGATAATCGATAAGGGAATTGCAAAAAATATTCTAGCGATGTTCAGTGAATCCGTTATGAAGTAGGGAATTAAAAAGAGACCTAGAAAACATAATGCTCCGTAAATAGCTAAATTTTTTATGGTCAAAAGTTGACCTAAAACCTGAATATCGTATTGCTTATAAATGTAGTAGAATAAGTAAACGCCTGTAACCATGGCCACACCGTAGGTGATTACGTACTGTAAAATAAAAGGCCCGGGGAATCCTTCAAATGGCAAAAACCCACCTGTCAAATTATAAAGAACGAAAAGCCCCGCGAGAATTAAATAACCATTGAGATTACTATGCCGGAGGTTTGAAGATTTTATAAAAACAAAAATCAGGATGAAGGTATCTACCAATAGTAGAAAAAAGGTTGTCCAATGTATTGAAGTACCAAACATGCTGATTATTTATGACGAACATTCAAATCTGTTTTTAGCTACATTTTTCCTGACTTTGTCCCAAGAAAATACGTTGCCGTTCATGGCAATATAAACCCCTTTTTCTAATGTTTGTAATGCACAAATAGCATATCCTAAATTGAAGCTTGCGTCTGAATTTTTCTCAGTCCCTGGAACAAAGGAACCTACAAGTACAATGGTTTTATTAATATCAAGTTTTCCCAGATAGGTAGCTGTTTCTACCATGGTAATTGTGCCATGGGTGATTAGTACATGATTTGAGCTAATGGCATTTATCTTTTCGTTTAACAACGCTCTATCATCTGGAGTGATGAATCGACTATCTTTTGAAAAAGCACAATCAATACAGTATTCGAACGATACGTTGATTTCTTGCAATAAACTTTCGATGGAAACGGTTGCCTCATTTTTTTCGGACTCATTATTATATTCAAGTCCTTCAATTGTACCACCTGTTGTAATTATCCAAATTATCATTAGCAAATTTTCACCTCAATAAAAGCACAAACTTTTAAAATACTGTTTTCGAAAAGAAATATTTGGTTGAGCGGGGTTTAGGTAGGCCGTTTATACTCAATAAGATACGTAATTAATATTAAAAATCTTACATATGAAATAGATTTAAACTAATAAATACCTCCAACGACCTATCATAGGCTTTTCCTATAGTTATTCCACTTTAGCTCATTGAGTGGCTCGTCCATGTACACGCTAACCTAATTTTTGTCTAAGAAGCATCATATCCTCACTTAGTTTTCTTTCGACTACCCTGGCATAAATTTGAGTTGTAGCCAGCTTGGTATGTCCCAGTAGCTTTGATACCGTTTCTATTGGCACGCCATTAGTAAGAGTTACCGTAGTAGCAAAAGTATGTCTGGCCATATGAAAAGTAAGGTTCTTTTCTATGTTGCAGAGGTCTGCTACTTCTTTTAGGTAACTGTTAAGTTTTTGGTTGGAAATGGAGGGCAATAACTTACCATTGAAGTGTGTACGATGATGATTCTGGTATTTGTGAATTAATTTTTCAGCTACAGGTAGAATCGGAATTTTGAAAGGAGTTCCTGTTTTATTTCTATTTGCCATTAGCCATTGATTGCCATCAATACCTCTAACAATATTATTTTTGGTCAAGTCCATAATATCACCATAGCATATTCCAGTATAGCAACCAAACACGAATAGGTCTTTAACTACCGTTAGTCTCTCAAAAGAAGTGGAAAACTGTTCTATGCGTTCAAGTTCTTTCTTAGTAAGAAATTCACGCTCTTTCTTTTCTATTTTTGGTTTAAATTTCACAAAGGGGTCACGGGCTATCCACTCCATATGATAGGCTAAAGTGGTCATTCTTCTGAGTCTTTGAATGTGTTTCATTACGGCATTGTTGCCAATGCGACCTTGATAGTGTCTTGGCTGATATGAACGTAAAAAGCTCTCAAAGCCTATTACGAATTCGTAGTCCAAATCTTGGAGGTATATATCCTCTTTTTTGTATTCCTTAGAAATATAACTTAGAATATACTTTTGACTTGTTTTATAATGGCACAGGGTTTTAGTAGCAAGTTTGATACCCATTTTGTCATTATGATATTCAAAAATATCTTTTAAAGAATGAACTTTTTTGTCCTCACCTAGATAGCGAGCTTTAATTAATTGTGGGGTAAGTACTCTCGATTCTAACTTTAAATCTCGATAACAAAATACAAGTTCTGACCTTACTTCATCTAAGTAGTTATTAATGGTTTTCGAAGTTCTGCCAGTCCCTTTGACCCTTTGGCGTTTGGAATCCCATAAATCCACATCAACTTTTTGATTTAAACTCATGATTACTTTTTTACCGCTAACGGTAATTCGAGCATTTACAGTTGATAAATTATTTTTATCTACTCGATGGCTGTGAATCCAAAATAGAACTGATAATGTTGAAGTTGTTCGCATAGTTGTTGTCCTAATTGTTAAACAATAATTGAGACAAAAGTCAAATCAACTAGCAAGGAGTTTTCCTTATTTTAAGTCAAGTTAAAGAAGTGTAGACGATTTTGTAGACGATTTAAAAAAATGTAGACGATTTGTAGACATTTTAAATCAATTGGCATCATATCAAATGACTTCTCTAAAAACAAAAAACCTTGCAAATCATAAGATTAGCAAGGTTTTGGTCTCGGATGACATCCGATTAAGTGACCTGGCTGGGGCTCGAACCCAGGACCCTCTCCTTAAAAGGGAGATGCTCTACCAACTGAGCTACCAGGTCAAAATTTCAGTGCTAAGTTTCTTCCTTAGCGGCTGCAAATATAAGTTCAATAATTTATTTAACAAGTCGATTTCTTAAGAAATTTCCCTTTTCTTTGAATTTGGAAAAAAATCCATCATTTTTACCAAAAGCGAAACTTTGAAGATAGTTTTAATAGGGTATATGGGTAGCGGAAAATCGACGGTTGGCAGGAAGCTGGCTGAACGGAGTTCTTTTAAATTTGTTGATTTAGACGACTACATCGAAACTGCCGAAGGAATAAGTATTCCCACTATTTTTTCCGAAAAAGGGGAGATTTACTTTCGAAAAAAAGAGCACCAATACCTTCAGGAAGTGCTGCAAAAGGAAGAAAGCTTTGTATTAGCTACAGGTGGTGGAACGCCTTGTTACGGCAATAATATGGCTGCCATTTTAAAGGCGACCCAGATGAGCTACTACCTTAAATTATCTCTTCCTGCTCTTGTGCAACGCCTGGAAGGCGAGAAGGCCGCACGTCCCTTGATAAAGAACATCCCCACCGAGGAATTGCCGGAGTTTATCGGAAAACATCTTTTTGAGCGCAGTTATTTTTACAACCAGGCCCATCATGTGATTTCTTGTGATGGAAAGGGTAACTCGGAAATCGTATCGGAAATAGCGAAACTATCAGTCTAAGTAGACCATGTCATTTTTGGGGGCAAATGCCACCTGCACATGGGTTTTTAGTGAAGTACTTAAAGAGATACCTTTATAATCCGCTTTTACAGGATACTTTTTATGGTTTCTATTGACAAGGACGGCCGTTTTCAATTGCTTGAGCGGGGTTTTTAAAAAATGGTGTACCCCGTAAATCAATGTGGTACCTGAATTAAGCACATCGTCAACCAAAACTACTGACTTATCTTGGTATTGCTCCGTTCCTATAGAAGTGGTTACCCCGCTCGCTAAAGGGTCGGACTTGTCCATGGTCACCTTACATAGCAAAATATCGGCTTGGGTTATTTTTCGCAACACCAGCTGTATTTTTTTGGCAAAATTCAATCCGCCGCCTTCAATACCTGCGATGACAATTTCCTTTTCATCAACATTGGCTTCATAGATCTGATAGGCAATGCGTCTGATGGTGTGCTGAATTTGCTGATGGGATAGAATCGTATTTTCCATTGAAAAAGAAGTTTACCAACCAAAGATAAAGAACGAATTCTAAAAGCATACGTTATTCTGCTTCCGAAGATGGGCGCGAGGGGGCTTCTGGTTCTTCCAAATACCCTTCGATTTCCCTTCTGTCTTTCTTTGTAGGCCTACCGCTTCCTTTTTTGCGGTAGTAGTCTTTTGAATAGTTAAGTAATTCGTTTTGTTCAAAAGCTTCTTTCGGGGTAGTATCTTTTCGATAGATGTCGACCAATTTCGCACCGACCCTACTGGCGGGAATATCGAGTACCGTGAGCTGATAGTTGATTTGGTTTTTACGAACGACGATTTCATCCATCGGATAGACCTCCCTTGAAGGCTTCACGGCTTGACCATTTACCTTTACCTGCCCTTTTTTACAGGCGGTAGTAGCAATGTTCCTGGTCTTAAAATAGCGGGTGCTCCAAAGGTATTTGTCAATACGCATCGTCTATCAAAATTCTTTGTTAAGGTCTTCCACAAAAGTAAGGGAAAATTGTATCTTGCGCCCCTGAATACAGCTAATATCGCATAGATGGAAATAAAAAGGATTCTAGTAGTACTGTTTTGTATCGGAGTGGTTGCAACTTCCTGCAAAAAGGATGATGAAAATGCTCCAGAGGCGATACCACCAAGGCTTTTGGCCGACCAGACTATTGAAGATGACGCTGCGATTAAAGCCTATCTGGAGTCTCATTATTACAATTACCAAGAATTTGAGAATCCTCCTGAGGGTTTCGATTTTAAGATTCGTATAGATACCATCACGTCCGATACCGATAGTGATATCGAACCGCTCTCCGCTCAGGTCGAACAGGAGACGGTTCTGGTCTCTTCTTCGCAATTTGGATTAACTGAAGAGGAAAACGATATCGCCCACACGCTCTATTATTTGGATACGGGTGTTGGGGAAGGTGAAAGACCAACTGTCGTAGATTCTGTTTATTTAAAATATGAAGGGTCTCGTTTAGACGGTACTATTTTCGATAGTAATATCGGAGCGCCAATTTGGTTGGATTTACAAGGCACCCTAACCCAGGCCAATCCCGGAACAATTACCGGTTTCAAAAGGGGACTGCCCAAATTCAAATCTGGAAGCGATATCATTGTGAACGATGATGGCACCTTTGAGATAGACAACTTCGGTGTAGGCCTTATTTTCATGCCCTCCGGTTTGGCCTATTTTGGTGGCACACAACCAGGGCAGACTTATGCACCATTAATTTTCAATGTTCAATTGTTAATCGCCAATACGGCCGACCATGATAGGGACGGTGTACCCAGTATTGTAGAGGATTTGGACGGGGATGGAAATCCGGTTAACGACAATACCGACGAGGAGAATGACTTTGTACCGAACTACTTGGACACTGACGACGACAATGATGGTATCTTAACGCGGCAGGAAATTGAGATAGATGCCGAAGGTAATGTCACTTACCCCGATTCCGATGGGGATGGTATTCCGGACTATTTAGACCCGGACAATAGCTAAAAGCTTCCTGAACGAAGGAATTCAAGCAAAAAAAGAGGGTGTCTAAAAAGTACTTTCAGCCGTCTTTTCGAGGCACGAAGCAATCTGTAACCCGTGGTTTGAAAAAACAGATTACTTCACTTTGCTCGTAATGACGTATAGGTTATACTTTATAGACACTCTCTTTTTTTATTCAGTATGTTTTTAAGAATTATTTTGTGTCAATACAATCGGAAAGACATAAAATATAAGGGGCGCATAGCTAGCAACGAGTCAGGATTGCCGTTTGAGCATCCCGCCTTCTAAAGACGATAAGAAAGACTTAAAATCAATTGTTCCGGTCTGGTGTCTATTCTACTCTGGGGTAGCGATGTGATATTGGTATTGATGAAGCGGCCTTCATTATCTCCAAACCCTCTTTCATAACGCAAGTCGATGCCCAATTTTCCCAAATTGACCCCCCCGCCAAAATGCAAGCCTACCGAGAAATCGTTTTCAATGTCTTCAATCGTAATTCCGTCGTACTCGGTATTTATAATATATTGAAATGACGGACCCGCAAAAATATGTACGGGGCCGATGATTTTGGCACCCAATAGCACCGGTAAATCGATTTTACTCATATCAAAGGTATCGTCATCATAGTCCGATTTTGTTTTGGTGTAGAACACTTCTGGCCGAACGTAGAGCCTACCGAGCTCTAGTTTGCCGTATAATCCGATATGGAAACCTAAATTTCTGTCGGGCTCTCGGGCAGCGTCCCCGATAGATTCGAAATAATCGCCATTACCATTGTAGTTAAGGCCACCTTTAATACCGAATCCTGAATCTGATTGTGAAAAAGCGGTAGCTCCGATAAGGGCAAAGACCGCACATAGCAGAATACTCTTTGTTACTTTCATAGTTCTCGTTTTTAATACTGTAGAATGGTATCAAAAACGATACCATTATCATTTTCTGTTCGTTACCCTATGAACGGCATCTTCGATAGATTTATTGTTTAGACCGTACTTGTCCATCAGTTGGTCGGCTGTTCCGCTCTCGCCAAACGTATCTTGTGTCGCTACGAATTCTTGTGGTGATGGAAGGTGAAGGGCAAGGGTTCTCGCGATACTTTCACCGAGTCCACCTAGAAAATTGTGCTCCTCCGCGGAGACCACGCATCCCGTTTTCTCAACGGATTTCAAGATGGCTTCTTCATCCAAAGGTTTTATGGTGTGTATGTTAATGACCTCGGCAGATATGCCTTGTTTTTCTAGATTTTCGGCGGCCGTCAATGCAGGCCATACTAAATGTCCCGTCGCGATAATCGTTACGTCAGTACCTTCTTGAAGCAAAAGCGCCTTTCCAATCTCGAACTTTTGGTCCGCAGGGGTAAAATTAGGCACTTTTGGACGCCCAAAACGTAAATATACCGGCCCTTCGTGATCTGCGATGGCCAAAGTGGCCGCTTTGGTCTGGTTAAAGTCACAGGGGTTGATGACCGTCATTCCAGGAAGCATTTTCATCATACCGATGTCCTCCAAAATTTGATGCGTTGCCCCATCCTCACCCAAGGTCAACCCCGCATGTGAAGCACAGATTTTGACGTTTTTACCGGAGTAGGCGATAGACTGTCGAATTTGATCGTAAACGCGACCCGTGGCGAAATTGGCAAAGGTGCTGGCAAAGGGAATTTTACCCCCGATGGTCAGCCCGGCTGCAATACCCATCATATTCGCTTCTGCAATGCCGGTTTGAAAAAACCTATCCGGATTTTCGGCGATAAAGTCTTCGATTTTCAACGAGCCTACTAAATCGGCGCATAGGGCTACCACATTGGGGTGGCTTCTTCCCAGTTCGGTCATTCCTGCCCCGTACCCACTTCGAGTATCCTTCTTACCTTGGTCTGTGTATTGCTTCATGCTATTATTTTTCATTTCCGCTCGAGCGGAAATCAATTCATTCAATTATTTTGCTTTTTGGAAAACCGTATAGGTCTGCTTACCTTTTCAATCGATGTATAAAAACATTCGTTTTCCTGTAATAAGATGACGGCTTTAATAATCTCCCAAAGTTTCCGGATTTTGTGCTAGGGCATCCTGCAATTGCTCATCGTTAGGGGCTTTGCCATGCCAAGCGTGGGTATGCATCATAAAATCGACTCCGTTCCCCATTACGGTATCCAAAATCATACATACGGGCTTTCCTTTTCCGGTTCTTACCTTAGCCTCTTTCAATCCCTTAATGACTGCTTCTAAGTTATTCCCGTCCTTTACTTCCAGTACGTCCCATCCGAAAGCCTCGAACTTTTCCCTTAAATTCCCGAGGGGTAGTACTTCTTCCGTAGGTCCGTCGATCTGCTGTCCGTTACGATCGATGGTCGCGATGAGGTTATCCACATTATTGCCCGATGCATACATGATCGCTTCCCAATTCTGGCCTTCCTGTAGCTCTCCATCCCCATGTAGACTATAAACGATGTGCTGATCACCGTTTAGTTTTTTTGCCAATGCAGCACCTATAGCGACCGACATGCCTTGACCTAACGATCCCGAGGCTACTCGTACGCCAGGGAGACCTTCATGCGTGGTCGGGTGGCCTTGCAGCCGTGAGTCAAGCTCGCGAAAGGTGCTGAGCTCACTTACAGGGAAAAAACCTTTACGGGCAAGGATACTGTACCAAACCGGCGAAATATGGCCGTTCGAAAGGAAAAAAAGGTCTTCCCCATCACCATCCATATCGAAGTCCTGCTTCAATTCCATGATTTCATGGTATAGCGCAACGAAAAATTCAGTGCACCCCAAAGAACCTCCTGGATGGCCCGAATTCACTTTATGCACCATACGAAGAATGTCTCTTCGCGTTTGTTGAACGATATCCTGTAAGTCTTCTAGTTTCGGCATTGTCATAATTTAAGATGTTCAAAAATAACCGCATTCTTTTGTGTACGCAAGGGTACTTATTAGGAGTTATCAACGAAATGAAGTTCAAGCACAAACCAGTCTCGAATGCTGCGATTGAGTTGCTGTGGGAATGAAGTCCTTTGTAGAACGAATGAGGAGTGCATAGCGCACCCTGCACCTAAAAACTTGCGGGCATTATGGCGATTCCAAATGGCTAATTAGTTCGTCATTGAGCGCACTATTTTATTTGCTGACAAACAAAAACTAAAAAAACATTAAGCCTAAACAAAGGTAGGATGATTACATTTAATAGGTTATTACTAGAAACCTGAAACCTGAAACCTGAAACCTGAAACCTGAAACCTGAAACCTGAAACCTGAAACCTGAAACCTGAAACCTGAAACCTGAAACCTGAAACCTGAAACCTGAAACCTGAAACCTGAAACCCGAAACCTCAAACCCGAAACCTGAATTTTATAACCCCCTTAGGAAACTTAAACAGGCCAGTTGATTATATTTGCGACCAGAATCAGCACATTTGAAATTCACGATACAACACAAAGACCCGCAGAGCAAGGCTAGGGCCGCAACCATGGTTACCGACCATGGAACGATAGAAACCCCGATCTTTATGCCAGTGGGTACCGTGGCCTCCGTAAAAGGGGTGCACCAAAAAGAATTGCGGGAAGAAGTAAATCCCGATATCATACTGGGCAACACCTACCATCTTTTTCTCCGACCCAAAATCGATATTCTAAAAAAGGCTGGCGGACTTCATAAATTCATGGGGTGGGATAGAAACATCCTTACCGACAGTGGTGGCTATCAAGTATATTCACTCTCCGCCAATAGAAAAATCAAAGAAGAAGGCGTCAAGTTCAAGTCACATATCGATGGTTCTATGCATTGGTTTACACCTGAAAATGTTATGGAGATTCAGCGCGTTATCGGGGCGGATATCATCATGGCCTTTGACGAATGCACACCCTATCCTTGTGAATACGATTATGCCAAACGCTCGATGCACATGACGCACCGTTGGCTCGATCGTTGTATAGCCCACTTGGAAAAAACACCGTATGAATATGACTACGCGCAAACTTTCTTCCCCATAGTACAAGGGTCGACGTACACGGATCTTCGAAAACAATCTGCCGAGTATATTGCGGGAGTCGGGGCGGAGGGGAACGCCATAGGCGGACTCTCCGTAGGGGAGCCGGCAGAGGAAATGTATGCCATGACCGAGGTGGTCTGCGACATTTTGCCCGAAGATAAACCACGTTATTTAATGGGTGTGGGTACACCGATAAATCTCCTTGAAAATATTGCTTTAGGCGTAGATATGTTCGATTGCGTAATGCCGACCAGAAACGCCAGAAACGGTATGCTTTTTACGGCCCACGGCACCATGAATATGCGAAACAAAAAATGGGAAGACGACTTCTCCGCGCTGGACGAGATGGGCACCACTTTTGTAGATCGCGAATATTCGAAGGCCTATGTACGCCACCTTTTTGCCGCGAACGAGTATCTGGCAAAACAAATCGCCACCATACACAACCTAGGTTTTTACCTGTGGTTGGTTCGCGAGGCAAGAAAGCATATTTTAGCCGGTGACTTTGCCGATTGGAAAACCGTAATGGTCAAGCAAATGGATAAAAGGCTCTGATGTTAACCATACTCGATAAATATATTCTGAAGAGATACCTCGTTACGTTTTTCGTGATGATCTTGCTTTTTATCCCTATCGGAATTATGGCCAACCTGGCAGAGCAGATCAGTAAGATGATAGATAACGAGGCGCCTCTGAATGAAATTTTGATGTATTACGGCAACTTTACCTTATATATAGGTAGCCTGCTTTTCCCGATATTTCTTTTTCTTTCCATTCTTTTCTTTACCTCCAAGATGGCCAGTAATACCGAGATTGTGGCGATTTTGAGTTCCGGTGTATCGTTTGGGCGGTTCTTGCGACCCTATTTTATCGGTGCATCCATAATCGCGCTATTGATGTTTTTAATGGGCATGTTTATCGTTCCCAAGGCCAGTGCGGGATTTAATGAATTCAAATTCAAATACCTGAAAAAAGGTAGACAGGACAGGGTTACCAATAATATTTTCACACAGTTGAACGAGCATGATTTTCTGTATGTCAGCAGTTTCGATCCTGCAAGGCAAATCGGCTATAATTTTACTTTCGAACGCTTTGATGACAATGACCAGCTCGATTTTAAGATCAGTGCGGCGAATATCCGTTGGATGGAAAAAGACACCCTGTACAGGCTCACGTCCTACGCAAAACGACGGGTTAGGGGTGAAACTGAAATTATGGAAACCAAGAGAAGGCTCGACACCCTGTTCACGTTTGATATTAGCGACCTTACACCGGTCTCCTACGTGGCCGAAACGAAGAACTTTTTTGAACTGAATCAATTTATAGAGGATCAAAAGCAAAAAGGAGCATCCAACATCAATGCTTATCTCTTGGTCAAATACAGGAGATGGGCCTTGCCGGTTACGGCCTTTATATTGACCATAATAGCGGTGGCGGTATCGTCTATAAAACGTAGGGGCGGGATGGGACTCAATCTGGCCTTCGGTATTTTCGTTGCGTTTATCTTTATTTTTTTCGATAAGGTTTTCGGTACCTTGGCAGAACAGGCGGGTTTTTCACCTTTGTTGGCGGTAGTCATCCCAAACGTGATGTTCGGGTTGACCGCTTTTTACTTATTGCAAAAGGCCAAACGTTGATCAGTAGATGAACACCAAACCAAACGACTACGTTCACCTACATTTTATAGTATTTATTTGGGGATTTACCGCTGTATTGGGTAAGCTCATTACCATTGCTGCATTGCCCTTGGTCTGGTACCGCATGTTGATCGCCGTAGTATTGGTTTTTGGTTTTATCGCGTTCAAAAGATTCCCGCTAAGAACCAACCGAAAAACCATGCTATGGATGCTTACCGGCGGTGTATTGATTGCGCTGCATTGGGTCACCTTCTTTTTGGCAATAAAGGTTTCCACGGTTTCGATTGCATTGGCAACCATGTCTACCGGTGCTTTTTTTACCGCCATTCTCGAACCGATTGTATACAAAAGAAAAATAATTTTTTACGAAATCCTTTTTGGGGTATTGGTCATCGCAGGCCTGCTTATTATTTTCAAGGTAGAGACTGAATATGCCTACGGAATCGGTATCGCGCTGATGTCCTCTTTTTTGGCAGCGGTCTTTTCGCTTATTAATGGCAAGCTGGTACACAAGGCACGCCCAGCGGTGATCTCGTTTTATGAATTGGGGGCCGGAGTGTTGTTCCTTTCCATTTACTTGATGGCGACTGGGGCATTTGACAGCGCCTTTTTTCAATTATCGAACAATGATTGGATGTATATTTTTATTTTAGCGTCCGTTTGTACGGCCTATGCCTTCATTGCTTCGGTAAAGGTTATGCGGCATCTTTCGCCTTATACCGTCATGCTCACTATTAATCTAGAACCGGTGTACGGGATTATTCTAGCGTTTTTTCTATTAGGCGAAGAAGAGAAAATGAGCCCGCTTTTTTATTTAGGCGCAACGATTATCTTGGTGACAGTGGTGGCCAATGGGATAGCGAAGAACAAAGTCAAATTAAAAAATCACCGTTCCGATAGCGATTCTTCATAAAACTTTATCTTTGTGCCAACCAAACCTATTTATTGGAAATTTATGGAATATTTAGATTTTGAACTTCCCATTAAAGAGCTCGAAGAGCAATTAGATAAGTGCATGATTATTGGCGAGGAAAGTGATGTCGATGTGACCGAGACCTGCAAACAAATCGAGAAAAAGCTTGCCGATACCCGAAAGGACATTTATAAAAACCTGACCGCATGGCAGCGCGTACAGTTGTCGAGGCATCCGAATCGGCCGTATACACTGGATTATATCAATGCCATTTGCAAGGACACCTTTTTAGAACTACATGGCGACCGAAGTGTTAAGGATGATAAGGCTATGATCGGTGGTTTGGGCAAAATCGGCGACCAGAGCTATATGTTTATCGGTCAACAAAAAGGATACAATACCAAGACAAGACAATATCGCAATTTCGGAATGGCGAATCCTGAGGGATATCGGAAAGCCCTTCGTTTGATGAAGTCCGCAGAGAAGTTCAACCTTCCTGTAGTCTGTTTTGTAGATACTCCCGGAGCTTATCCAGGTATCGAAGCAGAGGAGCGGGGTCAAGGTGAAGCAATTGCGCGTAATATTATGGAAATGACACGGCTAAAGGTGCCGATTATCGTAGTGATTATAGGAGAAGGTGCTTCGGGCGGAGCCTTGGGTATCGGGGTTGGCGATGTGGTGCTAATGTTGGAAAATACTTGGTATTCAGTGATTTCCCCTGAATCGTGTTCTTCTATTTTATGGAGAAGTTGGGAGTATAAGGAATTGGCTGCCGAGGCATTGAAATTGACCGCTACCGACATGAAAAAATTAAAACTGATCGATGAAATCGTTCGTGAACCTGCGGGTGGCGCTCACGCAAATCGGGAGAAGACTTTTGAGATAGTCAGGAATAAAATTTCCACCCATTTTGAGCAACTCGAAAAGTTATCACCAAAAGAACTGGTTGACAAACGCATGGATAAATATGCCAAGATGGGTGTTTTTAACGGTTAAACTACCGATTCAACAAGATGAAAAAAATCCGCAGAATTTATTTTGCGGATTTTTTTGGTTATCAACACAAAATTGTAACTTATCAACAGTATAATTGTTGACCTTATGTTGATATCGTAACGAAGCACTTTACGTTAACTTAAGGTTAATTGCATACTTTCGCTCCAATGGAAAGAACAGAACCCTTAATAGCTCGAAAGATAGATAAATCGACTATCATCAACTTGGAACGTGGTAAAATTCCGCCTCAAGCTGTTGATTTAGAGGAGGTTGTATTGGGTGCAATGATGATTGATAAAAAAGGAGTGGATGAAGTAATAGATATCCTACATCCTGAGGTTTTTTACAAGGATGCGCACCGGCATATTTATGAAGCAATTTTCAAATTATTTGAAACTTCGGAACCGGTCGATTTATTAACCGTTTCGTCCCAATTAAAGAAAGACGGGAATTTAGAGGTAATCGGAGGGGATTTTTACCTGATAAAACTGACCCAAAAGGTAGCTTCTTCGGCGCATATCGAGTTTCATGCCCGTATAATTCTTCAAAAGTACATTCAGCGAAGTTTGATCAAGATTTCCAACGAAATAATCGAGGAGGCCTATGATGAAGGTACTGATGTTTTTGACCTTTTGGACGCAGCGGAATCCAAACTATATGATGTTACCCAGGGCAATTTAAAACGCTCTGCGGAGACGGCCCAAAATTTGGTCATTCAAGCCAAGAAACGCATCGAAGAAATCGCGAACAAGGAGGGGCTCAGTGGTATTCCATCCGGATTTGATAAAGTAGATAAGCTCACTTCTGGATGGCAACCCAGTGATTTGATTATTGTCGCGGCACGACCCGGTATGGGTAAAACGGCCCTAACGCTTTCCATGGCCAAGAATATGGCCGTCAATCACGGTATTCCCGTGGCCTTTTTTTCTTGTGAGATGTCATCCGTACAATTGATTACACGTCTGATTTCTTCGGAAACTGGGCTTTCTTCCGAAAAATTGCGTACAGGCAAGTTGGAAAAACACGAATGGGAGCAGTTAAACGTCAAGGTAAAAGCCTTGGAGACGGCCCCCCTGTTCATCGATGATACCCCTTCCTTGTCCATATTCGACCTTCGGGCCAAGGCAAGGCGACTGGCATCCCAACACGGAATTAAATTGGTCATTATCGATTATTTGCAATTAATGACAGCCGGGGGCACTCAAAAAGGTGGGAATAGGGAACAAGAAATTTCAACCATATCCCGTAACTTAAAGGCTTTGGCCAAAGAGTTGAACGTGCCCGTGATTGCACTATCCCAACTTTCGCGAGCGGTAGAAACTCGTGGTGGCAGTAAACGCCCCTTGCTTTCCGACCTTAGGGAGTCTGGAGCGATTGAGCAAGATGCCGATATCGTATCGTTTATTTACCGACCGGAATATTATAAAATCGACGAGTGGGACGATGAGGAACGTACCCCGACCCAAGGGCAGGCCGAATTTATCGTGGCCAAGCACCGAAATGGTGGTCTGGAAAATATTCGTCTGAAATTTATCGGCAACCTCGGTAAGTTTGATAATCTCGACGATTTTGATTCCCCGTTCGAATTCCAATCAAAAATGAACGCCAACGAGGATAATCCATTTATTACTAAGAATCTTCCCGATGCCAATGAGGCCTTTGGCAGCTCGCTCAATGATGGCTTGCCTGATGAGGACAACGACGTTCCCTTTTAAAATACAACTTCAAACCTAACGTCGACGGGTACATTTGAATAGCTGATTGGCTGTTTCAGCCAGTTTTCCGTTCAGTATGCTGTGCTCCGTATGATTCGCTTTAGCGCTGGCCAAGCAAACCGCAGCTACGAATTTTGTGCATCCTTTGACCTAGGGTAGACCTATTGCCTAGCACCTCGAATGTCGGGATGATATCGTTGCGTCCTTTGCGATTTTCCTAGCGCTCTTTGCGTTTAAATTTAGCGATTGATATACCGCAGCTCCAGCAAATTACACTGAGTATTTTTTATAATCTTTAACTACGCGTAAAATCCGTCACACCCGATTTTCCTATATCTTTGAGAAGATTCCCAAAAAACGAATTGTATGAGAAGTTTTTTTCCTTTGATTTGTATTCTCTTTTCTGTACATATGTCAGCCTCGTCAATCCTAATTCCTATGGATGCCGAGGGCCAAAAAAATCATCTAAAAGCATACGGAATAACGTATTGGGTGCTCTCCAAACAACAAAAAGTGCAATGGCTGCTCAACTACCGTGGCGGCTCCTTTTTGTTACCTGATGGAGATGCCATTCGCAAGGAATGTCAAATCAGGGGGGTTTCCTTTGAAATCTTATCGGACGGTCAGGCGCAGGGTATTTTGGATGATATCAGCAGCCCTTCTATGAACCAAGAAGCGGTCATTTTGGAGAAGGCACCGAGAATTGCGGTCTATTCCCCAAAAGGAAACCAGCCCTGGGACGACGCGGTAACCATGGTGTTGACCTATGCTGAGATTCCCTATGAAACGGTATATGACGAAGAGGTACTTGAGGATAAATTGGTGCTATACGATTGGTTGCACCTGCATCACGAGGATTTTACGGGGCAATATGGTAAATTCTACGGATCCTATCGGGCGGCACCTTGGTACATCGAGCAGAAACAAAACGCAGAGGCTCTGGCAAATAAGCTAGGCTTTAGCAAGGTGTCGGAAGAAAAGCGGGCCGTAGCACTTAAAATCCGGAACTATGTTATCGGTGGCGGATTTATGTTCGCCATGTGTTCTGCAACCGATAGCTTCGATATCGCCTTGGCGGCAGACGGAGTGGATATTTGCGAACCCATGTTCGATGGCGATCCTTCCGAGGCCAATTACCAGAGCAAACTGGACTTTAAAAAGACCTTTGCATTTCAGGATTTTGTCTTGGAAAGAAGTCCGTTGCAATACGAATTTTCGTCCATCGATATGACAGCCAAAAGGCGTATTCCGAAAGAATCGGATTATTTTTCCTTAATGGATTTCTCCGCTAAATGGGATCCTGTACCAACGATGCTCTGCCAAAATCATACGGCACTGGTCAAAGGCTTTATGGGACAAACCACTTCCTTTGATCGAAAAGGAATTAAACCGACGGTCATGGTGTTGGGGGAAAACAAAATCAACCAAGAAGCACGTTATATCCACGGGATAAAGGGAAAAGGGTTTTTCACTTTCTACGGTGGGCATGACCCCGAAGACTACCAACATCGGGTAGGGGACCCCAAAACGGAGTTGGAGCTGCACCCGACCTCCCCTGGGTACCGCCTAATTCTAAACAACGTATTATTCCCCGCTGCGCAGAAGAAAAAGCAAAAAACCTAAACGTTGGAGCGTCAAGTACAGATTCAAGCACGAACACATGTTCAAATTGAAAAAGGCTTCACTCGATAAACCTTTGCGTTTACTCCGGGTCCCTCGGTGAAATAATCCAATGGATTGGTAAGTACCATGGTTATGATTTTGATGGCACCTCATTAGCGAACATTCCTGTAATTCGTCTCCGAATTAAAAGTTCGAGCGTAAAAGTCAAAATAAATTATGCAATGCGCTTGCCTGTTCTCTCTCTAACATTGTATTCAATAGCTCATAAAGGCTTTGGTTCAAGATGAGGCAAGAACCAATTGCTCCAAAATCCGCTCCACTCCAAAATTGTCATTACTGGCCGTTTGAAATTTGGCAACTTGTTTCACATTCGGGTGCGCATTTGCCATGGCAAAGCTAAAATCGGCTAGCGCCAACATTTCCAGATCATTATTGTAATCACCGAAAACCATGGTTTCTGCGGGAGTAATATCGTAACGCTCTTGAAGTTTCTGAAGTGCGAAACCTTTATGGGCATTCGGACTTGAAATGTCGACCCAATTTGGACCGGAGATTTTTACTTTTAAATCTCCTTCCAAATGTTGTACGGAAGGATAGATATGTGCCTCTGAACTTTCGTAATGATAAATGGCGATTTTCAGAATGTCGGTTTCTACTTGACGCAAGTCCTCAACGATTTCAAAAGCGGAGTAATATTGTCGTAGCATGTTGGCAAAGGCATCCGATTCCCCAGTAAGGTAGGCGTGCTCTTTCCCGCACAATACAGTATTGATATTCGCAATTTCGGAAAGTGTTTTTAAAATAATGTCTTGCTGATATTTGGGCAATAAAGTGGAGAGTAATTCTTCATCTTTGCGCATAACATAACCACCATTCTCTGCGACGATGACGATTTCGTTTTTAATATCTTGTAGTTTGTCTAGAATACTATTGTACTGTCTTCCGCTAGCCGCAACAAAGAGAATATCTCGTTTCTTCAATTTTTCAAAGAGTTCAAAAAAGCGATGGCTCACCTCATGATTGGAATTCAATAAGGTACCATCCATGTCGGAGACCACCATTTTAATATTCGATAAATCCATATAACATCAATTCGAGCAACAAAGGTATTTGTATTAGGTGGGATTATCGGTTAGTTTTACCAAGAATCCAAACTTTATCCTTTCGCGCCGGGGAGGTGCCCGCCTTGTCTCCGACGACGACTTTGGAGGAGAGGAAGCCAGAAAGATTTGAAAAGGAATTCGAAAACCCTCCCCTTGTGGGGAGGTGCCCGCCTCGTCTCCGACGACGACCTGGGAGGAGAGGAAGACAAAAGGGGGCCTGTTGAAAGTTCCTAAAAAGTCCCTATTTTAACGGTATGATTTTCCATCAAAAAGAACTCCGCCTAAAAGCGTATGCAAGAGGGTTTCATTTAATTACGGAAACCGTTCTCGAAAGTTTTCCCGAAATAGCCCAAATCCAATCTGGAATGCTGCAGGTGTTTATCAAGCATACTTCCGCAAGTTTGACCATCAACGAAAATGCAGACCCTACTGTTCGTCAGGATTTTGAAAGCCATATGAATGTAATGGTTCCTGAAAATGCGAAGTACTACATCCATAACTACGAAGGTCCGGACGACATGCCAGCGCATATCAAAGCCTCTTTGATGGGCGCATCCGTTCAAATTCCGATAACCGACGGGATGTTGAATTTGGGTATATGGCAAGGCATTTATCTGTGCGAGCATCGTGATCACGCGAGCGGAAGAAATATCGTCATATCCGCGTATGGAACCTGACGCTTTTCGCCCGATTCGGCGAAGGTAAGAGAAGGGAGAAGAGACAAAGAAAAAAGAACCAAGAAAAAAGAACCAAGAAAAAAGAATCAGGAAATAAAAAACCAGAAACCCAAAAAACCACACACTCAGCACCGCACAGCCAGCCCTAACATCACGAATCAAACACCGCGCCCCGCGCATCAAACACCTGACATCCACCATCAAAAAAGCCGTCCCGATTTTGAATCGGAACGGCCTTTTTCAGTGAGATATATTCTTAAATCTATTTTACTTTTTCTACAATGGCCTTGAAAGCCGCAGGATGGTTCATGGCCAAATCGGCCAACACCTTGCGATTCAATTCAATTCCGCTAGCTTTTACTTTTCCCATAAATTGGGAATACGACATCCCGTGCATTCGCGCTCCGGCGTTAATCCTCGTAATCCATAGGGCACGAAAGGTTCTTTTCTTGTTCTTTCGGTCACGGTAGGCGTATAACATTGCTTTTTCAACCGCGTTCTTCGCGACGGTCCATACGTTTTTACGTCTTCCAAAGTAACCTTTGGCTTGCTTCATCACCTTTTTTCTTCTGGCTCTAGAAGCAACTGCATTTACTGATCTTGGCATAATTTTAAATTGTTTTTGTAGTAGGCGGTCGATTAGCGACACTTTGGTCACTTCAATCTGTCGCAATAAGCACAGTCGAAGTGTTGGCCCAACTCCATGGTTAATAATTACCTAAAGGGCGCTTACTTTAATCGTAATTGCTCTTTAATACTGTTGACATCCGCTGGGTGTACCAAGGTGTCATGTGTTAAAGCTAGCTTGCGCTTTTTCGATTTCTTGGTCAAGATATGACTCTTGAAAGCGTGCTTTCTTTTGATTTTACCGGTGCCGGTAAGCTTAAAACGCTTCTTGGCACTCGATTTTGTTTTCTGTTTAGGCATTTTTTCCTATTTATATTAATCTCACTTTATCATTTCAAACGCCGCCTCAAAATTGGGCAGCGCTTTAATCTTTTTCACTTCTTAATGTCTCCCTTGGGGGAGACCGTAATCGCCAAAGGCTATTGCGAGAGGGGCTTTTATTTCTTCGTTTTCGGAGCAATGAACATGGTCATTCGCTTCCCTTCCAATCGCGGCATTTGTTCTACCTTTCCTAATTCCTCCAATTCCGAGGCAAGGCGCAATAACAAAATTTCACCTTGATCCTTATAAACGATAGACCGTCCTTTAAAGAAAACGTAAGCCTTTAGCTTCGCACCATCTTTTAAGAACTTCTCGGCGTGCTTCTTTTTAAACTCGTAATCGTGATCATCCGTATTCGGTCCGAACCGGATTTCTTTTACGACCACCTTCGAGGCTTTCGCCTTCATCGCCTTCTCGCGTTTCTTCTGTTCGTAAAGAAACTTCTTGTAGTCGATGATCTTACATACAGGCGGTGCCGCATTCGGCGAAATCTCGACTAAATCCAATCCCGCTTCGTCGGCTTTGTCCAGTGCGACTCGAATAGGGTAAACACCCACTTCGACATTGTCACCGACCAATCGAACTTCGGGAGCTAAAATTTTCTTGTTTATTTTATGAGGGTTTTTATTTTCCCTCCTAGGCTGGGGCCTAAATCTTTTACGTATTGCTATGACTTATATTTTTTAATTAAACTATTATCTAAATTGCCTCTATTTTGCTGCTGCTTTCAAGAGGTCGAATTTGCTTTTCCCACAATTCCGGGTGGGGCCCTTTTAAAACGACTTTAAGGTACTATTAATTTCGGTATTCACCAAGTCCCTGAACTCCTTCAAGGATATTGAACCTAAATCCTCGCCGCCGTGTTTTCGTACCGAGACGGTCTCATTAGCTTCTTCATTTTCTCCCATGATAAGCATAAACGGAATTTTATTCATCTCCGCTTCCCGTATTTTCTTACCTACGGTCTCGTTTCTGTTGTCAACGAGGGCGCGAATTTCGTTATTTTCTAGGTAATCTGAAACTTTTTGGGCATATTTTTCATGTTTCTCGCTTACCGATAAAATTATGGCCTGTTCCGGGGTCAACCAAAGCGGGAAATTGCCGCCCGTATGCTCCAGCAACAACGCGATAAACCGCTCCATACTACCGAAAGGTGCGCGGTGAATCATAATGGGGCGATGCAATTCATTGTCACTACCTTTATAGGTAAGGTCAAAACGTTCCGGCAAGGTGTAATCGACCTGTATCGTACCCAATTGCCAGTTGCGTCCTAGAGCGTCTTTGATCATAAAATCGAGTTTTGGACCATAGAACGCAGCTTCTCCACTTTCTATAATATAATCCAACCCTTTTTCCTTTGCCGCGTTGATAATGGCATTTTCGGCTTTTTCCCAGTTTTCGACGGTTCCAATGTACTTTTCAGGGGTATCCAGATCCCTAACGGATACTTGGGCAGTGAAATTATCGAAACCCAAAGATTCCAGTACATATAATGAAAGGTCGATTACATTTTTAAACTCCTGATCTACTTGGTCCGGGGTACAGAAAATATGTGCGTCATCTTGGGTGAAGCCGCGCACGCGAGTCAATCCGTGAAGTTCGCCACTCTGTTCATATCGGTATACCGTACCGAATTCAGCGTAACGTTTTGGTAGCTCCTTGTAGCTGAATGGGCGTGCATTGTAAATCTCACAATGATGCGGACAGTTCATTGGCTTTAACAAAAACTCCTCGTCCTCTTTCGGGGTTTTGATAGGCTGAAAGCTATCGGCCCCGTATTTTTCGTAATGGCCGGAGGTAACGTAGAGCTCCTTTTGACCAATGTGCGGTGTCATCACCATTTCATAACCGGCCTTCTTTTGCGCCTTTTTCAAGAATTGTTCGAGCCGTTCCCGTAACGCGGCTCCCTTGGGCAGCCAAAGCGGAAGACCTTGGCCTACCTTTGTCGAGAAGGTGAAAAGTTCTAATTCCCGGCCAAGCTTTCGATGATCTCTTTTTTTGGCCTCTTCCAAAAGGGCCAGGTATTCGGTAAGTTCTTTTTGCTTGGGAAATGAAATACCGTAGACACGCGTTAACATTTTATTATTCTCGTCCCCTTTGTAGTAGGCCCCGGCCACGCTCAAAATCTTAAACGCTTTTACGATACCGGTATTCGGAATATGGCCGCCGCGGCAGAGGTCGGTAAAACTGTCGTGGTCGCAAAAGGTAATGGTACCGTCTTCTAGTTTTTCGATAAGGTCCACCTTATACTCGTTCTTTCCTTTATAATAGTTCAAAGCTTCGGCCTTGCTCACTTCGCGCATTTTAAAATCGTACTTCCCGCGCGCTATTTCCAACATCTTGTCTTCAATGGCCTTAAAGTCCTTGTCCGATATACTTTCGTCTCCAAGGTCCACATCGTAATAAAATCCGTTTTCGATGGCAGGTCCCACCCAAAGTTTAATATTTGGGTAAAGCGCTTCGAGTGCCTGTGCCAATATGTGGGCAGAGGAGTGCCAGAAAGCCATTTTTCCCTCAGGGCTGTTCCATGTATATAAGGTAATCGCGCCGTCTTCGTGCAAAGGTGTGCTGGTCTCAACAATGGTATCGTTGAACTTTGCCGAAATAACGTTCCGTGCCAGCCCTTCGCTAATATCTTTGGCGACATCCATTGGGGTGCTGCCGTTCTCATGTGCTTTTACCGAACCGTCGGGTAGTGTAATGTTGATCATTTCTTTCTTTAATATAGTGGGCAAAGATAAGGTGTAGTATCGATAGGCACAATAAAGTTCTTTATATTGTTCTATGGGCTGGAACAAGTCGTCGTTCCCAATAATATAATGTCAAGGTTAATTCCGATTTCTTCGATGATTAAGATTTGAAGCTGGCTACTGTCGGTCAAGTTGCCCCCTGGTTGTTTATCCATACTTTCTAACCTGGCGTTTATATATCTATGATAAGGTATCGGTGATAACGCTGTTGCATTTGGGCGTTACCCCGCCGCGGCGAGGTCGGGCACTCCGCTGTATCCCATAAGGCCTTGATGGCCTTATGGGGATGCCGCTGCGATCCCTAACGCACTACGCGAAGGTTATGAAATAAAATTTGTCCAGACCGACAAAATATGGTATTTTTAATGCCCTTTTAAAATAATCGAAGGGCTAAGCAGCTCATCGATAAGAGGTTGTAGAAGTAGTTTGAAATTATTTCAAAAAAGATGTTCAAATTGCTTTGTAGGTTAAAAAAGCATGTTACATTTGCAGCCCGCTAACGACAGAGGATTTGTTTGTTAAAGGGAGTTTGAAATTACGTTCTGTGAAAGTTGTGTAAGCTGTTTTAGAAATTTTTTGAAAGTTTCTTTTTAAAAGATTGTTAGTTAAAAAAACAGTGTTATATTTGCAGCCGCTTAGGGAGCAACGCTTCAAAAAGCACGGAGACTAAAAGTAGTTTCACGACAACAGTTCATTGACATATTGTAAAGACAACAGAGGTCCACTTCTTTTTTTTTAAATGGGAGTGGACATCGCGCCCGGTCTCTTTTAACGGGGGGCCGGGGGAATAGAATTTTTTGGAACCAAAGATAAGAATTGATCTTATCGAGAGACGGGGCCGGGATAGCTTATAGGGGTCGAGGGCGATATATTATATAAGAATCGACAATGAAGAGTTTGATCCTGGCTCAGGATGAACGCTAGCGGCAGGCCTAACACATGCAAGTCGAGGGGCAGCGGGGAGTGCTTGCACTCTGCCGGCGACCGGCGCACGGGTGCGCAACGCGTATGGAACCTGCCCTTTACAGGGGAATAGCCCAGAGAAATTTGGATTAATGCCCCATGGTACCTTCTATAGCATTATAGGACGGTTAAAGGCTTCGGCCGGTAAGGGATGGCCATGCGTACCATTAGTTAGTTGGTAGGGTAACGGCCTACCAAGACGGCGATGGTTAGGGGCCCTGAGAGGGGGATCCCCCACACTGGTACTGAGACACGGACCAGACTCCTACGGGAGGCAGCAGTGAGGAATATTGGACAATGGGCGGGAGCCTGATCCAGCCATGCCGCGTGCAGGAAGAATGCCCTATGGGTAGTAAACTGCTTTTGTACGGGAAGAAACCCGCCTACGTGTAGGCGGCTGACGGTACCGTAAGAATAAGGACCGGCTAACTCCGTGCCAGCAGCCGCGGTAATACGGAGGGTCCGAGCGTTATCCGGAATTATTGGGTTTAAAGGGTCCGTAGGCGGGCCGGTAAGTCAGTGGTGAAAGTCTGCAGCTCAACTGTAGAACTGCCTTTGATACTGTCGGTCTT
This sequence comes from Aggregatimonas sangjinii, assembly GCF_005943945.1. Lineage (GTDB taxonomy): Bacteria > Bacteroidota > Bacteroidia > Flavobacteriales > Flavobacteriaceae > Pelagihabitans > Pelagihabitans sangjinii. Next base: position 2,589,123 of record NZ_CP040710.1, on the reverse strand, counting down.
GAGTCATAGTGAAGTGGGCGGAATATGTAGTGTAGCGGTGAAATGCATAGATATTACATAGAACACCGATTGCGAAGGCAGCTCACTAATTGTGTACTGACGCTGATGGACGAAAGCGTGGGGAGCGAACAGGATTAGATACCCTGGTAGTCCACGCCGTAAACGATGGATACTAGCTGTCCGTCCGCCTTAGGCGGATGGGCGGCCAAGCGAAAGTGATAAGTATCCCACCTGGGGAGTACGTTCGCAAGAATGAAACTCAAAGGAATTGACGGGGGCCCGCACAAGCGGTGGAGCATGTGGTTTAATTCGATGATACGCGAGGAACCTTACCAGGGCTTAAATGCATTACGACAGGGGTGGAGACACCTTTTCCTTCGGGCGTTTTGCAAGGTGCTGCATGGTTGTCGTCAGCTCGTGCCGTGAGGTGTCAGGTTAAGTCCTATAACGAGCGCAACCCCTACCGTTAGTTGCCAGCATGTCATGATGGGGACTCTAACGGGACTGCCGGTGCAAACCGCGAGGAAGGTGGGGACGACGTCAAATCATCACGGCCCTTACGTCCTGGGCCACACACGTGCTACAATGGCCGGTACAGAGAGCAGCCACGTCGCAAGGCGGAGCGAATCTACAAAACCGGTCACAGTTCGGATCGGGGTCTGCAACTCGACCCCGTGAAGCTGGAATCGCTAGTAATCGGATATCAGCCATGATCCGGTGAATACGTTCCCGGGCCTTGTACACACCGCCCGTCAAGCCATGGAAGCCGGGAGTGCCTGAAGTCCGTCACCGCAAGGAGCGGCCTAGGGCAAGATCGGTAACTAGGGCTAAGTCGTAACAAGGTAGCCGTACCGGAAGGTGCGGCTGGAACACCTCCTTTCTAGAGTTCGCGCGCCGTAGCGATACGGTGCGCGACGAGAGCCCATCGGCCCCTGAAGGCCTTTTCCGTGCCCCGTCCCCTCGATTCGATTAGAACGAGGTCCCAAAAAATACGCGATATGCGATGTTGGTCTTTACGATATAATAATATAGAAGGAACGGTGTGCCGATGGCACATCCGGGAGAGTCCCGTAGCTCAGCTGGTTAGAGCGCTACACTGATAATGTAGAGGTCGGCAGTTCGAGTCTGCCCGGGACTACAACGTAGGACAGGGAAGGCGAGAAGTTCATCCGCCTACGGTGGAAGTCCGCCCGGGACCACGGAGCCCCCTCCGGCTCCCCCGCAAGGGGAGGGTTTAAAAAGGAGCGGTACCTTCTCCCCTTGGGGGAGATGCCCGCAGGGCAGAGGGGCCTTAAGTTCATTGAGATTGAAATACTGGAAATTCCAGAAGTTGCGCAACCCTTGTGCGGATTTAGTTCTTGCTAACTGCATACTGAATACCGCCGACTGGAAAACGGGGGATTAGCTCAGCTGGCTAGAGCGCCTGCCTTGCACGCAGGAGGTCATCGGTTCGACTCCGATATTCTCCACGAGCCCCTCCTAACCTCCCGCCTATGGCGGGGAGGAACCGGCACGAGTAAGTGCCCTCCCCCTTTGGGGGAGTCGGAGGGGGCTTTAAGTTCATTGACATATTGGGACGGTACGTATTTTCATTTCCTCGGAGATGTGGTATGTGTCGTAAAA